>NZ_JBWBWK010000003.1:0-434449 GCF_056174625.1 Mesorhizobium oxytropidicola | reverse complement strand
TCGGGCCAACCCATCAGCCAATCGAACAGCTTGCCTCGTTCCGCGCCATGCCCGCCATGGTCGTGCTCAGTCCGGCAGACGCGAACGAAGTCGTGGAGGCGTGGAAGGTCATCATGCATCTCAAGGACAGGCCTGTCTGCCTGTGCTGACGCGACAGGCGGTGCCGACGCTCGATCGCTCGACCTATGCAAACGCAGGCGGCGTGGCGCAGGGCGCCTATGTACTAGCCGATGCTCCCGACCGCAAACCCGATGTCGTGCTGCTGGCGACCGGCAGCGAAGTCGCGCTCTGGGTGTCGGCCTATGAACAGCTAAAAGCCGAGGGCATCAACGCACGCGTCGTCAGCATGCCGTCATGGGAATTGTTCGAAAGCCAACCAAAGGAGTATCGCGAGACGGTCCTGCCGTCCGCTATAACGACGCGGGTAGCGGTAGAAGAAGCATCTGGTTTCGGATGGGAGCGTTATACGGGTTTCGACGGTGCTGTCCTCGCTCTGCACAGTTTCGGCTTGTCAGCGCCATCGAAAGTTGTCGCAGAACACTTCGGTTTCGAGCCGGAACACGTCGTTGCGGCAGCCAAGGCGGAAATCGCGGCCCGGCATTCAACTCGCAAGCCAACCCGGCCTTGATCAAGTGAGGCAATCAGCACGATCATGAAAATCAGCCCATTGGCCGGAAAGCCAGCCCCGCCCGACATGCTGGTCAATGTCGCCAAGCTCGTCACGGCCTATTACAGCCAGGCGCCGGACCCTTCCATCCCCTTGCAACGGGTGGCATTTGGGACGTCCGGACATCGCGGGTCGGCATTCGAAAGAACATTCAACGAAGCACATGTCCTGGCAATCAGCCAAGCCATTTGCCTGTACCGCAAGCGACAGGGCATCGACGGCCCCATATTCGTCGGCATCGATACCCATGCGCTGTCGGAACCAGCCTTTGCGAGCGCTCTTGAGGTGCTTGCCGAGAACGGAGCGGAGGTGATGATGGCGGCCGGTGGCGAGTATACGCCCACCCCGGCCGTCTCCCTCGCAATCCTCAACTACAACAACGGCCGCAAGACTGGACTCGCCGATGGCATCGTCATCACGCCGTCGCACAACCCACCCGGCGACGGAGGCTTCAAGTACAACCCGCCCAATGGCGGGCCGGCGGACACCGACGTCACCGGCTGGATCGAAAAACAGGCCAATGATCTGCTTGGCAACGGCCTGAAAGGCGTGCGGCGGATGCCGTTCGAGAAAGCCCTCCATGCGCCGACAGTCCATGCCCACGACTTCCTAAACACTTACGTGAACGATCTCGGCAATGTCATCGACATGGATGCCATTCGCGGAGCGCATATCCGCATGGGCGTCGACCCGCTCGGCGGCGCGGGAGTCCACTACTGGCCCGCCATTGGCGACCGCTACAAGCTCGACCTGACCATCGTCAATCGGCAGGTCGATCCCACCTTTCGTTTCATGACGGTCGATTGGGATGGTCAGATTCGCATGGACCCGTCTTCATCCTACGCCATGCAAGGCCTGATCAGCCTGAAGGACCAATTCGACATCGCTTTCGCATGCGACACCGATCACGATCGGCACGGCATCGTCACGCGCAACGCCGGGCTGCTGCCGCCCAATCATTACTTGTCGGTGGCGATTGACTACCTGTTTCACAATCGCCCTGAATGGCGCAGGGACGCCGCCGTTGGAAAAACGGTGGTGAGCAGCCAGATGATCGATCGCGTCAGCGCCAGGCTAAAGCGCAGACTGTATGAAGTGCCGGTCGGTTTCAAATGGTTCGCCAAGGGGCTTCAGGATGGCTCATTGGGTTTTTGCGGCGAGGAAAGCGCTGGAGCGACGTTCATGCGCCGCAATGGCGCCGTCTGGACGACCGACAAGGATGGCATCGTTCCGGCGTTGCTGTCGGCGGAGATCACGGCAAGGATGGGTCGCGATCCCGGCGAGGTTTATCGCGACCTGACGAAGGAGTTGGGCGAACCGGTCGCCGACCGGCTCCAGGCAACCGCAACCCCAGCACAAAAAGAGAAACTGTCGAAGCTTTCACCGCATGAGATCACGTCGAAGACTTTGGCTGGAGAACCGATCCGATCAGTGCTCAGCCGCGCGCCGGGCAACAATGCGGAAATCGGTGGCGTGAAGGTGATTACCGAAAACGGCTGGTTTGCCGCGCGGCCGTCGGGCACCGAAGATATCTACAAGGTCTATGGGGAGAGTTTTCGCGGACAGGCCCATCTGCGCGCCATCCTGGCCGAGGCGCAGATCATCGTCGACCAGGCGCTTGGTGCAGCTGGAGAGACCTGAACTGGCGGGCGGCTGCTCTGGCCCTGCGACTTCTGGCATCCCGCATTTGGCAGCAGCCTCGGCAAAGCACGATGACGGGGGGCCGGCATCGTAGCAGTCCTCCTCCGCTGCGCCTAAGAGTGGCCGTCGTCAACGTTCCGCAACGAATTCGGCGGGGTATAGGACCGTTCCATCGTCGCGAACGACGGCGCCGGGTGTCAAATGCGCCTCGTCGACATGCGACGGTCCGAGAATGTGCACTACACGCTCGCCTGCTGCGAGGAGATAGTCTGCGATGATCCGCCAGCGGCACCGCCACCAGACCGTTTCGGCGCACATGATCGCGCACACCTGCTGGGCGCCTAGCTCCCGGAGGCGGGCAAAGCCAAGCTGGAAGGGCGCTGTCAAAGCGTAGTCAGCATAGTTGCGGAAGCTACCAATATGTGTTGGGGGAAGGCTCCCCGCTACGCGTCTTTCCTCGAAGGCCGCCTAGCTCGGCTATATGCTCATAACCGATCTGCCGCGGCGCCAATGTTGCCGGCAAGCCCTGCCCGTTGAACTGGGGATTGGTGCGATCGCGGCATCGCTCTCACATCGACAACGAGTTTGATGTTTGATAGCTGAAGAAGGTCAGCAAATTCGTCGATCGTCCTTGTCGAGTGGCCTATGGTGAAAAAAGTGTTCGTCATGGCTCCAGCATCAAGGCGCCTGCGTCTTCCCATGGCAAGCAAATGGTTTCGAAATCAAAAGTGTCGTTTCTGCTCGCAAGCGGTGACTTTGGCGATCTGGGCTCAATCTGGGCTCGATCATTGCCTTCGAAGCTGTGTACCATTCGCCGGTCGAGTGGCACCCCTATCCGGGACACGACCTGGTGTGCCTTCTGGTGCGAACAGCGGCGGGGGTTTTCGAGGATTTCAGATTTGTTGCCGGGACGGTCTACGGAATGGGATACACTGCGGCGGGTGCTTTTGACGGCGGCGGTGTTCATTGGGAGTTTGCGCCGCTGATCCGCCCCGGGGGATTTGCGAAATCTTCGTGAATGAGCTGCTCGGAGCCAGGAATGAATTTCCCGTCATGGTCGTAGCGAAGCACAACGACAGTGTCGAAAACGTTGTCAGGCCAGTAACCGTCGGGCAACAGCGCGTGAGGGTCTCCACCCAACGCTTCTATGATCTGCGGCAATGTGCCGTGATGCCAGGCAATAAGCACGGACTTTCCGTGGGTTTCGCTCGTCAACACATGAACAAGGCCTGCAAAGTCCTTGTTGCTGAATCTCAGATCGATGGGAACTCCAAGAGCCTGGCTTAAGGGCGTCAGTGTCAGACGCTCGCGCGCACTGTTTGGGGAATCGGCGGTCGCTATCAGCGTGTCGGGTCGAAACGCGACACCATTGAGCATGAGATGCTGAAAATATCCCACATAGGCCTGTGCGCGTGCGTCCCCCGCAGGAGATAGTCCCGTCCCGCTATCAGGTTTTTCGGCATGACGTATGATCAGCACTGTTGCATCTGCGAGTCCCGCCGATGTCGTTTCGAGAGCAGCACTGGTGGACACCGGCGTCACGAGCGACGGGATCAGTAGCGCAAAGATACGGCCAAGCATGCTGGTGCGATTAAACAGGTTCCGTGAAAAGGATTCGTGCGACATTTTGGGTTCTCTCAACTTTGAGCCGCGGCCTTTGCCATGACATTGCGAATTTCGCTGACACTCATTTACAGAATTCCGGTCACCCATCGATCGATTCGAGTGTCCTCCCGATAAACTATCCGGACCAGCCCGGCGGCAATAAGCGCGGTCGCGATACCCACCCAGGATGTCGCCGATATAATGGGTCCCGACATAGACACGGGAAATCACAAGGAGCAGGGCGGCAGCGAAGAACCACAGCGCCTTGCTAACACGAGCGTTGAACACATAGCTGAAGACAATGGCAAAGCTGGCGGTTGCGTGGTCCGATGGAAACGACGCTTGGTGGGGCGATCGAGATTTGGTGTCACTCAGCGACCTTGCCAAGCGTATCAGCAACAACCGCCCCTCTCTGACCCATTGGCAATGGCGGCCCGGTGGTTGAATCGCGTGCGGTCTGATGTTCCATTTCGGCGTCGATCGCGGCCCCGACAATGAGGATAATCACCGAAATCCAGGTCCACATCATTAAACCGACCACGGCGCCCAACGATCCGTAGGTCACATTGTAGTTGGCGAAATGCTGGAGATAGAATGAGAACAGCCAAGATGCGGCTAACCAGACCAACGTCGCCATCATGGCACCCCAGCTCAGCCAGCGCCACTTAGCTTTTTCCCGGCTTGGGCCGAACCGGTAAATCAACGATATTCCGGTGAGTATGGCCAGCATGAGGATTGGCCACCGCCCCACCGCGACGAGCACTTCTGCCCATTTGTCGAGATATAAATACGACAAGATGACCGGGACGACGGCGACGGCCAGAAGCAAAACGATGCCGATCATCAAAGCACCAATGGTGAATGCGATCGACATGAAGTTTAGTCGTATAAAGCTGCGTTTTTCAGTTTCCTCGTAGGCGATGTTCATGGCGTCGAACAACGCCTTGATACCGCTGTTTGCGCTCCATAGCGCAATAGCCAGGCCGGCGAAAAATCCCACCCCAAGCGCGCTGGTGTTCTGATGTGCCAGCGCCTGCAACTGCTGACGAATGAGATCGAGGCCGCCCGAAGGAAGCAGGCCGGCGAGGAAGGAAACGTGATCGGCCACGGTCACCGGATCGGCCACAAACCCGTATAGTGACATGAAGGCCGCCAGGGCCGGAAATAGTGCGAGTAGCAGGTAAAAGGTGGCGCCTGCTGCGACCAGCATGATGCGGTCCTTGTTGAATTCCTCCCACACACGCCAAGCGATGTCCCTCCATCCTAGGGCAGGAATCTCGGATGGCCATTCCGCCTCCCTGCCTCGCTCTTGCCCGTACTCACCTACAGTCGTTGGCTGATCCTTGGAAGAACGAGCAGCGTGGCGCTCGGCCTCCCTGTCAATCAGCGATTTGCTTTCGGCGGACCCAGAAGTTTTTGCTGACATTTCGAACCGGCACATCCATCGTCAGGCGGACTTATCGACCAGAATTCCGGCGTATTCTGCCAAGGCCACAAACGCATCACGCGCCTGATCAGGGGTGGCCTTCCCTTCAATCGCTCCCCTCTATCGTCTCACTGGCCGATTGATAGTAAGGTCCGCGTTTCGAATGAGGCCAATCCACCAGAACCTCGCTGGCGCCGTTCACCGATTTTACTTCCCTCACCGAGGCGCTGCCGTGAGGACGAATGCTAACGCTGCTTTCGAAATAGATGCGCTTGGGATCTGGCGTTTGGGTATGGCTGTCGTCGAAAAGAATCCCAGCTTTCGCGCGCGGCCTCCAAAAAACGAATTTTCGCATCTTCTGTTGAACGGTATCCTTCCAAGACCTTTTCGGCGGTTTCGAAGCTGTCCCGATGGACAGCGGTTCGCTCTCCGAGCCAATCGACGCTTGCAAGGGGCATCGTTGGCGGACCGTATCCGCTGCAGCTTGCCGTTGGCGGTTAGACGTATGGTTACAGGCTCGATAAACAGCTTGTCGTCCATACCATATCCCATCTCGTCGACGCCAACGTCGTTAGGAGTAACGGAACGAACGAACACCGGTTCCGAGCAGTCTTCCAACAAACCAAAATCTCATCGTTGGTTGGCGTCCACCCCAAGTTTGGTGGGCGCCGCGCAACTCGTCGGGCACCAGGCGTCAGCTAGCGCGAGAATCCCCGCATCCGGTATCGCACCGCGGAGCCCCTCTTAATGGCGATATAAACCGAACGGAAACGCATCGAGTGAATCCACTGCAAGACGCGCCAAAGGCGAGCGCCTGGCAAAGGGGCGCAAAGCTGCCGTTCAACAGACGCAGTGAGAACGACCGGATCGGGCCGAAAACAACCGTTGGGTGATATCCAAACGCGCCAGAAACGGACGCTCGGAAAGACTTGTGGCGGCACCCGCGCGTCGCGGCCAGACGTCGTCCAGTTGCTGCAACTCGACGGCTCGAGTTCTTGGCTACCTTTGGCCAGAACGGTAAGTCGCCCTTGGTCAGGCGGCAGCGCCGCTGGTTTCGGGCGCCGCAGGACTTGTCTGTCCCAGGAAATGCGCAAGCGCTGACTTCCTGGAAGCCCGATCGAGCGCATAGGAGGTGTGACTGAAGGCGACGCCGTCGAGCAGGCCCTGAATGTAGCCGGCGATGCTGTCAGCCGCCATAATGAGCGCGGTGTCGACGGTGTGGATGTACCGGCTGGTCACCGTTCCTCGTGAATGACCGACCAAGGCGGCGATCGTCGCCTCGGTAAACCCAAGGTCATTGGCGATGCTAGCGAAGCTGTGCCGCAGGACATGGGGTGTGATGCCGGCCAGGTCGGTCTTCTCGAGTAGCTTCGCCCAGTGCCTGGGGAAGCTTCCGAATGCCGTGTCATGCTCCCAGCCGGGAAAGACATAGTCTCCAGCACCCTGTTCCTCGTCGCGGCGACCCTCGAGGTATTCCAGGACCGGCAGACCGATCGGGCGCACTGACGCTCCTTCCTTGCTGTCGGTTAGGCGCAGGCAACTGCCCTCAACGTCGACTTCGCCGCAACGCAGATCGATGACCTCGCTGCGCCGGCAGCCCGTCAGGGCGATCACCCGGATCATTTCTGCGGTGGTCGCGTACTGGCCGTCCGCGACCGCCTTCCGCAAAATATCGCCCAGCGTGCGATACTCCTGCTCGTTGAGACGGCGGGCGTTTATCCTGTCCTTTGGCTTGCGTACGCCATGCACGGGGTTCTGCTCGATGATGCCGAGTTCGACCGCATAGGTGAGAATGCCGCCGAAGAGACCTATCGTTCGGGCTGCCGTGCCGGCTCCACCACGCACGATTGCGCGCCCGCGCAGCTTGTTCGTCTTGACGTTCGCGCGTGTCTTGCCCGCCATGATGTCTTTCATGGCCTGGGTGATGTCGGACTGGCCAAATCCCGGACCCGTCGGCTGCCGAGAAGCGGAACGATGTGGCGCTCGACGCGCCCGACATCGGTGGAGATTGTCGTGGGCTTCTTTGGCCGTCCCCTTTTCCCGAGCACCAGCCCATTCTTGAGATCTTCGAGGTAGCGGGTGCAGAGTTCCTTGACCGTGATCGCCTCACGATCGAGCTTGCGCTCCTCGGCGGGGTTGCCGCCTCTTGCGACCTGACCGAGCAGGACTTTCGCCTCGCGCCTGGCTTCCTCAGGAGTCCAAACTCCGTGTAGGCCGATCGTGTAGCGACGAGAGCGGCCAGCGGCGCGATACTGCAGTGTAGCTTCGCTTCACCGAGACAGCCGCCCCTCATCGTCAATGAGACTCAGGCGCGAGGGCAAGGCATCGCCCCACGTCCAGAGCACGAGATTGACATCGTCCGCGGTCGCGCCTGGCGCAAAGCTCCTGACGAGCAATCCGTGATGGCCGAGGGCGATCAATCTTCGGGCAAATGCCTGCGTCACTGTCTCACCCGTAGCCTTCATCTGGTCGCGCCAGGAGTTATCAGCAAGTGTAGTGGCATCTATCCGCTCGGCCAAAAGCGCCTGCTCGTCCTGGCTGTCAAAGACCTGCCTGATCTCAGCGTCATAGGAGACCAGTGTAGTCGGCTGCAAATTCCCGACCTGGTTGGCTTCCCGCAGCGCAGTGATCACGGAAAGGGATGTATAGAGCGCGGGGATGCCCTTCGGGTTGAATCGTCCGCCGTAAAGCTCAGCACCGCGACCCGAAAGCGGCGCGCGCGCGTAAATGGGGTTTAGCGCCCGATAAAGCTTGCCTCGATACTGCATCCGCCGGGTCAGGCGTGGATGCCGGCATCCACGGCGTCGATATAGTCGAGCACCTCGTCAGCTCGACCGCCACGGACCAACTGCATGGCCGTCTGCCCGGAGAAGCCGGGCAACGGTTCGGACCGATACCATGCATAGGCCATGAGCGAAGAGCCGAGGCGCGGCTCGACCTTATTGACGATCTCCACCATTTCGCGCAGCCGGCGCTGAGTTTTGTCCGACCGAACGCGGTCCTTGCGCTGGACGGCGTCCTTGCCGAGGCCTGCGGTCCTCGCAACTTCCTCGCTGGTCGTGTGGAGGGCCTCCGCGATCTTGCGTGGCGCGAAAAACCCATTGTCGGAATATTGAACCAGGCCCATCAGCTACGTCCTCTTGCGCCTCGCATTATGACGCAATATAGCGTCAAATCTGGCGTCATTCAATGGAGAACTGCCGTCCTCGCACGATCTAGTAGCCACCCCTGTTGGCATGCTCGATTCCGCCGTCAAGCTCGCACTCCTGCCTCTGGGACGAAACCGTATCACTTGTGCGGACGGTGCCTCGCCACGCATCAGCGCCGCGATATGGTCGCCCACATGGTTCGCCATATCGATCAGCGAGCCATCCACGCGTTTTAGGATATAACCGCCGGTGACCCCGCTGAGCCGATGTCCTAGCATCGCTGCAATTGTTGGAATCGTTGCCCCGAGCTGCTCCGCAACGCCCGCGAAGCTATGGCGCAGACTATGTAAGGTCACGGCATCAAGGGGACCAGCTTCAGGGATTTTCTCAACCGCCTGTAGGAGTTCGTTGAAGGGCATGGCCCGGCCGAACAGGTAACCCTGGCCTTCGTGGCAGCCGAGACGACGAAGCGTCGCGGCCTGCTCTCTATTCCCTCGGCGACGAGTTTGAGGCCAAAGCCCAGACCCAGGCTGACGATTGCCTTGACGATGGCTGCGTCGCCGGCGAGGGTCGCCATTCGGTCAACAAAGGCCCGGCCGATCTTCAGACGCGTATGGCGACTGGAACGGTAAAGTGGTTCAACGCGACCAAGAGCTTTGGCTTCATTCGGCCCGACGGTGGTGGACAGGATGTTTTTGTCCATATTCTGCTGTCGAGCGCGCTGGCGTGTCGACGCTCGTTGACGGCCAGAAGATGAACTATAGGATAGAACAAGATCGGCGGACCGGCAAATTGTCGGCCGGCAACCTGAGCAAGGCTGGCTGAACCAGCCATGTGATTTCGGCAAGTGCATCAGGCACGCAAGCTTCGGCGCACCAAATTGATCAACCGGCATGTCGTTGAAGTGTCACCTAGCTGACCTACATGCGCACTGCGTCGGATGTTTCCTCCCATTCGTTCGGCGCGTTCCCCTCTGGAGGTTTTGACCTTCATACCTGGCCGGACCCTTGGTCCGGCCTTTTTCTTGCGCGCGAGAAACTGGTAAACTGGGGCGACGACGTCCGGCCACTGATTGGGCCATCCCGCTACCAAGATCGTCCAATATCGCGTTGCCAGTTCACCGGTGAACTGAGAACCATGGTCAGATCTGTCAAGCCAACGGCTGATCTTCGCCAGCCCGGCAGGCGAAGACTTGTACATGGCCGTTTTCTCGGCCTGCCATTCTCTCCGGTCATGCGGGCTTGTCGAAGACCATGGGCAATCCACGTTTAGACGCCATCTCGACGACCAGTTTTTCGATTGCTAGATCGGAAAGGCGGGTCTGCAGTGTCGTACGAATCCGCTTGACCAGTTCGTGCACCGGCAAAGGTGCGAGATCCTCGGCATCATCGAGAAGCCGACTGACTTCAATCACAACGTCAGCATCGATGTCGCCCGGCAAATCTCGCATATCCCATCTCCGATCGAGTTACTTGTGGTCTTCCTGACCGATGTCGCGTTAAGCAGATGAACGTCGGGTTGTTTCCCGCGATGGCAGGACTCGATGCTCTGTTGCCGGCTGAACAAATCCCGGTATCGCTGTGCTGGCGTGAAGCTCAACTTTTCACAGTCACTTTCGAAGCCATTGAGGCTACTATCAATTTGGACCTCAGTCGCTGCGTAGGATGTTCGCTTCCAGCGCCGCTGCAACGAAGGCCCGTCTCGCAACCGGCGTCTGAGCTTCACCGCGCAGAACCTGAAGACATGCATCCATAGCCAGTTTTCGCTTCTTCGTCTGATGAGGGAAACTCCGCAGCAGGATTGTGGCTGCGTCGTTCACATCGAATATGACGCGCTCACGGTCCTGCCGGCCAACTTGCACCACCACGGGCCGGACGAACCTGCTCGACATGCAATTACACTTTCAATTCCGACCATGACACGGTCTTCGCGTATCATGACGTTGGGTCAGTTCATACAGGTATTGGCTAGGGACCGAAGAGAAACTGCAGTCGCCCGATCTCGAGAGAAGTTGCCTGTCCAATTTCAGCAGGCCGCTACCTGAATCCGGTGGGGCCTCGGTCTTGTTGCGCAAGAAGGCACAGCGGAATTCTGTCGCGTCCGGAAGGTGAAGCCGCGCTTGGTCCCAGGCTCGGGCTTTCCTGAAGGTCGAGCATTCCTTCCTGGTTGCACAAGCCTTGAAGCGGCCCTGCGGCGATGGCGACGCTTCTAGGGGCGCGGGTGCCGGGAGAGAAAGAGGGCGGGCGGGTTGCGGTGGCGGGTAAAGGTCCGGGAGAGAGTCTTCCGGCGCCCGCCGAGGAGCGACACCCATGACCCAGATGGAAATTCAAACGCCCAAGCACAACGAGCGCGCCGGTTACAAGGTCGACGTCAGCCGCGGCCAGCGCATCGGCCGCGTGTCGTCAGAATGGTTCAACCGGCCGGCGGACGAGCGATACCTGTCGCTCACCGACCTTCGGAATTCGGTGAAGAGCCGGTCGGAGCGCAGCAAGACCCGCATCGTCGAAAGTGAGCTGATCCGCGTCGAGGCCAGCCGCGACGATCCGGAGCGCCTGAGGCTAATGCTACCCGATGCGCCTGCCCCAGTTGCCCCCACGCATTGGAGTTTTGGCCAACTCGCCAGCCTGGTTGGCGCGCCGGCCACCTATCTGCGTCAGCTTCCAGCTCCCCTCGCGGCGATCAACCTTCAGCATGGTCTCCGTGCCGAGCAGGTGAAGACGCTGGAAATCGAGAACGGACGCCTAGAGCTGCGAGCGGTAACAGGCCCTGATTATGTGCATTATCTAAACAGTCAAGCTGTCTCACCGGCTTTTCACTGATCCCTTTCCATCGACGCCGAGCCTGACGCCACCCGCAAGCGGTGGCGACCCGTGCGCTCGCGTCGCTCCGAAGGAGCTATCACGATGTCTTCCAAGATGCAGTCCGGAGCGCGTGCCGATGTTTACACGCGCATCACCGCCGAGATCATAGCGGCAATACAGCAAGGTGCAGGCGAGTGGCGTGCGCCGTGGTTCCACAACGGAACGAGTAGTGCCCGCCCGACCAATATCGCTTCCGGCAAGCGCTACCGTGGCATCAACACGGTGGCGCTCTGGGTCGCAGCCATGGCCGTTGGCTACGGCGACGGCCTGTGGGGAACCTACCGGCAATGGCAGGACGCCGGCGCGCAGGTGCGCAAGGGTGAACGCTCGACCACCGTCGTGCTGTGGAAGCAGATCGCTTCCTCCGAGTCGGCTGACGACGATGACAGTGATGATGGTGGCCACCGACGGATGTTTGCCCGGGCATTCTCGGTGTTCAACGTCGCGCAGGTGGATGGGTATGAGCAGCCGCCGACGGACGTCCTGCCGGAGAGCGAGCGTCTGGCGCATGCGGAGGCTTTCATCGGCAACCTCGGGATCAAGACCGTGTTCGGCGGTACGGAGGCTTACTATCTCCCGTCATCGGACACGGTATTCATGCCGGACTTCGCTTCTTTCCGCGACGCCGCGTCGTTCTATGGGGTGTGGCTGCATGAGAATGGCCACGCCTCAGGGATGAAGCACCGGCTTGACCGCGATCTCTCGGGCCGGTTCGGCTCGGCCGCTTATGCCGCCGAGGAATGCTGCGTCGAGATTGTCAGCGGGCTTGTCCTTGCCGATCTGGGCATCGCCCACCATCCGCGGTCCGATCATGCAGCGTATATTGCCTCGTGGATCGAAGTGCTGAGGGGCGATCCTCGCGCCATCTTCATTGCCGCCAGCAAGGCGCAGCAGGCCGCCGACTGGATGCACGCGCAGCAGCCGGAACGCCCTGAAGAGCATCAGGCTTCATCCGCCATCCCTGACAAGACGGATGCGGGCCAGCCTGCTTCTCCTGTTCTCGCTGGCGCGTTGTAACAAGGCGCGGACCTGAACATGCTGGGCGATCACGTTCTCCAGCTCACGCTGGACCCGCTCCGCGTCCATCTGCGGGGAGCGGGGCTCCTTCAATCGGGATGGTCTTGCAACCTCGCCCTCTCGCAGTTCCGCCAGTATTGCCGGAGCGCGGTTTGCGGTCGCCCGGCTGACACCGGCCTCCCGTGCCAGATTGGCGACCGTCAGTCGGCCATCCGTCCGGATCGCATCCCCCGAGACAAGCCGGGTGAGCGCTTGGCGAAGCGCTTGCTCGGTCGACGTGCTAACCGGCTTCACGACCGTTCCTCCAGAAGCGGCGCGATCAGCTTGCGCATTCGATCACGGTCCTGCCTGATCGTGGCTCGCTGCACGTTCGACAATCGCTTCTCTTCCAGCATGGCATCGGCATGTGCGATCGCAGCTTGCCACGCCGGCAGGTGACGACGTGCGATACAGGAGTTCGGGCAGCGGTCAGGGGCGCAGTTCGACAGGATGGGCTGGCTTGCCGAGCCTGTCGACCGGCCAAGGCAAAGCGCTGTCGCCGGCTCGAAGAAGCAGTCGTTCAGGTAGCCGACGTGCAGCGTGCGCGCGAGGTGAGCGAGCATCGCCTTCACACGTTTTCCATCTGCGATAACGCCAGGCAGGGAGCCGATCTCCTGTCTGACACGATCGATCTCGTGCGCAATGCGGGAAGCACCCGGACCAGCCAATCGCTCGCCGCGCTGCGCCGCTTCGTAATGCACAACGATGTCGTCGAGCTGTCCCAGGTGGTGTTCTTGCTCAACCTCCTGGCGGAAGCCGGACGCCGACGAACCGGCATAGCCGTCGAACATCGCTACCGAGGCATGCTTGTATTGGATCTTGCCGGCGACCACACCGAACGGGCGGTTTGCGATGTACCAGGCCACGGTTCGGCGGAACTGCCGGGTGTTGAAGATCCAGCTTCGTCCTTCCACGAGCGGAATTGCCGGTTCTTCCGGCGCGCCGAAGCGCTGGTCCAGATGCTCGCGATACCGATTGATCCGCTTGACCACATGCGGCACGCCGCGATCAAGCGCAACGGCGCGATGCAGAACGATCCAGATACCGTCGTCCTTGCGCCGTGGCCTATGCCTTGCCGCCAGGCGTTCGGCGATCTCCACAGCACGGCCGACGGGCTCGATCGTTACCCATTCCTCCGGCTCGCCGCGCTCTTGCCGGCCCTTGTAAACGATGCTGCGGATCGTCAGCCTTTCGATCATCCCGTCGACACTGCGCTTGCGCTGAAGGCAGCTGGGCCGCATAGCTTGGACTTCACTGTCGCGCATGCCAGTCAGATAGGCGCACAGGATGTAGGCAGCGGTTTGAAGTTGCCGCTCCTCGTGCGCAAGCGCAAAGGCGTCGAAGCGAGGCCGCCATGGTTGGCCGCTAACGGGATCGATGGCGATCGGCGTGTCCATCCCGCCTTGCTCGACGCCGAGTTCCTTCACGGCGTCGAGAAGCATGGCGTAGGCGGCTTTGTTGCCCGTAAGGTTCGTGGGGCTTACCCCGCTTTGTAATGCGATCAGTCGGATGTTCAGAACATGGCCGTCCAGCCGCTGGTCGAGCGCGATAGCACCGCAGATGCCACCCATGCGCTCGGGCTCGTTCCATACTGGGACGCCTCTTCGTTCTTGTCGCCGCCGGTGCACCCAGTCAGCCACACGGGCTTCCATCGGGCGCTTCCTGGCTTGCCGTATCGTCGCCCTATAATCCGCTTCGAGCCCGTCAAGTTCGGCGCGTGCCGCGATGATGTCGGTCGAGAACAGCTCGACATAGCGCAGCGACCATCGCAGCAGCGCACCGATCACCGGCTCGGGAATGCGGGGCGTCACGTTCTCATATGCTCGCCCGCCGCAGCCCGCCACCTTGAAGGCTGGCGTCCCGTTCCAGGGAACGAAGCGCAAACCCCCAAGGGTCAGGAAGCGAGCGAGCCGGTGCAGTTGCACGGCAGGTCTAAGGCAGGCGCCAACCCGGCTCGGCAATACGGAACGGTTCTTCTGGAGAGCGAGATAAGCGTCGAGCAGGTCCTGATCGATAAGGGCGGAATCGAAGCGGCCCTCCCGTTCCCGCACGAACGCCATGAACTGACGCAGGGTGGCAAGTGCTGCGCGCGCGCTCAACGGCCGCAGCCGCCCAGAGCGATCCGGAAGGCGTTCGTTGAGCCAGGCGTAGATGTATTCCTTGGCGGTCAGCCGTTCCGCCGGACAGGCAATGTCGGTGAAGTCGATCGTCCGGAACGCATTGCGCGCGGTCACATGGAAGATTGCCGGATCGAGATTCCACACGTCGTCGCCGAAGCGCGAGAGCGTCTGCGGGTCGGTCCCTTCCTTGAGCTTCATCGAGCAGAGCACGATGTCGTTCTGGCTGCGTATGGCCGAAGAGGCTGTCGCAGGGGCAAGGTTCGATGCCGTCATCGTGCCGTCGCCTCCACCGGCAGATAGAGGAGCGTCGACCCTTCTGCAGCGCTGCGTGTCCGTGCTGCTTCCACGATCGGCGGCGCAAAGGCCGGCAGGATCTGGTTCGTGATACGATGCCAGGGGCGGCCGAACTTGATCGACCACTCGTCGGCGTTGAGGGTGGCGCGCTGTTCGGCCATGAAGGACTGGAATGCAATGAGCGCCGGGAGCTTGCGTTCGGTGATCACGGCATTCTCGCATTCAAGGCACCCCCAGAACGGGGTCGGGCAGGGTTTGCCCGCTTCCGCGAACGGGCTTTCGTAAAAGCTGCCGCATCGAGCGAGCCACACATCCTGCTCGTCCGTTGCCGGACGTGGGTCTTGCCGCTCCGCGACAAGTTCTTTCCGCTCGCTCATAGCGATCCGCGGCTTCAGCGCAGCGTCGAGGGCATCGTGGAACGCGTCGGCCAGAGTCTGCTCGTGAACATGGCGCAGGGCCGGTATGTCCGCATAGTGGCGGGCCGCGACACCGATCGAATGGCCGACGGCGAACTGCTCGAGCTGGCCGTTCGTGCGTCGATACCACTCGGCCTTCTGGGTCTTCCGCAACCGCGACAATCTCAGTCGCAGCGGCACACCGTCGTCATCGACCAGTTGGTAGCGCTCGACGAAGGTGGCGATGCCTTGTCCGCCTTCTTCATTGGCTGGACGCAAGCCGTCGATGGTCCAGAGGACCCACAAGCGATCCGACCCGGTGTGTCGTCGGGCACGATCGGTGAACGCGATCGCCATTCTGACCAGCCCACCGGGCGTAGCGCTCGATCCATCCCGCACCCGAAGGCGCTTCCACTCCGAGCCGCGTGCCCGGCGCTTGTAATACTCGATCTCGACATAGCCTCTGGTGGGATTGCGCAGGCAGTCCGCCTTCAGGTGAATCAGACATTCCATCTCCATCCCGGTCTCCAGCGACAGCAGCGCCAGGAATGCCGCAAGGTCGATCGCCGTGAGGTGGAACCCCCGGTGTGGCGCCTCGATCCTGTGATCGACCTTTCGGTAAGCCGCGAGATTGATGAAGCGCCTGAAGGCGGGGTTTCGCGTCACAATCTGTCCGGATCGCATGATCTCGACGATGATGGCATCGTGGCGCGCGCGCAGGCGTGTACATGCGGCGACCTCCGGTGGAGGCGGCGGGACATCGTCACCGAGCGCGATGCGCTGGCGGGCGTCAGTGATCTGAGCCCGTGCTGCGGCACGCAGCGCTTCGGCGATCCGGCTGCTGTAGGCGTCGCGGGGCCGGCTGCCGCCACTATCGCCATGACCGAGATAGCGCAGGCGAGATACGACGTCCGGCGTCAGCACGCCGCGGCGATCCTCAACCGCGATGCGGAGCACGCTGATCAGCGCAGCCAGGAGGTGTCGCTGGGACAGCCGGTTCCCGGCATTCTGCTCAAGCCACGCTTCATAATCGTTGATCAGCTCGACAGTGATGTCGCCCAGTTCGCGGAGGGCAATCTCCCAGGCATCCAGGAACGACCAGAACCGGCGGAGATTGAGGACCGTGCGTTGTACCGTACGTCCTATCGGCGTTGGCCCCATCTGGCGGATACGTTCCCGCAGCAGCGGGGCGATCTCGGCAACGAAGGATGGGTGCGACCAGGAACTTAGATCGACAATGAACTCGCTGCCCGCATCGATACGCACGGAGAAGCGGCGCGGATCGGCCACGATGACGGCTGCGGCGGCGTTCTCATTCGGGGGAGCCGATCCGGGCGGGAACCTTGCCCGTCTTCCCCGGCTCATGGCGCCGGCTCCACGGCGGCAACATCCAGGCCAAGATTGCCCACCGCCGCGTCGACGATCTCCTGGCTGTCCGCAAGATGATCAAGATAGATATAGGTGCTTTCGATCCTGCTGTGCCCCATCAATCTCTGGAGCTTCAGCAGTGGATCGCCGATCATCCGGCGATAGGCGGAGCCGAGATGTCGTGATCGCTCGCTGACAACCCAGCCAACCTGCTCGCGCAGAAGCAGCGTCAGCATATGGACGGCAAAGCTGTGGCGAAGCGTGTGAGGGGTCACGTGCATGTCCGCGAAGCCGAAGCGACGGCATCTCTCACTGGCGCGTCCGAACACGGCTTCCCATGATGCCATCGGCATTGGCTCTCCGTCTTCCGTCAGCCAGAGCGCCAGCGGCACACCCTTCGCGGCATCGACGAGGCGCCGCCGCTCCGCAGGCGTCAACTGATCGACGCTTACCCTCACCGCGCGGTCGCCATCGTTCAGGCGAAGAGCCCGATGCTCGTATCCGGCCACTGGAATCGGGCTGTGCGTCCGGCGGATGCGACCGCTCCGCCGCGCGCGCCCGAGAGCGTTCTCCCGCTCGATCCGGGCGTAGTCCTGCAATTGCCCAATCAGTCGGATCGGCATGAGGAAGTCCCGGCCGCGCGAACCCTTCGCGGTCGCGGCGGCCAGTCGGGAGGCGAGAGATCGGGCCGTGGAATCAGGTCGCGTGTCCACTTCCGGCAGTTCGCTCAGCAGCAGGCTCGATGCTTCCTGCAGCCGCAAGCCGGTCGTGATCAGCAGTTCCGCGAACAGCGCATTACGCGCTCCGTTGCGGCCTCGCCATGTTGGGTCTTCCCGCCCATCGGGAAGCCTGCCGCGTAGCCCGACATCGCGGAACACCAGATAGCGCGGCAGGTCGAGGAAGCGCATGTCGCCATTGCGAGCTCCGCTCTCCTTGGCGCAGTTCACTGCCACGGCCATGACCGCACCCGACGTTGACGCGCGCGACCAGAGCTGCCGATAGGTGAACGGAGCGGCGGCAATGACCTTCTCTTCGGCAGCCCAATGATAAAGCTTGTCGAGCGCCGCGATCATCCGGTTCCAGGAAGAAGCGGATATGCGGAACGGAGGCTCGGACAGACGCCGGGCTTGGTGGAATGCGGCGATGTCATCGCGGTCGGCCGACCAGAGAGATTTGCCGCCCCGGCGCTCTTCGAGGAAGCGCATCCAGACTACGATATCCCGCGCATAGGCACGCAGACTGTTCAACGAACGCACACCCATGGTCGGGCACGATCGGAGGAAGCGGTTGAGGTGATGATCGTAGGTTCCGTCTCTTCCGAGAATAAACGGCATGCCTTCGACGAGGCCGATGCTATCCGCGGCAGTTATCTCGTCAGGGGCTAGCTCCTGTGTCACGCCCTCGACCGTCACGGACCGGCGCAGGGCGGAAGATCGGTGAAGAACAACTGCGGCAATGGACCTCCAGAGGGCACCGAAGTTTTTGCCGGGGCGGGCTCGAGTCCGCCCCGGCAAAAACTTCGCACCCGCATCACTCGACGATCTGCGTCTTTGGATGTCGACGATAGCCGCCAACTCTGACGCCTGTGAGACAGGTACGCAGAGTCTGGATAACGGCAGAATATTTGACTCAGAGCTGGTGGACTCCGTGCAAAAGATCGCCGGCAACGGTACCGGCGACACGCGCTGGAAAGTGCCCGGCGTGCTCGACTGGCAAACGGGAATCTACAATCCGCACGTCGACATCTCCAGCGACACCACGACGCTCTACGCGTCTGATCGCGATATCTTCGTGTTCCTCGTCGACGATCTGAACCCGATCGAAGCCGGGCGGCTGCCGAGTGGGGAACCGGATCTCTATTTCCGCGGCTTCTACTGCTGGAATTCCGAAGTCGGAGCCCGCACCCTCGGAATCGCCAGCTTCTATCTGCGCGCGGTTTGTCAGAATCGCAATCTGTGGGGCGTAGAAGATTTCGAGGAAATCACCATCCGCCATTCGAGATACGCGGCCTCCCGGTTCGCCCTTGAAGCCGAGCCGGCCCTGATCCAGTTTGCCGATTCCTCGCCCATGCCTTTCGTCAACGGCATCAAGACGGCGCGGCAACGGATCGTAGCCAGAGACGACGACGATCGCCAGAGCTTCCTGCGCAAGCGCGGCTTCTCCAAGTCCGAGACCACGAAGATCATCGATACTGTTCTCATGGAGGAAGGCAGACCGCCAGAATCTATTTTCGATTTCGTGCAGGGCATCACGCGGATCGCGCGCGACAAGCCGCATCAGGATGTCCGCCTGGAAATGGAGGGCAAGGCCAAGAAGCTTCTCGATTTCGCCGCCTGATCCTGCGGAGGCCGGCAGCGAAAACTTTCGTTGCCGGCGTCGCGTCCGGGCCGTCCCCATCAATCCCAGCGCGGTCCTCCTAAGCAAGAGGACGGCGCTTTTTTCGTGGGAGAATCTTGTGACTCCAACATGCTGGAGGCCCCTCCGGCGGTTCGGTCGCGTCGAGATCCGCGAGCCGGGGACGGGTCGGCGTGAGGCCTGGAGGCAGAGGGGGGAGGGGAGGGTTCTGACGGGCTTGGAGGTTCGGGGAGAGGCCCCGGGCCGCCCGTCATGGAGAACCTGACCATGGCAAAGAACGCCATTCAGAAGATCGCGATGAACGCCGCGGAGAACATTCCCTATGACAAGCTGATGCTGTCGCAGAAGAATGTTCGGCGCATCAAGGACGGCGTGTCGATCGAGCAGCTGGCCGAAGACATCGGACGGCGAAAGCTGATCCAGAGCCTGAACGTCCGTCCCGTGCTCGACGGCGAGGGCGAGGAGTCCGGCACGTACGAGGTGCCCGCCGGCGGCCGCCGTTACCTGGCGCTCGGCATCCTCATCAAGCAAAAGCGCCTGGCCAAGGATGAGCCAATCCCCTGCATCGTCAACCGCGGGCAGGAAACCTCGGCCGAGGAGGATTCGCTTGCCGAAAACCTGCGGCGCGCCGACCTGCACCCGCTCGACCAGTTTCGGGCCTTCAAGACACTCAGCGACCAGGGCCTCGATCCGGACGAGATCGGTGCCCGCTTCTTCGTATCGCCGGCGACAGTGAAGCAGCGCCTGCGGCTGGCATCGGTGTCGCCGAAGCTGCTCGACCTCTACGAGAAGGACGAAATCCGGCTCGAACAGATCATGGCGTTTTCGATCTCGGACGATCACGCGCGCCAGGAACAGGTCTGGGAGCGGATTTCCAGCGCGCACACTCAGGAACCCTATTACATCAGGCGCCTGCTGACCGAGACCACCGTTCGCGCCGACGATCGCCGGGCCGTCTATGTCGGCGCCCAAGCCTATGAAGCGGCTGGAGGGGTCATCCTTCGCGACCTGTTCGAGCAGGATTCCGGCGGCTGGTTCCAGGATGCCGCACCCCTCGAGCAGCTTGTCTTCGACAGGCTGAAGGTGGATGCCGAGGCGATCCGCGCTGAAGGCTGGAAATGGGTGGAGGCGGCGATCAGCTTTCCCTATGGCCACACCTCCGGAATGCGGCGCATCTACGCCGAGGCGCAGGAACTCAGCGCCGAGGAGATCGAACGCTACGACGCGCTGAAGGCCGAATACGACAAGCTGGATGCGGACTATGCCAAGGCAGAGGAGACCGACGAAGCAATCGAGGCGAAGCTCGACCAGCTGGGTGCCGAGCTCGATGCGATCGATGATCGTCCTCAAAGCTACGATCCCGCCCAGAAGACCATTGCCGGGGTGTTCGTTACGCTTGCCGCGAACGGTAAGCTCCAGGTCGACGCCGGTTTCGTTCGGTCCGAGGACGAGCCGCGGCCCGAAACCAGCGACGTCGATGAGGGCGAGGAAGGGAGCACCGAGGGCCAAACCCGATCCAATGGCGACGACGACGGCGATGGCGTTGTCGTCAACGGCCAGCCGGTGAACGACGCCTCTGGCGACGACGGCGAGGACGATGGCCTCAAGCCCCTCCCTGATCGGCTCGTCTTCGACCTGACGGCGCAGCGCACGCTGGCGCTACGCAACGCGCTCGCCGGCGACGTCAATATCGCCATCATCGCCGCACTCCATGCCTTCGTCCTGCAGGTCTTCTATCGCTTCGCGCCGAACACGTGCCTAGAGATCAGCATGAAGAGCGGCAGCTTCAGCCAGGTTGACGGTCTTGCCGAGACCTCCTGGGCCAAGGAGATCGCCGAGCGGCACGAAGCCTGGGACCGCGATTTGCCCGATGAGGCGGAAGGCCTGTGGGACTTCCTTCTCGGCCTCGATGAAGCAAGCCGCAAGGCGCTTTTCGCGCACTGCGTCTCGCTGACCCTCAATGCGGTGGTCGAACCCTGGAACAGGCGAGCGAAGGCGCTCGAGCATGTAGACGTGCTTGGCCGCTCGCTCCAGTTCGACATGGTCGACGCCGGCTGGACGCCCACGGTCGAGTTCCTCGGGAGGCTCACCAAGGCGCGGATTCTACAGGCTGTCCGTGAAGCGCGTGGCGCAGACTCCGCGCAGCTGATCGACCACATGAAGAAGGACATCATGGCCCGTGAAGCTGCCCGTCTTCTCGAAGGCTCGAACTGGCTGCCAGAGCCGCTGCGCGTTGAGGTCGATGAAGTGTCTGCCGATGCTGGTGACGCGGCCCCCGGCGAGATGTCGGACGAGGCGGCTCTCGACGGCGATGCCGCCGAGCTGCCGGCCTTCCTCGCCGACGATGCGGATCCGTCCTCCGATGAGCCGGTGACCATCGACGGCGACGAAACGGACCACCTCCAGGCCGCCGAATAACCGGCCTCACGCTCGCACCGGGCCCGGCACTCCCGCCGGACCTCATTTCAGTTCCAACTCACTCTCGAGCCCGGGATCGCCATCGCGACCCCGGGCGCTTGCGTTTCATGGAGATCGACATGTTCGACTGGAACAGAAGCTGCTCCTACGACGAGCAGCAGAAGAAACGTTTCCACACCACAGCCCGTTCACGGCTGAAGAAACTCGCCGCGGAACTTGCGCTGCCGCAGGGAAGCTTCGACCTGCGCTCCAACAGGGCGGGCATCGCCGTTTGCGGTGAAATTACCCTGCACCATGACCACGCCTACATCCAGGTCGGCCATTTCGGTTCGTCCTCAGGTCACGGTATCCTGATCCGCACCTGCAAAGGCCGTAAGGACTATACCGGCGGGGCCAACCACTTCGTTGCACTCGGCATGCTTGACGATATCCCGGCGCTCGCCGCCGCCGTCCGTGCCATAACCGGGGTTGGTCGAGACGCTTCGCGTTCCTCCGAACGATGCGCCGCCTGAACCCCTGCAAACCCCATCATCGCCGATGCACGCGCCGGCCGCAGGCTCGGCCCGTCGCCAGCCACAACACACCAAGCAGTTGCCAATGCGCGGTGATGCCGCGCGTGGCCGACCTGCCTTCAGGAGAACCTTATGACCGCACATCGACCCTTCAGGAAGGTGCTCGACGGCGTCGCCACCCGCGAGCAGATGTTCCAACTGTTCAGCCGTCACAAAGACACTCCCGGCATCGATCCGCTTTCCGGCACTCCCTATTCGGCCGAGTGGTTCGAGATCAACGCGTCAGAATATCACTTCATGCTCGATCTGCTGCCGCCGCTCTTCATGCGCACCGGCATGTTCGGAATGTCTGAGTATAAGGCCGGCAACGTCACCAGCGTATTCTTCGCGATCCGGATCAGGGGCCGCGAGCGCTGGTTTCATGGCTTCTGCGATCTCACGGATCGGCAGTCGCCAGACAAGATGCGCGCCGCCATCATCGCCCACGAGACCGGCGCGAGCGACAGCATGACCCGCGCGGAAAAGCTCGAGGCGATCTGGAACATAATCCCTGTCGAACTCAGGGGGACCGCCCGCAACGCAGACCCCGAGACCGGGTGGGCCGAACATCAAGGCAAACGCACGATTCTCGTTAACGCCGGAAGGCATGATGCTGCCTTCAAGCTGCTTGATGATCTGTCGGATCTCGAGATCGACGAGTTCCTGTCCAAAATGCGATTGCGTCGGAGCTGACGAAGGAAGGCGACGATGGGCGTCTGTAAGAACCGCGCTTCGGCGGCAAAGCGTCTCCATCACGGAGACATGCGAGACCGTATGGCCAACTGCAACGAGGATACAAGCATCCGGCCTTCGGCAAAACTTCAGTGCCTGCCACGCGGGAAGTACCCGGCATTGCGTAAAGCGCCGATGAACAGGCTGGCCGGGCCGGCGATACTCGTCCTGGCCTGCGTTGCGAGCGGCAGCGTGTTCCAGTCCTCCAACGGAGCGATAAAGCTGGAGAAAGTACCATTGACCATGCAATGGCTGGTCAACAAGCCTTGCTTATCAAGCACCAGAACGCCTGTCTGATTGCTTGGATACCGGATAGCGGCGACGCGCTGAAGTTCCATGTCGCCATCGATGCGCAAATTGAAAAGCAGCACGCCCTGGCTTCTGTGGGCGACTTCCGCGACTTTTTCCGCGAAAGGAACAGAAAGCGCACGAACGCTGTCGACCGCCATCCCGAAAACAAGCGCGTCCAGCTCATCCGCCGCCATGAGAAGATTAGTTCCCAAGAATACAAGGATTGCAATCGCTCCAGCCGGATTGTGCACAGTCATCGCACTCCGCCGGCTAGACGCCTGAGCATCGCGTGTATGAGGCAGCTCTCTCTCGGTAGGCATGTTTGCCCCCGTTGATTGAGCCGATTGCCCTAGGCCCATGACACACCGCTTGCTCGTTGCGGGGCTTCTCCGATAAAGCACGGCGAAAGCGATATGATACGTCGGGTACTCGCTAACACGAACTGCGACTTGGCTTGCAAGTCATGCTCATATCAAGGAACAGACTATGAAGCGCCAGATCCGGCCATTCATCGTGGAAATGAAACAGAAGCGCGGCCTGCAAAAGCCAAGCCATTCGATCTGGGGCGATCTTGACCTGTCCAAAATTGCCACTGAGATGACGCAACCGGCTCATACTGCTCCGCTCCCAAATTGCCAGGTCACTGACTTCAGTATAAGACCCCTTGATGCTGAAGAAGGGGAAACACCACAAGCGGAGTATATGATGGCCGATTTTCAGGACGCTCAGACTGTTCAGACGACAGTAGCGCCAGCCAAAGTGGAAGTGCCTGAATCCAAGAAGAAAGTTCCGCGAGCAAAGAAAGCGAAGGCAGAGCTCGTAAAGCCGGTCCGCAAGAACGGAGCGAAACCTGCGCCCCAGGCCTCGGAACCTCCCGTGGTAGCTAAGACCGCCCGCAAGACATATTCCGAGAATGAACGCACCCAGAAGCTTGCCCAGATCGAGAAATCGATCGCTGCCGGCGCGACCAGCAAGATTGCGGTCGGCCAGGCCGGCATATCGGAGCAGACCTACTATTATTGGAAGAGGGCTGTGGCGCCCGCTTCGGACAGCGGCGATCTCCGTGATCTTGTCGCGCTCGAAGAAGAAAACAAGCGCCTCAAGAACCTGCTTGCCGACCGTCTGCGCAAGGAAAATGCCGAGCTCAAGAAGAAGCTGGGCCTTGCGTAAGACATACTGAGCCACGTTGGAAATTCCGCCGACGCTCAGAGCGGCAGCGGCGGCATGTCGCCTTCGCCGACCCGCCACACCCAGGAGCCGATCTCCGGTCGCGCGGCGATCATTTCATCGAGCGACGCTTCGTAGTTCTCGCCCGCTCCCTCCGGAACGACAAAGAGCGCTATCGGCTCGTCCCTGTTCTGAAGCAACGCATTGGCGATCGGCTGGTCGGGTTGCAGGTCAAAGCGCAATCCCTTCACGCTCTTCTCGCGAAGGCGGGCGAGCCCATCGACGAGCCTTTTCTCTGGGACCGTCTCGTAAGGAATCCAGTTCTCGGAGACCACCATCAAGGCAATCTCCTCGACAATGGCGAGGCCGGCCAGGTTCAGTCCGAAGGTCGCGATCACCATCAGATGTGAGTTCGAATCCGCTGCCCACAGCGACAACTCTCTGTCGAAACGTGCCTGCAAACGGCGGTGCAATGCATCGTCGATGATGAAGGGAAAGCCGGGCAGGTGCCTGATGACAAGTTTCTGACCGGAACGAGCAGGAACAATCTCTTTCACCTCGCCGACCAGGACGAGCAATTTTCGGGGGCCGGATTTCGGCGGGAGCGCAGGTGTAAGAACCGCGTTGCGACGCTGCTCGATCGCTTGCTTGTTCTCGGCGCGAAATGGCTCGGGCACGAACAGGATATCCGCGAGCGGTCCTCCCCTCACTGTCATTTGCCCGGCAGCCTCGAGCAGATGCCAGCGGACATTCCACCAATGTCGCTTGCCAGCCCACCTCGATGTCCAGACAGTCAATTCAGCCTCGTGCCAGAGATAATGAAGCAGGCCACGCAGCGACATCCGCCTAGGATCGGCCGTTACGCTGGCGGAACTTTGCTCGGCAGGCACGGACGGCGCCCGGCTCCCCGTCTTCGACAGGCTGAAGTCTAACTTGAGGGCCGCCATCCCGCTTTGCGGATCGAGTTGTACCGCGCTCCCCATCAAGGCGCCCAGGCCGGACAGTTCGTAAGGCGATTCATATGAATCGCAGGACGGATCATGCCCGCCGCCGCTCAGCGGCATGCGCTTGATCAGATGAAGGTCACCGATGCGGGCGATGTACATCTGGCAGCCCGGCTCGCTGCACAGGCACAGCGGGCGCTCGCTGCGGGCATAGGCGTTCGCCAGCGCCGACTGCAGGTCGGGCGCTCCCTCCTCATAGACCGCACTGCCAATTTTGAACCGTCGCATCCCCTCCACAGCTCCAGGTCGCCGCCGCATCCCTGTCCGGGCATTCAAGTCTGGCTTTGCGCGGAGCGCAACCCGTTTGTTGCATCAGCGCCAGAGGGAGAGGGGAGCCGTGAAGATTGGGGCCCGGCTGGCGCGGAGAGAGTGCCGGCCCGGGCGCCACTCCCCCTCTCGCGAAGGACATCTCCATGAACATCGTTTCGACCACCTCGACCATTGCCCGCACGGCTGCTTCCCTCGCCGCACCGGCACAAGACGCCATCGACACCGCCCAGGCGATCTATCAGGCGGCAATGCGGCTTCTGCCGTTTCTCGAACAGGGCAAGCCTATCACCACCGCCGCACTGCGCATTGCCATGACGGCCAGTTTTGACGGCAGCGATGCGCAAGGGTTCTGGGTCTGGAAGGACGCTTATGAGGCGCTCGAAGTCGCGCAGGTACTGTTTCTGCGCCGGTTCGGTCCGGCGATCCTGTCGCGGTCGAGCACGCCTCAGGCAATGCTGGCGATGATGAAGCGCATCGCGAAAATTCTTCCCACCCACACGCGGCGCTCCGACGAGAGCCAGGCCATGCAGCAGCTCTCCACGCCCTTGCCGCTGGCTTTCGTCACGGCGCACGCCGCGGCGATCGCATCTTGCGACCTCGTTCTCGAACCCTCCGCCGGCACCGGTCTGCTCGCCATCCACGCCGAGATGACGCGCGCCTCGATCGCGCTTAACGAGCTTGCCGCGACGCGGGCCGATCTCCTCGGCTTGCTGTTTCCACGGTTCTACGTCTCGCGGCACGACGCCGCCCATATCGACGATCATCTCGACGCGGCTATGAAGCCGTCTGTCGTGCTGATGAATCCACCCTTCAGCGTCGGCGCTTATATCGACGGCCATGTCGCCGATGCCGCATGGCGGCATCTCTCTTCCGCATTCGCACGCCTGCGCGCCGGCGGGCGCCTGGTCGCCATCACCGGCACCGGGCTGTCTCCCGAAAACCCCAAATGGCGGCCCGGCTTCGAACGGCTGCAGCAGCAGGGCACCGTCATCTTCACCGCGGCGATCGACGGCCGGGTCTACGCCCGCCATGGCACTACCGCCGAGACCCGTCTGACAGTTATCGACAAGGTACCGGCCGCCGACCCGAAAAGCTTCGTCCGGTCACCCGGCAAGGCCAAGGATGTCGAAACGTTGCTCTCCTGGATCACGGATCTCCCGCCCCGGACACTGGGCGGCTTTCCGGATTCAATCGGCGCGTTGTCCAGCGGCATCCTGTGCAATGCCGCCATGCACATGGGCGCCCGATCGGGGACAAGAGCCGCACCCCTAACAGTCTCAACTTCTGCTCCGAAGGCCATCCAATCGGTCCGTACGAATGCGCGGGCGAACCCCGCCCGCCAGGTCAAGGCAAACAGCACGCCGGCGGTCCCCTCGCCTATGAGCTACGCGACTGGACGCCGGAAGAGGGCGGCCGGCTCACCGACACGATCTACGAACCCTACGCGCTCCAGTCGATCGACATTCCCCGCGCCAAGCCGCATCCGACGCCGCTCGTGCAGTCGGCCGCCATGGCCGCCGTCGCGCCACCAAAACCTTCCTATCGGCCGCTTCTTCCTGATGCGATCATCGACGAAGGCCTGCTGTCGGACGCCCAGCTCGAAAGCGTCGTCTATGCCGGCGAAGCCCATTGCGGCCATCTCGCCGGCACCTGGACGGTTGACGAGACCTGCGATGTCGTCTCGGCCGCACCAGAAGGGGCTGCGAACGCTGTCCGCTTCCGCCGTGGATGGTTTTTGGGTGACGGAACCGGCTGCGGCAAGGGACGGCAGGTCGCCGGCATCATCCTCGACAACTGGCTGCAGGGGCGACGCCGCGCGATCTGGATTTCCAAGTCGGACAAGCTACTGGAAGATGCCCAGCGCGATTGGGCGGCACTTGGTCAGGAAAGACTTCTCGTCCAGCCGCTGTCGCGCTATCGGCAGGGCACGCCGATCCGCCTTGCCGAGGGCATCCTGTTCACAACCTACGCGACGCTCCGCTCGCAGGAACGGGAAGGCAAGAAATCCCGGATTGCCCAGATCCTCGACTGGGTGGGCCAAGAGGCGGGGAGGGCCGAAGACCCGACCGGGAACGCAGAAAAGTCGGCGGGGAGGGCCGAAAGCCCGACGAGGATTGGTGCAAACCCGTCGGCGGGGAACAATTCGTTCGATGGCGTCATCGTCTTCGACGAGGCTCACGCCATGGCCAACGCCGCTGGGGGCAAAAGCGAGCGCGGCGACGTCGCCCCGTCGCAGCAAGGAAGGGCAGGCCTGCGACTCCAGCATGCACTGCCTGACGCCCGCGTCGTCTATGTCTCGGCCACTGGCGCGACCGCGGTCGAGAACCTCGCCTATGCGCAGCGTCTCGGCATCTGGGGCAGCGAGGATTTTCCCTTCGCCAACCGCGCCGAGTTCGTCGCCGCAATAGAGGATGGCGGTGTCGCAGCAATGGAAGTGCTCGCCCGCGATCTCAAATCGCTCGGCCTCTATGCGGCGCGTTCGCTCTCCTATGACGGTGTCGAATACGACCTGCTCGAGCATGCGCTGACCGAGGAACAGATCCGCATCTACAATGCCTATGCCGATGCGTTCCAGGTCATTCACAACAACCTGACCGCCGCACTCGAGGCGACCAACATCACCAGCGAGGCCGGCACGCTGAACCGCGACGCAAAATCGGCGGCGCGCTCGGCCTTCGAGAGCACCAAGCAACGCTTCTTCAGCCATCTCATCACCTCGATGATGACGCCGACCCTGATCGGCGCGATCGAAAAGGACCGGGTCCAAGGTCATTCGGCGGTCGTGCAGATCGTCTCGACCGGCGAGGCGCTGATGGAACGACGCCTTGCCGAAATCCCGACCGAGGAATGGTCGGACCTGCATGTCGACGTCACGCCGCGCGAGTATGTGTTATCCCGAGTTCGGGATAAGACATATAGGACTAACCCGCTCCGCGATCGCGGAGCGGCAAGGAAGGTGTGGGCCGCCGGCGTGGTGTTGATCGCGTCGTCTGTCGCGCTGGTCATGAGTCCACAAGAAGCTCTCGCTTTGTCAGCATGGAGTGGCTGCTTGCAGCCCATTCCATCAGACAAAGGAGGAGTTTGTCATGACCCAACTTCGCCAGCGCATGAGCGAGGACATGCAGGTGCGCAACTTCGCGCTCAACACCCAGCTGTCGTATCTGCAACAGGTGTCGCTGTTCGCTCGCCACTTCGGTAAGTCGCCGGACTTGCTCGGGCGAGAAGATATTCGGACCTATCAGGTCTATCTGGTCAACGAGAAGAAGCTGTCGCCCGGCTCGATCCACACCGCCATTGCGGCGCTGCGCTTTCTCTACACTGTGACGCTCGATCGGGACTGGGCGCCTGAAGAGGTCCTGCCGCTACCCAAGAAGCCGCAGAAGCTGCCGATCGTCCTCAGTCCAGAGGAAGTTCAGCGGTTCCTCGGTTGCGTCCTCAGTGTAAAACATCACGCCATCCTGACCACGTGCTACGCGGCCGGCTTGCGTATTTCGGAAGCGGTGCAGCTGAAGCCCACGAACATCGACAGCCAGAGAATGGTCATCCGCATCGAGCAGGGCAAAGGTCAGAAGGACCGCTATGTGATGCTGTCGCCCAAGCTGCTGGAGATTCTGCGCGATTACTGGAAGATGCGGCGACCGAAGGAATGGCTCTTCCCCGGCGATCGTGCCGACCAGCCGATCACCAGGAGTGCGGTGGGACAAGCCTGCGCGAAAGCGCAGGACCTCTCCGGATTGTCCAAACCGGTCACGCCACACAGTTTGAGACACGCCTTCGCCGTCCATCTGCTGGAGGCCGGTGCCGACGTGCGCACCATTCAACTGCTGCTCGGTCACAGGAGCCTTGCGACCACCGCCCATTACCTGCGGATCGCCACCAACAAAGTCTGCGCCACATCGAGTCCCTTCGAGCTCTTGCCGCGTCCGGCGCCCACCGTGCCGCCGCCCGCCACGCCGCAATATTTCTGAGCGGCGGCAATGGCCCGCTCGGGGCCGGAAGTGGCGGATATCTTCCGCTGCTACGGCGAAGCCTATCGCGCACAGCATGATGCGTCGCTGTCGACGGCCCAGCGCCGCGTCATGACGGCGATCGAATTGTGCCGGACCGCCGCACTCGGTGGGCACGTCGAAGCATGCGATCAATGCGGCCACCGGCGCATCGCGTTCAACAGCTGCCGCGACAGGCATTGCCCTCGCTGCCAATCGCTGGCCCGCGCACAATGGCTGGAGGATCGTCGCGCCGAGCTTCTCGACACCCAATACTTTCACGTCGTCTTCACGCTGCCGGAGCCCATTGCCGCCATTGCCTATCAGAACAAGGCACTCGTCTACGGCCTGCTCTTCCGCGCCACCGCCGAGACCCTGCGCATCATCGCCGCCGATCCCAAGCACCTGGGCGCCGAGATCGGCTTCTTCGCCGTGTTGCACACCTGGGGCCAAACCTGCTCCATCATCCGCATCTGCATTGCGTCGTCCCAGGCGGCGGCCTTTCTGCCGACGGCGATCGATGGGTCGCATGCAAGCCCGGCTTTTTCCTGCCGGTCCGCGTGCTCTCACGCCTGTTTCGACGATTGTTTCTGGAGCACCTGGAGAAAGCCTTCGACGCCGGCCTGTTGAAGTTCTTCTCTGACTTGCAGGCGTTGAGCGAGCGCGATGCCTTCCGGGGCTATCTGGCGCCGCTACGAAAGGCCGAGTGGGTCATCTATGCCAAGCCGCCATTCGCCGGATCCGAACAGGTCCTCGACTACGTCGGCCGCTATACCCACCGCGTCGCCATTTCCAACAATCGCCTCGTCGCCATCGAGGACGGCAAAGTCGCCTTCCGCTGGAAGGACTATCGGCACGGCAGTCGGCAGAAGGTCATGACCGTCGCGTCTGACGAGTTCATTCGCCGCTTCCTGCTACACGTCCTGCCCGAGGGCTTTCATCGCATCCGCTACTACGGCTTCCTCGGCAATCGCTATCGCGCGCAAAAGCTCGTCCGCTGCCGTGACCTGCTCGGCATGCCGGTTCCCGAGCCGTCGGACAGCCGATCCGCAAAGGACTATCGCGACCGCTACGAGGCCCTCACCGGGCATTCCCTCAGGCAATGCCCGGGTGCCATCGCGGGCAGATGATCATCATCGAAACATTCGACGGCGTCACCGGACGCCCGCCATACCAGGACACATCATGAAGCAGGGGCGTCGCCTTCCTTGTCATCAGCATAGCGCCGGCCCGCTCGGAAGCCAAACTGAGCCGGTCCCGCAAAAGTGTGCGCCGTCATCACCGGCAACCTCTCCCAGGCAGGGCGCGGCGCCGATCTCACATGCCGGAACCGATATCCGTGCCGCTTTCGGCGCATCCGACACCTGCAATCGCCCGGCCGCGTGGCACACACGGTCTCCTTTCATCGGTGGCGCTTCATTGAACGCCCATAGCGGACCACCGGTGCCGGCGGCTTAGTCCAACACGTTTTTAGCTAACCGTCGCGATCCACCGCAGTGCGCTCCTGCCACCCGCCTTTCAGTCGCGACGCCAAGCTAAAAACGCTCTGCAATATGCCGCGTCCACGTTATGCAGAGCACGGCGGGTCAACTCTTTGATCTGCTTTTTCATTTCCTGATCTCCACTTGGCATAATCATAGGTGCCGGGCGGAGGCCGCCCGGCACTGTTTTCGATGATGGCTGTTCCAGATTTACTGGTGCCGTGGGTTGGTTGCGGCCGCGAGAGCGGCCATCAGCTTGTCCGACGGCTCTCGGAACCGGCCAGCCCTGATCAGCGGGGGATGGTGCGCGTCAAGAAGCGCAAGCTTCTCGCTGGGGTCGGCGCGCAAATACATCTCGGTGGTCTGGATGCTGGCATGACCGAGCCAGAGCGCCACCTTACGGACGTCTCCGGTTGCCTGGAGCGTGTGCATGGCACAGCTATGCCGAAGCACGTGCGGCGTGACGCTTTTGCCGGCAATCGACGGCACCGTCTTGCCGGCTTTGGCAACGTGCAAGCTGAGCCTGTAGGCGAATCCATCGCGGCTCATGCGTTTGCCGTCCCGGCTCAGGAACAGTTCTGGTCCGTGACCATCTGGCCGAACGGCCAGCCATGCACGCAATGCGGCCTGAGTTTCTTTCCAGAGCGGCAGGATACGTTCTCGTCGTCCCTTGCCGAGGACGCGAACGCTGGAAAGCGACCTGTCGGGGAAGTCTTCCATCCGCATCGCCAACAGTTCGGATGCCCGCAAACCCGCGGCATAGGCGAGATGGAGCATCGCGCGGTCACGCAGGCCGCCGCGCGTGCGGATATCGGGTGCCGCAAGCAGCGCTCGGATCTCTTCCCGAGTCAGATAGTCGATGAGCCGGGTGTCCGTTCGTTTGACCGGTAGCGCCCGGATCATCATAGCCTGCTCCAGACAGGCCGGTTGCCGATGTTCGACGAAGCGAAAGAACGCCTTGATCGCCGAGAGCCGTGCATTGCGAGAGCGGGCGGTATTGTCCCGCCCTTCCTCCACATGCTCCAGAAATGCTCTCACCAGTCCGACATCGAGATCCCCTATCATGAGGTCGGAGGGCTGTCGTTTGAGACGAGCGGAGGCGAAACGCAGCAAGAGCGTAAACGCATGCGCGTAGCTGGCGATTGTATGCGGGCTTGCACCACGTTCGTTCGGGAGGTGGTTCTGCAGGAACGCGGAAAGGTCAGGAGCGAGCGGAGTCATGCTGCACCTCCGACAAAAGCGCCTTCGGTTGCTGAAGCGATCGTGCGCAACAGGACAGGTGTCGCCTCGAGATACCAATAGGTGTTGGCAACCTCGGCATGGCCGAGATAGGTGCTCAGTGCAAGCATGTGTCGCTGAATAGCCTGCGGATCATTCCCACAGGCTTCCAGAGACCGCACTGCGAAGGTGTGCCGCAGATCGTGCAGCCGGGGACCCGGGCCTGTTGGCTTGCGGTACCCGAGCTGTCTAACAATCCGGACGAAGACCACATGGGCTCTGGTCTTGGTCGGGGCATGACCGTGACCGAGCACAAAGAGATCGTCGCTTGCGCCACCAAACTCACGTCGGACGGCAATGTATTGCTCAAGCGCAGTGCGGGTTGAAGCGTGCAACGGGACGAGGCGGCTTTTACCGAACTTGCCGCTGCGAACCATGAGGCCGTCATCCGTCAGATCATCGCAGCGGAGGGAAAGAGCTTCCGAGATGCGGAGCCCTGTCGAGGCAAGCAGTCCGAACAGATGATGATATGTAAGCGGGCTGATCGGAGCCAAGCCCGGCACCTTCAGGGCCTCCGCCATGATGTCTGTAATCTGATCCGGCATTAGAATGTAAGGAGCTGGCCGTCGCCGTCTGCCGCGCCCCATCAACCCTGCGGCCGGCACTTCATGCCGTGGGTCTTCACCGTGCAGAAACTCGGCAAAGGCGCGCGCGAGGCCAAAACGGATACGGGCGGCGTTCGGCGTAGCCGCTTCACGCACCCATTCCAGTATCAACTCGGCTGTTATGATGGTGGCGGCTCTTTCGCTGGCGAGTACAGCGAATTGACTCAGTGCCTGTTCCTGCGCATCGAACTTCTTGCCGAGGGCGCGATGCAACTGGATGTAGCGATCTACGTGGTGGTGCATCATGACGCTGCTCCCGGCCAGGACTGGGCAACGGCTGCCAGCATCGAGATATCCACCTTCGCGTAGATCGCGGTCGTGTCCCGAGAGGCATGCCGGAGGGCGATGCCGATCTGATCAAGGTCGGCCCCGTTGCGCAGCCAGGCGGACGCCAGTGAATGACGGAACACATGGGATCCTGTCGGCAGGTGGGAAAAACCACCGCGATTCAGGATCCGGGCGACGATGCCGGCGATCTCGGCCGAAGACCGCAGCGGAGTAAACGGCGCTTGAGTCCGCAGAAATACCCGGTCCGTCGAGACGACGGGCCGCGCATCCTCGATGTAGGCGAGAAGTGCATCACCTGCATCCTGGGGCAATGGTAGCATCGTCCCGCGACGACTTTTGCCATGCAACCGTAATCGACCGGCCCGCTAGTCGATATCGGAAAGGCGCAACTGCCACACATCCCCCGCCCGCAGCGCCATTCGCGCGAGCAGGAGGAGGATGGCGCGATCCCGGATATCAACCGGTGTCGTCGTGCCAGAGGATGCAATGATATCTTCAATCTTTGCCGCCGGGATCACGCGCGGAACGGTTGATAGCTTCCGTCGAACTGCTGGCGGCACTGCATGCAACAGAAATGGGGCGCAAAGCCCTTGGCTGACGGTAAAGCGCAGAAACGCGCGCAGCACGGTCACTGTCATTCGGATCGAAGAGCGCGATCGTTCCGGACCCTGATCCAGAACGATCGAGCGGATTGTCGCTGCATTGTAGTGCGCCGGATCCTTGCCGAGAATATCGATCCAACGTCCGGCTTCTTGCCGATAGCGCCGGATCGTCTCCTCCGTCGCCCCACGCTCGCGGCGCAGCCATTGGGCTAAACCGTCCAGTCGCGGATCGCTCTCGAGAGTATCGGGTCGCGCAGAGGGATCGATCACGCCTTGGTCACGCAGGAAATTGACGAAACGACGAGCACCGCGACGGCGATCCTTGGTTCCCGTGCCAATTACCCGTCGGCCCCGCTTGGTTCGGATACCGCACCGACAATCGTGGATAGCAAACTGTTCAATGGTGACGTCAGTGATCTCCTTTGCAGGAATACGCGCCTGCAAGATCCATTCGGCGAAATGCCGTGCCTGACTTAATCGCCCAGCATAGGCCGGCTTGCTGTAGCCGACGGCTCTAAGCCCAACGGCGAACTCTGGCAGGTATTTGTCCAGCCGTTCGACACCGGTCGGAACGGTCACGATCCCGGCATTCTCCAGATAACGGAGGAACCGGCGGACATCGGTCATGTAGACCGGGTCCCGAAGCTGTCGGGGTTTATAGAGCCCGCATCGACAGCGATGCCGCGCGAAACGATCAACCGCGGCCGCATCGAGATCCTTGTATGCGATACCGCGGGCGTCTGCCCACTTCAGGAAATGTCGCGCCGCACTGAGGGCACCAGCCGCGAGCTTGGGGTGCTGCGCTAGATAGCCCTGGACGAGCGCACGATCATCGAGAACGGCGGCGCGTGGGCAGCCGCGGGAGCGAGAGTTGGTGGGGAAAGCCATGAGGGTGTCCTTCTGCCGTTGAGAGCAGAGGCATCATGATTATGCCAAGTGGAGATCAGGAAATGAAAAAGCAGATCAAAGAGTTGACCCGCCGTGCTCTGCATAACGTGGACGCGGCATATTACGTCGGCGGGTACTTGATGCACTCCTTCCCAACCCAATTGTTCGAGGAATATTCGGACGCGGAGGGGAACGTCTATTCGCGGCCTGTCCACGACGAAGATGGCAATCCGGTTCAATGCCGCGAGGCCGTTCGCCGGCGCGACGAGATGGTCGAAAAACTCGCATCGCTGCCGCCGGTCGGCAGCGCGCTCGACCAGATCATCCACCACTTTGGCACCGACACCGTCGCCGAGGTGACCGGCCGGTCGCGCCGCATCGTGAAGAAGACCGGCCGAGACGGCATCGACCGGCTGGCCGTGGAAAACCGCCCTGGCTCGGCCAATCTCGCCGAGACCCAGAGTTTTATGGATGACGACAAGAGCGTTCTGATTTTTTCCGACGCCGGCGGCACGGGCCGCTCGTACCACGCCGATCTCGGGGTCAGGAACCAGAGGCTGCGCAAGCACTATCTGCTTGAGGCCGGCTGGCGCGCCGACAACGCCATCCAGGGTCTCGGGCGGACCCACCGCACAAATCAGAAGCAACCGCCGCTGTTCCGGCCCATGGCCGCGAACGTGAAAGCCGGCAAGCGCTTCCTGTCGACGATCGCACGACGGCTCGACACGCTAGGTGCGATCACGCGCGGCCAGCGCCAGACCGGCGGGGCAGGGTTGTTCCGCGCCGAGGACAATCTCGAAAGCCTCTACGCGCGGGCCGCACTTCGCCAATTTTACATGCTGCTGCATCAGGGCAGGATCCAAGGTTGTTCGCTCACCACCTTCGAGACGGTGACCGGGCTGTCGCTGACGACCGACGAGGGCGGGCTGCGCGACGAACTGCCGCCGATCACGACCTGGCTCAATCGCCTGCTGGCGTTGCGGATCGAAACCCAAAACCTGCTGTTCGAGGTGTTCGAGCAACTGATGACGGCGAAGGTCGAGGGCGCGATCGCTGCCGGCTCCTATGACAAAGGCCTGGAGACGATCACGGCGGAGAGTATCGTCGTCACCGATCGCCGCACCGTCTACGCGCACCCAGTCTCGGGCGCGCAGTCGCATGTGCTGACCGTCGCGCGCAAGGACCGAATTCGGCCGCTCAGCCTCGTCGACGCGCTGGCCATCGTCTGGGCCGAGCCGCAAGCGGTTCTGCTGGTGAACGCCCGTTCCAACCGTGCGGCGATCCGGCTGCCCACTGCGAGCCTGATGCTCGACGACGGAACCATCGAACACCGAGTGCGCCTGCTGCGGCCGACGGACGAACAGCGCTTCGGGCTCGACGCCCTTGCCGAGACCCACTGGCAGCCCGCCGACCGGAATCTGTTCTGCGACCTGTGGCAGGCAGAGGTCACTGCCGTCCCGGAGTTCACCACCAGCACCTTTCACATCGTGACGGGCCTGCTGTTGCCGATCTGGCGTCGGCTGCCGGATCATGATTGTCAGGTCTATCGGATCCAGACCGATGCCGGCGAGCGCATCATCGGGCGTCACATCGCGCCGACCCTTGTGGCGACCATGTTGCGCAATCTGGGTATCGATCATGTACCGGCGCTCGCCCCGCAAGATGCCTGGACCGGGCTCGTGGAAGGCAGGATCGGACTGCAACTCGCCGATGGCCTGATCCTGCGCCGCAGTCGGGTCATGAACGACCACCGTATCGAGCTGATCGGCTTTACCGACGCTTTTGTTCCCCGGCTGAAGGCGCTGGGGCTGATCTCCGAAATCATCTCATGGAAGCTCCGACTGTTCATCCCGACGAGCGAGAAAGGGCCGTCCATCCTCGCCGCGCTGCTCGACCGCCACACACTGGTCGGCGTCACCGACCGCGCGGTAGCGGCGTGAGGGGGAGACGATCATGACCGTCTCGGCCTCCGAGCTGGCACGCCGCCTTGGCGAACATGCCGAGGCGGTGTGCCGCGAATATCTCTCCAACGGCCATCGCTCCGGCAACTACTGGATGGTCGGCGATGTCCGCAACACGCGCGGCCGCTCCATGCATGTGCGGCTCAAAGCGGTGGGCGGCAAGGCAGCCGGAAAGTGGGTCGACGAGTCGTCGGGGGAACATGGCGACCTGCTTGACGTCATCGAGCTGAGCTGTGGTCTGGTCGACTTCCGCGAGATCGCGGACGAAGCACGTCGCTTCCTCTCCATGCCGCTGCCATCGCCCCAGCCTGCGCCCCAGTCCCTTGGCGCGCATCGCCAGCCTGCCGCGGCACGCGGCTCCCCCGACGCTGCGCGTCGCCTGTTCGCCATGTCGCAGCCGATCGCCGGCACGCTGGCCGAACGATACCTCGCCGGCCGCGGCATTCTGCTCTCCGTGCATGAGCGTGCGCTGCGCTTCCATCCCGGCTGCTACTACCGGGATTTCGTGACCGGCGAGACGCAGACGCTCCCTGCCCTCATTGCCGCTGTCACCAGCTTCGACGGGAAGATCACCGGCCTGCAACGCACCTGGCTTGATCCCTCGGGTCAGGGCAAGGCGCAACTCGCGGATCCACGCCGCTCACTGGGTCATCTCCTGGGCAACGCCATCTGGCTTGGCCTTAAGCCCGGTGAGCTCGCCCCGGTCATGGCCGCCGGCGAGGGGTTCGAGACGATGGCGTCGCTTAAGGTGGTGATGCCGGCGCTGCCGGTTGCCGCCGCCACTTCGGCCAATCACCTCGCCGGCCTTACCTTCCCGCCTGGCTGCCGTCGCCTCTACATCGCAGCCGATGCCGATGCCGCCGGCCGGCACGGAATCGAGCGTCTCAGCCAGCGAGCCGGCGAAGCCGGAATCCTCGCCCTGGTGTTGCGGCCGCAGCTCGGCGATTTCAACGACGACCTGCGTCATCTCGGGCCCGCCCGTCTCGCGGCATGGCTCAGCGACCAGCTCGTCCCGGAGGATGCCCGACTCTTCCTGCCGCTCGGATGAACGCGTCGGGCCGGCACGCGGGCCGGCGCGGCGTCGCCGGACAGCCTGCAGACATGGCGGCGCTCCACAAGAGAAGCCGCGCCCGCGGCCTGCCTGAGAGGCGACCCCTGCCACCCCCCGGTCACGGCCGCAACGGCTGCGCCGTCCTTCGCTCGCGCTCCGGCCTTCGGTGCGGCCGCGCCCGGGGCGCGGCCGGGATGCGCTGTCAGGCCGCGAAGGGCGCGGCCATAACCGACGGAGACACGCCATGACCTACGAGCTTCCCCTCGACGACGCCTACGAGCCCCACCACGCCTCCTCGCCGACCGACCGCGTCATCCTCGAACTGCAGATGTACGGCCATCGCGCGCATCAGGACGAACCTGATCCTCGGCCACTTCCCGACGACGAAGCGATCCGGGCCGGCCTCGCCGGGATCGTGGAAACCTTCGCCGGCATGCTTGGTGACACGAGGCTCGAACCCGATCTCGACGACCTGCTCTGGTCCTTCGCAAACGTCTTCCACCGTGCCGCCGAGCGAGTCGCCCGATCCCTCGATCGCAACGAGGACGCGCAGCGTTCGAGCCAGCAGGAGCAGGACGGCTCCGAGGTGAAGTCGGTCGAGCTCGAACGGCTCACGGCCGAGGGCATCACCTATATCGAGCGCCGCAACGTGCTCGAAATCATGCGCGATGAGGCGGCCGACCTCTACGAGGCGCAGACTGGATCGGCATGGCGACCGCGCACCGGCTCCAAGGTCAGCCACCAGGCGATGACTGCGGCGGTAATCGACTCCAGAGACTTCCTCGCCGCCCGTCGCCACGCCGAAACCGAGGTGCTCGTCCCGGCCGGCACCAAGATCGCCTTCGCCGGCGGCCTCGACTGCAACGATCACGACCGGATCTGGGACGCGCTCGACAAGGCTCGCGAGAAGCATCCCGACATGGTTCTGCTCCACGGCGGCAGCCCGCGCGGCGCTGAGCGTATCGCCGCCTGCTGGGCCGAGAACCGCAAGGTCACCCAGATCGCCTTCAAGCCGGATTGGAACCGGCACGCCAAGGCGGCTCCGTTCCGCCGCAACGACCAGCTTCTCTCCGTGGTGCCTTACGGCCTGATCGTCTTTCCCGGCTCCGGCATTACCGACAACCTTGCCGACAAGGCGCGTCGGCTAGGCATCCCCGTCTGGCGGTTCGCGGAGGACGGCGCGTGAGCGCCGTTTTCTTGCAAATCCAGAAAATCCAGATAATATGGAGAATGATCAAGGAGTCCAGCCATGCGCCAGTTCACGACGGGGGATCTCAACAAGCAGGTTGGCGACGTCACCGACGTCGCCAGCCGCGAACCCGTTATTCTCACCAAGCACCGGAAACCCCGGTTCGTGCTGATGAGTTACGAGCACTACGAGCGGATGCGCATCGGCGGCGACCCCCGCCGCGCACACCATGTCTCCGAGATGCCGGAGGAACACACGGAACTCTTCGCCGCCGAGATCGACCGATTGGCGCGCGGGGAAGGATACGATGATGAGCGGTAGATTTCTGCCCGGTCAGGTGATCTCCTATCCTTATCTTTGGGCATGGCAACATGAGCGCGGGGAAACTGAAGGCCGCAAGAGCCGACCGACCTGCGTGGTCATCGCTGTCCGCGGCGCAAGAGATGGCCTGACCCATCTCGCGCTCCTGGCGATAACCACCCAGCCACCGACCAGCGATCGGGTCGGTTTGGAAGTCTCCGCTATCGAGTGCCGCCGCGCCGGTCTGGCCGATCTCAAACGCTGCTGGATCGTGGTTGACGAATACAACTACGATATTGCCGAACGCTCCTGGTACATCGAATCCGACGGTAAGCCCCTCGGTCGTTTCAGCAAGGCATTCATGATGAAGATCGCAGGCGCCTTTATCGAAGCGCGCAGCGAGGGCCGCCGCGTCAGCCGTCTGGATTGACGTTCTCTTTTCGCGGCAGGGAGCATACCTCGGATCTGATCAGTCCGCGGTTTCCGCATGCCTACTCCGGTCCCAGGAACAGGAATGGCGTCACACAAATCCAGTGTCATGCTGCATCGCATCGACGTATGTCCATTCCAGCACAGGAACGCACCATGGCCGCCGCCGCAAAAAGGAAGATATCCGTCTCGATGCGGTTTCGCGAGGATGATCTCACCATCATCGACCGCGGCGCGCAGCTGCTCGGCCTGTCGCGCACGGAGTTCATCCGGCGCGCACCACTCCACGAGGCCCAGGCGGCCATCCTCAACGAATCCGTCATCTGCGTGTCCCCGCAAGCCTATGACGCCTTCATGCCGGCGATCTCGGCGCCGGCCGCTGCGCCCCCGCCGAAGGCGGCCGAGCGGCTGAGTCGGTCCCCGCCCTGGGACCGCTAGGTGGCGCTTTCAGGCATCGATCACCTTGACGGAACGATCAGGACGCGGGCAAACCCGCGGGCCTGGTCGTTCGCGCGAAGCCGGCCAGCCAGGCGTCGAGCGCGGCCCTTGCCGCAAGAGAAGTTTGTCGAGGCGGTGCGATCCGACCCTGTTGATCGGACAGCTCGCCGTCGAACACCGCCATGCTGGGTAAGGCGTCGGCAGCGGCCTGGTCCAGGCCGCGCTGCGTCGCCGGCGCCGCCTTCGTCGGCGGCCGCGCGGTGGTGGTGCGGGCGATCGACGCCGAGGCCGAGCGCTACTGGCAGAGCTGGGGCTTCATTCCCGCGCGGGACAATCCGTCGGTGCTCATGCGCTCGATCCAGGACGTGAGCCTCTGGCTGGCCGACAAAGGCCGCTAACTGCACGCGCGTAGCGCCTCCGGCTGCTCAGGATCCGGGCGCGCCGGCCTGCGGCCGGCCGGGCGCTCGTCGCGGCGTCCCGCCGCTCCCCGAGCCAGCTTGGCCGTCTCGGCCTTCGGGTGACGATCCCTCGCGCAGGGCCAGAGGGAGAGGGCGGCCGGCGCGGGGCGGGGGACGCGAGCGAGAAGGGAAAGTCACCATGTCGATGATATTCATAGGCGGATCACGCGAGATATTCGAGCTGCCGGAGCCTGCCATCGCTCGCATCGGCGCAATCGTTGCTGCCGAGCACGGCGTGGTGGTTGGCGACGCGCCTGGAGCCGATGCCGAGGCGCAGGGCCTGCTCGCCGGCTACAAGTACGAGCATGTCGGGGTCTTCCATGCCGGCAAGGAACCCCGCAACAATCTGGGCGACTGGGCCGCCTACCATGTTCCGTCTCCTGAAGGGAGATGGCGCAGCGCGCCGACTTTGGCATGATGGTCTGGGACGGCGCATCACCCGGTACGGCCGTCAATATGCTTCGGCTCGCAATCGCGAACAAGCCGTGCGTTATTTACGATCTGGCCAGGGGCCGGATGGCGACGACGTACAATGTGGAGGACTGGTGCGCCATGCTCCGCCATGCCGGTCCGGACATTCGACGCCAAGCCGAAGCCCGCATGACGCCGGACGAGCGTCTGGCGTTGCCAGGATGATGGATGCGGTCCCGCCGACAGCCCGGCGGGTTCAATAAGATATGTTGATCCGGCTCCTCGCCGCCTAATCCACTTGTATGTGCGGACGGAGCCGGCCCCTTTCGAAACCGGTCCACGCGCAGAGCCGCAGGGCTTTGTGCGGATGATCATCTTTTCTCGCCTCTGAAGCGGGTGCAAGCGTGCCGAACAACATCCTGGCTTGCCGGGTCATCCAACCTGACTGGGCGGTATCATCCCCCGAGGGGCGTGTAGGCCGCTGCCAGCCGGCCCCGATCTCGAAACCGGTATGCCGCCATACCGAACACGCGAGGCGGTCACGCGCCGGGCTGCTGTTCGATGTGTTGGCAATGCCGACGATTTGACCCGAGAGGCTGCAGCATGTTCCTGCGATCCGGCAGCGTTGCGTCGGCGGTCTGGCGATGGCGGCCTGAGTTCTTTTCCTTCGGTCGCATCCGGGGCCATTCCCGTTCATGTCGCCTTTGTAGACGACCGCCTGCTTTGTGCGGTCAACCCCCGTTGGGGGTACACTCGGCGAATATTCAGGAAAATTCGATTTCTGTTTTTGTCTGCGGGCAGGCGAAGGGCCTGCCCGCTATTTTTCGGCAAATAGAATTTTCCAGAATTTTCGCCGAGATGACCGCAGCAGGACGGCCCTCTCCTTTGGCGCCATCGGGAATGGTCCCGATGCAACCGAAGGAGAACTACCATGGCCACCACGATCGCAAACCTCACCACCAAGGCCGACGGCTCGATGGAAGGCGTCTTTGCCACGCTCCGGGTCAACGCCCCGATCACCCTCATCCCAAACACCAACAAGTCGCGCGAGGACGCGCCCGACTACCGGATCGTCAACAAGCGCACGGGCTTCGAGATCGGAGCCGGCTGGCACCGCGTCTCCCAGCGTTCGGGAGAGGAATACCTCTCGGTCAAGCTGGAAGCCCCCGAGATCGGCGTGATCTTCGGCAATCTCGCTCCCGCCCCGGGTGGCGAGGAAAACAAGAAGGTCATCCTGTGGAACAACCCCCAGTGAGGCATCGGTGGCCGGCCCCTCAAGGGGCCGGCTTCCCCACCCGGCAAAAGGAGGTTGCAATGAGCCGCTACACCATCACTGTCACTGGCACCGTCACCGGACAGGTCCGCTCGGATCCAGACGCTGTCATCGGCTACGACCCACCGCTTCGGACTTACTTCCTGCAAGCGTTCCCGCACCAAGAGACCGACGAGCCCGCGCTCTGGCTCGGCACCCACGATCGCGCGTTCGAAACGCTTGAGGATCTTCACCGCGCAGCCATCTCACACGGCTACGACTTCAAGCCGCTGTCGCCCAAACTGGCCGCAAAGCTGGCCGACGACAAAGCGGCAGCCAGCGGGCGTCCGGTGCGAGACACAATCTTCGGCCAGGTGCTGAAACACCTCAACCAACCCAAGTAGGCAAGACGTCTCAGGGCCCGCGACGGAGTGTTCCGTTGCGGGCCCTTTTTTGCGCGTCGGAAAAGAGCCACGAACATCACCGGTCCGAGGTAGCGACTCCAAACCGCGGATTACTTTTCCGACCCTGCCGCAGCCGATTAAGGAAATCGGGCCCAACTGCCGGGGACGATTCAGAACAGGCGAGCCGTTGAGGCGGTCGCGACAGGATTCTGGACTTTCCGCGTGTTTTGGGCGCATTCTTGCGCCGGGGAGAAGGGGCTTGGCTAAATCCCGCTACGATGATCGGTCGGGGCCGTGGCGCAATCGTACCGGCGCAGGACGCCCGCTCGCACGAGGCTGGGCCAGCGTGCCGATGCGGCTAGTCTTCGTGACGGTGGCTGCGACCTCCGCTCTGGTAACGCAGTTTGTCATGCACGACAGCGGGTCCCTCCCGGAAATCAATCTGCAGAACCTGATCACGCCGCGACCGGTAGCAATTGCTGGGGTCGCATCTGTCATCGACGGCGACACGATCGAGATCCATGGCCAGCGCATTCGCTTCAATGGTATCGATGCACCGGAGTCAGCACAGCAGTGCGACGACGCCAATGGCTTCCACTATCAATGCGGCGCCAAGTCCGCCGCCGCTCTCGATGCCTTTCTCGCCGCCTCGCGACCGACCCGATGCACGTTTGTGTCATGGGATCGGTATGGCCGCTATGTCGGCAATTGCCGGCGGGCCGATGGTGTCAGCGTCGCCGCCTGGATGGTCGAGAACGGTCAAGCTCTTGATTGGCCGAAATACAGCCAAGGTGCCTACGCCATGCTGCAGGAGAAGGCCAAGGCGGCAAAGGTTGGCATCTGGGCAGGAACGTTTCAAGCGCCTTGGGATTGGCGTGCCAAGCATCGCGCTGACAACGAACATCAATGCCCGCGGGGAGCACATCTATCACATGCCTGGCCAGGAATATTACGATCGCACGGTCATCACGACCAGCAAGGGTGAGCGCTGGTTCTGCAGCGAGGAAGAGGCGGTGGCGGCCGGTTGGCGCAAAGCAAAGCGTTAAGCCACAGGGCCAGTTATTGCCCTGCTTTTCGCCTGCGCTGGCGCGTACCGCGGGACCGCTGAGTGCTTCAACGGCCCAGAAAGTGCGAGCATGCGGCAGTGTCAGGATCACTGACTTCCGACGGGCGACATCGCGCCTGCGCCCGGTACACGAAGCGACTTTGTTCAAAGCCTGGCTCCCGTCGCCGTAACGGTTGCCTGTCAACCAGACGGGATCGCTTCTGCGCGTCGGGGGGATCGCGGCTGATAGCCACGCATCCGCTTGGCGCGCAGCAGCTCGAGGAAAAGGGCTACGGCTTCACCCTCGGTATCAAAGGAGTGCTGTACCGTGCGGCCGGTGGTTCCAATCCGGCCCCAACGCCGGACCAGGCAGGTCTGGCCGAACAGTGTCTCCTCAATCGACAGTGCATAGAAGCGCGCCATGTTCCGATCCGCGTCGCGGCGTTCGATACAGAGGCGATAGAGCTGCGCGATCATTGCGGACAGAATCGCGCAGCCGGACGCGCGCGTCCAATGAATGGTTTGAATCAGCAGACGCGGATTGATTCACGCTGATGATGGATGGAACCGAACGTCAGTCGTTCAGCAGCCTCTTTGATGGCCCTTCCTGGAGAGATGCAGCAAATCCTCGTTGGCCCGTATCGTGCGCGGTCGGTCGTGACGATCGACGCTGATTACCGCGTCTGGCTACTTCGGCTGCCGGGCAAGGAATTCCGTTATCAGACCCTGAACCACCTCCTGCATGGTTGTCCTATTGCGCGCGCAATGGACCTGCAGCTCGATCATCTGCGAAACCGGAATGCGCGTGTGCAGCCGGGCTGTCTCGCCGGCTGCCTTTGGCTTTTCGAGCCTCGAATTCGCCGTTCTGGCAGACTGGGTTCTCGTCTGCTGCTCCAGGTTGTCCGTTTCGCTGATGCTGGATTCCACTATGGCAGCCATGTTGCGCGAGAACGGATCATCCGAACGGGCACGCGGTTTCAAGGCAGGCAGCGGCAGCTGGTTTGCGGTCCGATCGTTTTTCTCGTTCATTGCGAGGTGGCTCCGTTCAGTATGCGGATGATCTCGGCGGTCAGGGCATTCGTCTGGTCGCGAGCGTCCTGCACCGCCTTGTTCACGGGCTGGACTTCGTAGAGCGTCCCGGCGGTTGCGATTGAGGCGAAGGTCGGCCGTTGCGACAAAAAGGTCTCAAGCACGCTGGCGTCGGCCTGCCGCAGCAGCTGGATCGCCGTGCGAAAAGCCATGGTGTTGTGCTCGATCCCCGAAACCATGTTGAGCATCACCGCGTAGGGAATTTCGCGGTGGCGTCCGCCAAGCGAGCGGATGTGCCGGATCAGCCCGAGGCATTGCTTGACATCGAAGACGTGCGCTTTCGTCGGGATCAGCACGAAGTCGGCGTTGGCGACGGCCGGGCCGAGGGCGGCCACGGCCGTGCCCTGGACATCGACCAGCAGAAGGTCCTCGGCGTCGGATTGCGCCAGGCGGTCGATCAGTTCGTCGGTCGAGCTGATAGGGATGACGTCGATGTTCGAAAGAGCGTACCCGGCGCGGTGACTGTTTTTGCTCCACTCCACCGCGGACAATTGCGGATCGGTGTCGAGCACCGTCACCCGGTGACCGGCAGCGGCGAATTCGCCAGCGAGCAGGATGGTGGTCATGGTCTTGCCGACCCCGCCTTTGGGCGAGGCCACTGTGATTTGCACCGCGCGTTGTTCCGGCATTTTTCTCCCAATATTCGCGTGTCACTTTGGCGCCAAAGCGCAGAGGCATCTGGCGCCAAAGTGACTTTCTTGCATTATGCTAATGCGCCGATACGACAAAGTGCGAAGGCACATAAGCGACTGTGTGATAATATGAATTTGCGCATTTAGTGCAATGTTCCAAGGCGCAGCAGCGACTAAGGATTAGTGCATCAGTAAGTTAGTATAATGTTGCATATTGAATTGACAAGATACGCATTTTGGGTCCAAATTGGCTGGGCAGGTCGTCGCTTCGCTTCGACCTGGACCGTCTTCGACGTGAGGCCCCATCCGCCATGGCGAGAATTTTCGGCACCAGCCCCGCCCAAAAGGACACTCGAAAGCGCTCCAGGATCGATATCGGGCCGGAGGCGGGCGCACTCCTGGACGAGGCCTGCAAGGTGTTCCAGCTTGACCGGGCGGAGACGTTGCGACGCATCATCCGGGCCAGCCTGGATGTCGGCCCCGCTCTGTCGGCAGAGAATTCACGCACTGTCGCGGCCTTGGCCTCGCAAGTCCGGATGGTCGGCCGAAACCTCAGCCAGCTTCTGCATGCCATTCATTCCGGCCACGCCGTCCCCATGGAGGCGACGTTGCCGATATGGGACGCACTGGATGTCAGGGTGAAAGCTGTCGACGCCGAATTGACGGCAATGACGATTGCCCATGGCCTGAAACTTCGGAAGGCGGCGCATCTGCTGGATGGTGAGGACGCGTGAACCTCGACCCGTCGTCCATACAGGCCATAGCCGATCGGATTCGAGCGAGCGCAGCTTTTGAAGAAGAGAACCGCAAGCGCCGCCATCGGGCCCTGTTGTCCTTTGCTGGAAATGACGATGATTGGTTGTTCAAGACGGTTCGCGGCCGGCCGGGGGAGGGCGGTTTCGGCGGAAGCCAGCCCCCGGAACCGGCCGTGCCGCGCTCGTCTGCCCGGGAGTTGGAGCCGCCACGCGGTAAAGCCGGGCGACTAAACTTCGCCCTGCCAACGAAGCGGCGGAAGCTCGCCGGCGGACCTGCGCCGAGGGCGGCTGCCGACCGGCTGGCGGCCGGGTATCAGCCGGCGGTTCTGAAGGTGATTTCCTATGGGCATGGCGTCACAAGAGCAGCCGCCATCGGTCAATATATCCAGAAGGAGGGCGTCGCGCTCGAAACTCATGACGCCCGCATCCTCGCGACCCAGGCCGCCGTTGCCGAGGAAATGAAACAGTGGGGCAAGGCCTTCGACAAGCGGCGGGAAAGCGACGATGTCGCGACGTTCCGGCTTTCGGTGGCAGGAGAGGAGAATGCCGAGCGCCTTTCATTGGCGGTTCAGGCTGGTTTTGCCGGCCACGGTTTCGCCTATCGTATCGACACGCTGCAGGACGGATCGAGCGTCGCGCGTGTCGTCGCAACGATGGCAGGCCATAGCGTTGTGCGCGGCGAAGACGGGAACGAGAAGGTGAACCACCGGTTTCACCTTTCCGATCGGCGCCAGGAGGATCGCCAGTTCTCGGCACCGACCCGGGCGATGATCGCCTCGCGGATCGCCGAGACGCTTGGGGTCAAGGAGGATACTGTTTCGGTCAAGCCAATTGGGGAACCCAGCCACGGCAAAGCTGGTGTCGTGTTCCAGCTATCGCGCCTTACCCATGACGGAGCGGCGATCGGCGCCGACGGCGTCACGATCGCGTCTGAGGAGGCGGTCCGGCAGACCGCGCAGTCCTGGGACAAGACGCTGAATTCCTACAAGCCTCGCGACACCATGCATATGATCCTGTCGGCCAAGGCAGGTGAGGACGGACAAGCCCTGGTGAGGGCCGCACGTGGGTTCCTGCATGAACAGTTCCCCAATCAAAAATTCGCCTTTGGGATGCATGCCGACATGGCCGAGGAGGGCGGCCATATTCATGTCCATGCCATCGTCGCGGTGAAGGGTGAGGATGGTCAGCGATTGCGACCAGGTCCGGCTCAGCTTCGCGAATGGCGCGCGCTCTATGCCCAGCACGCACAAGCGCAGGGCATGAAAATCGTCGCGACTTCCGCGGCCTATCGAGCGTCATCACAAAGCTATGGTCCGCGCGACAAGGCGATTGTGGCCACGGCCGAAAAGCCGCGACCGGGCAGGGAGGCGCGTGACCGCGCCTACGCCCGTGCAAACCCGCACATCATCGAGAAAGCCCGCCAGCGGATCGACTACGCGAGGGCCAACCCGATAAAGATTCCGATTTCGGCGCGCCAACTGCGGGCCACCCAGGCAAGCCTTCGGGACTGGCGCTCGGTCGCTGCTTCTCAGCCGGATAACGCGATGGCGAGTCAATTCATTGATCGGATGACGCAAGCTGTCCGATCCGGTATTGTTGTGGTCGCTATTCGAGATGGAAAGGGTGTTCGAATGAGTTCAGATGCCAGCGCGGACCAGATGCGCGAAAACCTGAAACAGATCAACGAGACTGTTAACAAGACAGCGGCCATGATGAACGGCCAGAACAAAGCGGAGTTCTTGCGGCGGGCAGCGCCGACAATGGAACTACTGGCGATCCGAACAGATCTCAAATCTATGCAGGAACGCGGTGTGACGCACATTTCGCATGAAGAAGCGCATAAGATCGCCGGATCGCGAAGTGAAGCGCTTATCGCAAGAGCATGGGACATTGAAGATCAACAGTATAGGGCCAAAGATCCGTCGGAATGGACGGATGTTGATTTAGCGGCGTTCGCAAGATCCGTGCAACGCTCAGATGATGAATTTTATTCGAAAAGAAACGCGGAACAAGATGAGCCCTTTGCTGAACATGTTAATGATTATGCTTGGGAAAAGGCGCGACAAGAATATGGCCCTGCTCAACATGAACCAGCGGTCGTGCAGCTCACAAATCGTGCACTTGAGATCGAGGCTACGGAGCACCTAGAGGCACAGCGCGCGAACGAAATCCGCAATCGTGCCATCGAGCAACAACTTCGTGATGAACATGCGGGCTCAATCGATCCGACATCGCTTGAGCAGGTTGCACAAGACCGCGAAATGGTGCGCAACGCCGAAAGCATCGCTGCGAAGGAAGCCCGCGAGGCACAAGCCGCAAGCGAAGCCGCGCGTTCATTGGCGCACAATCCTCACGAGCCGCTTGATCCCGAGATCGTCAAAGGCGAACGGCTCGAAGAACTGCAGCGCCTGCAGTCGAGAAGCATCAACACCGCTCCAGTCGAAGGCGAAGAGCCGGATTCACAAAAGCCGCAAAAGCAGTAGTTGCCTCGCCATGCACCACTGTGTGGGCTCGTTGTTCCCTAAGCCGGGCTCTGGCAGCGGCTCCGTTCGGCACACGCTCGCGTCCAAACGCGGATGTACTCCGAGGAAAGACGAGGATTAGACACCTCGTGATTATGCAACCTCCTTCACCCGGATTTCTATATCCAGGTGAGCGGAGGCGGCGATGTTGACGAGCGCGTCAAGCGAGAACTTGGCGAGCTTACCGCGCAGCAGATCATTGGTGCGAGGGCGCGTCAGGCCGAGCCGCTTGGCAGCTTCCTCCTGGGGAATGTCCCAACGCTGGACTGCCTTCCGGATTTCGTAGAGCAGCGCCGAACGCGCTTTAAGGTTTGCTGCCTCCTGTTCGGTGTCCGCCAGGGCGTCCCAGACGTTCTCATAGATTTCTACGTTCATCGTTCTGCCTTCCATCGTTTTAGCCGTTGAGCCGCCAGATCGAGGTCCTTCTTGGATGTGGCCTGTGTCTTCTTCTGGAACGCATGAAGCACCAAAACGCGGTCCTCCAGGGTTGCCAGATAGATGACGCGGAACGCTCCGGATGCCTCCCGGACTCTGATTTCCCTGACGCCGGCCCCCACGATCTGCATAGGCTTCCAGTCGTCGGGATCGTCGCCGCGCTGGACAAGTTCGAGCTGCCAGCCGGCCTCTATCCGCGCATCGTCAGGAAAAGCTCGAACATCCGCCCTACTGCTTCCAAGCCACTCAATCACCTTCATCGGGGTGCACTGTATCGGTTTTGATACAGGTTGGCTAGAGTGAAAATCAATCGCATTTTACGGATGAGCAATCAGCTCACGTTCCCACCAAGAACCGGGAGGCGCGCGAACCGGTTCGATGCGCCCGCCATCGGATTAGGGACGTTTCGTCTGGTTCTCACACTCGTAGGCACCGAAGGCACAAATCGCTCATTTGTATTCAACTGAATTTCACGTCCTAGCGATCGCCGTGACGTCTAATTTGATCCTGCAGCGCCTCAAGTGCGGCTGACGGTACCCCGTCGACATCGCCGCTATCCACTGACGGTGACAGGGAACGAGCGCCGGCCTCCACTTCCTGATCGAGCGATGCGAGCAGCGCGGCCATCGACGTGGACTTGTTTCCCGGCCGGACTTGGAATTGCAAGATACTCGCCTTGCCTTCAGACGCACTCGGGTCGGACGCCTTTGATGCTGCCGGCGCCGAGCGCCGGCCAAGGGTGGGAAGCGGCCGCGGCGCATTATCGGCTGTCTGATCGGTCCGCTTCGGCTTCAACTCCGGAACTTCAGCGGCGACCTCGCTCTTTGCTTCAGCTTCACCGCCCGTTGGAAGGCCTGAGCTTGGCAGCGCCTGTGGTGCGTCCGCGCTGTCGCTCTTTACTTTCGGCTTTAACCCGACGGGACCAGCCCTTTCAGCCGCCGCACCAGTCGCAGGCGGCACCGCCTCGGCATAGGCTGTATCGCCCGAAACCGGCGCTTCGACGGTATCGGGTTCCCCCAACTCGAAAGGTGCCGCCGGCGCGTTGGTAGCCGCCGATTCGACCTCCGCCATGGAGCGCAGCGGAAGATCCTGCCATCGTGAGAGAGGCGGAACCTTCAAGCGCCGGTGCCGAAATTCCTGGTAGGTCGCCTTATAGGGAGCGTCCTTATAATAGGTGACCTTGCGCACCATGAAACCAGGGGGGCTCGAGCCCAAAACCACGGCCTGCTTCGCCGGCATCTGCCGAAGCTCCGCCGCCGTCCGGAACGGTCTTTCCTGATAACTTAAACTCTTGTCTCGGCCCCCAAATATACCTTGCCCGGCCCTGATGATCGGTGTGGGGACCTCGATCGTGGTCGGTCCCAGCATTTCAGAGACATGTTCGGAGGTCTCAACGTCGTTCATGCGGATGAAAAGCTTCACCTGACACGCGGTCACCGTGGTCTGCCGCGTCGCTTTTCCATAGACTTCGTCAAGCTGGGCAAGATCCTGCAGGATCAGGACCATGCGAAAGCCATAGCCCGCGTTGATCGCCAGCTTGGAAACGATAGACTCCATTTTGCCGAGCTGGCGAAACTCGTCGATCATCACCAGGACCTGATATGGCTCGTCAGGACCTGGCGAGGAAGCCATCAGCACATCATGTATTTGCTGAACCAGGAGTTTGATGATGGGCCGGAACACGTCGAGCTGCGCCACCGAGCAGCCGATGAAGAGAGCCGTCGGGTCCTTGCGAAACTTCGAGATATCGAAATCGGTCGACGCCGTAGCGGCTGCAACGAGATCATTGGTCCAGGGGTTGAGAGCCGCCGTCAGGTTGAAGAAGGCCGAGTTTCGCGTTTCCTTTTCCAGCGCGATGAACTGGTTGAGCCCGTGCACGACCCACGAAGGCAGATATTTTTCCTCGTCATTGCGGATATTCGTCAGCACCCTGAGAAAATCCACACCGGTCGAAAGGAGCATCGCGACCGCGCGCAAATGACGCTGCCCCTCATAGCGTGGTGACGTCAGCACATAACCTATCATGGCCGAAAGCAGCTGCCGTCCGGCGCGCGCCCAGATCTCGGAACTCCCTGTCGCCTCCGGGATGATGAAGGAGGAGACCACCGCGCAGTCCGTCGGCATGCGCGCATCGCGCCGGATGAAATCCAGCGGATTATAGCGATGCGAATCCTGCTCGCCGGGCGAAAAGAAAAAGACCTTGTCACCGAGAGCCTGCCGGCGTGCACCGAACGCCTCGAAGTTCTCGCGCTTCGGATCGAACCACACCGAGGATCCTCGCCACATATACCCGTTCGGTATGACAAAGCTGACGCCCTTGCCGGATCGGGTCGGCCCGACCACCAGGACGTGCGCGGGATCGTCCGAGCGGATCGTCGCCCCGCCCATCTTGCCGAGGACCAATCCCTGCTTTGCCAGCAGGTTTTTCCTTTCGGCGTCCATGATTGTGCCGAACCGCGCATCGCCGTAGTGCTTTGGCTTGCGGTTGATCAGGCTTGCAAAGATAAGGCCGACGGCGATCGCCACGACAATTGCGACCGCGACCGCGCCGCGGATGATCGTCTCGTTTTGCGTGGGATGATAGGCCAAGCGCTGACTGAAGTGCTGCCAGGCAACGAACAGGCCGCTCAGGCTGCGTTGCGCGTTCTGGTACCGCAAAAGCCCCCAGCGCGAGACTCCTTCAGAAGGCAGGGCGGGATTCCACCGCCATGTCGCCACCAGCTCGTAAGCCAGGCTCCAAAGGGCAAAGAAAGCAGCGAGACCGATTAGGCCGAGGAAAAGTCTATAGGCCAATACGCGAGACATCCTGGGGAACCTTTCTGGCGGCTCTCCATTCAGTCATGCGGTTGAACCAGATCGCCGAAGTACCGCGCCAGCCGCCCCGGCGCGTCTGTTGGATCACAATCGGCAAAACCGACCGCACGTAATCGATGATCTCCGCCTTGCTCAGACCGAGCCCAGCCTGCATGACCATCAATGCCAACTGCTCAAACGCACCGGCCGGGCTGTCCGCATGGATCGTCGTGATCGATCCGGGATGACCCGTGTTGACGGCGCGCAAGAACGAATAGGCTTCGGCTCCCCGGATCTCGCCCAGGAAGATTCGATCCGGCCGCAGGCGCATCGCCGCCTGCAGCAGCGTTTCAACGGTCACGCGCGCCAGGCCCTGGTCGCCCTCTGACGCGACCAGCGGCAGATAGTTGGGCTGGTGTGGTTTGACCTCTCGCGTGTCCTCAATGGTGAGGATCCTTTCATCCGAAGGTACCTCGTGCAAAATCGCGTTCAGAAAGGTCGTTTTGCCCGACGACGTGCCTCCTGAAAGCAAGATCGAATACCGTTCCCGCACGGCCAGGCGGAGGAAATCCTCAATCTTGCCGGCGTCGAGATATTCGCAAAGGGCGCTGTCGGTCTCGCTCAGTTCGCCGGGATCCTGGACGGAGATCGTATCGAACGACCCACGTTTCCGATAATCCTCAAGGCGCATTTCCTTCATGACCTGCTTGCGGATTGCGAAGGCGCCTCCTGCCGGTGTCGCCGGCGCAAGCACGCCCTGAAAGCGTTCGCCGCCGGGCAGGGCGGCCGAAAGCAAGGGATTTTCCTCGCTGACGGACTGCGAGGATGATGCGGCTATACGTTCCATGAGGTAGGTGATCGCGGCGCGGTCGAGCCCGGGCACGTCGAAGGGCTCCATATGTGTCGAGCCGACGATTTCGACCCACACCCGTCCAGGCCCGTTTGCACAGATTTCCACCACGCGATCGTCGTCGAGCCAGCGCCGCACGGGCTCCAGCGCCTTATTTAGAAAGACGGTTCTTTGCTGCCCGCTCACGTCGGATCTCCCTCAACGCCTCGCGCACCGGGTCCGGATAGAATTCGGAAAAATCGAGGTCCCGGCGGACGAACACCATGATGCGCGACCCCTGGTCGACATGGATCGTGGGCGCGATATTGATCGAATTGCGAAGCGCCTCTTCGGCAATGCGGTTGAGGCTTTGCGAGACCTGTTGCGCGCCGATCTGGCGCGCGCTCTGCATGTACTGGTTGGGCTGCGTCTGGATTGTTACCGTCTGTCCGGTCTGCGGATCCGTATAGGTCTGATTGGTGTTCGACCCGTTCTGGTCATTGCCAAGGTTGGCAATGAACTGCGTCGCGCCGCCCACGACACTCAGAAGGATCGCCGAGCCGAAGCGCTCGAAATAATGGTTGTCGACCTCGCCCGGCATACCGCTCCGACCGAGCTCGTCGGTGCCGGTCGAGCCGAGCTGCACCGACATGCCGTCCGATCGAAGCAGGCGTGTCCACACAATGAACACCCGCGTTTGGCCGGTTGCGAGGCCACTGCGATATTCACCGATAAGGCGGGAGCCAGCGGGGATCAAAACCCTGCGGCCGTCGAACGACCACACATCCTCCGAGACCACGGCCCGAACCATGCCTGCAAGATCGCTCTGGATGGCGGTCTCGAGCACGCCCTTGATCATCGTCCCTTGGGCGACCAGAGCGTCCGTGCGCGGGTTCATCGTGGCCTTCGATGTATCCGCTCCGCTCTGGCTCGCCCTTGCCAAAAAACGCCGGTTGGGGTCCTCCTCGCCCTCGCCGGCGTTTCCAGGCGCCGCGGCATCCGCTCCATTGGCGGCCAGTGCTGATGCACTGCCAGGCGCGTCGCCGCTATCGACGACGAGCTGCTTGGCGCGCAAGCGCTCCCATTTGCGCCGCTCCTCTTCTTCCTGCCTGCGCCGTTCTTCCTCAGCCAGACGACGGGCTTCGGAATCATCCTGCACCTGTGGTGGAGCTTCGGGCGGTTGCAGGGCCGGTGGAGGGGGAGGCGGCGCCTCGACCGCCGACGGCGGCTGTGCCGGCGCTGCCGGCGGCTCCTCGGGAGCCGTCGGGATTTTCAGGGTGCCGTTATCAAGCTGGGGGCGCGGCGTATCGAGCCCTGGTGCGGGAAACTGTGTGGTGTGAAACTCCTCGCCATCCGACGCCGTCAACAGCGGCCTGTCTGGCGCACGCGTCGCCGCATAGATCATCCAGCCGGCGAACAGCACCGCACCCAGCGGCACCGCGATCCTGAAGAATGTCGTCGCTCCGAATTTTGGCGCGGCGACCGCCGTGCCTTCCTCAGCCAGCATTCTGTACTCATTGGGAGATGGCATCGGGTCCCTGACTTTCCGAACAGTCCCACCGCCGACACGCTGCGGCTCGTAAGGTTCAAGCCCGGTCGGTTCGTTCACATTGTTCAGCCTCAGATTGAAGACGCAGGTCGCGTCGTTGCCGTTGCGCAGGGTCCATTGGTAGTTGACCTTGTCGACGACGATGTACGCGCCCTCGCGGCGATAGTTCACAAGGGTCTCATTGCGCTCGCTGTCGACGACATAAATCGCCGGCACTTCCCTTGCCGGATCGAAGCGGAACCAGGTCTTCACGCCATCGTCGTAAATCACGAGCGGCTTATTGGCCGACGACCCCTTATAGGCATAGGACGAGTTGGCGTTTTCGGCCTTGAATCCCTGCCGGTTCGGCTGAGCCGCCCGGGCCTGGGCTTCGTCCATCAGCGCCGCGTCCGACGCCTCTTCGGGATAGCGGAACTTGATTGCGTAGACTTGTTGTGCAACCGGCCGAAATTCGCCGTTGAGGAAGAACACATAGCTGCGCTTGTTGGTCAGGACATTGAGATTCCCGCCCGCGTTCTTCTCGATCGGCTTCACAAACAGCACATTGCCCTTCTTGTTGGGCTCGATGCTCCAGGCCGGGACGTCGCCAGCGCCCAGGGTTTCGATTTTCTCGTCATCGCCGAATTCGATCATGGTCGAGGCGCCATAGCTGGCGGGCACCGACACCACATCGTCCTTCTGATACCAGACGAAGCGAATACGACTGTCACGAGATCCCGCCCGAGGGGTCTGTTCGGCAAGGGCCGGGTGAACCGCGCAAACGCCGAGCCCGATTGCCATCAGGATGCCGGCGATCTTCATTGCGGTGTCTCCGCGTGGGTGCCGGCGCCGTCTCCTGATCGCGCCTATATTCGAGCACCTGGAAGCCAAGCGGATTTTGAAAGCGGATCTCGTTTTTGGCCGGCACGCCGGTGTAGCGGAACCGGATCAACGACACCCAATGCCGCTGCACCGTGTTCGCCTGGCTCTTTTCCTCCGTCATGAAACGGACCAGGGCGGTCCTTTGGTTAGGAAACGTCACCGACTTCACAGTCACAGCCACAACGGTGTTTCGCCCGTACAGCACCACGGGATTCGTCACCTTGTTCGCCGGGCTGAAAAGCTCGACGAGCTCCCTCGAGGCATCGCCGGCGCTCAGCAATTGCGCCAGATCGAAGTTGTCCTTCAGCGCCTTCGGATCGTAAGTCTCGCGAGCCTTCACATAACGGACGATATCGAACATCCCCATCGACTCGTCCTGCTGCAAAGGCCCGTCGGCCAGCGGCCGTTTGACCTCGACAAACCCGGTGGATTTGTCGACCACCACCATGTAGGGCTCATAAGTCTTGAGCGGCAGCGCAAGGATCAGAGCGCCCACCGCTGCTACGGCAATGACCGAGGCGACGCTCGCCACACACCACGCCAGAGATCGCGACCAACGATTGCGCCGCGCGATATCTTTTTCCCAGATTGCGGCATCCACATAGTACGGCAAGGGAGACTGGGTTTCCTTCGCCGGTGCCCCAGCGTTTTCCTTCACATCGCTCATTGGTGCCCCAAGACTATGCGGGATCCGTCAGCTTTCGGGAAAGCCGCGCATATTCCGCTGAATCCTCGTACCTTCTTTGTGCGAGGCTGACGCGCGCCCGCTCGCGACCCGCCAGGCGTTCCGGCCGCGTGCTCCAGCCCAAGCGTCCCATCAGCCTGCGCTGACCGGCTTGGCCCATCGCCGCGAAGGCGCCGCCGTAGAAGCGCCCAAACGAAGGCGTTCCAATACCAATTCCGCCCGCTAGCGAGGCGGCAACGTTGGTGATTTGCGACAGCAGCAGCACGCCGACGAGGCAGATCAGGATCAGCGGCGCGGCTTCGGTCAAGGTCGTCGTCGCAGCACCGTTCGACCGGTTGACCGCGTCGAAATAGGTCTGGGTGATCGAGATGAAGAAGGCGCAGAAAGCGTAGACCAGAATCTGCACACACATGTACTGCACGATCGCGGTTATCCAGCCGGCGAAGAACCGGGTTGTGTAGCCGAACAGCATGAGAATGATGAACACTGGGGCGAGCGCCAGCAAAAGCCAAAGAAAGATCTTCGACAGGATGATGAGGAAGATCGCATAACCGATGAGCAGCGCGCCAACGACAAGGATGATCGCCGCCAGCACGTAGCCGCCGAAGTTCAACACCCCAAGGCTCTTGATAAAGGCGGACGTGGAGTTGGCGAGCGAATCCCAGATATTCTGCAGGGCCGTCTGCACGGAGTTGACGGAGTTCAGCCCGGCTGATGTCCCGGTCACATTGGCCGAAACACTCGTGAGAAGGCTGTTCCCGATCGCGGAAGGTGTGTCATTGGCGAACGAATACGCATATGTTTGAAAGTCCCCCCAGCTGGTCGCCAGAGCGTAGATGACGAAGGCGCGAAACAGGCGCCAGACCATCTCTTTTCCCGATCCCGTCGAGGTTCCCTGCCAGATGCTGATGGCCCAGAATATCACGTACAGCGTCAGCATCAGGCCGGCGACACCCACCTGTCCCCCGCCGGTCAGGGCCGACGCGAGGTTCTGGTAGGCTTGCGATACGTAGTTATTGCCGAACTTGTCGACCTGTTGCAGAAGCGTCGTGATATTGAAATTCATTTGTTCGCCGTCCCGCCTGTAAACAGCGATGGATCGCTATTGAGTGCCTTCATCGGACCGCACTCGAATGACTTCTTCGCTTCTGTTCTTGGTTCGGGCGCCGCAAACGCCATCGGCTGCATCGGTCCCTCGTCGCGCGAGCATGGAGCCTTGAGTGGCTTGTGGCCGCACCCCGAGGTCACGAGAGCGCCAATGAGGGCGGCCACTGATAGAAGCAAGCGCACCGTCATTGGCCGGACTTGTATTCGAGCCCCCGCGTGGCCTGGGTGATCAGGTTCATACGATCGATGTTTTCCTGGTTGGCGGCCGCCGTGGCGGTGTTCACCGCGCCGATCAGTTCGTTCACGGTCAGACCGGTTTGCACCATTATCTGGCTGTTCTGATCGATCGAGCCCTTTATGTCCTGCGCCGTGCCGATCCTCTGAGCGCCCGACTGAAAAGCGCTGGAACGGGTCTTCACCCCATTTTGCGAGGAGTCCACCAGCCCGGTGACCGTGGCCGCGACGTTCACCAGGGCGCTGTAGTTCTTATCCATCTGCGTCGTCTGACCATTGATCAGACCCGAAATGGTTTTCACCAGCTGCAGGCCGTTGATCAGGTTTGAAACCATTCCCTGCGATCCGTTGCCGAGGCCGGCAAACGACAATGAGCCGCCCGAGATCACGCTACCAAGCGAAGGTGCGCTTCCCATGGAGAAGCCGCCATTGCCCAAGGCGATCTGCGCGAGCTGACCAGCCTCGCCCGACCGGTCGCCCGTGACGGCCTGCAGCGTCGCTTGCGTATAGTTCATGATGTTGCGGTCGGTGCTGAGGATCTCGCTCGTTGCCGATGCAATCTGCCGAGCCTGTTCCAGATTGGCCTCGTCGATCGTAGGCACCTGGGCAATGGCGATGCCGCCAAAGCCAAGCAAGAGTACCGCTGTTAACGGAATTCCACGCATAGCGTTTTCTCCTATTGAGCCTGATATTGCTTGACGGCCGACATCAGTTCGTCGGTCGTCATGGTCACGGGAGCGCTGTTCGCGTCCCGTTGGATTTGCGAAAGCATGGGCGACACGTTTTCAACCGTGTCGGTCGTGCGCGGCACCGGGCATGCGCTGTCCGTCGAGGGGCAGCACGTGTTGGCGGCCGTGCCGCCGCTCGTCCCTCCGGGACAGCTCGTCGAGCCGCCCGGGCCAGGCGGCGCGGGCGGGGGATCGGGCACCACCAGGCCGGAGGATCCCCGGCTTGTCAGTGTGGCCGTGCCGATGTTTCGCACGTTGAAAGCTTGGGCGAAGAACCCAGTTGCCTGGATCACCTCGTTGAAGGTCAGTCCGCCTTGGGCTCGGATTGCGCTGTTGCGGTCGAAGGCTTCCATGGCCGTTTTGTCGGTCCCGATATCCTGGCCCATGGTCTCGAAGACCTGCTTGTTGGGACCCACGGTCGACATGCTGTCATTCATGCCGCCGACTACCTGGCCGGTGCTGTCCAGAAGACTTCGTTCGCTGGCGTTGCCGCCGACAGCGCTTGATCCCGTTCCTGTCGAAGCGAACGCCGTTGAGCCATTGATGTCGGGATTGGCCTGTTCCAGGGAGGCCCGGCCACTCGCGGGATCAAGCGAAGCCTTGGGGCTCGTCACGTTCTGCGCCTTTTTGGGGGTCGTCACCGAGCATTTGACGCCCTGCGTCGCGGACTTCGTGTCCTCCTGGATCAGCTTGATCTGAACCTTGTCGGCCTTGTCCTCGCTTCGCTGCGACAGAATAGAGCTGTCAGAAACCGGCACGGCCGCCATCGCCATCGATCCGGCGAAAATCATCACAACGGCGGCCGTCGCGCCAACGATGGCATTCATTCCGGGTCCCTCCCAAGAAAGATTGGCAACCAAACCTGCGGATCGTCGCCGACCCGCGCGCGCAGCGCGTCGAGCTCCTGGACCGTCTCAATTCGACCGGAGAGGATCTTGATCGCGTCAGGCATCGCGCCCAGATTGAGGCGCGCAATGACGCTGTCCTGGTCATGCTTGATCAGGAATTTGCGGGCTTCCGGCGGGGTTTCGCGGATCCATTTGATCTCGCGCTCGGACAGCCCGAACGCCCTGTGCGACTCCTCATCCGCCTTCGGGTTGGGGAAAAGATATTGGTCGGCGTCTGTTCGATCAGCGTGTTGGCGATCGACGATTTCACTATATCGGCCGCAGACTGTGTGCCGAAGCCAATGATGCCATTCAATTTTCGAATGGTTTTCAGCTTGTCCTTGATGAAGTAGCTGAAAATATCATTGTCCAGGAGCTTCCAGCCTTCATCGAGGAAGATCATGACCGGTTGCCCGTCAAGCAGCTCCTCGATGCGATGGAAGATATAGAGCAAGGCCGCCGTGCTGGTCGTTGCGTCGCTCAACACGCTCGTCATGTCGAAGCCAAAAATGGACGACATCGAAAACGAATCTTCGGCGTTGTTGAACAACCAACCGCGCTGATCGGGCCTCATCCATGGCTGAAGGCGCGAATAGAGATCGTCATCGCCGGCGCGCATCGCACCACGCAACAGCTCCGCGAACTCCTCCATGGTTCGGCCTTCCGGCGACGCGCTCGCCACCTGGGCGATCGCGTTGCGAATGACTTGCTCCTCGCGCGTCGAGTGGGCGTGTCCGTCGGATCGACGCAGCATGAAGCTGAAAAGCTGGAAGAGAAAATCCCGGTTGCGCGGCGTATCGGGCAGGCGCAACGGATTGAAGCCGGAAGGCTCCCCGGCCTTCAGAACCTCATAGCGGCCGCCAAGCGACCGCACGAAGATATCCAGGCCGCGGTCCTTGTCGATCATGACCAACTTGGGGCGCGGCGTGATGCGCTGCGCCTGTGCCGCGAGAAAGCCGAGCAGCACCGTCTTGCCGGAGCCCGAGGGACCGTTCAGAGTGAAGTTGCCGAGATCTCGAACATGGAAGTTGAAGAAGTAGGCCGTTTGCGACGTCGTCTCGAGCACGCTTATCGGCGTTCCCCAATGCACCCCACCAGCCCGGCCGCTCGGATAGTTATGGAAGGCCGAGAAGCCCGCCATGTTCTTCGATGAGATCATCGACTTGCGCGCCACATAGGCGAAATTGCCGGGCAGGGTGGCCCAGAACGCTGGTTCACAATTGAGGTCCTCGCGAACCCACAGGGCGGACACCTCCGTCAGCGCGGTGCCGACGTCGGTCACGCAGCGCGCCACGTCGTCCATGGTTTTCCCAAGGCACAGCACCGTGAGATGATGCAAACCATAGAGCGCTTCCGAAGATAAAAGCTCATCGCGCGCTTCGCCGAGTTGATCGGCGACGATCGAGCCGGCCTCATCCGACATGTCGATCTTGCGCCCGACCCGCTCCATCTGGGTCAGCGCCTGGGGCTTATCGATGATGGCGAAGGATTGCGTCACGATGAATTCGTGCGGCACCCTCAGCATTGGGTTGAGCATCCCCGGTCCCGTAATGGAAGGGTACTCGCCTACCGAAATGATGGCGCCGTATCGCGTTTCGCCAGGAAACGCCCCGCGAATTTCCAGCGCATTCGGGCCGAAGAATAGCCGCTTGGTCGCCAGCGCCTCCGCAAGCTTCATGCGCGGCAGTGCCATCGGCCGCGGAAACCCGCCATTGACAAGCTGCACCAGGAATTCCAGCGGCTCGGAATGCCAAACGTCATTGCGCTTGACGACGCTCAGAACCCGCGCGCCATACGCCTGCAGGCTCTCTCGGACGGCTTTCAACACATCCGTGAGTTCGATCAGCGACCGCTCCTCGCTCGAAGAGCGACCGTCCGCCGCCCTGCGTCCCAAAAGCTTGCGGATCACAAGATCCGCTGTCCCGACGGTTCCCTGCAGTTCGCGCCGCACGATCGTCAGGTAGATGTCGTTCACAAACATGCGCTGGGTGCGCAGGGTCGCCGTATAGCGCTGATCCAGCTCTTGGCAGAACTTATTCTCGAAGCTTGACTCGATCGCCGGCTTCACCTCGCGGCGCAGGATATGCGAGTAGATCGCATAGCGGGAATTCGCCAACCCCCGAATGAGATCGTTGCGACCGAGCAGGCGCGAATTGATCTCGGCGATATCGATCGTCTCGAAGCATAGCCCGCTCATGTGAACGAAGGACATCAACATGCCGTCCTGCGTCTTGATCACCTCGTCGGACACATGCCGCGAGTAGGGTATATGGGCCGAACCGGGTTCTCCCGACGAGATACGGCCCCGAAACTCAGTTCATCGCGAAGAGCCCGTGCGATCGCCACGTCACACCCGGTAACTGCGCGCGCCCCAGAAGCTGGCGCTCCGGGGCGGCATCTTTCGTGAACGGATGAACATGATCTCGATGAACATGGGATCGCGCATGATCGCGATCCTGGCAACCGCATAGAGCGGCACGCAGATACAGAGCATGATTAGATTATGGGTTGCGAGGAACACGACAGCGGTCAACACGCCAATGAACCCCGCTAGCTCGTAGGGGATGCCGAGCACCGTCGGCGCTCGGGTCAAGCCCTTGACGAGAGGAGTGATCAACAATCTGGGCTCGCCAGGATCGATCCGGCCGTCTGCCATGCCGATCACCTGCCGACCGCGGATTGAAAGAATTCGACGATCTGGGCCGAGCCGAAGACCAGCACGATACCCAGGACCCAGCTGCCGGCCACAGACCATGACAGGCGTGCCGCCCAGGCCATGAAGCCCATGAAAATGCAGAACAGAACCGCCAAAGCCGTCGCGATCGGCCCGGTCAGGGTCTGCACCAACGTCTGCAGCGTGCTTTGCACCGGCTGGAGATTTCCGCCCCCAGCCATCGCCTGCGTTGCCAAGAGCATGAGCGGCATCGCCACACCAGTGCTGCGTGCAGCAAACATCTTCCACAAGGTCATCAAAGCTTCTCCTCAGTCAAAGTTTTGCACCATCCCGCCTTGCCAGACCGGCGCCGTCGCTTCGCGAGACGTCGTGGTGCTGCCATTGCGGGAGTTGGTGCGGGATGTCGGATCATTTCGTTGATCCGCTGCGCCGGCCGCAGCCGGTTGAACGCCGGCCAGGTCAAGGCTCACCGCCCCGGCGGGCATCACTGCCTCAGACCCGACCGATGGCCATTGGTAGAAATCGTTGATGACGTTGGCGACGTAGCCAACCGTCTCGGGGTAGGGCGGCACGCCCTTATATTTTAGAACCGCGACCTCGCCGGCATTGTAGGCGGCGAGCATGTATATCGGGTTCGGAAATTTGCGATGCAGATCTCGCAGAAAGCCGATCCCGCCTTTCACATTATCCGCGGGATCGCAGATATTGACACCGTAGCTTACCGCCGTGGACGGCAGAAGCTGCATCAGGCCATAGGCCCCTTTGGGCGATACCGCGCCGGAATTGAAGCGGCTTTCGGCCCGGGCAACCGCGAGGACGAGGGGCGGGGCAAAGCCTTGCTGGCGCGCGACCGCTTCGACGATCCGCTGTCCTTCGTCCTTCGACAGGGCAGCGACGCCGGGGCATGGGTTGTCAGCCAAGGTCGATGTCACCGTAGCGGCCGCGCGGTCAGCACCTCCCGCCGCACCGATCCGCTGCACGTCCTGGCTTTCAACCTGGTAGGCCGGCATCACCCGGCCATTCACGTCGACGGCAGCATTAACGCTGCGCGTGGCAGGTGCCGTAACTCGGTCCTGGAATTTCTGCGAAGCTTCCTGTGCAGACGCCGCTTGGCACGTCACCAGGATCGCACCCGCTGCAAGTACCGTTTTGCGGGATCGAATCATTAAAATAATCCTGCGCCGTTGCCGATTCGGGAATGCTGAATTAATACAATGAATCGATGAACTGCAATCGCGAAATTGAGGCAGACACAATGAAAATGAGCAAGGTTCTTCCCTTTGTGGCGTTTTTGCCGACCTTGGCGGCTCTGTCCCCGGCGCCGGCCCATGCTGATGATTTTGGCTGCAAGGTCTTGCTGTGCATCCTCAACCCGCAGGGTTGGGCGAGCGTCGGGGAATGTGTGCCTCCGGTCGAGCGCGCTTTCCGTATGGTTGCGCATGGGGAGCCCTGGCCCCAGTGCCCCGAGGCCGGCAGTTCCGGTCGTATCGGATATGAGAAATTCAAACCCTGCCCAGACGGCACGATCGCCGTCTCGCCCGAGACGGAATCGAGCGGGAGCGACAACAGCTCTCGCTCACAAACTGTCTACAAGCCCGACAATAACGGCGCTTTCTGTGCTGCGCGGAATGCAACGAATGCCTCTTGGGACACGAAACCGAGAGGTTCGGGTTACGGTGCGCGTCCAACATCGGCCGTGACGCGGCGCGAGCAGAGGACGGAGCCAAACTATCTCGATCTCACAACGACCGACGGCAAACAACGGTTCTGGTTCAATCTGAGCAGGTATCAATAATGAAACCTGGCTTCGCCGCCGCCGGAATTCTCGCGGCCGTCCTCGCCAGTGTTCCGGCACTGGCCGAGGACAAATCCGATCCCTGGTTTCCGATCCCCGCCACGGCATCGTTCAGCACCGGCGACACCTGGACCTATGCTGGTGAGACCCACCGTCTCTACGGCGTTCAAGCCTGCCTGCGACGCACATATTTCACAAATAGCGCAGGGGGGCATGTCGATTGCGGGGAGGCAAGCCTTGCAATGCTCGTCTCTCTCATCCGGGATCTCAAACCTCAATGCTACACGGCCGCTTGGCAGGCCGCGACCAAAACGCGCTTCGTCGTTTGCGTCGCGCAGCCTACTTCAGGTTCCGCGGCCGGTTCTCGCATCGATCTCGGCACGGCGCTGATCTCGACCGGCTGGGCGTTCGCGGCCGTCACTCCGAACGGCGCTCCGGTCCATGCTCCCTATATCGTCGCGCAGGAGGTCGCTAAAAAGCAGCACCTTGGCCTGTGGCAGTTTGCTGACGTGCCCGATCCGAATGCCATCATCCTCCGCGATATCCGAAACGCATCTAACCAGGCTGGTCAGTCTTCGAATCCGCCTGCAAATCGATAACCGGTCCCCGGCGCGTTGGATCATACTGTACATTCTGCTGAGGCCATCGCCGGACCACGAACGCGACGGCAAGCGCAATCGCCGAAATCAATCCGAGAACAATAGCCGCGATCAGCCCCGGCTCTCGCCAAAACGATAGACTGTCCCACTGGTTCAAAAGCCGGGCGCCGGACAGCACCAAAATGAGGACTGTTGCGATGACAATGCCCGTTCCCGGATCCATGTCGAATTTCTTCAGCATCGCTTTCTCCTTTTCGCACTCCCTGGTCACGGCCCCGATCAACGATCGCTTCCAGCGCAAACGCCGGCGCCAGGCGCAAGCCCCTAGGCTCAGCCTGCCCTATCTATTTCTTTGCTGGGTCCAATTACTGCGCCGCCTCGCATCACTTCCGCTTTTCACGTGTTCGGTCGATATTCCAAAGCCTGCCTGCCAGGCGGAGCCGAAAGCCGCTGCTGTTTGCCCGGTAGCGCCGGCCGGGGGCCGCTTGCGTCCCAGCGCCAGGTCTCGAGCTCGCAGCTTGAAATCAGATGGTCGAATTCCGCCCGTACCGCCTCCTTGGCATCGTGCGGTACGACAAAAAGCGCGGTTCCCTGTTGGTCAACGTCGGTCAGAAGACCGAACGCCATCGGCACCGCCGGCAGCACGTTGTAGCGCAACGTTTTCACAAACCGCCGATGCTCCCCGGTCAGGACCTCGATCAATTCCTTTTCGTCGTTGTGCTGAAACGGAATCCAATTTTCCGTCACGTTCATAAAGCCGATTTCGTCGATCGACAGAATGCCGGACGGCATCTGCATGACCGTTGCGATGGTGATCAGGTGCGAATTTTCGTGCAGTCGCCACAGGTCTAATTCAGCTGCAAAGCGCTTCGGCACTGCATTGAACATTTTCTCATCCAGGAAGAGCGGCGCGTCGGGCATATGCTTGATCGACAGCTTGCCACCAAACCGGGCGGGATCCAGCGATTTCACAATTCCGATCACGATCTTCTTGTGCTTCGCCTTAGCTGCCGCCGCGAAAGCCCGCTCCCGATCCGCTGCCAGGCGATCCTTGTGTTCAGGCGAGTACATTGCCGGCATAAACAGCAGCTCGCGCAACTGGAACTTCTGGCTCGACTTTGCATCGGCCGCGCCCCAAAGAAATTTCCGGATCAACCCCCAATTTCTTTTTCCCGCAAAGCCGGGCGCCATTAATGTCAGTTCCGCCTCTTCCCAGAGATAGTCAAGCAAGCCTCGCAGCGTGAGCTTCTTCGGATCGGCTTTCACGGTGTGGTGCGAAGTCCCCTCGCCGGATGACCCCTGCCGCGCCTTGCCTTGTGTCAGTGCAAAGGCCAGCTTCAGCCGCGCGGCCTCCGATGCAGGATCCTCAATGATCGCTTGACCCAGGACCTCCGCCTTTCCCGACAGGGCAAGGGGCAGTTCATAGCGATCACAGTCTACCGCATGGTCCTTGCCGGTGTTCGGCATGCGCTTGACGATCAATTCCTCGCCGACAGCGGCAATGTACATCGGCACTCCGGGATGGCGACACAAACACAAGACACGGGCCTGCTTGTCCCGCGCCTGACGCAAGAGCGTCTGAATTTCCGGATGCTGTGGGCCAACCGTGCGACCCAGAATAGCAAAGTCACTCATAAGGATGCCATCCGACTTTAGATCGTGTACCTTATGATTAAATCATTGAACCGATATCTCATTCAACCCATTGGGCATCAACGATGCTTCCCATGGATTGACGTGGTTAAGCCTGGGTCGTCGCCGCGTCAGAGGGGCCGTCCATTCCACCGCCATCGCTTTCCCTTCGAACAAAGCGACGCTCATGGACTACGCGGGCCTAACAACCTGTATTCGACCCCAGAGAAATTACCGGTCTCCCTCAACCCGTCGGCCCGTATCGCCAACAGGTTGACGGTCTGCAAATCCTCTTGGCCAAGATGCACGAAGTAGCGGCCTTCCTCGATTGCCAGGCGCCAGTGGTCGTTGACGATGAGCTGGCAGTGGTACTCGGCGCACGAAGCCTTTTGGAACTCGGGACGTCGCCTTGCGCAAAGGCGTCTAATCATTTGCGTTACCGTATCAGGCAGATCGCAGACCTGATGAAACAGGCGGACGGTCTGTGTGCGTGATTGAGCGGTTGCTGGCGTGTTGGGACTGTTAGAGTTTGAAGCGGCCAAGGCGCCGATCGTTGAGGCGGTACTGCCAGATGAGGTTCGGATCCTTGGGGTTGACGCCGGATGTCGACCATGCGGACCGCTCTAACTTTCCAGCGTCATGCAAAGGAGGATCGTCATCACAGCGCGACGGCTGTAACGACGGGCGAAGACGATAACGTCCGAGTTTGCGCGTCAGAAACGCGATGACACAGACGGCGGCGAGGGACAGGATCAAGAAAGCAGTGGAAAAGCTGAGCATGCGAAGGCCGGCCTCCTGATCGGGCAGGGCGAAGAAAGCGAGCACGCCGCCGGCGAAAATTGCGAACGCGAACCTCATGAACATGGACAGAGAGCCTCCTATTTCGATGTCGATCATTATAATATCACAAATTGATCGTCATTATAATGATCAATGGATGGCCCTCATGGATCAAGCGTTTTTCGACGGCTGGGTGCATGTGCCGTTTTTGGCGGTACCGGCTTTAGACTGCGGCGTATTACCCGGCGTCGTTTCCATCTCGAACAGGGATAGAGATTGGATCCTCGCCGACTCCGCGGGGCCAAGCCTTGGAGCCCGTCTTGAGCGTAATCGGCAGTAAGAATCGTGAGCTGCGCAGCCGCCTAACATCGTTGCGTAGCCGGGAAGTCATCCACGCTCTTGAACACCGGCGTCGAGGTTTCGCTTCTGGTCAATCTGAACCAGGTCATTTGAGATGGTATGGGGCAACGATTGCAGGGCCTGCCCGCCGCAGGGGCAGAGATCAGGGTTGTCCCTCCGGATGAGGTGTTGCACGACAAATTCATAAGTCGGATGACTAGGCCATCCAAACTGGATCATTTAATTATTCATTTTCAACAGGGCATGCAGATCGAAATGCTATCGTGCTCTGGAATGATTTGCGGCGGCCAAAAAGGCTATACGCCTCACTTTGAGGGAGGTATGGGGAGGATGCCGCGACACTTAAATGGGGCAATGTGTCATCGTTTCGGCTAACAGCCTGAGCACTAGACATTTTACAAAAAATGGCCGTCATGTTCCGACCGATAAGCAGGAGTGCAACCGTGCCGATATTTAAAAACAAGACAGAAGACAGCGATGGTTGGCTTTCGATCCTGCTCGCGCTGCGACTTCGCCAAATCGAGAACGAGTACCCGGACTATGCGAGTTTTGCCGACGCTACGGGGCTATCGCGCGGCACGCTCTACCAGTTGCGGACGGGGAAGGGGAACCCGACATTCGTCACCCTGGAGCGGCTGGCACGGCACCTGAAGGTTCCGGTGTGGACGCTCATTGGTCGGACTGGTGACGACGACGGCGTGAAGCGGGACATCGAGACGTTCGGCTTCAACTTCAACGAGATTGCGCGGCATATTGAGGCCACGCGTGCTGTGAAGCGCTCGATGACGGAGTTCAGTGGTGTACCTTCTTTGAAAGAGGCAGCCAGCCCCGCTGGGGCAACCTCCGAGAAGAAGCGGCTGCCTCCGGCCAAAAAGGGACGCAGGACAAGCCAGTAGCATACAAGAAAAGTAGAAACTGCTAAACGACCAGCGTAGATTCATTTGCTACGATAGGCAGAAAATATATTTTATATTTCTTTGACTCGCGTCAGAAAATCCGCCAGCGTCGATGCAAAGGCATCATTTTGCTGGAGGGTTCACCATGCAAGCGAATATCTGGCAAGTCGCAGGAGACAATGCGCTCTATAAGGAAACGGCGGCGTTTGTCGATTGCCAGCCGAAACCATGGGTGGAAGAGGTTTCGGAATTTCTGCGGAAGAAAGGCAAGCCCGAGGCGATCACGTTGGTGATCGGACAGTTCATCGTGGCGGCTTTGTTCGAAGGACGATACGCGGATCTGCTGTACTGGTCGCTGGTTGCGGCCGAAGTGAACTGCGTTGTGATGGAGCAATGGCCTGATGATGTGCGCCAGGAGCTGGCAAGCCATCTGAAACGGGGATTTGTAAAGCTCTCGTCGCGCAATCTCTCCCATTGAAGGCGGCGGGCCGACGGCACGGCCCTCAATGGGGAGACGGCGTCACACCTGACCAGGGGCAACGTTGATGTCGCTGCCGGCGGGACCGGGAGCGGATGAAGCGAGTTTTGTGTCACCTGCTGTATTGAAATCCCCCGGCCCCAGGCACGCGGCGGTGTCACCTTCTTGGCAGCTGGCGTCGGCCATAGAGCGTGCGTTCTTCGCCATATCGCAGATCGTTGTCCCGTTGATATCGGAGAATCCGCTACAGCGGCCTGAGCGAACCATCTGCTGGCAATTGCCAGTCCCCAATTGAATACAGGCCGCAATAAATGAGGCATCGACCTTCTGACCGTCGAAGGTCCCCATCTGGATGAGCTGCTTGACGGGCGCGGAGTTATAGCCGTCGTTTGTAAGCTTGGCCCAGGTGTCGACCTGAAACTGGAGGGATTGGCAGCCAAACTCGGAACGCGACATGCCTGCGTAGTTTTTGATGTTGGTGTTGTTCAGCTGGAAAATGCCGGTGCAGCAAGAGCCATTGTAGACGCCTTTGTTGCCGCCGGATTCGAAGCGACCGAGGCCGCCAAGGCTGCACGATGTGGTTTTCAGCTCGTCGTGCAGGGACGATTCTTCACGGCATCGGTGATGTCCTGTGCGGAGTAGTCGGTGCGCTCGCAATATTGTGCGCCGGCTGCATATGCTGCCGCCACCGAATTGCAGACTAGAAGGCCGGCGGCAAGGACGCGGCTGAGTTTGGAATAGAGACGATGCATAGGATCGTGCCTCACGGAAGCTTGACGCTGGTTGTGCATCGAGACCAATTCGTGCCGCCGACGAAGGAACGAAAACGGATCTCTTTGGCGTTTGCTTTGACGTCGATTTCGGTTCGATCGTCACGATTGGCCTGGGGTCGATCGTCATCGGACAGGTCGACGTAGCAGGCTTCCGCGCGTGCAACGACTTTGCCGCTGTCTGGATCGATGATGCGCGCCTCGCATAGGTCAGGCTCGATGGAAGAGCCGACGTTGTTTGCGCCGGTCTCGCATTTGCGGGTCGAGGCGATTGAGACGATGAAGGTATGCGATCCGACTTTGATGGGCTTCGACAGGATATCGAGTGGCGGTATCTGCCCGGCCGGAATGGTTCTGTGCAACTCGTCACGCCAATAGGCGGTATTCGAGGCGATGATATCGGACCAAGCGGTCTGCATGGCCGGCTGCGCGTCTGCGGTCCTAAGCGACTGGTAGCCAAGAGGCTCCCATGCGTGTGCGGAGATGGCAGACATGGGGATAATCGCGAGGGCGGCAAGCGTGGACATGGTAAACCTCCTGAGCTTCACACCGCCGTGGCCGCCGCCAGGAGCCGCGGTCAAGACCACGCATCGCGCGCCGTCAGGGAAGCATTGATCCGCTGGCGATGGCCGGTGGCAGGCTGGTGTCCTGAACAAGGTCAGGTTTTCCATGTCGATCATGGTTGCGCTCCTTCGGGATATCGAGGTTGGTTGCCGAAAACACAACGGCATGGGCTGCTTCCTCTAGGGTTGCGGGACAGGGACCCGGAATTGGCATTCCTGGGCGATTTCACCTTGGAATACGATGCCGGAGCGAATGGTTTTGGCCTGAACATCATATGCACCCATCGCACCATTCCGAGCGAGGTCGGGGCGAACGTTGTTCGGTTGCGCGCCATATTCGATGAAACAGCCGGAGCCGGCGTCAGCGACCGTGGATCGGCCATTCTGATAGATCGCCATGCGCATGGGGCATCGTTTCAGTGTGGCATTGCCGACAGGATCGGTGCGGATCGGCGAGCAGCCGGTGAGCGTGTGCAGGACCGAGAGGACGACGGTTTTGGTCGGGCTGCGAACGACGATGTGACTCTCGGAAGCCGGCGCGTTGGCGACCGCAAAGCGCGTATCGCCCTTGGCCACGTAGGCGTCGTTGTTCTTCTTCAGTCGGTCGGCCCATAGGGAGGCGTAGGGCACAGCTTCCGAGTTCGGGAGCTCGAGATCGGCATAGGCGACGGCCCGCCAGGCGTTCGGATCATGCGTGAGCGACTGAGCCGAAGCGTGAGGCGACAATGTAAGGGCAGCCGCGACTGCGACAAATGTCAGGCGTTCGTGCATTCCTTGCCTCGCTGTTATGCCCTATGATTAAATCAATGTCTTAGTGATTGTCGAGCGTGATATTTGAATGGAACAAGAAGCTCGCTTATCGGGGCTGGATGAATTGCGAGGCCTGGCGATCGGGCTGGTGGTGCTGTCGCATGTCGGGCCGGTCTTCGGAGAAGGCGGGACGGCCGCCGCTCTGCTGTTTGCGCCGGCGTGGAGCGTCGGGGTTGACCTGTTCTTTGTGATTTCCGGCCTGGTGGTGGAACGCTCATTGCGAAGCCTGCGCCTCGAGCGCGGTGCGCTCGAGGCGGCCTCCGCCTTCTATGTCAGGCGTGCCATGCGGATCGTGCCGCTGGCCTGGTGCGTCGGCGCCATCCTCTCGATCGGGTTGATCATCCCGGGAAGCGGCGTTGAGCCTGCAGACGCGAAGGCGGCATTCGCCTTCATCTCGAATGCGCATTGGGCGCCCTGTTTCGGGGGCGCCGCAGGATGCGGGAACGCCTTTGCGTTCGCGCCATTCTGGTCGGTCGCCGCCGAGGTGCAATTCTATCTGCTGGCTCCGCTCCTGGTGTTCCTGCCACCCCGGCGTGCGCTTGTCGCGCTGGCCGGGCTCGTCCTCGTGGTCGGGGTGTTCACGCTGCGGCCATGGGGCGGGACGCTTTGGACGTTTCGTATCGATGCAGTCGCGGTCGGGCTGGCGATCGGAGCAATCATGGGGACAAGTGCATGGCCGCGTCTGGCGAAACACCTGCGGGTGATCGGCAACATGGAAGCGGCGTTCTGGATGTCGGTCGCGGCCTTCATGTTGGCGATCTTGCCGCCGGCGACGCATGGCGTGGCGACTGCCTTGCTGGCGTTGATGTGCGGATGGATCGTGGCAAGGGCGACCCTGCGGGGCGGTTCCGTGACTTGGCCTGGGCGGATGCTGCGCCGACTAGGAGGCATCTCCTATGCCCTCTACCTGATCCACCTGCCGGTGCTGGCGCTGTGCAACTGGTCGCTTGGCCATTTCCTGGGTACCCCGGCGACCGCAACGCTCTCGATCGCGACGGCGATCGGGATGTCTCATGTGCTAACGGCGGTCATGGGAGCTCCGCTCCACCAGCTCGGTCGCCGATGGTCAAATCGAACAGTACGGGAGGTGTCGCCGTGACGGAAGAAAATCGTCAATGGTCGCTTGGTGGTGTAGATGTGGATCAGATTCCGCGAGGGGTGAGAGCGCTGGCGGAGCAACTATTGACGGAGAACGACGGCGATGCCGTGGCAGCGCTCGTCGGGGCATGCTGCGTCATTGGAGCCATGCGCCCGGCGATATCGAGGGGGATGGTACGCGATGCATCCTCGTCAGGGGTCGATATAGCGCAAGTGCTGGATGTGTTCGTCCGAAGCGAGCACCAGCCAGAAGAGCAGGACCGGAAATTGTGAATTGCGTGTAGCTGCTTGAATTTGTCCGCGACCGCCTGGGAAAAAATAGGCTCGGCGAGAGCATTGCCGAGCGGTCATCGGTCGACAGCGAGGGAGACGTGGTAGTAAATCGGCAAGCTGCGTGACGACACATCCGTAGCGTCGCAGACGCCAGTCGCGAAAGCTTTGGTTTTGCGACAGGGATCGTTCCGCCGTATGTTCGTCTCGACCATTGGAGTGTGACGGCGCCGCTTAATAGCGGTCGCCGAACAAACCCTTGCTCTTAGGGGGCGAAGGTTCCTGATAAGTCCACGGCACGGACTTGTAGGACGGTCTTGGGTCTTGGACGTGCCAAGCCTTCCGCCAGGAGTAGAAATTGAGGGGTACTCGGGCCAGCACGCGGCCATCGTCCGACAGGAGGTCGCAAGCGCAGGCGACGACGGGGCCGTTGTAATATTGCACGCGGCCGGAATAGCCGTTGAGCGCTCCTGGCCGGCAGGCAAAGACGCGGACGCCTGCAGCAATCATGTCCGGGGCTTCTGCAGGGACGGAGATCGTCTTTATGCCTTCCTTCGTGAGCGAGCGCACAGGCACGGTGCTCCAACGCGAGCGGCGCAAAGCGTTGTTCGCCTGGGCTTCTGTTGGGTAGCCGGTGAGCCGGGTCACGATCGGCGGGAAGCGGCCCCAGTCGGGGGCATATTCCTGCCGGCTGCGGCTGACCCAACCCGGCTTCCAATAGGGGTCTGTGACCGCAACGGGGCTGGCCAAGGCAGAATGTGAAGCATCCAGCGAACGCCCGGCGCAGCCGGCGAGCAACGCCGCGGATGCGACGACGGGAAGGATATGGCGAAAGGGACGCATGTCGTGCTCCGGGGTCATGGATTTGGCGAGGATTTCCGGTACAGCCAAGGCATCTGGAAGGCGCTGGCCCAAATACCGCAATAGGATTTGCGAGCCTCACGCTCGAGTTGGGCGTAGATGGGGATGCGACGATCGGGATCGTCGGGGAGGGTGATGGCTATACCGGCTTTCAGCATTTCGCCTGCGACGTCGGCCATTTCGCCGGTTGCGCAACGCGCGACGATGACAGCCTCGTCTTTCCGGATCGGCGAGCAGACAACCCATTTATCCAAGGTGGCGTTCACGAGCCATGCCATGGCGACAACGCCACATGGCCATGTCTGCTTTCCGAGCCTCGCGGTCTGGCCCAGGTCGCAGGCGTCAACGCCGTAGAGCCGGTATTTTTGTTTGGTTTCGACATCCTGGAACGTCGTGGGCGAGAGGACCACGACGCGCATCGGATTGCTCGCTGCGTGGTCGCCCGGGGTATAGACGCCGGGCGCCGTGGCGGTGTCCAACGTGGGGACCTGCGCTGGGGCGACTGGCGGCATTGTCAGGGCGAGGCCGCAAGATGTCGCCGCGATCGCAAGAGCAGCGCCAATGGTTTTACGCGCCGGCTTCACTGATCGGGTCTCGGGCTGGCGTGAGCGCACAGATCGATGCCTTCGGCGATCACCTCCGTGGTGGAGTGGATGACGCCGCCCTTCTGATGCATGCTTTCCGACACGCGCGCCTGGACGAGCACCTTGTCGCCTTTGTGAATCTGGCGCGGCACGAAATCCGCCATCTTTCCCTCGAAGAAGGTGACCGTCATCCAATCGCTGACTGATTTTCTTTGGCCCTCGTCGTCGAGCCATGACCGGTGGGTGGCGACACTGAGCTTGACTGTCTTGCCGACCTGGCGCGGTTCCCGACCGACATTTCCAGGAAGCAAAAGTTGGCCGCTGGTTCCCATGACTAACTTCTCTCAAGATTCATTGGATCAGTAAACTATCTCACAAATCGCTGTGCAAGTGTCTCGGGCTCAAAATCCGGACGGTGGGGGAGGCGCTCGTGCCCCGGTCCGGCGCCGGATGCGCCGGGGTCGGATCCACGGTGTCGAGCTGGGCGCGGGCGGTCTGATTTTTGTGATTTCGGCCAGGGCTGAGGCCACGACCGCATGCTGCGCTGCCCTGCTCGGCAGGGCGCAGCCCCGTCGTCAGTTGGGCGACAAGCGGATTGATATAGCTGGCAATGTTGCGGCCGGTACGCTGGAAAAGGCGACGAGCGTTTTCATAGGTGAATGGGCAATCGCGGAGCTCAAGCACGGCTGGAACTGCCACGCGCGGCAGGGCGTGCCGTATTTGCGCAGCATCAGGATTGCGAACGCCACTTTCGATTGCCGAAAACGTTCGAACCCTTGTCGCCTCACACGGCTTGTCGCCTCCGGCCACTAGGTCGGTCCCGTTCGCCGTCTGGCTTCAGCGGTCCAGGAGGACCTGAGCGAAAGAGCTGCAAATGGGTGTGTTGGTGAGGGCGGCGCATTCGGTTTTCACATACGCGCAGACGATCGCCGGGTAACTCGACCACGATCGACCTACCGCCAAGGTTGACGGATTGTCGAACACTTCGACGCTGCGGAGCTGAATTTTTATGGCGCAACCCACACGCGGAAATGAACGACGAGCGCCTGGTTGGCACGATCCGACACTACGGCGCAGGCGCAAAGCTTGAACGGTCCTGTCGCGATCCGTGATCGCCGGCACTGGGAAATGCCTGTCAGGCAATCGATACTCTGAATTCGCGCTATGCCGCAGCTGTTGCAGCGGCATCCGACTGGACGAATTCAGCGGCTTCGTGGGCGGCCTTGCCTGATGTCGCTGCGAGCCTTCTGAATCTGCTGTTCGAGCGCGAAATAGCGAGCCGTAATCGAGTTCAGCTTTGTGAAAAACTGCCTGCTCTGCGCAGGGTTGCCCGGCGCAGGCGGAGGAAAGAAAGCAAAAGAGCTTCCCGATCCGCGTCTAATTGTTCCAGCTCCGAGCACAGGCGGCAAATCTCGTGGTCATCCGTCGCGGAACGCTGATTTGATGCACGGCGGTTGGCACGTGTGGAGTTAGTCTGCCGAGCCACATCGTTAGACGAAAGTACAATCGTATCCAACGCGTTTCCTCCACGCCGGGTTGTGGTCAATCTGGAATAATGCGGGTTGCAGTCTATGTATACTGGCGGTTTCGCCTGTCACTTTTGACACGTCGTGAGGCGCCGGAATTTCGCGTGGAGCAACCTTAATTGGATGACCGCCGGAATGGCTTGGATAGCTGCACGTCGATGACAAGGAGGTATGGCTGGAGATGGCGCAATCTGTGACTGATTTTCATGGCATAACTGAGCGAATTAGGGCAGTTGCCTCTCCTGCGGACGCAACGGAGCTTTTGAAGACCATTGTCAAAGCCTACGGCCTAGAGACGGCCGCCTTCCTTGCCGTCAGGCCGGTTTACGAGGAACCGAGTCAGCCATTCTGTGTGACCACATATTCGCCTGACTGGGTGAAACGCTATATCGACAAGAGGTTTTTCGACATTGATCCCGTGCTTCCCCATGGACTGCGTGCTGTGACGTTGGTTGATTGGAAGGAGATCGACCTATCGGCCAAGGCCGTGCGCACGTTCTTCGGTGAAGCGAGGGAACATGGGGTCGGGAAGCATGGCGTCACGATCCCGGTTAGGGGTGTCGACGGCGACCGCGGCATTCTGAGCGTGACGAGCAACGATAGCGCAGCGGTGTGGCAGGCGTTTCTCAAATCCGAGGTTCGTGACTTCCAGCATCTCGCAGGCGAATTTCACAATGCTATCAGTCGAATCCAAGGAAGGCCCCTCAATCAGACGGCCTGTTCTGATAGAGAGATCGAATGTCTGAAGTGGTACGCGAGGGGAGAGAAGGTCAAGAGGACTGCGGAGATATTGTCTCTGTCCCCTCGCACAGTTCGATTTCATCTTGATCTGGCACGGGCCAAGCTGGGCGCCAAAAGCTTGACGCATGCAGTTGCGATCGCGACAGAGCGCGGACTCTTCTTCCAAAAACTGCTCTGATCGGTAGCCAAGCGTTTCGCGAGAAGGGCTCGCCGGCAATAGCCTCCGAAAGGCGACGCGACGCTCCGAGGGTAGAACGGTGGTCAACCAAGTGGGCTATTCGCAAACCATACGGTACCGCTTGCCGGACGCGCTGACGTTCTTGCAGACAAGCGGCTTGTGCGGCCCGGAAGAGGAGAGCGGAGGACTAGCGACCCGCGACATGCGTCTCCTTGATGTCTTGTGAGTTGCCGTACGGCGCGGTTCGAACCTTTCCGGCTCCAGTGGCGCTACCGGAAACACGCTGGCTTGGATCTGTGGCTGTTGCAGGCGAGGCGGCTCTTTGTCAAAGAATCGCCTAGCATCCAGCGGTCTTGGAATAATCACCGTACCATCATCGCTGCGTGCGCAGCCGCTGCCCAACAGCAAAGCCAGCCCCAGGAAAAAAGGCAGTATCCGTTCAAACATAAGTACATCCCTGCCTGGCATATACCCCGGCTTGCGGGTCGCCGACAACCGGCGGAATGGCGCAGGCACGTTGAGGCAAGAACCGTGGCCACAATGAACCCTAGGCGGACCGGCCGCTTGCACCAGTGGCGGGCAGTGATGCCGAATGTTTCGGAAGGCGTCACCTTGGCCGAAAGGCTCAGCCGACTTGTGTGATGGTAATCGTCGCAGGCAAGGTGGTCGCACACGGCCTCTGCTTTTTCCCATCACCAGCAAGGCTCCGCGACCTGACCGTCGTTGCGTCGAGATCCCGGAGACCGAGGCGAAGGGCGAAGCTCTATACGCCGGCCTGGATCACCGTGGGTGGACGAATTCAATGGGGCAGCAGCGGCGGGAACAGATGTCACAATCGACGCCTATTGGCTAAATGTCTCGGTCGGGTTGCCACGCGCAATTTGAAGGTAGTTAGGCTGAGCGGCCCGGCGACGCGTAAAGCTGGTGATCCTGGGTCTCCATCTTTACCCAAAAAATAGGTGAAACAGTTTCTTTCAGTATGGCTGATTTACCTGTTCTAGGAAGGACCATCCCGATCAAATCACGCCCCGCTCGGGAGTCTCTCCTTGACGCGCGTGCCGGCGAGCTCAAAGAGCGCGCAGGCTATCTCGTCCTCGGTCCAGCCGGATTCCGCAGCGCGCTGAACCAATTGATCGAGGGCCGGTTCCAAGGCGAGTTGGCACTGAAGGGCGCGGACCGGATGGTCTACCCAGCTTGGGTGCGCGATCGCAATGCTTGATCGCTTCGTTGCAGGCCATGGGCTCTCGCCCCTCTCCTTTTGCCAAACGAGGCGCACCAGCTCACGTGTTGTTCGTGCGCGGCTCGGCAACCGCTTCATCTTCTCAACTAGCCGCTCCAGCGATCCCTCGCGTTCCAACTCCCTAAAGAAATGACGCGGCGTGGCGCTACTGAGCCCGTGCATCTGGGCCAGGTTCCACACATACGGATAGTCGACCATGAAATCGGTTCGAGGCGAGACCTTGCACGGTTGAGCCTCGGTCAGGATGCCGCCGCCCACGAGCGATCGGCCCTCTCGACGATTTGGCGCACCCTCGGTGTCGACAAGTCATGTTCCTGCGCCAGGTCGGCGAAGCGCTTACCCTTCAGAAAGCCTTCGACCAAGGCGACGTTCCTATCGACGTTCGAGCTAAAACCCCAACAGGCCCGCAGTTTTTCCAGCATCATCCCGTTCGTTCATCCGGTTGTTCGCGCCCCTGCAAACCTAACCGGCTAAATCGGCGCTTGGAAGCCTCAGGCTCACGTCATGGCTCCGGTGCTTACGTCGCCGCCAAAACGGCCAACTGACAGAACAATCAGCGAACTCTTGTTCTGGCCAATGCGGCCGACGGTGACCTTGTGAACACGAAAGATCCGGGCGATCACCATGATCGTTGTTGACCGCAGATCTTCCGAGTGTCGGCTTCAACAAGACACCCGGTAGCTCTCGGGAAATGTTGAATAATCCCGTCTGAAGATTGTTGACTTTCGTGTCCGAGGCTCGATCCATCAGGATCGATGTTGTAAGCCGCTGTCGACCTAATGCCAGCGAGGCTCGCCGCCTCGGCCGCCTCCGGGCGTGACCTCCGTCACGGTGCTCAACGCCATCCTTCGGGATGGCGTTGAGTGTCGAGGGCGGTAGCTGTTCCGTGGCTTCTTGATACCGCTAACGAACTTGCGAGCTGAGTGCCTGGATATTTATCGTCATTCCGCTTCCAGAAGACCGCAAACCAAAAGCAGAGGTCGTGCTCGCGATGGTCGAAGTGTGCCGTCAAGGCGCAGTGAGCTGCAGCAGTGGCCGCATTCGGCCCATACAGGTCGAGTGCGGCCTTGACCGCCTTTTCCGGCTGAGCCATCCAAATCCAAAAAGCGTAAAATCGCTGCGATGCCACAAGCTCCCTTTGGCCTAGACGTGCACAGCTCAGGCCTTCGCCTTGCGTTTCGCCGCAGGTTTCTTGACTGGAGTTTCCTTCCTTCCCAAGCCCAGAGACTTTGCCAAAGCCGATCGGGTCGCCGAATAACTTGGCGCAACCATGGGATAGTCTTTCGGCAAACCCCATCTCGCCCGGTATTCATCAGGCGTCAGCCCATGACTGGTCGCAAGATGGCGCTTAAGCGACTTGTATTTCCTACCGTCCTCAAGGCTGATGATATAATCCGGAAACACTGACTTTTTGGGGTTGACTGCCGGCGTCGGGCGGATTCTGCGATGGGAGCTGACGCACCAATATTAGACAGTGCCGAATTCACGCTCGCAATCAAATCGGGCAATCCAGAGACTGGCACCGCGTTTTTCTGGACATAGGCGGAAACGATATCTGCAGTAAGTTCAATCATATTATTGCTTGGTTCCCCGGGCATCGACGTGCTCCTTCAATCATCACATCCTCATATCCGTCAAAGAGACGATATGCCACCAACCTATGCCACTCGCACTTTCCCCGATCAAGCCGGATATTTGGCATTTCTGTATGACGCAGGGTTACAACGAACTTTCGTTTGGTGACAAAGCGTATCCACGCCAAACCAGCCTCCCGATTGGTGCTGGGCCAAAGGATGTTGAATTGTCCTCAATTGAAGATGGTCTAGGGGGTGTCAAAGTTCGGCTCGAGATTATGCGAAGCAGGATATCATGGAGTGTAGAACGCAAAATGCTAATAAAGCCGTCGCTGTTGCTACAGAAATCCCCTGGTCGGATCGCCTAGCTGACGCCGAAAAGCCCGGAGCGCAACACTCCGGGCTTTCTGTGGTTGTCCAGATGACATCGCGATGCCGGGCAGGGGTCTGGCATCGTCTTTAGGAGAAAAGTTCAAGACTTCTTGAAACGCCCTGCGTCGGCGCAATGCCGCGCCTAGAAAAGAAGCATGGATTGCTTAGGCGAGGTTCCGAACGGGACCGGGGCAATCCTGGAGGAGCTTCGAAGCGTACCCTTTCCATCATGCTTACCGCTTATCAGACGGCTTTGGCTTCCTTCGCTCATGGGCAATGACGCCAACGCAGCAGAGAGAGGAGAATCGAAATGAATCATCATCTTAAGAAGTACACCGCCGCTGGGATGTTCGTGCTGAGCATGACCAGCTTTCTGCCCGCTGCGCACACGGCGGACTGGTGGAGCAGGAATGTCGCTCCCGTCGGCAGGGGGATCAACAAAACGTTCAACTCCATTGTGAAGAACCCGGGGGAGATCCTTCCCGTCTGCTGGGGCTCGCCGCAGAAGTGCCGCAACGAGAACATGCCTGGAGACGCTAAGACCTCGCCCGTTGCGGACTCGGACAGCGCGACCTCGATCTGCGTGCAGCCCGACGGGCAGGGCGGCGCAATTGCCTGGTTCTACCCCTTCCGGCCCGCGCAGTATCAGCAGAACGGCACCGTAACGGTTACCAATCTACGGCAATGCGAAGAGCGCACGATCTCTGGTCCCGTCCTGCCTGATAACAAGCTCACCATTGCTCCGACGGGCTGGACGGAGACCGTTTTCGCCAACGGAACGAAATTCTGGATGATGCGCGGGCGCATCCTCTGACCAGCCATGGCGCCTGGCTCGCGCACATCGCGATCCGGGCGAAGACTGTCCTTTCCCTCGAAACTATTAGGAGAACACAATGCGCGATTTCATTCTCACCGTCGGCTTCATCGTTGGGCTCCCCGTTATCTCGGCCGAGGCTCAGAACCACACCGACAATCCCCCGGCTCATGGGCAGTACATTTCGCCCTGCCAGGATGGCAATAGCTGCAACACGATGAATGTTGGCTCGCTTGGCGGTAAGCCGGGGCCGAACCCGGTGCCGGGCGGCTACCCCGGCGTCCCGTCCACCGTTGCGCCACCCCCGCCTCCATCACAGAAGTAGGCGTCGGCCTCGTCGATGCCTGGGCGGAAATTGCCCCTCCAACGGCCTCATCTCCTCGATCATAAAAGGTGGTCGAGGAGACCAGTTTGAGGCAATGCTATCAACGGATGGCTCTGGGGCAATTTCCCGGCCATGCCAAGCTTTGCGCTGCAATTTAACAAGAGCCGGAGTCGGTGGGCGGCCCTTTCGGGCTTGGCATCGAGCGCTACATCCACTGGACGGCTACCAAGAAGCTATCCGCTTAGGGCCGACGACGCCCGTAGGCTCGGCCGCATCAATGTGTAGCCGATGGCGCAGATCTGGGTTGCTAGGCATCGCCCTAGGAGCCGGCTGCTCTGCCATTGTGCCACAGCGCACCGTCCAGGACGGTGCGCTTTTCTTTTTCACCGATGCAGACGGTCGGGGCAGGCGTCGTCGAGACGAAGAGACCGGGCCCCGGTCAATTAAAATATTTTATCCATCCATACTTGTCGTCGTCTTTGAAATGCGATCTCATGATTGGGGTTGTTGGGATGGCTTCCAATGAAGCAACTATTGGCGGCTTTGGTGTTTTTCGTCGTGGCCGGACCAAGCTTTGCCGGAGACGTCGGAATTGACCGCCAGATAGAATTTGGGGCAGGCCTCAAAGGCGCCTTCGACGGTGGTGCACTTACAAAACTCAATGTCGCCCCACACTTCAATTGCGACATGGTCTAATCCTTCATGGTCAGATGCTGTTCATAACCAACCGGGTGAGGGGCTCAGTTTCGGCTTCGACACGTTTGACCTTAAACCCAAAGTCACGAAATTCCACCTGGGTTTCGACACTCCAGATCATTGCCCAACGTGCATCATCTTCCCTCTCGATCCTCTTCCCAAAGACGCTCCGATCAAGCTTCCTCCCGACACACTTGCTCACCTTCAACCAGGTGTGAATGCACAGAGCGTCTCCCAGCAAGGCCGCTGTCCCGGAGAGCCGCCAGCGTCTGATCGAAGTTGAGATTGTCGGCGAGCGCCATTGCGGGCAGACCCATGACTGTCCACGCAGCAGATACCGCACCACCGACGAGCACTTCACGCCTATTCATTTGCTTTTCCCCGCTGTTGGTTGTGAGCCGCATCCGTTAATCTCGTTGTTCGATGTTCGGCAGATCCAGTCGTGGATTTCCGTGAGCGTGACGCTCTGGCTTGCCATTTTGCTCGCTGCCATGCAGGTCGCCGCCATGGACTTCTCCACGCCTTCGATGTTGAAGGAAATGACGCCCTGGACCGCTCTGGGCCGCTTCTCCGCAAAAGTATCTCCAGGCTTGCAGCCTCTGTTCAGACCAACAAAGAACGATTGTCCCCGTGCATCCCTCGACGCCCAAAGTCCCGGGCCGGGTGATCGAAAGCTACACCACTTCCGGGAACCCGACGAACGATCAGGCGCTTCAGATCAACGCCATGAATTCAGCACTCGTAGATGTCGACAAGGTCCGATATGGCGATAAGGCCATCGTCAATAAACTTTATGATGCCGAACCCTCTTCAAATTCTCACGATGTAGCGCTGGTGCATGTCGCTCAGCCCTTCCGCGAAGCCGCTGCGTGGGGCGGAGACGACAGCGAGGTGTTGGGGTGCAATATAGCGACCAGTTCGTTCCTGAAGACGCTCAGCCACAAGCGCCCGGAATTCTCCTGGCGCCAAATGGCTCACGAAAGTATCGTGTTCGACACCGCCTATCGTCAATTCATTGAGAAGGACGCACCGCGCTACACCGGTGAGGTAGAGAACGTCCTGTTCAACACGAAGCTGCTGAGCCCTAAGTCCTTAGGTGCTCTGGTGTTACATTTCCGACCAGGACATAAAGAATATCGCAAAGGCCTGCGGCATCAAGGCCAAGGCGGCCAAAAGGCTGCTTCCGCGACCCCGCCCAATCCGCCTGCAGCCGTTCCTCAGTCACATATCCGACATCGTAACCGATTCCACAGGTCACACCGGACCTGCCACCGGGCCAAATCAACCCCTTGTATTTCTTCGTATAGGCTTTTTTTGCTGGAGGCAGTTTGGAGGCCAAGGACGCGTTGCACGCCGGCGTCGCGACTTCGGCCGGCGTCCTTGGACTACAATCGCGGCTCCAGCTTCAAGGCGAAGCCCCCTAAAGACGGGAAAATCGATCGCTACACCGAGATGCGCAACATCTATGCCCACATGAAGAGCAAAGAGTTCAATAAGATCCCGGACGAAATTCGCAATATGGTCCGCCTTTGGGAAAACGATCCCGACGCGTCGGGTCTTGTTACGCGCCGCAATCTGGAGGCAAAGCTCTTCGAGGAGGGGCTGTAGCGGGCTTGCACATATTCGATTTAACATAATGCAGAGCGTTTTTAGCTTGGCGTCGCGACTGAAAGGCGGGTGGCAGGAGCGCACTGCGGTGGATCGCGACGGTTAGCTAAAAACGTGTTGGACTAAGCCGCCGGCACCGGTGGTCCGCTATGGGCGTTCAATGAAGCGCCCCGATGAAAGGAGACCGTGTGTGCCACGCGGGCGGGCGATTGCAGGTGTCGGATGCGCCGAAAGCGGCACGGATATCGGTTCCGGCATGTGAGATCGGCGCCGCGCCCTGCCTGGGAGAGGTTGCCGGTGATGACGGCGCACACTTTTGCGGGACCGGCTCAGTTTGGCTTCCGAGCGGGCCGGCGCTATGCTGATGACAAGGAAGGCGACGCCCCTGCTTCATGATGTGTCCTGGTATGGCGGGCGTCCGGTGACGCCGTCGAATGTTTCGATGATGATCATCTGCCCGCGATGGCACGCCGGGCATTGCCTGAGGGAATGCCCGGTGAGGGCCTCGTATCGGTCGCGATAGTCCTTTGCGGATCGGCTGTCCGACGGCTCGGGAACCGGCATGCCGAGCAGGTCACGACAGCGGGCGAGCTTTTGCGCGCGATAGCGATTGCCGAGGAAGCCGTAGTAGCGGATGCGATGAAAGCCCTCGGGCAGGACGTGTAGCAGGAAGCGGCGAATGAACTCGTCAGACGCGACGGTCATGACCTTCTGCCGACTGCCGTGCCGATAGTCCTTCCAGCGGAAGGCGACTTTGCCGTCCTCGATGGCGATGAGGCGATTGTTGGAAATGGCGACGCGGTGGGTATAGCGGCCGACGTAGTCGAGGACCTGTTCGGATCCGGCGAATGGCGGCTTGGCATAGATGACCCACTCGGCCTTTCGTAGCGGCGCCAGATAGCCCCGGAAGGCATCGCGCTCGCTCAACGCCTGCAAGTCAGAGAAGAACTTCAACAGGCCGGCGTCGAAGGCTTTCTCCAGGTGCTCCAGAAACAATCGTCGAAACAGGCGTGAGAGCAGTAAGCGGTGCGCCAAGGCACCTTGCAAGAGGCCGATGAACATGGAGGTTTCGGGCCATGACATTGGAACATGCAAGGGGCGATATGGTCGCCGAGTTAAGCGGCGCCGCGGCGGCCGAAGATCTTACAACGGTGCCCGGGCGCGTGCGGCAACGAAGGCTGTGGAGTTGCACCGAGAAGCGCGCGTTGGTCGACCTAGCGAGCGCGGCGGGGTCGTCGGTGACCGAGGTCGCGCAAGCGTTTGGCGTAGCTCCGTCACAGCTCTATGCCTGGCGCAAGCAGATAGCCGGCGGTGAGCTCGATGCCGATCAGGCGATGGCGACCTTCGCACGGATCGACGTGAGCGATCTGCCCGAGGTCGAACGCCCCGTCTCCGATTGTCCGGAGCCGGTCGGCAGGATCGTCGTGGCCTTTCCGAGCGGCACGCGATTGCGGATTGACGGGACCGTCGATCCGACAGCACTGAGCATCGTTCTGGCGGAGTTGACCAGGTGATCACGATTGTGCCGACCGACCGGATTTACCTGTGCTGCGGCGCGACCGACATGCGTCGCGGGATCAATAGCCTGGCGCGGATGGTGCAGCAGGTGCTCGCGCTCAACCCGCACACCGGCGCGATCTTCTGCTTCCGTGGACGCAAGGGTGATATCATCAAGATTCTGGCGCATGACGACCAGGGGTTCTGTCTGTTCACCAAGCGGCTGACCGATGGTTGTTTTGCCTGGCCAACCACCAAGGATCAGGTCGCCGTGTCGCTCACCAAGGCGCAGCTTTCGCTGCTTTTGGACGGGATCGATTGGCGCCGGCCGAGCAAGATTTATCGACCGCGTTTGGCTGGCTGATTTTGATGTTTCTTATTGATTTTGTGTTGATTCTTCTTCCGTGACGAGGGTCTTTCGGGTATAGGTTTTGGGTGTCGGAACAAGCTCCCTCAACCGCTGATTTCTTCGCTCGGATCGCCCTTCTGGAGGCGGCCGTTTCTGCCCGTGACACCACCATCGCCGAACGCGATGAGCAACTGCGAAGAGAGCGCGCCGAGGCCGCACTTCGCATCCAGCGCCTGCAGCTGCGGATCGATCGCTTCAACCGCAAGGCCTTCGGCCGCTCCTCCGAGAAGCTGGGCCAGATGCGGCTCGAACTCGAAGATCTCGAGACCGATTTCGCCGCCAGCGTGCCCGATCTCGAGCTGCCCATCGTTGCTGACACCGACAAGGTCCGGGTGTTGCCGGTGCGTAAGCTCAATCCCAACCTGCCGCGCAAGCGGGCCGTTCGCGAGCCGTCTTGCGCATGTTGCCCGGGCTGCGGCGGCGACCTGCGCGCCATGGGCGAAGATAGCGACGAGATGCTCGATCTGGTCGCCCAGGCGTGGCAGGTGATCGAGACCGTTCGACCCAAGTACAGCTGCCGGACCTGCGATAAAATCATCCAGGCGCCCGTACCAGCTAAGGCCATTGCACGCGGCAAGCTCAGCTATGCCGCGCTCGCCCATATCATGATGGCCAAGTGGGGTTATCATCTGCCCTTCTACCGTCAGGCACAGATGATGGCCGCCAAGGGCGTCGATATCGAGCGATCCACCCTTGCGCGCAGCGCCGGCTACGCCGCCGCCTTGCTCGATCCGATCTACAACCGCATCCGTGAGATCGGCCGTACCCGCACCAAGATCCACACCGACGACACGCGGCTTCCGATCCTGGCGCCCGGCAACGGCAAGACACACAAGGGCGCGCTCTGGGTTTACGTCGCCGACGACCGCAACTCGGGTTCGCAGGAGCCGCCGATCGCCTGGTATCGCGCCACCATGGGCCGCGCCGGCGAGAGCGTAATGACCGAGCTCGCCGGATTTTCCGGCACGCTCCAGGCCGACGGTTTCAGCGGCTACAACCAGATCTACAAGGGCGGTGCCATTCGAGAAGCTGCCTGCCTGGCCCATCTGCGTCGCAAGATATTCGACGTTCACGACAGCCAGCCGACCGCGCTCAGCACGACGGCGATGGCCGGTATCCAGGCGATCTACCGGATCGAGGAAGAGATACGGGGGCTCCCGCCCGCCGAGCGATTGGCCGCACGACGAACGCGGACCCGACCACTGGTCCGCGCGCTGCGACGACAGCTCATGCGCCAGGGCAAGGGTTTGTCGCGCCATGCCGATATCGCGAAGGCCTTCGCCTACGGCACCAACCGATGGCGCGCGTTCAATCGCTTCCTCTACGATGGCCAGCTCGAGCCCGACAACCTGATCGCGGAGCGGGCCATTCGTGGATTTACGGTCGGAAGGCGCAATTGGCTTTTCTCGGGCAACTTCGCCGCGGCAGAGCGGTCAGCGGTCGTGCTCAGCATCATCGAGACCTGCAAGCTTTGCGGCGTCGATGCCGAAGCCTACATGGCCGACGTCACCGAGCGCATCCAGAACGACTGGCCAGCCTCGCGCTGGGACGAGCTAATGCCGTGGCACTGGGGGCGCCGCCAAGAGATGCCGCTCCCGTTGGCAGCATGAGCGCGATCGATGACATGGCGCTGTCGGACGAGGCGCTGGAGGCCTGGATGGCTGCCAAGACCAACCGCCGCCCGCTGGTGCGGACCATGTCGGCGCTGGATGGCTTCGTAACGGCGGCGGTCACCGGCCGCGGTTCCCGGACCCGCAATACTGGATGTGCCCGCTCATGGGGTTGCCGCGCGACGTCTTGGCCAAAGGGTCTGCAACCGATCACGCCGTGTTTGCCAGCGTTGCCAGGATCCACAACGGGATCAACGAGACGCTCTTCGACAGACCGCAGGATTATGCGCCCCGATTCGCAACCAAGCCCAGCGGCGGCATCGACCCCCGGCCGTGGTGCCAGGGGTTCTACGCGGCCATGAATCTCAACATCAAAAGCTGGAGACGGCTACTCGACCTCGACAACCCCAACCACGGCCTGCTGCTGCCGATCCTGATCTACTGCGTCGACAAAAGGGGAGGCCCGTCCTCGGCAAGCCCAGGCCGGGGCCCGAGACCGCGCATTTCATCGAGCATGAGGCCTACAAAGACATCGCCCTCGTCATCCCCGCCCTGCGCGAACTCCACTACGTCACCCGTTATGACGATCCGGAGTGATCGTCGGCGTCGCGCGGACCAACGGCTGACCCAGCATAGACGCACTATTTCGAGAAAGGTGCCTTGGCGCACCGCTTACTGAGAGCACGCGGACCGGCAGGAAAAAGCTGGGCTTGCATGCGACCCATCGATCGCCGTCGGCAGAAAGGCCGCCGCCTGGGACGACGCAATGCAGATGCGGATGATGGAGCAGGTTTTGGCCCCAGGTGTGCAACACGGCGAAGAAGCCGATCTCGGCGCCCAGGTGCTTGGGATCGGCGGCGATGATGCGCAGGGTCTCGGCGGTGGCGCGGAAGAGCAGGCCGTAGACGAGTGCCTTGTTCTGATAGGCAATGGCGGCAATGGGCTCCGGCAGCGTGAAGACGACGTGAAAGTACTGGGTGTCGAGAAGCTCGGCGCGACGATCCTCCAGCCATTGTGCGCGGGCCAGCGATTGGCAGCGAGGGCAATGCCTGTCGCGGCAGCTGTTGAACGCGATGCGCCGGTGGCCGCATTGATCGCATGCTTCGACGTGCCCACCGAGTGCGGCGGTCCGGCACAATTCGATCGCCGTCATGACGCGGCGCTGGGCCGTCGACAGCGACGCATCATGCTGTGCGCGATAGGCTTCGCCGTAGCAGCGGAAGATATCTGCCACTTCCGGCCCCGAGCGGGCCATTGCCGCCGCTCAGAAATATTGCGGCGTGGCGGGCGGCGGCACGGTGGGCGCCGGACGCGGCAAGAGCTCGAAGGGACTCGATGTGGCGCAGACTTTGTTGGTGGCGATCCGCAGGTAATGGGCGGTGGTCGCAAGGCTCCTGTGACCGAGCAGCAGTTGAATGGTGCGCACGTCGGCACCGGCCTCCAGCAGATGGACGGCGAAGGCGTGTCTCAAACTGTGTGGCGTGACCGGTTTGGACAATCCGGAGAGGTCCTGCGCTTTCGCGCAGGCTTGTCCCACCGCACTCCTGGTGATCGGCTGGTCGGCACGATCGCCGGGGAAGAGCCATTCCTTCGGTCGCCGCATCTTCCAGTAATCGCGCAGAATCTCCAGCAGCTTGGGCGACAGCATCACATAGCGGTCCTTCTGACCTTTGCCCTGCTCGATGCGGATGACCATTCTCTGGCTGTCGATGTTCGTGGGCTTCAGCTGCACCGCTTCCGAAATACGCAAGCCGGCCGCGTAGCAAGTGGTCAGGATGGCGTGGTGTTTTACACTGAGGACGCAACCGAGGAACCGCTGAACTTCCTCTGGACTGAGGACGATCGGCAGCTTCTGCGGCTTCTTGGGTAGCGGCAGGACCTCTTCAGGCGCCCAGTCCCGATCGAGCGTCACAGTGTAGAGAAAGCGCAGCGCCGCAATGGCGGTGTGGATCGAGCCGGGCGCCAGGTTCTTCTCGTTGACCAGATAGACCTGATAGGTCCGAATGTCCTCGCGCCCGAGCAAGTCCGGCGACTTACCGAAGTGGCGAGCGAACAGCGACACCTGTTGCAGATACGACAGCTGGGTGTTGAGCGCGAAGTTGCGCACCTGCATGTCCTCGCTCATGCGCTGGCGAAGTTGGGTCATGACAAACTCCTCCTTTGTCTGATGGAATGGGCTGCAAGCAGCCACTCCATGCTGACAAAGCGAGAGCTTCTTGTGGACTCATGACCAGCTCGACAGACGACGCGATCAACACCACGCCGGCGGCCCACACCTTCCTTGCCGCTCCGCGATCGCGGAGCGGGTTAGTCCAAGATAGATTATGCGAATAAAATCAATTGGTTAGTCTAAGTTCCATAATTATACTTATGCAACAGCACGTGTGTAGCAGCCATTTAGTAATGCGACAGTTGCCCCAGTTAGAGATGCGACACTTCCCGCTTCCGAGGCTGGTCAACATGAAGCTGGAAAGGAAGGCTGGCGACTTCACAGAGCCTGGCGTGAGACCGGGCCTATTGCGGAGCCGTCATGCCTTTGGTCACCTTGTCGCAAAAAGAGCTGCATCGTCTCGAAGTCGTCCAGAAGATCCGAGACCGACGACTGAGCGTCGTCCAGGCGGCGGAACTCCTTCATCTCAGCCGCAGTCAGGTTCACCGGCTGTTGCAGGCCTATGACCAGGACGGCACCGGCGGGCTGGCGTCGAAGAAGCGCGGCCGGCCGAGCAATCGACGCCATGATGAGGACTTCCGCAACGGCGCATTGGATCTAGTGCGCGATCGCTACCGGGACTTCGGCCCGACGCTTGCCCGCGAGAAGCTGCTTGAATGGCACCAGATCGCCGTCAGCACCGAGACGCTACGCAAATGGATGACGGAGGCCGGCATCTGGACATCGCGCCGGGAGCGCAAGAAGCAGCTTCACCAGCCACGGGGCCGGCGCGACTGCCTCGGCGAGTTGGTGCAAATCGATGGCTCGCACCACTGGTGGTTCGAGAACCGCGGTGCCAAATGCGCCCTGCTCGTCTACATCGACGACGCGACGGGCAAGCTGCTGCATCTTCGATTTGCCGGTTCGGAGAATACGTTCGACTACCTGATCGCCACGAAGGCATATCTGCAGGAGTGGGGAAAGCCGATTTCATTCTACAGCGACAAGCATGGCATCTTCCGCACGACGCATGGGTCCGAGAAGGATCGGACGAGCGGCCTGACGCAATTCGGACGTGCGCTCTACGAGCTGAACATCGACATCATCTGCGCCAACACCCCGCAGGCCAAGGGCCGTGTCGAGCGTGCCAACCAGACTCTCCAGGACCGACTTGTGAAGGAACTGCGCCTGCGCAACATCAGCACGATCGAGGCGGCGAACGCCTACTCGGCCGAGTTCGTAGCTGACTTCAATGTCCGCTTCGGCAAGGAGCCACGCAATCCGAAGAACATGCACCGTCCCCTCGCCGATCACGAGAACCTGGACGGCGCTATGTGCCGCAAGGAGTTCCGCACGCTGTCGCAAGCGTTGACGCTGCGCTACGACAAGGTGCTGTTCATCCTCGACCCAAGCGACTTCGCGAAGAGCCTAGCCGGCAAGAAGGTGGTCGTCTGCGATTATCCTGATGGCCGGCTCGAGATCATGGAAGGCAGCACGTCGCTGCCCTACAGAACTTTCGACAAGCTGCGCTCGGTTCACAGACCGCAGATTGTCGAGAACAAGCGCCTGGACGAAGCGCTTGCAATGGTTGCCGAGATGCAGGCCAGTCGCGAGTTGAAGCGCAGCCAGCACGGCCCGCGCCGCACGGGCCAGGCGAACCACATGTTCGGCATTCCCGATGGCAGCCAGAGCAACGGTTACGTCAAGCGCGGTCGCAAGCCCGGCAAGAGAACGGATTTCATGAACGATCCGGCCGTCATTGCCCGGCGGGAACAGGCGATGGCTCGGATGGATGCGGCCGGACGACTGGAGGCAGCCGAGTGACTACTTATGCTGCCAGACCTTTAAGGCCGATATCACTAGGATCAGCGCGAGTGCCGGAAGCAGCGCGTAACTCGGCACCAGGCCAAGCAACTGGCCACCGATGAATGTCCCTATGATTGATCCGGCGGCCATGATCAGAAGGAACTTCTTGTTGCGGCCGATGACTGAGAAGCTCTGGTCTCGACTGTAGCGCGTGAACCCGACGAGCATCGTCGGCAGACTCACGGCGAGCGATAGGCTGCCAGCCAGCTTGATGTCGGCGCCGAACAGCAGAACCAGTGTCGGGATCAGCAGCTCTCCGCCGGCGACTCCAAGGAGCGAGGCGACGATGCCGATGATGAAGCCAGCAATGACCCCCGCTACCAGCTGGGCTGTGCCGGTGATCAGCGGCTGACCTATCGTGGTATCGTGCCCTAACAACAGCACGACGGCGATGACGACCAGGAGCAAGGCTATGACCTTGTAGAGAGCTTCCGATTTCAGGCGTGTCGCCCACCCTGCTCCAAACCAGGCACCCAAGAGGCTACCAGCAAGCAGATTGAGGATGACCGGCCAATGGGCCGCCACGTCGGCAAAGGGCACTGTCCGCGCCCTGAATGGCAAAGCTGTGGCCACCACGACCAAGCTCATCGCCTTGTTCAGGATCACTGCTTCCAATGCAGCGAAGTTGAACATGCCAATCAATAGCGGCAGACGAAACTCAGCACCGCCGAGACCAATCAGCCCGCCGAGCGCACCTATGACTGCACCGCCACCGAATGCGGCTGGCATATTGCGAGGGGTAGTCGATGCGAGCGCCTCTTGTGTCATGCGTTATAGTTACGCGGAAAGAACGCCCATGCAGCGTTTTTTCGAGAGCACGGGCACTCAAAGCTAAAGCCGAGGAGATCAACTGGATCGCACCCGATCGGGCTCTGCAACCCCGACCAGCTGATGCCCGATCGGGCGCTCCTGTCGGCGCCAAGACGCACGTCACTGTCGCGTTTCTAACTGGCTAGCGGTGTCGCGTCTCTAAATCGCTTTGACACACGTGTGTAGGAGCTAAGTTAAAATGTCCGGGTTTGGCAAAGTAGGAATGTCGCTCCTGCTTGTGCGCTGCCAATCTCTCCGCCTTCGACGGTGCGGGAGATTGCAACTTGGGACTTGTTCTGATGAGCGAACGCGAGCTGAAGCGTATCGAGGTTTTGTCGAAAGTCATTGAACGACGCATCTCCACTGCGTCGGGCGCGAAGATTCTGGGGCTCACGGTCCGCCAGACCCAACGATTATTGAGGACATTCCAAGACGGCGGTGCCGCGGCTCTCCGGCACAAGGCGCGCGGCAGATGTTCGAACAATCGCATCGTCGACAACGTTCGCGACTTTGTCCTGGAGCTCATCCGCGAACACTATGTCGACTTTGGTCCGACGCTTGTCCGCGAGAAGCTGCTCGAGCGACACCAGATAGCGGTTAGCAAAGAGACGCTGCGCAAATGGATGACCGAAGCCGCCATTTGGACATCGCGACGTGAGCGGAAGCGCCAGATTCATCAACCGCGTGGCAGGCGAGATTGCTTCGGCGAGTTGGTTCAGATCGACGGATCGCACCATTGGTGGTTCGAGAGCCGGGGGCCAAAGTGTGCCCTGCTCGTCTACATCGATGACGCCACCGGCAAGCTGCTGCATCTGCGCTTTGCCGGTTCCGAGAACACGTTCGACTATCTGATCGCCACCAAGGCGTATTTGCAGGAATGGGGCAAGCCGATCTCCTTCTACAGCGACAAGCATGGCGTGTTTCGCACGACGCATGGTTCGGAGAAGGATCGAACGACTGGCCTGACGCAGTTCGGTCGCGCGCTCTACGAACTGAACATCGACATCATCTGCGCCAACAGCCCGCAGGCCAAGGGTCGCGTCGAGCGCGCCAATCAGACGCTGCAGGACCGGCTTGTGAAGGAGCTGCGCCTGCGCGGCATCTGCGCGCTTCGCAAAAGCTGGACAGCGATTCCGCTAATTCCCGGACAGCGTTTTCACAAAAGTCCGGACAGTTTGACGAGGTTGGTCCTCGGCAGCCTGGTTGCTGTTAGGGCTGATTGATTTCGGTGTTCTCGGAGTCGGTCAAGAGGGGCGAGGCTTTTTTCTTTCGCATGCTCTCGCCCTGGAGGGCGATGCGGTGTGCATTGTGCACGATGCGGTCCAGTATGGCGTCGGCGACCGTGCTGTCGTTAATAAGGTCGTGCCAGCTTGCCACGGGGACCTGGGCGGTGATCAGGGTGGATTTTCTCTGATAGCGCTCCTCGACGATTTCAAAGAGGTGGAAGCGCTGCTGATCGGAGAGAGCATGGGTGCCGAAGTCGTCGAGTATGAGCAACTGGGCACGGGTGAGCTTGTCGATGAGGCGGGGGAAGGAACCATCGAGGCGGGCGAGCGCGAGATCCTCGAATAGGCGCGGCACGCGCACATAGAGCACGGAGTGACCGAGCCTGGCTGCCTGCCTGCCGAAGGCACAGGCCAACCATGACTTGCCGGTGCCGGTCTGACCGGTCACGATCAGGTTCTCACGGGCGGTGAGCCATTGCCCCTGGGCGAGCGCCAGGGTGTTGCGCCGATCGAGACCACGGGAAGCGGCAAAATCGATATCTTCGATGCAGGCCTGGACAAAGCGTAGCTTGGCGGAGGCGAGCCGGTTACGGATGCGCTTGTCAGCTCGCAGGGTGACCTCGCGGTCGAGCATCAGACCGAGCCACTCATCGCGGCTGAGCTCATTGGTGCCGGACAGTTCGGCCAATTCGCGCCAGGCAGCGGCCATGCCAGTCAGCCCGAGGGCCTGCATCTGGTCGAGGGTTTGGTTTGTCAGCATTCTTTGCTTCCTTCACTGGTAATAGGAACGGCCACGGATATTGGTGTGTGCAGGCGTGGGCGCCGCTTGTTCAGCCTGCGGTTGCTGCCGGTCGAGGCCGGATTTGAGGATGGAGGCGACGGAGGAATAGGCGATGGCATTGATGGTGAGCGCCCGCTTGCAGGCCGCATCGAGGCGCTGCGATCCATAGCGCGGCGCCAGCGACAAAATCCCCATGGCCGAGCGGTATCCCTGTTCCGGATGCGGCCTGTCGCGCATCATGCGTTCGACCAGGATGGCGGCGTTGGGGCCGATCAGGGTCGCCCGACCGATCAGATTGGCCGGCGTGGTGTTGGCGTAACGCTGATGCGCCTTGGGCATATGGTCGTTGACTGTGACGTGGCCGGAGCGCTGGGAGCGTCGGACATGGCTGGCGACACGCTGGTGATCGTGGAAGATCTCGACCACCCGTTGGGTGAGCCGCACCTGGAGGGTGCATCCGATCAGCCGATGCGGCACCGAGTAGAAGGTCTTGTCGACTTCGATATGGTAGTCGGGATCGACCTTTGCCGACTTCCATTCCGCATATTCGAATGGTGTGGTCGGCAGGGGCTTCAAGGCGGCTCGCTCGATCTCCTCGAACAGTTCGCGGCGGCTTCTGCCGATATGGCGCATCGGCCGGTTGTTCAGATCCTCGAGCAATTCGGCAATCGCCGTATTGAGGGCGGCAAGCGAGAAGAAGGTGCGGTTCCTGAGCCGGGCTAGGATCCAGCGCTCGACGATCAACACCGCGCCTTCGACTTTGCCCTTGTCGCGCGGCTTCCTGCTGCGTGTCGGCAGGATCGTGGTGTCGTAATGCTCCGCCATGGCGGCGAACGTCGCGGTCAGTGTCGGCTCGAACCACAGGGCCTGGGGCATGACCATCGCCAGGCGCCGGGGCATGGCGCGGGCGCGTGTGGCGGTGGCCCGCAAGCTGGCGGTCATCCTGCATCGCATGTGGGCCGAGGCAACCGAATTCCGCTTTGGAAAGGAGCCTGCCGCGGTGGCGGCGTGAACCGAGGCCAATCAAAGGAACACGCAACACGAACAGAGCCTTCGCCCGAAAGGGCGATGCCCGGATCGTTCCGTGGGACGATGGGCGAGGCGATCTCGTTGAGAGTCCCGAACCTGCCGGCCAAAACTCGGCAAGGTCGTGAAACAGATTGAGACGCCTCGCTCTCCTGACCCCATCATGCGGCGGCCAGAGCGCCGACCGCGAAGAGAAGCGAGTGACCCACGGAACGGTCCAGAAAAAAGTGCAGGAGCATCTTGACCTCAACGACCCCGATCAGAGAGGGCTCTCAAAGCTAAAGCCGAGGAAGCCCTGCTGGAACGCACCCGATCGGGCTGCGTAACCCGGACCAACTGACGCCCGATCGGGCGCTCACGTCGGCGCCAAGAAGCGCGTCACTGTCGCGTTTCTAACCCTGAGAATTTCCCCGTGGCGACATTTCTACTTTGCTGGCCAAGCGACATTCGAACTTGGTTGCAACACACGTGTAAAGTTACAATAGCCCCTTATCCGCGATGTCTCAAGTTTGTCGCAGAATAAGGTCTATGGTCGCTTCGGCTTGAGAAGAGGGACCACATGAAAAGGCCGTGCGCTCTAATTGTGTCGAAGTTGATTGTTCTAGCTTCCACTTTAGCCGGATCATCTCATGCCACAACACAAGCTGAATTGGCCTGCTTAGGCCATTATCACGATCGAGCAAGCGCCGCAGCGGGTATGCGAAGTGAACAGGCTTACTATGCCTCTCAAAACTGCAGCTATAGCGCGCAGGACTGCCAATACCACTTAGAGCAGCTCCGAGAAATAGAAAGCAAACGCGCTGATTGCCTCGCAAAACTAGATAAAAACCCCAAAACGGCAACCCCCGCCCCGTTCCCAAAAATAAAAGCGCCTCTGAACCAGCCACAAGCGGCAGCAGACAAGCCGAAACCATTTGATCCTGGGTATGATCTTGAGGGCCTGCCCGCGCTAGAAACCAAATTCAACTGCAAAGTGGCTATCTACTCCGCCGAGTGCATGGCAATTGCAAAACGCAAAGCGGATCTGTCAGGGGGCATTTCGCCATCTGACACCGTTGACCCGCAAAGTCTGAATTCCATAGCGGAAGTGAACAGAGCAGAATTTAAAAACCATTGCGACGGTGAGAATAAAGGCACGCAACTTTGTCTCGCCTTGCAGGAGCGGCAATTTGAGTTTGCGAGAGGTCTAAAGCCACAAGGTGGAGATAGAACGTCAGTTCAAAGCAAGTGCATGAATTATAACGAGAAACTCCATCAGGAATGTGTAACAGTAGCCCCCCAGACCAGCCATGCACCTGAGTCAGGCGCCACCACCGCGACTATGACCTATGAGTTGGAATTCACGAATACCTGCGACATGACAGCTTCGATTGCAGCCGACGCGGTGGGAGCTACCGAGAATATTACAAGAGGGACCGGAATTGGGCCTTTCTCCTCATCCACACTTGTCTGTCAGACATATCCGGGAGAGCCAAGTAGTTGCAGCGGCTTCGCCAATCCGCGTGTCATGAGCTGCCATTAACGAGGGGCGCATCGCAGGACCGGGCACAGTGGCTACGTTTAGCGCCACCATGGGCGTGCAGGGTGGCCACTTGTGCTTCGGCGAGGCAAGGCGGGGCGACATCGGTTGCCCTTCCGACGCGCCGGTTATTAGCGCCTCGACCATTACCGCCACGTTCGTGGGGGATGGATCCGGCCTCACCGGCGTCGGGGTAGCGAGCGATCACATCGTAAGAGGGAGCACTGCGGCGATTATCGGCCCGAACGGCGTCCTAGCCCGGATTGTTAGGACGGCAACGTCCCGAACGGATCGGGCGAAGATCGCGGCGGCGCCTGGTTTGAACTATGCCAGTGCCGCCCTCCAAGGCGGCCGCAGGGGGCGGGTTGACCGAACCCGCGAAGCATCATTTCGCCGGAATTGAAACCTACGTCGTCAATGCCCACATCATCCGCGTAGGTGGCGCATCGTTACAGAGGTGCAACATGGTTGGTTCGTTTTTCCCCCGGGCATCGTTCAGAGCGGATTTTGGCTCTGGATCGGGCGGTGGGTCGCTCCCTAGCGACAATCCGGGCGTTTTGACCCGGAAAATGGGCAGCATTGCCCATATCGCGCTCCATGATTTCGAAAGGGAGCGCGCAAAGCTGTTCTTTAAGGTCTACGAAAAGAAGCTGCCGTTCCGATATTACGCCCCTGCCTTCGTCGTCGCTGAGCATGAAGAAGCGCACCGAAAGCACCCGACCACGGACATGGTGCATAAGAGTCTTGCCTGTTTCTCGACCAGACCTTCCAGTCCGCCACTGAGGCGCTGCGAGGCGCTGTTTGGCATGGCATCGTCTGCCGCCAACAATCCGATGACAGCAGCAAGGATATCGTGCGTCTGAATGACACCCAGCGCAACCAAGCAAGCAGAATCGAGCAGGGACTGAAAACGCTTCATTCGGAATTCGCTCTTCGCCTGGCGAAGGAGTCCTAGCCCGTTTGATGCACAGCGATCGGCTTTCGGCGGCCTGCATCGGCGATCTGGCCGCCCTCGGGGTCCATTTTGACAAGCCTCGTCGGGCGCCGGCGATGATCCGTCGTGATGGCAGGCGGGGTTTGCAGGTTGCGGTCGGCGGGTTCGTTTCGGGGCGTCTGCGCCCCATCGTTATGTCGCGAGTTGGGGGATGCGATCGAGGACGATGCGCAGGATGCGCTGGTCGGGGCACGATGTCGGCAGGTGCAGGCGGATTTGCGATTTCATCTCGACCACCCGCGCAGCGATTTTGATGAGGCGCAATCGCAGCGTGTCGAATTGGGCGACGGCAAAGCTCGAGCGCCTCGGCATCGCGGCCCGCAAGCCCCACATCAACCAGTAAGCACCGGCATGCAGGAATAGCCGGAACTGGTTGGCCGTCGCTCTGGTGCAGGATGTGCGGTCGGCGGCAAGATGCGTCTTCCACGACTTGATGTGGTTCTCGGCCGCGCCGCGCCGGCAGTAGACATCCTCGTAGAGCGCCTTGGCCTTCCCACCGGCAAGGTTGGTGACGACGAAGCGGGTATCGGCACCTTGGGCGCCGACCTCGACCCGCGCGATGATGCGCTCGACGCGGCTCCAACTAGCGGCGCCGTCAACGAACTCCTTGAACCTGCGGACCTTGCCTGTCTTGGCCGACGCTTCGAAGCGCGCCGTCGTGCTGGCCTCCAGATCCGCGACATGCTTGCGCAGGGTCGTGGTGGGCGCGAGGCCAAAGATGAAGTCGACGTCGTTGGCGCGGCACCAGTCGATGACCTGCGGGCTGCAATAATGGCTATCGCCGCGGAGCAGGATTCGAATGTTCGGCCAGTTGATCCGGATCGCCCGCACCAGACGGCGCAGGTGGGGGCGGATCTCAGCCCCACTCGGCCGCTTGGCCGGTCGCAGGATCGCGCTGACGAACCGTCCCGCACCATCGAACACTACGATCGGCTGGAAGCCGTACTCGTCATGGTGGGCATTGAACAGGCGAAGCTGTTGGCCTCCGTGCACAGCGTCGAAGGTGTCGTCAATGTCGAGTACGATCCGCTTCGGCACCTGCCGGAACGAGGCGCAATAGAGATCGACCATCGCCCGCCCCATCGCAACCAGCTCCCGCACGCCGGGCAGGTTCTCCAGCCGGCACAGCGTCGATTGCGACGCCAGATCCCGACCCGACGGCAGCGCATCCTGGGCCATCTTGAAGACCGGATCGCGGCGCAGCCGGTTGGCGTCGTTGCCGTCCTCGTAGCCGGCGGCAATCATCTTCATGCGAAAGCCGATCATGTCCGCCAGGCTGTGGACGACCTGGTCCGGGCAGCGCGGATCGTCGATGCAACGCGCCAGACGCTCGGCCACCCGCAACCGCTTTTCCACCTCGGCCAAAGCCAGAACGCCGCTGTTGGACGACAGCATGCCGCCGTCGAAACGGGCGACGACGGACTTGCCGCCGACTGATGACAAACCGCTCAGCGGCAGCGTAAGATCGTTCATGGTGGGTGTGGTCTCCGGGAAATGGTTCGGATCGGCTTAAGCAACCAAATCCTAAGTCATTTCAACGGCTTGCGCCACATCCACCAACCCCCATGAATTTTTCGGGCTAGGAGAAAAAATCGAGACTTCTGAACCGCCCCGCAATGGCAAAGCGCGGACGCTACACGGCGGCATGGGTTGCAAAGGTGAGGTTCCAAGCGGAACCGAGGCAATCCTGGAGGATGCTTCCACGCGTGCCTTTATCATCATGCTCGTCGCCTTCGGCATCGCGAGCCCTATAGGCGCCGCTCATGCCGGAGGTTGGGGACACGGACCCAGCTGGCATCAAGTTCGCAAAGACGCGGGAACCATAGCCCGGGGCGCAGGCCACACTGTGGAGAAGGCGGTCCAGGAACTCGGCAAAGTCAAGGTGAACGTTGCTATCGGATGGCGGCGACGCACGGAGCGGGTATGCGCGGTGACGCCCCCTGCACGATTGACGAGGCCAACCAAACCCAACAGCTGCCGGAGTACCCGCGGTTCGAGAATTCGACCCGTTCGAGACAAGAAGTTTTTGACGGGCCCTGTCGAGGCATGGGTTGTGAAGGCCCGATTGCAACCAATCCCGGCAACGATCTCCCCGAGAGATTGCCCGAGCCCGTGGGCGAGCCCGTAGCGGATTGACCAAACGCTTTCTGCGTTTCGCGTCGTCGATCGGCATCCGTCGGCTCTCTCGTCGGCTTCGGCATGATGATTTACAACCAATAGCACATCATTCTTCATGCTTCGGCTGTTCGGGCTGATGATGCTGGAACTGCCCCCGCACGTTGCCGCGAGAATGGGCCATCATGTCCAAAGGCAGGGCGAAACCTGCACGGAAATACAGTCATTGCTGGATACGCAGGCGGAATCTCATCTAACGGTCGTCTGCCGACAGCGATTCCGAAAGGGCCAAGGGTCCGAAGGACGGGAACGCCTCCGGAGGAAGCGGTCCACCGTCGGAGCCACGGCGAAAGTGCCGGCATAGCCGCCCCTTCTCCTTATGGTTTCGACGGTATTTCGCCGACGAAACGGACCTCGGGGGCAATCGCTCCGATCGGCCTGGACGGGCGGTAGTCCGGATCGAAGTCGAGCAGCCTGCCCGCTCTGGAGCGGTTGTAGATGAGCCCCGGGATTGATACCCAACCCATCAGCGGTACACTGCCGTCGCCGGGGAAGAAAGCACCGAAGGCGAGCATGTCGTTTTGTGGCGATCTTTCGGAGAGCAGCCACTCCGATCCCGTGTCCAGCGAAACAATTCGAACGACCGGGAAATGATCGAGAGAGCGTCCGCGCTCTGCTGAGGCTCGGCCATTTTCGAGCAATTTTTCCATTTTTGCGATCGGAATCATCTTGCCCCTCCAGAGAGCCTGTCGTTCAGCCTGCTTGCCATCCAGAGGCACGCTGTAGGTTGATCGGCCATGTCATCCACCCCCTTCGTGGCGGTGCGGTCGCGACGAGCGGTCCTGCAGGCGGTCGCACCCTCTGTCCGATGCTGCGTAACCAACGCGGACAGTCGCCAGGCAGACGTGTGCGGCGGCCTTTGGCAGCTATGCGCCCAGCACCGCTTGAACAAGTTGCTCTCGACCGAGCGGCACTGAAGGTTCGCAACCTCAGCTTCCTCGGCCCGACCGGGTGGACAGCCTGAGAAGTCACAGCTAGGCGAATAGGCCAAGAAGAGTTGGGCAGACGCCGCATAGCGTGATCACGGATATTGGCATATATCACAGCAAAGCAGCTTGGACTTAGGTCGCTATTCGGCGTACCGGCGCTCCAGCGCGGTTGCAATTCGCTCGCAAAGCAATTCTGATGTCACGACTGTGAGGTGGAGACGGAGGCGAACTCCGCGTGCATCAACTATGGTAGTGACAATGCCGCGATCAGAATACTCGGCGAGGTCGAGAACATCGTTGATGATGAAGTCTGGTATTTCACGAAGCCTCTCAGGGTGCCCATTCACTGGGGTATCCTCCCAGATTGGTGGCTTTCCAGGCAGGCCAAGCCTAACTCTCTGGAATTCGGCGTAACTCTCGGCAACGGCTTTAGCGTTGAATGAATGCCGAGTTACTTTGCCATTTTCGACGACCTGAACAATCCATTGGCCGTTGAGATTGTTCAATCTCACGTCGTTCGGTTCTCCGGCAACCATATTCGCCATCCGTTTCAGCAATCAGGAGGGAGGAATGACAGTGGACGTCGTCCCAAGCCGCGGTATCGGCCTTTAGACCGAAAACGACATCGACAACCCTCGGTTATAGTCGACGAGCGCAGGGCTGCTCGTCACGGACCGCCGAAACCCAGCTCTCGAAAAAGCCGTCGCCCGAAAACGTAGCCACTGCGGCCCTGGCCGAGCCTAGACGGCAAGTCTCTTGTGGGTGATAGACGGCGCTACAGTTGCATGATCGAGGGAGCCGTACGGATTCTCGTCCCAGCACTCGACGATCGTGTCGATCGGATTATCCACGCTATGCTTTAGCCCGTGATAGCAGTTCGCAGGTCCAATCGAGGCGAGCCGGCGTTCGGGCAGATGCGCAGCCGTGGCACGAAACCGGTCAAGCAGATGGCAGAGGTCGACAACATGGTCTGAGGCCTCTACGCCCTTGCGAATCTGTCTTCGGCCGATATGGCGACCTATGGGGAAGGACGGCCGGTTTGGGAGAGCAGGGGCATCGACCGCGCCACCGCACATGCTGCCTAGAGCAAGGACGAAACCCGCCGATCGTTCGGCCGTATCCATCAGTCGCTGTACCAGGACTATGCGGTCTATTCGCTCGCCACGCTTCTCGAGCAGACCAAAACGCATCCCTTCACCCTCGGCCGCTTTCTGGCATGCGCGACAAGTCCGAGTGAACTGCATCTGACGCCACGGCCAGGGTCGAAGCAAGGCAATTCATTGTTCTTCTAGCAGGGCGCCTGCTACTCGACGGTAACGGACTTCGCAAGATTGCGTGGCTGATCGACGTCTAAACCCATGCATGCGGCCGTATGGTAGGCGATCATTTGGATCGGCAGCGCATAGACAATCGAAGCAAACAGCGAATCCATGTCAGGCATGATGATGGTCGTCTCGGGCGTAATGCCACATTCAGCCGCGCCCCCCGAATCCGTAATCAGAATGATGCGGCCGCCGCGCGCGGCAACCTCTTGCATGTTCGAGGCTGTCTTCTCGAAGAGCGCGTCATGTGGGGCAATGACGATGACCGGCATGTCCTCATCGATCAGCGCGATGGGACCATGCTTGAGCTCGCCGGCCGGATAGCCTTCGGCATGAATGTAGCTGATTTCCTTCAGCTTCAATGCGCCTTCCATGGCCAGTGGGAAGCTTGTCCCACGACCAAGATAAAGCGCGTGGCGGGCCTTGGCGAGCGTGTGACTCAGCTTCTCGATCTGCGGCTCCAGTTCTAGCGCCTTTGCCAGAAGGCCAGGCAGCGCGATCAGGCTTTGGACATGACGTGTTGCGTCCTCTTTGGAAAGCTTCCCGCGGCTTTGCGCTGCCGCGACGGCGAGGCAAGCCAACACCGTCAGCTGACAGGTAAAGCTCTTGGTCGAGGCGACTCCGATCTCGGGGCCTGCAAGCGTGGGTGCAACCGAGTGGCTCTCCCGCGCTATCGTCGAGGTTGCTACGTTGACCACCGAGAGGACAGTTTGTTTCTCTCGTTGCGCATAGCGCAGGCACGCCAAGGTGTCAGCGGTTTCGCCTGATTGCGAGATGAAAAGCGCAAGACCGTTTTCCGGTAAAGGTGCCTCGCGATAGCGGAACTCGGAGGCAACATCGATTTCGACCGGCAGGCGCGCGAGGTGCTCGAACCAGTATTTGGCGGTCAAGCCGGCATAATAGGCGGTGCCGCAGGCTGAAATCGACACGCGGATCAAGGCCTTCCAGTCGATATCGATGTCGACGGGCAATCGGACGCTGCCTGTGGCCATGTCGATATATTGCGTCAGCGTGTGACTGACCACTTCGGGCTGCTCGTAGATTTCCTTTCCCATGAAATGCCGATGATTGCCTTTGTCGACCAGGAATGCGCCAGCGGCGACACACTGGGCGCGACGTTCGACCGGCGCATTCGCCTTGTCATAGAAGGTGGCGCCCTCACGGTTGAGAACGACCCAATCGCCCTCTTGCAGGTAAGCGATGAGACTGGTGAAGGGCGCAAGCGCGAGCGCGTCAGACCCGAGATACATCTCGCCGTCGCCGATGCCGACGGCCAGTGGCGAGCCCCTGCGTGCCCCAATGAGCAGATCTTCCTCGCCCTGGAATAGGAAGGCGAGCGCGAAAGCGCCACGCAGCAGCGGCAGGGATGCTCCGACCGCTTCGAACGGGGTTCTGCCGCGATCGAGTTCGCGTGTGACGAGATGTGCGACGATCTCGGTGTCGGTCTCAGTGTCAAATACACAGCCGTCCGCCTGCAATTCAGCGCGCAATTCCCGAAAATTCTCGATGATGCCGTTGTGAACGACTGCAAGCTTTGCAGTCGCGTGCGGATGGGCATTGGTCTCGTTGGGCTTACCGTGCGTCGCCCATCGAGTATGGCCGATACCTATTAACCCGTCGAGCGGTTCCATCGAGAGCCGAACTTCGAGATTTCTTAGCTTGCCTTCGGCGCGTCGGCGCGTGAGCAGCCCGCCTTCCAGCGTAGCAATGCCAGCTGAATCATAGCCGCGATATTCAAGCCGCCGCAACGCTTCCAGCACCTTCGCCGCAACTGCTTGCTTACCCAGAATTCCAACAATGCCGCACATACTATGATCCTCAAAAAAATGTCATTTGTGGTAAAGCCTGTAGCGATCGCGGGCTTAGCACGACTGCTTTTCCGGTTCCCGAGCGAGCCAGAACATAGCAATCTGGCCTACCCTCACGCGCTACGTCCGGCACAACGGGCGAACTGCGTCCGCATCACGACAAATCGGTGAAATCGGCAGCCGCCGGCGAATTGACCGGCCCGCACAGCGGAAAATTGCCCCTTGAACGTCGCATCCATCAAACTCCACCGGCTATCGCTGCTCGTTCAGGTAAATCGAGGTGTCCAGCACTGGCCGGTCGCCTGCCGCCTCATGTCGGACCTCAAAAGCAAACTATGATCAGCTCAAGGCCCGGGAAACCCTCAAAGGTCGTGATCTGCCAAAACGGCCGTGATGAAAAACCAAATTTGGCTCCCGAACACTCTCATCAAGGTCGGCCGGGGAAGCCCCAAGTGAGGCTTGACTAATCCGGATACTCCAGATGGTCATCTGCCACTTCGCTGGCACGACGAAGGCCACTCGAGTTTTCCATACGGTCCTACTTGCGTGATGACGCAGGCAAGCGCATCGCGAGCGCCTAGTGGCTTGAAATCGATCCTTTCAAGTTCCGCGCCACCAGCATATGCGATTTGCGGAACCAGCTCGGGCCGGTTTTGCGAAATAATTTCATTGCCATAGGCTAAATTATTTTCTGAGCGGATAGCGGCCTGCGACTCCAAAAGGGATATCCCTGGCGACGTCGTTGTTGTGAGGCCGTAGGCTGGGCGGCCAGAAAAGGGTACACCTATGAAAAGATTGTCCTGAGCGGAAACTAAAGCTCCGTTGCTTGCAAAAATACCATAGGTCGACCCTGACGTGCCATTCCCTCGATCGAATGGGGTGAATGCAAATACATTGTTGGTGGCGTCCAGCAACACTCGGCCGAAGGCTCGCGGTTGTCTTTGCCCCGCCCATTCGAAGAAATTGGCAAAAGCGTCACCTTGTACAGCGGCGCTAGGGGTTCAGAGTTGGCTTTCGCATAGTCAGGGCAGTCAACTGGACCAACGGTTGCATCGCCGCATCCGTCCGTTCCCAAAAGCATAGCTTTATCATGATGCCCAAATCGATTGAATGCGATCGTCATATGTCCGCCAGCGTTTGGCATAAGTTTGCCCACGCCGGATGTGATATCGAGTTCGCCATCGCCGCAAGTCTCGAAATCATTATAAAGGAAGGCCAGCCGATCGACCGACCCGGAAACGGTTATACAGTCTCGAAAATCCTTCCCATCTGCCCGTCCCTTGTTCTCGCCCGTATAAGGATACTTCCTCATTTTGAGCCCAGAAATAATCACATTCTGCCTGCCAGCAAGAATTATCAGGGCTATATCGGCGTCTGCAATAAGTGTCACGCCCGTGCATTTGCCGTCGATAGTTGTATTGTCGCTAGGCCGTAGCGCCGAGTATAGTTTAATCACGTGCCCTTTCAGTTCCGGAGAAAACTCGATACGAGTAGCCGTGCGATGCCTATATCCGAATTCCACAGCCTCTCGCAGTGTCCCCGGCAGTGGCCGAGTTCTCGGTTGATTGTCCTCGTCTGAATGGACCTGCAGGACTACCCCCCCCTGCCCACCGCTCGTTTGCGAGTCTCCGGCAAATCCTGGTATTTGGTCAAAATCTTGCTTTTTTTGCTGGCAAGCATCGTGAAGGCCAATTTCTTCAGCCCGTGCTCTCGCTGAGTTTACAAGTGCTATAGCTTGAGCTCGAGCAGATTCGTCCAAAATTGCCGAGGAGGCTGAAATTGCGATCTGGGGCGTCAAAAGCGCTGACAGCGCAAATAAACGGAAGGAGACCACCAATATTGTGAAATATGTTGCCACGAATTACTTTCGTCTTTAGGCCTGTTCTGGGCAGATCATGAGGCCAACTGGAGCTTGCATAACAAACAAAAAGCCGGCAACAACTCTGTCTAAATCTTATTCTAAAGAAATGTCTGTCCGCTAGCTGGTATTTTGTACAGCGATGGCCGTCGATCTTGCCGATACGTCTTCAGCGAGTGATTTAACCTAACTGGATTGTTTAGATCAACACTTGGCGGCATCATGGCATCGCTTTCAACACTTGACGTAGCCCAGCAGTAACACCTTTGCAGACCCAAGTTGGACGCTCAAATATTGCGCCAGAGTCCGCCGTTGAGCCGTAGATTTTCTGGACCCGTTACCAATACATTCTTAACCTCCTCGAAGAAGGCTTGCTGCCAGCGACTGGAAAACTGTCTCAACCCCTCACCTGTTTCGGCGGTCGGCAGCCTTTTTACAACAAACCGAAATTGGTTTTCTGCCCAGAGGGGAGAGGTAAAGATCGTAGGCACTTTGGTCTTGTAAGAGAGCATCGCGCAAAACGGGGAGTATGTTATGGACTTTCCCTCCCAGGTGATGCGTGGCGCATTGGGGGACATCGCGCCGTCGGCGGCGAGGGTGACGAGGCAGTCGGCACGCAGCGAATCGATGACACATCGCGCCACTTGAACTTCGTTTAAGTCGGCCGTGGAGATCAAGGTATTCGCAAAGCTGGTGGTCGAAATCCTTGGCGTTGACGATAGCCACCTGTAGGGCTTTCCAAACGAGTGGATGGCTACAGGGCCTGCAAACATCGGGCCGATATGCGCGCTGACTAGCAACACGCCTTTGCCTTCGTCACTGGCCTCGATGACCGTGTTTCTATTGGCATCGCTGACATTGAAAAAGCTGGCAATCTCTCCAGCTTGATCAATAGAACACTCCAGCCAATCTTGGATAAGTTTGTCTAGAAGATGTCCCCATTTCGCGCGCCGATCCCAGTCCTCGCGATTGGGTGAAGGTGGGTGTCCAAGCTTCCGGCTCACGATTTCCCAAGCCCAGTCGAGTCGCCTCTGCGGCAGCTTGACCTCATCCAGACGTGCATCGAGTGCAGCCAATCCTGCGGAGAAAGTCCTTGTTAACTTGTTCTTCCGTTCGCTCACCATGTCGCCATAAAGCTGCTTTGCCTCGGCTTCGCGCCCGACCTGCAACAGCAAGGCAACTGCGCCGCGCCTGTTCGTTACGGAGGGATCGAGCTTCACCACGGCCAACATCTCGGCACACGCTTCCTCGAGCCGGTGAGCATGCTTGAGAGCACGGGCCAAAAGAAGCCGGGTATTAGTCGTGTTAGGCCTCAACGATACAATAGGGGCGAGGACATCGACAGCCTCTGCGTAACGCCCGGCAGACAGTAGAAGTTCGCCGTAGGCGCGCAGGAAAATACCGTCGTTGCCGGCGCAACTTTTAGCATTTTCAAGGATCTCCAATGCTTCTGAGACCGGTTTATCGCTGGCGAGAGCGGCGCGCGCCGCCGCTTCGGCGAGACGAGGTTCGACCTTTCCGTTGCCCTCAAGTAGAGTGCGGGCAAAGGCGTAGGCTTCGCCGGCTCGATCAGAGCCGAGCAAATGGCGAATGGCCAATACGGCGACTTCAGGCAATGTGTTGCCTTTTGCGACGACGTTATCGACCAATCGTGAAGCCGCGTCGTTGCGATTACCCCTCAAAAACGCCTGCAGAGACACTTGCGCAAGCCGGGGAAAGTCCGCAGCATAAGAGATGTGGGCGAGAGCAAGGTGGATCGCTTCTTCGATATTGCCGGCCTGACCGGCGCGCAAAATGGCGACCGATGCCGCAGCGACGGCTCTCACGTCAGGTTTTTTGGCAGCGATTTCCACACTCATGTTAGCGAACCACCTTCGTAGTGTCCTGCGAGCAATCGGACGGTACGAAGAACCATCGCTTCGGTTGAAAACCGCTCCTCGGCAATCAGACGAATTCTGGTCGGTGCCTCAGCATCTGCCTGGGCGAATGCAAGCACCTCGTTGACCTTGTCACAGCATTCCTCCAGATCGACTTCCTCCACCGCCGACAGTACGCAGCCAGTGATACCCTCCACCGCTGTGTCGGCCGCGCCGCCCGCCGGCGTGGTGACAACCGGAACACCACACAACTGCGCTTCAATAAGAGCATTGGGCAAGCCTTCGAACCGGGAAAGCAGTACGAAAGCATCCATTTTCTTCAACCAGAAACCGACATTGTCGGATAAACCAGTGAATAGTACGCGATCGATAATGCCGAGGCGAGCGGCCTTCTCTTTGCCTCCTTGAGCATGCGCCCACCGCCGACTAGCACAATCTTCGTCTGCGGATGGCGCTGAAGATAGGCATGAGCGAAATCTATCCAGAGAGAGGGCCGCTTATCGGTATCGAAGCGAAAAACGCTGCCGATGGTGGTCGTCGCATCAGCGTTGGACAACTGAAATTTTTGCCACAAATCCACATCGCCATCGGCGGCAGGAAGCAGCGGAACAAGAACGCCGTTATGCACAATGCTAAAACGCAGGTTGTCGACTTTAAGCCAATCCGTATACGCCTTCACTGCCGCCTCACTGTTGGAGGAAAAGCGCACACCAGGAGTCACTGCGAGTGCGCGATACATATCTTGATAAGCAGGATGAAACAAATGTACACGCAGTGAAGGTGGTAAGCCGCGTACGGAGACTACGATGCGAGGAACACCCGCTATTAGCGCGGCCAAGGCGGCAAATAAGACTGCCCCATCCTGCCAGATAAATGCGACTTCGATCTTCTCCTCCCGAAAATAGTTCACCATCCTCTGGACGCCATAGAGCGCAGACTTGGGAAGCATTGGCAGAAGAGTTGATATCTCGTCGTCGCCCAAGGCAAGGTCTTGAATGCGTACGGTAGGAAAATCATCGATCTCACGTGTTTCCACGTCGTTTCGACGCACGGCTGGGAGGAAAAAATCGTATCCTTCCGCGCTCTTGAGCGATTTAAGCACGACATGGCACGGCTCGGTTAATACGATGCCCGCGAGGGGTCTTTTCATCCGGAAAACATCCGTCAAGCGAATGCCGACGCGCGCTATCTGACGTTCCGCCCCTCCCGCTGCTAAGCTTCCGGTAATAAGCGAGACTTTCCCAAGTCGGTTCGTTGCCGTCGGCTCCTCGCGTTTGGATGCGTACTTCTCGATCACTAAAGCTAGGGCCAATCCTGAAGTGTCTCGCGACTTGAGCGAATCATCGTCATAACGTTTTGCAAGGACCGCCATGCCATCGCGCAGCTCCTTAATGAACTGCCCGGAGGCATGGGAGCCGACAGTTGCGGGATCAATGCCGTCCAAAACGGACAGCGCCACGAAACTGTTGCCCCAGTCCTTAAGGCGGCGCGCATAAGATATCCTTCCGCGCATATCCTCTGGAAATCGTTCGATAAACTGCGTGAAGTAAGTCTGAGCGCGCTCGGTTTTACGCAGTTCGCAGTACAGTTCTCCCTTTTCTAAGAGGACGTCTGCGGCTTTCGGCACGGACGGCAGCACGGCTTCGATGAAATCGCACGCCTCGTCCACGCGCTTTTCCCGGTAGAACCACCGGACGATGTAGCGCAAAGGTTTGAGTTCTTGAGGGAACCGTTCGTGCAACTGGAGCCACAGCGGGAGCATATCATCCCTCGTGCGACACAACTCCAAGGCGAGGACATGGTTATAGTTGGCATCGAATTCCAACGGATAAACGGATACCAGTTCCCGTAGGCGAGGCTCCACGCGCCGCGCGCCCGTGGCGGTTCCGGTCTCATGCATCAATTGCCGAATTTCGATAAGGTAATCGGCGCTCTGTGGAGAGGTTCCCTTGAGTGCCGCGCTCACGTCCAACATTGCTTGCCCCTTTAAAGTATTCGGGAGTCCATTTTATAACAACGATGATCACAACCCTCGCGAGTGGAAGGTCAACAATGGTACAAACCTGCGCTGCGACTTGCTAAAAGCAGGATATTTGCGCATTCGGTGCTTTGAAAGGTTTCGAAGAGCGTTCCGAAAACGTCGCCATGCGGCCTCGACTGTCCGTTTTGCAGCCTTTCGTGTGAGGTGCTTGAGCTTGGCGAAGACCTGCTCGATAGGGTTGAGGGCTCGGCTGTAGATGGAGCGGCAGGTAGAAGAGAGCATGGCGACCGCGGCGCGAATGGGCGCGACGAGTGGCTTGCCCCTTGGGGCTGCCAAGGTTGTCCGTGACGACGATGTCACCGGGCGAGATTTGCCACCGGGCGAGATTGTCGGCACTAGGAACTGCTCGACCCAGGCCCAAAGCTTGCGATTGATGGGATCGTCGATGATGCAGGGCGCGTCGATGCGTTCTCCGCGCAGCACGGCCAGGAAGGTCAGCGTGCGCCGTGGATCAAGCCCGCCCGGTACTTCCTCCGTTGCGCCCTGCGCGCACGGTCACCGGCCTGTCCTACTCGCTGGCGAGCAGTGTTTTTTGAAGCTGAATTCTTTCAGGGCCAGCCACACCGATATCGGGCTGGCAGGATCCGGCGCTCGGCGAGCTCTGCCAACGCGACTGTGAGGCGAATCACAAAATCACCCGAGCGTGACTCCGAACCGATTAACATCTACGGTAACACCCTCTTGAGTTTTGGAGACATGGCCGCTTTCGTCTGAACATCTTGGCGAGTTGGACTTCCGCCTCTGTTATGGCCGGTTCCTAGTCAGTTAAGGTAGGCCTCGAGAGTTAGCGCAAGCATGTTGTCAATTGAAAAACGTTCGGTAGCATAGTCCCGAATTTGCTCCGCCAAAAGCTTCTGCTCAGGAACAGGACGACACCAAGAATTCAACACCTTAGCAACCTGCTCCGGGTCTACCTTATCTATGCCGGGTAGCAGCGTTCCCGTTCTTCCGTTTTCAAAAGTTTCACCGGAACCTCCAGCGGGCGTGGCTACCACAGGCAGCCCGGAGTATTGAGCCTCAATGAGGACATTGGGCAAACCCTCATGCCGCGACAGCAGCAAGAAAACATCCATCTGCGAAAGCCAAAAGCCCACATGTTGCGATCGTCCGGTGAAAAGAACCCGATCTTCAATGCCTAGCTTTCGAGCATGGTTCATCGCTGCGCTACGAAGCGGTCCGTCGCCGACCATTATGAACCGCACCTCGGGACGAGATGAGGCGAAGGTTGCCGCGATATCGAGCCACTCCAATGGCCTCTTGTTGTTGTCAAATCGCATTGCTGAGCCAACGGTAAAGCAGTCGCGGGGGTTATTGTTACTGAAGGCTCGCGCCATTACTAAAGTTGCCTCGTCGGCGGCCAAAGACAACGGCTCCAAACCGTTCGGAATGATCCGTACGGTTCCGCGCGGTAGATCGAGCCACTCCTCGTAACGCTTAGCCGCTGCGAGGGAGTTAGAAACGATCACCACTCCCGGAGCGGACAATAGTAACCGATAAACGATTTTATATTCAGGTTTGTTTCGTTCGGCTCGGTCGACCGGCGGCAAAGTTCGAACACCCAGCACTATACGCGGCACGTTGGCGAATAGCGCGGCTAGTCCCAAGGCCAATACAGACCCGTCCTGCCAGATGTGTATGACATCCGGTGATGCCTGACGCAGAACGTCGGCCGCCTGAACCAGGCCCTCACGCATCGGAAATGGAAGGTAGGGGAGACAATGGATTACCTCCCGTAGGCATGACCATCCTGGTCGCCCGGCAAACTTGTCGAATTCCACATACTGGTGAACATTGAACCCCGCGTCCGACATCAGCGGAGCAAAGAAATCGGACCCCGAGCGGGAATTGAGCGATCGACATAGAATTTGAACCGGGCCAATCACGTCATTCCCGTCAATTGAGCGCCCCGCTTCCATAGCCGATTTGATTGCGAGAGCGGTATTGGTTAACTGGCGCTCGGCGCCACCGGAGCCAAGGCCGCCATTGACAAGAATTAGGTGCCCCAAAAATCCTTTATTGTCCGTTGGGGCGCTCGGCCGGAGGCGCTTGGCTTCATTGAAGACGTGTTCGATAAGAAATTCTTGTGGATCAATGTCTGCGCCGCTACTGCTTTCGACAGCCCTTTCTAGCGCAGATATATTCGCGTCGACCTGTGAAGCGACACTTAGATTTTTTACGGTAGGGCCAAATCTATCCTGGCTCGCATTAACGATTTCTCGCGCTCTAAGCGGTTGGTTTATGGATAAGTATAGCTTCACCACGTCAAGAAGTATGGCCTCTGATACATCCCCCATTTGGGTTATTTTCGATAGAGCTTGCTCTGCCTCTTCGAAGTCTTTTAGTTCTATAAGCGCACGCGCAAATACGAACATGCCTTCAGAGTGCTTGGGCTCTTCAGGGTAGCGCTCAGCGTGGATATTCCGCCCGGCATCTGTCCCGCCTAACCGTATGGTCCAGCGCAAGAGGCGTACATATGCATGGCGCGAATTTGGAAATCGAGAGTCGATGCCGCGCCAAACGGCTAATGCACGCGGGTCTTGGAACCTTTCGAGTGCCTGCGCGGCTATCTGTTGAAGTCTCTCTTCGTTGGGGAACCGCGCGATTTCTCCAAGAAGATAAGAGAGAGTGTCAGGCAATTCTGCCATTTCTCGCAATGAACTAACTCGCCTTCGCGCCCTGCCAACCACTTTCGTGTCAGGACGTACTGCGATCTGGCTTTGTAGCCCCTGAAGAACTGCAACTGTTACGGGATCGACATCATGTCGCTCAACTGATTGTACCTTGTCGATCCGATTTGGACCCCGCAACCACTTCTTGGCGGTGAATAACATATTAGCCGATCCAGTTCGTATGACGATCAATAACAAATATTGCGGTTCAAAGAGCCGATCAAAAATAGAGAATAATAGAAGATCCGGCCAAAAGAGCGTTGCGAACGCCTTATCTCTATTAGAGCCATCGCGCCTGTATCGCGCAAACAAAGGGGAACGACTTTGGCGGTTGCCTATACGGCGTACTTACAATATGTCGCATTGTTACTTAATTATGCTATGCCTGCACTAGGCGTTCGGCGGTGGCTGCGACGGTCATGTCGTGGGCTGCGTTGGTTGCTGCTTGCGAAAGTTGTTCCAGGCTGCCCGGCTGAAGGATGAAGGTCGAGACTGCGTCAACCATTGCCGCGACCATCTCCTCTCCAAAAGCCTCGATGGTTTTCAGGCTGGGTTTCACGGCGCTTGCAATCGGCCCTGCCGCGAGTACAGGGCGCCCATACGCAAGGGCTTCTGCGAGTTCGAAGCGTGATCGCCCGCAGCGCTGGGTCACTGGCATCGCTGGGATGACGACCAGATCAATCGCGGCAAAGGCGGCTGCGATATGTCCGTTGCGCGGGCGTCCCGGAAATAGGCATCGGTCTCCGTGGCCTAGGGCTTCCAGTTTATCGCGAATCCGATGGAAGCGCGTGCCGACGCCAAAAATGAGCAGCCTAACTGGAAGCCCGCGCTTGACCAGTTCATCCAGGATCGCCGGGAAAGATTCGAGATCCACTTCGTCGTAAGCATCGCCGATATATCCGATGACGAAGCCGCCTTTGAGAATCGGCGATGAGGACCAGTCGGCGGAATTCTTGTCCGCGTTGAATTGGAAAACCGATTCTCCGATGGATAGAACCTTATGTGCCGACACGCCAGCTTCGGCTAAGCGGTCAGTGAAAAAGTCGTCACGCACCAGGACCGTATCGGCCTCGGCCAAGAGAGCGTTTTCCAGCGCAATAAAGATTTCTTCGCGCTCGCTAGCTGGACTGCTCTTCGCTCGAGTCATAGTCGTACAATCGAGAATGAAGCGAGATCCGTTAAGGCGCGCCGCTATCGCCGCCGGATAGGCTAGTTCAATCGAGCTTGGTGCGACAACAGCCCCGGCATTCGCGGCAGCGATCCTCTCCGCGAGCAGTTCGCTGGCATCCCAGGAGTGGGTGTCGAGTATGCTACCGTCGACTTCGATAGCCGGCAGTCGGAAGTGGGCAATGCCCGCAACTATATCCTTGGTAAGTTCGACGCGGCCGGAATTGTCGATTGCGGGGTAGCCAGGGACGGTCACTATCTTGACTTCGTTGCCGGCCTTCTGGAAGGCACTAGCTAGTGAGAGGCCGCGCAAGCTGGAAGCGGACCAGTGGCCAGGGAAAGATTTCGGCCAGTAGAAGATGACCGAGTTGGGACGGCCGTTTTGGCTGGCGCTACGCTTCGGCAAGGAAAGCCCAGTCACTTCGAGCCTGGCAAGCGCGGATAATTCGTCGAAGCGTTTGAGTTCGCTCGGGTTGAAGTTGACACCGGTGGCGATCGCCGATCGCATCACCTCCAAAGCCTCTTTGACCACCCCAACATCCGCGAGAACGAATGCGAGATGCTTAACTCTCCACTGTTGCGGATCGGCTGCCAGGGCGGCCTTGGCCAACGAGACGGCGACGGGAATATCGCTAAAGCGCGCGCGACGCGATAGTTCCAAAAGCACCCGCGATAAGATGCCCGCAGGCAGCCTCTGATCGCGAACCCATTGCTCGGCAGAATGCCAGCCATCCTGCTCGGCGATGGCCAGAGCGCGATCGGCATGCTGTAGGGCTTCGGCCGTTGCCAGATCGAGGCCCAGCTCGACCGGCAAAGCGGCCTTGTCCTTCATCGCTTGTTCTTGAGCGGCACGGAATTTGGCTGGAAGCGAAAAAGCGCGTTTCCAGTCTCCTTTGATTGCCAAGATATCTGCACCCAAACTCAAGATCGGGCTACTACGCAGCGTCTCGAGCTTATTATTTATAGTTTTGACCTGGGCCAGGAGGTCGAGGTTGAGAACATCAACATTCTTCTTCGCTTGCTTATAAGAGTCCAGCTCCTTCTCGATCTGGTTCACTCGTAACGAAATATCGCCTCTCGATATTTCGATGGTGAGCGCATGAATATTGGCTTCGAGCTCACGGATACGCTCCCGGTCCCGGGCCTCCTTTTGGCTGGCCAGGTCGATCTGCACTTCATAAGCTTTTCGCTCCGCAACTGACAGCGCATCTACCTGCGCTGTCTTGAAAGGTCCCTCATTCTTGGCACCATTGGGGAGCGGCGGAAGATTTTCGTCGATCAATCGCGACACCGACTTCGTCCCGAGACCTTCCCCAAATAGACTATTGAGCATACGACCGCTTTGATGATCTTTAGCCCCTGCCATGTCGAAATCCTTATGATCCGATTTTCCGCGACGCCATGCGCAAGAAGATGAGCGCTGGGCATCGCGCCCTTAAGCTACTGGCGCAAAAGCGGTGACAATTTGCTCTGCAATTTGATTTCCAGGCTCAATGGAAAGGCATCTCCTTGCGGCTTCAACAGCTGCGGGAAGATCGCCAAGCTTTTTGCGGCTGCGGGCCAGTCCGATCCAAGCCTTCACATTCGAACCGTCTACGGATGCCAACCGCTCATAGTAGGATACTGCCTGTTCGAAATTGGTGACCTTGAAGGAGTATTGGGCGAGGTTCGCCAACGCAAATCGATTGTTGCTGTCGATATCCAGCACCAATTCTGCTAACTGGGTAGCTTCCTTGACGCTCCCTTCCTTCATTAAGCGTTTGTACTCACGGACGGTGCCGCGGAAGACGCGCTCCTCAATGTTGTCGTATTTGGACAAGTCCAAAGAGGAGTTCTTAAGGACGGAGAAACGATGGGCAGCCAAGAGATAGTTGTGAGTGCGCAGGAATTCCCTAAGCTGAAGGAAGACAGCGCGTCGGGTTGCTTCGCCGATCTTATCATCGGGCACGGCAGCACCTACGCTCGCCAAAAGGACAAGGGCGTCCAGTTCCTGGTTAGTCAAAAGCGCCAGCCGCAAAACGCGACGCACCACCGATGGATTTTCAGGTGTCAGGCGCACCAGACGCGCCCATAACTCCAGAGAGGCTTCGTTATGTCCGCCTTTTTCATACGCGGTCGCCAATCTTTTCAAAGCGGTACTGTGATCGGGACTGAGCGCCAGGACACCGTGCCAGGTTCGAATATAGGTATTTGCGTCCGTTTCAAAATTGGCCTCGATCGCCTTTACGGCGGCGGCATGAATGAGTTGGCGCAACCTGCGCTTCATCCTGGCGTCTCCGGGACTGAGGCTCAGTCCCAATTGCCAAAGCCTGGCAGCCTTCTCTTCGTCGCCTTCGTTTTTCGCCTGGAGGCCGGCGGCCGCCAATTGGGCGGCGATGCGCCGTGATAAGGTTTCGCGCTGTTCCGTTTTCTCTACATTTTCCGGTAGAGCTAGCAGTAACGTGGCTGCATCCTCCCACCTTCGTTTCGCGGCGAGCTGGTGAGCCGCACTTTGCACGTCGGGCGCGGCAATGGCCGCTGCGGCGCGAGCAGTTGCGACGAGGTCTGTGTCGTCCCCTCTGCGAATGGCGGCTTTCAGTTGGAGTTTCAGCGCATTCTGGTTGTCGGGGATGAGTGCCAACAGCGTTGCCGCGGCGTCTCCGACGCGGACATAGTCTCTCTGCTTCCAGGAGACTTTCAACTCCGTGTGTGCGCTGACGACGCTTTCAAAAAATCCGAGATCAGGTGATATACTGGCGGTGGCGAACATGTTTTCGGGGTTCCTCATTTGCGTTTTAGGTTGGTACTTTCGAGACTTGGCTTTCATGCTACCTAATCCTACTTTCGCGTATACTGGCTATTGGTAGGGCAAATCGACGGTCTCTGAGCATGCCCAATCATACATTTCAGTATTGTCGTGCGGATCTACATAGTACGGAACTTTTGCACGAATGCCGCTTCGCGCTCCTTCATGTCGCCCGCAATTGGTCCCAGTGATGCGTGCAGCTATGAAAAGCCTGGCGCCAGATCGGCTTATTGGGCTCGAAAAATGTATTTCGAGGAGTTTGTCGTCGCGAGCGGATATGGCGAGGGAAGTTATTGTCGGGCCAGCCGCTCCCATCCCTACTGCATCAATACCTAGCCCAGCCCCCAGATTTGATACATTTATGCGGTCATCGTTTTGCTCGAGCGTGATTGTTCTGGAATATTCAAGACCGATCACATTTGGTCGCAGCAACCGCACTTGACTGACGCGTAGCGGTTCCAATCCAGGCCCGAAAAGGTCATCAAGTAAAAAACGGCCGAATTGGAAGCCAATGCGGCGGTAGCCGATTGCTTTCAGATGAGCCGACCGGCCATCGGAACGCATTTCGGGCTCGTGATGGTAAACAGGCCCAACACATCGTATATGCGGGTCAGCTTTTGCCACCCGAAGCTGTGACCAGACGCTTTCTGCTATTATTCCTGGTCGCGATGCTCCGCGATTGGCTTGATATGTGAGCATAGGTACAGAAGTCACTTGGCCAGTTAGGTGCCGGATATCCGCGTCATATTGTTGCCGGAGCAGGATCAGGCCTCGCTGATAAGAATCGGCGGGCGTTCCCCGTCCGGCGTCGGACTCGCCGTGTGCGAGACAAATCGCCAGGACTCGGACACGTTTGCCTTCGGCACGGGCAAATTCCGCTGCCTTCGCCACCAAACGCATGGCCTCCAGATGCTGTGCCGATCCTCGAAGTAACCCGTCAGCGCTTCCCTGATTAAGCCCGCTCAGGGTTGTGCCCCCGCGTCCGACAGAGGCAAACACCACGGTGGGCTTCTTTCCGAATCGACTTTCGCAGGTACGCATCAAGTAATCGGCCAAACCTCCGCAGGGTGTTTCCTTGGTCGAGCCGGTGGCCCGCTCAAACAGGTCAACCAGTTTTGACACGCGCCTGCCTCGAGGAGCAGATCCGGCATCGAACATCAGCGCGCGCCCAGGATGTTCTGGCACGGAGGTAAGAGGCGCGTCTCCTGCCTCATCGTTATTGCCACCAAGTGCCCAAGACTGGCCGACGACAAGAATCATGTTGAGCACATTCACGTCGAAATCGAAATGAGACGCCGTTTCCGGGTGATAAACGAGATCGTCTGCGCTCAACATGCCACTGTCTGTGCCCGGTTGTAACTCTCCAGCATCTCTCAGGGGAATCTCACGCCCAACCGTTGAGTTGTCCTTCTCGCTCCCGTCGACGCTGGTGGTTTCGCTCAGGCGCTTGTCTGGACTCTGGCGCTTATTTGGGATCTGTGGTGGTTCGTCGTTTTCGAGCTCGGTTGGAACGAACGTCCTCTCAATGAGATCCTCCGGCGTCCCTCGCCCGGCGACTCTGCTTATGAATTTATATAGATGGTTGGCGATCTCGGAAAAAAACCCGGGGTTCCAATGGCGGCAATCATCGGCGAGGACACGTTTCACGCCGTGGCGTGCTACGAAAGGAGCAAAGTCCATCTCGTAGGCTTTGAGCCGATGTGCGACCTCGATCGATTGGTCCTTAAGTTCAGTGGGCCAAGAGATAGGTCTCCCGTCGGGCATGTATCTAAAATTGTGATGAACCATCGCTAGCGGGACATCTAGCGTTTCTTTGATGCGCCCGATGTAATTGGTCATATCGTCAACGTTCAATTGACGCGTAGTCGTTCGTCCGACTAGATCGTGAAGCCACTCGAACTCCTCCGTAGGAGGAACCAATTCGAGGAGCTGTCTCGCATACTTGGCGCGTTCGGATTCGTTCTGTTTGACAAGAGACGACCTCCATTTGGCCACTATTCGCGGCGGCACATTTAGATGCTCAAGCTCTGGCAGGATGATTTCTTGAAATCGATTCGTGTTAACAACGAAGCCATCGTACAAGATATCGATGGAGGTGCTCATTTCGACAATTATTATATCGGCAGTATATGGGATGGCCATCTGCTCTTTGTTAGGCTCTCGTCTGCTATCGAGATAACAGAACCGCCGCACGTGCGGCGGGATTGTTTTGCTGCCCGATATAAAGTCCAAGAGCTGGACAGCACTCGCGGCAGAAATAGAGAACGGCGTCCTGAGAAATCCCATCTCCTTGTATATTCCGCCCAGCTTATTATTCTGATGCAGAGCCGAAATTAAATTATTGAGCAAGCAACCACCGAATGATAGCGGGCGAATATTATCCAATGCGATAACTCCTTTCATCGGCCTCAACGGCTCTGCTCACAGCGTTTTAACGCCAATCCATCACCAATAAGGGACGCGATTTGGCTCGCACAGCGGTGCGCTATGGATCTTCGCCATTCCTCAAGGTGAATGACTAGTTCTCGATCCGAACTATTGTGGATTACGGACCAGAACGCGAATCGGAAAGTCTGATTCAGTTTGAAACTGAAATCCTAGCGACTTGTGCAGCTTTATGACGATCGCGTTTGTGTTCGCAACGTGTAGGTATATTGGAGTATTAGGATAGCGATCAAGCACATGATGCATCAACCGCCGCGCAACTCCTTTTCCCCGAGCCGCCTCGGCCACGGCCATACGCGGGAGATATTTTCCCTCCCCTGATGCAAGGGTTTCAACATTCGAGCCATGGCCTTCGAGGGCTCTCTTGAAATTCATCCTAGCGTCCCGATCCAGGTGCCGCACGATGTCCAACATTCCCATCCGCTGGGATGCATCCAGTTCGCCTGCGTCGACAACTGATAGAAGCCCCAAAATTGCACCCTCTTCCCACAGGGTCCAAGTTTCTGAGAGCTCGGTCGACGGTGAATCAATTTGATCGGCTAAAATGAGGTTGAGCTTCGGACGGTCGATCGGAACCTTGTCATACAACTCCGGCAACGCTTGATATACGAGGTCACCCAAAAACGCCTTTCCCTCTTCTGAAAAGTCGTTCTCAATCTCTCCCTTCACCAATCGCCTGATATTCTGGTCCAAGGTATCCACCTCTTGTAATATAAGAATAATGCACGCTGAATATAAAGAAGCTTATTTCTTACTTCCTCGATATCTTCTCTTTAAGAACATCGAAAAGGCCGCCGACATTCTCGAAAGTGACGATCTCCGCACCGCTGAAACGAACGCTGAATGCCTCTTCAATCATTGCGATGAGACTAACATGCGCCATGCTGTCCCAACCAATGACATCTTCCGCAACGGTCTCCCGTGCAATTTCGGTGTCATTCTCAGGAAACTCGCCGTTTATGATTTCGACGACTGTCTGAAACAATTTGCTGTCCTCTATCATGTCCGCTCCTTCTTCATAATAAGATTGTCCTCGAACCAGACTGCTGCTGCTGTGCGATCCAGTTTGTCATTCTCGCTGCGCGGTGCTCTCTGAATCTCAAGGATCCATGTCGGTATGGCATGGGCTTCGACGATTTCTGACAACGCTGCTTTCAGCTCGCGCTCATTGAGCGGTCCCAGCCCGTTAGATTCCACGACAGCCGCGAGTCCATCGCCTCGTTTAAAGACGACAGCCACAGGCCACCCGCACTGCCGAATGGCGGAAACGATCTCATCGAGCTCGATCCGGTATCCCTTTACCTTAACCTGAAAATCAATCCGCTCCTTGAAGAACAAGCGATCGTCACGGATTTCCGCCCAGTCACCGGTCAGATACCCACGCTCCCCCGACAACTCATCCAATACGCGGAACTGCTGCTCGGTCTTTTCCGGATCGTTCCAATAGCCCTCGGCAAGTTGGGGACCGCTAATCACAATCTGACCCTCGGTGGGAGAACGCCCGCCAATAAGCGAGATCTTCATGCCTGGTATGGTCTGACCCAGGGCGGCAGACGTATGGCAGTAAGATCCGTAGTTGTCGGAGGTCAGAACTTGCTCAGTTACAGAGATCGTAGCTTCGGTGGGGCCATAGGTATTTTGGGCGAGCGTGTCTGGCAATGCGGAAAAAATGGCGTCCAGTTGCTGTCTGACGAGCGGTTCCCCGCAGAAATTAAACAGCCGAACACTCCCTAGGTTTTTCCTTGTTACGTGCCGCGCCCGCATCATCAAGCTAACGGCGCTAGGCGTGGAATTCCAGATCGTAATAGCTTGCCTCGCGATAAATTCGGCGGGCAACATTCTGTCGCCCTCATCCAGCAAGGGGTGAAGCGAAGCGCCATGGCATAGTGCCCCAAATATATCTGTCATGCTGATATCGAATGCTAGATTTGGCTGTTGCGAGAGACGATCATCCGGGGTGATATGAAGGCTCTCCAGCCAGGAAACGTAGTTTGCCAATGCTTTGCGTGAAACCATTACGCCCTTTGGCTCGCCAGTCGATCCTGACGTGAACATGACATAGGCTAGTTCGTGGCGCGTTCCATTACCCAAGAAACAGCGATCTGTATTGATCATATCTGGATCCAAGACCTTCAAGTTAGGAACTGCAGTGGCAATTTCAGCCGCCAACTGTGGCTTGGCCACGAGAAGATCAGGTTGCAACCGATGCAGGATTCGCCGAAGCTTTTGTATCGGCGCAACCGTGTTCAGGGGCGTATGGAAGCCCCCGGCTAATCCGGACGCCAGGATGCACGCATAAGCATCGGCCTCTTGAGGGAGCGCGATCGCAATTCGCGGCTGCTCGAATGACGAAAAAATCTGTGCGTAGATTCGGACTCGCTCCTCAAGCCAAGCATAAGAATATTGACGCGCGCCAACGTCTATGGCCAAGCGCCCAGGATGACGAGAAGCTACCGAGAGAAACCTGTCAACTACATCCACCATCATTTCATCTATCTCCGCGTAACGATAAGAATATTAGCCGTTGGCTTCCGGAACGGAGTGTCCACTTGACCTTGCACCCGCGCCTGTCAACTGCAAATGGTGACGCGATGCATGACATATCCGAACCGAATGACCGGCAACGTCATACAGGATCCTTAAGTGTGTAGACGACCATAGGCGTGTGAGAAACCGTAGGGCCTTGTTGTGAGTATCTCGTGCTTGTCGCAGGCAAATTGTTCACACGAGCACGACGGCTGGCGGGGGCAAATTCAATTGGCGAAAGCGACACCTCGCAACGAGCCTGCTGTTGAGGTAATCCCTCTGACCATCGTTACAAATTTGTTGAACTGAACCACCGGCGAGTTGGCGACGTATATGATGTCCCTATCACGAATGGCGAGCTGCTGTGCATAGAAGTAGTTATCCGCCTTATTGAGTCGCAGACGATAGATAACTGGAACTGGGTCAGACCCCATAAGATGAGTTGAATTGGGCTTCAATGCGCGTACTAAGCTTGCCTCTTCGCGCCGAAAAAGAAATATCGCACTACTGTCGGCTTGCGCATCTTGAAGCCCGCCCGCTTTGGCTATGGCTTGAAGGAGAGACATGGGTTCTTTGTCTATGGGGTAGTCGTTTTGGGCGGTAACGGCACCAAGCGCCACAAAAATCGGAGGGTCGCGATACACATAGATATTGTCCCCCGGATATACGAAGACATTTTGACTGGGATCTTTTAGGATCGTGTCGAGAAGAGTCACCTCGCTCAGGGCGCCGCGTGTTAGGCGAACCTTGGTCTCCTGCGGCATTGTCCTTATGCCTCCAGATTGAGCAATAACCTCCAGTAGACGATCACCTTTCAAAGAAAGCGCCACGCGCGCCGAGCCGGTCGCGTCGCCTGAAACCGTCGCGGTAGCCGCGCTGCCCTGCGTCGAAACGATGACCTGTGGCTCAACGGCTTTATTTGCCAATCGCGCCTCTATCGCCTTTGCCAGGGAGCCTGGCGTGCGGCCGGCTGCAGTGATACGGCCTGCGTAGGGCACGCTGATTGATCCATCACGGTCGACGGTTTGCTGTGGAAGTGAAATGCTGTGCGAGCTTCCCATGGGCGCACCTGGCGTCGATGATCCGGAGAAAAGTCCGCCGGAAGCCGCTTCGAAAATCGTCACGACAATCTGGTCTCCGATCGTGAGTGCCTGCGAAGGCGCTGGCGGATGGCGTGAGAATTGACTGGCAAGATCACCGGATGGGCGGTTACGTAGCACAGCCAGGGTAGCATCAGTGATATCGACTACCTCATAGAGTGCGGAATCGGCACCTTTACCCTGCGCATTAACCACTGCACTGGCCGTGGGCCCCGAGGCCGGCAAGTTAACGCAGCCCATCAACAGCGCGGGCAAAAGTAATAATAAGTGACTTGTTTTTTTCATCAGCTTGATAATGTCCCCTAGCGGTAGCAGCTATTGGTACGGAATCGTCGTAGAGCAAGCGGAAGGAGACCTGCACTGGACTTCGGACCGACACTCGCCATCGGCCGCGGCGGCGACGATCGTAATGGCGAACTGCATAGCTATGTTGACCTTGAGGCGCGCAGGCGCGGCGCCGTCGTCATCGACCCTGTTGCGCTGGCCAAAGCCTGCCGGACGTCACGCGGCGAATTGTGATCGAACGATGCTTACTATCAGAGAGCCGAAAAAGGCGAGACCGACACCGATGATCGATGCCGCCAGTAGGCTTGTGATCGGGTCCGGATAAGACGGTCTTCCATCCGCCCTGGGCTCGGCGATCACAATCACATATTTTTGCTGTCGGATGGCGGCTTGCCGAGCGTAATCGAGCGCCTGCCGGGCCGATGTCAAATTGGTCTCGGAATATTCCAGGGCAGCGTTCAGAGCCTCATAGCGGGAGATCTGGTCAGTTGCTGATCCACTGGGGCCGCCTAATCGCTTGCGCGTCTCCGCGATCCGATCCGTCAATGTCTTGATGTCGAGGAGGAGCGGTCGACGCCGAGGATGATCGCTCGCACCGGACGCGTCGATCGTGGCGAGCTCGTTTTGATCAGCTGTCCGCTGTGTTTCCAATTGATTGATCAATCCGTTTAGCATTGTCACGTCAGCCGTCGGATCGACGATGCCGGTCTCGCTCCGCCAATTAGCCATTTGCTGCCTGGCTTCTGTGGTACGCCTCTCTGCGCGGGCCAATTCTTGCTCGCTGAATCGCAAAGCATCTTCACGAGCGCGTTGGTTCATTTGATCTGCGAATTCCTCGGTCATCCGAACGAGAGAGGACGCGATGAGCACCGAGTCCTCTGGCTTAAAAGAGCTGACGTCCATCACGACGATCTGTTCCAGCATATTGAAGCGCGCTGTCACGCGCGCCCTATAAGCGTCGAAGAGCTGATCGTCATCCGCATTCTGCGGTAACCGCACCAAGGGATCGGAATTCGTTCTGATAAATAGATTCCGGATATCGATCCGGTGTCCTAGCCTCGCCAAAGCCTCCCGCGAAACCAGAAAGTCCCGGGCCGCATATCCATCAACATAGCCATCCATCGGTCCACTACCTGACGAGAATAACGAGCTGACAGGTGACGTCGCTTGCATGGTGTCGGATCCTCCGCGGATCGCGAACCTCACCTCCGTCGTATACATCGGGGTGGCGATGAAGAAAACGAACAGCGACGTCGTCAAAATCGGCAGCGTTACACAGAGAGCCGCCGCCCAGGTACCCCATTTTGATCGCCTGCGCGTTACGCGACGTAGTTGGATAAATCGAGCTTGGTCGTCCACCCCTCCAGGTGAGACTGGGAAGGTTGGAGCCTCTGCAGGTGAGACCGGGAAGTTTGGGGTTTCTGCATCAGAGAGGGTCGTCGGCAAGGTCGTCTTCGAACTCTTTCTGAGCATCGTAAGAGGCAACACGAGGCGGATACCGATCAAGGGCCTTTTTGAGATCATTCGCAATTGTCACTCGTCCCCTATTAACGACAATAGCCCTGTCGCAGTATTTGCTGAGATCGGCAACCCGATTGCTCCCTGCTATGAGCATCTTGCCAGCCGATCGCTTTTCGAAGAGTGTATTCCACAGGTAGCTGAAGCGGTCTTTAAGGAACGGGAATACCGCTTCAACTATATAAATATCGAAAGGCGGCAGAAGCGCGGCGGCAAGGCCGAATTCATACCGAAATTCCGCCGGCCAATGTTCTACTTTCCCATTTATATGCCTAGGGTCCGTAACCATCGTCTCTAGCATCGCATTTGATACATGCATATCCAAGCCGTAAAGCCTGCATATCAAGGCAATCACGTGTCGGCCAGTCACATTGCCACGCAAAAAAGCCGGCCGGCCAATCGGCCACGACGTCAAGCCAATGAAACTTATCCTCCCCACCTGCGGAGGCCTGAGCCCGGCCAGAAGATCAACCGCGGGCTTTTTCGCAAGCGGATCACTTGTAAGCAGTGCATATCGTCCCGTTGGGATATCGAGGTCTACAGACGAAGCGATTTGTCGACGAATGCCAGCGATCTCAGGCTCGTCTGATGTTCGTTGAAAGGAAATCATCAAACTTAGCACATCCCTGGCGATGCAGTTGCTTTCCAGCGATTTATTTCTGCTACCAGTCTTGTTATATCCGTGCTGCCACGCGCCGCGGACGCCGGCGGCCATCTCATCCACGTTTGCGCCAAAACTGCTGGCATTAGGAGTTGGGAGCTCCAGCAATTCATGTCAGTCTCACCCATGTTGTCGAAGGCCGCCGAGCGTTTCTAGCCCGTCTTATGCACGACGATGGGCTTTTGAGGCTGGCGGATGTAGCTTAAGCGGTTGATATGGCGTAGGATTCGGTTGCTTAGGCCAACCCTTCCACCTCATCTCGCGAGCCACACCCGCCATGACCGAGAATACGTTGCTGCCGCTGTCTTTTCCAGCCGTCGGACGCAAGAAGATCACAGCTGCGTTTGACGGCGGCCGCATCACCTCGGATGGCGGCGTCATGCTTCTGGCCGCAGCCGAGCGTCGCCTGCAACTGGCCGACAGGCTGGCCGCGGTGATCCACGATCGGCGCGATCCAGAGCGGGTGACGCACGCCATGGCCGACATTCTGCGCGCCCGCATCTTTGCGATCGCGTGCGGCTACGAGGACGCCAATGATCTCGACCGACTGCGTACCGACCCGGCCTTCAAGCTCGCCTGCGGGCGGCTGCCCGACAGCGGGATTGATCTGTGCTCGCAGCCGACCTGCTCGCGGCTGGAGAACCTGCCTGACCTGCGCACCGTCATCCGGCTCAGCTGGGTGCTGGTCGATCTCTGGCTGTCGAGCTATGCCGCGCCGCCCGCAAGCGTCACGCTCGACATCGATGATACGCTGGATGTCGTTCACGGCCATCAGCAGCTCTCGCTCTTCAACGCCCACTACGACGAGCGTTGCTTCCTGCCGATCCACATCTACGACGCCGCGACAGGACGCCCGGTCGCCATGATCCTGCGTCCTGGCAAGACCCCGGCGGGCAAGGAGATCCGCGGCCATCTGCGCCGTCTCGTGCGCCGCATCCGCGCCCGCTGGCCGACCACCCGCATCCTGATCCGTGGCGACAGCCATTACGGCCGGGCGCAAGTCATGGCCTGGTGCGAGAACAATGCGATCGACTACCTCTTCGGCCTACCCGGCAACAAGGTTCTGCAGCGGCTCGTCGACGAGAGCGCCGACGACATCCGCACCCGCCGCGCGCTCGAGCGCAAGCCTGTGCTGCGCGGCTATGCCGAGACCCGCTACAAGGCGAAGTCCTGGAAGGCCGAACGCCGCACCTGCGCTCGCATCGAGGCAACCACCCTCGGCCTCGACATCCGCTTCGTCGTCACCAATCTCGACAAAGGCTCTGCCGAGCACATCTACGACGTGATCTACTGCGCCCGCGGCCAGGCCGAAAACCTGATCAAGATGCACAAGAGCCAGCTCGCATCCGACCGAACCTCCTGCCGCTCACCGATTGCCAACCAGGTCCGTCTTGTCCTGCACACCGCCGCATACTGGTTGATGCTCACCCTGCGCGAGGCGGTGCCAACGACCCATCATCTGCGCAACGCCGAGTTCGCTACGCTGCGGCTCAGGCTGCTCAAGCGCGGCGCCCGCGTCATCGAAACCGTCTCGCGCATCCGCCTGGCCTTCGCCGCCGCCTGTCCCGAGGCAAGTCTGTTCCGGGCGATCGCCAGCAATCTGCTACCGGCAGGACCATGACCGCCGGGGCAGCAGGCCCCGCCGAACCCGATACCTTGACCCTCCAGCGCGTTCCAAAGTCCAGTCTCAGCCGCGGTGAAAAAGACGCCGAGCCGCCACCTGTCCGCCGCTCAGCGGCAAACAAACCCAGATCCGTCATGAATAGGACGGGCTAGAGACCAGTTAGACCGGCTGCACGTGTCGCCGGAACCATCCCTCCAAAATAAGGGCAGAGCAAGCCAAGGAAATAACCGCAAGCCAAAAATATGAAGGCTTTGCGTCAGTGCATGGATATGAATGGAAATACGCGCCACGTAAAAGTTGCATGCCATGACTCAAGGGGTTCCAAAGAACATATTTTCTATATACTTCTGGGAATTGCTCCGTAACGTAAAACACCGAAGAAAAAATCTGCAACGAACGCTCGACGGCGCCGGTCAATCGCGCAAAAAACGGCCACACCCCGATAATAACACCAAATATGAAACCTATACTTACGCCACACAGCCACATACCAACGAAGTAAAAAAACGCGGTAAGAATATCGTCCGGCAATGATATCACACCAAGATAGCGGCCGATACCGAAGAGAAGCGCCATAGAAACCATGTAAACGATCAAGTACAGTATTGCTGTGGTTATGCCCTGGTGGAAAGGGGAAACCATTGGCAGGTTTAACATTACGCGGTTGTGAGCTATTTGCCCACTCACGCGAAAAATCGTCATGCGGCAGGCTACCCACGTTCCTGATCCAAGCAGGGCAAATGTAGGAACGTCCATATTGAGAATGTAGTGAGTTCCGACCAACAAATAGACCGAGCTAATAATTCCCAACATAATCATCGGTTGAATCAATAGCCATATAAAAGCAAATGGGCCGTCTCCGTTTATAGCGTGGAAATTATGGATAAATAGCGCCCATATTATTTTTATCGACCTCAAGTTATGTTTGTGAGCGTCGTTTGCGTTACCTGCTAGGCTGGTATTGAAGTTCGTAATGGCTTCCATGTATTCTAGTGTTTCGTCTTGGCTTTGTATTAGCGCGGCGTAGTCGCGGTCCTTCTTTGCTCTAAGTGTCTCTCGCTCTGCACGTATCACCATTAAATCGCGACGTGCCTGGATGTTAATTTTAGCCTGTTCGTTCTTTTGAATGAGCGCGTCCAATTCCGCGGGTTGGTATCCCGCGCGCCAAACATCTACGCCGGCTCGAATGTCTTGCTCCAAGAGACGGATCGTCTGTCTTAGTATCCTAAGTTCGATATCCTGCAGCTCACTGTCGAGCGGAGCGCGCATATTTCCCATGGCGATCTTAAGTTGCTCTTGAGCTTTATCATAGATTTCGCGCCGCTCGCCCATCTTTATATTCGGGTTACGTGCCAGAATTCGAAGGATTATCCTCAAATATGGGACTCTTCTTGATGATGTGCCGCCGACCGTAGATTCCATTCCTCATCCTCAAGCAGCCAGGTGGTCGCCAACTGAGCCTTGTTCGTCTGAGCCGGCGTTTCACGAGCGCCGCAGCTAGTACGACCTCGTGTCGGAGCCTCGACGCCGGCCTATGTGGAACGCCGACTGAAGTGGATCGGTGGCAATCGGCTTTTCGGACCGGCGACGACGAACGACACGATCGCCCCGATCGAAGCCAATTCGGCCGATGCGTCAGCGGGCATCAATGTCGGGAGAGGCCCAAGTTGACGTCGACGCCGGAGCGAGATGAAAGTCTTTCAAAATTGCTGAAAGCATGGAGCGTTCATCATCGGAATGCGCTGCCGCCGAAATACGCCTGATACCAGTCCACAAACCGGCCGACGCCCTCGGGCACGGACGTGCCCGGGCGGTAGCCGACGGCCTGCTCCAGCGCCGAGGTGTCGGCGAAGGTATCGGGCACGTCGCCAGCCTGCAGTGGCAACAGTTCGACAATCGCCCTTCTGCCCAGCGCAGCTTCCAGCGCCATGACATAGTCGGTCAGCTTAACCGGATTGTTATTGCCGATGTTGAAAACGCGCCAAGGTGCATTGCTGGTGGACGAGTCCGGATTGGCGGAGTCCCACGCATCATTGGGTGTGGCTGGCTGGTCGCTCGCGCGCACCACGCCTTCAGCGATATCCTCGACAAAGGTGAAGTCACGCGTGTGGTTGCCATTGTTGAACAGCTTAATCGGGAGTCCAGCAAGGATGTTCCTGGTGAACAGGAACAGCGCCATATCGGGTCGACCCCAAGGACCATAGACCGTGAAAAAGCGCAGGCCTGTGGTCGGCAGCCGGAACAGATGGCTGTAGCTGTGCGCCATCAGCTCGTTGGCACGCTTGGTGGCAGCGTAGAACTGCAAGGGGTGATCAGCTGGCCTGTGCTCGGAAAACGGCATGTTTGTGTTGGCACCATAAACGCTGGACGTGCTGGCATAGGTCAAATGCGCAATGCTAGCATGGCGGCATGCCTCGATGATGTTGGTGAAAGCAATGATGTTGCTCTCAACATAGGCATGCGGATTCACTAAACTAAAGCGCACGCCTGCCTGCGCGGCAAGATGGATGACGCGGTCGAATTCGTGCTCGGCAAAGCAGGATTCGACGGCGGCGCGATCGGCCAGGTTGGAGCGGATGAAATGGAAGCCGGAATTGTTCGTCTTGTTGAATTCCTGAAGGAGTTTCAGGCGCCCTTCCTTGATGCCTGGGTCGTAATAGGCGTTGACGCTATCAATGCCAACGACCTCGTCGCCGCGCTCCAGCAATCGCCTAGCGACATGATAGCCAATGAAGCCGGCCGCGCCGGTGACCAGAACCTTCATCAGAAACGCCCATCCGTATGTTCCTTAGGGAAGATGCCTTTTATATCGTAGATAACTCCGGGATTCTTGCGCAGCTCCTTCAGGCCGACAATGCCAAGCGTCTGGAACTCTCTGTGCCCAACCGCCACGACGATTCCGTCATAGCGGCCTTCGGGCTTGCTCCTCGTGCTGGGAAGGCCGAGTTCATAGGCGCATTCTTCTGGCGAAACCCAAGGGTCCCAGATATCTATTACGGCATTGTATTCTTGAAGCCGACTGACGATGTCGGCGACTTTGGAATTGCGCAGATCCGGGCAGTTTTCCTTGAAGGCCGCGCCCATAACCAAGATCCTGCTGCCGACGACCGATATGCCCTTGCGCATCATCAGGCGCGTCGCTTGGTCCGCCGCATGCTGCCCCATGCCGTCATTGATGCGGCGGCCGGCCAGGATCACCTCGGGGTGGTAGCCGAGCTCCTGCGCCTTGTGTGTGAGATAGTAGGGGTCGACCCCTATGCAATGGCCGCCAACCAGGCCGGGCGTGAAGCGCAGGAAATTCCATTTGGTACCGGCGGCGGCCAGCACCTCGGATGTGTCGATTCCCAGCCTGCCGAAGATCAGCGAAAGCTCATTCATTAGCGCGATGTTGAGATCGCGCTGCGTGTTCTCGATGACCTTGGCGGCTTCCGCCACGGCGATACTGCCGACCAGATGTGTCCCCGCAGACACTATCGAAGCATAGAGCGCATCTATGGCGTTGGCTGCTTCCGGGGTCGAGCCGCTGGTCACCTTCACGATCGTTTGCAGGCGGTGTTCGCGATCGCCTGGATTGACGCGTTCGGGGCTGTATCCCAAAAAGAAATCCTTGTTGAAACGCAGGCCTGAGGCTTTCTCTATCAACGGCGCGCAGACTTCCTCGGTACAGCCGGGATAGACTGTCGACTCAAAGACAACGACAGCGCCCGGAGAGATCGCTTCGCCCACTGTCTTTGATGCGGCAACAAGCGGTGCCAGATCGGGGCGATTGGCCTTGTCTATGGGGGTCGGCACGGTGACGATGAAGATCCCGCAGGCTTTGAGTTCCGTCCTGTCGGTCGTGAAAACCAGGCCTGTAGCGGCAGATATCTCGGCTCCGTCGGTCTCGAGCGTGGAATCCTCACCGCGCCTTAGGGCGGCAATCCGCGCTTCGCTTATGTCGAAACCTATAACGGGCCGCCTCACGCCAAAGGCGACGGCCAGTGGAAGCCCGACGTAGCCGAGCCCGATAATCGCTATCTTTTTATCATCCAGTTTCACCTGTCCCCGCTCCGTCTCTTTACCTGTTCATGCTCAGAATTATCGGACGTAGCCAAACCACAGCTACCGCACTTCCGGGTGAAACCGGAAGTTTTCACATGCAGTCGTGAAATTGCGAGACGAGAACGAACGCCCTCTGATCACGCAATTCCGACAAGACCCCTGGACTCCAGATCGACAGGGATTTCGCCATTCATGAAAGAGATCAGAACCCGGGCCCGCCCTGTAGGGTCAAGCCGATCAAGGCGACCTATCAACTCGGCAAAAGGACCTGATACAATTCGAACCGAAGATCCCGGCAAAAGGCCACCGCTGAAATCAAGCAGGCCGTCTTTGCCGGTCAATGCAATGAACCGCTCGACTAAGCCAAAAGGGACCGGAAGCGGCCTATCCCCTTGCGTGATCAAAGAGCGGATACCGATAGTCCCGTTGACAGAGCGCCAGCGTTGCTGAGTGACGTCGAAGGCTACAAACATGTACCCGGGAAAATACGCTGATATTCGTTTTGAGAGCCGCCGGGCGTGACGAACTGTTCTCTCCCCACGTGGCACGAAGAAGCAAAACCCTGCAGGCGAAGATGTTGTTCAGCGATGGACTCCTTACCCTGAAGTACGCCGGCCACATGCCAACGGACACCAAGGTCGGCGCGTGCCTTCTCATGCTCGCCGTTGACGCCGGCTGCCGTCATCGGCATCGGCACTTCAAACACGGCCATGGTCTCAGCTGTTCTATTCATGTTGGTGGGCCATGCTCACCCGTTGACCAATATACGCCGTCGCAAGCGCGAGCCTCTTGAAAAGGTTTCGCTTGCGTTGATCATAAATCTTCGCAAGCGGCACAATATCCAACAACTGGTCACCAGTTCTCTCCCTTGCTCTCGAAAGTACTCACCTGCAATCAACTTGGTTGATTTAGACAAAAATCCAATGCACGAAGACAAGCATAATTTCACGGGTTTCCATCGGCTTCCTGCCTCATTGAAGATCCCATTCGCAGGCATAAGAGAACGTCATGGACATAGAGGTCAGCATCTCGGGAATTCCACATACTGTTGCGACTTTCTGAATGGCAATACTTAATCGTTCGGGATTCATGTAAGCGTACACGAGTTCCAGATTGACGGTATAACCAATTTTTATTAGTGGCAGCTAATATTGTATCGTGAGACCCATAGCCATCCTCACGTTTATCCTTCCACCATTCGCCGCTATGCTATCATTCTTGATCGCGCCGGGGTTATGGCAATCGAAATTTGCCAAGTCAAGCTTGTTTCTAACAAGAGAATATGTGATTTGTTCGCCACCTAAATTGCCGCCATGGCCTTACTGTTATCGGCAAAAAGCAATCGAGAAAGAGGAGAGTATTCCGATTGCGTTTTCGGAGTTGAATTACTCATTTTTTCGATTCCTGGACAGGCGGGCAAAGGGGTTATTGGTGATGATTGAATCGATTGAAACGACATTGGAAATGTGGGCGGCGTCATTGCGCGAGGTGAAATCGCGGATTAGGCGTCTTTTCCCTCAGGAACGCGTGGCGATTTCGGCCGGACTGTTCCTTGAAGGCCTACTCCTAGACGAGCACCGCAAGACTGGCGGGATGCGCGTCGAGGCTGCGGGAGACCCCGGGCCGTGGCGTCTGCAGGCCATTCTCGGAAGGGCAAAATGGGACGCAGACGCCTTACGCGACATAGTGCGCAAATACGCGCTTGAAACGCTGGCGGACAACGAAGCGGTCCTCGTGATCGATGAGACGGGTTTCATCAAGCAAGGCAACACTTCGTGCGGAGTAGCGCGGCAGGTCGACGGCTCGACGGGAAGGATGGCCAACTGCCAGATCGGCATGTTCGCGGGCTATGCATCCAGGCACGGGCATGCTTTCGTTGATCGCGCGCTGTATCTTCCAAGGGCCTGGACGGATGACCCTACCCGCTTGGCGCGGGCCTACGCGCCTGCCGGCACAACTTTCGCAACAAAGTCCCGCCTGGCATTGAATATGATCGCACGCAACGTGGCTGCCGATGTACCGCTACGCTGGGTGGCTGCTGACCGCATCTATGGCAGCGTCGAAATCGAAATGGCCTTGCGACGCTGGTGCAAGGGCTATGTGCTCGGCGTTAGCGCTAACCACCATTTTGCTTCCCGAAATAGCGTGCTCCCTGCAGAGGGAGCGGCCGAAGATATCGCAGGGAACCTCGATCCCTCTTTGTGGCGGAATTTCCACCCAGGAGATGGCCGGGACGACTCTGGACCCCAGCAATGGGCTTACTGTCGGTTCTCTGACTTGGATGTCGCGGAATACGACAGAACGCGTTCTGGGCTCTGGACTCCGGGGCTATTGATCCGACGCGATGCGAACCAGGCCCTCTCCTACTTTTCAACATGGTCTCCAGCGGGAACCGAGATCGAAACACTGATCGCAGTGCAGCAATGTTGCGGGATTATCGAGGAAGGCCTTCGCACTGCAAAGAGAGAATTGGGCCTTGACCATAACATAACCCGTTCTTGGCACGGATGGCATCGGCACGTCTCGCTGGTCATGCTGGCATTCGCGATGATGTCAACGGTTCGTCACAAGGCAAGCCACGAGCGCCACGAAGCGGTCGGAAGGCTCACGCTGACCAGTCGCCGGTTCGAACGCCTACCGAGGAGCTCCGAGAAGCCGAAACCGGGATCGCTCGGCGCCGACGGCCACCATCGCACGACAAGATCAATCCGGCGAATGTCGCCGCAAGCCCTTCCGGAGGAACTTGCCGGTCGAAAAGCAATAAAAGGGAGGTCTCAACCGTGACATTATCCATGAAAAAGACCTCCTCCGCCGTATTTCGGATCGAGTCCGAAAGGACCGGATTCGCCTTGATCGACAGAAATGAAGAGATGGTCATGCGACAAAATGCCGTAATCGGTGTGCCCCAGTTCACGAGAACGACCTGGCCCAAGGCGAAGCTACTAAACGCTCGCAGAGTCGGGGCAGCGGTAGCTGTCGCGCGGCGGGTCCCACAGATAACCCACGAAATGGGTGATCTTGGCGCCCGAAGCCTTGTCGGCCTCGCCATCCCACGGTCCGGGCTCGAGGCAAGCGCCCAGATACGGGTTCATCGAGCGCGCGGTCGGAGGGTCGCCCTTGAGTGGTTTGGTGTCGAAAGCGACGCCCGGGGCATGGATGTCGTGTGCACAGATTTCGCCGAGCACATCGTTGGAGACCTTGCCGAAGCTGGCGACGTCTGCCGCCGTGTTACCGGCGCTGCCGCGGGAGGCTTTGATCGCCGGGCCCAAGCGGCTGTAAAGCAGTTCGGCGCGCTCCGTGTCGATCAGGTTCATCGCTCCCCTGATGATGCCGTTGGTCTCGAGGAATTCCTCGTCGGACTGGGCGATGACGTCGACAATGGCATTGCTGATGCAAGGCACGTCAAAATCCGGCATCAACGTCTCCGCCAAAAACCCGCGGGCTTCTTACCCCGCCGGCCAGGAATGCGTCTAGCGATTCGTTGCGTTCTTGCTCACGAAAGATGCGGTCCATGGAGGTCTTTCGTTTCGGAATTTTGGTAATTGGTCCGAGCGAGGAAAGCAGGTCGATGGAAAGTTTCAAGGTCGAGGAGATGGACGGCACGAAGATCATCCGTAGCGTGTCTGTCGAGGCACAGAGCCATGTTCACGCAGTGGTGAAAGCGATCCCGCGACCGCTTAAGCCTGGTCGAGTACCCGGTAGGCCGTGGATACGCGTTACCGACTCTAATCGTATGTCCAGAGAGTTTTCCAGCGGAGACTAGACCGAGCCATGTTGCTCCCCTCGCTCATGAGCTTATCGATATTGTTGCTATTGTCCTGTGGAATGCTGACGCTTGGAGGAATGCGCGGTTACGATTTGTTCGACGATGGGAAATCGGGCCGAAGCGGAGATCAGACGTGTGTGTTCTGGATCGTCGTAACAGTCTTCGCGATAGGATTCGCCACTTGGTGGAGGGTCTAGTATCCTCAGAACGTAGCTGTCATTTTACTTTTTCGAATGATATACCATCCAATTGGAGCAATATTCTCTGACCCTCTTGCCGCCGAATGGAAAAGATGAGACGGTAGGCAATGAGATCGAGCAAACGGAACCTTTTTGGGCAGAAGCTTGGAGGGAAATATGTATTTTCCAAGGTGTTTAGTTATCGCGACAGTTGTATTGGCAGTTCTTCTGAGTTGGACATATTATGTGACCGGATCGTGCTGGTACTCATTGATTTGGACTGCACTCGGCGCTTTGGTGCTGCAACTTGGATACTTTCTGGCTGTTGGTTTCCTCATTTTTCGCAGCGGCGCGGAAAAACTGGAACAATTATCTGCAAGAGACGAAGAACGCGTCAACCTATTTGATGGGACGGGATCGTTGTTCCATTAAATTGAAAATCCGATGTCACACCTGATCTTCGGAGGAATCCAATCGATCCAGGAGTTACGATCATGCGCAACTACGTGCTCGGAGTGAGCCTGCTTGGGCTGACCGCCTTGGCCGGTCTGGCTTGCGGTACAGGCCGCAGCGCCACAGGCCATCAATGTCACGGCCCAATGCACCACCGACGCTACCGGTCTCGATGGCCGTCGAGCCGCGTGCGACAGCCAGGTGCAGAGGATCACGGCCCCGCACGGCTATGCACTTGCCAAGGAGACGGCAAAGGGCGGCCTGATCTCTGGCAACGACTCGGAATAGGAATATCGCGTCCGGTTCACCGACAATATCGAGGTGATCCCCGACCTGCCGCAGCCGCGGAGTATCGAATTGCAGGCGCATGCCCGTTCGCCGGGTGGCCACGCTTCCGACCGGGGCTGGGCGGTCTGCTCCTACAGCGCGAACATGATCCCGCTACCGCCCAAGGCAGCCAGCTAACCCCCTGCTCGCGGGGGCAAGGGGCGCTGCCTACGGGACGGAGTGTCGGCTGCGCTCCGTCCCACAATCATTAGTTCTTGGGCAGACGTACCACGACCTAAATCATACCATTTGCGCTCGATCTGCTACTCTACCGGACCGTCTAGAAGTACGGCGTGCTGCAGAATGCGGCCACAGTTCCATCGCATCAGATGTCCCTCTGGAGGTTTTAACCTTCACACCTAAAAGGGCCTCGGTTTTCCGCCTTCGTCACTGTCTGCAACGCGGCGCGATCGCCGCTTCAGCCAGCAGTCTTTGGATGTGATTTCCCCCTGGCGGAATCGGCCCCTCCCGACAAAAGCCTGACCTTTGACAGTCTTCTACGGGCAAGCGTTCGTGCCAGAAGTTCAAAGCCGCGTCCATAACATTCAACAATAAAAGCCAGCGTCATGAGATCGAGCAGAAAGTCGTCGATCGCATGTGTGAGCGCGTCAGACCTTTGTTCAAGCTGAAGCAGCAGGGCGCGCGCCTCTTCGATCGCGGCCCGGCAATCGTCTGCGTCTATCAGTGAATCGATCCTGTCAAAGATCTGCAAGCGTCCTCACTCTCCCCAAGCCACACTCAGCGCATTGAGGGACACGTGCCCCAAATGAGCATTGGAGGCGAACAGCGTTTCCCTCGGATGGCAAAGAACAGCATCCGATACTTTATCGTCTACATAATTGATAGACATACTGAACAGCGAAAGTAGGAGCCATTTCCAAAATTGGAGCAAGACGATGATGTCAGCTGTGGAGAGATTTTCGAGAAGGAGGTTTGGCGCACTGGTCACCGCTTTGGTGGTAACCTTGGTCGCTTCTTCCTTCGCTTTCAGTGCCCAGGCGGGCAGTCCGGCCGCGGGTAAACTGCCGACCAAGATCCTGGATGGCACCGTGCTTCGTATCGGCGATCCTGAGACGCAAAGGGCACTGGAGCTCTCGGGTCTGATCGACAAACTGCCGTTCAAGGTGGAGTGGGCCAATATCAGCGGCGGTCCCCAGACAATCGAAGCTTTTCGCGCCAATGCACTGGACGTCGGATCCGTCGCCGACATTCCGCCCATCCACGCGACCTGGACGGGCCTCAAGGTCAAGATCATTGCCGCGAAGTTCCGCAAGGATCCGGTTGCGCACCCGATTTATCAACTCGGCATTGCGCCGGGCGTCGAGGTCAAGTCGCTCGCGGATTTGCGTGGCAAACGGATTGCGTTCAGCCCCGGTCAGGCACAAGGCGCGCTCGTACTTAGGGTCCTGCAGGCCGCCGGCCTCAAGAAGGAGGATGTCAATCTCATCGAACTGCCCAGCAAAGGCGACGCCTACAGTCGACGTCGCCCCGATGTGGTCCGCCACCTCGCCGGCGATATGACTGATGAACGCGTTGGTCTTCGACGGCCGGGTCAGATTGCCCGACATCCCCACGACCAGCTTCTTTGTCATTTCAGGCTCTCCTCGCATATGCATTTCCATTAAGACTACCGATCTTGTAGAATTAAATGAGCGAGAAAATTTCAAAAGCAGTCGGAAGGCGGGATTCAGTTTGCGCCGTGGAGCAGTTCATTGGTTCAGCCAGCCCGGACCCGCGACATCGGCTATATGGCGTGCTCAGGGTTCCACCCATTCCGGGATGGTATCGACAACCAAGATGTCCTCTGCAGCCATGACGACGGGACGACTGGGCACCAGATTGGCCAATCCGCCTCACTTACGTGAGCCAAACCCGCAAAAACATACTGAAAAGCAAAGTCCAGCAATGGCCGGGTAAAGTTGTCGAATGACCATCGGTTCGCTGTCCAAAGGCTTGGGAGTTAGCTGAACATTGCCGTCGGATCATTGGGAGAGTTGGTGGAACCACACACCAGCCGCCCTTTCAATGCCTACATCGCAACTGCGCTTCGCCGGCGCTAGTTCGCTTGTTGCGCATTGACGTTAGAGCCGAAGATGGCCGATAGGACGGACGTCCTTCTAATATCGCTTCATTCGTCCTCCCAAGCGCCGCCACCCTTTTTTCCCACGAGCCTCTTTGTCTTCGCTAGAATAGCCGATCGATGAGGACTGCGATCTATTACGGGCTGCGCTTCACGGCGATGTCATCGGACATCAAGGCGGCGATCGCGCGCGGAACCCTTTTTGGCCTGGCGAGCATCGCCGTCCTCGCGCTGCTGCCGCTGGTTGTCCGCGATCATTTGGGGGGAGGACCGCTCGCCTATGGCACGCTCATGGCCGGTTTCGGGACCGGCGCCGTCGTCGCTGGCATCTCCAACAGCACATTCGGATGGAGCTTATCGCAAGAATGGCTGATGAGGCTCTCCTGCGTCGCCTGTGCGGCATGCTCCCTTTCCCTTGCACTGACCTCTTCCATTGCGGTGGCGGCAATGGCGCTTGCCCTGGGCGGCGCGGGCTGGGTCACCGCCTGGTCCGGGGTTGGCGTGAGTGTGCAACTGGCCAGCCCGCGCTGGGTCGTGGGGCGCACTATCTCGATCTACTATGCCTTGATAGATGGCGGCATCGCGGCCGGCAGTTGGGTATGGGGCACCGTTTCCCAGACCTATTCCCTGAGCGGGGCGCTGGAGGGCTCCGCTGGTGCTCTGCTGTTGGTTGCCGCAGCCGGCGTTCTGTTTCCTCTTCGCGAGCGCCGCGAGTCCGAGCCCGATCCTTTGAAGGAATTCGACGCTCCAGCTGTCGCTCTCAATTTGAAGCCGAGAAGCGGCCCGATCGTGGTCAAGTTCGAATATCTGATACATGAGAAAAACCTCGAGGCTTTTCTCGACCTCATGCTCGAGCGCCGGCATGTGCATAAACCATCGTCTCGCGGAAGTGGACAAGGAACTGAACGAGCATGTCTTCCAGTTGCACGCGGGGGAGGAAGTGCCCCAAATGACGCTTTCGATTGAGCGGCCGACAAGCTCGGCCCGCAAACCCGACCAGTCAATCCTTCACCTTCCCCGTTCATCGAGCCTGACCTTCCAATATCTGGAGTGCCAGCGATCGCTAACGTATGGCGCTCAAAGCGCGTGGCGGACGCTGACGACACCAGGCGCGCGAACATTGAGCACCCTTCACTCGAAGCACGTGTCGCCCCATCGCTTGTGGCACAGCGCTGCCATGAACTGCATCGTTTCACGAACACGGACCGGCCAAAATTCCTGCAGTCGGCCGGAACGAGTGTGTGACAATCAATGGTCAAAGCAGCCCCCTCTGGCGCCTGTCGAAGGCAGGGTGGAAGATATGTGAGGGGCAGTTTTGGGTGTCAAGAATGCGTGTCTTCAACAACACCGGCAAGCCGCGTAGAGTTTCAGCATAAAATCAGGGGATGTCGATGACGCGCCAATCAATCGCCGAGGAGTTGGAAAGCGCTGCCGGTCGGATCGCAGACATTTCGCGCGCGGATTTGCAGATCATTCTCCGGCGTGCTGCGTTAATGCTCAGAAACGTGAAGGGGGTGCCGTTGGAACCCATCATTGAGGACGCACTGGACTCCATCGCCAGCGAACTGAAAATCGGTCGGTCGGACCTCATCCAGATAATCGTTCGCGAGTGGCTGGAAACCAACGCCTACCTGCCCTGTCCGGCTGATCGATGAGCCAAGCCAGACAAACGGTTACGCTTAGGGGTGCCTTAAACAGAACGGCCTGGCGTGTTTCTGAGATGGCCAATTGCCGATTTGGAGCGGAAACTTTTTCAGTGCGGCGCCCCGCCCGCGAGAAGGTAGCGATAGCCCTTCGTGGTCATCCAGCGAGCGCGAGCAAGGTGGGTCTCCCATGCTCGTAGTGCGCGATCCGGTTCTTTCTCCGCGTCGATGTGTAGGACGATCTTTGCGACCTCTCGCCAGTCAGCATCTTCGGCCGCGGCGTCGAGTAGCCGGAGGTAAAATGACCAGTCTTTCTTCCCCGTAGCCGGTAATTTCGGAGGAGATAGGGGCCTCGTCGGCAACTGCGCGCAGCAACACCATCTTGCCGGCAGCTCTTCCGAAATGGGATGGATCACATCGCCGTGCCGGTGGTCCCGGGACTAGAGGCACTGGCTGGCTTCAAGGGGGAATACACGGCGCTCAACGCGAATCCTCCGCGGAAACGGGTTTGTCCAACTTATAAAGAATTACCTGACATTATCATCTCGTACACTGCGTCTCCTCAAAGGGATTTCGCCAGGAATGCCTGCAGGGTATTAGGAACGCGGATTGGCGGTTAACGTGCTGCATCTCCAGAACAATATTCTCGAAATGATCGCCAGGGGCGAGACGCTCGAAGCGACGACGGACCGTCTTTGCCACCAGATCGAGAAACTGTTGCCGGACGTCAGATGTTCCGTTCTGCGCGTTGACGGTAACGGCTTGCTGCATCCCCTCCCAGGTTCCAGCTTGCCGAATGAATTTATGGCTCGTCTCGAAGGCCTGATGATCGGCCCGCTGGTGGCCTCCTGCGGCAGTGCGGCCTATCTCGGAAAAGCCGTGGCTGTGAAGGACATCGCGACCGACCCGCGCTGGATCAATTTCAAGGAGCCCGTCCTGGCGCTGGGCCTGAAGGCCTGCTGGTCGAGCCCGATCTGCGCCGCAGAGGGCGCTGTGCTCGGCACCTTTGCCCTGTACTTTCTAGAGAAACGCGGCCCCACCCCGCGCGAGGAGAAGGTTGTCGCGTCGTGTACCTCCCTGTGCGCCATCGCGCTTGAGCGTCACCGGCGGGTCGTCGAGCGAGAGCACGGCGCCTATGTCGATGCCCTCACCAACCTGCCGAACCGGGCGAGTTTGGACGTCGCCCTGGAGCGGCTGTCCTTTGGCCAACCGAGCGCCTGGGCGGTCCTGATCATCGACCTCGACAACCTGAAGACCATCAACGACACCTTCGGCCATGCCGCCGGCGACGCTTTGCTACAGGCGGTGGCGTCACGTCTCGCCGAAAGCCTAGCGCCTGACCGTGTGTTCCGCATGGGCGGCGACGAGTTTGTCGTAATCCTTCAGCGAGCCGGAGCGCCCGCTGGCATCGAGAGCACGGCGCGTCATATTCTCGACACTCTGGCTGTGCCCGCCGATTGCGACGGGCACATGATCCTGGCACAGGCTACCATCGGCGGCGCAGTGCTGTCGGCGGGGGACATCGATGCGAAAAGCGTGCGCCAAAACGCCGATTTCGCGCTCTACCACGCGAAGGAAACTTCCCGAGGCGGCTTCGTGCTGTACTCGCCGGGGATCGGCAGCACAATCAAGACCCGGATTGAGGTGATCCGCGATGTTGACGTGGCTTTGCGCGAAGGGCGGATCGACGCGTTCTACCAGCCGATCCTGCGGCTCGACACCCGCGCGATCGTCGGCATGGAGGCCCTCTGCCGCCTTCGCAAGCCGGATGGCGAGGTCGTTTCCGCCGCTGCGTTTCACCAGGCGACGTCGGATGTCAGCGTCGCTTCGAATCTGACGGAACGCATGATAGCGATTGTCGCAGCGGACGTGCGCTCGTGGCTGGATCAAGGTATTCCGTTGCAGCATGTCGGCATCAACATTACCTCAGCCGATTTTCATAGCGGCACTCTTTACGCGCGTCTCGAAGCCGCCTTCGGCCGCGAGAACGTTCCGTTGAAACATATCATTTTGGAGGTCACGGAGTCGGTCTATCTCGGCCAGCGCGATCCGGTCGTCGCTCGGGAGATCAAGGCGTTGCGGGCCCATGGCCTGCGCGTCGCGCTCGATGATTTCGGAACCGGCTTCGCTTCGCTCACGCATCTGCTGACGGTGCCGGTCGATATCGTCAAGATCGACAAATCCTTCATTGATCGCCTTGTCCAGGGAGATCCGAGCCTGGCGATCGTCGAGGGCTTGGTCGGCATCGCTCGCAAGCTCGACATCCAGGTCATCGCCGAAGGCATCGAGAACGAAGCCCAGGCCGTCTTACTTGCGGAGATCGGGTGCCAGTTGGGTCAGGGGTATCTGTTTTCGCAAGCGGTACCACGTCAAATAGCGAAAGGCCTTTTGAAGCAGTTCGGGCGACCACCTGCTGAGGAGACTAGGGTAGCGAGCGGGATAGCGAACCCAATCGATCGGATCGCCTGACAGAAACCCTCCCTGGGGGTGGCTTGAACAACCGATAAAGAATGCTGCGGCGCCCCCCAGAAAAGTGTCCGAAGAGGAGATAAATATGCGCCTGCCATCCGCGTCACAGCTTATTCGCAAGGCTTTTGGTCGCACCGGCTCCGAGCGATCGCCCGCAGGCCTGGCAATCCGTTCGGACATTCTTCCGGAGGAAACGAATTTCCGGATGCTCGCTGAAAACAGCGGTGACGTCATCATGCAACTCGGGCCGGATACAAAGGCACGCTACGTTTCACCGTCATGCACCCGACTTCTGGGATGGCTGCCGGAGGAAATGGTGGGGCATGGTCCGGAGGTGTTCGTCCCGCCGGAGCATCTTCAAAACATCGCTGCGGCAGCCGCGCTCTTGCTTGCCGGGCAGATGAAGGCGAGCCGCTTGCGATCGAGATCCGGCGCAAGGATGGGAAAACAGTCTGGGTGGAGAGCAAGGCGCGCATCGTCCGTGATCCGCTAACTGGCGTTCCAGGCGACTTCGTGCTGATCATGAGAGATATAACAGAACGCAAACGGCTCGAAGAACAACTCCGCTCGCTTGCGATGACGGATGGGCTGACCGGCCTGGGCAACCGCCGAGCCTTCGACGAGACCTTGGACAGGGAATGGCGGCGCACCGTTGGCAGCGCTGGACAGATGTCCTTGCTGTTGCTCGATATCGATCGTTTCAAAGGCTTTAACGATAAATACGGTCATCAGGTAGGCGATGATTGTCTTCGCGCCGTCGCTGCCGCAATAAGAGACGTGCTTAATCGTCCTGGGGATCTGGCGTCGCGATATGGCGGGGAAGAACTCGCCGTCATCTTGCCTGATACCGATGGCGACGAAGCACTTGAAATAGCGGAACGGCTGAGGCTGGCAATCGAAAACCTCGGCCTGCCTCATGGCGACAATCCGGAAGGCGGCGGACGCGTCACCGTCAGCATTGGTTCAGCGACCGCACTGTCACGATCGGGCGGGACGATCAGGATGCCGGAAGGCCTGCTTCTCGCCGCAGACACCGCCCTTTACAAGGCCAAGCATAAAGGCCGAAACCGCGTCGAAGTCGCACTGCTCCTCGCATCGGAAGGCCCCGACGCGGTCTGATCAGAGGGCGCTACAGCCTCGCGCACCGACTCAGCCAGAAGGTCGCGATTTCGTTGGCCTGGGCCACCCATTCCCGACGAGATTGACGAGGCGTTTTGGGATGAAGTGCCGGCGTGTTTGGTCGCATGTGGAACGAAGCGTATAATATGAGCGGGGCGAACGGTATCGCCTCGGCAATCAAAAGCAGCAAAGCAGCGGCTGCCTGCGTCAAATAGGAAAGAGATCTGACACCGATGGCCGACAATATCTTTTCTATCAGTGAGATGAGCGTTTTTGAGCAATTCGAATCAAACATGCGCAGCTACTCCCGATCGTCACCGGTCGCATGCCCTCGGAAGTCGACCAGGCGTTTACCATCTTACAAGCGGGTGGAACATCGGCGTTCGTGAGAATACGGCATGTTTCCGGGTTCTGGCGCCAAGGCCGTGGCGCTGCCGGTCAGATCCGTCGCATGCCATTGCATACGCAGCGGGTCGAGGCCGAAGTGCGACAGGAAGACTTTGGTCGCCACCGAGAGGAAGCCATCTCAAAAATTCCCAAGCGCAAAGGAAAGATGACCATGTAGCAGGTGTCCCGCTTGGCGAGCCCTCACGGGAATTTGCGGCAAACATTCCCCTTGATTTTTCCCGTTGGTGGTCCACAGATACCCCATGTGGTTTCTCCCACAGGGAGGCGCCGTATGGATGCTCAAACGAACTGCAAACCCATGGGCACCGCCAAGGAATTGGTGGACGCGGCTAACATACACGTTCGAGCCGGTAGCACCGTTTCCGTTAGGGGAACCGTAGCGGCGGTTCGTAAAGCAGGCCCCCACCTTAAAGAGACCGACTGTGAGTTGGTCGAGATCATCATGGACCGTGCCACGCTTCACGGACAGTTCGTCCTCTTCGACCTCAAAGAGCCCTAATGGCTCTCCATTGGTTCAACCCTCCGGTCACCGTCTCGACTGGCAAGCCGGGTGTCCGGTATAGCTGTAACAATGTTGAGGGTGCAGCTCGGGAACTCATGGAGTGGAACAATCGCGGCCCCATGTGGAACCAAGCAGTGCGCGCTTGTATGTCCTGTCTGGCCGGCGAGATGACAGCTGAGGATGTCCGGAAGGCGTTCATTGCCGCCGCCGAAGAGGAAGGCAAACTGCTCGCCGGTATCTAGCCGCCTTGATGCACAGCGATGAGTTGTCGGCGGCCTGAAGCTACGATTTGGTCGCGATGTGGGTGCATTTTGACAAGCCTGGTCGGGCGGCGGGGCATCCGTCGGTGATGGGAGGCGGGGTTTGCGGGTTGATGTTGGCGGGTTCGGTTCGGGGCATCTTGGCCCCGTCGCTATGTCACGAGTTGGGGGATGCGATCGAGGACGATGCGCAGAATACGCTGGTCGGGGCAGGATGTCGGCAGGTGCAGGCGGATTTGCGTTTTCATCTCGACCACCCGCGCGGCGATTTTGATGAGGCGCAATCGCAGCGTGTCAAATTGGGCGACGGCAAAGCTCGAGCGCCTCGGCATCGCGGCCCGCAAGCCCCACATCAACCAGTAAGCACCGGCATGCAGGAATAGCCGGAACTGGTTGGCCGTCGCTCTGGTGCAGGATGTGCGGTCGGCGGCAAGATGCGTCTTCCACGACTTGATGTGGTTCTCGGCCGCGCCGCGCCGGCAGTAGACATCCTCGTAGAGCGCCTTGGCCTTCCCACCGGCAAGGTTGGTGACGACGAAGCGGGTATCGGCACCTTGGGCGCCGACCTCGACCCGCGCGATGATGCGCTCGACGCGGCTCCAACTAGCGGCGCCGTCAACGAACTCCTTGAACCTGCGGACCTTGCCTGTCTTGGCCGACGCTTCGAAGCGCGCCGTCGTGCTGGCCTCCAGATCCGCGACATGCTTGCGCAGGGTCGTGGTGGGCGCGAGGCCAAAGATGAAGTCGACGTCGTTGGCGCGGCACCAGTCGATGACCTGCGGGCTGCAATAATGGCTATCGCCGCGGAGCAGGATTCGAATGTTCGGCCAGTTGATCCGGATCGCCCGCACCAGACGGCGCAGGTGGGGGCGGATCTCAGCCCCACTCGGCCGCTTGGCCGGTCGCAGGATCGCGCTGACGAACCGTCCCGCACCATCGAACACTACGATCGGCTGGAAGCCGTACTCGTCATGGTGGGCATTGAACAGGCGAAGCTGTTGGCCTCCGTGCACAGCGTCGAAGGTGTCGTCAATGTCGAGTACGATCCGCTTCGGCACCTGCCGGAACGAGGCGCAATAGAGATCGACCATCGCCCGCCCCATCGCAACCAGCTCCCGCACGCCGGGCAGGTTCTCCAGCCGGCACAGCGTCGATTGCGACGCCAGATCCCGACCCGACGGCAGCGCATCCTGGGCCATCTTGAAGACCGGATCGCGGCGCAGCCGGTTGGCGTCGTTGCCGTCCTCGTAGCCGGCGGCAATCATCTTCATGCGAAAGCCGATCATGTCCGCCAGGCTGTGGACGACCTGGTCCGGGCAGCGCGGATCGTCGATGCAACGCGCCAGACGCTCGGCCACCCGCAACCGCTTTTCCACCTCGGCCAAAGCCAGAACGCCGCTGTTGGACGACAGCATGCCGCCGTCGAAACGGGCGACGACGGACTTGCCGCCGACTGATGACAAACCGCTCAGCGGCAGCGTAAGATCGTTCATGGTGGGTGTGGTCTCCGGGAAATGGTTCGGATCGGCTTAAGCAACCAAATCCTAAGTCATTTCAACGGCTTGCGCCACATCCACCAACCCCCATGAATTTTTCAGGCTAGGCACCCCTGTACTCTCCGCACCTCTGTCACGATCGGCCGCGAGAGTACGAATTCGATGAGGTCAGCCAGTTCGAGCTGGTGCGCCGTTGTTTGAGCCCCTTTTGCCGCCCGACGGAATTCCAATCACGACAAGGCCTAGCATAAGTTGTCACAGTTGACAAAGTTGCTTGGTATGACCACTTTGGGCGCTCAGGAGATCGCAATGGCACCCAAGGTCAAATCTCAAGTTTCAGCACACCGAGCTAGGCCTTCTCGTGTGAAGGCCGCTGGCGGCGTTATGACCATGCTAATGGTAAGCGGCGACCCGGCCGTCACGTTGAAAGACGTCAGACTTCCAGCGGGCGCCAAGGTCGCAATTGTCTCCTCCAGTCCGGATGCGGTAAAGAAGGTGCAGCGCATCGGCAAGAAGCGGTTTGGTAGACCAAGAACTGTCTATGCTGGTGGGTCGCTCCCGAAAGTCACCGTAATCAATCAAGATGCTTTCGAACCGGACGCTCGCTCAATGGCGGTTCTCGAAGGAGTCCGCATCTCTCAAGAGGACCTCCGCGCTGCTGGGGGCGCATATGACCTGGAGCAGGTACAGACACTGCTGCGGGGCATTTCACGGCAAGCCGTCGACAAAAGGGTACAGGAGGGAAGCCTCCTTGCGGTTCCCGGCCCTAGCAACCGACGCAGTTTTCCAACTCTGCAATTCAATCGTGATGGCACGATAGTTGATGGCCTAAAGTCTGTTCAAGCAGCCGTTCCCACACGGAATCCTTGGGCGATGCTAAATTTCCTTGTCCATCCGGATGATCGGCTTAAGGGTCGGAAACCGATCGATCTCCTTAAGGAGGGCAAGATCGAGATGGTCGTCGAGGCGGCTAGACGCATAGGTCAGCAGGGGGCGTGAGCGCTCCTCTTCCGCCCGCCGACATCGCGAGACGAGAGCCGGAATTTATCATAGTTGCGGCTGGCACGAGTATTCACCGCTTCTTCACGGCCAGGTACGACCCCATCTACTTCGATAAGTCGCGCGATGGTCGCCTCAATGCACCTGACGCAAGCTACGGCGTTCTTTACGCCGCACGCGACGCAACAGGCGCATTCGCCGAGACTTTTTTGAGACGCCCCGGTCGGACGCTTCTCGACCTGGACCTCCTCCGCCAGAAGGCTTACGCTCGGCTCTCAATCACTGCTGAGCTAAGGCTGATCAAGCTCGCGGGCTCGGGCCTTGCAGTCTTGGGCGCGACGGCGGAGGTTGTACATGGCGGCTTGCCCTACGACGTACCCCAAGTTTGGTCGAAAGCCCTGTCGACCCATATCGATGCAGATGGAATCGCCTACTACGCCCGGCACGATGATGAAGCACTTTGCTATGCACTGTTTGACCGCGCGGGTCATGCGGTCCGAGAAGAAGAACGAGTGGTTGATCTAGACGCGGACTGGTTTTGGGCTCTCGCCAAGCGTTACAAAATAGGCTTGGCGCCTCATTAAGAGCGCCGGAGATCGATGACGTACTAAAGATCCAGTTCAAGAAAGCCTAGGCCCACCGTCACGCGGGGCGATGTCCAACCACTGGCCTGGAAATAGTTGGCGGACAGGCCACCCAGATCGGGATATAAAATCCGCCCGCCCTGTAGCGCCCCCGGCCGGTCACTTACCGGATGGCGAGCTCGCCGAGGAGGCGGGAGCTGCGGTTGAGCCCGACGGTGCAGACGAGGACGACCCCGACGCGATTGCTACAGCGCTCGCTGATGCCTAGTTGGCGGATAGCGAAATGGATCTCCCATAACTGTCGAGCACCCCTGCAACTTCGTCGAACATGCTCGACAAGTTTCCTGAGGCAGAAGTTGAAAGCCAGCTCTCTCAAAGAGAGCGAGGCAAATCTCGCTGGAACCGTGTCGTGATTGGTAGGCCAATCCATCCGGCTGATCTCGATGGCTCCACAGCGCATCAGACCAGAGTCCGCAAGGCTCATAGGGACCGGTCGAAATCGCGTTGGCCGTGCCGACGGTTTGAAGTCCCGGTCCATACAAACGCACACCTGCAAGGACCGGTCCGAGACAAGCCCCGATACGAGCGCTCCAGTATATCTGCCATGCCGACAACGAGGCGTTCCGGATTGCGTAGCAGTGTTTTGGCCAGCGCGCCGCGAAGCGTCAGCCGGCATAGAGGACTCCAAACCGTCCAAACGACTCGTCGGCGGCGCGCCCCGTCCTGGGCCGAAGAAAATCGGATCGAGCGAAGATCGGTGAATACGGTGGAACACCTGACCGACTTCGATTCGTCAATAGGCAGCGAGATTTCGTCAAGCCCGAGAAGGCGTTGGTGAGACCGGCCGGACTTAATGTGGCGCTCGAAATCATCTCTATGGCGGAAACGCTGGGCGCCGCGCCCGAGCGCCACCGCTGGTGCTCAAGCTGCAGGGCGCCGCGCGCCCTTTCGCTTGCTTGCCAGTGGCAGGCCACTGGTCGGCATCGAACGGCGGCGCACCGTGACCTGGCAGCCGGATAGTGCCGGCTATTGCCCGACTTGAACAGTTGGAGGTGAACGGATGGCGAACGCTGTCCGTTAAGCTATTGAATTCACTCGCCTTGAGTTTTCGGCGCGAAAATGTGTGGTAACAACATTTGATCTGCTAGCCGTATGTTGTATGGATTTTATGGCATTTATTCGCTAACAACGCTGGCATGTTTGTCGTTGAGAGAGTCGCGCGCGGCCACCGCTATCTTTACCTCGTGGAAAGTGTCCGCGACGGCAAAACCGTTCGCCAGCGCACGATAAAGGCGCTGGGCCGCAAGGATGCGCTGGTTGCCAGCGGCGAACTTGACAGATTGGCGGCCTCGATTGCGCGCCATGGCGAACGCAGCCTCATCCTGTCCGACATTGACGCGGGGCGAATTGCCTCTCGCCGCATCGGCGGTCCGCTGTTGTTCGGGCGGCTGTGGGAGCGGCTCGGGATCGGCGAGGTGCTGGAAGAGGTGCTGGAAGGGCGCCAGTTCGGCTTTGCGGTGGAACGGGCGGTGTTCGTTGGCACGCTGCATCGGCTGTTCGTCTCGGGCTCGGACCGCGACTGCGCGAACTGGATGGCCGATTATGGTATCGAGGGCGCCGAGGGTCTGGCGCTCCATCACTTTTACCGGGCAATGGCGTGGCTGGGCGAGGAACTCGGCGAAAAGGCGCAAGGCGCGCTGGTGGCGCGCTGCGTGAAGAGACGCGATCGAGGAAAAGCTCTTCGCGCGCCGGCAGGACCTGTTCACCGACCTCAGCCTTGTGTTCATGGACACCACCTCGTTGTCCTTCTACGGCGCGGGCGGCGAGACGCTGGGCAAGCGCGGGCATTCCAAGGACTTCCGCCCCGATCTGGCGCAAATGATCCTGGCGCTGGTCGTTGATGCCGAGGGCCGGCCGATCTGCACCGAGATGGTGCCCGGCAACACCGCTGACGTGACCGTCCTGTTGCCGGTGGTCGATCGGCTGCGAACGCGCTTCGGCGTCACACGCGCCTGCGTTGTCGCCGATCGCGGCATGATCAGCGCCGATACCATCGCCGCGCTCGAAAAGCTGGGCATGGAATACATTCTGGGGGCCCGCGAACGCTCGAGCAGCGTGATCCACAACGTCGTGCTCAATGACGCGGCACCGATGGTTCCGCTCGTTCTCGAGCGCCAGCGCGGTGAAACTCAGTTGTGGGTCAAAGAGGTCAAGGTCGGTAAAGACCGCTATATTGTCAGCCGCAATGACGCCGAGGCCGAGAAGGACAAGGCCGACCGCCAGGCGATCATCGCCGGCCTCGAGGCACAGCTCAAGAAGGGCGACAAGGCACTGGTCGGCAACTCGGCCTACCGGCGTTACCTCAAGGCCAGCGGCAAGAACTTCAAGATCGATGTCGGCAAGCTTGCCGAGGAAGCCCGGTACGACGGCATCACCGTGGTGCGGACCAACGCGAAGGTGACCCCGCTCCAGGCCGTGCTGCGGTATCGCGATTTGCTCGAGGTCGAGAGCCTGTTCCGCGCCGCCAAGGCAACCTTCAATACCCGGCCGATCTTCCACCAATCCGATGCCGCCATCCGCGGGCATGTGTTTTGCTCGTTCCTGGGGCTCGTACTCAGCAAGGAACTGTACCGCCTCTGCCGGGCCAAAGGCCTGACGCCCGAATGGCAGCCGCTTCTACGCGATCTCGACCGCCTCCAGGAAGCCACCATCGAAAAGGATGGTCGCATCGTCACCACAAGAACCCACGTTACGGGCCAAGTGGGCAACGTCTTCAAGGCAGCTGGCATCGCTCTGCCACACAACCTCGACGAACAACTCGCCTGAGATCATCCCCAAAATGTAGTGGTAACACGCGCCGGCGCGCGCCTAACGTGCTGATATAATAACATATTCTTACAGGCGGTGTTGAAGTGGGGTCTTGCGCGCCAATGGTGGCACTTCGCGCGGAGAACGAGCCGTTTCCAATGCAACGATTCGACTTCCCCGTCACCGCCGAGTGAGCCGCCGGCCGACATCTCCTGACTTCGCACGGCCTTACCGAAGCGCCACCTGTTTCAGATAGATCACTTGCCGGGCGCGGAATCCGCGCTACGCGGCGCGAGGAAAATATTTCCTCGTGAGGACAAAGATCGGCGAACATTTGCTTCCGAGGGGCAAAAAGGCAACATTGAATGCATCTAAATTCTATAAATTCGGTAGAGTTCGCTCCAGTTCAACGGAGGCGGGAATGACCAAACCTTATTTCAAGAAACTGCTCGGCGCGCTGGTCGCCACATCTGTCCAGTTCGGTACGCTCGGTTTCGCGTTGGCCGACACCACCATCCTCAACGTGTCCTATGATCCGACACGCGAGCTCTACAAGGCCTATGACGAAGCTTTCGTCGCGCATTGGAAGGCCGAGACCGGCGAAACGGTCACCATCCAGCAGTCGCATGGCGGATCGGGCGCACAGGCCCGCGCCGTCATCGACGGCCTCGACGCCGATGTGGTGACGCTGGCGCTCGAAGGCGACATCAACGCCATCGTCTCGAAGTCGAAGAAGATCAATCCCGACTGGCGCACCAAATTCGAAAACAACTCGGCGCCCTACACCTCGACGATCATCTTCCTGGTCCGCAAGGGCAATCCCAAGGGCATCCACGACTGGAACGACCTGGTCAAGGACGGCACCCAGGTGATCACGCCCAACCCCAAGACCTCCGGCGGCGCGCGCTGGAACTACCTCGCCGCCTGGGCCTACGCCAACGCCAATGATGGCGGCGACGAGGCCAAGACCAAGGAATTCGTCGGCAAGCTCTACGCCCATGCCCCGGTGCTCGACACCGGCGCGCGCGGCTCGACTGTGACCTTCGCGCAAAAGGGCCTCGGCGACGTGCTGATCGGCTGGGAAAACGACGCCTATCTGGCACTGAACGAATTCGGCGCCGACAATCTCGAGATCGTCTATCCCCCGACATCGATCCTGGCCGAGCCGCCGGTGGCGGTGGTCGACGCCAATGTCGACGCCAAGGGCACGCGCAAGGTCGCCGAAGCCTATCTCGGCTGGCTCTATTCCAAGGAAGGCCAGACGATCATTGCCAAGAACCACTACCGTCCGGCCAAGCCAGAACTCGTGGCGCCGGCGGATCTGCCAAAAACACCTGATATCAAGCTGATCTCCATCGACGATCCGCTTTTCGGCGGCTGGAAGAAGGCACAGCCTTATCATTTCGGCGACGGTGGTATATTCGACCAGATCTACAAGCCGGCCCAGTGAGCTAGATCTAGATCAGGACGATATGACCACAGCACCCGCGCAGGCGGGGTGGCGATTCAGGCAGCCGAGTGTCATTCCGGGTTTCGGACTGACGCTCGGCTCTCTTGCGCAGGAAGTCTTTGACGCACTGCTGGCGGGAGATCGCACATGAGGCCGCTCATCCGACGTATGTGTTGGGCCACTTCGCCCTGGCCAACTGGCACCGACGTCGCGGCAGTGCGTTGCTTGCCGAAATCTGGATCCGCCAATTGACGGAAGAGCCATGCGCCGCCAATCGGATACAGGTAACCGATGAGGCGGGCATCCCGCCCGGGGAGAAGGCCACAACGCTGGCTCCCATCCTCGTCAACGACGGTTTTCGTAACGAAAGATGGGCGGCGTTCTATCAGGAGGTGTGCTCATATTCCAAGACCGGGATCTGGGCGAGGATTTCCTTCTTTTCCTCGGCTTCGATCTTCAGGTCGTATCCGGCCTGCATGTTCATCCAGAGTTCCGGAGAAGTCTTAAAGAACTTGGCCAGCCGAAGAGCCGTATCCGTGGTCACTGGCGTTGCCCCGGTTACCAGGCGCTCGATGCGGGTGCGAGGCACGTTCAAAGCTTTCGCCAAGGCGCCAGCGCTCATCTTGAGGGGGATGAGATACTCCTCATGAAGGATCTCGCCGGGGTGGATCGGAGGCAGAATGCTGGTCATTGGTCTATCCTCTCAGTGGTGGTCGACAATTTCAACCATCTCGGGACCGCCGTCCGTCCATACGAAGCAGATGCGCCATCTATCGTTGATGCGGATCGAGTGCTGACCTTCGCGGTCGCCAGAAAGCTGCTCCAACTTGTTCCCCGGAGGGGACATCAAATCTTCCTGACTGGTCGCATATTCGAGCAGCGTCAGCTTGTTGAGCGCACGCTTGTGGATATCGGCCGGAAATCCTTTCGGGCATTTCCCGGAAGCGACGATCTCCGTCAGGCCATTTTTGTAAGAGCGGATCATCGTCGTCCCCCAATAAGTGAATCATGCCATGATACAACATGAGGCACAAGGGAAATGTATCACGACGTGAGACAATTCTGATCGCGAAGGCGGTTCTCCGCTGGGATGGCGGAAGGCTGTCCCCTCATTAACCGGGCCGACTTCTCGACCTACCGACCGAGAGAGCCTAAGTATCGCCCCGCCGTGTCCTGTCGCGGCAGTTGAGAAGGTCGACCAAGTGGTCGGCCTCTTCGATAGGCATGTCGATCAAGGGGACGCCCACCTCGACGACCGGCAGCCCCGTGAAGACGTCGATAATGTCCCACGTGCCTTCGGGCGTCTTCTCTATGTCGTAACGCTGGGCCATTGGGGGTTTGGGCGGGATATCTAGAGGTTACAGGCCATCCTTTGGGCTCCGAGAATGGCCTCCCGATTGGACTGCTCTAGCGCCTCAATTTAGCGAAGCGAGCGGACTTGGCAATCCTGGGTCGACCGCCAGATTTCGCATGACCCGACTTGAACAGTTGGAGGTGAACGGATGGCGAACACTGTCCGTTAAGCTATTGAATTCACTTGCCTTGGATTTCCGGCACGAAAATGTGTGGTAACAACATTTGTGCTGTTGTCCCTGTTTTGTATGGATTTTACGGCATTTATTCGCTAACAACGCTGGCATGTTTGTCGTTGAGAGAGTCGCGCGCGGCCACCGCTATCTCTACCTCGTGGAAAGTGTCCGCGACGGCAAAACCGTTCGCCAGCGCACGATAAAGGCGCTGGGCCGCAAGGATGCGCTGGTTGCCAGCGGCGAACTTGACAGATTGGCGGCCTCGATTGCGCGCCATGGCGAACGCAGCCTCATCCTGTCCGACATTGACGCGGGGCGGATTGCCTCTCGCCGCATTGGCGGTCCGCTGTTGTTCGGGCGGCTGTGGCAGCGGCTCGGGATCGGCGATGTGCTGGAAGAGGTGCTGGAGGGGCGCCAGTTCGGCTTTGCGGTGGAACGGGCGGTGTTCATTGGCACGTTGCATCGGCTGTTCGTCTCGGGCTCGGACCGCGACTGCGCGAACTGGATGGCCGATTATGGTATCGAGGGCGCCGCGGGTCTGGCGCTCCATCACTTTTACCGGGCAATGGCCTGGCTGGGCGAGGAACTCGGCGAAAAGGCGCAAGGCGCGCTGGTGGCGCGCTGCGTGAAGAGACGCGATCGAGGAAAAGCTCTTCGCGCGCCGGCAGGACCTGTTCACCGACCTCAGCCTTGTGTTCATGGACACCACCTCGTTGTCCTTCTACGGCGCGGGCGGCGAGACGCTGGGCAAGCGCGGGCATTCCAAGGACTTCCGCCCCGATCTGGCGCAAATGATCCTGGCGCTGGTCGTTGATGCCGAGGGCCGGCCGATCTGCACCGAGATGGTGCCCGGCAACACCGCTGACGTGACCGTCCTGTTGCCGGTGGTCGATCGGCTGCGAACGCGCTTCGGCGTCACACGCGCCTGCGTTGTCGCCGATCGCGGCATGATCAGCGCCGATACCATCGCCGCGCTCGAAAAGCTGGGCATGGAATACATTCTGGGGGCCCGCGAACGCTCGAGCAGCGTGATCCACAACGTCGTGCTCAATGACGCGGCACCGATGGTTCCGCTCGTTCTCGAGCGCCAGCGCGGTGAAACTCAGTTGTGGGTCAAAGAGGTCAAGGTCGGTAAAGACCGCTATATTGTCAGCCGCAATGACGCCGAGGCCGAGAAGGACAAGGCCGACCGCCAGGCGATCATCGCCGGCCTCGAGGCACAGCTCAAGAAGGGCGACAAGGCACTGGTCGGCAACTCGGCCTACCGGCGTTACCTCAAGGCCAGCGGCAAGAACTTCAAGATCGATGTCGGCAAGCTTGCCGAGGAAGCCCGGTACGACGGCATCACCGTGGTGCGGACCAACGCGAAGGTGACCCCGCTCCAGGCCGTGCTGCGGTATCGCGATTTGCTCGAGGTCGAGAGCCTGTTCCGCGCCGCCAAGGCAACCTTCAATACCCGGCCGATCTTCCACCAATCCGATGCCGCCATCCGCGGGCATGTGTTTTGCTCGTTCCTGGGGCTCGTACTCAGCAAGGAACTGTACCGCCTCTGCCGGGCCAAAGGCCTGACGCCCGAATGGCAGCCGCTTCTACGCGATCTCGACCGCCTCCAGGAAGCCACCATCGAAAAGGATGGTCGCATCGTCACCACCAGAACCCACGTTACGGGCCAAGTGGGCAACGTCTTCAAGGCAGCTGGCATCGCTCTGCCACACAACCTCGACGAACAACTCGCCTGAGATCATCCCCAAAATGTAGTGGTAACACGCGCCGGCGCGCGCCTAACGTGCTGATATAATAACATATTCTTACAGACCCGACTTGAACAGTTGGAGGTGAACGGATGGCGAACACTGTCCGTTAAGCTATTGAATTCACTTGCCTTGGATTTCCGGCACGAAAATGTGTGGTAACAACATTTGTGCTGTTGTCCCTGTTTTGTATGGATTTTACGGCATTTATTCGCTAACAACGCTGGCATGTTTGTCGTTGAGAGAGTCGCGCGCGGCCACCGCTATCTCTACCTCGTGGAAAGTGTCCGCGACGGCAAAACCGTTCGCCAGCGCACGATAAAGGCGCTGGGCCGCAAGGATGCGCTGGTTGCCAGCGGCGAACTTGACAGATTGGCGGCCTCGATTGCGCGCCATGGCGAACGCAGCCTCATCCTGTCCGACATTGACGCGGGGCGGATTGCCTCTCGCCGCATTGGCGGTCCGCTGTTGTTCGGGCGGCTGTGGCAGCGGCTCGGGATCGGCGATGTGCTGGAAGAGGTGCTGGAGGGGCGCCAGTTCGGCTTTGCGGTGGAACGGGCGGTGTTCATTGGCACGTTGCATCGGCTGTTCGTCTCGGGCTCGGACCGCGACTGCGCGAACTGGATGGCCGATTATGGTATCGAGGGCGCCGCGGGTCTGGCGCTCCATCACTTTTACCGGGCAATGGCCTGGCTGGGCGAGGAACTCGGCGAAAAGGCGCAAGGCGCGCTGGTGGCGCGCTGCGTGAAAGACGCGATCGAGGAAAAGCTCTTCGCGCGCCGGCAGGACCTGTTCACCGACCTCAGCCTTGTGTTCATGGACACCACCTCGTTGTCCTTCTACGGCGCGGGCGGCGAGACGCTGGGCAAGCGCGGGCATTCCAAGGACTTCCGCCCCGATCTGGCGCAAATGATCCTGGCGCTGGTCGTTGATGCCGAGGGCCGGCCGATCTGCACCGAGATGGTGCCCGGCAACACCGCTGACGTGACCGTCCTGTTGCCGGTGGTCGATCGGCTGCGAACGCGCTTCGGCGTCACACGCGCCTGCGTTGTCGCCGATCGCGGCATGATCAGCGCCGATACCATCGCCGCGCTCGAAAAGCTGGGCATGGAATACATTCTGGGGGCCCGCGAACGCTCGAGCAGCGTGATCCACAACGTCGTGCTCAATGACGCGGCACCGATGGTTCCGCTCGTTCTCGAGCGCCAGCGCGGTGAAACTCAGTTGTGGGTCAAAGAGGTCAAGGTCGGTAAAGACCGCTATATTGTCAGCCGCAATGACGCCGAGGCCGAGAAGGACAAGGCCGACCGCCAGGCGATCATCGCCGGCCTCGAGGCACAGCTCAAGAAGGGCGACAAGGCACTGGTCGGCAACTCGGCCTACCGGCGTTACCTCAAGGCCAGCGGCAAGAACTTCAAGATCGATGTCGGCAAGCTTGCCGAGGAAGCCCGGTACGACGGCATCACCGTGGTGCGGACCAACGCGAAGGTGACCCCGCTCCAGGCCGTGCTGCGGTATCGCGATTTGCTCGAGGTCGAGAGCCTGTTCCGCGCCGCCAAGGCAACCTTCAATACCCGGCCGATCTTCCACCAATCCGATGCCGCCATCCGCGGGCATGTGTTTTGCTCGTTCCTGGGGCTCGTACTCAGCAAGGAACTGTACCGCCTCTGCCGGGCCAAAGGCCTGACGCCCGAATGGCAGCCGCTTCTACGCGATCTCGACCGCCTCCAGGAAGCCACCATCGAAAAGGATGGTCGCATCGTCACCACCAGAACCCACGTTACGGGCCAAGTGGGCAACGTCTTCAAGGCAGCTGGCATCGCTCTGCCACACAACCTCGACGAACAACTCGCCTGAGATCATCCCCAAAATGTAGTGGTAACACGCGCCGGCGCGCGCCTAACGTGCTGATATAATAACATATTCTTACAGGCGGTGTTGAAGTGGGGCATGACGCAACATCGGCTGCGAATGCGAACCGTCTTGTTTCCGAAAGATTGACCCAGCGAAACGCGTTCCAGCAGATCTGAACAAAGCAGTCCGTGAAACAAAAAAGGCCGGGCTCGAATGCGGCCCGGCCAAAGGAAGGTCAAAGCCTTCAGAGGGGAACACCGTTTAGCGGAATGGGAGGAAAACCGCCGAACGGTTTTGCCTTTCTGAGCTCGTTTCAGGGCTTTGGCGATGAATGACATTCCAAAGGAAGCGCGAAACGGCAAAGATTCGTGCTCCGACCGCAAACCTGAAGATCGACATAGTACCGGCGTGCCACATCGGCATAGGAGCGCTGTGGCTTTGCAGGCGGCATGTCGGAACAACGGGTTTCTCGATCATTTGCCCGTCCGCGGGCCTCGGCCGCCAATTCTTTCGGCAGGCTCAGAAGCGGCATGGTCGCATTCCCGCCGCGCTTAAGAAAAGGGAACGGAAGGCCCATAGACGCCGGCGGGCGACGTCACGACGCGATGCACGGTCGCGCGCAAATAGCCATTCGACGCCAGTTCGAGCACCGCGCCGATTTTGACGACCAGCGTTCCGGGGATCGGGTCCACATCCACCCACCCGCCATCACATCGCATTCTCGGGCGACTTCTTATGGTGTCAGGTCGCGCAATAAGGGCCTCGAAGTTCCTCATCCTACGACTGCGCATTGCCTCAAGAAAAATGTTACCGGGTGGAGTCTGTTGCCTCACCTCGTCACCGTTGGCCTACGAGAAAAAACCAGACCAGCGCCGGCAAAGTGCGGGTCGTGCGATTCATGTATTTAGCTGCTGACCAAACGGCTTCGCAGCAATGCAAAGAATGTCGTCTATCCGGACAGGTTTCCCGATTAAATAGCCTTGAGCTTCGTCACATCCGATGCGGCGAAGATAGTCGAGCTGTTCGGGAGTTTCGACGCCTTCGGCTGTTACCTCAATTCGAAGCTCATGCGCCAACTCAATCAATGATCGTACAATCGCGGCGCAGTCCGCATCGGTGAGCATATCCTGGACAAAAGATCGGTCGATCTTGAGCCGCGAAAGAGGCAATTTACGAAGATAAGTGAGTGATGAATAGCCGGTTCCAAAATCGTCAAGAGCAACTGTTACGGATAGAGAACCTAACGATTGTAATAATGAAATCGTTTCTTCAAAATTCGAAATCAGCACAGTTTCTGTGATTTCGACCTCGAGTCTTCGGGGCTCCAAACCGGCTTCAGCCAACGCCGCCACAATTCCATCCAGCAAGGCTTTATTCTTAAGCTGCACTGCCGACAAGTTGACGGAGACCCGCAAGTCGCACGGCCAGCGCGCCGCGGCCAAGCAAGCCGTTTTGACGACCCAGTGTCCGATTGAGTGAATCAAACCCGTTTCTTCAGCGATAGATATGAACTCCGACGGTGGGATCGCGCCAAGGGTCGGATGCTGCCACCGCAGAAGCGCTTCAAAACCTCGGATGCGATCGCTCCCGAGGTCGAGAAAGGGTTGAAATGCCAGCGAAAGCTGGTCATTGGCGAGCGCAGATGCCAGATCGCGTTCAAGGGCATGGCGCCTTGCAGCAGCTTCACCGTCGCTTCCGCTGAAAAACTGGATGGAGCCCGCCCCCAGCGTCTTAGCCCTGTACAGCGCGGTGTCGACGCACCGCAAGAGTTGGTTGGCATCCAAACCGTCCGTGGGCGCCAAAGCGATACCAATAGAGGCCCTGCAATATATTTCGCGTCCTTCGATCAAGAAAGGGGGGCGCATGGCATCGATAATCTGTTTGGCCAAGGACCCGATTTGATCTGGCCTGGTATCGCGCGTAGCGATTATTGCAAATTCGCCGCCCTCCAATCTGGCAATGCCATCGGTCTCCCGCGTTGATTTGCGAAGTCTCGCAGCCACCTCGACCAACAGGGCATCCGCCATTGCTCGGCCAAAACGATCATTGACTTTGTCGAAACCGTTAAGATTGAACAACAGTAACGCACAGTTCTGGTCAAATTGCTTAGCGTCCACCAACGCGTTCTCCAGCCGCTCGTTGAAGCTGAACCGGTTTGGCAGACTCGTTAGAACATCCCTGCGAATGGCGTTTTCGCTTTCAGCTTGTAGAATGAAGCGTTGGGTAAATTCGGACGCGTGGGCAAGCACTGCACGAAACAGCGTGATGGCGTAGCTCACTAACAGGATTGCGACGGGCAGATTGACGGCGCCATCCAGCCACACAACCGCAACCGCCGAACCGACGAAGATCGGCAGCGTATACGCGATGGCCGCAATGGGAATCGTGTAAAAGGAGGCGGCACCGCCTGCGATCATCCCCGCGCTCAGGCAGGTGATGACGACCTGGGCGGCACTTGTTGCCCCACTGAAGAACAGAATGGGAAGTGCGCCCCACCAGATGCCAAACAAGAGGGCGTTCCGCACCAGGTTTTGCGTAGTCCGGCGAGACACTGACCTTGGTTTGACTGACCGAAACGATGATCTCGCTCTTGGGCCTACGAACCCGGCGGCGACGATAATGACACTCGCCCAGAGGACCGCATTCGTTTGGTCGGACGAACCCCAAAGCGCCATAACAAGAGTGGCCGCATTGAGTATGTTCGCAACCATGCCAAGAGGCGTGTTGCGAAGCACGATATTGACCTGCTCCGCCCTGATTCGGCCGGCGAGTGGTTCGGTCGTCGTGGGGCCGCCAAAGACCCGCAGGTCTCCCGCCAGAAGGTCACCGAGCCTTACGGCAGACGGACGCTGCGTCACTCTTTCACCCCCCCGCGGTAGAGTAGTTAGCTGCGTGTTGGTGGGTCCCCTAGCACCGAACAATTCGGAAGTAAATTTCAACCCCAATTTTGACAGCCCGGTTGGGAAACCAAACGACTCCCCGAATTCGAAGATAGCAAAAAACGCGATGCTCCCTTAGGACATCGCCGACCTAACGTGATCCATGCCTTCGCAATATTTTCGTTTCTGGAAAATGAGCCGATTGAATCGTCTGAAATTAAACCGCGTCGCGTTTGAGCAGCTTCATGCGAGGGCTTCAATATTAGCAGACGTCCAAGAAAGCCTCGCGGCCAAGCCGCAGGGCTTTTTTCTTGTCGATCAATGAGAGCGAATTGGCCACATATGCATCGCAGTATGGGGCCGATAATCAATCAAGGGTTACCAAAGGCCCGCATTCTTGCCCTCCCGGAGCGGCATGCGGGATATCGGCCACCTGTTCAAGCCAACCGAGTGCAAAAACTTCTTCAAAGCTGCCGGATATGAGGCCAACTGATCTCGACACGTTTTAGGCTACCGAGGGAAACGAGACGGACGGGAGCGCTGAAAGCGGACTTCCGCGATCGCGCGATAAATAATTCCTACCCGACGAATCCGCCATGTGTGGGAGCGTGGCGGACCTGTCGATCCGTCTAGCCGGCCTTGCATCAGTCTCGGATATGATGTGGCGCCGGCCTTCGCGCTCGCCCAAATGCACTCTTGCTTGCGGCTGTTCTGGCGCCGCCGACTTGGATCCTGCCGATTTGAATCAAAAACGGTTGTGGATATTTCCAAGCCATTGAGAGGCGGGCGGCCATATCCGACGTAGGTTGGGTTACTTGATCGGAGAATTAATTGAACAGCGATTTCGCCGCAGCGCGCGTCCACCTCAACGAGGCCCTCAACCATTTATGCGGACATGATCAAGTCAGCCGGGATTCTCGCTTGGCTATTGACCTGCTTATAGAGGCGGTGATCACCGCCGAGCATTGCAAGCAACCGGCAAAGGTGATCGAGTTCAGGCGCACGAAAAATAACGGACGGGCGTGGCAATCTCAAACGCGCCGAGAACTATAGAGATAGTCGAGCATGACCAAGCGCTATGAAATGAAGAGCGTATCTTTGGTCGATCATTGACGTGTTCACCGGGCGTCCTGCCCGGGTCGACGGATTCCGCTCAGCAACGCAAGAGTGCCGGCACCAAAGGCTACGGGCTCTCCGGTGTTACCGGCGATAATATTGGAGTACCAAGCCGGACGTCCTTCGTGAAGGTTGCCCGAGCCGCGAACTCCTACTGATGGCTGAGCCATATATCGATGCGGTAACGGTCGGCATCTCCCGATCGTAATTTGCCGTCCGCGCGGATCCCAATCCCCAAAGGACGCAGGATCGGACCCATTTCCTGCAGGGCCGCCCCGACTCTCCATTCTTCAGTATCTTCGGCCGCATAGCCGATGGCCTTGGGTACCCGCGCGCATTGCGGTGTCGTGATCCTGTCAAACTGCTCGATCCTCCCAGGGATGAGCCGCAATGACTCGAAAACGAAATCGTTGACCGAATTGCGCAAGGAGGTCGCGTTCACCGGCGCTCCGCTGCAGACGTTGATATAGACCCAACCGATCGGTCGAGGGTCTCCGGGGATCCCGTGATAGGTCACCTTGCGGCCGCTGGCATCCGGCGCCTCCAAGGCCGGCTCAGCCTGGGGGGTTAACACGGCAGGTTGCGTGGCCGGATTTGATGGAGAGCGGTAACCAGGAACCAGGTCTTTCGTTCCTGCTGTGGTCATTGGACTTTCGAAGGCGGATTCCACCTTCGCGAAAAGCTTGCAGGCGCTCGCGTCAGACCGATATTCAAAAGCGACGCATCCCGAACGCGAAGAACAGATCGAACGGCACTCTTGCAATGGAACGACCATCTGCGCGGAGGTCACCCCCTTCAAAGCTGTCCCCGGGTAATCAAAAAGTTCTGCGGTAACCTGACCGGTCGTAGGTAAAACTCCGCACGCCAGGAATGCACTGGACGCTGCGGCCGCGAGGAAAACGACTCTACGGCGAGCCGGATGAGCAAACATATGTCCCCCTCGGTAGCGAGCCATCCTGAAAACCAAAACGGCCGTCGGCTCTATCAAATTTCAAACAGTCCCAGCCGGAACTGACGGAAATGAGCAGGCTGGAAGAGTCATGGCAATCCCGCCACGAGACTTATCTGACTGAACCCATCATTGCGAGGCCACGGCAACTGTCTGGCCTGAGGCAGCGACAGCCACACGGCCACCATATTTCATCAACTTTCGCCGCGCGATAACCCAAATGGGGTATGCAGCAACGTGAGGCTTGTAAGACCCTCGCCAAGCGAGTTAATCGCAAAGCAAATATGACTTCAGCCTCATCAGGTTAAGCATGGCGGCCAAATCCATTAAGCGCTTGTTGACACAAAGTTTGTTTCGGTCGAAGGATGCCGCCGGGGATGCCGCGCATCGTTAAAAGGCAACACGTGCGGTAGGGGAAGACCTGATGGCTGGACGGGGCAACGTCCACTTCGTTCGCACCACGCAGGCACGTGCCGTTGACGTATTGGCCGTTGCTGGGAGGTCGTTGTGGCATGACTGTGAAACGACATTCGGCCGCATAGACGAACTGTGCGGGGACGGCGCCTCGCGTCTGTTCGCCGAGCCGAACGTCAAGGAGCAGGACGGTGGCCGCCTGGTCGTTGCGTGGTTCAGCGCGTTCGACGACGATGCGAAGCAGCTGGAAGCGCTGGACCGTGGGATGCGGGCGCGGGTCGTGTCGGCGTTGACGGCACGGATTGAGGCCCTTCGACCAGCGCTGGCCGACCGGGAGATCGGCGAGACCGTCGCCGCGATGCTCAACGTCACCGACGAAAGCTCGATCGTGGCGGTCGGGGAAAACGCTGTCCTCACGAACTGGGGAATGCTGCCGGAGGAAGCCCGCGCCTCCCCCGCTGCATTCGTCCGGCACGGCGAAAGGACTATAGGCTCCTACCTTCCGTCCGGAATATCGCCGCGAGTGCCTGGCCAGGCATGGACTGTAGGCGGAGGTGGTCCAGGCTCGGCAAAACTGTCTCCCCCGCCGCGCGCCGAGTCGCCCAAACCTGCAAGCTCGTCCCCGCAGGGGCCTCAGCCAATGGTCCCGACAAAACCCAGGCGAATCTCGCTTTGGCCTGTCATGCCCCACTTCAACACCGCCTGTAAGAATATGTTATTATATCAGCACGTTAGGCGCGCGCCGGCGCGTGTTACCACTACATTTTGGGGATGATCTCAGGCGAGTTGTTCGTCGAGGTTGTGTGGCAGAGCGATGCCAGCTGCCTTGAAGACGTTGCCCACTTGGCCCGTAACGTGGGTTCTGGTGGTGACGATGCGACCATCCTTTTCGATGGTGGCTTCCTGGAGGCGGTCGAGATCGCGTAGAAGCGGCTGCCATTCGGGCGTCAGGCCTTTGGCCCGGCAGAGGCGGTACAGTTCCTTGCTGAGTACGAGCCCCAGGAACGAGCAAAACACATGCCCGCGGATGGCGGCATCGGATTGGTGGAAGATCGGCCGGGTATTGAAGGTTGCCTTGGCGGCGCGGAACAGGCTCTCGACCTCGAGCAAATCGCGATACCGCAGCACGGCCTGGAGCGGGGTCACCTTCGCGTTGGTCCGCACCACGGTGATGCCGTCGTAGCGGGCTTCCTCGGCAAGCTTGCCGACATCGATCTTGAAGTTCTTGCCGCTGGCCTTGAGGTAACGCCGGTAGGCCGAGTTGCCGACCAGTGCCTTGTCGCCCTTCTTGAGCTGTGCCTCGAGGCCGGCGATGATCGCCTGGCGGTCGGCCTTGTCCTTCTCGGCCTCGGCGTCATTGCGGCTGACAATGTAGCGGTCTTTACCGACCTTGACCTCTTTGACCCACAACTGAGTTTCACCGCGCTGGCGCTCGAGAACGAGCGGAACCATCGGTGCCGCGTCATTGAGCACGACGTTGTGGATCACGCTGCTCGAGCGTTCGCGGGCCCCCCGAATGTATTCCATGCCCAGCTTTTCGAGCGCGGCGATGGTATCGGCGCTGATCATGCCGCGATCGGCGACAACGCAGGCGCGTGTGACGCCGAAGCGCGTTCGCAGCCGATCGACCACCGGCAACAGGACGGTCACGTCAGCGGTGTTGCCGGGTACCATCTCGGTGCAGATCGGCCGGCCCTCGGCATCAACGACCAGCGCCAGGATCATTTGCGCCAGATCGGGGCGGAAGTCCTTGGAATGCCCGCGCTTGCCCAGCGTCTCGCCGCCCGCGCCATGGAAGGACAACGAGGTGGTGTCCATGAACACAAGGCTGAGGTCGGTGAACAGGTCCTGCCGGCGCGCGAAGAGCTTTTCCTCGATCGCGTCTTTCACGCAGCGCGCCACCAGCGCGCCTTGCGCCTTTTCGCCGAGTTCCTCGCCCAGCCACGCCATTGCCCGGTAAAAGTGATGGAGCGCCAGACCCTCGGCGCCCTCGATACCATAATCGGCCATCCAGTTCGCGCAGTCGCGGTCCGAGCCCGAGACGAACAGCCGATGCAGCGTGCCAACGAACACCGCCCGTTCCACCGCAAAGCCGAACTGGCGCCCTTCCAGCACCTCTTCCAGCACCTCGCCGATCCCGAGCCGCTCCCACAGCCGCCCGAACAACAGCGGACCGCCGATGCGGCGAGAGGCAATTCGCCCCGCGTCAATGTCGGACAGGATGAGGCTGCGTTCGCCATGGCGCGCAATCGAGGCCGCCAATCTGTCAAGTTCGCCGCTGGCAACCAGCGCATCCTTGCGGCCCAGCGCCTTTATCGTGCGCTGGCGAACGGTTTTGCCGTCGCGGACACTTTCCACGAGGTAGAGATAGCGGTGGCCGCGCGCGACTCTCTCAACGACAAACATGCCAGCGTTGTTAGCGAATAAATGCCGTAAAATCCATACAAAACAGGGACAACAGCACAAATGTTGTTACCACACATTTTCGTGCCGGAAATCCAAGGCAAGTGAATTCAATAGCTTAACGGACAGTGTTCGCCATCCGTTCACCTCCAACTGTTCAAGTCGGGTCATGGCGATATCGCTCGTATTCGCGGCTTGCCTGATCTACGCGGCATGGCCGGGAAACCTCCTTTATCCGAAGGCGCTTCAGCCGTCGCAGCCGCCTTCCCTGGTGGACAACGCGGAGGTCAACCGAAGCCTCGAGGCGCGGATCGGCAAAATCAAAGCGGAACTCGCAAAGGCGGCATGCAATGCGGACGCCTCAGTTCTGGGTCCCCAGATACTGGACCCCCAACAGCCCGAGGCGGCCGTCGGGCCGCCTGCCCCGCCCGGTTCACCACAAGCCCTTCTAGCCTCCCTCGACTCGGCCACCGTCCTGGTGCTCGCGCCTCTCACGGGGAACACGCTCAGCACCGGAAGTGGCTTCTTCGTAGGCAAGAGAGAGATTCTCACCAACAACCATGTCGTCGAAGGCGCAGGCGAAACAGTGTTCGTCGCCAGCAAGGCGCTTGGGCGCGCGGTTCCCGCGCATGTCGTCGCGAAAGCCGCCGCAAGCGCGACTGGAGACCCGGACTTCGCCCTCCTGCGCGTGGACGACGCGCCCAGCGGCGTGACGGCCCTGCAGCTTTCGACCGGAATCGGAAGGCTCGACAGCGTAATTGCAGGCGGATTTCCTGGCTTCGTGATGTCCATGGACAAGACGTACCGGGACATCATCAATGGCGACACCAGCGGCATAGGCAATCTCGAGATGGTGGTCACGCAAGGCAACGTGATGGCCATGCCCCAGGACGGCGCCACGAAGGTCATTACCCATTCCGCGAACATTTCGCGCGGCAACAGCGGAGGCCCGCTTTCGGACGCTTGCGGCCGGGCGGTCGGGGTGAACACCTTCATAATCCTCGACGGAGAGAACGCCCAGAAGCTGAACTTCTCTCTCAGCGCTCGCGACGCAATCCGCTTTCTGTCGTCAAACGGCGTGACGGTAACCACGGCTGACAAGCCATGCATCCCGACAGCAGGCATAACCCCAGGGCATCGCCAGGCGATCTGGCCGTCCCCGGGCGTTCTTCTGGCCAAGCCTGCTCCGCATCGGCCCGGAGGCATCGCGCCTGCGCGGTGAATCGGAAGGCACCGAGGCTGCGACCGGGCTTTCCTCGCCGAAACGATATCTGGCGGAAAACCTCGCGGCGATCTGCCGTCCCGAGATTAAGTATGGGCAGATACGGGGCCGCCTCGGGAACATCGCCCACGAAATACGTCGCGTGCTCGCTCCCTATTTCGTCGAGAGCGACATCAACAAGCGTATCGCCGAGCGCCGGGAAGTATCGGACCAGATTCTTGCGTGTCTCACCGAGACATGGGAGCGGGAGCAGTTCGGCGTGGCGATGAAGATGCTCCAGATTTCTCAGAACGGGATTTCCGAGCACCTCCACATCGAGTACGGCAACCGCATCAAGCGCCAGAACGCCCCCGACGACGGCTCGGATGGCCGAGCCGATACCGTCGTGAAGAAGCGCGTCACTCCGCCACTGCGGCCGGGCGCCCCTCCCCTGCCAGGGAACAAGAAGAAGACGGTCGCCGCCGCGGCGCCTTCCGGGCCGTCGGTCTCGCAAAAGGCGCTGCCCCGCGAAGCCTACCTCGCCCGCTCGGCGATGCGCCACTGGCTGGATGGGCTTCTGGCGCTATCAAGGAATGACGGCGCGCTTCAGGCCGTTGGCCTTACCCACAAACTGGCAGGAGAGCTGATCGCCGAGCTTGTCGCGGCGGCCCGCCGCACCGGGGTCGAGGAGCAGATAGCCGACGATCTCGCCAAGCTCTCTGGAAGTTCGGTCGAGAGGCCTGACATCCTGCTCGAGAGGGCAGGTTTCCTCGCGACGAGCCGCATCAACCGTTTCGTCAGCACGCTTGGCTTCGAGGCCTTGCCCGAGGAGAAGCGGCCAATGGCCCCGGACGGCACCGAAGACGGCGAGATCAGGGTATTCGCCCGCCGACCAAACGTCTCGAACTGCGACGGACTTGGCAAGGAACGGCGGAACTTCTCCTACCTGGCGCTCTCGGAATGGATGTACGCCTTTAACCAGCTCGTGACCGACAATGTCCTCTCGGGCGAGGGCATCACAGTGAACGTCGACGAGAACGAACGGCTGAGAGCGATCCTGGAGACTCTCAATTCGTCGTCGCTGTCTTCTGCCGAGTCCACAGAGACGGCTCGATGACGCAGGTTCCGCTGAAAGTAACAGAGGATGAGTCACGCCTGTTCGGGCATGCCCTGATCGTGTTTCCGCAAGAACTGGGGAGTACCCAGCGCTTGCGCCTTTCGATCACGCGCAAGTCCGCGGACACACCGTACCTCGGCGATGGCGGATGGCAGGCGCGCCCGGCTACCGTGGCGGCGGAGGTCGCAAACCGAACCGCGGGTTCGACCACGTTGTCCGTGGGGCCTGAAGTCTGCGATCGAATTCCGGTCGACCAACAGGTGAAGATCGAAGTCGACGGCCAGAACGTTTGGGGCAATGCGTTCTGGCCCCCGGTTACGCCACAACCTGGTGGGTGGTCACAGGAGCTGACCGCTCCTCCGACGGCCCTCCCTGCTTTGCCTGAACGCATCATCGATCTGGTGCCGGACCCGCCATTGCCTCCTCCGATAATCAAGGTGCCTGACCCGGCACCTGTCCTGCCGTCGAAGAGCAGGTGGCGATACCTATACCTTCTGATCCCCCTGGCACTGCTCGTGGCGGCCGCGGGAGGCTACGAAGCGTATAAGCTGATGCCCAAGCCAGAGAGCCTACAGGCGCGTTTCGAGAGGTTGAAACGGACGGATACCACCGGAGCTCAACTGTTCACGCTAAGCGGCGACGCATACCGCGAAGGCGACGGAGGGATTGGCTTGCAGTCCATCAATCTTGCGATGGAACGGGGCGACCAGGACGCCAAGCTCGAAATCGCGCGCTGGTACGATCCGAACTCCTTCGATCCGGCCAAGGCAGACCGTCCGGACGCAAACAAGGCCGCAAGGTTCTACTTCGAGCTGGTGATCGAGGGTAAGGCGGAGGCAGCGAACCTGCTTCGCTCCCTTTGCGCGAAGAGCGCGAGCTCCCCTCAAGACCCAACCTTCAACGGGTTCCTGACGAACACCTATTGCGAGGGAACTTTGGAATGACAACCAGAAACGGCATGGCGCGGCAACCCGCCGCCTACGAAGCCATCGGAGGATAGAGGCATGTGGAAGAACGGATTGGCGAAGTGCCTTGTCTTGCGAACGATGTCCTTCGGCATGCCCGTCGCGACCATGGCCGCGATATTGCTACTGGGAGCGTCCGCGCCAACGACTGCGCAGAACGCTCCCGCGGAAGAACTGTTCAACTACCCTGACACGCTCCTGAACGGCATCACCAGCGCACAGGTTTCCCTGTCACTGGAACAATGCCGAAAACTCTGCGAGGGACGCACAGGCTGCATGGCCTTCGACCATTCTCCGAAAAACGAATGCCGCCTGTTCGCCAGCGTAGGTGGAGGTCGTTCCGATACGGGATCGACCGCGGAAACACGAAGCTTGCTTTCGAACTACCGCGATCCAACTAACCCTCCGCTCGCGGCCAGGTTGGAAAAGCTCAAGACGACAGACTCGGATGGCCATGAGCTCTTCGCCTTGAGCAAAGTGGCCTTCGATCGCGGCAACCGCGATGTCGGCATGCAAGCGATCAACCTTGCGATGCAGAGAGGCAGCCAGGACGCCAAGCTCGAAATCGCGCGCTGGTACGACCCGAGGACGTTCGCGCAGGACCGCGTAGACGCCGCAGATGCCAACAAGGCAGGCAGGTCTTATTTCGAACTTGCCCTGGAGGGCAATTCGGAAGCCAACAAGCTCCTCGCCTCGCTTTGCCAGGATGCAACCGACAGCAGTTCGAGCCATGCCGCGGCGTACGAAAGCTTCCTTCGCACCACCTACTGCGAGGGGTCGATCAATCCCTGACCGAGCGCGATGCATATCGGTAGTGGTTTGGGCAATTGGGGAAGCTGAGGGGATGCAACAAAGTCGTCGGGGCCGCGCGCGCGCAGCAGGGATCGCTTTCGCGCTGCTCTTCCTGTCGCTAACTGGTTCTGGAATTGCGCCAAGGGTGTCGGCCCAAGGGCAGTCAGATTTTTTGGACTATCCCGGTACCGCGCTGAGCGGCTCTCCCAGCGCAGAGTTCCGCCGGCCCCTGGATGACTGCCGGAAAATCTGTCAGGCGCGTTCAGGCTGCGCAGGCTTCGACCATTCCTCGGCAACCAATATCTGCCACTTGTTCGCCGGAATAAATTCGGCGCAGGCAGATACGCTCTCGACGGCTGGCACTCGCCAACGCATTCCGGGTTATCACGATCCCGCCAACGCCGAGTCCTGGTACTACGCGTCCTACAGCGGCGTCGACCTCTGGGGTGGCGACCTCGTTCCGAAAGGCATGGCAGCGCGCGATGCGGAAAATTGTCGGGCGATATGTGACAGCCAGAACTCCTGCCGGGCATTCACCTACAACCTCGAAGCCAACCGTTGCTTCCTGAAATCGGGCTTCGAGTTCGTGCAGTCCTACTCGCTGGGGAGATCCGGCCTCTACTTCAAGGCCACGCCCGCGGCCCCTCCCCCAAGCCTGACCGTTGGATGGGAACTTTTCACGACAAGCGGTTTCATCGGAGATGGCACGCAGTCATCCGCAGTCTCGTACCAGGAATGCATGCAGCAATGTGACTCGGACGGCCGCTGCGGAGGCTTCACATGGACCATCGCGCGGCCGAACCGATGCTATCTGGTCTACGGCTCGAACCTCTATCCAGTGCGCAGAAAGGGCATGACCTCGGCGCGGAAAAACAGCCGGACAGTCATGCCCGACTTCGTCCGTCCTGTAAGCCCAAGGAATTGAACCATGTCGCGATGGATCGCAACCTTCATTGCTGTCGCTTGCACGCTCCTTGGCATTTCCGCACCGCTGCGCGCTGACCCGGCGCCGGAAGCCCACCTGCGGAAGGCCAACCTGTACCGCGCCGTCGAAGATGGCAGGCTGCGGCAGATGATCGGGCAGATGGTGCTGGTCGGCTTCGTCGGCGACAGTCCGGACGATGATGGATACAAGCGGGTCGTCAAACAGGCAGAGGCAGGTGAAATAACTGGCGTCATCTATCTGGGGCGCAGATCTCGAGCCTTGAGGCAGTGCGGCAACTGAACAAAGGCCTGCAGCAATACGCCACGACCCGCCTGCTTGTCGCCATCGACCAGGAGGGTGGCCGCATCCAGAGGCTTACGGGCGAGGTCGGGTTCAAGGAGGTGCCCAGCGAGGCGACAGTCGCAAAGACCATGAGTCCCGACGCGGCCGTCGTGGTTTACCAGAACCTCGCGTCTGATCTCTCCAGCTTGGGATTCAACCTCAATCTGGCTCCCGTCGTCGACCTCAACGTCAACCCGGCGAATCCCATCATCGGCAAGCTTGGCAGGAGCTTTTCCGCCGATCCGCAGAAGGTTGAAGCGTACGCCAGGGCCTTTATCGAAGCGCATCGGACAAAGGGAGTGCTGACGGCCCTGAAACACTTCCCTGGACACGGCTCTAGCACCAAGGACAGCCACAAGGGAATGGCTGACGTCACCAAGACATGGAGCGAGAAGGAGCTTCTTCCCTACAAGGGTCTGATCGCGTCGGGGGACGTCGACATGGTCATGGCCGCGCACGTCATAAACGAGAAGCTGTCCTTTTCGTACGATATCCCCTCTTCGCTGTCCCGGGCGACGCTGACCGGGCTTCTGCGGGACAACATGCATTTCAAGGGCGTGATCATCAGCGATGACATGCAGATGCAGGCCATCACCGACAACGTCAGCTTCGAGGACTCAGTGCTCAGAGCGGTTTTCGCGGGGAACGACATCCTCATATTCGCCAACGACAAACACCCTGATCCTGCGATCCCGGAAAAGGTCGCCACGCTCCTTTCCGAAGAGGCGCGGCGGAATCCCGAAATGCTCGAACGCATCACGAAATCCTATGAAAACGTCATGCGCCTGAAAAGGAAGCTGGGGTCGGTCGTTTCCGAGGACGCGACGTTCGTGCGGCAACGGTAGCGCTGTTTCAGGCTGTGAGCCAACCGGTGGGGAAAGCAAGATTCATGCCGGCATTTGCATCTCTTCACGCGGTCGCGGGACGCCTTCCAGGCGTGGCGGTCGCTATAGCCATCGCCCTTGCGTCCGGAGCTCCGCCGGCGAAAGCGCAGTCGGACGGGCAGTTCTTCGACTATCCCCAGACTGCACTCGACGGGGTCATCAGCGCCAAGATCAGTGTACCGCTCGGCCAATGCAAGGAACTCTGCTCGTCACGTTCGGGGTGCGTTGGTTTCGACCATTCGCCAGATGATGGCATGTGCAGGATTTTCGCGACCATCGTCGGCGCGACGGAGAGCCAATCGCATACGGCAGGCACTCGCAGTCGCCTTACGGGGTATCGCCCGCCAATCAATCCGCCCGTGAACGACGCCGCAGCCGAGATGCTTAGCCGTTCTTGGGCATGCCTGCCTGCAAGCGAAAACTCCAATAAGCTGCACCTATCGTGGAACGTGCTTTTCGACCGCGGCTGGAGGAAGACCGACAGCGAAGCCGTTTTCATCGATCGTCGGATTCAGACTGTCCGAAACACCGATGCGAACGTCATCACTACGCTGTCGTTGGAGACAACGTTTCAGGTAGATTTGTCGAAGCTCGGGACGGTCGAGATTGACCGAAACCTAGTCACTCTTCAATGCGCCAACGGTGACAGTTGCATCCGGTCCCTCTCGTCGACCAGCCTGTCGACCGACTGTCGCGGCTTTTGCGGCGGGCAACCTTGGACCGCCGAAGCCAGCAAGAGCCGACAGAGGCTTCGGTTCTGCGACGCCGACGCTGCATTGAACGCAACGGTCGCGCTACGCCAGCTCAATCCCAGAGTGACGGTCTCCACGACTCAGCCACAGGAACTTCGCGATCCATCCCTGGTGTGCTGGATCACGGACCCAAGCGGCACGCCGCTCAACATCAGAAACCGACCCTTTGGGGAGCTGACGGGAGAAGTCCTCCAGAATTCCCGGTCCATCAAGGTGACCCAGTTCTCGTGGGATCCGAGAGGGCATCCATGGGCAGCCGTTCCGGGCGGCTGGTCGAGCGCGAAGTACATGACGTGCCAGGCACCCGACCCGTACGAATGAGGTGCTTAAGTTTAAAGGAGAGGCCGCCATGAAATGGAAATTCGAAAGGCTTTTCGGCGTTCTCGTCGTTACGGTGGCTCTTTTCCCGCTTCAACATAGCGCTCCAATCTACATTCCGGGCCTCTTCCTGTTCATCCGTGACCAAGACCTTGTTAATTGGGTACAGCTCCACATGGCAGATGCAAGTTTCGCCCACTGGTGGGCCGCAATTAGCCTGTTTCTGATCGCAGTCTACCTGGGGATGCGAGCTCGCGACATTGGCACCAACGATGAAAAATCGCGTGTCCGCATAGCTCGACCAATATACGAATGGCGATGGAAAGCCCTGTTTTGCGCAGTACTAACTAACAGCTCTGGTCGGGGCTCTCCTGGCCAGTCGCCATTAAAGGCAACTTGAATGCTACAAATCAACACTCCGCAAATCTGGCTTCTTTTCGGCATCGCATTTGCTGCCGCTACCTTTTGGACCGGAGTCCGGCCAGGTCGCGCTCAATCAACCGAGGTGCTCTTCAAATATCCGCACACCAGCTTGAAAGGTACCGCCAGCGCGAAGATCAACATTCAACTGGAGCCCTGCAGGAAGGTCTGCTCCGATCGCTCAGGCTGCGCGGGATTCGATTACTCCTCTTCCGACCATATTTGCAGGCTTTTCTCGGCTGTGGATGGTGCTGAGGAAAGTTCGTTGCGCACGGCTGGTACCCGAAGCCCTGTCGAAGGGTATCGCCCGCCGATCAGTCCACCTGCGCCACCAGCGGCGAAGATACACGATCATGCCAAGCGAGCTTTGGAGGCTCAGGTCAAGAAGCCGCACATTGAGCCGAAGAAGCGGCAACGGCCGCGCTCCGGCACGCCACTCGTCGGTGAGAAGCCGAAGAAAGAGGCGAAGCGGCGGCCACCTGGCGCACAGTCAACGGCAGATTCGGTCGCCCCCGACACGCTCACTCCGAAAATCAAGTTCCATTCATGCGGCGGTAGCCAAGGTTTCTTTCAGATCCCGGCATCCCAGAAATGTCCGCAGGGTAGGTCCAGAGTCAATGAAAACCCCTGACCCCCGATCAGTGGGAAGCCGGTCACGCCTCGGATTGCATGCCAAAGGCAATCATTCTCGTCACGAGGGGACTTCCGATTCTTAGAATGAGGTTCTTATGCTCACCATAAATGGGCCTTTGCCAATGAAAGCTCGGCGAGCCCGACTTCTTTTTGCCGTCGCTTCTGTGGCCACTGCCCTCCAGTGCTCTGGAAGTCGTCCGGCGAATGCTCAATCGGTCGAGGTCCTCTTCGACTATCCTCAGACTGTCTTGAACGGACCCGTCAGCGCGACGGTCAAAGTCCCGTCGGAGTCCTGCAGGAAGCTCTGCTCCACGCGATCAGGCTGCGTCGGCTTCGACCATTCGTCATCCGGCGACATTTGCAGGCTCTTCTCGGCCGTCGTGGGCGCAGGAGACAGCCAGGCGCACACCGCCGGCACCCGCGGCCTAATCGCTGGATACCGGCCGCCGACCAATCCGCCTGCGGCGCCCGCGCCGGAGCAGGTGGTTGCCGTACCCCCACCGTCGGCCAGTTTCACGCGATTCCGCAACAGGGACCTCACTGGCAGTTCGACCGCCTCCATGGCGGCACAGGATGTCGACCAGTGCGAGGCGTTTTGCCGAAACGCGGGACCCTCGTGTCGAGCCTACACTTACGACGCTTGGAACAGAAAGTGCTTCCTGAAGGGGGAAACTGGCCAGCTCCTGATGAACGCCCGCGCCACAAGCGGAACCATTTCAAACCTCGGCACACCAAGCTCGTCGGGCGCGCCAATGCAGATGGAATACTTCAACAACAAGGCCTTTTCCGGAAACGGCTTCCGTGTCTTGGCATCTCCGAACCGGGACGCCTGCGGAAATGAATGCTGGAAGCTGGAACAATGCGTGGCGTTCGGGTTCACCCCTGCGCAAAGACGCTGCGTTCTCTTTGAGCAGCCCGGGGAATATTTCAGCAGCCGGGGCACCGACAGTGGCGCAAAACGCCAGAACTGAGGTCTTAACGCTTGCCGTCGTCGGCCGCCGAACACCGCGACCCACGACACAGTGGACGGCAGCGTCTGAGTTTGTCCGCCTGACGTTGCCGACAATGCTACCTGGCGGTTGATGTTTCTCGACGTTTAGATTTGTGACGTGACAAGATTCGAACTCAGAAATTCTCGTCGAAGCATGATCCGGTTTGGTTGCACCGCATGCCCTGGACGCTGGAGTAGCAGCGGCAGTCGCAGAGGCTGAGTATCGGATAGCCCTTCGGACAGCAGTAGGCTGTGGAATCGGGCGGCGTGCAGGAGGACCAGCCGCAATTCAGCCGCCCGGGGCATTCACCGGACGCCAGCGCAATCGACGGCAGAACGGTGGCGGCGGCCGCACCGATGAAGGCCTTGACCAGCGCCCGCAACGCGTGGCGCCGTGCGGAGCGGACGAACTGATTGGAGTTGGCCCCCTCCGCAGGCTCGACCAGGGATGGTGTGGTGGACGCGTGGCCGTAGGCGCTACGGATGGCGTAGACGCCGACATGCAACAGCCAAAGGAGAACCGCCACCGCCGACAGCGCCGCCAGCAGGTGGCGGGCCACGCTCAGATTGCGGAATGCATCGCCATAGACGGCCGCGATCGCGAGGCTAGCCGCCCATAGCGACAGGCTGGCAGCCGCAAACAGGAGGGACTCCCGCATGCATCTGGGACACCGGCCGATCCGGTAGAGAAAACCGAACCTCGGGGCGATGCTGACTGAATCACGCTTCTTCACGTTCCCTCATCTCCTCGTTTCGGCTAGGGGCGCTTGCGGAGAGTTGCTGCCTCCGCTCCGTCCTGGCCGCAATCATCCACTTCCACTAGCCGTGCTTGCATGAAGGTTAGTGAAGCGGTTTGCACGTTACGGGATCAGCGGCGACATTGCCCCCGCAGTTGCCGCCGCTGCTGCCCCCCGTGGATCGCCTTTGAGCCGGTGGTGTATATCCGCCATTCCCCGCTGCAAGACCTGCAGCCAAGCCGCCTAGAATTGCATTGGCGGCGGCGTCGTTGTCCGCTTGGATGTTGCGCGCCTCGTTGGTGACGCCACCATTGTTTGATATCCGCGCAACCCAGTTGTTCCAGCCTCGGTCTGATGCGTAGAGAAAGCATCGGCCATACGACTTGTGACAATCCGCCATTGCCCTGGCAATGGCCGTGTCAGTACTGGGCTGGGACCAGTTCCAGTAACATCTTGATGAGCTACCTGACACTCCGGAAACGATTGCCTTGTGTCCAGGCTTTCTCAGAAAGATATTATTGTGGCTTGGTGTACAGGCGTTGTAGGCAGCCTGATCTTCTGGGAGTGACACACAGCCTGTCTCAGCCAGAAGTGCCAGAGCTAGCGCTGTTGCCGCCGCGATCGCCAAAATCTGTCGAATCAATTGTTGCACAGTACCCCCAGGGGGTTCATTGAGAAACACAGCGCGATTGAGATGCCCATTCTCAGCGTGCCGCGCAGGTGCCTCCTCCGTCGTCCTTTTGACAACCATTCCCCTGTTCGCATGAGCAAGCGCGAGCGGGAGAAACGGCCGTAGCCAGAGTGCTACCTGCCACTAAAAGCAACAGAGCAAAGCCTGTACATGAGAGCAGAACTCGCATTTCATTTTTCCTTTGTTCATCGCGGCTTGGCTGCGCACAGTTTTGACCATTTTTGATCGTGGGCAGAAGTGCCAATGAGGACTATAAGCAGCTAGTATTGGGCCGTGCATGACCCATTTGGGTTATCTGAGAGGGAACCAGTGTGGGCGCAGCGTTTGATTTTGACGCAATTGGTGCTTCCTTCGCAAAAGCAGCAGTTGACCCTACCCAATGGAACGCTGCAATGGAGGCGGTTACCGAGCTGACAGGCAGCGCCGGCGCTGTCCTCTTCGACACCAAGGGACGCTTGCCGGGCATCCCGCGCAGCGCTTCGATGCAGCCCTCGTTCGAGGCCTATGTCCGCGACGGCTGGATCCACCACGACGAGCGGTATCGCATCGTACCCCTGATAGAGCGTCGGGGGGTTGCGACAGACCTTGACCTGCTGACAGTCGAGGAAATGAACAAGCATCCATACTATCAAGAATTTCTGGCGCCTTTTGATCTCAGGTGGTTCGCTGGCGTCAAGGCCGCCGCCGATGGCGACCTATGGTGCATGTCGATCCAGCGATCTGGAGAACAGGGTCCTTTTTCTGACGATGAACTCCGACAACTGGCAGGTTTTTCCAAGCGACTAGGCTCAATGGTAGCGGTGGCAAGAGCGCTAGGCTTTGCTCGGGCGGAAGCCGCGCTCGAAGCCTTCGATGTGAGCGGAACAGCAGCAGTAATGCTAGACCGGGAGGGTGGTGTGCTGCGGACGAATCGTCCGGCGGACCAGTTACTTGGACACGATATTCAGATTACCCATCGCCAACTGGTATCGTTTGACAAGAACGCGACGGACGCCTTGAGACGGAGGCTGCGTGAAATACTTTGGATGGCGGTTCCGGCGGATTCCACGACGCCCGTCCTGCTGCCTCGGATCGGCAAGCGCCCGCTACTTGCTTATTTGCTGCGTCTTGCGACCGTTTCGTATAATCCCCTAGCGCCTTGTCAGGCGATGATTGTGCTTGTGGATCAGGCCAGTCGTCGCGCGCCACCCGCATCCGTTTTGCAAGACTGTTTCGGCTTAACCTTGGCCGAGGCGAAGTTGGCTGGCAAGATTTGCTCAGGAACACAAATTACGATTGCCGCTGACCAGTTGGGAATTTCATATGAGACTGCCCGCACCCAACTCAAGGCCGTTTTCGCCAAGACCGAGACGCATAGGCAGGCGGAGCTTGTAGCTCTGCTAGGGGGGCTGACGATCGGCCGGCGTTGATCGCTTCAAGCGTGAGCGCACAGTGAAGAAAACAACTCGGCCGGCTTGGGACACATTTTAGGGAATTGTTGGTCATGGATGGCGACTTGATCGATCGTATCTACGAGGCGGCAGTCGTGCCAAGCCTTTGGACGGGTCGCGGTGTCCTGGATCTGCTCGCCAAGGTCGGTGATTGCACGGATACCGCCTTCTTCGCGGTGAACACGAAGGGGATTAGCGGCTGGACGGCGAACGAGCCCTGTCTTCAAAAGATGGAAGTTTACGTTCGCGAGAATTGGGTTGCGAGTAACCCATATCTCACATCGGAGCGGCAAGCGCGCTTTGATGAACCGAGATTCCTTCTGGATACTGAGGTCATGTCCATCGAGGAAATGCAGCAGAGCCGATACTACCGGGAGTTCATGCGACCTCAAGGAGTCTATTGGCATGCCGGCACGTCGATTACATCGCCAACCGGCGACGTCATCAAATTGTCCGTGCATCGGAAATACGATGAGGGCCCGCTAGGTGCAGACGTAACCAATCGCTTGACGGCATTGCGGCCGCATCTGGCCCGCTCTTCCTTGATAACCGCGCGCCTGCGCTTCGAACAGGTCCGAGGGGCCGTCGAAGCCTTTAACATGATCGGCCTGCCCACCGCCGCCCTGAATTGCGGACGCCTTGTCGCCTCCAACCAAGGTTTCGAAAGGCTGCTGCCTGACGTCGTGCAGGATCGAAGGGCGCGGCTGACATTCACGCAATCCGCGGCCGATGTGAGTTGGCATAATTTGCTTGAAGCATCGCTCTGTCGCGGAGGCACCTTTCCAATCGCGGCCGGCCCCGAGCGTGGCGCCATGATCGTACATGCCTTGCCGATCGTCGGTGCGAGCCGCGATATTTTCGCGATTGCTGACTTGCTCTTGATCATCACTTCCGCAGAAGAAGATGCTGCAATAGACCCAAAAATCTTGGAGGGACTGTTTGATTTGACGGCCGCTGAGGCAGCCGTCGCACGCGAGCTTTCAAAGGGCAAGACACTCCGCGACATCGCCAGCATTCGGGGGGTGGCAATGGATACCGTTCGTGGGCAACTTAAGGTGATATTCGAGAAGACGGGTATGCATCGGCAGGTGGATCTTGTTCGGTTACTTTCGGGGATGAAAGCTGGCTCAGCCCTTCAGGTGCGCCTGGAAAATCTGCCGTCGTTTGGCAGGAGAACAGAACCCTGATTTGGGATCAAAGCACTGGGGATCATGCCCCGTTTGGATTTGTTCATCGTGGACATCAGGCAGTTAAGATACTTTGTCGGCGTCGTCGAAGCCGGCAGTTTCACGAAGGCAGCTGCGACCCTCAACGTTGCTCAAAGTGCTCTAAGCCTGCATGTGCGGCAACTGGAGGAAGGATTTGGCACCCAGCTGCTGGTTCGCGATAGGACCGGCGTTAGTGTCACGGCGTCCGGTGCAAAATTGCTTGAGCGCGGTCGGAGCATCCTTAGGGAAATTCAGCTCACTGAGGCGGAACTGACCAACTCGGTGGCGGCTCCTTCCGGAGAGGTGACCATTGGTATTCCGTCTGGCGCCGCTCGCGTCCTTAGTGGTCCCCTGCTTGAATCGGTAAGGAGCGAATTGCCGAGGATCTCGCTTAAGATGATCGAGGGCATGACGGGACCGCTTGAGGAGTGGATGGCGGGCGGCCGTTTTAACCTGGCTGTGCTGTACCGCACCGCCGAGAGCGTGCGGCAAATGACGGTGCTGGCCCGCGAAGAGTTTTGCCTTGTAGTGCCGCCTGGTCAACCTCCTTTCGAAGGGTCAATAGCGCTCGCCGACCTGCACGCGTTTCCGCTGGCGGTTCCCATGCGCAACAACAATGCCAGGCGTTCGGTGGCTGATGTCGTTGCCCAGCACGGCTGTGTGCTGGACGTCAGATTCGAAGTCGACTCCCTTTCCACGATCATCAATATGGTCATGGAAGGAAAGGCGTATTCCATCCTTACCCCGTCGGCCATTCAGAAAGAGGCGTCTCAAGGCCAAGTCCGCACGGTTCAGATCATTGATCCAGTGATCACCCGTTCCGTTGTGCTTGCCGTCAACCCAAAAGATGAGCGCTCTCCAGCCGTGTCCGCGGTCCGCAGGCTGATCCCCAAGGTCGTAAGGACTTTGATCGAGAGCAGGCACTGGTCAGCCACGCTTCCGGACCGGGTTTAGGCCCATCCTTCAAACCAAGTTCCAGCTGCTACCGCTCCTCCGCCACTGCTTGAGCCGCATTAATGTGGATTCGAGATGGTTTTGGGCGACATACGATATTTGACCGCATGCGACTATCGCGATGAAATCGCAGAACAGCGAGGCTCGGTTCGGATATCGGCCGTTCTCGTATCTGGCAGGAAATGGATTGATATCCATCGAGCTGGCACGGTCATCAGGGGATTATGGGGGCTTTCTGGCCATTGAACGGTTACCTGAAGGTTGTTCGAAACGAGCCAAGTTACAACGCCGGGCGATCTCGGCTACCTCAACTTGAGGAAGGAACGACCCGCGCGCCGCAAGAAAACAAGTATCCTCGCGGTGCGAATTTCGGCGCGGGCGAACCACCGCGATCAGTGGGGGCAGATTACATCTACGACCGCGATCAATCTTGGTTCGAGACCACCCCGCTTCGCGGTCGCTCGTTTCGAGCGCGTGGACTAAGCCGGGAGTTCCTTGAGCGGGTTCGCCCACGGCACCCCGAGCGGCTGAAAATGCCGCTCGTTTGCCGTCAGGACCGTGTAGCCTCGCGCTGCCGCCGTGGCGGCTATCGCGATGTCTTCGAAGCCGGGATCATGCGCCCGCGCCCGGTCAATGATCGCGCCGGCGTGGCGGGCCTCCTCGATGCCGAACGGCAGGATGCGGCCAGCATAGAGCTGCTCGACGGCGGCGAGCCAGCGGCGCAGCCGTGCCGCCTTCGTCGTCGCGCCGATCCTGACGGCGCGGGTAATACCCGCCTCGATTTCCGCGACCGTGACCGTCGACATGTACAGATGGTTATTGTTCTTGTGCAGCCAGTCGGCGAACGGCTGCAAGCCGACTTCCTTTTTCGTCGGCGCGTCGGCCGACACGATATTCGTGTCCAGTAGATACACGGGCTAAAAGCCCTTGCGCAAAGCGCGGGCGGGCTTCCGCCTCCGTTCCGGAATGTCGTCGGGGTCGCCCGGGAAGGCTAGCAGGAGGTCTGCAAAGCTGGGCACCTTGGAAACCCTCTCCCATTCTTTGAAAGACACGAGCACGGCCTCCGGCTTGCCGTGGCGGGTGATCACGGAAGGCTCCCCGGCAACGGCCTGGTCGACCACCGCCGACAAGGTGGCCTTCGCGTCCTTCAGCTGAATCTCTCTCATGTCGACGTCTCCATATGACTACCAATGGTCATAGTCTGTTTTGTTGACAGGTTCAAGAGATAGGATCTTTGTCCTATCTTCAATTGACGTCTGGAGTGCTGCCGTGGGCGGAAATCGCCGCAACCCCGGACGATGGAATTTGCCGCCGATTCTGCTCGGCGAGCTCAGTCGTACTCACGTTCCGAGAGCAGCACGACACCTCAAGGCTGCCACAATCACCACGCCGGCGGGGCACTCCCTCCTTGCCGCTCCGCAATCGCGGAGCCGGTTAGTCGAAAGTATCTCATCTTACGGCACTACGCTGCCACAAGGTCTCGCCCGACAGGGTTGAGAACGAAGTTGTTGCGATATTTTTCAAACAAACTCTCAACTTGATCGACCCGGAAATAGCGCTCGGCAGCCGTCTTGCTGGTTGGTTTATCCCTGCGCGCGAGGGCGTCGGAAACGTCTCTCGGGATCAGGTAAATTGCCCTGCCATTTGTTACATCTGGCAGAAGGATAACGATTGCAAGCCAATCGAACTGATCGAAGTCGTCGTAGGTGACGTAGGACGGCCCGTGTTTGAACGTTCGAGATTTTACAGACACCCTTTGCGGGGAATGCCCGACTGGCTGAGCGATGACATCATAGCCAGGCCAGTTGTCAGGAACTTTGAGAGCCGGCACTCCGGCAAGGGTCAGTTCAGCGGCGACCACCATCTCGCAGGCGTCACCCATCTGCTTTGACGTGTACAGTCTCGTTTGCAAGATGATGGAGCCTTCAATGTGAGAGATGTTCTGGATTTCCGGTCGCCCAACCCAACCGAAGGCGTCGGCCACTTTTCAAAACGATGATGATTGGTTGGTCTGGTCGAGCCGACACGCCGAAAAGGCTGGCAAACCGCTCGAAGTCAGCGAACCACATCCGGGACACGGAGAAGGAATGTACGATCATCGCCGCTTCGTCCGTCTTGAAGCGTTTCGCCTCCAACAATGCTGATGAGGTTCGATGCAGCAGTTGGTAGCGCACGTCCGATGGGGGTACGGCGTCTAAACCCAGCAGATCGCGGATTTGAAGCATGCGAAGTCGCTTGCCAACTGAGGGTTCTGCAAACCACTCGCCGACTGTTGGCCCGAATGGTTCCTTGACCTTGCCTTCAATGGTAGCCGCGCATGTCTCTTCGCCAAATCGGATCAAAGCGAAGACATCGCTTTGGCTGTCACGGCCCCCACCGGCCAACGGCACCTTGTGCTCGGGAAAGGCAGCCAACAGTTCAGCTGGTTTGTCGAACATGGCGGCGATTTCGGACGGCAGACCCTTCGCCTTTTCCCAGCTGTGCGCGAGCGTTCGAGCCGAATAGCCCATTCGCCAATGCTTGGCGGGATCAGCCAAGAACGCCTGCCAGCTATCCGGCCCTGAGCTGGGAACATAAATTTGCGACATGCCGACAAGCCTCTCGAACTATGCGAGCCATGGCTATCATAATCAGATCATAACTCAGTTGATGTGATTGTTAGAATTGGAAGGTTTGGCTTCACGAAAACGAGGGCTGGAACCATCAAGCTCTTGCGAGCCTGCGGTGAGCAGGCGAAGGCGAGCGACTTACATCCAGGCTTCTATGGAAGCGATGGATTTCTCCCAGTCCCTGGCGAGCCTGCGGCACGCCCCAGCCGTGCGAATGTGCGCTCAACGACCGAGCGGCGCGGCAGGATCCCGAAGCCTTTGGCTTTATCCGTCCGCGTGACGATCTCCAGGGTGAACGTGCCAGCCTTTTGCATCGCGCCCTTAAGCTTCGGTCCGACATGGCCGCCGTCGGCAAAGACGTGTCGCAGCCACGGCCAGCGTTCGAGAATGTTCTTGGGGGTATTTGTGTAGCGCCAGGCACAGCCGCTCGCGCAAATTCATGGCAGCTTCATAAATCCGTTGCGGCGATTTCGTAGATGAAGGAGACGGCTTTGTTTTGAGGCCGCCCCTGGAAAAGGATGGAACAATGTCCAAGATCATCGGAAATACCGAAACGATCGAAAACGCCGGCTCCTCTGCCTTCGACCCCTCCAAGTCTGTCGAGCAAATCCGTGCTGTCGCCGAACAGGGCATTGAGCGGTCGAAGGAGGCATTTTCCAAATTGAGTTCGGACGCCGAAACGGCTCAAAGGGCTTTCGACTCCACCTTTGAAATGGCCAAGACCACCAGCAACGAGATGCTCCTGAAGACGATTGCCGCTTTGCAAGCCAATGCCGAAGCCGGCTTCACGCACCTCGAAGCACTGGTTGCCGTGAAGTCGCCGTCCGAGTTTTTCGAACTGCAGACCGCATTCCTGCGCAAACAGATCGAGAAGTCCGCCGAGCAGGCCAAGGCCCTCCAGGCATTGATGTTGAGAGCCACGGAGGACGTGTCCAAGCCGATCAAGGATGCCTTTGAGAAGACTTTGAAGGTACACAAGGCCGCCTGATTCTTTCAGGCAACGCGAGACCGAAAGTCAGTACCTCGTCCACTGGGGCACCTCGCGCTCGTCTTCTTCCATTTGGTCGGACGGCTTTGTCTGCCCGACCTCATCGCAGTGACGTCGTCCTCACGGTTTTCGGCGCTTCTTGGTTCTCCCCGCTGTAGGCGGACAAGCCGTGCGATTTTTTCATGCAATGAGGTGGTGCGCGGCAAGTCGGGGAATGCACCGCTTGTCGCCGTCTCGACAATCGCGCTGCGCACCGCTTCGGGGTCTCTGCCAATGCACCAAGGTCGACAGCGACGTGTTCGCCTGGAAGCTAGGGTACATTGCCGCGACTACCCTTCGCGAACAAGAGCGGCTAGCCTCAACAAGCCCGGAGCACGCCGGGGGACGGCCCAGCGCCGGCCCTGCTGTCCGACATACCGGCGTCGATGAGCACAGGGTTGCCTAGATTAGCGTGATAGGCATTGACGAGGATGCGGCTATGCGGGCTGCCGGCCGTCCCTCCGGACCAGGTCGATACTTTGCTGATCACTCATGCATCCCGACCATATCAACGGCGTGCTGACCTTCTGCCAGAAGGCGTAGTCGGTAGCGGCGACGACGAGCTCTGCTTCGGGAAATAGCACCTCGCCGGATCGCACTCTAAGCAACGGTAGGAGGAATTGCGCTTGTGGAATACCTCGTCGATCGATGTAGGATCCATCGACTTTCATAGATTGGCCACCTGTCAGCAACCAACATAAGCATTGCCGCGCGCCCTATAGACTCGCGAGATGATGATCGCTCGTCGGCCTCGGCGTCAAGCACAGCTTGTGCGGGTACGAACGGAACCATTCACCTTGCGGAACAGCAGCAGTTGGGCAATGCTCGCCACTAGAGCATACCGTGGGGGCAGTAGATGGGCGAAGGGGCTTACCCAGGCGAAGGCGCCGACACAGCGCAGATCATTCGGCTGGCAAATGAATATCGTGAGGCTGCGCACAGTCTCCTCGCCCGTAAACTGAATGGGCTATCCTTAGCGCCGTGCCGGCTTGTCGCTGTTCATGCCATTGAACTCTATTTAAACGTTTTTCTTCGGGAAGCCGGCGTTCATGCCGCCGAAATACGTGGCTTCCAGCACGACCTTTCCAAGCGGGTGGAACGTGCGAAGAAGTCCGGTCTGGTTCTGCGCAAGCGCACGCAGCAGCATCTCGAGCAGATGACATCCGCACGGGAGTATGTAGTCACCCGGTACGGTCCGGAGATGACGAACACGTTGTCCCAAGTGAATCGTCTGATGGCGACTTTGGATGAACTGGACAAGAGGATTTCGTCCCTTGTCAGGTCAAAACGCGGCGATGGCTCGACATCGAAGAATTAGCAACGTTCGCCGGCGCCTTATGCTTGGATCTTTGTCGGTGCCTTGGCGGACGCGGGGTTTGGAAATTGCTTATGGCAGAAACTCATCCGATCTGGTGATCGCGGTAAGCGCAATCGGCTCATCCGCCGGCTGCAACATCAAGAGCAACATCAAATGGCATCGCGACCGGTCATGATCTGGTGCCTGCCAGCATTCTGCCAGTTCCTTTAGCGATTACTAATATGCTATATGCAAAAATGTGAGGGGTTAATTCCATGGGGCAGTCGCAAAGGCATATTGCACTGATGTGGCTTATCCTGGCTGGCGATGCGGAGGCCCACGATTGGTACACCGGCAAGACTGATCCCATTCTTCATTATAACTGCTGCGGCAACAAAGACTGTCACCCAATCGATTCCAGCGACGTCAGGGCGACCAAAGACGGCTATTACGTCAGGCTAACTCGTCCCACCTACATGAATGAGCCACAAGGAGGGGAGTGGTTTATCCCCAGAGAGCGCGTCCAGGCGGCGCCGGATGATCGATACCATATCTGCGAGCGTTTGATGACGTTCTATCGGACGGTCACTCCACATATGAAGTACGAGACCTTTCACAGGTTCAGATGGACGTGCTTCTTCGCACCAATGGGCACAGGTTAGATCGACGGGATGTAACCGAGCCTACATCGCGTTTGCAGGTGCGAAGAAGCAGTTTTCGTGCTCCTCGGTCGGATGCAGGCAGATGTGGAAATTGTCGTCGCCGGACGGAATGACCACGTCGTATGGCACGAAGTAGCGATTCTGATGAGTGACTTTCCGATGGTCGCCTGGTCGCAAGATGATCTCATAGCCATCGGGTCGCGGTGTTACTGTTTTGCTGGGAATCTTACCGCACTCTCCGGTCACCGGGTCGCCGTGACAGCAGGCCGGTGGATAGGTCCAGCTATCAGCGCTATGCGCAAACGCAGAGACATCCTTGAGCGCGGCAGCCGCGACGATCACGCCTGCCAAGCCCGCTATGCGTCGTGTTCCGACCGCATTCACCAATGGTCCCCTAAGCGGCGGCTAAGGTCGTCACAGCCTTTATACATCATAAGTCGGCGCTAATGTAGGCCGGAAGCGTCTATGCCAAGACCGGCAAGGACCGGGTGCGTGACACTCAAATGCCAAGCCAACGGCATAGTTCACAGTACTTGGGAAGATCCAAATGCGAAGCCGCTGGACCATTCTTGCTGCTCTGTTTGTCGCCCGTACCGCCTTCGCCTTCCAGTTTGAGAGCATAGCGGCCGTTGCGCCACAGCCTAGCCAAAGTCTCGGTGCGAGGTTGGCCGATATCGGCATCTTAATCGGGCTCAATTTTTACTAGGCGAGGCGAATGCTCCGGACTTCCAAGCCTTTCTTGCCTTGCCCGCATGCGACAACCACCTTCTGTCCCTCCACCAGCGCACTGAGCCCTGAACGGGTCAGGGTGCTGGCATGAACGAAGACGTCCTTCTCACCGTTGTCAGGAGCTATGAAGCCGAAGCCCTTTTCGGGTTTGTACCACTTGACCGTGCCCCCGCTCTCTGGCGGCGCACCCGTCTCGACGCTCGTCTCTCCAGGGACGCGGGTATGCGAGGGAGTTTTCGCGATCGGATCGCCGATCTCCAGCACCTGAGCGACTTGATGACCTTTTGGACTTTTTTCGACCGTGACCTTCAGAAGCGTCCCCTCGGCAACATCTCGGTTTCCGGCAGCCTCCAACACTCGGACGTGCAGATAGGCCTCCGTGCCGTCCGACAGTTTGACGAAGCCAAAACCCTTGCTGACTGTGAACCACAATACCTCGGCGTCGACGGGTTGCGCGGTCACGGTCGCCGGGCGCTGAAAGTAGCTTGGCTCGGAGGTCCGTCCCGAAAAGGAAACGGGGTCATCGTCATGGCGATGCCCGCGTGGCTCGCGATGGTCTCGATATTTGCCCATGATCATCTCGACTGGCATGGATGGCGAACTACGCTACCGTCAAGACAATCTCAATCGGGCGACGCGTTTATGTCAAATGGCCGTGATGGCCGCAGCTGTGCCCGGCCTATCGGTCGAACCCTTTGAAACTAGATTCATTTCACCTGAAACAATAGTGCCGGCGAGTCGATTTATTGACTCGTACAGGTTGTGCTCGAATGCATTGATGGCGGCGCGGGCGAACTGGAGAAGAATGTCGCAATGTCGATCGACGAGCTTTGCAATCGGCGTGGCATAGGCGGTCAGCAGACGAACGTCGTCCCGCCTTTTTCGAACGAACATCTGGCGGCGTGATCGCGTTGGAGTTAGCAACCGCACTCGATGGACGCGTCCTTCCCCAACGTTACCAGCCACGGCTGTCGCATTTGGCACATTTTTGTGTAGCCGCCAAAAGCCGAAAATCGCCACGACGCGTGGTGTTGACGGGCCGACAATTATCGTACAAATACCGAATTAAATCGGTTCAGCCGCCTACGCGGCAAAGCTCTGCCCAACCACTTCGGGGACCATGGACGATCGCGCAAAAGGCATCAGGAAAGGCAAGGCCGCAGTTAAGGCCAACGACGTCAAAGCCGACCTGATCGCCGTCGTTGTGGCAATGAACGGTGGGGGACCTTGTGTTCTCACCGTTGGACAGGAAGCCGCGCTGCCCTCGGGGCCATTCGAGCTTGCTCATCGTTCGCCGCAGTCGGGCCTCAGGGGATGGGTGGAACAACAGACAGGCCAGCCGCTCGGTTATATCGAACAGCTCTACACCTTCGCCGATCGCGACCGGATCGGCGGTGAACAGCGCGTGATTTCGATCAGCTACCTCGCGCTCACCCATCCAGACAAAGCTGGCGGCTCGGACGGGCGCCACTGGGGAAGCTGGTACGACTATTTCCCGTGGGAGGATCACCGCTCCGGCACACCCGCGGTCGTGGACGAATTGCGGCTGCGCCTCATCGAATGGGCAGACGGCGCTGACGACGGCGCGACGCGCCTCGACCGGCGACGGCGGGCGGCGATCGCCTTCGGCTTCGACGACCGCCATTGGAACGAGGAACTCACGCTTCAACGCTATGAGCTGCTCTACGAAGCCGCCCTGGTGGAGGAAGCGATGCGCGGCGGACATTCGGCGGCGCCTACCTCGGTATCTGGCAAATCCATGATCGCCGATCACCGCCGCATCCTGGCAACGGCTATGGCGCGGCTGCGCTCCAAGATCAAATACCGGCCGGTCGTGTTCGAGCTGATGCCGCCGCTCTTCACACTTCTGCAGCTGCAGCGAACCGTGGAGGCGCTCTCCGGCAGGCTCATCAACAAGCCAAACTTCCGCCGGCTCATCGAGCAGCAGGACCTCGTTGAGAAGACCGGTGAGACGACGGCGGAAACCGGCGGCCGGCCGGCGCGCCTCTACCGCTTCCGCCACGACATTCTCGACGAGAGGCCCGTGGCTGGGACAAAATTGCCGCTTGCGCGGGCTTGACATCGCTTATAGTCACAACGAATATATAGATCACTTATATTCATGTAGACTATAACTGGAGGCTCGATGAGCGCCGTCCTGCCTTCGGGTGCGTCCCTGTACGACCGCGTCCGGCGCGTTATCCCCGCGATCGAATGGCCGGTATTTGCCGGCGATATCGATGCCATTCTCGATCTGAAGCGGCAGCACAATGCCGTCATCCTGGCGCATAACTACCAGACGCCGGAGATCTTCCACTGCGTCGCCGACATCGTCGGCGACAGCCTGGCTCTTGCCCGCAAGGCGATGTCGACTGAAGCGGATGTCATCGTGCTTGCCGGCGTGCATTTCATGGCCGAGACGGCGAAGCTGCTCAACCCGCAAAAGACAGTCCTCATTCCCGATTTGCGCGCAGGCTGTTCGCTGGCGGACTCGATTACCGCCGAGGACATCCGGCTGCTGCGGCAACGCTATCCGGGCGTGCCTGTCGTCACCTACGTCAACACGTCGGCCGAAGTGAAGGCAGAGTCCGACATCTGCTGCACGTCAGGCAATGCGAAAGCCGTCGTGGAATCGCTTGGTGTTCCCAGGGTGATCATGCTGCCGGATGAGTATCTGGCCCAGAACATCGCCGCCCAGACCGACGTCGAAATCATCGCCTGGAAAGGGCATTGCGAGGTACATGAGCGCTTTACGCCGGCCGACATCCGCCAGCTGCGCGAGGACCATCCCGGTGTGATCGTGCTGGCGCATCCCGAGTGCCCGCCCGAAGTGGTCGCGGAAGCGGACTTCTCCGGTTCTACCGCCGCCATGTCCGATTATGTCGGGCTGCAAAAGCCGCCGCGCGTCGTGCTGCTGACGGAATGCTCGATGAGCGACAATGTGGCGCTTCAGCATCCAGAGCTCGAGTTCATCCGGCCCTGCAATTTGTGCCCGCACATGAAGCGCATCACGCTTGCCAACATCCGCGCCGCACTCGAAGAGAACCGCCATATCGTGACCATCGAGCCGGAGATCGCCGGGCGCGCGCGACTTGCCGTCGAGCGGATGCTCGCCGTATGAGTGCGGATGTGCGCAGCTTCTTTGGCCGGCCCATCATCATTGGCGGCGGCATTGCTGGATTATTGACCGCGCTTCATCTGGCGCCAGAACCCGTGCTTGTTTTGTCCAGGACGCCGCTCGGATCTGAAGCATCGAGCGCGTGGGCACAGGGCGGGCTGGCTGCCAGTCTTGGCGTTGACGACGATCCGGCGCTGCACCTCGCCGATACGCTCGCCGCCGGGGATGGGCTGTGCGACGCAGACATCGCAAGCCGCATTCTCCATGCGGCTCCTAACGCGATTGAGGCCCTGGAAAACCTTGGGGTCCGCTTCGATCGGACGCCTGAAGGAGCACTGCGTCTTGGCTTGGAGGCCGCGCACGGCCGCCGGCGCATCGTTCATGCCGGCGGCGACGGCAGCGGACAGGAAATCATGCGCGCGCTGGTCGCCGCCGTACGAAACGCTCCGTCGATTGTGGTGGTCGAGGGTGTGGAGGCGCGGCGGCTGGCGGTCGAGGACAATACGGTCCGGGGCGTTTGGGCAAGCTGTTCGATGAGCCCTGTGTTCCTGGGTACGGGACGGGTCGTCCTCGCGACCGGCGGGATTGGCGGCCTGTTCCGCGACTCGACAAACCCGCTCGGCAGCTGCGGGCAAGGCCTAGCACTTGCAGCCCGCGCGGGTGCTGTCCTTGCCGATCTGGAATTCATCCAGTTCCACCCGACGGCGCTTGACGGGCCGGCTCGCCCGATGCCGCTGATCAGCGAAGCGGTTCGCGGCGAAGGCGCGACGATTGTCGATGAGACTGGCCAACGCTTCCTCGAAGACTTGCATGACGCAGAACTCGCGCCGCGCGACGTCGTGGCGCGCGCCATCTGGACCCATCTTTCGAAGGGCCACCGCGTCTTTCTCGATGGACGAGAAAAGCCCGGCCCGACATTCGCACGGCAGTTTCCGACGATCGCATCAACCTGCCGGCGCGCCGGCATCGACCCAGAGCGCGACCTCATTCCGATACGGCCGGCCCAGCACTATCACATGGGAGGCGTCGCGGTGGATCGGGAGGGACGCTCCTCCGTTGCCGGACTGTGGGCTTGCGGCGAAGTCGCCTCGACTGGACTGCACGGCGCCAACAGGCTTGCCAGCAACTCGCTGACCGAAGCTGTGGTGTGCGCGCGCTGGGTCGCCGAAAGCGTGGCGGGATCTGCGATCGGCGTCAGAACACGATCGACGGCACGCGAAATTCCGGCGCCCGATTCAGTCTCCTTGCGTCCCCTCCTGACACGCGCCCTTGGCGTGAAGCGTGATGGCGAGATGTTGCGCGAGACCGTTCGGACATTGCTTCCGCTGGCCAGACGCCACAATGTGGCGTCCGATCCCGCCGCAGTGGGACTGATGATCGCGGTTGCCGCCTTGCTGCGCCAGGAAAGCCGCGGCGCTCACTACCGCACGGACTTTCCCGATCGTGCTGCCATCGCCCGCCGCTCCAGGCTCAGGCTTGATGAAGCTTTAGCGACATCCGACGAACTCGCATGTTCGTCAACGCTTGAAGAGGTCGAGCCATGAACCTCTCGCCGCTTCCCGCAATCATGCTCGAGCCCCTGGTGCGGGCAGCGCTTCTGGAAGATCTCGGCCGGGCCGGTGATCTGACGACCGACGCCATCGTTCCGAAGGACCTTCGGGCAACGACCGTGCTTTCGGCACGGCAGAGTGGAGTTGTCGCGGGGCTCGATCTGGCGATGCTCGCTTTCAGGCTGATCGATGAGAGGATCGAGAGTACGCTTGAGTGCCCGGACGGCAGCGAGGTGGCGCAAGGACAGACCATAGCGTCGGTGAGCGGGCCAGCCCGAGCCATTCTCACCGCCGAACGCACCGCGCTTAATTTCCTCAGCCATCTGAGCGGCATCGCCACGGCGACGGCATCGATCGTCAATGCCATCCACAACCACAAGGCGAAAATCGTCTGCACCCGCAAGACGACGCCCGGTTTGCGGGCAGTCGAAAAATACGCGGTGCGCGCTGGTGGCGGCGCCAATCACCGTTTCGGCCTCGACGACGCCATCCTGATCAAGGACAACCATATCGCCATGGCCGGAGGAATCCGCCCGGCCATTGAACGAGCGCGTGCGAGTGTCGGCCATCTCGTCAAGATCGAGGTCGAAGTCGATACCCTGGCCCAGCTGGAAGATGTCCTGGCTCTCGCCCCCGACGCTGTGCTGCTCGACAACATGTCGGTCGACGAATTGCGCCATGCGGTATCGATGGTCGCCGGTCGATGCATCACCGAAGCATCGGGCAGTATCACCGCCGCCACGGCGCCAGCAGTCGCCGCGACCGGCGTCGATATGATCTCCATCGGCTGGCTTACCCACAGCGCGCCGATCCTGGATATCGGCCTTGATTATCGGGACTCATGATCGACTGACAAACGGACGGCAGCGGGCCGATAAGCCTTCCAGTCGCCGTCAATCCGCCAGCAAAGAAGCCGTAACGCCAGAACCCAGGGAACAGGACAGGGATGCACGCATCGAATTCGACGAAGACAATGCCACAGGCGCAATGCAACGATGGCGGGATGTGGACCCTGGAGAAGGCTCGGGCTGTTCACGACGCGCCCTTCAACAATCTCCTCTTCCTCGCGCAAACCGTCCACCGCGAGAATTTCGATCCCAACAAGGTCCAGCTCAGCCGGCTTCTCAGCATCAAGACAGGCGGCTGCCCGGAGGATTGCGGCTATTGCAGCCAGTCCGCGCATCACGAAAGCGGGTTGAAGGCCTCGAAGCTGATGGAGGTCAGGCGCGTCATCGCCGAAGCCACCAAGGCGCGCGATGCTGGCGCCACCCGCTATTGCATGGGCGCGGCCTGGCGAAACCCGAAAGCGCGCGACATGGATGCAGTGGTGGCGATGGTCGAAGGCGTCAAGGCGCTGGGCATGGAGACCTGCATGACGCTCGGCATGCTCGATCTTGAGCAGACCGCTCGTCTGAAACAAGCCGGTCTCGACTATTACAACCACAACATCGATACGTCGGAACGCTACTACAGCGAGATCATCAGCACGCGCAGCTTTGCCGACCGGCTGGAGACGCTCGAACAGGTTCGCCAATCCGGCATCAAGGTCTGCTGTGGCGGCATTGTCGGCATGGGCGAAGAGCCGGTGGACCGGATCGACATGCTGGTGACGCTGGCCAACCTGCCGGAACATCCGCAAAGCGTTCCGATCAACATGCTGATCCCGATCGCCGGCACCCCGCTTGCCGAAGCCAAGCCGATCGAGCCGATCGAATTCGTGCGCGTGATCGCGCTGGCGCGCATCATGATGCCGAAATCGCATGTGCGTCTTTCTGCCGGCCGCACCGCCATGACCGACGAGATGCAGGCGCTGTGCTTCTTTGCCGGCGCCAATTCGATCTTCGTCGGCGACACGCTGCTGACGGCGGACAACCCCGGCGAGGACAAGGATACCCTTCTGTTCCGGCGCCTCGGCATCGAGCCGATGGAACTGGAGGCGCAGTGAAGGGGGCACCGCTGGCCCGGTACGAGGCGACCTTGCAGGGACTGGCGCGCAAGGACCGGCTGCGGACGATTGTGCCGCGCGCCGGCCTCGACTTCTCGTCGAACGACTATCTCGGGCTTGCCGCCTCCAAAAGGTTAGGCGATGCGGTCGCGGCGGCGATCGCGCGGGGCACGCCGGTTGGCGCCACCGGGTCGAGGCTGTTGCGCGGCAATGCACCTGAGCATGTCGCCGAACCGGACATTTCCGCCATGGTCGACACGATCGTCGAGGTGATGGGCAAGGCATGACCCAACGCATCGTGATCACCGGAACAGACACCGGAATTGGCAAGACCGTATTTGCGGCTGGGCTCGCCGGTCTGCTCGACGGTTTTTACTGGAAGCCGGTGCAATCGGGCCTCGACGACGAGACAGACAGCGAGGTGGTCGCGCGACTTGCCGGCCTGCCGTCGGGTCGCGTGCTGCCGGAAGCCTACCGCTTGCGGAGCCCGCTGTCGCCGCATCGTTCGGCCGAGATCGACGGCGTCGCGATCAAGGCTGCCGATCTTACTTTTCCCGTCCTGCCGACACCGCTCGTCATCGAGGGCGCGGGTGGGCTGATGGTGCCGCTCAACCGGCGCACAAGGTTCATCGACATCTTCGCTGAGTGGCGGCTGCCAGTCATTTTGTGCGCCCGCACCACGCTCGGCACCATCAACCACACGCTGCTGTCGATCGAGGCGCTGCGGGCGCGCTCCATCCCGCTAGCCGGCATCGCTTTCATCGGCGATGAGATGGCCGATACGCAACGGACAATCGTGGAAATGGGCGGGGTGCCGCAGCTCGGCAGGCTGCCCTATCTCGATCCGCTGACGGACAAAACGCTGCGAGACGCAATGATTGCCGGCTTCGCCTTCGCCTCGATTGCGGGAGGTGACTGATGTCGCAGTCCCATGTCTGGCACCCCTTCACCCAGCATGCGCTCGAGCCGGCGATTCCTGAAATCGTCCTGACCGAAGGCGCCTATCTCCACAAGGCCGACGGTACGCGCATCCTGGACGCCATTTCGTCCTGGTGGGTCGTCACCCATGGCCACCGCCATCCCAGCATCATGAAGGCCATCGAGACGACCGCGTCGAGCCTCGACCAGATCATCTTCGCAGGTTTCACCCACGAGCCGGCCGAACGCCTGGCCAAGGCGCTTGTCGGTCTCGCTCCATCGGGCCTCGACTGGGTGTTCTATTCCGACAGCGGCTCGACCTGCGTCGAAGTCGCGCTGAAGATGGCGCTCGGTTATTTCCGCAACATCGGCGCGCCGCGCTCGCGCATCGTCGTCATGGAGCACAGCTATCATGGCGACACCATCGGCACGATGAGCGTTGGCGCCCGCGGCGTGTTCAACGCCGCCTACGAGCCTTTGCTGTTCGAGGTCGACACCATCCCCTTCCCGGCCGCCGGGCACGAACAGGAAACGCTGGATCGTTTCGAGGCCGTCAGCCGCGACCGGCGCGCCGCCGCGCTGATCGTCGAACCACTCGTGCTTGGCGCCGGCGGCATGCTGATGTATCCGGCCTGGGTTCTGGCTGAATTGAAGAAGATCACTGAGGCCTCCGGCACGCTGCTGATCGCCGACGAGGTTATGACCGGCTGGGGACGCACCGGAACCATGTTTGCCTGCGAGCAGGCGTCCATCTCTCCGGACATCCTGTGCACCTCGAAGGGCTTGACTGGCGGCGTAATGCCGCTGGCCGCAACGCTTGCCACGGATGCGATCTTTCAGGCTCATTATTCGGTGGACCGGAAGAAGACGCTTTTCCATTCGAGCTCCTACACCGCCAACCCGATTGCCTGCGCGGCAGCACTTGCCAATGTCGAGATCTGGCGCGACGAGCCCGTGGCCGAGCGGATCGCGGCGTTGAGTGCGATGCAGGCCGCCGGGCTTCGACGCTTTCGCGACAATCCATATTTTGCCGACTGCCGAGCCACGGGAACGATCGCAGCGCTCGACCTCCGAACCGGTTCCGCAGGTTATCTCGCCGAGATCGGGCCGAAGCTGCGCGCGTTCTTCCTCGACCGGGGGCTGCTTGTTCGTCCGCTCGGCAATGTCCTCTATCTTCTCCCGCCCTATTGCATCACCGGAGACGAGTTGGACGGACTCTATGACGCAATCGAGGAGGCCGGTGAACGCTTCGGCTCAAAGCCATGAGCAGATCGTCGCGCATTCTTGGGTTTGGCCATCATGCGCCGGCGCGCAGGGTCGAGAACCCGGAAATCGAGAACAGTCTCGGCCTCGAACCCGGGTGGATCGAACGGCGCACCGGAATTCGCTCGCGCTTCTGGGCAACGGACGAAGACACGCTGTCTGGTCTTGCCACGCAGGCTGGCGACATGGCGCTGGCGAACGCCGGTATTGACCGCAGCGACATCGGGCTGTTGTTGCTTGCCACCTCGACGCCCGATCACCTTCTGCCGCCCAGCGCACCCCTGGTCGCGCACAAGCTAGGCCTTGGCCGCACGGGCGCGGTCGATCTGACCGGCGCCTGTGCCGGTTTCATCTATGCGCTGATGTTCGCGGACGGCTTCACCTGCCTGCACGGCAAACCAGCGCTGATCATCGCCGCCAACATCCTTAGCCGTCGCATCAATCCCGCTGAGCGTGCCAGCGCCGTGCTGTTTGCCGATGCCGCCGGCGCCGTGGTGATTGGTCCCTGCGAGGACCCGGATCGCGGTATTCTCAGCGCCTCGGTGGATTCCGATGGCTCGCGCTACGGGCTGATCCAGATTCCCGCTGGAGGAAGCAACAAGCCGTTCCACGGCGACCTCGACCTCGAGGAGACTCGAATGACGATCACCGACGGCCGTGAAGTGTTCGCCAAGGCGGTCGAGATGATGACTGCCTGCTCGCAGGACGCGCTCACTGCTGCCCGAATGCGGCCGCAGGACATCGACCGGTTCGTGCCGCATCAGGCCAATGCCCGCATTTTCGATGCCGTTGGGAGAAACCTCGGCATAGCAGATCATGCGATCGTCAAGACGATCGTCGACTACGGCAACTCTTCCGCCGCGACGATCCCACTGTCGCTGTCGCTGGCCAACCAAGCGGAGCCGTTCCGGCAGGGCGAGAAGATTCTCCTAGCCGCCGCGGGTGCCGGTCTCAGCGGCGGCGCACTCGTCGTCGGAATTTAGCCGAATAACTGGCTGCTCCGAGGGCGGCAGGACTGATCATTCATGACGGATAGGACAACAGACCAATGCGAAAACTAGTCGCCGGCAAGCTGCACGGCATCTACATCACCGAAGCGAACCTCAATTACCACGGCTCGATAACGCTCGACCCTGACCACTGCGAAGAAGCAGGGATCCTGCCGATGGAATTCGTGGAGATTTGGAACAAGAATTCCGGAGCGCGGATTTCGACCTATGTCATCCTCGGTGAGCGCGGGTCACGATGCTGTATTCTCAACGGAGCAGCTGCCCGCACCTGCCAGCCCGAGGACCAGATCATTGTCTGCAACTCCATCTATCTGGACGAAGCGCACATTACCTCTCTGAAGCCGCGGATCGTTACGTTCGACCAGGATAACAACATACTCGACCGCCTGAGTTACTCCGTCGATCTCGATGCCGACGGCCGTTACAGTTTCTCGATCCTTGATGAGGCGGATGAGGCTTTGGCCATTCCTGCCCTGGTCTCCGGGGCGTGACACCTCCGCACATGTGAGAAAGTCTCCGCCCGTTGCAACTTGCCCAGCGCTGAAGAGAGGAGCCTCACGGATCGCGCAATGTCGGCATCTCCACGGCTGAGCCAACAGCCCCGCGGCTCGATTCCCTGTCTGAAGTCAGTTGCGGCGGCCGCTTGCAAATTCCTGCTGCTTTTTCCAGCGCTGCGGCCGGGTCCTTGACGATCTGGCTTTTCGTGATCCTTGCCGACGTGTCGATCAAGCGGGTCCCATAGTCGTCTTCCCCATCGCCAGCGGCGCCAACCATCATCGTGAATATGGCCAGCCGAACGGCCGCAAAGAGCGTTGAAATGGCCCTTCGGCGATGTGTTCCTCCCGCCGGCGTAAAGGCTCACCAGCCATCCAACGTCTCCCCAAATCCGGTGCAGACATCAGCGTTCGTCAATTGGTGGCTTGCTAGCAAGGCCGAGCCTGGCTCGTTGCTCATCGGCGGAATTTTCGGCGGGAGGCTGTGTCATGAATCGAAGAACTGTCAGTTTGCCGTCCTCGACAATATGAACGACCCATCCCCCACCGGCGCGTTTGACGCGCACGTCATTTGGCTCGCCAACCACCATCGCTGCCCCTCATTTCGTCGCCCTCGACCGAGACTGGAAGGCGTTCCCCGCACAGCGAAAAACACGAGAGCTTACGTAACGTCAAGCGCGGATTTTGTGACAGCTGACGCCTTGCCGATTTGACGGCGAAAAGGATTTGGGCCCGGAACGTCCGACCGCGCGGCATCTTGCGCTCGTATCGATTTAGATGCCCGGATCTTGCATGTTAATGCAGACTTAACTACGCGCGGTCAATGTGATTGAGGACGCGTATTCAGTCCGAGTAACGCTGTAAAAACCCGCCGCTCGTGCCCAAGAGTGGCGGGTTTTTCGGCTGTGAAACGCTGGCGCGGAGAAGGCGGTGCAATCTAATCGCTGCGCCGCAAACAGGTCGCGACCGGCGGGCAGCAGGACATCGTCAGCAAGCCGTGGTTTTCACAGCAGCCCGTCACGATCGCCCTGGTTTTGCCGAGCCGTCATGCGCAGCCATGGCGTTCACGCCGGACTGAATCCGGCGCGCATCTTTCTGCAAAGTCCCAAAAGAATGGCGATATCGATCCTGTCGAGAGTGGCGATATCAATCGTGTCGAGCGGCATTTGTCGTGAATCCTGCGAATATTTCGCTATTTCGCGCAACGATTATCGAAACCGGGCTGTTCGTGCAAGCGCATTCGCAAACACCTGCACAGCGATTCGTGGTTCACTCCACCCATACAGGGAACGAGCCCCAATGGGCCGGATCAGGAGAAGACAATGCGCGTCGGCTGCCCCAAGGAAATCAAGAACCACGAATATCGCGTCGGCCTCACACCCGGCTCGGTCCGCGAATATGTCGCCCACGGCCATGAAGTGCTGGTCGAGACCGGCGCCGGCGCCGGCATCGGCGCTGATGACAACGCCTACCGCGCCGCGGGTGCTGTGATTGCCAAGACGGCTGCCGACGTGTTCGCCAAGTCGGACATGATCGTCAAGGTGAAGGAGCCGCAGCCCAACGAATGGGCGCAGCTTCGCGAGGGCCAGATCCTGTATACCTATCTTCACCTTGCTCCGGATCCGGAGCAGACCAAGGGCCTGCTCGCTTCCGGCGTGACCGCGATCGCCTATGAAACCGTGACCGATGACCGTGGCGGCCTGCCGCTGCTGGCGCCGATGTCGGAAGTCGCCGGACGCCTGTCGATCCAGGCCGGCGCCACGGCGCTGCAGAAAGCCAATGGCGGTCGCGGCGTGTTGCTCGGCGGTGTGCCCGGCGTGCTGCCCGGCAAGGTCACCGTGCTCGGCGGCGGCGTCGTCGGCCTGCATGCGGCCCGGATGGCAGTGGGTCTCGGCGCCGACGTCACCATCATCGACCGTTCGATCCCGCGACTGCGCCAGCTCGACGATCTCTTTGCCGGTCGAGTCCACACACGCTACTCGACGGTTGAAGCGCTGGAAGAAGAGTGCTTTTCGGCCGATATCGTCGTCGGCGCAGTGCTCATTCCGGCGCCGCGGCACCAAAGCTGGTTTCGCGCGAAATGCTGTCAGGCATGAAGAAGGGTTCCGTGCTGGTCGACGTCGCCATCGACCAGGGCGGCTGTTTTGAGACCTCGCATGCCACCACCCATGCCGATCCGACTTACGAAGTCGACGGTGTCATCCACTACTGCGTCGCCAACATGCCCGGCGCGGTGCCGGTCACCTCAGCCCACGCGCTCAACAACGCGACGCTTCACTATGGCTTGCAGCTCGCCGACAAGGGCCTGAAGGCGCTGGTCGACGATCACCATTTGCGCAACGGCCTCAACGTCCACAAGGGAAAGATCACCAACCGCGCCGTGGCCGAAGCACTCGGCTATGAACTGGTCGAGCCGAAGGCGGTGCTCGCAGCCTGATTTCAACAAAAAGAGTTTCCTCCCGTCGCCCGCCGGTTCGTTCCGGCGGGCTTTTTTTGGCGACGATTGGCCAGAGGCGTCTTTCCCTCTCCTTTTCATCAATGTCGCGGTGCAGCTCGTCGGGGCGAAGCCTGGTCGAGGATGAAGCTGAACGCGCCAGCCGCCGGCTCTTCCAGATGCTGGGCACCGGGCCCCTCCCCCGTGAGCACGCGCCTTGGCGCCCGAGGTGCTTGTTCAATCGTTGCCGTCTCGACCAGATCCCAGATCGTTGTGAGTTCGATCCTGCTGCTTTACAGGCGGCCAGCTCTGCTCTCGGGGTAGCCATTGTCGAGCGCGCCGGACATGAATTCTCCGAATGATCTATTCCGATCTTCAGCATAGAAGAGATCTAGAACGGGCTTGGCAGCGTTTCAGGATCGCCTCCTCATCACATCGAGCATGGATGCTCCAACCGCGGTCGGATCAGCACGAAAGACGGCGGGATGCGTCGCTATTGACCACGGTGCAGGACGAGCATGGCAAAAGTCTTGCCGGGGCTTTATTGCTTTCAACAGCAACCGCCACTATGTAGCGACACTTCGCCAGCTGTCTTTCAAGCGACCCGGAGAGTTCCATGACAGAAGAAGCCGACAACAACATCGACGTCCTCATCGAGCTCACCGCCGATGTCGTCTCAGCCTATGTCTCCAACAATCCGGTCCCGGTAGGTGAACTCCCTGCCCTGATCGGCCAGGTTCACACAGCGCTGAAAGGCACGGCCGGCAGCGTTTCCGCAAAAGAGCCGGAGGCTCTCGAGCCTGCAGTCCCGGTCAAGAAGTCGGTGACCCCGGACTACATCATCTGCCTTGAGGACGGAAAGAAATTCAAATCGCTAAAGCGCCATCTGTCGACCGACTATGGGCTGACGCCGGACGAATATCGCGCCAAATGGGGTCTATCGGGAGATTATCCGATGGTCGCGCCGAATTACGCCGCAGCGCGCTCGGCGTTGGCCAAGACGATGGGGCTCGGCCGCAAACCGAAAGAGCCGGAAACGGAGCCGGCGAAGACCCGCAAGAAAGCCGCAGCCTGACTTTATCTCTCGAGGTTCGTTGTGGCGCGCGCAACAGAACAAAGTCTGCGCGGAATATGAAAAGGCGGGGAACCAACCCCGCCTTCCCTTTCAAACAGCTTGGTTTCCCCAGGATTCGCGCCGGCTTGCAGCAATCTCCTGCTCCAGCGTTCCGGTCGAGCCTTGTTCTCGCCCGCTTCTTATTGGGCGGCCATCAGTCCTTCCTCGACGTACCGCGTCCATCCGGCGGTTGCCAGCAGGCAGGAGAAAATTAGCCAGCTTTGCTGAGGCTGCCAGCTGAGGACTTGCCGGTGCGGCGGTCCTGTTCGACTTCATAGTTGATCTTCTGACCATCAGCGAGGGTCGAAAGGCCCGCTCTTTCAACGGCGGAAATGTGGACGAAAACATCCTGACTGCCATTGTCGGGTTGGATAAATCCAAATCCCTTGGTGCTGTTGAACCACTTCACGGTTCCGGTCGCCATATGTGCGTTCCTTTTTAACAATTGCAACGTGGGCAGGCCGTTAGGCCAGTCCCGATTCATAACCGAAACTTCTGCGTTAGGCGCAGCAAAAACGAAAAATTTGCAAGGCCCGGTTTGATCGGGCGGCAGCAACTCGCGCGCTCCATCATGACCCTATCGCCAGGAGGCACGTCCTCCGTTTTCGCCGCTCACATGGCCCAAGAAACCGCGGGATCTGAAGCCTAGAGCGTCGGACTTTCATGTGAGTCCATATCCTGCGGCTGCGAAGTAGTTTCTGCATTCTGTTGGAGAGAAAAGATTGCAGATATCGCCAATTGCCTGCCACAGGGCGTCGATGGTTCTGATGGCCTTTGCGCGCAGGTGCGCCTTGAGCTTGGCGAAGGCCATTTCGATCGGGTTGAGATCTGGGCTGTAAGGCGGCAGGAAGAGCAGCCATGCACCTCTGGCCCGGATGGCCTTCTCGGCGGCCGGGCTCTTGTGGGCAGCGAGATTGTCGAGGATGACCACATCGCCCTTTGCCAGCGTCGGAGCGAGCTGCGTTTCGACGTAGGTTTCGAAGATGCGCCGGTTCATCGGCGTGTCGATCACGAAAGGGGCAGTGAGCCCATGGCAGCGCAGCCCGGCGATGAAGGTCTGCGTCTTCCAATGTCCGAACGGTGCCTTTGAGCGCAGCCGTTGGCCCTTCAGGCAGCGGCCGCGCAGGCGTGTCATCTTGGTAGTGGTTCCGGTTTCGTCGATGAACACCAGCCGGTGCGGCTCAAGCCGCATCCGCGGCTGACGCCTGGCCTGCCACTCCTGTCGCGCCTTGCTGATGTCGGGACGATCTTGCTCGCTGGCCAGCAGCGTTTTTTTTGAAGCGATAGCCGTTCCTGATGAGCCAGCGCGAGATCGAGGCAGGAGCGACCTGGACGCCTGCAGCAGCGGCCAGTTCGGCGGCAAGCTCCGGCATGGTGATGTCATCCTTCGCGGCCACGCGGCCAAGCAGGAACGCACGATGCGGGTCGAGCTTGGAATGGCGGCGACCACCGCTGGCCTTGGGCGCCAAGCTCTCGGTCTTTCGATAGTTCCTCATCAGGATCACGACGAACGAAACCGACACCCCAAAATGTGCCGCCGCCGCATGCCGTGAGTGACCAGCCTCGACAAACCGCACCACACGTTCACGCAAATCGAGCGAATAGGGCTTGGGCATGGCAAATCACCTCCATAGGGAAGTGAATCACAAACCCAACATCAGCGGAATCCCTTGCGATTCAACCTGAGTGTCCGACGCTCTAGCAGAGCCATGTCTATGGCTCTTGAAGACTGATCTCCCCCGAGGACAGCCGTCCGGCGCATTCGCCGCAACACATAGTCCTTGCAGGTGACCGTAAACCTTTGCAATTAGGATGCGCCAGGGTCTCAGGTCACGGCCGGTTTCTTGGCCCGACGGTGATGCCAGGGTGGTTCGGATCGAGCCCGTCGCGTCTCGCGTTCAACGTGAGCAGTTTGAGGACGGGGACGAAGCCGGGTCTCACTGCCGAGAGGCTGCTGCTGGCTGCCGTTCGCGCGCCTGCTGCCTCATCGCCACCGCGCCATCTGCCTGGAACGTTTTCGATAGCCAGTGAAATTGACGAGTTGGACGCCAGGCACACTTGCAGCCGGACATGATTTCTCCGCTGCTTGGCCCGCAAGGCAGGAAGCGGCGTTCACCCGGTTAGAAAAGGGCGAAGTGACCTGAGCTCCGAAGCTTCGCTAGCAGGATGATGGCCGTTCCGCAGGGGTCAATCTTCGCTTGATCACGCAGCGGAGACGCTTCCCAGGCAGCCAACTCTGCCACCAAAAGGGCGGTGTCGCCGTTTACTGATGCGCATTTGAGTTGTCCATTCTTCTCCATTACGATTATTGCCGTGCCGGTCACGCCATATCCAATCGCAGCCATGCGCTGAACGCAGATATCGCCGTCGACACGGACATCGAAAAGAACCGATCCAGCAGTTTTCTCCGCAGCGTCAGCCACACGATCACAGAACGGCCGATGCAGGCCTTCGATATTGCCGAGTGACTGCTCAAACAATGCCAATTCAACATGCTCCGCCACCATGGCTGCGAAAATGCGCGCCGGCTGGCTCAATGGACAATAGGCCAGGGCTGACTATCCACACACCAACCGCGCTCCCGATGCCTACATCGCAACTGCGCTTGACCGGCGCTACTTCGCTTGTCCGCGGCATGCCCAAAGCCGTTGCAGCGCTCCTCAAACAGATTGCGCAGGCATCAGAGCCGAAGATGGCCGATAGGACGGACGACCTTCTGATATCACTTCGTTCGTCCTCCCAAGCGCCGCCGCCCTTCTCCCAAGAACCTCTTTGTCTTCGCTAAAATAGCCAAAGTTAAATTTCGAGCGTTTCGGCTTGGCGGAAATTAGGGTCTCGGTGGATAAATCCGCATGGCTTTTGGGGTACTGGCAGGAAGACCGATGCGCGGGCGTGGATGGATCAAGGCATTGCGTCAGGACGACGCTCGGCAGGTGCGTGCGCGCATTGCGGAACTGGAGCGCGACCTCATGGCGACCACACCTCAAGGACGCCATCGACGTTTCGGAGCCGGACATGAACTCCGCAATGCGAAGTTCCGCCTCGAATGCCTGGAGGAATGCATCGCCGGAATATCGGAGAGAGGGGCGCGTTAGCGGAAGCTTCGCCGCTCTCAATCTGCCCTGGTGCGACCTGGTCGGAGGGGAAGCCCAATGCAGCCTGCAACCATGTTCTGTCTGCTCGTCATCGGCACTCTTGCCTATGTCGTCTACGAGGACGTGCCCGATACTATCGACCCGCAGCTGCTGCCTCAGAGCCGCCGCGCCGTCTGCCTGGAACGTTTTCAATAGCCCTTGACGAGTTGGACGCCAAGCATGCTTGTATGGCGAACCTCACCTCTCCATTGCGATCAATCGATCCCCGGCAAAATGCGCAATGGAAAGGCGGGCCACCTAGGCACGCCCAGCACCAAGTTCAGTTCGGCCTGCGGTCCTGTACGAGGATTCCAAAAGCCCACTTGTTGCTGGTGTCCCCCTGTGGTCACACAGCTCGTCGATAGATCCAGAGTTGTGCGGGGGGAACGTTGCGGACGACGAAATCATGGTGAGAAACGATGTAGCGGTCGGGCATTTTGAGCACCGGTGACAGAAGTCCGTAGGTGATTTGAATCACGGGCCGCCCGGCGGGAATTCGCGCAAGCAAGTCCTCCAGCAGCGTGATGCGCTGTTGCATCGGAAAGCTCAACATAGGCACCGCGCTTATGACGCAATCGAATTGTTCCCGGCGCTCCCCCAGAATTTCTTCCAGGGCAAACGCATTGCCCAAGCGGAAATCCACCCCCGGAAAGCGTCGCACCAGGCCATCATAGAAATCCTTGGAATATTCGACCGAAGTCAACTGATGCGGTTTGATGCCTCTTTCCAGGATGGCCTTGGTGATGACGCCCGTCCCGGCACCCAGCTCCAAGACCGGCAATCCAGAATGCGGGTTGACCACACCAGCCATGCGGCGCGCCGTATGGATCGAGGTGGGCATGAGTGCGCCCACACCTTTCTTATCCTTCTGCCAACACTTGAAGAACTGCACTTCTTCCTCAAATTTCTTGCCAAGTCGCTCTTTCAATCGAAAGACCATATCTGCTCCCTTCTCCCGATCCTGAGTCCGAGCGGCTTTCTGTCGAAGTTTTGCTACATAAACAAGCCTGACACTGCGAGATGATCGCCGCCCACCGTCTGTGATGCCGGCCGGCACGCCCTTGCCGATCGAAGCGGCAATCGCTGCCTTATGCCGCATAGCGCCGGCAAGCCCCAGATATTCGAGGCGAAGTCCACGCCTTGTTGCGCCGGCGAACTTCCTGACCAGCGCAGCTCCTACAAAGCCCACTCTTGTCGGCGAGCTTCGGCGTGAACGGCAGCACATGCGACTTGAGCAACCCTTGCTTATAGTCTGGAGAGAGCCTGACGCCGGTATCAATGCAAGAGTTTAAGCCTCGGTTTTCGATTGGACACTCGAAATGGCGCGCGTCGGTGTTCGCTGTCGCAGCGAAGACCGCGAGATGCTCAAAGCGATCATGAAACGCATCATCCGCGAATGGCGAAAGGGCGTGAGCGCTGACGCTCGTGCCACTGATCCATCAAGATGAAGAATCCGATGGCGACGGACCGATTCATGAAAGTCGTTGGACGCCGCTTCCAAAGGAAGCGAGACTCCGGCCATGGAGAAGAGGAGACAGGCTCGGTTCATCTTCGCCGCATCGATCCGGCGCAGAACATGCGGCGCTTCTATACGCTCGCGATCCAGCCTACCCTGTTTGGCGGCGCCTCCGTGATCCGCAACTGGGGCCGGATCGGCACGAATGGCCAATCGATGATGGAGACATTCGACAGCAGCGACGATGCCGGTACCGCGTCGAAGCGACTTGAACGCTCGAAGCGCCGACGTGGATATCGCGATAACGGCGCCGCCTGAGGGCGCATCTTGCTTGCGATGAATCCGAGGAAATATCGAACACCCTCGCGTGGACTTGCCGCATGATCCTGGAAAGCGGTCCCGAGGATCGGCAGCGTATCGCGCTCGCCTATCAGGAAGCGCAAACCCTGGTTGCCAGCATCCCGAAGGATAGTGGCGATGCTCGCCCGCGCATTGCGCGCCTGCTTCAAGCGGTCTGATACCTATAGGGAGGTGGACGATATTGCCTGCGTCGGTTGGACGCTGACGGCCATTGAGGAGCGGGTGGACGAACGAAACCTCCCCATCTGGCGGCAGCTCGGCAAGGTCATTAACAAGATACTCAGGGAGCTGCCCTTGTCCAAGCCGGCAGTGCATTGATGGGCAACGCGATCCCCTCATCTGCCCGATCGGAGTCGCCCTTCGTTCAAGTGACCTTGCCTTCGATGCCGAGATCGATGTCGGTCGCTAGCGCTGCCTCCACCTTGGCGCTGACAACCGCGCAAGCGCCCCCTCACCTCGAAATCGTCGAGAGCATGATCGAGGCAGGGAGACGGCTCCAAGCGGCGTCACCGTCATGCGGAGCTCGATGTCGTAATCCGCGCCGGTCCACATCAGGATGGTGCTATAGCGATACCCAAGCGCTGACCCTCATATTCGAGATCGAAGCCGCCGATCGAGCGATGATGGTTCACCTTCTTGTGGGAGCTGGACGAGCGCCTATGTAGCCAAATCTTGCGAGCCGCACGAGGCAAAGCCTCCCTGCCGGGATCACGCTTTTCAGGTGACCCCCGCATTGCGCCGGGCACGCACAGAGCGGACAGCACGAACATTCCAGGCGCAAATTTGGGGCCGGCGGGGAGCCTCACCGTTCTTGCATAGCTGCACTGCACAAAATGTGTTTGCGCATCGCACAATTTTTAGCCATTAAGCCTACGGCTGATGCACGCGATGGTCTCCTCCCATTCCATCGTATCAGCTGTTCCTCTGGAGGTTTTTAACCTTCGCACCTAAAGGGCCTCGGTTTTCCGATGGCCCTATTTTTTTGGCGGTACCATTACCTTCGTCGCTGTGCGCAACGCCGGGCGACCGCCGCTTCAGCCATCAGACTTTTGGGTCATTTCTGCCTGGCGGCGTCGACCCCTCCCGACAGAAGCCTGACCTTTGCCAGTCTTCTACGGGCAAGCGTTCGCGCCAGAAGTTCAAAGCCCCGTCCGTAACATTCAACAATGAAAGCCAGCGTCATCAGATCGAGCAGAAAGTCGTCGTTCGCATGAGTGAGCGCGTCAGACCTTTGTTCAAGCTGAAGCAGCAGGGCACGCGTCTCTTCGATCGCGGCCCCGAAATCTTCTGCGTCAATCAGCGAGTCAATTCTGTCGAAGATCTGCAAGCGTCCTCACTCTCCCCAAGACATACTCAGCGCATCGAACACCGCTGGTGAGTGAGTTTCCAACGAAAGAACATGGTCGCGTCTCGCAAAAAGGCATCGCTCAGCAAAGTGACCTTTGATGAAGCATAATGAGTGAAACGACAAGCGAGAACCCGGGCTCCCACAACTATGCACCTTGGATGACGTGGTTGAAGGCAAGATGAACGGCCCGGGTCTGCCGTCGGCTGGCGAGATGACCTCCCCGATCGTTGATACGATCTGCTTGGCGTCCAAACGCGAGTTCAGCCGGCTTTTGCGCCTATGTCGGAGCGCCAAATCCGACCGTCATGTCGGCAGCGCCTAATCAATTTGAACGGGAGATGCCGGATTGGCTTTGCAAGCACGTAGAGGACAGCCCCCGCCTAGTACGGAAAGACTGAGGCGCCGGCCACACAATGGGTGAAGGCAGCCTGAGCGGCCGTATCAGACACCTGTCAGGGAAACCGGACTTGCGCCGCGCTTCGCTACTTGGATTTTCGACGAAAACTAGCGCGCCGATTGCTTTCTGGCAATGGCGACAGCGCAGAGGAAAGCCAAAGCAGCGGTGTCACACGCCGTTCGAGAGTGCCCTTTTGCGAACAGTACGGCATCCGCAATCGGGAGCGTCAGGCCATGCTTTTTAGCGAAACAGGTAAGCTCGTAAGGCTGATCGTCATCTTGATTGCCAATACCAAGTTCGTAGTCCATCGATCATTTCCTCCCGTGTTCGCGACTATCCCCTCTTTGGGCCCAAAAAATGATTAGCTGGCTATGCCAGGTTCTTGTAAAGAGCATCTTCTTCGAAAATGCCCATACCAAATAGGTCCATAGCTCGAGCGGCCAGCCGATCCGCTTCAGCAGAGCCTGCGCGGAGTCCTCTTTCTTCGCAGATCCGATCATAGACCCGCTTCAGCAACGCGAGGTCGTCAGGGTAGGCTATGCCGCTTGGGGATTTTTCCGAATTGGTCATCGCTCTCTCCCTGTTGTAACGCGAAGCGCGACGATCGCTCAACCGACGATGCCCTTTGGCTCCTTATCGCCGATGTAAAGGGTCCTACTTCCTTTTTGGCCAAAGGCATAGAAACAAATGAGGTCGTCGAAGAAACATTGCGCCCGAGAACTCCGGGACAATCTGGTCCGCTGGATCCCGCTCCGTTCCTCAATGCCGCTGCGATCGGCCGGCTCTCCTGCTGGCGCCGTGCAGGCATTGGTCGGCGGCATGAGCTCGATGTCCCACTCCAGGGAGCGTCGACGCGTAAGAAATTCGCGATTGGCATGATCTCTCAGTTACCAGCCGCCACGATCCAGTCGAGATTGCATGCGAGACACCTGCCAATATTCGGAAAGCAAAGGCTCGCAAAATGAGTAGGGTGGCTGGATCAAATGAAGATTTGGCTGCACCAACGACATTTGCGCCGCTCGGGAATCCGACCTTTCGGTCGATCTGGCTCGCGACCCAGGTCTCTTCTCTCGGCTGGCTGATGCAGACTGTTGCCATCAGCTGGCTGATGGCGACGATCTCGACTTCCGATCTGATGGTTGCGCTGGTGCAGGCTTCATCGAACCTGCCCGCTTTCATCTTGTCCGTCTTCGCTGGGGTTCTCGCCGACAATTACAGTCGTCGCCGGGTCATGTTCGCCGGCCGCTGCCTTATGGTGATAGCCTCTGCGATGCTCACTGCGTCCGTGGCGCTGGGCTTTGTCAGTCCGTGGATGATCCTCGGCTTCAGCTTCTTGATCGCAAGCGGCGGCGCTCTCAACGATCCTGCCTGGCAGGCCTCGGTTGGCGATATGGTGCACCGACGCGATGTTCCCGCTGCCGTCACCTTGCTCTCCGTCGGCTTCAACACTGTGCGGACCGTGGGCCCGGCTCTCGGCGGCATCGTGGTTGCCTCGTTCGGGCTTCTGACGGCTTTCGCCGTGACCACACTCACCTATCTAGTACCTCTGGTCACCATATGGCACTGCAAGTGGAAGGTTCGCTCCTCACCTCTCCCGCGTGAGTCGATGAAAACGGCGATCTATGACGGGCTGCGCTTCACGGCGATGTCATCGGAGATCAATGCGGCGATCGCCCGCGGAGCCCTCTTGGCCTGGCGAGCATCGCCATCCTCGCGCTGCTGCCGCTGGTTGTCCGCGATCATTTGGGGGGAGGACCGCTCGCCTATGGCACGCTCATGGCCGGCTTCGGCACAGGCGCCGTCTTCGCTGGCCTCTCCAACAGCACATTCAGACGGAGCTTATCGCAGGAAAGGCTGATGAGGCTCTCCTGCGTCGCCTGTGCGGCATGCTCCCTCTCCCTTGCACTGACCTCTTCCATTGCGGTGGCGGCAATGGCGCTTGCCCTGGGCGGCGCGGGCTGGGTCACCGCCTGGTCCGGGGTTGGCGTGAGTGTGCAACTGGCCAGCCCGCGCTGGGTCGTGGGGCGCACCATCTCGATCTACTATGCCTTGATAGATGGCGGCATCGCCGCCGGCAGCTGGGTATGGGGCACGGTTTCCCAGAACTATTCCCTGACCTGGGCGCTGGAGGGTTCCGCTGGAGCCCTGTTGCTCGTCGCCGCAGCCGGCGTCCTGTTTCCTCTTCGCGAGCGCCGCGAGTCCGAGCCCGATCCTTTGGAGGAATTCGACGCCCCAGCTGTCGCTCTCAATTTGAAGCCAAGAAGCGGGCCGATCGTGGTCAAGGTCGAATATCTGATAGCCGAGAGAAATCTCGAGGCCTTCCTCGACCTCATGCGGCAGCGGCGTCATGTCCACAGCCGCGTCGGGGCTCGGAATTGGACGCTCCAGCGCAACCTTCAGAAGCCCATGCAATGGACAGAAACATTCCGCACGCCGACCTGGACGGACTACCTTCGCCTCAATCATCGTCTCACGGAAGTAGACAAGGAACTGGACGAGCGTGTCTTCCAGTTGCACGCGGGGGAGCAAGTGCCTCAAATGACGCTTTCGATTGAGCGGCCGACAAGCTCGGCCCGCAAACCAGACCAGTCAATCCTTCACCTTCCCCGTCATCGAGCCTGACCTTTCAATATCTGGATAAGGAGGCTGGGGGCTTCGACATTCCAAGACTTGAGCCGCGCGCTGTTGTAGTCGCCGCGCCATCGGGGCCAGGGACCAGTGAAAGTGAGTTGAACAGCGTCTCGTTCGACAGTTCGTCGCGGCGGCCGTCGAAGCCCTCGATGGAGGCATTCTGCATCGGCTTGCCAGGCACGATGTAGTGCCATTCGACACGGACCCGGGCCATGCCTGGATGGCGTTCGAGGTGAATTCGCTGCCCTGCGTGGCCCGTTACCGTTTTCGCAGCGGCACATGCGATTTCTCGGCGCGATCGTTCAGTCCTTTGTGCGAGCGATGCTCAACTTGCGGCATCACCTGCCGCCTTGCCGCCATAGGAGGATCACTCGGCCACCGTCAGCCGCTGGCGTCGCGCCCGACGCCGCCGTGGTCGCATTCATGCGGCGGGGGATTGCGATTTCCCGGTCGACCTCGGACCAGCCCGCCGACCGTGCCACGCTCTTCTGGATGGCCTTCCAGGCGCTCGCCGGCGTGGATGACGGTGTCCTGCGGTTGCGCGCCCTTCTGTTTCTCTCAGCCCGACAGCTTCTGCGACCGGGTCTGCCGCGCTACACGCCGGGTAGCTTCATCTTTTTTCCGGATGGCTGAGGTCAGCTCGTCATAGTCGACGCCGCGCTTCTTCAGCGCCCTGCGCGCATCGTCGATCTCGAAGCCCAGCAACTCGAATACGGTCATATTGAGCTTGGAAGCGATGCGCTCGATTGTCTTGAGGGTCGGATTTCCGATACCGCGCAGCATCGTGTAGTAGGTCCCTCGCGCCAACCCCGTCTTGGAGAGGAAGGCCTCCATCCCACCATTATCGATCTCAAGCTGCTGGAGGTGCAGCGCCAGCATTTCATTGAGGATCGAATGATCGAGCGGCTGGGGCTTGCGGACGGGCGACATGAATGGACGAACTCCGGAAAGGCACCTGCGCCTGCGGAGACAATCAATGCCGCAATGCGATTATATTGTATAGTGAATGTTCTCAGAATGCGGCACGGCGCGTTGGGGTCAAACCTCCTAAGCTTCGTCATGCGCAAACTTTTTCAATTTGCACCGCCTCGAGACGGTTACCGCCGTGTTTAGGGGGTGCTGTAGACTGACACAGCCTCACCTGTCGGGGCAGCGACAACATACAAGATAGTGAGCGGACTCAGTTTCGGCTCAGGTGCGAGTTCTGTCTGGTACTGATGCATTAGTTCCCGCGCGACACCGCATGCCGACGAAAAAAGGAAGGCCCGAACGATGCAATGCAGGCACGCCTGTAGCCTATGCATGGACCAACGCTGCCTTTCGACACGACGGAAAACCGATAAGCCTGCTGGCAATAAAGATGGACCTTCGTGCTCCTCTCCAGGCTTCGCATAGCGAGCTCTTCTTTGGAGCAAGCCCGCAGCCGGACCGCGCGGCGTCAGCGTCTGTTCCTACCACCTGGTCCGAGGCTCGGGTTACGATGTGTCCTGTTTTACCGGTCAACAATCGAAGGTGTGCGCTCAACCGCAGATCGGTCCTGGCGACTTCCCGACCTCGACGGGGATCGCGGCCAATGCGCCGACCCCCCGCCAGCGCGTCGATCGTCGTCGCGCCGACCGATGTCTGACCAATGAGTCGACGTAATTTCGTCAGTTCGCCTCGGATTCATCGCGCAGGATGAATTTCGAGAACGCTGCAAGCTGCTCTTCCACCGGTGCGCGAGGTCGCCGCCGCGCTAGTGGGCATGCACCAGAGCCAGAAGACGACTTCGTCAGAAAGTCCGGCAAACAGGGCTTTTTGCAGAATGCGGCTCATGATCGCCACCGCCCGCGGATACAAAGTCACATGATGCCCGACGCAGACATCGTCACCGGCCCCGTGATCATTGACAAAAGTAATCTCGACAAGGTCCGTCACCGCGTGATGGAAGCTGGCTATCAGATACGCGATCGCAATTGGCCTGACCCGTCTCAGTTGCATCGAATAACCAATTGCAGTCGATGTTCCGCAAACTCCATCCGATTGGGGATTGTTTTTTGAAATACGCTCTCTCTTTTAATTCTATCGAATCGATAGAGTTAAGCGGCGGTGATCGCTTTGAGGAGCCAAGTAATGTCGAAAAAGTTCGCGATAGGGGTGTCGGGCAATCTTACTCGTCCTTCGAAGACCAGGGCGTTCGTCGACCACATAGTCGGGCAGGTAGCGAAGAAGATTGGCGCATATTCGGCAACCTTCGATATCGAGGATTTCGGCCCCTCCTTCGCACAGGCCAGACGGCTTAGCGACCTTGACCCATCGGCCCGAAACATCGTCGAGCAATTGTCGAGCGCCGCCGTCCTGGTGGTCGGCTCGCCGACGTTCAAAGGCAGCTACACTGGGCTATTCAAGCATTTCTTCGATCTGCTGGAGCCCACCTCGCTTAAGGGAAAGCCAATCATCCTCGCGGCGACTGGGGGCGGCGAACGTCATTCCCTCGTCGTGGAACATCAGCTTCGGCCGCTCTTCGGCTTCTTCGAGGCGTTGACCATCCCGACAGGTATCTATGCCTCCGACCGGGACTTCGCCGATGGCGCTATCATATCCGAAGCCATCCGCAACCGCACGGAACAAGCCGTAATCGAAGCGTGTCGGCTGGTTGGAGAGACGGGCAGCATTAGCCTGGCCGCCTAAGCATTGTGCGGGCGGAAATGACGACGCTGGCAACTTGTTGGCCGACAGCAAAGCTGCCGAAATCCTGACAGATCGCACCCTCCGGTAAGGCGCCGTCCTCATCGTGAATTTCTATTGTTGACTGAAAAGGAGACTGAAGGTGAGCAAAGTTGGAAAGCTGCGGCTTGGCGCCTTTATGTATCCGGCTGGCCACCATGTGGCGGCATGGCGCCACCCGGACACCGCCGCGGATGCAACGACGAGCCTCAGGCAGCGCATCGCATTCGCCCAGGCGGCTGAGCGTGCGAAATTTGACCTGGTCTTCCTGGCTGATGGGGTCGCGGCTCATACGGATGATCTCAAATCCCTCTCCCGGACTGACGAATGGGCCGTCGGCTTCGAGCCATTGACGCTCCTGTCGGCGCTTGCGGTTGTGACGGAGCGCATCGGCCTGGTGGCAACAGCCTCCACCACGTTCAATGAGCCGTTCAATCTGGCACGCAAATTCGCCTCGCTCGATCAGATCAGCGCCGGCAGGGCCGGCTGGAACCTCGTGACCTCGTCCAATCCGCTCGAATTGGAGAATTTCGGCAACATCAGCCAGTTCGCCCACCAGGACCGCTATTCAAGGGCGGAAGAGTTCGCTGATGTCGTGCTCGGCCTATGGAACAGCTGGGAGGATGATGCCTTCCTGCGCGACAAGGATAGCGGGCTCTTTTTCGACCCGGAGAAACTGCATATCCTCGGGCACCGCGGACGGCACTTCCGGGTGCGCGGACCGCTGACGGTCTCGCGCTCACCGCAGGGTCACCCGATCGTCGTCCAAGCGGGCTCCTCGGAGGCGGGCAAGGAGTTGGCTGCCCGTACAGCCGAGATAGTCTTTACCGCCCAGCGGACGCTCCAGGAGGCTCAGAGCTTCTATGCCGACCTCAAGGGCCGCCTCGAGAAGTATGGCCGCCATCCCGATGATTTGAAGATCATGCCGGGTGTCTTTCCGGTGGTGGGGCGAACCGAAGCCGAGGCGCGCGAAAAGTTCGAGGAGATCCAGTCGCTGATCCATCCCGACGTTGGGCTGGAGCTGCTGTCGAACCTCTCCGGCGGTGTCGACCTTTCCGCCTATCCCCTCGACGGGCCGCTACCGGACCTGAGCGAGACCGAGCGCGGCAAGAGCCGCCAGCAATTGATCATCGATCTCGCCCGGCGGGAAAATCTCACCATCCGTCAGCTCTACGAGACCATCGCCGGGGCGCGCGGCCATTGGCAGCTTGTCGGAACGGCTGAGGCCATCGCAAACGAACTCGAAGAGCGCTTCAAGAAAGGCGGCGCCGACGGCTTCAATATCATGCCGCCGACCGTGCCCGGCGGGCTCGACGATTTCATCGAGCTGGTCATCCCCGAGCTGCGCCGCCGCGGCCTGTTCCGCACCGAATATGAGGGCCGTACCCTGCGCGAGAACCTCGGGTTGAAGCATCCCGCTCATCGTGCCCCTCACCGCGAGCCCGACAGTCAGGCGGCCGAGTAACCCACGCCCAATCAACCAACCCGGCAAAGGGCCGAGCCACGCCGGCGGCCCAACCAAGGAGCAGTCCGTCATGACCACGTCAACCCAAGCCAGCATCACCGAATCCTCACTGACAATCAAACCGGTCGCCGGCCGGATCGGCGCCGAGATCGCCGGCATCAAGCTTTCGGGCGACCTTTCCGACGAGACGATAGCAGCCGTCAATGCCGCTCTACTACAGCACAAGGTGATCTTCTTCCGCGACCAGGATCAGCTGACCGATGCCGAGCAGGAGCGTTTTTCCAGGCGCCTCGGCAATCTCGTTCCACATCCGACTGAGCATGTACGCAACGGCACGACGTCGATCCTTGAACTTGACTCGTCGCGAGGTGGCCGCGCCGATGCCTGGCACACGGACGTCACCTTTGTCGACGCCTATCCCAAGATCTCGATCCTGCGCGGCGTGACCATTCCCGAGGTCGGCGGCGATACGGTTTGGTCCAACACAGTGGCCGCCTACGAGAGCCTGCCACCGGCGCTCAAGGCGACGGCGGAACAGTTGTGGGCAACCCATAGCAACGCCTATGACTATGCCGCCCAGCGCCCGCATGCGAGCGAGGCCGATCGCCGCCACTATGAAGAGGTTTTTGCTTCCACCGTCTACGAGACCGACCATCCCGTGGTGCGGGTCCATCCGGAGACCGGGGAGCGCTCGCTCATACTCGGCTCCTTCGTGCAGCGCTTCGTCGGCTATTCGAAAAGCGATTCCGAGCAGCTCTACGCCCTCCTCCAGTCCCATGTCCTGCGGATTGAAAACACGGTGCGCTGGCGCTGGCGAGCGAACGACGTCGCCATTTGGGACAACCGTGCCACCCAGCATTACGCCGTCAACGACTATGGCGACCGCGCCCGTGTCGTGCGCCGCACCACTCTCGACGGCGACGTACCGGTGAGCGTCGACGGCCGCCACAGCGTCACCCGCAAGAAGCTAGTCCGCGACGCCATCACCCGCGCCGCCTGACCCTTCCCTCAAGCCAGGATTCCCACTCATGAAATTCGCGCATATTGCTGCCCTGATTGGCGGCCTTCTCGCCACCGCTCCCGCGTCGGCCGAGACCCTCATCCGCATCGGCTATCCCGGAACCGGCATCGACGACCGGCCCTATGCCTATGGCGACTACATCGCCGTGGCCAACGTGCAGCAGCTTGTCGAGGCCGAGTTCAAGGACGTTCCAGACGTCAAGGTTTCCTGGACTTTCTTCCGCGGCGCCGGCCCGGCCCTCAACGAGTCGCTCGCCGCTGGACAGCTCGATTTCGCCGCCGGCCTCGGCGATCTGCCTTCGATCGTCGGCCGCTCGCGCGGCCTGCAGACGAAATATCTGGCCTCGGCCGGCAGCCATGATGCGCTCTATCTCGCGGTACCCCCGGATTCGCAGCTCAAGACAGTGGAGGACCTGAAGGGCCATAAGGTGGCGCAGTTCCGCGGCACCAATTTGCAGATCGCCACCGACCGCGTTCTCGAAAAGCACGGCCTCACCGAAAAGGACATCCGCTTCGTCAGCCTCGACTCGAATGCCGCCACGGCGGCGCTCGTCTCGGGCAATGTCGAGGCTTCCTTCGGCGGCTCGGAATATCTCGACCTCGCCAAGCGCGGCGCGGTCAAGATCATCTACTCGACCAAGAACGACGACCCGACGCTTGGGCGCAATTCCGGGCTCCTCGTCACCGCGGAGTTCGAGAAGGCCCACCCGGAATTCACGGCCAAGGTCGTGCGCGCCTTCGTCAAGGCCGCCCGCTTCGGCTCAGACGAGGCCAATCGCCAGGCAGTCTTCGAGCTCTGGTCGAAGGCCGGCCTGCCGGTCGAAAGCTTCGAGGCCGATTTCAAGGACGAACCCCTGGCCCATCGCCTGTCGCCTGTCGTCGATGACTTCATCGTCGCGCGCTACAAGGACCAGGCCGAGCGCGCCAAAGCCTATGGCCTGATCAAGAAGGACGTCGATATCGACAGCTGGTTCGAGACCAAGTACCTCAAGCAGGCCCTGCTGGACCTCAAGCTCGAGAACTACTGGTCCACCTTTGACGCGAAGGGCCAGAAAGTGACCGCGGGCGAGGTCGAACACACCAAAGCGGCGAGCAACTAAGATGAGCAGCGGCCAAGCCGCGGCCCAGACCGGCCATGGGGACAGCACCGCCGGTGCTGCCCCCACTCGCCGGCGCATTCTCCCGGCCGCCGGCATCCTGGTTCTCGGCCTCGTGGTGCCGCTAGGGCTTCTGACGGTCTGGACCGTCGCCGCTCTGCTGGGCCAATTGCCGGAGCAGATCCTGCCGCCGCCGTGGATCGTGTTCGACACTTTGTTGGACGGCATCCAGGACGGCTCGCTGCTCTCCGGCGCGGTGACGAGCCTTGAGCGCGTTGCGGAGGGATTTGCTGCCGGTGCGCTGGTGGGCCTCGTCTTCGGCACGGCAGTTGGCTTGTCGAAGACCCTTCGCGAATTCGTCGATCCACTGTTCCTGGCCCTCAGCCAGGTCCCGACCCTCGGCTGGATGCCGATTGTCATTCTCGTCGTCGGCATCGATGAAGGCCTGAAGATCATCGTCATCGGCTGGTCAGCCTTCATTCCCGTCGTCCTGAACACGTCCCAAGGCGTGCGCGACGTTCCGGAAGCTTATGTGGAGCTTGGCCGTGTCCTTTCGTTCAGCCGCTGGTCGAAACTCACGATGATCGTGCTACCCTCCGCCGTCCCGTCGATCTTCACAGGGCTGCGAGAAGGCCTTGCCAACGGCTGGCAGACCCTGGTTGCGGTAGAACTCATCGCATCATTCGAAGGGCTCGGATACCTGATGGCCTATGGCCGTCAGCTTTTTCAATTGGAACTCGTTCTTTCGGCCATGGTCGTGGTCGGCCTGATCGGATTGGTGATCCATGGCCTGCTCACGCTTGCCGAAAACCATCTGCAACGCTGGCGTCCGGAGATCCCACGATGAGCCTGATCACGATGGCGGGTCGGGAGCGGCTGTCGCACAGCGCACCGATCGCACCGCCGCCCTTCCGCCTCACCGGCCGACATTTGCGGCCGCTTGCGGTGCCGATTGCGCTGCTCGCGATTTGGGAGTTGCTCGCCCATGCCGGTGCTGCTGAGCCGCGTTTTCTACCGTCACTTGAGGAGGTGGTGGCCCGCGCAGTTGCAGAGTTCAGCCACGGTGGTCTCGGCTTCAATCTAATGGCGAGCCTGGAGCGCGACCTGATCGGTTTCGCGTGTGGCAGTGTGGCCGGGATCGCGCTTGGTCTGGCGATCGGATTTTCCCGCCTCGTCGAACGCCTGCTCGGGCCGGTGCTGCTGGCACACCGCCAGATCGCCCTCTTCGCTTGGGTGCCCCTCATCTCGATGTGGTTCGGCGGAGGCGAGACCGGAAAGGTCGTCTTCATCGCGCTCGCGGCCTTCCAGCCGACCTTGATCAACACGTGGCAGGGCGTGTCCGGCATCCCGCGCAGCTATCGCGAGCTTGCCGACGTGCTGACCTTCGGCTGGTTCGACTTCGCCCGGATCATCGCCATTCCGGGTGCGCTGCCGCAAATCTTCACGGGCCTTCATGCCGCTTTGATCTACGCCTGGACCGCGACGGTGGGGGCCGAGCTTCTGCTCAACATCGCACCAGGCATCGGTGGACGCATGAATGAGGGCCAGCAGCTGTTCCACATGGATCTATTGCTGCTGTGCGTACTCCTCCTCGGTGGCGTCGGCGTGGTCTTCAATGTCATCGCCGGCTCCCTGGAGCACCGCTTTCTGCACTGGAGGAACCCATGAGCGGCCCTGTCGCCATTTCTGAGCGGGGACGTGGGCAAAGCCACGCTTTGGAGATTATTGACGTCAGCAAGAGGTTCAGTGTCGCCGGCCGTCAGGTCCAGGCGCTGTCCCATATCCATCTTGCGGTCGACGAGGGCGAGTTCGTCAGCATCGTGGGATCCTCCGGTTGCGGCAAGTCCACCTTGCTGCGGCTCGTGCTTGGCCTCGACACTGATTATGACGGCGACATCCGGGTCGATGGACAGAGGGTGGAACGGCCGAGTCTCGACCGTTCGATCGTTTTCCAGGAGCACAGGCTTTTGCCCTGGCTCAATGTCGAGGCCAATGTCGCGGCGGCGCTGCGCCAAAGCCGATTGGGCGCTGCCGAGCGGGCCGAGCTCGTTCGCGACCATCTGCATCTCGTCGGCCTCGATCAATTCGCCAAAGCCTATCCCGCCCAACTGTCGGGCGGCATGGCGCAGCGTGTTGCGATCGCCCGCGCGCTCGTTACGAAGCCGCGCTTTCTGCTGCTCGACGAGCCGCTGGGGGCCCTCGACGCGCTAACCCGGCTGCGCTTGCAGGACGAGCTTCAGCGGATCGTCCGGCACGAGGGCACGACCGCCGTGCTCGTCACGCACGACGTCGATGAAGCAGTCTATCTCGGGGATCGGATCGTCATCATGCATCCCCAACCTGGGCGGATCGCCAAGATTTTGCCCGTGACCGACGCCGTGTCTCGCGACCGCTCCGATCCGAATTTCATTCGGCTTCGCGACGAGGTGTTATCCTGGCTTGGCGTGTCGCGGATTGGAAACGATGCTGACGCCGAAGCTCGCCGCAGCGCCTGACCGCCGACATGGCTTAAAGTCATGTCCGCGCTCGATGATCCACCACGCGGCTCGCCTCCTTCTTTTCTTTGGTAGCCATCTCTGTGTCCTTTCCTGCTTCATCGGATGAACGAGGACTGAGAAGTGTGGTTCCGGCTCGCGGATTGTCTGCCGGCTTGAGGTCCGGCCGCTTTTGGTCGAGGCGGGCGGTTGATTGTGACAGTCTCGTGACGCACCATGCGGGTTGGCGTTCCTTCGATTGCCGTGAAGCGACGCTGCGCCGAGGACATCATCATGCAGGAAACGGAACTGAAGCTCGAGCTTTCGCGGTCGGGTGCGGGGTCGCTCCTGAAGAAAAATCCGTTCGGATCCTCGCCCACCATTCTTCAGCAGAGATCCATCTATTTCGACACCCCCGGATGGGATCTGTCCAAGCGCGGCCTGTCGCTTCGCATTCGGCAATCGGGAAATGAACGGATACAAACCGTCAGAGCCGGCGATGGCGCCGAGGCCGGATCGTTCACACGCGAGCAATGGGAGCGACCGGTCGCAGGCGATACACCGATACTTGACGATCCGCAGATCCGAGACCTGCTTGCAGGGGCTGGCCCAAAAGTCGCGCCCCTGTTCGAGATTCACGTCAAACGGCATCGTTGGAATGTGATGGATGGCGACGCCACGATCGAAGTCGCTTTGGATCTTGGCAAGGTCGTTGCAGCCGATCGCGAGGCCCCGCTCTGCGAGATCGAGTTGGAAAACAAGGCGGGCCCACCGACAGCGCTGTATGCCCTCGCCCGGAAAGTCGCCCTGATCACGCCGGCGCATCTCGGGGTGCTGAGCAAAGCGGAACGGGGCTATCGTCTGCTTGGCTCGGCGCCCGGTGCTGTGAAAGCGGCTTCGACCCCGCTCACGTCCAAGACGAGCGCGGCAACGGCTTTCGCGCACATCGCCGCGGCCTGTCTCAGACAGTTTCGCCTCAATGAAACGGCGCTGGCCTGGCCCCGCGATGCCGAGGCCCTGCACCAGGCTCGCGTGTCGCTGCGACGGCTGCGCTCCCTTTGCTCGATCTGCAAGTCGCTGTTCGACGACAGCCGTTTCGACCACCTGCGAGAAGAATTGACATGGCTCGCCTCGGAATTTGGCGATGCACGCAATATCGACGTGATGATCGACCGCGCTTCGAGCGAGGCTCTTTCAAGCCGTCTTCAAGACGCGCGCGACGACGCCTATGCGGCGGTCGAAGCATCGCTCTCCTCGGTGCGCGCCCGCTCCTTGCTGATCGATGCCGCCGAGTGGATTTCCGTCAGGGACTGGCGAACCCAATCGGACGAAATGTTACACGAGCAGTCGTCAAGGGATTTCGCCTCCGGTGTATTTGATAAACTTTGGAAAAAGGTGGCGAAGGGCGGCAACAATCTCATCGATGCCGATGACGAAACCCGCCATAAAGTGCGCATCGCCGCAAAGAAACTGCGCTACGCGGCGGAGTTCTTCGAGCCGCTTTACCAGAGCAAGGCGGAAGCCAAACGCCATCGACGGTTCATCATGGTGATGGAGGACCTGCAGGATCAGCTCGGTGGCCTCAACGATCTCGCCACCGCCCCCGATATGCTGGCAGGCCTGGAGCTTTCGGACGTGGCTGGTGCGAAGGATCTCTTCAGCGCCGAAGACAAGGCCAAGTTTCTTGTGGGCGCCGCGGAAGCGCACGACGCCTTTGTCAACACAAGGCGCTTCTGGCGTTGAGGCAGCATGCAGGACCACAGGGAGCGATAAGCACCTTGGTGATCGGCAGATTCGACGTCAACTAACAAACAATGCCTGATCCCATATGGTGTCGGGATACCTTCATGCATTGGCTTTGCTGGTTGACGGCGCGGCGGTGTTGGTCTTTCCGCAGGCGCTGCCAACGTTCCGGGCAGCCGGCGTCACGACGTTGAATTGACGAACGCGACATGGCGCCACCGCAAGCGCGCCGGAAGGTGCCCGTGGCGCCTTCTAGTGACTTAAAGAGAAGGCCAGCTGTATCGGTCGAGCGTCCGAAACACCGTAACACCGAGCGATGTGGAAGGAAGCGCGAATAATATAAAAAAGCTCCGAGCTTCGCGTGCTGTAATAGGTCGGCTGATTAAAAGCCCTGAGCCTGCCGGCAGCCTTCATTGGCGACCCCTATTGGCGCAACGCCGGCGCAGCCCGCTCGCAAAATTCATGTGGGCTTCATAAATCCGTTGCGACGACTCCGTACGTGAAGGGGACGGCTTTGTTTTGAGGCCGCCCTGGAACAGGATGGAAAAAATGTCCAAGCTCCCCGGCAAGACCGAAACGATCGAAAACGTCGAATTCCCTGCCTTCGACCCATCCAAGGCTACCGAGCAAGTTCACGCTGTTGTCGACCGGGGCCTTGAGCAGTCGAAGCAGGCATTTTCCAAATTGAGTTCGGACGCCGAAACGACACAAAGGGCTTTTCAGTCGACCTTTGAAACGGCCAAGACCACCGGCAACGAGGTGTCCCTGAAGATGCTTGACGCTCTGCGAGCGAATGCCGAAGCCGGCTTCACGCACCTTGAAGCACTAGTTGCCGTGAAGTCGCCGTCCGAGTTCATCGAACTGCAGACCGCTTTCCTGTCGAAAAGTCCGCAGAGCAGGCCAAGGGCCTCCAGGTCGTGATGATGAGGGCTAGCGAGGACATGTCCAAGCCGATCAGGGATGCCTTTGAGAAAGCGTTGAAGGAACGCAAGGCTGCCTGATTGCTTAAGGCAACCGAGACCGAAGCTCAGTACCTCGTCTATTAGGGACCTGATGCCGGTGCTGTTCAATTGGTCGGGCGGCTTTATCTGCCCGACCGCATAGAAGTGAGAGCCCTCACAGATTTCAGGCTCGCCCGCCTCAGGCTGTCTATCGCGCGCTTTTGAGCCCCGGTGACGAGGTCATGGGCTTGCCCATTCCGGAAGGGGGCCATCTGACTCACGGTTGGGCATCAACTTTTCCGGGACCGATCATCAGTGCGTCTCCTATGGGATGCACGAAAAGACGCAGCAATGACTATGACCGCGAGCGCGAGACGGCTACGCGGGAACGGCCGAAGCTCATTTGGGTCGGCCGAACTGCTTATCCGCTTGTCTTTGACTACGCACGGGCCTCAGTACATTACGGGACACAGATATAGAGTAGCGGTTACTGGCGAAGATCGAAGACGCCAAGTTCGTGCCACATCCATTCGAAACTATATGTGGCCATCGGGTCCACCGGATCGGGTTGCCTTGAGGACTGGTTTTCGAGATATTTGAGCCACTCGGCGACTTTTTGGCGGCCGGCTGCTGATTTTGCAGCCTGACGTGGCGTCTTGTTGCCAAGCATGCCGACCGGCTGATCAAGGGTATCACGATATTGGCGGTCCAGGAACTGATGGACGACCTGCTCGGCGATTTCGGGCGGTATATCGGATGTGGCGCCTGCCTGAATGCGGGAAGGAGGATCAGCCATCATTTGCTCAACGGTGCGGATTTCGGTGAGGGGCGTTCGGACGAGATCACCCAGAGCTTGCCGGATCAGGGCTGCTCCCTTCTCCGCGCGCTCTGCTGAATTTGTCGCCAGGTGCAGGAAGCGTCCCTTCATCTCGACATTTCCCAGCACGCGAGAACCGTTATCCATCGTGGTGTCGAGAGAAAGCGTGCCGCCGAGTCTCCCCTTGGGTTTCTCTTCTAGCCAGTTCCAGGATTTTGCGTTTTCCTGCGACATGCCGGGAATGGCGTTCATCTGCAAGGCAATGTCCTTCTGCGCTACCCCTGCTGCCAGCGGAAACCTGACATCGTGGAATACGAGATCGTCACCGTCCGCATTCTGGACTGACGGCATCCCCATCGTCCGCTCAAACGTGTCGAACAGCCATGAAAGAGTGAACATAGAGGCCGCTGCCTGCAGGTCTTCATCCCTGATGGCCGGCAGCTTCTTCGCATTCTTTTTGCCGAACAGCCGGCGCAGGCCATCGAACAGCGCGTCGGCGGCCTGCGGTGTGAACGGTAACAATCCCCCTGCAAAGACATTCTTACCCACCACGGGCACGATGCGAGCGGCGATCCTGTCCCACTGCTTCAGCGTTTTCGTGGCCGTCCCCTCGCTAACGGCGATCGGCTCGCCGCCGCGAATAAGGTCGCGCGCCATGAGCGACTTCCCCGGGACCACCTCGCTGACTTCGTACAAGCTCATGATGGAGGTTCGCAGCGCTTTGATATAGGCCTTCGATTGGGCGTTTTCCTTCCAGCCGCGACGCTTGAGATATACATCGACAATGTTTCCGCCCTGGACCTCGAAGTCCTGGGTCAGGAAATCCTCGAAGGCGCAGCCCCACAGCGTCATGGCCCAATCGTCGCCGAGGATTTCGGCGACGTCCTCGAATTCCATGTCTCCTGCATCGAGGGCCGGCCCGAAATGATCCTCAAACACCTCCTCGAAATACTTGCGCCATTCATCGCGGGCGAGGAAGTTCATCAGACCCTTGAGGGCATGACTGGTCGGCATGGAGGATCTCCAGTTTATGGCGGTGTTCGGCGACGATACGTGAGACAGTCGGTCCGCTCACGTCGTAAAGTCTAGCCATTTCGGCGCAGCTTTTGCGGCCCGACAAGACACTTTCGGCGATTTCCCGGCGTTTTTTCGGATCGAGTTTTCTGCGCCGTCCCCCGATCCTGCCTTCGGCTCGTGCCTTGGCGAGAGCGGTCGTGGTCCTTTCCCGGATCATGGCACGTTCGAATTCCGTGAAGGAGCCGACAATCTGCGTCATCATGCGACCTGCGGTCGTGTCGATCGCCCCGCTGAGTGACCAGAACCCGGCACCTTGACTTGTGATCTTGTCCATCAGATGAACGGGGTCTTTTAGCGAACGCGACAGACGATCCAGTTTCCAGACGACGACCGTATGCCATCGCGCAAGTGATCGAGCACACGCTGCAGCTCGAGCCGGTCCCCAGCGCCCGCCCGATGCCTTCTGTTCGAGCCCCGTCATCTGCGACAGGACCTGGGGTATGCCATTGGGACAACGAAAGGACCTAATGGATCCTGATGCGCAATTGGCTTGGTATCGATCAGCCCGGTCACGGTACCGCGACGCCACGCCGACCATCTGCACGAAAAGATCGCTGAAACGGGGGCCGAAATCGCGTCACTACGTCCTGGTTCGGCAACCGAACAACCGGCTGTTTTTGGATGCGCTACAGCGCTCAGCGAAGCAGGCTCTCAATTCTCGACTATGTGCGACAGCGTCTCGGATCGGTCGCGGGTCAAGGCTATCCGGCAACCGGGTGGTCCTTCGATCACCATATCCATGTCATGTAAGCGCGCGATCGCCGCCACCAGACTGAGGCCGAGGCCGTTGCCGGGTTCGTGACGGCTCGGCTCCGCGCGGTAGAACCGCTTCAGAACCATGGTTCGGTCGGCCTCGGAAATACCGGGGCCGGTGTCGCTGACAGAGACGATGTCGGCTGCGCCGCTGCGGACAAGTCGTACATCGACGGAGCCGCCCGCCGGCGTGAACTTGATTGCGTTGTCGATCAGGTTGGCGAAGGCCTCGAAGAGCAGGCTCGGGTCACCGCGCGAGAGTCTGGCGGGCTCGCCCTCCAAATGACACCTGAGCCTGATGTTCCTGTCGTCCGCCAGCGGCTCGTAGAACTCGACGGCATCGGTGACGATGGCACCAAGGTCGACGTCGATGAAACCGGCCCGCCGCGCGCCGTCCTCGATTTCGGAAATGCGCAACAGCGCGCCGAAGGTCTTCAAGATGCCTTGCGTTTCGGCAATCGCCTCGTCGACGCTTTCGGCATAGTCGGCAGTGGATGACGACCGTCTTCGCGAACGGTCGAGACCGGCAAGCAGGCGGGTCAGCGGCGTGCGCATTTCATGGGCGATGTTGTCGCAAACGCCTTTCACCTCGTTCATCAGCCGCTGCAATTCGTCCAACATCTCGTTGACCACGGCGACAAGCCGCCCCACGTCTCCGCTGCCTCGCGTCGGCAGGCGGCCGGAGAGGTCGCCCTTGACGATGCTGCGGGTCGCCTTGGTGATGTCGTCCAGTTGCCGGACCGCACCGGCACCGATCAGGATTGCTCCAACCAATCCCAGAACCGTCGTCACGCCGCCGGCGAGCAACATTGCGCCGAGCAGGACGTCGCCGAATTCGTTCAATTCGTCGACGCTTTGCGCAACTAGTAGGGTTTGGCCTGTCGGCAATCGCCAGGTCAGCCCGCGAAAGGGCGCCATGGGAAGATGGCTTCCGTGGCCGAACTCGAACGGGGCGGTGGCATTGTCATGTCCGGCGGGGAAGGGTAGCGGGTTGCCGGCGAGGACGTTGCCGGTCGCATCGTAAAGGGTAATCGGCCGCTCGGCGGTGGCGTCGTCGCGCTGGCGGTTATCCAGCCTCTGTGCCAGCGCGGTCGCATCCAGACGCGATAGCACCTTGCCCTCGCGCTGCACCCATTCGTCGACCCTGTTCGAGAGAAAGCCTTTCACCTCCCATGAGATGAAGGCGAAAAGTGTCAGCGACGCCAGGCCGAACAAAGCCAGGAACGCGATCGCCAGCCTGAAGCTGGTTGTCCTGGAGAGCTCAACCAGCCGCATTGAGGACGTAACCCGAGCCGCGCACCGTCTGGATGACCGACGGCTCGCCGGCCGTGTCGATCTTGCGCCGCAGCTTGCTGACATGCACATCGATGAGATTGGTTGGCTCGTCGTAGCGGTAGTGCCATATCTCCTCGAACAACATGGTGCGCGTCACCACCTGTCCGGCATTGCGGACAAGATATTCCAGGAGCCGGTATTCCCTCGGCAACAGGTCGACGAGCTGGCCGTGACGGCGAACGGTGTGCGTCAGAAGGTCCACCTCCAGCGGGCCGGCCCGCAGCACGGATTCGGTTATCGGTGCATTGCGCCGGCGAAGCAGGACATCCAGCCTTGCCGTCAGCTCAAGGAAATCGAAAGGCTTGGTCAAATAGTCATCGCCGCCGGCCTTCAGTCCGCGAACGCGTTCGTCGACGGCCGTCAAGGCGCTGAGGATCAGCACCGGCGCATGGATGCCGGCTGCACGCAGCGCCGCCAGGACGCCCAGTCCGTCGAGGTCGCCTGGCAGCATGCGATCGAGAACGATGGCATCGTAGGGATCGCTGATCGCTTTCACCAGACCATCACGACCGGTGAAAGCTGTCCGTGTCTCATATCCATAGTCGACAAGCGCCGCCTCGATCTCGCGCGAGGTCTGCACATCGTCCTCTATCACCAGTACGGTTGTCACACTGCACTCCGACGGCGGGCAAGATCATGCCGCTGCTTGCATTTGGTATTCCTGTATTCCTTTAGACGCATCCGACCTAGATCGGTTTCGCGCCAACATTAAATCGGATTCATGTTTGCTTCCGGAAAGCCCAGCGGAAGCTCCACAGCGGCGGCGAACTGGCGAGCCTTGGCGAAACTGAACAAATCTGGTCATGGTGGCCTCTCGCTCCTATGTTTTGCGGGAGATGGGTGCGTTTGGCGTCAGCCTGATCCTGCGAAACTCGGTTTCTCCATACAGATCCTGTGATCCGGCAATTTCGCCATATCATGAGAGCGGGTTAATCTTCCGGCGGCGAGAATGGCGGTCCGATGCGTATCCTGATTGTCGAAGACGATGAAAAGACGGCGAGTTACCTGAAGCGCGGTCTTTCGGAAGCCGGCCATGTCGTCGACCGCGCCCGCGACGGCGCCACGGGCCTGGCCATGGCGCTGGAAGACATCTACGACGTTCTGGTCCTCGACAGGATGCTTCCGCAGATGGACGGCATCGAATTGGTCAAAGGCATCCGGGCCCACGGCAACCAGGTGCCGGCGTTGATGTTGAGCGCCCGCGCCAGCACGCAAGACAGGATCGAAGGCTTGCAGGCGGGATGCGACGACTACATCGCCAAGCCCTATGCCTTCGCGGAGATCCTGGCGCGGCTCGACGCGCTGGCAAGGCGCGTCCAGCCGACACGGCGGCAGGCGGTGCTGAAGGTCGGCGAGCTGGAGCTTGATCTGCTTGGCCGGCGCGCGGTGCGCGGCGCACGCCACATCGATCTCCAGTACCGGGAATTCCTGTTGCTGGAGCTGCTGATGCGCCACGCCGGCCAGATCGTGACGCGTTCGATGCTGCTCGAAACGGCATGGCCCTATGATTTCGAACCGCGCGGCAACGTCGTCGACATGCATATCCACCGCTTGCGCGGCAAGGTGGATGAGGGGTTCGCCGCCCCGCTGATCCACACGGTGCAGGGCTCGGGCTACGTTCTCAGTCCGCAGCGGCCCTAGCGTATTTTCCTACCTGAACGATATTTCATGTTCGGGCGAACGGCCCGACATGAACGCGACCCCATGGTGATTGTGCAATGCAGCATTTGCGCTGCGCTGCCTGTCGACAAGCGGAACACCGGCCCGAAAATTCTCTCCAGTTCGAAGTGTTGCTCCCCGCATTTGATACGGGCACGTCCTCGAAACAGAGAATGCCATCCGCCTCTTCGCCGCAACGGCAGCCGAACCCATGGAGACCCCTGTGCGCGACGACCCTGAAAACCAAGACAACCAGACGGATGCCGGCCTGCCGACAGACAGTCGGACGACGGGCAGTCTGGCTTCCACTTCCGGTACTGTACGGTGGCTGGCGATCGGCGCCATCCTCATCGTGGCGGCGGGTGCCGGAGCCCTGACGCTTCGCCAGGGGGACACCGCGCCGCTTGCCAAGATCGCCGCCGCGCCGATTCCGGTCACCGCCGCCATTGCCTCTGTACGCGACCTGCCGATCGCGCGCACCGGGCTCGGCACCGTGCTTCCGCTGAACCAGGTCGACGTCAAGGCCAGGGTCGACGGACAGATACAGCGCATCTTCTTCAGCGAGGGACAGGAGGTGAAGGCGGGCGATATCCTTGCCCAGATCGATCCGCGGGCCTATGCCGCGCTGCTCGCGCAGGCGCAGGCCACTTTGCAGAAGGATGTCGCGCAGCTCGCCAATGCGCGCGCCGATGAAGCGCGGGCGACGAAGCTCACCCAGTCCGGGGCCGGCACCACGCAGGCGGCCGATACGGCCCGCGCCCAGGTTGCGGTCATGCAGGCGACGGTTGATGGCGATCAGGCCGCGGTCGATACCGCCAAGCTCAATCTCGACTATGCTACGATCACCGCGCCGATCTCCGGGCGTGTAGGCCTGAAGCAGGCCAATGAAGGGTCGCTGGTGCATGCCAATGATGCCGTGGGTATCGTCACCATCACCCAGATGCAACCGATCTCCGTGCAGTTCTCGCTGCCCCAGGACCAGTTGCCCGACCTTCAGTCCGGTCAGTCCGCTGGCTTGATTCCGGTTGCCGCCGACACTAGGGACGGTTCCACGAAGATCGCTGACGGCAGGCTGACGGCCATCGACAGCCAGATCGACGCGACGACCGGCATGATCAAGCTGAAAGCTGAATTCGACAACAACGACAAGGCGCTCTGGCCGGGGGCACTGGTGACGGTTCAGGTCGGTGTGCGTACCGAGCATAACGCCGTCGTGCTGCCTTCCGCCGCGGTGCAGAGCGGCCAGAGCGGCCCCTATGTCTTCGTCGTCAAGCCGGACAACACCGTTACCATCGCCAAGGTGACCACAGGCGATGTGGTCGGCGACGTCACCATGCTGACCTCCGGCGCGGTGGCCGGCGACAACATTGTGGTGTCGGGCCAGTCCCGCCTGACCGAGGGGACGAGCGTGAAGGTGACGCAGGCCGACGACCCGTCCCAGAAGGTGGCGCTGGAGACGAAATGATGAGCATCTCGGAACTCTTCATCCGGCGCCGTGTCGGGACCTGCCTGCTGGCGCTCGGCGTCCTGATGCTGGGCGCGGTGGCTTATTTTAGCCTGCCGGTGGCGCCGTTGCCGCAGATCGACTTCCCGACGATCGAGGTTGAGGCGCAAGTTCCGGGCGCCAGCGCCGACACGATGGCGAACACGGTTGCGACACCGCTGGAAAATTCGCTGTCGAGCGTTTCCGGCGTGACGCAGATGACGTCGTCCAGTGCGTCGGGCCGCACCACGATCGTCATGCAGTTCGACCTGACGCGCGACATCAATGCCGCCGCGCAGGATGTGCAGGCGGCGATCTCGGCGACCAGCGGCTTGCTGCCCAAAAGCATGACCAGCCCGCCGACGTACCACAAGGTCAATCCGGCGGAGGCGACGCTGCTGACCCTTTCGCTGAGCTCCGACATCATGGCGACGACCGAGCTCGACCACTATGCCGAGGACGTGATCGCCCAGCAGCTGTCGCAGATGATGGGCGTCGGCCTCGTCGACTTTCACGGGCCGCAACGCCCGTCGGTGCGCATCCGACTCGATCCCGACAAAGTCGCCGCGCGCGGCCTGACGCTGGAGGACGTGCGCACCGTCATCGGCCAGCAGACGGTCAATGCGCCCAAAGGCTCGCTCAGCGGCGATGGGCGCACCGTCGTGCTCGGCGCCACCGATCAGCTTGTCGATGTGGCGGCCTATCAGGGAATGGTTGTGGCCTATCGCAACGGCGCGCCGATCCTGCTTGGCGACCTCGGCACGGTACTCACCGCGCCCCAGGATACGCACCAGGCGGCCTGGTTGCAGGGCACGCGCTCGGTAATGATCGATATCCACAAGCAGGCCGGCTTCAACGTGCTCAGCACCATCCAGTCGATCAAGGACCGACTGCCGGCGCTGTCACAAAGCCTGCCGGCATCGGTCAAGCTGACGGTGGTGGGCGACCGCACCCAGATCATCCAGGCATCCCTCGCCGATGTGCAATACACGATGCTGATCACGATCGCGCTGGTGGTCGGCGTGATCTTCGTGTTCCTGCGCAATTTCTGGGCGACGGTGATCCCGAGCATCACGATCCCGCTGTCGCTGTTTGGCACGTTCTGCGTGATGTATCTGCTCGGCTACAGTCTGGACAACCTCTCGCTGATGGGCTTGGTCATCGCGGTGGGTTTTCGTCGTCGACGACGCCATCGTCGTCATCGAGAACATCACCCGCCATATCGAAATGGGCAAGTCGAAGATCATGGCGGCGATAGACGGCGCGCGCGAGGTGACCTTCACCATCATCTCGATGACTATTTCGCTGATCGCCGTCTTTATCCCCATCCTGTTGATGGGCGGTGTGGTCGGCCGCCTGTTCCGCGAATTCGCGGTGACGGTGAGCATTGCCATCCTGATATCGGGCCTGGTTTCGCTGACCGTGACGCCGATGCTGTGCGCCTGGCTGATCAAACCTGACCGCGACCGGCAGCATGGACCGTTCTATCGATGGTCGGAGCGGGGATTCCAGGCCGTGACCAACGGCTATGCGCGTTGCCTGGACGTCGTGCTGGCGCATCGCGCACTGATGCTGCTGGTCACAGTCGGCACGCTGGCGCTGACGCTGTGGCTCTACACGATCACACCGAAGGGGTTCCTGCCCGAGCAGGATACCGGATACATCCAGGGGCAGGCACAAGCGGCCACCGACATTTCCTTCGAGGCGATGTCGACGAAGATGCAACAGCTCGGCGCCATCGTGCAGAAGGATCCCGATGTCGACAACGTCGGCTTCTGGATCAACCCCAGTCCATCGGTCAGTGTCGGACAGATCCAGGTCAACCTCAAGCCTTTTGCACAGCGCAAAGCCAGCGCCAGGCAGGTGATGGCACGACTCAAGTCGGCCGCGGCCAACATCGAGGGCCTGACGCTGAACATGCTGATCCGCCAGGACATCCAGATCGGTGGGCGCCAGGGCGCGGCGCAATACCAATACACGCTGCAAAGCGGCGACACCGCCGAGCTCGACAAATGGGCGGCGACCATGAAAAAGGCGATTGCGGCGCTGCCTGGCCTGCTCGACGTGTCGTCGGACGCGCGGCCGGCGGCGACCAGCGCGACGCTCGATATCGACCGCCCGACGGCGGCGCGGCTCGGCGTCAGCGTGCAGGCGATCGACGACGTCCTCTATGACGCCTTCGGCCAGCGGCAGGTCGCCACGCTGTTCACGCAGGTCAGCCAGTACCATGTGGTGCTGGAGCTCGATCCGAGCTTCCAGCTCAACACGGATGCGCTGAGCCGCCTGTATGTCCGCTCCTCAACAACGCAGAAGCTGATCCCGTTGAGCATGCTGGCGAGTGCGAAGAACGGCGTCCTGCCGGTGACGGTGAACCACCAGGGCTCGCTACCGGCGACGACGCTGTCGTTCAACCTGGCGCCCGGCGTGTCGCTCAGCGATGCGGTGACGGCGATCCACGCCGCCGAGATCAATGCTGGAATGCCGGTCAGCGTCACCGGTTCCTTCCAGGGCACCGCGCAGGCCTTCCAGGATTCGCTGGCCAGCCAGCCCTGGTTGATCCTGGCGGCGGTGATCGCCGTCTATATCGTGCTCGGTGTCCTCTACGAGAGCGCGATCCACCCGTTGACCATCATTTCGACGCTGCCGTCGGCGGGGCTTGGCGCCTTGCTGGCGCTGCTGCTGTTCGGGCAGGACCTGTCGATCATGGGCATGATCGGCATCATCCTGTTGATCGGCATCGTCAAGAAGAATGCGATCATGATGATCGACTTCGCGCTGGAGGCGGAGCGCGAGGAGGGACTCAGTCCGACCGAATCGATCCGGCAGGCATGTCTGATGCGCTTCCGGCCGATCATGATGACGACACTGGCCGCGCTGCTTGGCGCCTTGCCGCTGGCGCTAGGCCATGGACCCGGCGCCGAACTTCGCGTGCCTCTGGGAATAGCGATCGTCGGCGGGTTGGTGATCTCGCAGATACTGACCCTGTTCACGACACCGGTCATCTACCTGATCTTCGACCGGTTCACCGGTCAGCGAAGAAAGCCGGCGGTTAAGGCTGCGCCAATTCAAATCGCCCTCGAATGACGCCGGGCACGATGTGGCTGCATGTTGCACGGTTGAAGCGAAAGAGCCCCAATTGGGGTTGGGTTGCTTTGCGATGGCCAGCTTGAAGCCGGCAAACTGCGATCGGTGTGGGCCTTTCCCGCGCCGACAAAAAACCTCGCCAGCCGACGGTTTCGGAATTGTGACAGCCGGCGCGCCGCCTGCTGAGGCTGCCCAAAGGCACCATGAAAGGGCCAAGCTATCCCGACAACACATTGCTGATTCAAGCTGCCGGCACGGGTCAAGGTCTCGCAGTAGTACGCGACGTTTCCGCAAACCACGCCTTGGCGTCGGGAAAAATAGTCATCGCGATCGACAATTCCGTGCCTACCCAAGATGGGTATTACGCCATCGCCCCCACCGAAAAAGCGCGTATTGCGAAGGTTAAGAGCTTTCGCGACTGGATTTTGAGTGAGGCAAGCGAGACGCAGAGACGTTTGAGTGTTTGAAGGCGGCCGCCAAGGCGAAGAGAAATCAGAGCTGCACGATCACCGTAAAAGTGGGGGGTAGTGCAGACCGGTTGGAACCTGATCTGAAAAAAATGGGCGCGGCGACCAATGCTTACTGACGGATCGAGGCCGGCACGCCGGCATCGCAGATCGGCGCTGTTGGCGGCGGTGTCATCACCATGCGCCATAGACCTGCGGTGCTCTACCTTCCCGGGCCGTTGTGCTCACCGTACCGATGTTCCCGACTCTCGCATCGCGCTCGGGCAGCGCGCTGGCCGGCTCGCATCACTAGCCTCGCCATCCAGCAGGGGAAGCTTCCCTGACATTCGTCACGATGCGATGGGGCAACTTCCTCAGCCCTGCTCGGATTTGATTGTTCCCGCGGCAAGGCCAGGGAAACGTGGCGACAAATCCGGCCAAACGGCGTTCGGCCAAACCGAGACCACGCAGTCGACCGCGGCAATTGCGCTCGCTGGATAAGTCGGTCTGCTGGGCGCCGCGGCGACGGCGTCGTCGCTAATGTAGCGGGCGATGACCTGACGGCCGTCGGGTGCGATCCGCACGACGCGAACATGCCCTGCAAGCACCACATAGAATGAGCGCGCCTCGGACTTCCCGCTCGAAGATCGGCGACTCGTTCGCAAACCATACGGACCGGGGGTCCTTGAGAACGCTGTCGAGTTCCGCGGAGTTCGGGCCCCCGAACAGCGATAGTCGCGCGATAACCGAGCGGTCAAGCGGCAAACTTAGCTCCTCGCTGCCTCATGACTCCACAGCAGCGCCAGGCGGACCAGCTATATTTCGCGCACCAGTTGCGCCAGCGCAAATCGCTAGCCCGCGCCGTGGCTAGAAAGTTGCAACGGTTGAAGCCGTGACGCACTCAAGAAAGGACTTTTCCATGAAACTTCGCCTGATTACCGCCGCCGCCGCCCTACTCGCTCTTGCCGGCGCCGCAAATGCCGAGGAACACATTGTCCAGTTGCTGACAAAGGGAGACAAGGGTTCCATGGTCTTCCAGCCCAATTTCATCAAGGCGGCACCGGGCGACACGGTCAAGTTTGTGCCTGGCGACAAGACCCACAATGTCGAAACCATCCAGGGAATGATCCCCGACGGCGCGCAGGAGTTCAAGGGCAAGGTTGGTGAAACGATCACCGTGACCCTGACGCAAGAGGGCGTCTACGGCGTGAAATGCAATCCGCATTACGGCATGGGCATGGTGGCGCTGATCGTCTTCGGCAAGCCCGTGAACCTCGACGCGGCGCAGACCGTCAAGCAGGTCGGCAAGGCCAGGACCGTATTCCCTGACCTGTTCAGCCAGGTGATGAAGGCGAACTGATCCTAGGCGAAGGCCGGACGACCGAGAGGTCCGTCCGGCCTTCGCCAAAGCCGGAAGGCTCCGGGGATCCATCGGTCTTTTCAGCACCGCATCCTTTCCACCCTTGCCATCCGGGCGACCGAGAGTTTGTCAGGGCCAGAAAGGAAGGTCCGCCTACTGCCGATAGGCCGGAAAAACCGCGACGACAGCCAGCTTCGACTTCGGAAAATGCGTAGCAGGGTGTCGCCTCCAGGCACGGGATACTTCCCAGACCGGCCACGTCAACCTCTCCGAGGCGTCCTCGCTTCGGTTTGCCAGGGCATGACCGCGACGGCAGGTCTCCGCCGATTCCGTCATGCGGAATCCCGCAGCGCATCGGCGAGCCGTTCCCTTGCCAGCCGCAGTCGGCCGCTTAACTGGCGCCCCCGCTGCCAGAACACGACGTAGTGATAAATTGCGCTGGGTTCAAAAGGCCGGAACCTGAGGCCGAAGAACGCGCATTCCTTCGCCACGACACTGTTTGTCACCGAAATCCCGACACCGGCCGCAATGAATGCAGCCTCATGCCCGTTGGCGTCCACTTCTACAGCGATGTTTGGCTCGACGCCCATGTAGCGCAGAGCGTTCAAATCCATCTGGTGAGTGTTCTGCCGGGGTTCGATATCGATCAGTGGCTCGCCCCGCAAATCTTCTGGCGTGATCAGGTCCTTGTCGGCTAAGCGATGCCCCGCCGGGAAGAGACAGACATTGGTCGCAGTCGCGACCGGCATCCAATCAAAGAGTCTTTCGTCGAGTGGAAGACGCGACAGGCCGAGGTCAGCGCGCCCGTTGAGAACATGGTCTGCGACGTCCTGGTAGCTGCCTGACTTGACGTGGAAGACACATGAGTGGTCATCGACACGGATCTGCCTGACAGCCCGCGGGACAAGGGTGAAGCAAAAGATGTCTGGCGCCGCGATGCCGATTGCATGACCCTCAATCCCCTTGAGCGCCGCGATCGACTTTCCAACCCTGTCGAGGCTTAAAAACGTCCCGTCGATCTCGCGAAGCAGATCCCAGGCCTGCGCCGTGGCGACCAGCCGGTTTCCCTCGCGCCGAAACAGCGGCACGCTAAGCGCCGTCTCCAATTGCGCGACCTGTTGGCTCACTGCCGATTGGGTGACGCGAAGGACCTTGGCGGCCTGACGTTCAGACCCCAGTCGCACGACCTCCCGGAAAATCTGTAGCTGGCGGAGCGTTACACCCGTGTTCGCAATCTCGACCAAGTCTGGCCTCCGTTGGTCGTCTTGTCCGCGCTCCTACGCTAAGCGAAATAACTTATCATACGGTGACGCGACGGATCGAACGAAAAGCAGAAATCAGCCGAAAACGCGCATTTTCGGCATAACGCCATCATCAGCTATATTAGCTCAGCTTATAAGAAAAGAATCTGGCTTATAAATTGACCGGTGCGCCTCCCTTGGCCGATTGTTGTGGCAGATCACGGTCAAGCCTGGTCGCCGGCTGAGACGAGCTCTCGGGCGTCGCCTCGCCGCTGCCGGGTTTCAACGCAGAATAGGAATGACGGATGATGCGACCATGGTCGGCAGCAGTGCGGAGCTTTTCGCCCAGTTCCGGGAAGGCTCGATTGCCACAGCGATTGGCGCGCATCACATGTACGGCGGAAGACGTTTCGTTGGCACACCCCGATCTCGATAAGTCAAGCTGCGATGACGAGGCGGCCCTCAGGGTAGAAGGACTAGAAAAATCGTTCGGCAATTACCCCGTTCTACGGGGCGTTACGCTCACCGCCCACCGGCACGAGGTGATCTGCATTTTGGGAAGCAGCGGCTCCGGCAAGAGCACGCTGTTGCGCTGCCTCAACCTGCTTGAGGTGCCGAACCGCGGGCGCATGTGGGCCTTGGGTGAGCGGTTGAAGCTTCGCGAGGCGGTAAACGGCCGTGGCGGCGCCATTCTTGACCGGCGCCAAGTTCAACGTGTGAGGGCCTCCCTGGGGATGGTCTTTCAGAGCTTCAACCTGTGGCCGCACAGAACGATCCTTGAGAATGTCGCGGAAGGCCCAACGCACGTCCTGCGACAGCCACGGCGGGAAGCGATCGGGGTCGCGGAGCACTATCTGGCAAAGGTCGGCCTTGCGGACAGGCGCCATCACTATCCACGCCACCTTTCGGGCGGGCAGCAGCAACGTGTGGGCATCGCGCGGGCTCTCGCCATGGAGCCCGCCGTCCTGTTGTTCGACGAGCCGACGTCGGCGCTTGATCCAGAGTTGACCGGCGAGGTGCTCAAGGTCATCCGGTCGCTGGCCGAGGAAGGACGCACCATGCTCCTGGTAACCCATGAGCTCGCCTTCGCCGTCTCTACGCGCACGGCGTTCATGCACGACGGCAAAATCGAAGAAGAGGGGCCATCGCGGGAGCTGTTCCTTGAGCCCGCTTCCGAACGGCTCCGCCAATTCCTTCAATCGCATTATTGATGGGGCGACCTGCGTCATGAACGGCTTTGCCATACAATTCCTGCACGGACTGAGCATGACCGTGCTGGTTGCAGCCATCAGCGGTGTCCTAGGTACCGCCGTGGGCCTCGTCGGCGCCGCGTCAAAGCTGTCAGCGTATCGGATCCCGATGTGGCTGGCCGAAGTCTATACGACCGTTATCAGGGGCGTGCCCGAGCTGCTTGTGATCCTCCTCATTTATTTCGGGGGAACGGCGGCGATCACCCTCGTGATCGGCCGATATGTCGAAATCAGCGCCCTCTCGGCAGGTGTCATCGCGCTGACCGTCATTTTTGGCGCCTACTCCACCGAAATATTCCGTGGCGCGATCTTGAGTATCCCGCATGGACAATGGGAGGCCGCATCATCGATCGGCCTGAAATCTTGGCAGATTTGGTTACTCGTGATCTTGCCGCAGATGGTGCGCGTGGCATTGCCGGCCTTCTGCAACCTCTGGATCTCACTCCTCAAAGACACAGCGCTGATTTCTGTGGTCGGCCTGACAGACATTATGCGTGTCGCCTTCGTCGGTGCGGGCTCCATGCGGGCGCCGCTCACGTTCTATCTCGCCGCCTCCGCGCTCTACCTGCTGCTCACGAGCCTCTCGCTGTTGGCGTTCAGAATGCTCGAGCAACACTTCGCTGTACCAGGCCAGTTGCGCTGAGGGGAATCCAGATGCAGCTCGACATCTTCCTCCAAAGTATCGCGACACTGGCGAACGCAGCGTTCCTGACGATTGCGCTGACGGTTCCGTCGCTGATGATCGGGTTCTTCATCTCCGTGCCCTTGGCCTTCATGCGGGCATCTGACAACCGATATCTCTCGTCGGCCATACTGACCTACACCTACGTGTTCCGCGGTACGCCGTTGCTGGTGCAGCTCTTTCTTATCTACTACGGCCTCGGCCAGATCGACGTGATCCGTCACAGCCCCCTCTGGGTGTTGTTGCGCGACCCCTTCTGGTGCGCGCTGCTCGCGTTCTCGCTGAACAGCGCCGCCTACACGACGGAACTCTTCCGGGGTGCAATCCAGGCGGTGCCGTGCGGGTTGGTCGAAGCTGCGGAAGCCATCGGCATGTCGCGTTTGCAGCGGGCCCGACTCATCGTGTTTCCAATCGCGTTCCGCGCCGCATTGCCGTCCTATACGAACGAGGTCATCGGTTTGCTGAAAGCCAGTTCCCTGGCCAGCACGGTGACGCTTCTCGAAATCACCGGTGTAGCGCGCCGGCTCGTTTCCGAAACTTTCGCGCCCTATGAAATTTTCCTCGGCGCGGGCGTTATCTATCTCGCTCTCACATACCTGGTAACCTCGATCTTCCGGCAGTTGGAGCGGCACCTCGCAAGCGCTGAGCCGAAAGCAGCGCGAAACACGGGGACGCTCTCATTGCGGCGGGTTTCGCCATGACGAATGCGACGTCCCCGCTGGCGTCCGCAGCCGCAGCGTCGTGTTGGCGGGAGATCAGCCTGTCGGCGATCGTCCACAACTATCGTGCCGTCAGGTCGGCCGTGGGACCCGCCGTCAAGATCTTTGCTTGTCTCAAAAACGATGCGTATGGGTGTGGCGCGGCCGAGGTCGCGGCTGTACTGGCGGCCGAGGGGGTGGACGGATTCGGCGTTGCCTCCGCGCGAGACGCCCATCGCGTCCGCTCGCGGGCTCCCCGAACGCCAATTCTGCTCTATCCGGGCATAAGTCCCCAATGGGCCAGCGACGTCTCGGAGCAGGACCTCACAATCACCCTTTCGGGCATATCCGAGCTGGAGGCCTGGGCGGCGACATCTGAAATTTTGTCCGCATTCGTCAAGGCCGACCTCGGTTTCTGGCGGGCGGGCGCACTTCCGACCGAGATAGAAGGATTGCTCGATAGGGCCGCCGCTACACCCAATATCGACATCAAGGGCTTGTACGCGCATTTGAACGAACTTCCAGGCACCGGGCCGACAGCCAATGAGCAATGGGGCCGCCTGAAGAACCTCTTGGCAACCATCAGCCGACGACCAGCAATTGTCATGTTGTCCAGCAGCGATGGTGTGTTGCGCCACCCCGAGATGGATCTGGACGCGGTCGACCCCGGGGCACTGCTGTTCGGCATTGCGGTGGAGACGAGAAGCGTGGTGGCTGAACTTCGGCCTTCGCCGGATAGGCCTGCGAGCTTACTGCGCTCCCGCATGCTGGGATGCGGCTGGTCGAGACAGCAAGGACAGAAACCGAATTTTCCCGGTATGAACCAGAAGCTCTCCCCCGATGAATTGTAGCGCCCATCCGAGGCGATCGTGACCATCTGCGGTGATCGGCGCTTCCTATTGGCCCGGAGCCGTTCGATGCCGTTGCGCTCCTCACGCCACTCTTCGGGATATGTTTCGATCTCACCTGTGAAGGCATATTCGGGATCGCCATCGCCCGTAGGCGCCAGGTAGCCGGCGGTGTCCCCTTCCTCCTCGTCGAGCGGCGTGTCGTCGATGTTCCTCGGCAGGAAGCGAATGCCGTCGATGTCCTCTGACTTTGCGACAACGTGGAACTCGTGGCCGCAGTCCCGGCAGAACCGAGTGGGATAGAGTCGGTGGCCAGGGGCACTAGGGTCTTCAAGCTGGCCTTCGAACAAGACGTTCCTGGGTCGCTCAGTCAGCGTGGTGAAAACCTCTCCCGCGCCGGCAAAAAACTGATGCAGCTTGAACGCGAGAAATGCGCCGGTGGATGAGCCGCCCCGATCCGTCTCCGGGAGGCTGATGCGGGTCAGAAATGTCTCGAGGCCACTTCGACAGGCTTCTAAAGCTATGCCGCTGTCCTTTGACAGGAGTGAAACGGCCTCTTCAAACGGGATGGGCCTTTTGCGCTTGAGTTCATGCGCGTCTTCCAGTCCGATCGCGAGTTCGGTCCATACCGCCAGCGGGTGTCTTTGCAGGACCTCATCCGTCAACACATCGGGAAGCGCAGATGTTAGGACCTGTGCAAGCTTCGGCCGCACGTCGTCGAGTTTCAGCAGATCGTCCGTCGCGCGCTGAAGGGATTCATCAATGACGGATTCCGGCCCAATGGGGGTTCCGAAAAGGCGCGATGCGACATGTGCCACGGCCTGCGCGCGGTTGATATCGGATCCCTCGCTTGCCATGGTGGCTGATGTGCCGATGCAGATTGGCGCATTATCCGGTGCGCAGCGGTTGCGAAGGCGGCGGACGAGAATCGCCACATCGGCGCCTTGGCGGCCACGATATGTGTGCAGCTCGTCGAGAACGATGAAATTCAGACCGTTTGCGTTCTCTATGACCTTGGTGTCGAGTGCATCCTGCCGCGTCAGGAGAAGCTCCGCCATCATAAAATTGGTCAGTAGAATGTCGGGCGGACTGTCTGCAATCTGTTGCCGCTGTTCCTGATTTTCCTGGCCGGTGTAGCGCCGCACGACTGGCTTCAGTTCGCTTGGAAGACCGGACTGGGCGATAAACCTCTCGATCTCTTTCAGCTGGCTATTGGCCAGCGCGTTCATCGGATAAACGATGATCGCGCTGGTCCTGCGTTGCTTCGCGGCCTTTCTCGCGCGGACGATCGCGTCGACCACCGGCACAAAGAAGCAGAGCGATTTGCCCGAGCCGGTTCCAGTTGTGACAACATAGCTCTGACCGGCCCGGGCCTTTGCGATGGACTGCGCTTGGTGGCGATGAAACCGCAAGGGCGACTGCCCCAAACGGAATATTTTGCCGGTTGCGTCGTCGAGATCACCCGAAGCGACCAGATCATCGACAGTCGGGCCCTGAAGATATCTAGGATTGAGCGACAGCAGCGCGTCCGGCCAGAAGCGTCCCCGCATCGTACTGACGATCGAGTTCGGACTTCAGGTCGTCGGACCGGATGGTGCTGAACGACCGCGAGAAGCGGGCGTAGGAATCGATAAGGCGATGGTCGAACTCAAATGCCTTCATTGCTTATCTCGCCATCACTTTTGATTCTTATTGTCTGCAAAAACTCTTTTTGCGTGACTTCATTGAAAATTTGCAAACATGCTCTGGATAGACAGAGCCGTCCTAAAGCGAATTCGTTTCTGACCAGCTCCCCATGCGGAGTGCTTTTCGTACCAGCCCATAGTCCTCATCCCCACAAGCATGACAACGGTGCTGCCGCCAGTCCGGCGATCTTATGCTGCAAAAGAGTAACTTCAATGAAGGATTACGCTTGTTTTTGTGGCCCCACTCCATGCTGACGCAGTCGAAGGTTGTTGTGGACACATGATCAGGCACGACAGACGACGCGATCAACACCATCACTACGCCGGCGGCACACTCCCTCTTTGCCGCTCCACAATCGCGGAGCGGGTTAGTCCAAAGTATCTCATCTTACGGCACTGGGTGGCGCTGGTGCAGGACTATCTCGCCGCGACTAAGGCTCCGCGGCAAGCGAGCCGGCAACAGCGCCCACGCCAAGCTTCGCGGAGGTTACTGCGCTCGACCGGATCGACGCGTCCCGAACGCGACTGCGCCTCCAACGGCCCACGCTCGCCGCTTACCTGCTTCAAATTGCCATGCTTAGCGGCACCTCGCCCTAACCTTCCAGGGAATTTTCATTCGGCTGCGGTTAGAGCCTCGGCGGGGCACACGAAATGTCCTATGAACCTCCGAGAATCTCTTTCTGGGATAACAAGGTCGTTTGTATGTCTCGATGGAACTCGGCAGTGCGACCTGGGCGGATACGGTAGTCGCGTTCTTCGACGATCATGGCTTCCTCACTTTACCTGAAACCCGAAGGCGAGTGGGTCGCGCTCATCGACGAGAATGGTGTTATAACCGGTGACACGCGCCCATCCGCCGATGCTCGGAAGAATGGCAGGAAGTCCTGCAACTTCCGACACATTCTCCACACGACCATGGAATAGCGTGCCGATGAAAGACTCGTGGACAAACGTTTCCCCGACGTTCAGCAACCCCTTTGCAACACGCTGTGCCATGCGAGACGAGGTGCCGGTGCCACAAGGCGAGCGGTCGATACCGCGTTCACCGAAAAACACGGCGTTGCGTGCATTTGCTTCCGGGTGCTTGGCCTTGTCAGCCCACATAACATGGCTCACCCCAGAAATCCGATCGTCGTCTGGATGCACAGGCCCCACGGCATCCTGTACCAATTTGCGCACAACCGGGCTAGCCTTGAGGATATCGTCGGCGGTCATGCTGTCGAGACCGGTCCAGTTCTTCTGAGGTTCCACAATGGCATAGAAGTTGCCACCGTAGGAGACGTCCACAATAAGCTCTCCAATGCCTGGAACGTCGATTTTTGCGTCACTTGCGTGAAGATAGGCCGGCACATTGTAGATGCGGACCTCATCAATGAAACGACCGTTTCGTGTGTACTCCGCCTCGACGCGCCCGGCAGGCACCTCAAGCGCCAGCCGTCCTTCGTTCTTTGGCACCACGAAACCCTGTTCCAGTGCGGCGGTTACGGTACCGATGGTGCCATGGCCGCACATGGGAAGGCAGCCGGAAACCTCGATGAACAGCACACCGATATCACAATCCTCACGTGACGGCGGGTAGAGAATGGAGCCCGACATGACATCATGGCCGCGAGGCTCGAACATCAACGCCTGGCGCACCCAGTCATAGTCCCGCAGGAATATCTGACGCTTTTCGGCCATACTGACGTTGGGCAGTATAGGAGCTCCCCCGGCAACAACGCGAACGGGACTGCCACATGTATGGGCATCGATGCATATGAAGGTATGGGGATTCATGATTGTCCTCCAGATTAGGAAAAACGGCTGACGGAAAAGGGTGTAAGATTGTCTTTCGGCAACCATGTCCGCGACTAGCCGCCCGGTCGTCGGCCCAAGCGCCAGACCACAATGCCTAGGACCATAGGGCATGGATGACGTCATTGGGGCGCCGCGGGAAACCGATCACCGGAAGTGTGACGGGAGTCTTGGACGATGCCTGATCCATGGTGCCCTCTGCTGATATGAGATCCGGGAGGTAAACCTTCGCAAGTTTTGCTAACGCGTCACTCGATGATAATTAGGGGCGACGCCTCCAGTCCCGCGAATTCAGCGCCGCCGCCGGTTGTGATCCTGTATTCCCTGGCGTAGCAACGACCTTGCGCTCTGCCAAATTGACCTCCCGGGAAAGCGTCACTCCAGAATTTGGTATCTTGATGTTGTAGCCGCGTTCGCTTTCAAGCAACACGCGGTCGCCGATGGTCTTGGCTAGGCGCGCCGGCCCATGCACCAGCCGCAATCACCAACTTGTCATACCAGGTAGCCACCCTCCCCGTCAGTGAAAAACCCGCACTGGCGCGGCGGAAGGCGCCTTGTCCGACTTTGCAAAGACGCACTCAAAACTTTGAACGGTAGCGGTTGCAACAAAACCTGCAACAAAACTCGAACTAAAATTCGCAGACTCTTAACGCCGAAAACTCGTTGACGATGTAGCCTCGGGACAAGGTCTGAGGTCCAGCGAGGCTAGAAAGACGCCGACGATCTTCAGACCGCCGCACGGCACGCACAGAAGAGGTCCCTAGGTTGCACAACGCACCGGGCGACTGGATACCTCTCGCGGACTGAGGGCAAAGCAGCCGGGGCGACAAATCACTCACTTCTTACCACTCACTGGAGAGCCATTGATGAACTATCCCACCGAAGTGACCGATGCCGTGGAACTCATCTGGGGCGAAGGCATGCTTTCTCCGGGCGGGCCGGAGAAGGTCGCGGAGATGCTGGAGGACATCGACCTTTCTGGCGGCCGCGTGTTGGACATCGGTTCTGGCCTAGGCGGCGTCGACGTGCTGCTGGCGACCAAGCACTGCGCGGCCGCAGTCATCGGCATCGATGTGGAGCCGCATCTGATCAAATCGGCTCGTGACCTCGCGGCGAGGAAGGGGCTCGCTGGTCGCGTCATCTTCAAGCTTGTCGCACCGGGCAGGCTCCCGTTTGCGGATGCCAGCTTCGACCTAGTCTTCTCCAAGGACGCGATGCTGCACATCGCCGACAAGCCGGCTCTCTATGTAGAGGTCCTGCGCGTGCTGAAGCCCGGCGGCTGGTTCATTGCCGCGGATTGGCTCTGGTCTGAAGGCGCCGCCGAGAGCGGCATAGTTCACGAATGGCTCTCGGAATCGCAATCGCTATCGAAATTCGCCTTCACGACGCCAGCTGCCGCCCTCCAGGCACTCATTAACGCAGGTTTCGCCGAACTGATGGTCACCGATCTCCGCTATAAACTACAGGAGGCCAATCGCAAGGAGGTAGCGCTACTTGAGGGTCCGACACTCCAAAAGCTTGCGGCGATCGTCGGAACGGAGATAGCCGAAGGATGTCTCTTCAATGCCAAGGGCCGTCAGGCAGCGCTCGATTCTGGCGACCTCATCCCTTGCCATCTCAGGGGCCGCCGCCCGTTCTAATTAGCGTAACCGCCGTTCTCATGCCACGGCCTTGAGCGGCACAGGTCTGTAGGTCCAAGGCAGCAGATCGTCGATCTGGCCAGCTTGCATGTTTATGCCGACTGCCGAACTATGCCGAGCGCCTCTTTCACCATAGCGGTATGAAGTATGAAGCGCTTTGTCCGCCATTTCGACCGAAACCGGTCTTTGACACTCGGCATAGTTCTCATGCTCAAAGGGCGTTCAGGAACTAAAGGAGCCGGTCGTTTGGTCGAAATTGTTCGGCCTTTGCGCGTTCGTATGGCTTCAGCTTGACAGGTGCGACTTCCTTCAGCTGAAGATGTGCGTGAAGATAGGTCAGCGTCGTTTCCATCGCCGCATGGCCCAGCCATAGGGCGATGACAGAACAATCGACGCCCGCCTTACAGCAGCTCGATGGCAGCGCTGTGGCGCCTATGTCGACCAAGACATAGGAGGCACACCCTGTTGGGGTGGCGCTCGCTAATAAGATCGCCCGAATTGCCTGGAAGCTTATGGTGAGCGGCGAAACCTACCGGCGACCGGAGGCAATTTAGGAATTGGCCACCACGGCGAGCACGATAAAAATGCGTGTTGAGCTGATGCTGTGAACTTGCAAGAGAAAAGCAGATGGTGCGATCGATCGATCCAAGACGCCTGACACTCCGTCGTTTCCGGTGGCCCAAGGCTGTTACCCTGTTAGGAACACGCGTTGGGGAAACCATCTTGGCCAGTGGTCATGTGCGACCACACAAAGGCCGCACATATGGAAGCAAGCGATCCGATCAAAAATATCTGTCAAGGAGCAAGCTCTGGCGAAGACCGACAAGGCCGACATCCGGTTGGGCCGCTACAAGCCCGACGACCATCTCCGTGCATTCCTGAAGAGCCTCTGATTATGCCGACCCATTCGGAATAATCCGGCACTCGGAGTTATGACGAAGATCGTGAATCCGCGGACCATTGCGCTGCCCCCGCTGCCGCGGATCGATCTGTCGCGACAGCTTCCAGAACACCCGGTGCACGTATTGGTGCAGCAATCTGCCGCCCTGCTCGGCAAGATCTACGAGGCGCGACGAGATGCGCGTCGCGTCGCGCGGCATAGTCCGACAGCACGGCGACCGTCGTGGCATGGAGCGGGACCAGCCGCGACTTGCCGAACTTCGTCTCCCGACTGGTGAGGATACCTTGGTCGAGATCGACGTCGTCTCGGCGCAGGTCGAGCGCTTCGGAATGGCGTAGCCCGGCGACCGCTATCAATCCGAACAGGCAATGATATTTCCAGCGACGCAAGGCGTTGGCCGGCGGCAGCGACAGTGCCGCCGCCAGAAGATATGATCTCAGCATCGGTATAGATGTAGGGCTTTGCACGCCGCGCCAGCGGCACGGCGTCTTGAGGTGGCACTTCCGTCATGGGGTCGAAATGAGCGAGGTGCTGAGCGAAGCAGCGCACATCGGTCAGGCGGATGGACCAACTCGGTTGTCGGCCGATCAACGTCACCCACTTCATCACCAGCGCCGTGGTGACGGTCTCGGCGCCGTGAGCCTCCATAAAGGTGACGAAATCCGACAACCGTCGAGCGGGGCCATGATACTTGTATCCCAATCCCTGGCGCATGCCCACATAGCGCCCGAGCGCTGTTCGAAGACGGTTCATTGGACACCTCCCGGCCAGGGCAGGCTCAGTTCGCGCAACTTCTCGATGTCGAGCTTGGCATAGATCCTTGTGCTGTCGATGCTCCGGTGACGAAGCAACTGGCCGATCTCAGCAAAGCTGGCCCCCGACCGCAGCAGGTCGGTCGCAAGGCTGTGGCGGAAGAGATGCGCGCCGTGGTGCGCATAGCCGTGAATACCCGCCCGCTCGAAGGCCTCCTTCGCGATCATTGCAATGGCGCAGCTGAGGCAAAGCCTACGTGCGGAGCAAGCATTCGTCCGGGGCGGCATAAAGGCTTTTCGCTCGGTCTTGAGCGAGGAGAAGAAGCTCTCCATCGCAGCGTTGTCCCATACGTTGCCCGACCGGCTCATTGAAAAGGTGATGCCGTGGTCGGCCATCATTATCAGTCGCTGGAACTGCTCGCTCGTATATGCGGCGGCGGTCTATCGACAAGTCCTGGCAGACGCCATCTGCTCGGATCGATGGGACGCAAGGGGAGCCGAAAGCTTCATGAAGACGCTCAAGGTCGAGGCCGTCTACCGATGGCGTTCGAAACCTTCGAGGACGCCACCGAGCATCTTCTCACTTCATTGACGAGGTCTACAACAAGCAAAGGTTACATTCGGCGCTGGGATATCTCAGCCCGCAGCAGTTCGAGAATCAACATATCCGGCAGATCGGTCAAAACGCCGCCTGATAGATGTCCGCCCTCAGGGGCGCACTCCAAGGTGGTGAGTTGACCATACCCGGGGGATTTTGACCGACCCACGGGGGCGCACCGCCGGAAAGAATGGTGAACTTCGCGACCGACTTCGCGGGAGATTTCGCCAGTCAGAGCCGCAGGAGCTGTCACTGTTCAAGCCCAGCGCGGGCATCGGGCATGACGGCTTGGTTTCGGCCGGGTCGCCTTGCGCGCTGGTTGTAGCGGCTTGCGGCCCTAAAGATCGGCACGGCGGTAGACCGAGATATGACGTTTGGACCCCTCCGTAAATTCACCTCTGGCCCAATCTCCCCACCGTTCCGCTAGCTTCAATCCTACACATTCGGCCATGGTGTCGAGTTCCTGATGATAGACGTAGCGAGCGCGACCAGGCAAACTTCTGACCGATGTACCGGAAAACCAGAGGAGGGTTGAGACCACGTTCTGGCTTAACGGATCGTGGATATCCGCGGTGACAAATGTATTCTCATGATCGACGAGCGTAGTAGTAGTTTTCTGGCCGCCGACGAAATCACCGATGGCCGGAACAGGCAATTCTATCACTAGATTCCCCTCATCATGTAACGCCTTCGCGGCAGATCGGAGGCAGCTTATTTGCGCTTCGCGGGTAACAAGCATCATCAACGTATGATAAGCACAGTACACTAGATTGTAGCGTTGCTCCGATGTGAAATTGGCCATGTCCGCCTTCCAAGCCTTGATCAGATCGGTACGCTTCGCGTGAAGGTTCAACATGCTATCTGAATTGTCGATACCTTCGACCCTGACGCCCCGCTCGCTCAATGGCACTGCCACGCGTCCGTCGCCAATACCGAGTTCAAGCGCACTCCCTCCCCTGCAATATCGCTCTAGAAACGCGGCCGTCTCGTCTGCTTCAGCGGCTCTGCCGCGGATGCTGTTGAATTTTTCCCAGATTGAAGCCCAATTCTCGTTATAGGCGACATCATCAGACATGCTAAATTCTCCAGTTTGGTTTTGCTCTGCTTTTATGCGCACTAGTCGAATCCGGTTGCACTCCACGCCACGGAAGTTCGGTAGTTTTCAGCCAAGCTGCATGGTTCGCCGCTGGCCTGAGCCATCGACCAATCTGAAAGGTTTCACGGAAAAGTGTAGCCGTTGAACTGAGCGCAGGTCTGGTGCCCCCGTGATCTCCAAGCGAAATCATTACCCCAATGGCTCCGTGTTTGAGCGAATAGTCAACGTTCAAGAAGCAAGAGCCATACCAAACCAGAAAGCATGTTAATTCAACGAGTCGGCTTTTCGTTTCCCGATCCAACCTGTTCGCTGCGACGCAATTTCGTCAGGGTTCCGACAATGAACAAGCGAACTGCTCCCCGACAATAGATCGTGCCCGCTGAGATGGTGTAACTGACGGCATCGGTCGAGCTGCTCTGCGGTAGGGCGGGATGATCAGCGTGCCACTGCCGGCGGGCTCATGAGCGGATCATCACTCATCTGGCTGATGGTCTCAAGATGGGGTCGTCTAATCGCGATCGTAGAGTCAAGTCCTTTATAGTTTCTGAGACGCGTATGCCGGGTGCAGGGTCGTCTTCGCGGTCGACATCGGTCGCCGCATGATGGAGCTTCGCGGGAGGAGCCTTCAAATGTGGACGACGCACTCTGCTGAGCCAGCGGTGCACCCCATCAAAGCGGAATGGCTCTGCCCACGTCCCGGCAGGGACGTCTCAGCGCGCTCGGGGACCGAACGCTATGCCTAGGCTATCACGCTGTGGCCCGGCGGTCCGATCGAAGAACTCACCGGCCTTCAGCATCGCGTGCATCGTCACGGCCAGTTTGCGGGCTACGGCAACAGCAGCTCGTTTGAAGCCGATCCGCTCGCGGAGTTTGAGGCCCCATGTCCGCAGGGCGCTGTCGGCCGAGCTGCGGGTCAGGATCACCGTGGCGGCTTCGTAGAGAAGCCCTCGCAAATGACGATCGCCGCGCCGGGATATGTGGCCATCATAATCGACCTCTCCTGATTGGAGCGGCGGGTCGTCAGACCAAGCCAGGCGACAGAGCGGGACTTCTTGAAATTGTTGGGATCTTCAATGGCGGTGACGAAAGAGGTCGCGGTGATCGTGCCGACGCCAGGGATCGACATGAGGAGCTGACACGCTTGGCTTTGGCGCGCAGCAGCGACAAGCTGGCGTCCGAGCTCGGTGGCACGGATGCGCATGCTGCGCCAGGCTTCCAGCATCGGCAGCACGATAGGGGCGAGCCCGTCCTGATCGACAAGAAGACTCCGGACATTCTTTTCGAATGTGCTTCCCTTGCCCGCGGGAACGAGCAATCCAAATGTCTTCATGAGCCCCCGGATCTGGTTTGAAAGCTCGGTGGTGATCCTGACCAGCCGGGTGCGTGCCGCCACCAGGGTGCGGGTCAGCATGCTGTCGAACCCTTTCACCCGCACCTCACGAAAGAACCCTACTTCTGCAAGATTGGCCAAACCGTCGGCATCGTTCGCGTTAGTCTTATTCGCGGCCATGTCCAGCGCTGCTTTGGCATGGCGAGCATCGATGCAGATCGCTGGCACCCTTTCCGAGCGTAGCGCGTGATAGAACCAGACGGAAAGGGGCCCAGTCTCGAACACCACGCGTTTGGCGGCTGGCGCCCGCTTACGGATAAGCTCGGCAATGATCTTTGGATCAGAGGCGCACTTCCCCGCGGCAGACGCGCTTGCCTTCACGTCGGATCGACACCGCTGTCTCTTTCATCGACACGTCGAGACCGATATATTCTTCCATGGCTGTTCTCCATCTGATGCTTGGGCCCGGCGTCAGGTCGTGAGCCCGTATTTCCATCTTATCGGGGAACAGCCACCTTCCAAGGATATGATTGGTTCTCTGGGCGACTCGCTCCCGCGATTACCCCTTGTGGATGTCAGCCTTCTCGGATGGCATCGCAACGTGCCATGCCCGAGGAGAATGATATGACCTGAAAACCTCTCTCAGCGATCCAGCAGGTTAAACTTCTGCCCTGTAAAGTCGCAGCCCGCCAGCCCGAAACGAGTCTTATGTGGACATCGGCAACGGCGCTCATTGAAGCGTAGACAGCGAATGCGGTGATGTAAGCCGCGAAATGCGAACGTGATGACGCCTCGGTGTGCACACCGGGGGCAGCACCCGAAATGCCGGTACTGGTGAGGAAATAGAGTCATCCGGGGTCTGGGACCGCCGCACAATCACGGGACGAATTGCCACGGAACCTGGGAGGTCTCGCAATTGCCGAAGGGGTATAGCCGGAATATGGAGTGCCGGCTGATCCAAAGGGGCCAGGCCCAAAGCCCGGGGAGCGCTACAGCAAACACGAACAGGCAGGACCCCGCGGACCCTGGACTGGCGAAAACAAGAGCCGAAGGGCATGCGGTGCGGGAAGTCGGAGCGCCCTCATAGTACCGTGGAAAGCGGGGAACCGTAGCCAGCATAACCCGGTCGAGGGAAGGTTCTGCTCATGATGCCTTACTTGCTAGGGCAATGACATCATGGGACAACGACGTTATTTGGGTCGTGTAATCGCACCCCGTCACGCCAATTTCGATCTTTTCTTCGATCCACGATTGTTTCATCGTAGGCTTGGCTGGTTGGTACATGCCTTCAACTTCGATCCGCCCCTATCGACCGTCCATGGGCAATATTACCACAGATCTCAGCGCTGTTGCTACTGTGGGCCTCGATCTGGCTGCCTCATTGGCTTGGAAGCGTGTGGCTCGGCCCACCACTAGGCTCGCGAACTCATGAAGTTCGGTCATGACGTGCGGCTAATGTCGCCAGCCTATGTGAAAGCTTACGAAGCGCCAGAAGAATGATGCCGCTGATGCAGCAGCCATCTGCGAGGCGGTGACGCGCCATTTGATGCGTTTTGTGCCGGTGCGATCGGTCGGGAACCAGGCGGCCCTCATGACGACCGCGAATAAACTCGGCCGTATCGCCTTCGCACTCATGCGCGGCCCGTCCTCGGTCTCGGTGACGCCTATCACTTGAACCCGCCGCCTACACCGATTCCGATGTCATCGCCGCGGTCCCATAGGAGGTAGATCAGCGCGTGCATGCGGCCGACCTTTTTTAGGGTTTGACGTGCTCCGATGAGAAGCCCTTTTCGATCCTGGCGAGTACGTGATTGAGCGCCGTCTTCAGTGCATCGGCTCCTCCATGCTTTTCAAAGTCGGAAAGGACTTGTTCGTTCAGTCCGCCCCTAGTTGCGAATGCACGACTGAGTTCGGCGAAGGCAACTCCGGAGGGTGCCTCCAGGGCGGTTCTCGAGAGTTCGGAGAACAAAGGTAGGAGATAGGCCCTCGACTTGTCTCTGGACAGCCCCTTGCCGGTGACCCATTCCAACGCCCCATTCATGATGCCGAAATAGGTCGCCATTAAGGAACTGGCCGCGGCAAGCAATTCGTACTCCCTGCCTGAGTCACATTGCACGATGCTGCCCAGCACCTTGAAAATTGCCGCTGTCTCACGATCCCGTGGATAGATTGCGGTGATGCCCCTGCGCTCTGCGACGAAGGGCAGCGGAATAGTCTGCGTCAGCCGCACGTCCGAGCCGATCCATCCAAGAAGTGTCGTCCGGTTGGTCGCGGCCATCACGCTGATCACAGCTTGGCCAGTTCGGAAGGAGAGGGAACGGACGACGTCTCTTGCGATCTGAGGGCGAACCGCGAGAACGATAGTGTCGCAGCTTTTGACGATTGACTGATTGTCGGTCGCAACCGTCACCGCCGCGAAATCCCTGGCGAGTTTGGCGGCAATCTCGGCGTTACGCGGGGATACCATGAAGCGCGACAGGGCCGCCGGCTCCCGGAGCAATCCTCGCACAATGGCATCGGTGATGGTGCCGGTACCGATGAACCCGACTTTCTGACCACTCATCTCCTACTTCGCCGCGACAAGAGGCCCAAGGGTGACGTCGCTCGTGTAGTTCGCGCGCATGAAGTTGATGAAGTTGGCCTGAAACTGGCGCGTGTCGGCTTGCACCAGATCGTCAGCCAGGTCGACGTTCATCTCTCTGATCGCCTCAAGCATAAAGTCGAGCTCCTCGGTCAGACGGCGCCCATCATAGGTCCGTTGCAAATATTCGAAATGCAGGTAGAGCATCCATTGGTTTTCCGGTCGCATTGCCTCATAAAATGAGGCCAGATACGGATTCTTCCCTCCATGCACGATTGCCTGGTGGAATTTCTTGTTGCCTTGCGACATCTCGAGATGGTTTCCAGTGCTTACCGCCGCCTCAAAAGCCTTCTGGGGCTTGGCGATCGTCTTCAGATCTGTTTCTGTACGCAACGTGGTGGCTAGCCACGTATTCATGCGCCGTGCGATGTCGAGCGCCTCAACAATATTTGGGAAGGTGTCGACTCTCGATGCCCCACAATCGTGCTGCGATTGGAGAGCGTCACGACGTGCCCCCCCCGGGCCAGCTTGATCGAGGATTCCCCCAACGGTAAGCGCGACATGTCGAAACGATCGGCTTCGAGAAGCTGACCAGGGGGCAGCGTCAGGGCGAGCGGCGAGAAGCCATCCACCCCCAACGTGACCCTCGGATAGACGGCGCGCTTTCCGCAACGATCTGGCCCGTCTCCGCGGACGTCCAGGCCCCCCGCCTCGAATAACTTCCACGCGGCGACAATGATCATCTTCATCTCTGTCTTGATGCCTGGGCATCACTGTTGTCCCTATAGCCGCCTGTGCTCTTTGCAGATCAGCTGACACCTGTCGACGGGGCGCAAAGAACCCGCAAGGTGGGGCGCATCATCAGATCCTTCCGTGGATCGAACGATTGTCGCCATCTCCCTCATAACCCATACTTCCGCGTTCAACCGCTACCGACAAGATGCGCCTTGTCCACTCCGCAATTGTCGCGCCTTGCCCGAACCTGATTCTTTATGCCGCAATGCTTCGCCGATTGAAGATGTGGAAGCAAACTGCCGTCGAAAATCTGACCGAGGTTCTTTGCGACAAAATCGGGAGCGCCGTTCTCGTCTTGACGCAACTCGTCGCTGTTGTTGAGGCCAGTGGTTACGAGAAGTGCGTCGAGCCCGGCAGCTTTTGCGCCCTTGATATCAGTATCAACCTGATCGCCGACCATCAAAAGACGGTCGGTACCGGCCCGAGCGATGCACTCTTCGAAAATCGCTCTTCCTGGCTTGCCCATAATCTCTACTGAGATTGGAGGAGCTCCGAAGGGCGCTAGTCCAGCTTGAAGCATTGGCCCAATTATGCCTGGTCCAAAGACGAGCGTACCGTTTTTGCCAGGATAAATGATGTCCGCGTTTGCCGCTATAATACGGGGCATTTCGCCCGTCTCGATCAGTCTGCGTCGAAAAGTGGACAGGATGTGATCGGCCCCTCGTTTAAAATCGAAACCTTCGTCATCGAGCACTACGAGCGTGTCGAATGTCTCGACCGTGTCAGCGCAATGAAGATTTGGATGCTTGCCGAAGATGTCATGCGCGGCCTGTGCACTGCCCACATACGAAACTAACCGCCCGGCCGCCAGCTCTTCGAGTACGCGATGCCGCGCAACACCTCCCGCTGACACGATACGGTCGACCGCCGGAATCGGAAGTCCCGCGCCGCGGAGACGCGCTAATATCGTTTCACCCGATCCACTGCTGATATTCGTCACGATGTAGTATGGCTGACCGGACGTATTAAGTCGGGCCAAGATATCAGCAGCGCCAGGCAGGGCTTCATTTTCGCTGATCAGGACCCCGGTCGCGTCGAAAAGTATCGCGTCATAGCAATCTGCCAGTGTCTGGGGAGGTGGGCTTTCGAGGGCCGCGGTTTGAGGACAAGCTGATTCCGCCCTTGGCTGAACCGCGCGCGCCTTAGAGGGCGGAAAATAGCCGTGACGCACGACCACTTCGGGTGGTATGCTGGCCTCGCACGTCTCGCTATACGCCCAAGCCAGCCACTCGCATAAGATCGCCAAGTCTTCTGCCTCGACCGTGGGCCCCGCCCATATCCGGAATCCCGGGGGCGCGTCACCGTAGCTCCAGATGTCAAAAGCCGCGCCTTCGGCTTCGAGTAGACGGATCATCTCCGCAACGATTTTGCCGTCGTCCTCTTTCTCGCCGGCAGCGTGGTGCTCTCGCACAAGCCGAAGAGTAATTGAACAGGTGGAGCGTGCTGCCGGATTGGTGCAAGTCCAATCGATCCAGGGAGTAGAGTTCACCCAGTCGTCCATCACAGCATAATTATTGGCAACCCTTTTCAGAAGTGCTGGTAGTCCACCGCACGCTTCGGCCCAGTCGAGCGCGGAATGGATATCCTCGACGGCGAACATGCTGGGGGTTGAGATCGTGCGGCCGCCAAAGAACGCCTTGTTTACAGATCCGTCGGCGTTGTGCAGTCTCATGAGCCTGGCTACGGGCTTACGTCCGCTGGCTTTCAACCGTGCCTGGGCCCGAGGCGAGAGTGCGATCATGCCATGGCCGCCTTCGCCCCCAAGCGCCTTCTGCCATGACCAGCACAGAACATCGATCCGATCGTAGTCGATGGGACTCGTAAAAGCTGCCGAGACGGCATCTGCGATCACAAGCCCGGCACGGTCAGGAAGGATCCAGTCAAGATCCGGTGGACAGACGCCGCTGTTGGTGCCGTTTAGCACTAGAACGATGTCGTGAGTGGCGTCGATCCCGCTCGTGCTCGGAAAATCTCCGAAAGCACAAATGTGCCGGCTTTGCGGGGCAAGCGCTAACGTATCGATCTCATTTGCCCAATACTGCGAGAAGTTGTCTGACAAGAATGTCTCGACTGGAGACGGGCCAAGCAGATTTTGTAAGGCCATGCTGCAGGCTCCAGTGCCTGAACCGGGCACGATTCCGCAGAGCCAGCTATCAGGCAGTTCTAGCAAAGAGGCCATGCGCCTGATTACTTCTCCAAGCCTTTCTGCTCCCTCGGGGCTCCGGTGACTCCGTCCAATATAGCGCAGCATAGTTGGGTGCACGTTCCAACCGGGATGTTTACGGCAAGGGCCTGATGAAAACCGTGGATCGGACGGGAGGACCGATGGTTTCACTACCGCGTTTGGCAGGGTCATGGCTTCCTCCAAGTTGGGAAATGAGGCACCTCGACAGAGATATCTGCGATCAGGCGATGTCCTGCGCCATTAGAGCCGACAGCTTTTCATCGGCAAAACTCATCCGTTCATCGGCGCGAAGTTCCGAGAGGCGGCTGATGATCGCGGCCTCAGACAAAGCCCCGCCTTCACAAAGCTTTTGAACATAGGACGGATGGATGAAGTTTGAGCCCGCGAATTGATATGCCGCGCTGCTGCCCCAGCCATACCGTTTGCGAAGCGGATCGAAGTGACGCAAGACGTGCTCGATGAGTGCCCGTTCCGTGGATGTTTCGAGGTGAGTGAGAAGCGGTAGGAGCTGCTCACTAGCCGTATTTCCAGCGCCCCGGCCCATGCCGCCCATGGTGCAGTCTATCCAGGTCGCTCCCGCCGTCGCGGCGGCCACTGAATTGACCAGAGCATATCCGCGGTTGTCATGGCCATGGAATCCAATGTCAGGCTCAATTCGGTCCGCAAACCGGCTGATTAATTCCTGAACGCGGGTCGGCTTCATAGAGCCAAAGGAATCGGCAATATAAAGCACATCGATGGTGTCGATCTGCGTTACCTCCTTCAGGCACATTTCAACTTCTGCAGCATTTGCCGCATCGAGCTGCATAAGATTCAAAAACACACGGAAGCCCCTGCGAGACAACTCAGCGAAAATGTTCCGGCAGGCAGCCAAGTTGCTGTAGTGCGCCGCCACTCGGACGGTGGTGATATGCCCTGGCTCTAGTCCTTCTGTCAGACGGGTCACGGCAGGGGCTATAGGCAGTTCGCTCGCAAGCACATCCTTGGCATCGATCATCACGCAAGCCTTGACCAGGAGACCGGCAGCCACCTGTTCGGCCTTAGAACTCGTCACACTGGCGAAATATCCGTGGCTCTCAGGCTTTCCGACGAGCCCCAGCTCGATCATGCGCACCGGGAGAGTGTTGATAGTAGCGACATAGTTCGACACCAGTTCCGGCGCGAAATCCCAATTTGTGTAGTAGCCACCGTCGCGCAAGGTGCAGTCAAGAAAGTTCACGTCATCTGGTATTGTTTTTAACATTGCCCAGCTTCCTCGAAATACCGCCGCAACATCGAAGCATCTTCCATCAGCTCGCGGCATAGCCCCCATCGACATAGAGAATCTCGCCTGTTACGAACGATGCAGCTGGGCTCGCGAGGAAAATGTACGGCCCGAAATACTCGGATAAATTGGCGCGGCGTCGCATTGGAGTGAATTCCATTGCGCGGCGCTGATAAGGGGTATCGAGATCAGGATGCACCCATGCATGAAGTTGTTGATGAATCCAGGTGCGACGGCGTTTACACGAATACCCTTATCGGCCCATTCTACCGCCATGGTGCGCGTCAGTTGATTGACGCCCCCCTTGCTCGCAGCATAGACAGCCAAGCCCGGTATGCCGAGCGAACTGGCGACCGAAGAAGTCATGATGATGCTGCCGCCGCCTTGATCCAGCATTGCTTGGCCGGCAAACTTGGCGCAATAGTAGTAGCCACGCAGATTGGTATCGACGATTTCGTCCCATTCCCGCTCTTCATATGACTGCGCTGGCTTAATGATGTCGGTACCTGCATTGCAGACCATCACATCGATCTGCCCAAACCGGTCGACCGTGCCACTGATCAGTGCCTTGCAATGCTCGTGCGACCGCACATCAGCGCTGATAGCCGTCACGTCGATTCCTTGGCCCGCAAGTTCGGCCTCTGCTTCGGTCAGCTCTTCAACATTGTGCGACGAAAGGACTATCTTGGCGCCCAACCGTCCAAAACAGGTAGCGAGCGCCTTCCCTAGCCCGCGGCTCGAGCCCGAAATGCAGACCACCTTGCCATCAACTCCGAAGAGCTCCTGGTATCCTTCTGCACCAATTGCAGCGTTGCGATTTGTATCAGACATTATAGATTACCCGCTATTATTTTGATTTAGTTCAGGTCAAGGTGACGTCGTCGATAGTCGGAAATGGTGTGATCGACCAATCGATCAAGTCGACGGCACGCCGAAGTATCGCCTCTGTGCGCGGAAGAGTGGATGAAGCGGCGATGACATGCCCCAAGCAATCTCGATAGTCGCCTTTTCTGACAATGGGCATCTTGGGTTCAACATAAAACTTGACCTCAGCAACACCTGATACTGCGGCCGCTTGATCGTTCCCGGCGATCCAATCAAGGGTGCCATCGCAATCAGCAATTAGGAACCGCGCGGCCGCAAAGTGCGAATGCCTTCTGCGCAAATCGCATTTGTCGCCTATAACAAGCTTGATGTGCTCGGTGATGAGATCGACACCGTAAGCCAGATGAACCATTTGCGGAGTGGGCGAGCCATGAAGCCGCGGATTGACTTCAATGACGACCGGACCACGCTTCGTCCACCGGAATTCAATGCCCGTTGGCCCCCAGCCAAGACCGAGAGCTCGCAAACAGCTCAGCGAAACATCTGCGATACGTTCATGCTCGTCATCACTCAGCGGTGCCGGGTAGGTTTGCCAATGATAAACGAAATGCGGTGGAGGGCCGAAGTCACCGGTGCCAATCCCAAAGACCTCATTCCCCATTATGTCGGCCCAATAATAAGGGCCTTGTGCGAATTCTTCGACCAGTATCCTCGGCGCAGACCGCCATGTGTGCTGCCCGCCCAACAGATGTTTCGTATGTTCGGTCACCTCATCGGCAGTGCGGCACAATCGGACACCGACGCTGCTGCTGCCCACCGCAGGCTTAACTATCACCGGCAGTCCGATTTCCGCGGCAGAACACTCTACCTCCGCTGCATTGGCCGCCAAGCGATAAGCAGGCATCGGAACGCCTGCGGCCGCGAGAAGTTGGCGCTGGGTGTACTTATCGCAGCATTGTTCAATAGCTCCCGGGTTCGGCCCCGGAAGATCGAAATGACGGCAGAGCTTGCCAACTGTCGCATACACTGAGTCCAGAAGGCCCGTAATGCCAGCGATTTCATAGGTCGCTCGGAGCCGGGAACATTCGCGGATCAGCGCATCGAGATCGTCTGTATCAACACGGATTGTCTCAGCCTCTTTCACCCCAAAATGGTCATACCGAGTTGGATCATCCGAAAGGGTAATTGGCTGGAGGCCAAGACGCTTAGCGGCCTGGACGTAGAGCAGACCCGAGCCCATTCTTGTGCCTCCAACTAAGATCAACGCTCTTGCCATTGCTAGGGACCTCTTCTGTTCGTGCCGTGCGGCGGTCTGAAGATTGTCGGCATCTTTCTAGCCTCGCTGGACCTTAGACCTTGCCCCGAGGCTACCATCGTCAACGATTTTGCGGCGTTAAGAGTCTGCGAACCTTTAGTTCGAGTTTTGTTGCAACGGCTGCCGTTCAAACTTTTGAGTGCGTCTTTCCAAAAACCGGACAGAGTTGTGACGGGAACTCGGTCGTGACGGATTGAGGAGAGCGGGGCATCGAGGCGGGTGATTGAAGCCTTGCCAGAACCTCATATAAGGCGGGATTAAGTCAAGTGAATGCATCAGGACGAGACCGGTCATTTCTCCGGGGTCACGCGGCGCGAAGTAGAGGCGGTTTGGGCTTGAACAATGAATGCATCTGCGTCTCTGACTGTCGAAAACTCGCGCGAAGTCGGTCGCGAAGTTCCCATTCTTTCCGGCGGTTCGCACCCCATTAGCAATGTGGGCTCCATGCTGAAACCACCGCATTTGTTGCTTTTCACCATACGTTTGGCGACCAGCGAGTTGACCGCCGACTCGGCAAGGGTGGTAGCGACCCGAAGGACGGCTCGGCAGCGTTTGCCGCAGTCGGTCGCACCGCGGTTCGAACGGACAAGGTGACCAGTTGCGATGTCAGCACGCGAAGACGCGCGATCGAACTTGCAACGGAAGCAATCGCTTAACAAAAACCTGGAAACCTGGAGGTCTCGGATAGCTCGATCCAAGCATCCGTGCCGCAGTCGCCACTTCACCGCTCTGTGTCATGGTCAATCTTCAGGGCCGCGCCGACGCCTTCAGCCTGGGATCGAACCATGTAATCGGCGAGTTGCATGGGCTTGATCTTCATGGCGATGTCGAACCAGTCGATGATGTGGGCCGTCGGCTTCGGCATGGCGGGGCAGCCGCTTGAGAATTTCAGCACCGTCCGAAATTACTGTTACGTCGCCGAAAGGCGTCCCGTCGGATATATTCCAAGGCACGATGCGTGCTCCGTCCGGGCCTGCACTCATAGGAGACATGCCAGAACTGCGCCTTGAAGATTGGCCTCAGAAGTATCGTCGCCGCGCCTTGGACGACGCGATCCTTGAGGGAATGCACAGGGGTCGGAATAGCCCTGGTTTGCCGGCCTTGGAGATGAGCTTGCGCGGCGCGGGACCTGGTCATTATGTGTCGGAGCGCAACTCGGCCTGAAGCCCTTCGAGGAAGCCTTGCTCACCGATCCTGTTCCGGATGCGGCCCACGGTCACCCCGTCGATCCGGGCTGTGCGTCGGCCTTTGGTTCGAGGCTACGTCGCAGGGCGTGACGCAGCATGCGCAGGTCGATTACCCAACCCCACATATCCCGACAAGCGTCTTCGGGATTTGCCTTGCTCCACTGGTAGAGTTTGCGCTGAACGCCAAGTACCCAAGCCTGGTCGGCCCGGTGATCCATGTCCACGGATCACTCCTCTACCCAAGTCGACCGTCTTCCTGCTTTCCCCCCGTGCACGGCTTCCCCGCGCTCTGACAACTACGAAAGTTTTGCCCCTTGGTGTCGTCCATTTTCCGGCCGTCGCGGCGAGCCTAGTTCCGCGCCGGGCAGACAGTCCAAGTTCCAGTGTTCCGACTTCAACCTTGGCACCTTAATGTCGCGATGCTGCAATATTGTTCTAACAATAAATCACATTCATCCGGTGATTTCAATGCTATCTCCCCAAACCTGCTCGTCAAACCCGAAGCGAACAAAAAACTGCAATATTTGGAGACTTGCATAAATAACGATTATAATCGCCGCGGCTCCAATCAATGTCGAATTATACACACTATGCGAGAGTAGACGATGTTGTCTCTGGTGCGACCTCCCGACGTTGTATTGGAAATAGATCTGGCAGCCGTTCGAACTAACTTCCAAAACATCTCGACGTATGTTGGGAATCAGGTAAGGGTTGCCGCAGTCGTCAAAAGTGACGCGTACGGACTTGGTCTTGTAAACATTGCAAGGGCGCTGATAGATAGTGGGTGCAATCTACTGTTTGTCGCTAATTTGGACGAAGCCATTCTTCTAAGATCTGCTTTTAGCACGATTGCGATTGCGGTTTTTCGCGACGAGTTCGACAGGTTTGGAACATTCTATCGTTCGCATGGACTGATACCTGTGGTGAATAACTGCAACGAATTGAGTGCTGTAAGCAAAGCCGGAGAGGCGCAAACGTACTTTCTCAATGTGGAAACTGGATTTTCTAGGTTTGGGCTAAGCATCGGCGATGTCCGGCGCGAGTATCTGCTGCGCACCTTCGAAAGGTGTCCTCCTTCGATAGTGCTCAGCCACCTCGCATGTGGCGAACGCATTTGGGACGAGACGAACGTATTGCAAAGGGATCGTTTTCAGATAGTCTATGATCTTCTTAAACCCACATGCGGCAGTCTCGCTGCCTCCGCCGGGGTATGGCTCGGCAAGTCCTACCACTTTGACATGGTGCGTGTGGGATCGGCACTGTACGGAATCAATACCGCTACCGTCCAGGTAAATCCCCTGCAAACTGTGGCCAAGCTCAGAGCACGAATACTTGATGTGCGGACCGTCCAGGCGGGGGAGGCTGTTGGCTATGGTGCAACGTTTCGTACGATCCGGACCAGCCGCATAGCAATCGTCGGGATCGGATATAAGCATGGCCTTCCATGGTCCTGCGCGAATAAGATAGTCGTTAAGTTGGGCGAACATTCAGCGCCGTTAATAGGAAGAATATCCATGGAATATATGACTATTGATGTAACGGACGTTCCCGGATGGTGCAACCCGGGTACCTTTGTGGAATTGCTATGCGACGACTTCACCGTTAATGACCTTGCAGCGGCCGCTGGCATCAATCCACAGGAGGCACTGACGCGGCTTGGTGCCGGTTGCACGCGGAAATATCTTAATTTATCCTCTCCGACTGCGGCGTTCACAGCAAACCCGCCCGACGCAGGCGAAGACTAGCAGCCGAGAGCAACGCGCGTTGGAATCAGTTGTCGCACTGCACTTAAATGTAAGATTGCGCCGACCTCTCGCGACCACTGTACCTAATCATGAGATTCAATGCCCCTGAGTCTCAATTCACCTGCAGTGGCTGAGAGTTTCTCGAAGCTGACATGCCGGCGCCGATTGCAACGAATCGCGTGTAATGGGGACCAAGCGTTTGGCGCTTGAGTTCGGAGACTAACGTGGGCCCTGCCTGATAGACGATTGAGATACCAGCGAGCAGCGCCGTGCGAAGTCCGATAGGCAAGATTGGTCTTGCAATCGTAGGTCTTGGGAGACCCTGTTCGGCTACAAGCTCATCGAAACCATGAACGACGGCGCCAAGGATGGTGGAGTGACGTATCGATGCCTGATGACGGGAGGGCTTTGGGCATCGTCTGATGAGCAGTAATCGGGCGATATCGATTGGCGATACCCCACCGACAGATGCTGCCCGCAGCGACTGATCGATGAGCTCCTCGCCATGGACGGCATTTACCCAAAGATCCTCGAACGGCGATGACGTGCTTGCGACGGCAAATGCCCCCTCCCTCGTCTCTTGCTGCCGTTGTCTGCAAACGGGACAGGTTATCCGCCAACCCTCGATCCAGCTTCGCTGTACCGCAGTTGCAGCTCCTCGCAATCTGTTTTGCTCGGAGCAGGCGACGCAGCATTGAATGACGCGTGGCGCGACGAGCCGCGCTGCCGATTGTGGGAACCCAGACGTGGTCATTGCCAAGATTGTCGAAGATTGGGATCGAAACAGCCTTGCAATTTGAACGGCGGCGGTTGGCCCCAGGTTTGTATCGGTTTGCCGCAAAGATGTTGCCTCCGGAATGGCATGGCGAAGCATCGTGAGCGGCGGGACGCCATAGAAATCGGCATGGCGCGTGATCCATGACGACAGGAGCTCATCTGGGACGGGTTTGAGAATGACTGAAAGCGGCCGTGTGCCGTTGAGCTCTCGGATCATGCGTACGCGGTTTCGGTAACTGGCGGCCGCCAACTTTCCACAGCTTCATCGGTGATATGCTCTAAGCCGCTCTCGATCGACTCGGCTGCCAGGCTCGTGATCGCCTGGAAAATATTTGCAGTGATGCCGCCGCTGATCTGCAGAATTCGGCGTAAAGATTTCGGCGTTAGCACCGTCGCTCGGCGAAGCGGCATATTCCGCAAAATGGACGAAACTAGTGCTTCGAACTGTTCGTTGGCCGCCCACCTATTCAAGGTCAGCTCGCCGATCGGCGGGCGAGCTGTACGTCGCCACTTATCGCTTCGCGCGCTTCGATAACACCGAAGCAAACGAGGGAGATCTGAAGCCGATTGCTGAGAAATCGCAGCGTGTTCAGCACGACCCGCTGTTCGCGGTACGAGCCAGCGAGAATGTTATGTACTTCATCGATCACAAGAACGTGGACGCCGACCGTTTTCAGAAGCCGCAACGCCGCTTGCTCCATCTGCACGATGTCGGCGCGGGGTGCCTGTGGCGCGCCAAGTGCAGCCAGGATGCCGGCATATAAACGGCGCTCACCTGGCTTCCCGGTCATCTCGATTGCCAGGACCGGTATAGCCTGTACGCCGGTGGTCGGATCAAAACGGGAAGGGTTGTTGTCGCAGAATTTTTCCAGGATCATCGTCTTGCCCATACCACTGTCGCCGTAGATGGCCACCGAGGGCATGCGCGTGCCGCGAGGATGGTCGACCAGCAGGTTGAGACGATCGAGCGCCTGCTTGGCGCGCGGATAAAAAATCCAGCGGCGAGCCTGAATTGCGCGAACTCGCACGATATCAGGCTCGCCCAGGAGGTCTTTGGCCGCCTGCGTCAGATGGACGGTATCCGTGCTCAAAGGGGCTCAATCCAGATCTTCAACGGAGGGAACAGGTTTGCTTGAATCGACGCCCCGAAGCGAGCCCACTTCATCGTCATCCACATTCGTTTTCGCAAGCCGCAGACGCCCTTGTGTCTTGTGTTTCGCCTCCTCGATCAGTTCGCGCTGCGAAAGCGCAGTACGAACAAGGACGTGCATGTCAATTTCGCGTTTGCCCTGGGCGTTGAGTTTGCGCCGGGCAGCCTGCGCCTCCCACAGCGTAATGGGCGCGAGCGTCACATCGGCATAGCGAGCCTCAACAAAGCTGCCGGAGTGACGCCTAACAAAAACGCGCGACAAATCGCGGGGGTCGTATTTCACAATCAGGCGGGTCTTGGCCCGTCCGATATCGGCGGCCAGGGCGGGAGACCAGTAGCGAATGTTGAAAAGATGGATGCCGGTCGGACGCAACGTTCTCTCTGCCTCCGGTAGGAAGGAGATCCAGAATTGCATACGATCGTTCGGCAGGCGCAATACCAACTCGCTCTCCTGCTGCCGCCAGACCGCAATCGGTGGCCGACGGAGTGCGCCATGGATAGCATGATGGTATTGCCCAACGATCTCGAGTGCGATGTAGCGCTCAAGCTCTCGAAGCGTCAGTGTCGCATGGCGTTTGGCATCGTACTCGCGCCGTTCCTCGATGTTGCTCGAGGTCGATCCCGGCAGCAGGTGAACCGCGCCCATCTGCGTGCCAATCAACCGTTCGATGTGGCCGCCGAAATGGGGCGTCCCCGGCGGACGCCAATCGATCTGTATGCCGTTGTCCCGGCAAGCACGCTCGAATGCATGACTACGAAAATCCGCGCCGTTGTCGACATGTATCGTTCCCGGCAAACCGGCCACTGGCCACGCTTCATGGATACCCCTCTCCTGCAACCATGGCGTCTTGTCGAATACTGAGTGCAGTATGCAGAGGCTTGTTGATAGTCGCGAGGGCGCCTCCATGGTCAGATAGAGGCCCGTCACCATCCGAGAAAAGATGTCCAACGCTAGTGTCAGCCAAGGCCGTCCGAGCGGCTGACGCGTGTCTTCGTCGACAACGAATACGTCAACTTTGGTATGATCGATTTGAACAAGCTCAAGCGGCCGCGACGCCGAAAGGGCACCTGGCGTGGCCGTTGTAGCTTTGACGACCTCGCTCTCGCCGCGCTTACGCCCCCTCACCCGTAGATCGACCTCTTCAACCCGGGATTTGATAGTGCGCCAGTTTGGTGGAGCAAGGCCGGCCGCTGCGCAGGCGATTTGGACCTGGCGAACCAGCTGCGCGAAGGACGGGCGCGTCGGCTTGAGATAAAAGCCTTCAATCGTTCGTCGCACGAGGGCTTCTCGATCTTTGTCGAGGGCGCGATGTCCTTCGCGCCGACCGCGCTTGCGGTCCATCAATGAACTTACAGTGCCACCTGCTCGAAACAGCTTTATCATCCTGTAGAGAGTGGCCCGGCTGAGGTCCAGTTCCCACGCCAGATCCGCTACAGCCTGCCCGCTCAGGCCTTTTGGATAGCGCTCCACCAGCTTGCGGATTGCCTCTTCGCGCCGGCACGCCTCGTTCCAACGCGCTCGCTCTCCGTAATCATCATTGGTGTCGTCGCCCATGCCGCCTGCGAACAATTCAAGCTAACGTTAGACCGTCTAAATCTCACATTAACTGCAGCGCGCCAAGCGCGAATCTCAAATTAAATGCAAATTCTCAATTTAAATACAAGGCTAAGGGCTTGATATCATTAGGCGAGAAGTCTCACCTTTAAATGCAGCGCGACAGCGTCTTCGGCACCTTGACGTTGTCGATGATCACCGTGCCGGACAGCGTCGTCCGCTGCCCGAAGCTCGACCAGTCGTCGATGACAGTCAGGCCAGGCGCCCCACGATCGGCGATCGCATACCAGGCGCGGCCCTCGTCATCGAGCGCCACGATCGGCACCAGATGCGCCAGCAGCGCGCCTGACGAATAGAATTTCTGGCCCTTGACGATGACATGGTCGCCGGCGTCGGTGAAGCGGGTCTCGAAATCAGCCGCGCGCCTGGAGCCGAATTCGGAAAAGGCGTTGCCGAAGCGGATGCCTTTCAGCACCTCGGCGAAGAGCAGCGCCTGCTGGCCCTTGTCTGAGACGGTGCGGATGGCCGCGACGACGCCGAGATGGTTCTGCGCGATCTGGCCGATCGAGGAATCGGCCGCCGAGATGATCTCGATCACCTTGGCGAGCGTCGCGTAGGATACTTCCGGGCCACCGAAGGCCTTCGGCACGTTGATCGACCACAGGCCGCTCTGGGAGAATTGATCGAGTTCGGCCACGGGCCAGACCCGGTCGCGGTCGCGCCGGGCTGAGTCCTTGACGAATTCGGCGGCGAGCCTCTGGGCAACTGCGATCGCCTCGGCGTCGTCCTTGATGATGTGCGCGGGCTCGGCAGGCCGCGCAACGGGTGGCAGGGCGGCCGCGGCCCTGTCGGTCTTGACGTTGGACACAGTCATTTCATTCTCCTTCGTATTTAGGTTCAGGCGACGGCATAAAGATGGACAGATGGCGCAGCGGGCGAAGGCTGCTGGCCGAGATAGAAGGCACGCACATCCTCGCGCCGGCGCAGTTCCGCCGCCGGTCCCGACAGGACGGAAACCCCGTTCTCGAGCACGGTGGCGTGGTCGGCATATCCGAGGGCGACAGCCGAGTTCTGCTCGGCGACCAGGATCGACAGGCCCGACTCCTGGTTGAGCTTCTTCAGCGCCAGGAAAATGTCCTGGACGACCAGCGGCGCGAGCCCCATCGACGGTTCGTCGAGGACCAGCAGGCGGGGCCGCGACATCAGCGCACGGCCGATCGCGGTCATCTGCTGCTCTCCGCCCGAGGTCAGGCCGGAAAGCGTCCGACGCTTCTCCTTGAGGCGGGGGAAGAAGCCGTAGATCCGTTCCAGGTCCTGGTTGATCTCGGCGCGCCGGCCGCTGCGGCCGATGCCGCCCGAAACCAGGTTCTCCTCGACGGTCAGGCTCTTGAAGCAGTGGCGGCCCTCCAGCACCTGGACAAGCCCGGCCCGCACCGCCAGTGATCTGGCCGCGCTCGGCGGGAAGCAGGTTGGAGACCGCTTTCAGCGTCGTGCTCTTGCCGGCGCCGTTGGCGCCGAGCAGCGCCAGGATCTGGCCGCGCCTGATCTCGAAGCTGACGCCGTGCAGCGCGGTGATGGCGTGGTTGTAGGTCGCATGAACTGCGTCCACGGCAAGAATGACGTCATCGTTCGGCATGAGCTCTTACTTCCCGTGGTTCGAAAACCGAAAAAAGGCCGGGCGTCGCGGGGAAACTGGCCGTGACGCCCTGCTTGGATTGGTCAGTTGGTGGTCACGGCATCGGCGTCATCGGCTGTGCGCAGCTTGATGCCCTTTTCGGCGGCATAAGCCTCGGCCGACTTCTCGATGATTGGCCGCAGCAGCGCCCAGTCCGGCGCGATCCAGTCGGAAACGACGTTCCACTTCTTGCCGTCCCACTGCTGGAAGGTCACGTAGCCTTCGCCTTCGTGATTATCCCAGCTGACATTGATGGAGTGGAACAGGTCCTTGGCGCCGAGCGCTTCGACCTTGGCGTCGAAGCCCCAGCGCACTTCGTCACCCGTCAGCGTGCGGTGACCGAACTTCTCCTGCGCGATGCGGATGGCCTCGACATTCAAGATGCCGTTGACGATGCCGAGGTTGTGGTAGACCGAGCCGATGCGCGACTTGTCTTCCAGATTGCCCTTGCCGTCGCCGTAGACCGTCTTCACGATCTCCTGCACCACCGGGTAGCTGTTGCCGGAGGCCTGCGTGGTGATGGCGGTGTAGCCCTTGGCGGCATCGCCGGCCGGGATCACGTCCTCTTCCGAGGTGCAGCGCGACAGACGGATGCCGCAACGACCGATGGAGTGCACAACTTGCGGCCTACGGCGTCCGCGAAACCGTCCGGGGCTTACCGCGCGACAAGCGATCCGACACCGACGCTCAGCGCTACAGTCGTTGGTCTATGCCCCCCCTTCGCCAGAGCGGCCCCTTGTATCAAGGGCGAATATCAATTGGTGTGATAACCAACTTCTAGACAAACTGTATATTTTAGTAAGCCGAGATACCTGCCATCGTCCCCCCGAGAACAAGTCACTAGGGGTGCGCAGCAGGGTTACTGATGGCTCCCTCCAACTCTAGCTCCCTACCCCGCCTGGAATGGAGGCGTTCCGATGGAGGCGGCATGCTGCTGACGAATGCAGTTGCGTCCTTGATCGCAGTTTTCCGGTGCTCGCGCTGCCAACGCGGTGACAGCGTGGCGTCGCGGCTAGGGTAGCTTCCGTGCCGAGTCTAAAGCGGCGTTTCGGTGGCTTGCTGAGGGAATGCTATGGGGAAAGCCACATATGTCCGGGTCGAGTGATCTTGGTGATGAAAAGCGCCAGGCCGAGCTTTCAAGCTTTGTCATGAAGGAGGTGCAGCGCATTCTTGCCCAGTGCGATGAGGCGAGGCAGGGTGAAAAGAGTGCTGTTGCGCCTTCGGGTTCTCCTTCCAACGATTTGACTGCCGTGGCCGCCGAATTTCTTGGTAGGCTCGAGGCAGAAGCAGCGCGACGTCTAAATGCCCAGGCGTGTGAGATCGCTTCGCGACCCCGGCCAACCGACCATCCACTCGGGCATCCGATTCCGAAAGATTGCCCGGGAGAAGGCGCGCGCATTGCAGAGTGGGCCGGTCCAGTTGCGGGGTCGACGCATCTCGAGAGACGTTTTGGAATACCGCGGTCCACGCTGCATTGGTGGCAGCGGCACAATGATGTGGTTGCCTTTCGGAGAGGCTCCCGCAAGCATGTATTTCCCCTGGCTCAGTTTATCGACGGCAGGCCTATGCCCGGAATCAGGCAGGTCCTTTCCACGATCTCCGATCCCAGATTGGCTTGGCTGTGGCTGATCAGCCCCTCGCCTCTTCTCAAGGGCCGCGTTCCTCTCGAATTGCTCAGAGAAGGTATGGACACAGAAGTTGTCGCATCGGCCGCCCAGGCTATTTCTCTGATTGGATCTATCTGACGATTTTCCGGACGCTGGTGGCTGCTTGCGTACATTTTATACGCGCGCAAGCAGCCGATGTACCAATTGTGCGATTTGTGCAGATGTATAGTTGTCCAATTTGTGCAAGTAATACCGACGATTTAGTGGTAAAAATGCAACTGATACTTCGTTATGTGGCTGGCAAACAAAATTTGAACTTGCACTAATTCGCCCGGTGAATAGCGTTCGAGCAGGGAAGGATGCATCGCGATGCGCATCTTTTTCGATCGTGGGGACAGGGAGCGGTTCGTCCATCGACGTCCTCGCCCTTTTCAAATCAATGAATGGAGATCAAATATGAACATCAAGAGCCTTCTTCTCGGCTCCGCTGCGGCCCTGATCGCAGTTTCCGGTGCGCGCGCCGCCGACGCCGTCGTCGTCGCCGAGCCGGAACCGGCTGAATACGTCAAGATCTGCGACGTCTACGGCGCCGGCTACTTCTACATCCCAGGCACCGAAACCTGCCTGCGCATCGGCGGCTACGTCCGCTACGACATCAGCGCTGGCGATGTCGGCAGCTTCGATGGCGCACGCTCGACAGACGTTCTCAACGGCAAGGACCAGGGCACGTGGCACAAGAATGCCCGCTTTGACCTAAGGACTTGGACTGGCCAGGAAACCGAACTCGGCACTTTGAAGACATACACCGAGACCAAATTCAATTTCGGTAATAGCGCCTATTACGCTGGCAACGACGGCAATCCCGCCCACAACAAGGGCGCTACGCTGAGTTTTGCCTGGATCCAGCTTGGTGGACTCCGCGTCGGTTTGGACGATTCGGCATTTGATACGTTCATCGGATATGCCGGCAACGTTCTCAACGACACCATCGTTCCGTACGGCGATTTCTCCACCAACGTCATCCAGTACAACTTCGACGCCGGCAACGGCTTCTCGGCCATTGTCTCGCTCGAAGAAGGTTCGGTTGACGGCAACAATGTCTTTTACGTTGGCACGATCGACAGCTATATTCCGCATGTCGTCGGCGGCGTGAAGTACACGCAGGGCTGGGGCGCCATCACCGGCGTCGTCGCCTATGACAGCAACTACGAAGAGTGGGCCGGCAAGGTTCGTGCTGACTTCAATGTGACCAGCGAGCTGTCACTGTTCGCCATGTTCGGCTACGGCACCGACAACAACTCGCTTGCAGTCGCCAGCGGCCGCTCCTTCTACAAGCAGTGGGGCGGCCATTGGGCGTTCTGGGCTGGCGGCACCTATAAGTTCAACGAGAAGACCGCGTTCAACCTCCAGGTGTCGGGTGACCAGGACAAGAACTATGGCGTGGCGGCGAACGTTGCCTACACTGCCGTTCCGGGCTTCACGATCACGGCTGAAGTTGACTACGATCACTTCGGTCACTTCAACGACGGCACCCCGTTCGGCAACTGGACCGCTGCCGACAAGAAGAACAGCGTCGGTGGCCTCCTCCGCTTCCAGCGCTCGTTCTGAGGATTGAAGGACCGGGTCCCGGCCGCTCGCGGCGGCGACTACGAGCCTTCAATTTTGCGGCTGTGAGGCTTGAAGAGGTTGTCGGCGGATTGCTTGATCAAGGACCTCCAATCCGAGCATTTCGTCGATGAGAAGGGCGCCTGTTCCCGGGCGCCCTTTTTTCGGCTCTGTTGCAAACTCTAAGGTGGGCCGCGAATTGTAGGCGTACCTCGCCTGTCGTTTGCGCATCATGTGGATCACCGGTTCAGTCGCGAACTATTCGACAAGCAAATTCAGCCATGACGGCACTTCAGTTTCTGAGCCCGTCTTGAAAGGCCGTCATTTCGATCAATCTGTCATCCTTACTGTGCGCTGGTACCCTTGCCTACGATCTTTGCCTTCGCGACCTGGAGGATGGAGCGGTTCAACCGGCGCAAGCGATCCCTTGGGCAGGCATTATGGATCAGACGTACAGCAGAGTCCGCAGACGATGGATGTATCTCTTTACCTAGTTTTTTGCACGCCAATCCGCATCGCGAGGCGCCGTGCAACGCGTCCTCGGCCGCCGCGGTTGTCGCGCCGCATGTGAAGAAAGTGGTGATCGCAAACCCCAAGCAGGTGCGCATCATCGCACATGCCAAGATAATGCCAGCGTGCTGGCGCAGCTCTACGCCAGCGGCTGCTTGCCAGAAGGTTGGATTCCGGATGAGCCGACCCCAGCCTGCGCCGGTGACGCAGCGTCAGATGGTCCAGCAGAGATCGCGATTGAAGAACGTCATACATCGATTCTTCATGGCCACTTGATCCCATCCTGCCCGCATGCCGACCTGTCCGGCGCCGAGGGCCGATCGTGGTTGAGCGGGCAGATCGTGCCGGAAGACGAGCGCCTTGCGATCGATCGGCATCTGCGCGAGTTCGACCGATTGGGTGAAGACCTCCAGGTTATCAACGCGATCTTGCTCGCTCGGCTCTCGCGAATGGACGGCGCCCGCAACGGCATCATCCCTCGTGAGAGGCGCGCCAAGATCTTCATCGACGACGGCAGAATCTGCCTCAGCAACAACGCGGCCGAAAGAGCGCTGCGTGGCATTACAACGACCGATTCATACTGCACCTCCTCCTCAAACGTCTGGAAACAGGGACTTTTGGTTTTCCATTTTGATGCGACACGGGCCCCTGTGACGCGGAAACTGGGTTACTTGATCCTTTTCCAGGTCAGTGGCTCGTATTTGGTGCGGCGCATCCGGAACAACCTGCTCGGTAGGGAGCACGCCCTCCTTGATCAGTCGACGGACACGATGGGCTGTAACTCCAAGCTTTTTGGCAGCTTCGGTCAGCGTGAGCCATTCGCCATTCTTTTCGGCGGATCGGTAGCCGTGGATTTTATGGACCGTGCGCAGTGCCCCGACACGGCGCGCCGTCCAGGTTTTGCCTTGTCCGGTCTGCATTCCCATCCGGTTGAGAGTGGCGGCAATGTTTGCGTCGGACCAGCGGGTAGCCATAGACCGCATGACGGCAAGGGCTGCCTCCGGAGTACTCTGGCCATGTTCGCCCGCTTTGGGTTTGCGAATACGCAGCTGGGAGTGTTGCCCACCCCTCCAGTGGATCGTCAAAATGACTTCACGTTGTTCTTCATCGACGTCAGCGATGATATCAGACACGAGGGTGCGAAGGAGCTGCTGACGACAACGCATATCGACGTCAGGTGCGCGCCAGGCAGCCTCCAGGTCGGTGGCAATGCCAGCAAAATCGGGAACTGGGGTGACAAGATCGATTTGTCGCGCTTGGGCCAAACCCGCTTCACAGGCTTCCACGCGCCTGAGCGTTGCCTCCCAGCTCTTCTCAAGTTGGGCAGCGATCAGCCGGTTGTCGGGGTCGCAAGCGGCATAGCGACGTTCAGCGAGAGATGCCTCGTATCGGGCTTGCTGCAAGTCCAGCTCCACCATACGGTGTCGTTCTTCCAGATTATCCCGATGCGCACGGTCAGCTTCCATTGCGGCCTCGATCGCCATTGGCGTCACGGCCCTCAATATCTCTTTGCCGATGGCAGGGTCGATGCGAGATGCGCCAAAAGTCATGCATCGTGGCTTGGCCAGCATCTGGTTGATACGTTCGCAGCGGTAATAGGGATGACCCGGAGGCCGGCCCGAATAGACAACGCCCAACCGCCTTCCACATCGGCCGCACGTGAGCAGGCCCGCAAGCAGCGCCCGGCCGCCACGACCCGACTTGATGCCGCCTTTCTGTCCAAAGGCATTGACGGCGATATGGCTCTGGTTCCTCTCAAACTCACTCCAATCGATATAGCCTTCATGATGATCCTGGAGCAGCACTTCCCACGTTCCAAAGGGCTTGTCGTGGCCGTAGCTTTTGCGAGCCCTGCCATCGACAATCTCCGTTCGCTTCTCGCTTTTACCATAGACGTAGACCCCGGCGTAGAATGGGTTCTTCAGGATCGAAATAACACTTCGATAGCGAACCGGCACCCAGTCGAAGGACACCGTTTTGCGCCCGTCAGAAGGACGGGGAAAATGGAAATTATCAGCCGTCAGCGAAATCAGCACCTGACGGGCGCTGCCAAGCTCGCGGAAGCGCGAAAAGATGAGGCGGATCGCCTGCTGTACCCGAAGATCAGGATCAAGCCCCAGACCGTATTCACGATGCCAGATATAGCCGATCGGAACACTGAGGCGCAGTTCCCCCCGCCGCGCTTTGGCGCGAGCCGCGTCAAGCATGCGCGTTCGCAAAATGCCGAGCTCAAACTCGCTGATACTGCCCTTCATGCCCAACAACAATCGATCGTTCGGCCGACAGGGATCGTACACCCCGTCGAGATCTATGACGCGCGCTTCAACCAGGCCGCACAGTTCCAGGAGATGGTGCCAATCCCGACCATTGCGAGAAAGGCGCGATGCGTCGAGACAGAGCACTGCGCCAATTTTGCCCGTGCACAGGCCGCTGACCAGTCGTTCGAAACCAGGGCGGTCTACAGCACCGCTGGCGGTACGACCAAGGTCATCGTCGATCACATCGACGTCACGGAAACCCCAGCGGCGCGCGACATCGACAAGTTCATATTGTCGCCGCTGACTCTCCAGGTTGTTCTGGACCTGACCGGGGGTCGACTGTCGAACGTAGACCACAGCTTTGCGCTTCAGCACCGTGGCTGGAAGGAGATCATTGCCCATCATCGCTCGTCTCCTTCGTCGCGACGCCGGCCGCGGCCATCAGGAGGGTCGCCAGCCTGGCGACAACAACGCTTCGTTCCGCGTCGCTCAGGCCTCGCATCTGCGGCGTATCGAGCGGCATGCTCAGCTGCTGGGTCAGCAGCGGTAGCGACGAGGGTCGTGGTAGTGCCTTCATGGCGCGCCTCCTGGATGGCCGTGAGTCCATCCGTCGAAGTCTGCCTGAAACCGCGCTCGGTAAGCAGTCTATGAAGCTCTGCAAGCCCAACCACCGCAACGCGCGGTTCGCCCATCTCCATGTCGGCGCAAAACGCCCGATCCAGCATCCACTCCGCCACCTGGATGATCTCACCCGGCCTGATCTCTACCCGGATGATCGCGCCATTGGCCCGGTCCTCGCGACCTTCATGCCGAAAACGACCGCCGTAATATGGATGCCAGCGATAATGAAACTCTACCATCTGCCCGACATGGGCAGAATGACCCTGCGATGGCTCTGGGAAGGCGCAATTGGACATTCGCCGGTTCCCAGCGCGGCGCCGACCGCGCCGCCGTCATGCTTACCCTCATCACCACGGCACGCCTCAACGACGTCGACCCGAAAGCCTGGCTCGCAGATGTCTTGGCCCGCATTGCCGATCTTCCCGCCTCGCGTTTGCACGAACTACTGCCCTGGCACTGGAAGCGCCTGCGCGAAGCCGACAAGCCCGCCAATCAACAGGCCGCCTGACCTCACGCAACTGTGGCGCGACAATTTGGACGGGAAGCGCGACGATCAGGATGAAGAGAGAGCTGGCTCGGCAAAATTGAACAGGGGTTTAAGTGGAATTTCTGCCTGAGCTGAGCCAGAGTGGCTCACGAACAGGAGCTGAAATGCCGAAACGAATTCGCCGTAACCATGCTGCTGGTTTTAAAGCCAAAGTGGCGCTTGCGGCCCTGAAAGGGGAAAAGACGCTATCGGAATTGGCGCAGCAATACGATGTGCATCCCAACCAGATCGCGGATTGGAAGAAACAGCTTCTTGAGGGAGCCGCGAGCGTGTTTAACGGTGGGGAGAAAGCGGCACCAGCGGTCGATGTGAAGGTTCTTCATGCCAAGATCGGCGAATTGACGCTGGCCAATGATTTTTTAGGCTCGGCGCTCGACAAGGCCGGGCTGTTGGCGAGCGTAAAACGATGATTGATCGCGACCATGACTTGCCGATTACAAAGCAGGCTGCCGAATTGGGGATCAGCCGGGGCAGCGTCTACGCCTTGCCTCGGCCCGTGTCAGCCGCCGATCTGAAGCTGATGCGCCGGATCGACCCCCGCGGGTCACTTCAAATTCCCCCGGGTAGGGTCAGTCAAAATCCCCCACCCGCAAGACAGGACAGAAGTGGACTTGTTAGTTTGACTTTGTTTCCCGAGCAAGGGCTTCAGCGGCCTCTTTGAGGCGATAGCTGCGTCCATCGAACTCAAGCAGATGGCAATGATGCATCAGCCGATCGAGTATCGTCGTGCTCATGGTGTTGTCTCGCAGATATGTCCCCCAGTCCTGCACGACCCGATTGGAGGTGACGATGACGCTGCGGCGCAGTTTGTAGCGCTGATGGATCAGGGTCTGCAGCCATGCGCCGGCGTCGTCGGGGATGGCGCGTGCGAGGAACAGATCGTCGAGCACGAGGAGATCGCAGTCGATGATTGTTCGCATCCGGGCCTCGCGTTGCGCGGGGGCGTTCAGAGCGTGGCGGTGGAAGAAGTCATCGGTCTCGAGATACTGGACCTTGTGGCTGTGCAGGATCGCCTGATAGGCAATCGCCTTGGCGATGTGGGATTTCCCGGTGCCCGGTTTGCCAACCAGCATCGCGTTCTCGCCGGCGGCGACGAACGCCAAGGTGTGGAGCTGGAAGCAAGTTTGGCGCGGCAATTTGGGATTGAAGGACCAGTCGAATTCGGCGAGCGTCAGTTTTTCATCGAGCCCGGATTGCTGATATCGCCGCTCGATAAGGCGGGATTGGCGACGATCCAGTTCGTCCTGCAGGATCAGGGAGAAGGTCTCGAGGAAGGGTTGGTTTGCGCCCTGCGCCTGCAGCACGCGCGTCTGCAGCGTGTCGCGGACGCCCGACAGGCGCAGCTGTCGCAGGCAGCGTTCAATTTCGGGTATGGTCATCATGGGGTTGGGTCTCCAGTTTGAGGTGAGAAGGGGTAGCGGGAGCGCTCGTGGCGGCGAAGCTGGTCGGGGTTGCGCAGGCGCCACGAGTGCGGGGTGGAGAGGCGCGGTCGTCGTCAGCCCCGGCCTGCCGGCCATTGTTGCCGGCATCGTGTCGCACAGCACGGCTGAAGAGGTCGCCATATTCGGCGGGGGCGCGGATCAGTGGATGATCCTGGGTGAGCTGCGATGCCGGCTGTGGGACTTCTTCAACCTGTTGCAGCGCCTGCTCAAACAGCCGCTCGACACTCGCGCGTACGTGCTTGTAACGGTAGATGCCGTTGCTGATGGCATGAGCACAGGCCTGCTCGACCAGCCGTGTCGGATACTTCCGGCTCAGCCCGACAATGCCCCACATCGCGCGCTGTCCGGGGCGTCCCTCGGCATCGAACATGTGTTGACACAGGGCCTTGGTTTGTGGGCCGATGCGACCGGCATTCGCCAGCAGCACGGCGGTTTGCCGCGACGGATTGAACGGCCGTTCGTTGATCGGCAGGACGACAGAACCGGGGTGCGTCATCCGGGGATGAATCCGCAGCAGCGCATGGGTGTGGCGATCACGGATCTCGATCGTGGAAGTGTAGATGCGCACGACGACCAGACTGCCGATGGCCGCGGGCCGCGCGGCGTAATAGCTGCTGTCGACGCGTACGGTGGTGTCGTCGCAGACGGTCCGAACGACTTCAGTGAAGATGCGGAAGGGTGCGACAGGCAGCGGCCGCAGGTGCGGCTTCTCTTCCTGGAACATGGCCTCGACCTGACGGCGAGTGCTGCCGTGGATGCGCTTGGAAGCCCAGTTCTCCTCCCAGTGCCTCAAGAACTCGTTCTGGGCTTCCAGCGTCTCGAAGCGCCGTCCGGCCAGCGCGGTCCCCTGGGTATGTTGAATCGCATTCTCGACGCTCCCCTTTCGATTTAGTGTCGGGCGAAATGAGAAATTGACCCCCGAACGAAACGAAGAACTGACCCCTCTCTTTTGAGAGGAAGAATCGATGACGAGAGAGTTTTCATCGCAACTTGCATTGTCTGGAACGATGCGGGTTGAGGAAATGCGATCGGGGAAGAAGTTTTGGCTATGGTAGGCCTTCACGAACGAGGCTGGGGAGCGAAACGAATTGCGCAGGAGTTTGGATGCGCGCGCAACACGGTTCGGCGATATCTTCGTGAAGGTGGCGTTGTTGCGTATCGCCAGCCCGTGCGTCGGACAGCATTTGATGGTCTGGACGATTGGCTTCGGGAGCGTTTCTTCGCCACGACGGGAACGCGGACGTCATTCGCCAGGAGTTGGAGAGCGAGCATGGCATCGTCATCGGGTTGCGCTCGGTAGAACTTCGGGTTCGACAATGGCGGCGCGAGTTGAAAGCGCAGAAGCGGGCGACGGTGCGCTTCGAGACGTCGCCTGGTCATCAGATGCAGATCGACTTCGGCGACACGCGGGTATGGATCGGCGGCGAGCGGGTGCGGATCCATGTGTTTGTCTGCGCATTTCGCTGATTGTGAGCAGCCGTTTCAGGCGATGGTGAGCGCTCGTTTCATTTGATCGTGAGCAGGTATTTCGCGCGATCGTGAGTGGCCGTTTCGACCGACGTGTTCATTGATTCAGGTGTTTGAGGCGCCGTCAAGAGGGCGGGCGCGGGCACTGTGTTTTCGCATGCTTTCTCCGGTGAGTTGAAGGCGGTGAGCGTTGTGAACGAGGCGATCCAGAATCGCGTCACCGAGGGTGGGATCGCCTATGACGTCGTGCCAGAGTTCCACGGGAATTTGGCTCGTGACGATGGTCGATGCTCGGCCGTGGCGATCGTCGAGGATCTCCAGGAGGTCGCGCCGTTCGGACGCGTTGAGAACAGACAGGCCCCAGTCGTCGAGAAGGAGGAGTTGAACGCGCCCGAGCGTCTTGAGCAGGCGTCCATAGCGTCCGTCACCTCGAGCCAGCGCGAGCGCCTCGAAGAGGCGCGGGACGCGATGATAGAGCACCGATCGATTGTCGCGGCAGGCTTTGTGGCCGAGCGCGCAGGCAATCCAACTCTTTCCCAAGCCGGTTGCGCCCGTGACCAGCAGATTCTCATGGCGATCGATCCAGTCGCCGGCGACGAGCCGGGCGAAGACGGCGCGGTCGATGCCGCGCGGGGTGCGCAAATCGACATCTTCCACGCTCGCGCTCTGGCGCAGCGCGGCGAATTTGAGGCGTGTGGTGAGCCGTTTGGTGTCGCGCTCGGCGGCTTCGCGATCGACAAGAAGCCCGATGCGCTCCTCGAACGACAGGGCATCGAGATCCGGTGATCGTCGCTGCTCCTCGAAGGCCTTGGCCATTCCGGTCAAGCCGAGTGCGATCAGCCGTTCATGGGTGGGATGGGCGAGCATTGAGAACTCCATGGTTCAGTGGAAATAGCCCTGACCGCGGATGTTGCCGTGGCGCAGGGGTAGGTGGTCGGGCGTCTCGTCGAGGAAGGCCCGATCAAGGCCGTTCTTGAGGATCGAACGGATCGAGGCGACGGAGCGTGCCTTGATTAGGATGCCGCGTTGGCAGGCTGCATCGACGCGCGTGTTGCCGTAGCTCTTGGTCAGCGCCAGAATGCCGAGACAGGTGCGAAAGCCCTGTTCGGGATGCGGCCGGTCAGCGATGACAGCCTGGAAGAAGGCGGCGGTGGCGGGACCGATCTTCTCGCCGGCCGCGATCAGTCCCCCGGCGTCCACTTGCCGTAGCGGCGATGCGCGCTCGGCATGTGATCGGCAACGGTGGTGTGGCCGCGCCGGTTGGGCGCACGGGCGTGGCTGGCGATGCGCTGCCCCTTGTGGAATATCTCGACGGTGTTGTCGGCGATGCGCACATCGACGAGTTCGCGGATGAGGCGGTAGGGCGTGGAATACCAGTGCCCGTCGACCTCGACGTGATAGTCGGGCGCGACGCGGCAACGCTTCCAGCGCGCAAAGACGTATGGCTGGTCCGGCAGTTCTCCCAGCTTCGGCCTGTCGATCTCGGCGAAGAGCTCGGCGCGGCTGGAGCCGAAGCCGCGCATCTGGCGGGCATTGAGTTCGGCGACGAGCAGGCGGATGGCGGCGTTCAGCTCCGCCAGGGAAAAGAAGCGCTGGTTGCGCAGCCGCGCCAGGACCCAGCGCTGGGCAATTTGGACGGCGACCTCGACTTTTGCCTTGTCCTTCGGGCGTCTCGGCCTGGCTGCGAGAACTGCGGTGCCGTAATGGCTCGCCATCTCCGCATAGGTCCGGTTGAGACCGGGGTCGTAGCGGTCGGGGTTGGTGACGGCGGCCCTGAGATTATCGCAGACCACGAACTTCGGCACGCCATCTAGAAACCGGAACAGGTTGGTGTGAAGGCCGATCCAGTCGGGCAGGCTCTCGCTCGGGCACGCCTCGGCGTAGGTATAGTTCGAGGCGCCCATCGCTGCGACGAACAGCTTCATGGGACGCGCTTCGCCGGTGATGGGGTCGAAGATGTCGATGGTATCGCCAGCGAAATCGACAAACACCTTCTCGCCGCCCAGGTGCGTCTGGCGCATCGTCGGGCGCGCGCGCCCTTTCCAGGCCTCGAAGGTCGTGCAAAACCAGGTATAGCCAAAGCCGTCTGGATTGGCGGCACGATACTCTTCCCACAGCAGCACCCGCGTGACGCTGCGGCGGCGCAACTCCTTCTCCACATAGTTCCAGTCGGGAACGGACCGCCGAGGGCTTTGCGACGCCGCCTTCGGTGCCGGAAAGAGAAGCAGCTCAAGGCCTTCGTCATCCATCCCTTCAGGCAGCGGCCAGCTCAGCCCCGCAAGACGGGCACGCCGCAGGTAGCCATGCACGACGCCATTGCTCACCCCGAGCGTGCGCGCGATGACGCGTTCGGTCAGGCCCTGGACATGCCTTAGACGTAAAACTTCTCTGATCCGGCGCATCGACAATCTCTGGGTTGGCATCAGGCTTCCTCGTTGCATTGACGAGGCAACCTGTAGCCCGGTTGAGATGTCGGCCGAAGCGTCCACAACCTGCGAGGAGGCTGCTCACGATCGTCTGAAATCGCTGCTCACGATCCGCGAAATGCGTGCTCACGATGCGGTGAAATCCGTGCTCACGATCGACTGAAATACGCAGTTTGTCGGGACGCTTGGCTATTCGCGCCGGATGCACATCCGGGCCTCGCCGAGGCAGCGCCAGACCGACTGGTTCGAAGGGATGGAAGGCGCTTTCCTGCGGTTTGGGGGCGTGCCGGCGGAAGTTCTGATCGATAATGCAAAGGCGCTGGTTGAGCATCACGACGCAGTGACGCGCGAGGTGAGGTTCAACGCCCGGCTGCACGCTTTTGCCCGATATTGGGGCTTCACACCGCGGGCCTGTGCCCCTTATCGGGCCAGGACGAAGGGGAAAGACGAACGCGGAGTCGGCTACGTCAAGAAGAACGCGATCGCCGGCCGCCGGTTCGAGAGCTGGGCGGCGTTCGAGGCGCATCTGGATCGGTGGACGCGCGAGGTTGCCGACCGGCGTGAACACGGCACCACCGGCGTTGCGCCCGTGGAACGTTTTGCCGCTGAAGCTCAAGCGCTCCGCCCGCTTTCCGGCAGGGCGCCGTTCGGGCAACTGCGGGACCTGATCCGCAAGGTCCAGGCCGACTGTGCGATCGATCTGGATACGAACAGCTACTCGGTGCCCTGGCGCCTGATCGGCGAGAGCGTCCAGGTCGTGGTGTTGGCTGGCCGTGTGATCATCCGTCATGCAGGCCAGGTGGTAGGCGATCATGCCCTGTGCCGGGGGCGACGACAACGGATAGTGGACCGGGCGCATTTTGTCGGCGTCGCCGGCTTTGAAGGGCCGGTGCGCGCGGATCCCATCGAGATCGCTCCAGCCGCCTTGCTGCGGCCGCTTGCGGAATACGAGGCGGCTGTCGGAGGGGGCTGGTGATGACGAACGTGGATCATGACATGCTCATCGCAACGCTCGATCGGCTGAAGCTGACGGCGATCCGCGACCAGCTCGACACGTTGCTGGACGAAGCTGCCCGCTCGAAGATGACGTTACGCGAGGCCCTGGGCTTCCTGGTGTCGCGCGAGATCGCCCGGCGCGACGAGCGGCGCATCGCCATGTCGAGCAAGATCGCCCAGTTCCCCTTCGTGCGCGAGCTGGACGGCTTCGACTTCGACGCCCAGCCATCGCTCGATCAGGGGCAGATCAGGGAACTCGCCACCTGCCGCTGGATTGCGCACGGCGACACACTTTTGTTCCTCGGCCCACCCGGCACGGGCAAGACCCATCTGGCCGTGGCCCTCGGCCGCGAGGCGATCCGCCAGAATTACAACGTGCAGTTCATCACGGCTGCTACGTTGGTGGCGACGCTGGCCAAGGCCCACAGCGACGGCTCGCTCGACAAGCAGTTGGCGATCCTGTCGCGGCCGAAACTGCTCATCATCGACGAACTGGGCTATCTGCCCTTCGAGGCCAATGCCGCCCACCTGTTCTTCCAACTCGTGTCACGGCGCTACGAGAAGGGTTCGATCCTGATCACCTCCAACCGCTCCGTGGGCGAATGGGGAAGTGTTTTTGGCGACCCCGTTGTGGCCACGGCGATCCTGGACCGCCTGCTTCACCACTCCACGGTGATCACCATCCGCGGCGACAGCTACCGTCTCCGCGAAAAGCGTCGGTCCGGCCTTCTGCAGAAGACCGGACCGACGCTTGAACCCAACGAAACAGCAAACCAGTGAAGGGGGTCAGTTCCTCACTTCGCCAAAGGGGTCAAATCCTCACTTCGCTTGACATTTGGGTCCGCCACGCGGGCCGGATCGGCGACGACGCCGTAATGAGCCAGCATCGCACTGTAGATCGGATTGAGCTCGGGCTCGTATAGATCGGGCTTGAGGACGCCTTCCTTAAGGTTGTCGAGCACCACATAGCTGACCACCCCGCCAAAATACCGAAACGCTTCTTCGTGTAGCTGAGCCCAAACTTGCTGGCTGGATTGCCAGACCACCCGCCGGAAGCTGCGCCGCGAATAGCGCAGCGTCATCACGAACAGGCGGGGGCGACGGTACCGGCCGCTCTTGGGATCGATCGTCAGCGCGCCCTCGCCATAGTCGACCTGAGCCTCCTCGCCGGGGAGGAACTCAAGACGATCAAACTGCTTGGGATCGCTTTCTCGCAACGTGCGCACAAACCGCTTGACGCTTTGATAGCTGGACGGAAAGCCAAACTGATCGACCAGGTCCTGGTAAATCGCCTGTGCATTTCGCTTCAGGCGGACCTGTTCTTCGATCCACGCCCGATGCACTTCGCAGGCCGAGCGGGCCAGGCTGCTGGTGACCGTCGCTCCCGACACCCCAGAAGCCGGTGGTCGGGGTGGAGAAATTTGGTCCTCCGCGCTTGCCGAGCCGGTGGTCACTTCCCCGGGGGAATTTGCCTCCGTAGCAGCCCGTTGCGCTCGGTACCGCCGAATCGTCTTGCGATCGACACCCGTCAGCCTTTGAATCTCGCGCTGGCTGGTGTTGCGATCAAGTAATGTTAGTACGGTGCTTTGCAGATGTGCCTTCAAGACGTACAACTCCCGGTCCCCTCGCTGTATGAAAGGGGATGAAAATAAACGTCCTGCCTTACCCGGCTACCGCTGTTCAGTAGCGCTGCCGGTGACCATCAGGTGGGGGAGTTTCAAGTGACCATACCCGGGGGATTTTGACCGACCCACGGGGCGACGAATTGCACATGGATTATCCGTTCGCCGGCAGCCGGCTGATGCAAAAACTCCTGAAGCGGGAGGGCTATGGAACGGGCCGCTTACACGTGCGAACCTTGATGAAGCGCATGGGCATAGAGGCGCTTTATCGCAAACCGCGCACCAGCAAGCCCGGGGATGGGCACAAAATCTATCCCTATTTGTTGCGCAAACTGCCGGTCACCCGGCCCAATCAGGTCTGGGCGACAGACCTGACCTATATCCCGATGGCACGTGGGTTTTGTTATTTGGTCGCCATCGTCGACTGGTTTACGCGCAAGGTTCTGTCCTGGCGGCTCTCCATCACGATGGACACGGCGTTCTGCATTGAAGCACTCGAGGAGGCGCTCGCCCGATATGGCAAGCCGGAAATCTTCAACTCCGACCAGGGCAGCCAGTTCACCAGCATCGAGTTCACCAAGATCCTGCTCGATCAGAAAATCCAGATCAGCATGGATGGTAAGGGCGCCTGGCGCGACAACGTCTTCGTCGAGCGCCTATGGCGAACCGTCAAATACAACGAGGTCTATCTCCATGCCTATGAAAGCGTCAGCCAGGCACGTGCTTCCATCGGTAAATTCCTGACTTTTTATAACCAGAGACGACCTCATTCGAGCCTTGACGACAGAACGCCCGATGAGGCCTACTTCACCCCAATGACGCTTCCCGAAGCGGCTTAAACACAGGCAGGATTCCACTTATAAATCGGGAAATCCTGTTCAAACAAACCGAGCCAGCTCTGAGTCAGGTGGTCGCGATTTGGTGAAGATGGACTGTGGATCAGTGAGTTGCAAGTTGCAATGGGTATTTTCGTCATTGTCGCGGCGCGTCAATGAGGCCGGCTTAGATTGTCGCGCAGCGTCAATCAGGATGAGAGATGTTTGTCGCGGGCCGCTGTGGACCCACCAAAAAAGCCGGCCTCGGTTTGAAGCGGGAGGCCGGCCTTCATTTGCGTGACAATCTATGCTAACGTTTGTTTGTCGCGGCGCGTCAAGCAACGAGGGCCGAGGCCAGCGTTGCCGGCGGGCCATCGCTGTTTTCCGTCAAACGGGATATTGCGGTTTTGCGCCTGTAGCTCTCGACATTCATTTCGAAGATCGTCGCGTGATGAACCAGTCTGTCGATGGCGGCCAACGTCATGGCTTTGTCGGGAAAGACCTTGTCCCATTCACCGAAGGGCTGATTTGCGGTGATGAGAAGCGAGTACTTCACCCAGCAGCGAGGCGCCGGCAAGCAGCCAGGTCGCGGTGCCGAGCGCATAGATCGTCACTGCCACGTGCGCAACTGCGCAGGAAAGCCCGCAACTTATGCGTAGTGTATCGTTCCACGCCCTCGCCGGCACAGATCACCAAGGCGCCGCGCCGATTTTGCGCCAGCAACTTCTGCTGCGCGGCCAAGGGTCCAGAAACCTCGACAGAGATGCCGCTGGCGCTCTCAACTGACGCGCCGTCAATGCTCACGAGCTTCCAGCGGAACGTAAGCGGTGCGCCAAGGCACCTTTCTCGAAATAGTGCGTCTATGCTGGGTCAGCCGTTGGTCCGCGCGACGCCGACGATCACTCCGGATCGTCATAACGGGTGACGTAGTGGAGTTCGCGCAGGGCGGGGATGACGAGGGCGATGTCTTTGTAGGCCTCATGCTCGATGAAATGCGCGGTCTCGGGCCCCGGCCTGGGCTTGCCGAGGACGGGCCTCCCCTTTTGTCGACGCAGTAGATCAGGATCGGCAGCAGCAGGCCGTGGTTGGGGTTGTCGAGGTCGAGTAGCCGTCTCCAGCTTTTGATGTTGAGATTCATGGCCGCGTAGAACCCCTGGCACCACGGCCGGGGGTCGATGCCGCCGCTGGGCTTGGTTGCGAATCGGGGCGCATAATCCTGCGGTCTGTCGAAGAGCGTCTCGTTGATCCCGTTGTGGATCCTGGCAACGCTGGCAAACACGGCGTGATCGGTTGCAGACCCTTTGGCCAAGACGTCGCGCGGCAACCCCATGAGCGGGCACATCCAGTATTGCGGGTCCGGGAACCGCGGCCGGTGACCGCCGCCGTTACGAAGCCATCCAGCGCCGACATGGTCCGCACCAGCGGGCGGCGGTTGGTCTTGGCAGCCATCCAGGCCTCCAGCGCCTCGTCCGACAGCGCCATGTCATCGATCGCGCTCATGCTGCCAACGGGAGCGGCATCTCTTGGCGGCGCCCCCAGTGCCACGGCATTAGCTCGTCCCAGCGCGAGGCTGGCCAGTCGTTCTGGATGCGCTCGGTGACGTCGGCCATGTAGGCTTCGGCATCGACGCCGCAAAGCTTGCAGGTCTCGATGATGCTGAGCACGACCGCTGACCGCTCTGCCGCGGCGAAGTTGCCCGAGAAAAGCCAATTGCGCCTTCCGACCGTAAATCCACGAATGGCCCGCTCCGCGATCAGGTTGTCGGGCTCGAGCTGGCCATCGTAGAGGAAGCGATTGAACGCGCGCCATCGGTTGGTGCCGTAGGCGAAGGCCTTCGCGATATCGGCATGGCGCGACAAACCCTTGCCCTGGCGCATGAGCTGTCGTCGCAGCGCGCGGACCAGTGGTCGGGTCCGCGTTCGTCGTGCGGCCAATCGCTCGGCGGGCGGGAGCCCCCGTATCTCTTCCTCGATCCGGTAGATCGCCTGGATACCGGCCATCGCCGTCGTGCTGAGCGCGGTCGGCTGGCTGTCGTGAACGTCGAATATCTTGCGACGCAGATGGGCCAGGCAGGCAGCTTCTCGAATGGCACCGCCCTTGTAGATCTGGTTGTAGCCGCTGAAACCGTCGGCCTGGAGCGTGCCGGAAAATCCGGCGAGCTCGGTCATTACGCTCTCGCCGGCGCGGCCCATGGTGGCGCGATACCAGGCGATCGGCGGCTCCTGCGAACCCGAGTTGCGGTCGTCGGCGACGTAAACCCAGAGCGCGCCCTTGTGTGTCTTGCCGTTGCCGGGCGCCAGGATCGGAAGCCGCGTGTCGTCGGTGTGGATCTTGGTGCGGGTACGGCCGATCTCACGGATGCGGTTGTAGATCGGATCGAGCAAGGCGGCGGCGTAGCCGGCGCTGCGCGCAAGGGTGGATCGCTCGATATCGACGCCCTTGGCGGCCATCATCTGTGCCTGACGGTAGAAGGGCAGATGATAACCCCACTTGGCCATCATGATATGGGCGAGCGCGGCATAGCTGAGCTTGCCGCGTGCAATGGCCTTAGCTGGTACGGGCGCCTGGATGATTTTATCGCAGGTCCGGCAGCTGTACTTGGGTCGAACGGTCTCGATCACCTGCCACGCCTGGGCGACCAGATCGAGCATCTCGTCGCTATCTTCGCCCATGGCGCGCAGGTCGCCGCCGCAGCCCGGGCAACATGCGCAAGACGGCTCGCGAACGGCCCGCTTGCGCGGCAGGTTGGGATTGAGCTTACGCACCGGCAACACCCGGACCTTGTCGGTGTCAGCAACGATGGGCAGCTCGAGATCGGGCACGCTGGCGGCGAAATCGGTCTCGAGATCTTCGAGTTCGAGCCGCATCTGGCCCAGCTTCTCGGAGGAGCGGCCGAAGGCCTTGCGGTTGAAGCGATCGATCCGCAGCTGCAGGCGCTGGATGCGAAGTGCGGCCTCGGCGCGCTCTCTTCGCAGTTGCTCATCGCGTTCGGCGATGGTGGTGTCACGGGCAGAAACGGCCGCCTCCAGAAGGGCGATCCGAGCGAAGAAATCAGCGGTTGAGGGAGCTTGTTCCGACACCCAAAACCTATACCCGAAAGACCCTCGTCACGGAAGAAGAATCAACACAAAATCAATAAGAAACATCAAAATCAGCCAGCCAAACGCGGTCGATAAATCTTGCTCGGCCGGCGCCAATCGATCCCGTCCAAAAGCAGCGAAAGCTGCGCCTTGGTGAGCGACACGGCGACCTGATCCTTGGTGGTTGGCCAGGCAAAACAACCATCGGTCAGCCGCTTGGTGAACAGACAGAACCCCTGGTCGTCATGCGCCAGAATCTTGATGATATCACCCTTGCGTCCACGGAAGCAGAAGATCGCGCCGGTGTGCGGGTTGAGCGCGAGCACCTGCTGCACCATCCGCGCCAGGCTATTGATCCCGCGACGCATGTCGGTCGCGCCGCAGCACAGGTAAATCCGGTCGGTCGGCACAATCGTGATCACCTGGTCAACTCCGCCAGAACGATGCTCAGTGCTGTCGGATCGACGGTCCCGTCAATCCGCAATCGCGTGCCGCTCGGAAAGGCCACGACGATCCTGCCGACCGGCTCCGGACAATCGGAGACGGGGCGTTCGACCTCGGGCAGATCGCTCACGTCGATCCGTGCGAAGGTCGCCATCGCCTGATCGGCATCGAGCTCACCGCCGGCTATCTGCTTGCGCCAGGCATAGAGCTGTGACGGAGCTACGCCAAACGCTTGCGCGACCTCGGTCACCGACGACCCCGCCGCGCTCGCTAGGTCGACCAACGCGCGCTTCTCGGTGCAACTCCACAGCCTTCGTTGCCGCACGCGCCCGGGCACCGTTGTAAGATCTTCGGCCGCCGCGGCGCCGCTTAACTCGGCGACCATATCGCCCCTTGCATGTTCCAATGTCATGGCCCGAAACCTCCATGTTCATCGGCCTCTTGCAAGGTGCCTTGGCGCACCGCTTACAGCGGAACAGACTGTGGCCGGAAAGAGAATTAGCCAGACGCAGCGGGTCGATGAGTGAGGACAGGCAGAGCTGGGAGAAGCCAGGTAACAAAAGCACGCTGAAGTCGTGGGCAGTCAGCGCGTTGATGGACACCGGAGGGCCTCTACTTGCCGTCTTCGCTGGATGCAAGGAAGCCTCGGCTGCAAGCGCTGCGTGGTTACCCGGCATGCCCACATGCTCCTTGCCCGGAGTTTGAAAGCTGTCTGCTGCGTCGAAATAAACGCAGCCGTGGCAAGAGACATGTAATCTCTCTGGGGTCAGCTGCTCGAAGTAGATGCGGTTTGGGCTTGAACAGTGACGGCACCTGCGGCTCTGACCGTCGAAATCTCACGCGAATTCGATATTCGATCGCGAAGTTGACCATTCTTTCCGGGGGTTCGCACCTGCATTTGCTTTTTCACCATACATCGCGCTTCAGCGATGTGACAGTAATTTCGGACGGTGCTGAAATTCTCAAGCGGCTGACCGCGCCATGTCGACGCCGACGGCCCGCATTCAAATGGTTCCAAACTACCATGAAGATCAAGCCCATGCAGCAGCTCGCCGATTACATGGCTCGATCCCAGCAGAGGCCGTCGACGCGCTCCCGGAGATTGACAAGGACGCAATCTGCCTATCGAGCCGACTAAGACGCACGCCGCTGTGCGCAAGGTTAGCGAATGCGCCGTCCATTCCGGATGGCAATCCCGAGCATCCACCATGGATTGCAAACCTCCACCGTGCCAAACGCCGTTCGAATTCGGCGTGACGTATAGTCCTTGACTAGCTGAAAGGTATGCAGTGCGGACATACCCTGCGAAACAAGGCCGGAGTCTCCGCCTTCTGGGTGACGACAGCCTTGTGCAAGGTGACCACGATCTTCGTGCCATCGTCGATCGACAGGCCCTGGAGATCGCCTTCACCCAGACGCTCCTCGCTCGTATTGATGCGGCCTTCTTGGCGCTAACAAGTCGTGTCACACTGACCCCAGAGAAATTACCGGTGTCTTGCGACAGGCGAACCGAAGCCACGAGCCTGAGTATACCACCCTGGACATGTTGCCCATCAGCATCATTGCCGTTTTTAGGTGGTTGTCTTCCCAGTAAATCGTGCAATGGGTCGCGCAGTCTACTTAGCGAGAAACGCGTCGTGGTAGTCTTTCGCTACCGCGTGACCGCCAGATAAGACGAAACCTGAGTCGCCTCCATAGGTGAACAAGCTGATACCCATCTTTTGAAGCGGCGGAAGATGGTCTATGGATGCCATATCTATACCAGAAGTCTTATTGTATTTCTTAGCTGCATTGGTGACTGCCTGGCAGGCATCCAATAGCCCTGGAGTGAGCTTTCCCATTTCCATTCCCAAGGAAAGTGCAAGATCTCCTGGGCCGATGAAGAGTGCGTCTACGCCAGGCGTCGAGGCTATGTCGTCCAGATTGTTGAGAGCCTCTCTTGTCTCAATCTGGACTACGACGCCCAGACTAGAGTTCGCGTTCTTTCGATACTCGCTCTCATTTTGGTAATAGTTAGACGCTCTCCACGATCCGGCTCCGCGCTTGCCGGCAGGTGGATATTTTGCGGACGAGACAGCTTCGATGGCTTCAAGACCAGAATTTACCATTGGCACCATGATGCCGTCTGCGCCGTGATCTAGTGCCGCTTTTATGAGTTCAATCCTGTTCCAAGCAACTCTATAAAGTACAGGCATCCCGTACCGCTCGGTTGCAGGCAGAATATCCAGCAGGCAATTGGGTGGGATTGGGGCATGCTCGCCGTCGACCAAAGAAAATCTAGGTCGGTCTGCGCCAGCGTTTCTGCCACCATCACATGTGGAATAGTCATCCAAGCGCCGATTAGCGGTTTTCCCGACCTGATCGTATCGGCCAACGGATTTATCGCCATTTTCATGATCCTTTGCGAATTTTGAGCCATAATTGCATTAGTCAGCAGCATCCCGCTCAATCGGGACGCTTCATGACCGAGCAAATTCCTACTGTGCAACGATTGGCAGGTTTCTCGGCTTATCAAAATATACAGTTTGTCCAGAAGTGGGGTATCACACCAAGCAATGTTCGCCGTTGAAACGGGTCCTTCCAGCGAAGGGTTGTATAGACCACGCTGTCGCACTGAGCGTCGATCTCCCTTCGCTCGTCGGCGCTGTTACCCCGGTTTCTCGGCCGCCCGCCTGGAATGCCCGCTCGCTGGATGACGAGCCGATCGTTTTTGTAGGGTATCTGACCCAAGCCTCATGTCGGAGGGTGCCATGCACAAAACCTGACGAATCAGATTTCCCAATCATCCCTTATGGGATTGGTACCGCATTTCGGTAATCCGTCCTGGCCTGTCTCACAACGTATCATCGGAGTTCGCGCTGCAGAGTTAAATCTGCGGCGAGCGCTACCGCGCTTCCTCTTCTCAATTCAGATCGCGTGGAAATTCCTTGACGTCTTCCCGATTAACGACGACCTCGTCCCCAGCACGCGCAACGAGTTGAGTGTCAATTCGCCATACGTCACGTAGCGCGCGTACCGTCGCCGAAACCATAACTCGGGCGTCCCAGTCGCTGCGGACGTAGGACTTTTCCCAGGTCACGGTTGCCCGTGCCGAATTCGGATCGTCCGGCTGGATGATGAAAACGCTTGTCTGCCTTGCCGACAAAGTAATTCCGGTATGCGGATGACGAACAGTTCCGCCATCGTTGACGACAGTGTAAGTGGTTTCCCCGGTAACCTGATTGGTCATCACGTCGCGCCGGAAAGGCTCGCCTGCATTGATTACTTCCTGCAACATCGGCGTTGCGCTCTCCGCTCCTTCAAACTCTTTAAGGTCTGCATCCGTTGGCTGCGGGTTGCGCACCGGAAGTATCAGCCTGCTTCCGGCGCAGTGGATGGAGAGCGTCGCCTTCTCGGGGCTTGGGAAGACGATGGGCCAATGCCCCGTGGCGACGGCAAGGCGGATGCGCTGACCCTTTTCGAAGCGCTGGCCACAGCAACGCAACTTGAAGCGCACTGTCTCGGGATTGCCCGGCTGCATTGGCTGGAGCTCCAGATCGTCATGCCGATGCGTGAGGTTGAGAACGCCGTAGCTAATACGCGTTGCTGCGCCGTCCGTCAGCACAAGCGAGAGCGTTGCCGAGATTAGCGCAACAGGCTTGTCTGAGGCGAGCTTTACCTCGAATTCCGGGAAGCCGAGAATCTCCACGGCTTCTTCCAAAGGCTTCGTTTCGAAGACCAGCGCATTGCCAGCTTCCATTCGCTGATCTGTCGGGAAGAGCGGAAAGACGCCGAAGACAGTCCAGCTCCCAGACGAGAGGCCCGCCGTCGAAGGCGAACAGATCGTCAGTACGTCGTCGCCCGGAGGCCCGTCAGCAAGGAGGCCAGGCGAAAGGGCCAGCGAGCGTTCGCCGACGCCGGGCCCCGGCCACGACGGCTCGGCAACCCAGCGGCCTGGGCGCTCATCATAGATGGCGGCCGGGGGATACGGGTCTTGCATCCAAGCCCGTAGCCTAGGTTCGTTGGCGATACCGGTGTCGATGCCCTTGAGATACTGATCCCACCAGCGCAAACATTCCTTTAGAAACCCGATGCGCGGGCCGGGTACGGCGAAATGCGGATATTTGTGAGCCCACGGGCCGATTAGGCCCTTCCGAATGCCAGGCAGTCTTTCGATCATGCGGAAGATCGGATTGGGGTAACTGTCAGCCCAGCCGCCAACCAAGTAGACCGGGATCTCCACACTGGAGTAATCCTCGCAGATCGAACCATGCATGTAGAATTCATCACGACGCTGATGCTGGAACCAATCAAGCATCCACATGCCATTGCCGTTTAGGCGGCCTTCCCAAAGCTCGCGCCAACGATCGCCGACGATGAGTGGGTCGGGCGGCGCCATGGCGACCGCCCAGGCGGTGGCGCCCCAGTCCAGATTGTCGATCATCTGTGCGCCGCCGAGATAGTGGACGTCGTCATTATAGCGATCGTCTGTAGAGCACAATGAAATGACGGTTTTGAGTGCCGGTGGACGGCGCGCGGCGACCTGGAGTCCATTGAAACCGCCCCAACTGATGCCGATCATGCCCACCGCGCCGGAACACCAGGGCTGCTTCGCCAGCCATTCTATTACCGCCAGGCAGTCGTCCTGTTCCTGCGTCAAATATTCACCCTTGCAAATGCCTTCACTGTCGCCGGTGCCACGCATATCCACCCGGACGCCGGCATATCCGTGCCCGGCGAAGTAGGGATGGGTGAGTGCGTCCGCTCTACCGTTCCATCGCGTTTGCGGTATGGCAGGTATTCGAGGATGGCAGGGACCGGATCGGCCTCGGCGTCTTCAGGGACCCAGACGCGGGCCGCAAGCTTCACGCCATCTGGCATTGGAATCCACAGGTTCTCGATCTCACGGACCTTGCGCGGAAAATCGGTGACCACACGGATCTCTTTCATCGGACGGACCTCTTCTTGACTTGCGGCAGTTGTCTCGGCTCCGCGCGGGCCGGCACTGAGCGGGAACTGAACCTTGGAATACGACGCAAAGCAGCGTGCACGTTAACATGGCGAGCTACGTGAATAGAGCTAACTTCTAGACACAGCATAGATGGTGTTGTGAGCAGCATCGGCCAAGAGATTTGGGGCTCTGAACGGGTTAAGACCTTTGCCAGTTTAGACCAGAACTGTGGTCTTTTGCTCACTACCCAAAACCAAGATGTTAGCTCAGCAGGCGGGACTGAGCATACTCCTTCAATCCCTCTATTCCCCCCCTCGGTACCAAAGCCGGATTCCTTACTAGGACTGAAGGGATAGTTTAAATTGAACTCTAAATGCTTGTTCACCCATATCATTCCGAAATCCAACCGCCGAGCGATCTGTGCCGCTCGATCTGTGTCGGTCGACCAGACAGAAGCAGTGAGACCATAAGGCGTGCTGTTGGCCCGGCGCACTACGTCACAAACATCCGTAAATGTCAGGATCGGAAGAATCGGACCGAACTGCTCGTCTTTGACCAGAGAGGCTTCATCCGATATATCAGTCACGATGGTAGGGTTGATGAAATAGCCGGCAAGAGCTGTTGTTTTACCTCCCACCACAATGCGACCTACTTTCTCCGCCTCGTCCAAGTATTGAAGGACTTTATCAAATTGGGCCTTGTTCTGCAGGGGGCCAACAGTGACATTGTCTTCCAGGCCATCGCCCACAACTGCATTTCGCGCCAGATCGGCAAGGCATTCGCAGAAGCGATCAGCAATGGCCACATGAACATAGACCCGCTTGATTGCAGTACAGACCTGTCCGCTATTGAGGAATGCCGCGTTGAAAATGGCTTGCGTCACAAGCTCGACGTCGACGTCGTCAAACACGATTGCCGGATCATTGCCGCCTAGTTCCAAAGTGAGGCGCTTTAGTCCTTGAGCAGCAGACGTCATGACTGCTTTGCCGGATCCGGTGGATCCCGTAAAAGAAATTTTTGCAATACGGGGGTGGCTGACGAGTTCTGGACCAAGTGATCCATCGTCCGCGATGATCTGAATAAGACCTGGCGGAACAGCATCCTTAATGAGTTCGCCAAAGCGTAGGGTTGCCAAGGGGGTGGTCGGCGCAGGCTTAATGATTATAGCATTTCCCGTGATGATTGCAGGGCCGATCTTAGATATCGCGGCCTCAAGTGGAAAATTCCACGGCACTATTCCTGCAACGACGCCATACGGTACAAAAAATTGCTCCGCGTAAGCCTCCGGCCTATTATTCAGTACGATAGGACGCAACTCCAGGCCTGAACAGTGCTCAAGAAATTCGGCGCACGAGATGGTTTCGTTTCGAGCTTGCTGAAGCGGTTTTCCCTGCTCAAGGGTCAGAAGGCGTGCAAGTTCTTCAACGCTCTTCCGCAAAACGTCGGCCAGAGCAAGGAGGAGACTACTGCGCACCGCCCACTGTTCGGCCTGCCAAGTCGCAAAAGCCCGGTCTGCAGCGTCGATCGCCTGCTCCAGAACGTTCGCTCCGGGCACTATTGCAACTCCGGCAGTGCCCTGCGTCGCCGGGTTTATGACCTTCAATTTCGAGCCGTCACTGACAAGAGAGCCGTTGACGAGTGAGTAAAAGCGTCTTGACTCCGTCATACGGCTATCACTCTCGTTGCTTGCACACTTGCTGCTTATCCCAGTCATTGAATTTCGTCCCTACTCGACATGCTTTCACTGTTGATTTTAACGGGATACTTAAGGTCTTCACCGGGTGGTGATTGCGGCCTTGCTGCAGTTAAGTTGAGCACGGAGCCTGGGGCACGTGGGTGAATTTCAGAGCCGGCACCGTGACACGGCAATGCTCCGAACAACGATATATTACCCCTTGATTCGTCCAAGCCGACCTGTGGATGCGTTGTCTCTCGGTGTCTCTCTCCACGAAGGAAAGTAACCATCAGGCTCCGCCTTGCTAGATGCAGATGACAGCAAATTGCATCAGCACAACGCCACCATCTGGTGCCTGACAAGGGCAGCCTTTATTCATGATGCGGGAGACACACCAGGACCTGACCGTCTTCCACCTTCGTCTTAAAGACGGTGATTGGACACTCTGCCGGGCCTTGAACCACTTCCCCGGTGGTGATTTCAAATTGAGCACCATGCAGAGGGCACTCGATAAGAGTCCCTTCCAGCCAGCCGTCGGAAAGAAGAGCGAACGCGTGCGAACAAACGTTATCGGTCGCGTGTACTTTGCCGCCGATGAAGTATATTGCGATTCGGTTATCGCCGATTTCGAACGGCGTTACGGTATCGTCTTGGAGATCGGAAACGGGGCAAAGGATTATCCATCCGTATTTCTGCTGCGCTTTATCTATGTTCTTTTCCACTGTTATCACAGTTCACTCCGATTCCGACAATTAGCCAGTTGCGAGGTATATATCGGACGGATCGACTTCCTCGGCTCGGCTCATAATATCCGGCGATACAGGCTTGCCAGCCTTGGCGTCTCGCCGGATCTGCATCATGTCGCGACCGGGGTTGACTCCCACGGCACTGACAAAACGTCCCTGGTCATCGGCGCCAATCTCCAGCCACCGTTCGCTCGCGACGTCTCCGATGCGATACAGGCGCGTCGCGAGGGCTGGCAGCCCGAGTGACTGGATGGTTACGCCGCACTGATCGGACCAGAACCACGGTAGGTCCTGATACTGTGCATCCAGGCCACACATAACTTTTGCGGCCACGACGGCCTGATCGCCGGCCACAGTCCAGCTCTCACTGCGTAGCCGCCGGCCAAGCGCGGGCAAAGGATAGTTCGTCACTTCTCCGGCAGCGTATATTCCCGGAACCGACGTTTCGCAGCGTGCGTTCACAACGATCCCATCGGCGGTGTCGATGCCGGCGTCAGCGGCAATTCCCGCATTAGGCCCAATCCCGATGCCAATAAGGACCATGTCAGCAACGACCGCCCCTCCATTCCAGGTCAGAACGACCTCGCCCTTTGAATTATTTGACATACGCAGATTCGCACAGTTCAAACGGAACTCACCACCTTCGCTCGTGTGACGCGTCGCGACCCATTCCGACAAAGATAGGGACGCGCTGCGCGGCAGCAGTCGCGGCGCTAGCTCAATGACCGTTGTTTGACAGCCCAAGCGGCGAGCCATCCCCGATACCTCCAGCCCTATAAAACCACCGCCTACAACTGCCAGCCGCCGGCCAGGCGCAAGACCCGCGCGTAATCGCAAAGCGTCTGATTCAGTGCGCAAATAATGAATTTGTGCCGGGTCCACACTGGAGTGCTCGAAGTGCCGTGCTCGAGATCCCGTTGCGATCAACAGCTTGTCGTAGTGTTCCGGTTCACCGATATCAGTATGGACGATGCGTCGAAGAGGGTCGATTAGGGTGGCCTTCGTTCCATCCCGCAAAACGACGCGGTCTGCATACAGCTCAGACCCTTTCAGAGTCGGCCTCTTGCCCCCCAAGAGAAAGTCCTTGGATAGCGGCGGCCTGTCATAGGGTGTCCCGCTTTCGCCATGAATCAGGACCGTGCGCTGCTCAGGACGCAGATCGGCGAGCGTTGCGGCAGCACGATGCCCTGCTATTCCTCCTCCGATGATAACGACCGTTTCCATAAACAATCCTCAGCGCCTGGCAACTCTGAACGTTACCAACATGACAAACAGAAACAAAAGTATGGAGATTCGCCAGTGTCAAATTCCGGCGAATTCGTTCAGCACAGACGGCCCAGTTTCGAAACCTCGAAACGCCTGCTCACCACAAACTGTGCTCCGCGGAATTGGTGGCTTTTGTGCATTTTACCGGTCAGAAAGGATCAATATTGTTGGGTCGGCGGCGCTGCAGAAGGCTCAAGCACTGCAACTATCTGACTGCGAACCATTATTCGTCTAAGGTGGAACGGTCCGGGAAGTGGTTGGAAGGCAATCGGTTGGGTCTCGCACCGGCCACCCAGTCTTCGTTCCCGGACTTGCTTCATCCAGATCTGCAAGTGGTTCGCATTGGTGTCGTGACGCCGCGCTACAACCGCTACCGGATCACCGGACTCCTGCACCTCACCCCCGATCGCCAGCTTTTGCCCCACTTCAACACCGCCTGTAAGAATATGTTATTATATCAGCACGTTAGGCGCGCGCCGGCGCGTGTTACCACTACATTTTGGGGATGATCTCAGGCGAGTTGTTCGTCGAGGTTGTGTGGCAGAGCGATGCCAGCTGCCTTGAAGACGTTGCCCACTTGGCCCGTAACGTGGGTTCTTGTGGTGACGATGCGACCATCCTTTTCGATGGTGGCTTCCTGGAGGCGGTCGAGATCGCGTAGAAGCGGCTGCCATTCGGGCGTCAGGCCTTTGGCCCGGCAGAGGCGGTACAGTTCCTTGCTGAGTACGAGCCCCAGGAACGAGCAAAACACATGCCCGCGGATGGCGGCATCGGATTGGTGGAAGATCGGCCGGGTATTGAAGGTTGCCTTGGCGGCGCGGAACAGGCTCTCGACCTCGAGCAAATCGCGATACCGCAGCACGGCCTGGAGCGGGGTCACCTTCGCGTTGGTCCGCACCACGGTGATGCCGTCGTACCGGGCTTCCTCGGCAAGCTTGCCGACATCGATCTTGAAGTTCTTGCCGCTGGCCTTGAGGTAACGCCGGTAGGCCGAGTTGCCGACCAGTGCCTTGTCGCCCTTCTTGAGCTGTGCCTCGAGGCCGGCGATGATCGCCTGGCGGTCGGCCTTGTCCTTCTCGGCCTCGGCGTCATTGCGGCTGACAATATAGCGGTCTTTACCGACCTTGACCTCTTTGACCCACAACTGAGTTTCACCGCGCTGGCGCTCGAGAACGAGCGGAACCATCGGTGCCGCGTCATTGAGCACGACGTTGTGGATCACGCTGCTCGAGCGTTCGCGGGCCCCCAGAATGTATTCCATGCCCAGCTTTTCGAGCGCGGCGATGGTATCGGCGCTGATCATGCCGCGATCGGCGACAACGCAGGCGCGTGTGACGCCGAAGCGCGTTCGCAGCCGATCGACCACCGGCAACAGGACGGTCACGTCAGCGGTGTTGCCGGGCACCATCTCGGTGCAGATCGGCCGGCCCTCGGCATCAACGACCAGCGCCAGGATCATTTGCGCCAGATCGGGGCGGAAGTCCTTGGAATGCCCGCGCTTGCCCAGCGTCTCGCCGCCCGCGCCGTAGAAGGACAACGAGGTGGTGTCCATGAACACAAGGCTGAGGTCGGTGAACAGGTCCTGCCGGCGCGCGAAGAGCTTTTCCTCGATCGCGTCTTTCACGCAGCGCGCCACCAGCGCGCCTTGCGCCTTTTCGCCGAGTTCCTCGCCCAGCCACGCCATTGCCCGGTAAAAGTGATGGAGCGCCAGACCCTCGGCGCCCTCGATACCATAATCGGCCATCCAGTTCGCGCAGTCGCGGTCCGAGCCCGAGACGAACAGCCGATGCAGCGTGCCAACGAACACCGCCCGTTCCACCGCAAAGCCGAACTGGCGCCCTTCCAGCACCTCTTCCAGCACCTCGCCGATCCCGAGCCGCTCCCACAGCCGCCCGAACAACAGCGGACCGCCGATGCGGCGAGAGGCAATTCGCCCCGCGTCAATGTCGGACAGGATGAGGCTGCGTTCGCCATGGCGCGCAATCGAGGCCGCCAATCTGTCAAGTTCGCCGCTGGCAACCAGCGCATCCTTGCGGCCCAGCGCCTTTATCGTGCGCTGGCGAACGGTTTTGCCGTCGCGGACACTTTCCACGAGGTAAAGATAGCGGTGGCCGCGCGCGACTCTCTCAACGACAAACATGCCAGCGTTGTTAGCGAATAAATGCCATAAAATCCATACAACATACGGCTAGCAGATCAAATGTTGTTACCACACATTTTCGCGCCGAAAACTCAAGGCGAGTGAATTCAATAGCTTAACGGACAGCGTTCGCCATCCGTTCACCTCCAACTGTTCAAGTCGGGTTTTGCTCAACCGTCCAGGAGCGGTTCATCCGCCGTCGGCCCGCATCCGTCGATAGCGGCGAGCCGCGGGCGTGCTCGCTTCCACCCTCCGTGGGCACTCCATAGCCAGATACCTTATTTTGCCCAGCGTCCGCTTGATCGTATGCGTTGCGTCGCCTTTCCCGAAGTTGCCTGATGCGTCTATGACAGGTCAGCCGCTAGTCGGCATGCCGGCGAACACTCCGGGTTATCATAAGCGGGTGACGTATTGGAGTTCGCGGAGGACGGGGATGACCGTAAACCCAGAGCGCGCCCGGTGTCCGACTTGGGGGACCAAAGGCGATGAGATCGGCTGGAACCCATCGCCCCGCATCGCTTTTCAGGATTGCTGGTGAATTGCTTCGAGCACCATTTTAGTCGCTTCCGATGGTTCCCCAACCGGCATCTCTAGTCGAGTGGCTTTTTCCAACTCCTGGAGGGCGATAGCTGCATCGGCGATCTTCTCGGCTTCTTGCCGAGGCAGTACGACCACTCCCTCCTCGTCCGCCAAAATGACGTCGCCGGCTAGAACCGGAACATCCCCGCAAGCAATGGGGTAGTTCATCATCCCACCGAGATTGTACCACCCGGCGGTGATCGAAGAAAGTCCGCGGCACCACATCGGGAAATCTGCTTCTTCGATTTCCAGCAGGTCCGTGCATGGACCATTAACAATGGCGCCCACTGCGCCGGCTGCCTTAGCCGAAGCAGTGACGCCGCCGCCCCAACAGGCATACCTATCATCGCCTAGCCGATCCACTACGACAAAATCCCCGGGACGAAGAAGTCCCAGCGCATGACCAAGTAGTGTCGAATCCGGTCCGGGAATTGCCACTGTAACTGCAACGCCAGCAACGCGTTTACCGCGAAGAAGCGGCCGGATCCGTCGATCCATAAAGCCCCACTGGCGAAGATGGCCGACGGTCGCTGTCTGGACCTTTTGCAGCTTCTCGACAAGTGAGGGTGGCAAAGGTTCCGGCATGGGATTGATACGGTAATCAGTCATTCAGGTCTCCTATTCTGGTTAACGGGCAAGTGGGCTCAGTGAGATGGATTGGATATCCGTATCAAACTGTAACATGGTCATATCGTTACCTTCCACCGAGAGAGTCGGAGTATCGGCGAGAGAGAACCCAAGCGATTCTCGAGTGAGATCCAGAGGAGGACTGTCGAGATCGTCGGGTTACTAAGAATGACCTGAAATGCGTAACTTCGCTCCGCTATTAAGCGCGGTCTCAGTCGCCGAACTGTAATCGACGCGTTCCGGCTGGGCGACCTTTGGACGGGCCCGCGATGCAGGGTTGACTTCGGCTATTCGCTTCGACGGCGTGGGCTCATTCCATACGCCATTGATCTAGAATTTCATGCGCTGGACCATTCATCGCTACTGCATTTGATCAAACCTGGATTGTAAAAGAAGGCCGTTCCGTGATTGAGTTGAATTGGAGAAGAGTACCGTATTGCCAGAGATGGCGGTCGGGGATTAAGGGAACGACCTAGTCGGGTAGCGCGAAGCGAGGGTCGAGCATGTCACGCAGGCCATCACCAATCAGATTGACAGCTAACACGACAGCTCCGATTACGAGGCTTGGGTACAATATCAGGTACGGAGCTATCAGAGCAAACGACCGCCCTTCGGCGACGATATTGCCCCAGCTTGGGTGCTCAGGCGGAACGCCAACGCCCACAAAGCTAAGGAAAGCCTCATAAAGAATAGCCAGGCCGCAGATATATGTTGCCTGCACGACAATGGGGGCCAACGCGTTCGGTAAGATATACCTGAACAGCAGCCGCAGAGGACTAGCGCCGTAGGACCGAGCCGCTTCTATGAAGACTTGCTCCCGGAGCGTCAGCGTTAAGCTTCTAACCAATCTTGCAACACCCGGCACTTCCGGTATCGCCAAAGCGAGGATTACGGTCAAGATTCCGCCACCGAAGATGGTTGCCAAAGCAATGGCGAGCAGCATCCCCGGTATCGCCATGATCCCGTCCATCACCCTCATCAAGATACTGTCTAATGCCTGCCACGCTCCTGCGAAAAGACCCAAGATTGTTCCAACAGTCGTCGTCAGAACTGCGGTGGCCAGTCCAATCGCGAGCGAGATCCGCCCGCCGTAAAGCACACGCGTGAAAATGTCCCGCCCGAACATATCGGTGCCCAGCAAGTGGGCGTTACTGGGCGGATTAAGTCTCAACTCCGGGCTTATCGACAAGGGATTAAGATTGGCTATCCCAGGACCCAGATACGACACTAGCACAACCAATAGCATGAAAATCACGGCGACACGCGCGGGCGCCGGCAGGCGCGTCGTATCTGGCCACAATATAGGAAACGTCATATCCTCCTCCTCAGGTGTACTTTATTCGCGGGTCAATGAATAAGTATGACAGGTCCACCAACAGATTTACCATAACGTACACGCATGCACTTATCAGTAGGACCCCCTGAATGACCGGAACATCCCTGTGCTGGATGGCTTCAACGAGCAGGCTGCCAATCCCGGGTATCGCGAACACCGTCTCAGTTATTACCACGCCGCCAAGCATACCGGCGAACGACATTCCAACTACGGTGGCCAAAGGTATGGCGATCAGCTTAAGACAGTGCCGAACCAGAATCGTGAACTCGTCGAGACCTTTCGCTCGCGCGACACGGATAAAGTCCTGGTTCAGGACTTCGATGGCACTCGCTCTAGTGATTCGAGTGATCAGCGCCGTTTGCGCAAATCCCAACATGGTCGCGGGAAGGAGCACATGCCGTAAGACTTCCCATATACCGCTGTCAAACCCTGGGAACCCGGAGACCGGCATTGACCCAAAGTAGACACCGAACGTGAATATAAGGACATACCCGATCAGAAAGGGAGGTATCGCTGTGCCTGCCACCCCGAAGAGCGATACTAAGCGATCAGAGATGCCTCCCCTTTTTGTGCTGCCAACAATCCCAACGGCAGCGCAACAGTAAGTTGAACCACAGTCGCTGCGATTGCGAGAATAATCGTCGGGTCTACTCGCGATAGAATCAAACTGAATACTGGCTGTCTGGAAAAGATCGAGTTTCCCAGATCCCCCTGGACGACGTTCCCCAACCAGTGAAGATACTGGACAACCAAGGGATCATCGAGATGAAGACTCTCCCGAATTGCGGCGATCTGTGCCGGCGTTGCGTACTCGCCCGCCAGAACAGCCGCCGCATCTCCAGGACTCAGATAAGTCAGACCGAAAACTACGACGGTCACGACCCCCACCACCGGAATGACGGAAAGCACCCTAGTAATGAGATACCTGATCATTGCTTACCTCACAAACGCAGACGCGATTTCGCGCTACTTGCTCTTCCGCCGAATGTTCCAGAAATAGTTATAAGCTGCCTCGGGATGAAATCCCTCGAGGTCGGCCCCATAAACGGTCGGAATGGCGTATTCTCCTGTCATAATAAACGGCAAATACGCTGATGCGCGAGCTTGGAGTTCATAAGTAACTTTCTTTTTCTCCTTCTCGTCGACTGCGCTGGCAAAGGAAGCTCTCAGTTGTTCGAGTTTTTCATCGCAGGGCCAACCAAACCAAGCCTTGTCGCAGTTCGCAGCCAGCATCAGATGCGTGAACGGGGAACTTGCAGGTTCCACTTCCATATACGTACCGAACAGGTTCCACCCGCCTTCCGAAGCAGGCGCCTTAGACGTGCGGCGCGACGTTATGGTACCCCAATCCATCGCTTGAAGGTCTACTTGGGCGCCGATCTTTCTCAATTGCTGCGCCAAGTACAACGCTCTCGCGTGCATCTGGGGTGAATCAGTTTGATCGAAAATAACGATCGGCTTTCCATCGTAACCGGCTTCTTTTAGGAGCTCTTTAGCCTTCTCATAGTCCGCGGCGCCCCGGTGACCGCTATAGGCGGACTCATCGCCATACTTCCCCTCGCAGGTGAGATATGCATAGCAGGTATGCCAGAATTGCGGGTCACCCACAGAAATCTGCATGAGCTCTTTTTGGTCGATCAGATAAGTGAGAGCCTCAGTCGCCTTGATGTTGTTGAACGGTGGCACCTCGTGATTCACCACGAAGAGGCTCTGCACGAAATATCCTTTCGAGACCACGAGCTTCGGATCCTTTCGCAGCGCCAAGGCGTTATCCAGTGCAGGCCATATCCAAATATCTTTTTTCCCGGTCTGCATCTCCGCCATCGCGGTGTTTGAGTCTGGTACGTCAGATATTTCAATCTTATCGAACGTTGCCTCTTTCTTCCCCCAATAATAGCTCGGAGGGTCGTTCCGCGAAGTGTAGAAGGAGTTCTTGGTATAAACCTGCGTTTGCCCCGGCTTCCAGGTGGAGTAATCGAACTTATAAGGACCAGAGCCGGTTGTATCGGTGAGTTGAACGGTGGGCGGCAGGGAGGCGACCCGTTTGGGCATTATGAAAGGGACGTTCCCCTCAGTATTGGCAAGCGCCGAGGGAACGTCGAACCGCTCGTTCAGCTCGATCCGAAACGTCAGATCGTCGACCTTCACCATTTCCTTGGTCCGGGATCCAAGCAGTCCACCGGTCACATCCCGAGACTCCCAGCGCCTCAGAGACTGAATCACGTCGTCAGTGGTGATTGGAGTTCCGTCTGAGAATTTCAGGCCGTTGCGGAGCGTGATTGTGTAAGTCTTCTTGTCCGAGCTCACATCAACTTTGTCGGCCATTTGGGGCCGTGGTGTGCCGCTGCTGTCGAATTCGAACAATTTATCGTAAATCAGATATCCGTGGACCTGTGTGTCTCCCGATGTTGTAACAATTGGATCAATAGTCTTTAGAGATAATCCTATTACGCGCAGCGTGTCCGCCTCAGCCGCGCCGACGGATAGACCGCTGGCAATTACCGCTGTCAGCAGCCACGATGCGGCAGCTGTTCTAGACGTCCATTCTATAAGTTTGTTCTTCATTTTCGTTCCCTCTAGTTGTTTAAAGACCCAGTAAGGTTCTTCCTCTCCCATTCCTCGCCCCAGATCATCACTGCATGTCCGGGCGAGACATCTCTGTACTGACGCACAGGTGGGACGTAATCTGCAGGCCGGACTGGGCTCATAATTTCGTCGTTTGAGACCAGGCGTTTCTGCAGGCGCCGTGCCGGATCGGCGATCGGCACTGCCGCGAGCAGCCGTTTGGTATACGGATGCTGCGGATTCTGAAAAATCGACTCGCGCGGGCCGATCTCGACGATCTCGCCGAGATACATCACGGCCACGCGGTGGCTAACGCGCTCGACCACTGCCATGTCGTGCGAAATGAAGAGATAGGCTAGGCCCATACGGGCCTGAAGATCCAGCATAAGGTTGACGACTTGCGCCTTAACAGAAACGTCCAGCGCCGAGACGGCTTCGTCCGCCACGATGAGCCGCGGCTCAAGCGCTAGCGCACGCGCAATACAGATGCGCTGGCGCTGGCCACCCGAGAATTCGTGCGGAAACCTATTGACCATGTCAGGCGTCAGGCCTACCCGCTGCAGGAGGTCGGCCACCTTGTCGCGTGCTTCCGAGCGGCTGGCGCGAGCATTGATCAACAGCGGTTCGATGATCGCTGTGCCGACATTCATGCGCGGATTGAGCGATGCAAACGGATCTTGGAAGATCATCTGCATGCGACTACGCTGCTTGCGTAACTCAGGACGGCTAAGCTTGAGAAGGTCAACGCCGTCGAGCAAAATCGAGCCCGAGAGGGGCTCAGTCAATCGCATCACTGTGCGGCCGGTCGTCGACTTACCACAGCCTGACTCGCCGACCAGTGCCAAGGTTTCGCCGCTCTTGACGCTGAAGGAAACATTCTCGACCGCGTAGACCCGGCCCTTGACCGAAGAAAACATACTCGAACGGATTTCGAAGCGCTTCGTCAAGCCCGCAACTTCCAGCACCGGGCGCCCCGCCTCCTTGACGGTATCGGGTACCTCGGCCGGCACGTCGGATTGGCCAGTAGCACGGTCTACAACCGGGAAGCGCATCGGCCGCCTACGGCCTTTCATGGAGCCGAGTTTTGGAACGGCGGAAAGCAGCGATCGCGTGTAGGGGTGTTCGGGGCGTTCGAAGATGTCCTCGGTCGACGCAGCCTCGACCACCTGGCCGTTATACATAACCACCGTACGGTCGGCGATCTCGGCGACGACACCCATGTCGTGGGTGATGAAGAGGACGGACATGCCCTCCTCTTTCTGCAACTCCTTGATCAGCTCCAGGATTTGCGCCTGAATCGTGACGTCCAGCGCCGTCGTCGGCTCGTCAGCAATCAGCAGCTTTGGCTTGCCGGCCAGCGCCATCGCGATCATCACGCGTTGGCGCATGCCGCCCGAGAAGTGGTGTGGATATTCGTGGAAGCGCGACGTCGCGGCGGGGATGCGCACCTTGTCCAAAAGTCGGATCGTCTCCGCCTCAGCCTCGGACCGTGATAGACCACGATGTAGGATCAGCGCTTCGGCGACCTGAAAGCCAATGGTCAACACCGGGTTCAGTGAAGTCATCGGTTCCTGGAAGATCATGGCAATTTCATTGCCGCGGATACGGCGCATCTCGGCATCCCGCAGGGTGAGCAGTTCCTTGCCCTCGAGCTTGATTGACCCCTCGACCTTGCTCGAAGCAGGCGAGTTGAGCCGCATGATCGAGAGCGCCGTCACGCTCTTTCCCGAGCCGGATTCGCCGACGATGGCGACTGTCTCTCTCTCGCCGATCTCAAACGATATGCCGTCAACGACGGGCGCCCAGCGCCCTCCGACACGGAACGAGGTCACCAACTTCGAAACTGATAGGACCGTAGGGGCCATCTCGTGCTTGCGCACGTCTAGAAGGCTTGGCTCAGGCTTGTACAAATCTATCACGTCGGAAACCACGAAATCACCCCAAAACTTACGACCGATTCTCGCTGAAGACCCGAGGGTTCTCTTTTCGGCTGTTCGCGTTACAGGATCCGGTAAACTTCTCTGGCATTCTCCCGAAACAGCAGCGCCCTATGCTCCTCGGATATTCGAGCCTTGAAGGCATAGCGCGGATCGTCGAAGTCCCAGTGAGGATAATCGCTGGCATACAGCAGCCTGTTCCAGCCGATTTGCTCAAACAGATAGTTGAGATCCTCGGGATTGTCCGGCTCTTCCATCGGCTGTGTGGAAAAGTAGAAATGCTCGTGCAGATAGTGGGAAGGCGGGTGTTTCAGGCTTGCGACTTCCGAGCCCATACGCCGCCACAACATGTCGAGCCGGTGTCCAAGTCCGATCGACCAGGCACAGCCACACTCGATGATGATCACCTTGAGAGATGGCAACTGATCGAACACGCCATCAAGAATGAGACTCATAACCTGCGACTGCGCAGCGAAGGTGAGATCCAAATGGTTTTCACAGTAGTAGGACGGCCAGCCGCTAGCGGTCCGTGCGCCGGCTCGGCCGCCGACATGCATGCCGATCGGAAAGCCGTGATGAGCCGCTGCTTCCAGGATAGGCCTGTAGCGCCGGTGGCCCAATGGCTCGGTTGTCCCTATGAAAATCTGCACCTGGACAAATCGCGCGTCCAGCGCACGCTTTTCAATCTCTGCGACCGCGGAAACGGCATCGTCCGGAACGACCAGAACGGACGCCTTCAGCCGATCCTCCGGCTCGACGAACTCGGCGATCTGCCAATCGTTCAGCGCCGTGGACAACGCGTTGCTGAGATCGAGATTGCGACCGCCGTTGCCCAGCCCCACCATCGGCTCGAGCACGCCGAAGACGACATTGTTCGGATCGAGGTGCTGCTTCCTCAGGACCGCCAGGTCCGAACCGGGCGGCCCGTCACTCGGCCAGGCATCACGACGGCACGACAATGGGATGTAGCTGTCAATGCTGTAGCCGCTGGCAAGCGCCTCGAATCCCAATTCGCCATACTGATCGAGATGATCCCTCCATCGCTTGGAGAGATACGGATGGAGGCCAAACCGGTCTTTAAGTGCCGGGTGGATATCGCTATCGGCGATACCTACCAAAGATGTGGAACGCACCGACTGCCTCGGGCTGGCTGTCGTATCGTTCATGACACCGTCTCCATCAGCCGTGGGTATGTCCGCAGAGGGTTCTCCTGCGCGATTTTCTGCCGAAGCCGCGCTGGAAAACCGGGCGGCATCGGATCGTCTCCGTCGAACTGCCAATGCGGGTAGTCTGAAGAGAAGAGCAGCATGTCTTCGCTGCCGAGGTGCTCTATCAGCTTCTCGACGTGCACCGGATCCTTCGACGTATCGAATGGCTGGATTGTAAACCGGACACGATCCCGGATTTCCGCCGCGGGAGAGCGCTTCACCCACGGAACCTCGCCGCGGGTACCACGCCAGTACTTGGTACTCCGCCAGATAAAACTGGGCACCCAACCGATGCCCGCCTCGATCATCACGAAGGTGAGATCCGGAAACTTGGCAAATACACCTTCCATGATCAGGCTCTGGAGCTGTGCCGCGAAAAGGTGAGTTCCGCTGGCATAGTCCTGGAGGTAGGTCGACGGCCATCCCATACCGCTGCTCGTGGGATAGCGATACATCGTCCCGGCGTGTATGCCGACAGGCAACCCATGCTTTTGGGCCGCTTCATAGATCGGCCAAAAATGACTCCGGCCAAGGAGCATCTCGTTGCCGGCCAGCAGCAGGACCTGAACGAACCTTTTGTCGGATGCACATCTGTGGATTTCCTCTGCCGCCCGATCGGGAAGCTGCGAGGCCACGACGATCGAGCCGCGCAAACGCGGCTCAGCATCCAGCCACTCCCGAGCCAACCATTTGTTGGTCGCCATGCATACCTCTGCTCCCATCAAACCGCTTGCCGCGACTTGGCCTCCATAGAGCGGATTACAGATTGCGATCTCGCAGTTGAATTTATCAAGCGCCTGTTCCCGGCAGCGATCGAGGCTGACGCCCGGCTTTTCCCCATCTTTCCGCCAGTCCGAGCGGCATGACAGCGGCGCGCTCGGCGGATAGCTAGCCAGATCCATTTCGCCGATCGCGCGGCTGATGAATTGATCCTGCCAATACTCGTCCATATAAGGGATCAGAGCATTGTTTCCTGGCACTCCGGGATGAATATCGCAATCGATTACCGATGTCGGGTTGTGCAGCATAAATGCCTCAGCTTTCAAGAAACTCTGCCATCTCCACGGGGTCGATCGCTCACAGATCGACGACCAGATAGGAGTCTTCGACACTCACAGGGAAAGTTTCCGCTTTATACGGACCCTCGGCCAATTCGGTTCCCGGAGTTATCGTCACCGGGTATTGTCTCACGGATATTCGACCTGGATCACACCATGACTGGCCAGTGCGAATATCAAATTCCCAGCCGTGCCAAGGGCAGCGAATGAACTCCCCCCGACGCGAACACTTGACATGTCCGGGCTCATCTGCCGTTGCAATCCCTGAGATAAAGCCCATCGACAGTTCTGCGCTCTGGTGAGGGCAACGGTTGAGGAGGGCGAAGTAGTCGCCGTCGAGATTGAAGATGACGATGGGACGGCCCCGCACCTCGAAGACCTTGCGCATGCCCGGACCGACATCCTCTGCCTTGCCCACCACATGCTTAGCCATTTTCCCTCCCTATGCGAAAGCGAGACGGAACCCATCCGAGTAGCCATATTGGCTTGAATAAGCTCGCTCCATTGATATTTGAATAGACAGATTTGGTGAAAGTGAACCGCTACAGATGGACACCGGTGCGGATATGATTTGTTAGCGCCGATTGGCCATCACCGTCGCTTTGTTCGAGGAGGCGTTGAGAGCGATGGAATGGACGATCTCGATCGAAGGGAAGAACGATTTCGGTGATGACCTTTGTCGAAAGGAGTCCGCATCCATAAGAGCGACGAGAGGCTGCCTGATGGCGATCTCGGCCTGTCGATCGACGATGGCAAGAAGATCATGGTTGCCTTGTAGAAGGCGGTGGTCACCTAAGGAAGGCGCGGCGGGGCGAACTTTTTCTGCTTGCGGTTACACAAAGTCGGTTCGGAGCCGGATCGAGAAAGACCCTGATCTGCGGGTGCGCGAGACGATTGATCTCGTATTCCGGCGTTTCAATGAACTGCTGAGCATCCGGCTAGTGCACCTGTGGCTGCGTCGCGAAACCATCTGCTCCCGGCCGAAAATTACGTGCGCGCGGCGAAGTGGACGATTGTCTGGAAGTTACGCGTCTACTACACGCTTCACCACATTCTCACCAACCCGATCTCTACGCCGGCCCCTATGTATTGGGGCGCCCGGGCAGCGAAGTCACTATCGGGGCCGGGCGCAAACGGATCTTGCGCGGGATCAGGCGCGACGGGGAGGTTCTTGCTCACCGATCATCACGAGGGTTACCTGAGCTGGCACGATTTCGAGGGGGATCAGCGCCTGATCACGGCCGCGGATCTCGAGAGCACGGGCCGAAACGGCTTCGGCCTACGCCATGTCGATCGCCTTTGAGAACGCCGAGGCATGTTCTGAATCCATATTCCGGATGCGGCCGGCTGGCGAGGATGGCGATGACGTGCCCTCGGTCTGTGGACCGATCGAACGAGCCGAGCACCGAAAACGCTCCGGCGACCATCCGCGTAGAGGGGTACGAACGGGGCATGCGGTCCGGATCGGTTCCGCAACAGGCGCCACCGTAGCGGCGCTGATCCGCAGCCGACTGCGCAGTCGAGCCTAAGATCTGATGATCATCACCGTCCGGCTGACCGGTGCATCATCTCACCCAATTTCGCCAGAAAAGTTTCGTTCTGAGCGGTCCATGGGAACGAGAAGTTGAGCGCTACGAAATTTCGGAAGGAGGCTTCGATTGAGAAGATAGGACCTGGAAGAAAACTGAAGTCGGATTCTATTGCCTGAAGCAAAGCGTCTGTAGCATCGAAGCCGACTGGCCCTCGCACCCAGCACATAAACCCACCGGCGGGAGGCGATACAACACATTCACTGGGGAAATATTTTTCGATTAGGTCAAGGCCCCGTTGCATCCTCGCGGCGAGTGTGCCGCGCAACTGCCTCAAATGTCTCTCCTGACTACGGACAGCCAGAAACGTGGCGATCGCGCGCTGGACGATACCATCACCGCTGTTCAGTCCATGTGTATACTGATGGATCATCAAACGTCGTGTGTGGGTGCCAGCAATGATCCAACCAAATCCATACGCTGGCGGGAGCGAGGCCATGAAACTCCCGAATTGCACCACGATATCGGACGGATCGTGTTGTTTGAATGAAGGCTGTCTGCTGCCATTGTAGTTCAGGTCGCTGAACATGTCATTCTCGAGGATAAGCACCTGGTGTTGGCGAGCAATTTCCACAACACGGCGCATCGTTTGCTCGGAATAGGTCACGCCTGTGGGATAGTGGTGGGAGCCCATCAGCAATGCCACGCGAATGGAATTCGAGCGGACAAGATGCAGGAATTGTTCGGGATTGATGCCAGAGCGCGGGTGGGAATAAATTTCCACTACGGAGAGGCTTTTGCGGTTCAATCCGGCCAGCATTGGAAGATAAGAAGGACTTTCGACAAGAACGACGTCTCCTGGCTTAGTAAATGCATTGAGGCACATGTCGAAACACGACATACCCGTGTTGCCGACAATTATTTCCCCCTGCGCCACGACGCATCCTCGCTTTGAGACGTGCCGCGAAATTTCATGTCGCAACTGCACGTCACCTTGTGGTGAATCGCACCCAACAAGCCGGGTTTCCCCTTGACGCAAGAGTTGGCGCAACAGCCGGTCTATGTCGCTGCGGTCGAATAGGTCCGGACTTGGGTAGAAGCTGCCGAATGCGCCAAGCTCATTTGAATAACAAATATGGAGCAAAGCTTCAGGCAGATTTTGAACGGTCTCTCCATCGTCATCGTGGCCCCCTGAGCCCGTCACTGGCGCCTGAAAACCGACGACATAAAAGCCCGACCGGGGCCGGGCGTCGCAAACACCCTCAGCCTCCAGGAGCTCGTATGCATGATGCACTGTCATCGGACTATAACCGGTATCTTCGCTTAACTGCCGGACGGACGGCAGGCGATCACCGACCCTCAGAGTCCCTGTGCGAATGCGGCGCTTGATAAGGTCAACGACAATTTCGTAGCGGCGCATGGCCGACGTCTGGGGACCATGGGTCATAAGATTCGAGTTCCGATCGCAATTGGCACCTGCTGTGTCTGCACAAGAACGCCGTTCCACCTTAGACGAATAATGGTTCGCAGTCAGATAGTTGCAGTGCTTGAGCCTTCTGCAGCGCCGCCGACCCAACAATATTGATCCTTTCTGACCGGTAAAATGCACAAAAGCCACCAATTCCGCGGAGCACAGTTTGTGGTGAGCAGGCGTTTCGAGGTTTCGAAACTGGGCCGTCTGTGCTGAACGAATTCGCCGGAATTTGACACTGGCGAATCTCCATACTTTTGTTTCTGTTTGTCATGTTGGTAACGTTCAGAGTTGCCAGGCGCTGAGGATTGTTTATGGAAACGGTCGTTATCATCGGAGGAGGAATAGCAGGGCATCGTGCTGCCGCAACGCTCGCCGATCTGCGTCCTGAGCAGCGCACGGTCCTGATTCATGGCGAAAGCGGGACACCCTATGACAGGCCGCCGCTATCCAAGGACTTTCTCTTGGGGGGCAAGAGGCCGACTCTGAAAGGGTCTGAGCTGTATGCAGACCGCGTCGTTTTGCGGGATGGAACGAAGGCCACCCTAATCGACCCTCTTCGACGCATCGTCCATACTGATATCGGTGAACCGGAACACTACGACAAGCTGTTGATCGCAACGGGATCTCGAGCACGGCACTTCGAGCACTCCAGTGTGGACCCGGCACAAATTCATTATTTGCGCACTGAATCAGACGCTTTGCGATTACGCGCGGGTCTTGCGCCTGGCCGGCGGCTGGCAGTTGTAGGCGGTGGTTTTATAGGGCTGGAGGTATCGGGGATGGCTCGCCGCTTGGGCTGTCAAACAACGGTCATTGAGCTAGCGCCGCGACTGCTGCCGCGCAGCGCGTCCCTATCTTTGTCGGAATGGGTCGCGACGCGTCACACGAGCGAAGGTGGTGAGTTCCGTTTGAACTGTGCGAATCTGCGTATGTCAAATAATTCAAAGGGCGAGGTCGTTCTGACCTGGAATGGAGGGGCGGTCGTTGCTGACATGGTCCTTATTGGCATCGGGATTGGGCCTAATGCGGGAATTGCCGCTGACGCCGGCATCGACACCGCCGATGGGATCGTTGTGAACGCACGCTGCGAAACGTCGGTTCCGGGAATATACGCTGCCGGAGAAGTGACGAACTATCCTTTGCCCGCGCTTGGCCGGCGGCTACGCAGTGAGAGCTGGACTGTGGCCGGCGATCAGGCCGTCGTGGCCGCAAAAGTTATGTGTGGCCTGGATGCACAGTATCAGGACCTACCGTGGTTCTGGTCCGATCAGTGCGGCGTAACCATCCAGTCACTCGGGCTGCCAGCCCTCGCGACGCGCCTGTATCGCATCGGAGACGTCGCGAGCGAACGGTGGCTGGAGATTGGCGCCGATGACCAGGGACGTTTTGTCAGTGCCGTGGGAGTCAACCCCGGTCGCGACATGATGCAGATCCGGCGAGACGCCAAGGCTGGCAAGCCTGTATCGCCGGATATTATGAGCCGAGCCGAGGAAGTCGATCCGTCCGATATATACCTCGCAACTGGCTAATTGTCGGAATCGGAGTGAACTGTGATAACAGTGGAAAAGAACATAGATAAAGCGCAGCAGAAATACGGATGGATAATCCTTTGCCCCGTTTCCGATCTCCAAGACGATACCGTAACGCCGTTCGAAATCGGCGATAACCGAATCGCAATATACTTCATCGGCGGCAAAGTACACGCGACCGATAACGTTTGTTCGCACGCGTTCGCTCTTCTTTCCGACGGCTGGCTGGAAGGGACTCTTATCGAGTGCCCTCTGCATGGTGCTCAATTTGAAATCACCACCGGGGAAGTGGTTCAAGGCCCGGCAGAGTGTCCAATCACCGTCTTTAAGACGAAGGTGGAAGACGGTCAGGTCCTGGTGTGTCTCCCGCATCATGAATAAAGGCTGCCCTTGTCAGGCACCAGATGGTGGCGTTGTGCTGATGCAATTTGCTGTCATCTGCATCTAGCAAGGCGGAGCCTGATGGTTACTTTCCTTCGTGGAGAGAGACACCGAGAGACAACGCATCCACAGGTCGGCTTGGACGAATCAAGGGGTAATATATCGTTGTTCGGAGCATTGCCGTGTCACGGTGCCGGCTCTGAAATTCACCCACGTGCCCCAGGCTCCGTGCTCAACTTAACTGCAGCAAGGCCGCAATCACCACCCGGTGAAGACCTTAAGTATCCCGTTAAAATCAACAGTGAAAGCATGTCGAGTAGGGACGAAATTCAATGACTGGGATAAGCAGCACATTCGGCATGTCTAGCTTAGATCCTATTCAGCAGTGAGCTCGCCTGCCGGAACTACGGTCTGATCAGTTAGCCATCATCTTAAGGATGTCAGTAACTATGGAAAATGACCCTCTCAGCCTCGATGAAATCGTCCGCCGCGTGGATGCGAAAGCTGCCGACTACTGCGCCTTAAGCGACCGCATCTGGGCAATGCCAGAATTAGCGTTTGAGGAGCATCGCTCGGTTGCCGAGCACATCGCTCTGCTCGATCGCGAAGGTTTTCGTATCACCACGAATGTCGGCGGCATGGCGACCGCCTTCATCGCCGAATTCGGCCAGGGCAGCCCCATCATTGGCATCCTCGGCGAATACGACGCCCTTCCCGATCTGGCTCAAGTCTCGAGCGCAACTCAACCCAGTTCGACCGAGGGCGGACCAGGTCATGGCTGCGGTCACAATCTTCTCGGCGCTGGCTCGGCGCTTGCGGCAGTTGCATTAAAGGATGCGCTCGCAGCTGAAGGTATTGAAGGTACGGTACGCTTTTACGGCTGCCCGGCAGAGGAAGCCGGAGGGGGTAAGGCCTTTATGGCCCGAGCCGGCGCTTTCAACGATCTGGATGCAGCCTTCTGCTGGCATCCAGCAGTGGTTAACGAAGTGTTAACGAAATCTTCGAACGCTGCAAAGTGGGCTCGTTTCTCGTTTACCGGTCGCGCAGCGCACGCGGCGGCGGATCCGCATTTGGGGCGTAGCGCGCTCGACGCGGTCGAGTTAATGAATGTCGGCGCTAACTACATGCGCGAGCACATGCCCTCAGACGCTCGCGTTCATTATTCCATTATCAACGCTGGCGGTGAGTTCCCTAACGTAGTGCAGGCCTATGCCGAGTCATCTTATTCTATCCGTTCTCCGACCTTGCAAGATGCTGAGCGGGTGTTTGCGCGCGTGAAAAAGATTGCAGAAGGTGCGGCACTTATGACCGAAACATCTGTAAAGGTGCAAATCACTGGCGGCTACTCCAACGTTTTGCTTAACAAAGCGCTGTATGATGTTATGTACGAGAACATGCGCCGTATCGGCCCGCCCCGTTTTGACACAGCTGACTATGAGTTCGCCAAGGACCTTCGCAAGACGGCGCTGTCGGACGATGATGTGCTGGCCAGCGTCGTGGGGAGCGATGTTTCGTTGAAGGACAAGATCCTCCACGATAGCCTCCTCCCGTTGGGGGCAGACCAATTCCAGATGGGCTCGACAGACGTGGGCGACGTGAGCTGGATCGTGCCAACTGCACAGTGTTGGACAGCCTGCTTCGCCATTGGCACGCCCTTTCACAGTTGGCAGCTCGTCACGCAAGGCAACCTGCCTGCGGCCCACAAGGGAATGATATTGGCTGCCAAGGTCATGGCTTCTACGGCGGCGGATTGCATACGCAATCCAGCAATCATCACTCGTGCAAAGGCGGAGTTGAAGCAACAAACCGCGGGGGGGGCATATCTCTGCCCAATACCTTTGGACGTCACGCCTAGTAATTTGCGTGCGAAGGCGCCTTAAAGCCCCGCTCTTACGGTTTGAGATGTCGTGAGTGTGCGGCCGACCTGGTCCGAGCTCCTGGTATTGATGTGCATCGTAAGTGACGTATCAATCCGCCGAGTTAAGCAGTGTCGCCACTCTGAGCGGCGTGGCATTCCTGGAAAGGTTTTTGCAGCCCACTTGACCGGTCAAGGGTCTTGAGTGTTCAAATACTCTTCACTTGAGATAATGATCGTGAGCGTCCGGTGAGCCGGTTTTGGTTCGGTGCGGAATTAGCGAATTAGCGCAAGTTACGACGCAGATGATTCATTTGTGACGTAACAGGGTATGAATGGCGAAAGTTGAGATCCTGACGGGTGCCGAGCGGCAATGTCATGGTCGACAGAACTGAAGCTTTCGATATTGCAAGAAGCGTCCAGCGCGGATGGGAGCGTTTGCGATGTAGCGCGCCAGCACGACGTTCTTCCGCAACAGATATACGGGTGGCGAAAGAAGTTCTCGCCACCCAAATTGAAGTCTCCAGAGACCGTATCGCTCATCCCGGTTTCTCCGGATGTAGATCTGTTTGCGGCGCGCTCACTTATTTATTTCGGTCACACGAGATTTGCGGACGACATTCTACACTGGTTTTGGCTGATACCGATCCGGGGTCGTACTTCGTCGAAGTCACTGACAGTCGGATATGGTTGTCTCGTTCGGCGCCGTCACAAGGTCACAAAGCTCGCGTAGGCTACTATTGGGTGAACCACCCAGAACAATCTCTGCAATTCGGTTTGCTCTGTCGCGGCCGAGCGTACCGCGGCAGTTTTCGGAAAATTTGCTCATAAGGGCGTCGTCACTCAAAGGCTGGGCTGCATCGCCAATGGTGGTGTGTGCTCCACTGTCGAGTACAGTGCCATCCTTTAGAATCAATCGGACATTTGCCCATCGTTCAGCTGGAAAGAGCGCGTTGTACGTATCCACTTCGATCAGTTGAGCGTTACGGCTGACTGAAAGCACGTCTGGGTCGAGAAGCCCAATACCAGCGATCTCTGATGGGGTTAGACGACCATGGACTAAGGCTGCCGCCACAGCGAATGGTAGGCTGTACTGTGCTGCGTCCGTCTCGGATGGCTCCCTGCAGCTCAACGAAACGGCTTCATGGAAGGTTTCTATCGCAACGGACCGAACATGCTCGTGGGTCAACTCTGGATGGCGGTTTCTTAGAGAAAGCACTGCTTGCACGGCGGGCTGAGTCCACCTGCACACTGGTACTGGCTTTACATATTGTTCCAGGATTCGCCAACGTTGACCAAGATCAGACCACAAGTCTTTAGTCTCCGACTCAAGATCTATTGTCTCTACAGGTGCCCCGGTAAAACCCTCCGCAGCTAAGTATGCTGCCGAGGCGCCTGCGAAGGCTCCCATCGTGGAGCCATCCTTCAGCATAGTTGGGTAGGTGACAACGCGCATGAGTGGTGAGCGTGGGCCATAGTACTCCGCAATGCCAAGAGCGTGGCACGTTTCTAGTGCCGAAAGTTGCAACATCCTAGCTCCAATCGCAGCAGGTCCAAAACAGTTCCATGCACCCGACGAGTGGAAAACTGGAGATGTCGCGTGAAGCGCTATTCCTGCTCTTGTGCTGACCTCATAGCCAATCAGAAGGAGGTTTAGAAACTCATCAAGGTCATCAAGCTTCAGGCTATCAGAAAAGGCAAATGCGGCGGGCAATGCTGTCACGCCGACATGTCCTTTACAGAGAACGTGCCCATCGTGGGCATCAAACCCGTCGATAATAGCGGCACCGGCCATCGCTGCTCCCGGAACGCTAACTCGGCGACCGTCAAGAAGGAGCCTTGCACCGTCCGCATCCGAAGTGCCAAGGTGCCGAGCTACGAAGCGATTTACGATTTTGGCGATTGGTAGGCGCGTTCCGGCGATCGCGACTCCCAAAGTGTCAATAAGGCAGCGTCGTGCTTGATGACGCACATCAGCCGCCACATCGGCAAAATTCAAGTCGTGAATAAAGGAGGCTACCTGCGTAGCTTGCTGAACATTGTTTTCCACAGTTAACTCCTTGCCAGCGCCCTATTGCACCTTCCGTCAGATGGCCCGTAATCTTCGGTGGTGCTGCAAACCGCATTTAAGGCGTTGCGCCCATGCGACGATTGCCTCCGCGTCTTCGCTCATTGCACTTGACCCATCCCATGCCCCGAAGGCACGAAATTAGCTGCAAACCCAAATAGTCAAGCCTCCTTCAGACCGGAAAGGACACGTCCGAGTTCTGTTGCCACGAGACGAGGGGCCGAATCGCGAACCGTGGGCAAAAGCTGTCTCGCCAGCATTGCATCCCCCGTTTCAATAGTTGCGTGTACGAGTTCTTCGCCCTCGCCTGCCCGAACTAGTTCATGTCCATAAGCGTCGAGAATCCGGGATCCGCCCCAAAAATCAAGGGCGCCGCGAGTGCCGCAATGGTTGGTCATCACTATAGGAAGGCCGTAAATCATTGCGATGTAGCGCAAATTCGTTTCCCAACTCCCCGGATTGTCAAAATCGCCTCCGACAGCACTGCGAGCCGATGCAATAGGGTGCAACAGGAGATCGGCCCCTTGGAGGGCGGCAAGCCAGGTTAGCGCAGGATTATAGCTGTCAGCGCAGATTAGAGTAGCGGCTCGCGTGGTTTCCACCAGTGCGAGTTCGACGCGGGTTCCGGCTGCATAACACAGCCCTTCCCGTAAATTGCCATAGGTGGGAAGGTTAAGCTTCCGATGCACATGTATCACCTTGCCATTATATACCAAAGCCTGTGCGTTGTAGCTTACACCATCTTCGCCGGCTTCAATGAACCCGAAGGAAACAGCCATTGATCCCGCCGCGTTCACTACGGCAGCAATCTCAGTTGAATCGATCGAGCGCTCCAATGATATTAAGTCCGGTGCCGAGAGATAGTCGGTGAGGGAAAGCTCTGGAAAAACGAGAATATCGACTGCTTTTAGACGCGCTTCCATGATGAAGCGCAGGTGCTTGTCGAGATTACTTCCAATATTGCCAGGCATACACGACATTTGTGCGCAGGCGAGATTTAACCTACCCATTGGCGTGCTCTGGTGCGTTTATTGGTTATTCTGGCTACTGAGATTGGCAATTGAGTACGAAGCTGCTTCTCGTTCCCACGGTTCAAGAACTGCCTCCTGCACCACATTCAAGCACGCGTCATACGCATCATGTGCGCCAAGACAACAAGCACCGGAGCGATTGCCGGCAGTACGATCGCATGCAGCTTCTCCATAAAGGGCGTTCTATCGGAAACGGTCCAGATCGACTGGCGCTCCGGCGTAGCCAATCGGTAGATCCCGGCTTCGGGCAACAGCGCCATCGCCGCCATTACCCGCTGCAGCTGCCCGACCGCTTCATCTCCTTAGGCCTGCCAGCAAAGGACGGCCGCCCTGCCGTTCATCATCTCCGAGGACGGGTTGGGGATCCAGCCAGCCACTCTGTCCTCTCTGTAAGCGTCAATATAGTTGTTGAACATCGGATTTATAAGCCCGCCCTCATCGCGGATTAGCTTGCCAGCTTCGCTGTAAAGGGCCTTGCGTTTGGCCTTGTCGAGTTCGCCTTGTGCGTCCGAGATCAGCGCGTCGAATTTCGGGTTTTTGAACCGCGTGTCGTTCATATCAGACGACGAGATATAAGCTTGGGAATACACCAAGCCCTGAGTTGGCTGGCCATGCCAGGAGCAGGCGGAAAGCGGCTGCTTGTTCCAGACCGAATCCCAGTAGCCGTCGCTCGGCTCGCGCCTGATGGTGATGTTGATCCCTGCCTTCTCGGCCGATTGCTGGAAGAGCGAGGCCGCATCCACCGCGCCCGGGAAGGCGACCTCCGCCGTTATCAGCAAGATCTCCCCAGTATAGCCTGATTTCTTCATGTAAAATTTGGCTTGTTCGGGATCGTACTGTCGCTGCGGGATGCGTTCGTCGAACAGCGGATAAGCCTCGTTGACCGGCATATCATTGCCGACCGATCCATAACCGGCGAGGATCTTCTGCACCAGTTCTTCGCGATTGATAGCTAGCTTCAATGCCATGCGCAAGTTATTGTCGTCGAACGGCTTCGTGTTGCAGAGCATGTTGAAGCAGTTGAAGCCATGACCGGGGGTGGCTGCGATGACGACACTCGGCACCCGACTCATAAGCCCGGCGACACGCGGCTCAACCATGTTCACCATGTCCACCTCGCCGGATTGCAGCGCCGCGCTCCGCGCTGTCCAATCGTTGATTACCGTGATGTCTACGGTGTCGAAATGGCCGACGCTCGGATCCCAGTAGTTCTTAAACTTCTCCATCGCCACCCGAATGCCAGGCTCGAAGGTCTTCAGCTTGTAAGCGCCGGTGAAGATGCCCGCATCGGGCTTGTCGAAGCCCCCATTTGGCTGGATAACGAGCGCCCAGTGGGCCATCAAATATGGCAGGTCGGCGTTGGCGGACTTCAGGGTCACAACGAGGTTGTCGCCGTCCGCCTTCGTCTCCTTGATGCCCTGGACGAGGCCGTAAGCGCCTGAGCTGGACTTCTTGTCGGAGTGACGCTGAATCGTCTTCACCACGTCGTCCACCGTCACCGTCTTTCCGTTGTGGAATTGTACACCCTTCCGGAGTTTGAAGATCCAAGTCACGGCATCGGGTGAGCTGTCCCAGCTCTCGGCTAAGGACGGCAGCACGTCTCCGTCGGAAGAGATGGTCGTGAGCTTGTCCCCCAGTGTGGATATGTACATAAACGGAACTTGGCCGCTTTGCAGCGCCGGGTCGAGCGAGTTCGTGCTGGCGCCCCCATTGACGCCCATCTTCAGCGCGCCGCCATTCTTCGGTCCTGCGGCCCGTACAGCCGTACCAAGCACTGTGTTTGCCATAGTGGCGCCCACGCCGAGCGCGGCGGCGCGGCCCATGAAGGCGCGGCGGCTCATTAGACCACGCGCTGCGCGGGCGGCAAGGTATTCGAGTTCGACGGTCATTCAAGTTCTCCCTATTTACATTGTTATTATCTAATTTGCATTGATGGCATAGTACATCCGAGCGTTTGAGGGCATGTACTCGCGCACGTAGTTGACACCCATATTCTATCCGCCGCCGCGTGCGCCCCGCGAGAAAGCTGGGCTGTCGTGATAGAGCATTCTGCCTTCAATACGTTCAGCGGAAAGCGCATCCTTTAAGCGGCGGCTGATTTCCCGCTGTTCGCGTTACAGGATCCGGTAAACTTCTCTGGCATTCTCCCGAAACAGCAGCGCCCTATGCTCCTCGGATATTCGAGCCTTGAAGGCATAGCGCGGATCGTCGAAGTCCCAGTGAGGATAATCGCTGGCATACAGCAGCCTGTTCCAGCCGATTTGCTCAAACAGATAGTTGAGATCCTCGGGATTGTCCGGCTCCTCCATCGGCTGTGTGGAAAAGTAGAAATGCTCCCGCAGATAGTGGGAAGGCGGGTGTTTCAAGCTTGCGACTTCCGAGCCCATACGCCGCCACAACATGTCGAGCCGGTGTCCAAGTCCGATCGACCAGGCACAGCCACACTCGACGATGATCACCTTGAGAGATGGCAACTGGTCGAACACGCCATCAAGAATGAGACTCATAACCTGCGACTGAGCAGGCAAGGTGTAGTCCAAATGGCTCTCACAGTAATAGGACGGCCAACCGCTGGCAGTGTGTGCGCCGGCTCGGCCTCCGACATGCATGCCGATCGGAAAGCCGTGACGAGCCGCGGCTTCCAGGATAGGCCTGTAGCGCCGGTGACCCAACAGCTCCGTTGTCCCGATTGGGATCTGCACCTGGACAAATCGCGCGTCCAGCGCACGCTTTTCGATTTCCGCGACTGCGCAAACGGCATCGTCCGGAACGACGAGAACGGACGCCTTCAGCCGATCCTCCGGCTCGACGAACTCGGCGATCTGCCAATCGTTGATCGCAACGGCCAACGCGTTGCTGAGATCGAGATTGCGACCACCATTGCCCTGCGCTACCAGGGGTTGGAGCACGCCGAAGACGACATTGTTCGGATCGAGGTGCTGCTTCCTCAGGAAGGCCAAGTCCGAGCCATACGGCGCGCCATCTGGCGGCAAGGCATCGTGACGGTATCCGTTATAAGTGTACCCGTTATAGGTGATGCTGTCGGCAAACACCTCGAATCCCAATTCGCCATACTGATCGAGATGATCCCTCCATCGCTTGGAGAGATACGGATGGAGGCCAAACCGGTCTTTAAGTGCGGGGTGGATATCGGAATCGGCGATACCTACCAAAGATGTGGAACGCACCGACTGCCTCGGGCTGGCTGTCGTATCGTTCATGACAGCGTCTCCATCAGCCGTGGGTATGTCCGCAGAGGGTTCTCCTGCGCGATTTTCTGCCGAAGCCGCGCTGGAAAACCGGGCGGCATCGGATCGTCTCCGTCGAACTGCCAATGCGGGTAGTCTGAAGAGAAGAGCAGCATGTCTTCGCTGCCGAGGTGCTCTATCAGCTTCTCGACGTGCACCGGATCCTTCGACGTATCGAATGGCTGGATTGTAAACCGGACACGATCCCGGATTTCCGCCGCGGGAGAGCGCTTCACCCACGGAACCTCGCCGCGGGTACCACGCCAGTACTTGGTACTCCGCCAGATAAAACTGGGCACCCAACCGATGCCCGCCTCGATCATCACGAAGGTGAGATCCGGAAACTTGGCAAATACACCTTCCATGATCAGGCTCTGGAGCTGTGCCGCGAAAAGGTGAGTTCCGCTGGCATAGTCCTGGAGGTAGGTCGACGGCCATCCCATACCGCTGCTCGTGGGATAGCGATACATCGTCCCGGCGTGTATGCCGACAGGCAACCCATGCTTTTGGGCCGCTTCATAGATCGGCCAAAAATGACTCCGGCCAAGGAGCATCTCGTTGCCGGCCAGCAGCAGGACCTGAACGAACCTTTTGTCGGATGCACATCTGTGGATTTCCTCTGCCGCCCGATCGGGAAGCTGCGAGGCCACGACGATCGAGCCGCGCAAACGCGGCTCAGCATCCAGCCACTCCCGAGCCAACCATTTGTTGGTCGCCATGCATACCTCTGCTCCCATCAAACCGCTTGCCGCGACTTGGCCTCCATAGAGCGGATTACAGATTGCGATCTCGCAGTTGAATTTATCAAGCGCCTGTTCCCGGCAGCGATCGAGGCTGACGCCCGGCTTTTCCCCATCTTTCCGCCAGTCCGAGCGGCATGACAGCGGCGCGCTCGGCGGATAGCTAGCCAGATCCATTTCGCCGATCGCGCGGCTGATGAATTGATCCTGCCAATACTCGTCCATATAAGGGATCAGAGCATTGTTTCCTGGCACTCCGGGATGAATATCGCAATCGATTACCGATGTCGGGTTGTGCAGCATAAATGCCTCAGCTTTCAAGAAACTCTGCCATCTCCACGGGGTCGATCGCTCACAGATCGACGACCAGATAGGAGTCTTCGACACTCACAGGGAAAGTTTCCGCTTTATACGGACCCTCGGCCAATTCGGTTCCCGGAGTTATCGTCACCGGGTATTGTCTCACGGATATTCGACCTGGATCACACCATGACTGGCCAGTGCGAATATCAAATTCCCAGCCGTGCCAAGGGCAGCGAATGAACTCCCCCCGACGCGAACACTTGACATGTCCGGGCTCATCTGCCGTTGCAATCCCTGAGATAAAGCCCATCGACAGTTCTGCGCTCTGGTGAGGGCAACGGTTGAGGAGGGCGAAGTAGTCGCCGTCGAGATTGAAGATGACGATGGGACGGCCCCGCACCTCGAAGACCTTGCGCATGCCCGGACCGACATCCTCTGCCTTGCCCACCACATGCTTAGCCATTTTCCCTCCCTATGCGAAAGCGAGACGGAACCCATCCGAATAGTCATATTGGTAAGCTCACTCCATTGATATTGAATAGACAGATTTGGTGAAAGTGAACCACTACAGATGGACACCGGTAATTTCTCCGGGGGTAGACCGAGATCGCGCACATGTCGATCGTGCGATTGGTCAGGATCGTTGAGCGAGCATCCAGACGGGGATCGGGGCGGTGCCCGTCAGCCGGGTGAAGATCCGGGACCGCGGCGCGAACAGTGAAGCGGAGCGCATCCGTTTTTCCTCGTCGATCCTGCCGAAATGGGCGCCGGACGCGAAGACTGGACGCGCTGCTTCCCGTTCTTTACCTGCGCGGCGTTTTGACGGCCGAGCATTGGGATCATCTGCGGACATCGAACCCCATCGAGCGCGTCTTTGCCACCCTTCGCAATCGCACGGTGCGGACGAAGGCGACGATTGAAACCTCCTCGTGCGAGCGTTATTCAGGTGAAAGTTCACCGTCGCGAAGGACATGCCCTCGATCGCTGCGATTACCTTCATCGATTTGCCTTCCGCGGACCATTTCAGGCAAAGAGCCTGCCTCGTGGTAAAGTCAACTCGAGCGCTCGCCATCGGCTCGGCTTCCTGTTGTTGGAGCTTGGAGTGGAGCAGCGAAACGGCCGTCACCGCCGCAAAAGGCCGTGCGGATTGGGATCGTAATCCCCAACCGGATGCCGAAGTCACCTGCCTCAGCATATAAAGGCGCGACCTCGGGAGGATAGCTTTTCGGGCGCTCGGGTGCCCACGCGAACGCCTCCATCTTTGCCCGTGCAGTTCTGACGACTGGATTGGTATTCTTGTAACTGCGTTCGAAATAGCGCTGCTGCCACTCATTTCACGCAGTTAGATACCGAGTACGTCCACACCGGTTGGATGTTCAGATAGGCATGACAGTCGAAGCTGAGCGCAGGGACGGCATCGGTGAGCGCGTCCTCCAACATCGCCTCCGATCTTACCAGGGACGAAATGTCGGACAGCTTCTGGAACCAGGTTCTCAACACTCGAACCTCCCTGTTCGGCCTTCTCCGTGGTGCTGTTGTTTTAGCGCGGGCAACCTGGCGTGCTTGCGCGTCGCGCGTCAGCGGTCGGATCATCCCAATACGGGGACCCTCTCTCTCTCGATCCCCGAGTATTTTGAGGACGCTGACGGAAGAGCCACGACACCGGCCTGATCTAAACCCGCGAGGTCATTCATGAGTTCAAGGTCACTCAATGGATAGGAGCAACAAGCGAGGATATAGCCAACCGCCTTGTCGCGCCGGCTAATACCGCCTTTGTCGCGCATTTCGACTTGGCCGCTCATGAGACGGACTCGGCAGGTGCCGCAAGAACCTTCGCCACAGCCGGTCGGAATACGCAGCCCACTCGCGGCTGCGGCGGCAACGACCGACTGCCCTGGCTTGGCGGGAAAATTCTTGCCCCTAAAACCGATCATCAAATCTTCGCAGGAAGGAACCGGCGCTGATGCAGGTTCTGACCTCTCGTGCATGTGCGGTGCCGGGCACCATGCCCCTTTGTCGATAGGTGTGGGAACAGACAGATTGACTTGGGAGAGTGTTTCCTCAGGACGAACAGCGGGATGCATGGCAATCTGTCGTCGACGCGATGCAGCATCATGCTCCGCGCCGCCAAAGGCCTCTGTGACGAACGCGTTTTCGACGCCGCCCTCTGCAAGATAGATCGCTCGCGTCGCCTTCATCACGGGTTCGGGGCCGCAGCAGAAAGCAACGCGCCGCGCCATGTCGGCACGATTCCGCGCAACATGGGGCGGGTGATCCGGCCCGACAAACCCGTCCATGTTTTATCCGGCCGAGACAAACAGAGATGAACAGAGAGGTTGGGCATGGCGTCCGCCATGGCACCGATCTCGTCGCCGAAAAGCTCATCAGCGCGTGAGCACGCCAGCTGCACCAATGTAGTATCGAGCGTGTCTGCACGCACCCGAAGCCAGCGCAGTATCGACATTATCGGCGTCATACCGCTGCCCGCGCCCACCAGCAACAGTGGCGCCTTTGGCGCATGCACAAGACTGAAACGTCCAAATGGGCCACGTGCAGCGAGCGTATCGCCGATACGCAGATATTTGTGCATCCAGAGCGTCGCTTGCGCCTCCGCACCGGTCTTGATGGTCAGTTCGATGCAGTTGCCGCCCGTGCCGCCTGACGCGATTGTGAAGCTGCGCTGGAATAGATTGCTTCCTGAAGGCAGAGTAAGTGACAGGGACTGGCCCGGATGATGACGGAATATCTGCCCATCTTGGCGGATCGCTTCAAAGACGTAAGTTGTGACGTTAGCCGTTTCCGCGCGCCGATCAACAAGCACAAGACGCAGATCGTCCGGTTCGAAAACGGGCACGCCGGGCTTCGGGAAGGCCCGCGGCGCAAGGCTCGCGTGATGCTCCATAGATGGTTTACTCCGCCACCATCAGACAGTGCTGCCCGTCGAACTGGTTAGATAACTGTTGGCAGTACCACTTGATGAAGTTCAGCACCATGAACTCGGCCACTTCGGAATAGCGACCGGGCTCGTAGCCAGCGGCCTTGATGCCCTTGTGATTCTCTTCGGCGAGCACGCGATCCTGGTCGTTGGTGACCCGCCATACTTCTGAAAGCTCCTCGGGCTCGTAGTCCCACCCTTCCACCGCGTCTTCGTGCACCAGCCATACCGTCCGCACCTCGGTGCGATCGGGCCCGAGCGGTAGAACGCGGAAAACAATGATATGATCGGACAGGAAATGGTTCCAGTTGTTGGGAACATGGAACATGCGCACTGACCCAAGATCGGGATCTGTCAGTTCGCCTAGCAGCTTGCGGCAGGCAAGTTTACCATCCATAGTCATAGAAATGGCCCCCTTACGAAAGGGCAGGCGGATGCAGCGAAACTCGAGACCGCCATCGACCGGTGCGTGAGGCAGGCCGAGCGCATCCCAGTCGCGCGCCTTCTGCTGCATGACCTCGAACTCTTCGCCGAAGCGCGCATCGTCCGGCAATGCCATTTCGACTAGGGAAACCAGCAGTTCGGGATGCGCACCGCCGCAATGATAGCATTCGCGGTTATTTTCGATCACGAGCTTCCAGTTCGCTTCCTCTACGATCACCGATTCGTACGCGATCTTGGTGCGGCGCGGCTCATGCGGCGCGATGTACGGCGAGACGGCTTTCCTGAAGGATTCGAAGTCTGGCGCCTCTTCGGCCAAGCAAATATAGACCAGCCCTTCCAGCGTCTGGACGTGGATCGACTTGAGGGGAAATTTGGACGGATCGAAATCGTCGCTCATATAGCGTGTCGCAAGCAGCTTGCCGTCTAGATCGTAAGTCCACTGGTGATAGGGGCAAACCAGGCGTGCCTTGTTGCCGCGATGCTCGCTGCAAAGGCGTGAGCCACGATGACGGCAGGAATTGTGGAAGGCACGCAACTCGCCCTCATGATCCCTGAGGACGATGACGGGTGTGGTGTCGATCTGCACGGTGACAAAATCTCCCGGATCGGGGATCTCGCATTCGGGCGCGACGAACAGCCACTGCTTGAAGAAAACCGCCTCGACATCTGCCCGGTAGATATCGGGATCGCTGTAGAACTCCTGAGGTAACGAATAGCCGTCAGCACAGCGCGCCATCGCTTGGCGGGTCTTCTGTTCATGGCCGGCGCCATGTAGATTGCTCATCGGGCTACCTCGCAACGGAAAGACATTCATTCCAGTCGCCGATTTCGAAACGAAGCGATGTTGGAAAAACGTCAGCCGATCGCAACTTCGCGTAATACTGAATGGCTCGAGGTGGTCAGCGTTGACGGCGTCGCCGTGATCGCCGGCAAGGTCGTTGCGGCCCATTCGATGCTCGGTCTTGACCTGGCCGATCACAGGCTCGATGGCGGAACGCCGGCGCATCTGGCGCGTGATGGCCGGGGTGACACGACGGTTTCTGACCGGCGGTAGAGACCCTGAACCTGTGGCCGAGCGGGACGTTGTGGCCGCGATATGCTACGGAAGGCCCCACGTTCGAAACGTTCATCCCGGCGATGGAGACGACCATCGGCAACCAGATATAGCGCATCCTCGCCGTCGTAAGGACTGCCGGGCAGCGCCTTTGCGTGCAGGGGGAACTGGCCGCCCTCCACGCGCTCGAGTGTGGTGGCGAGCATCGGCGGCACTCGTCGCCAACAGCCAGTTTATCGGGTTGTACCCAGTGCGCCTGTCGAGGCCAGAAATGCAAAAATCGGGTCGCTCAACGCGGCCACTCGGCCGTGACGTTACGGTCTAGCGCCGCGTCCTCTGCAGCAAATGCGTCTCACCAAGAGCACCGACCGGACTGTCGATCACGATGCCAAAGCGGTCATGTTGGTTCTAGCCGGGAAGATGTCGGGATCGATCCTTTCCGGCCACCGATCTCAACGTCGAACAAACTGGAAGTCAGGAGCGCGATGACGTGCATGCCTCTTTCTTCCGACTGCGCTGCGGCAGCTTGTCGACATGACGGCTGTGGTGTCGATCTGCATAATGATCAAATCCTGATGGAGAATCTCGCATTCAGGCGCAACGAACAGCCAGTCCTCGAAGAAAACGCCTCGACATCCTCACGGCATATATCGGGATCACTGTAGAACTCCTGCCGCAGAAAATAGCCGTCAGTACACCGGTTCAGGGCTTCCCTGACCTTCATTTCATGCCGCCGACTTTTGGATAGCTCATCGAGCTATCTCGAGACGGAAACACATCCATCCAGTCAGCGATTTTGGACGCAGCGCTGTCGGAAAAGCATCAGCCGATCGCAGCTTCGCCCCGGACTTAAAGACGCGCACGGCAAAGACCGAGGAGCAATGCGGTTTGTAGAAATTTCAATTCATATCCCCAGCTGCCGGTTTTTGGCGCGGACTGCCGTTTATCCGACATTCTGCGTGAAAAGCTGGATGATTATGTCAAACATTGACAGGCAGGCGAAGAGCAGCCGGCTGACAAACTGGAGATGATCGACCATGGCATTCCCTACGGCGGCCCCGTACCTCGTTATCGGCGCCGGCATTCACGGCCTTTCGACGGCCTACCACCTTGCACTGGCGTTGAAGCGCACCCGGAAGGGAAGCGGAAGCGACGTCCTTGTCATCGACAAGAGCGGAGTCGCCGCCGGCGCATCGGGTATTGCCTGCGGTGTCGTTCGCAACAACTATTTCCAGCCCGCAATGCGCGGGCTGATGGCCCATTCGGTTAGTGTCTGGGAAAGCGATGCGAATGCTTACCAGTATAACGCCGTCGGCTACATGCAGATCAGCTCGGATTCGATGCGCGATGACGTGCGTTCGATCTATGAGCAGCAGAAAGCGATCGGTTATGAATCGGTCTTTGTGGAAGGCGCCAAAGAGTCCGATGCCTATATGAAGGGCCTGTTCTCCGACTGGCAGGCGAAGAATATTACCTCGGTGCTGCACGAGAAGAAGGGTGGCTACGCTCACAACGCTGCCGCCATCTATGCGCTGGCGAAGAAGGCCGAGAACGAAGGCGTGCGGATCATCAGCGGCGTCACAGTCAAAGGCATGACCTTCGCCACTGGAGCCAGTTCGGCCGTGACCGGCGTCGACACCGATCGCGGACATATCGCCTGCGACTATCTCGTGGTCGGCGCTGGCCCCTGGGTCCGCGATTTCTGGAAGATGGCCGAATTGCCCGATACTGTGACAATCAAGAGCAAGGATGGCGAGCTGCATGACGGCATTCCGATGTGGCGCTTCTGGCAGCTCGAGGAAGGCGTGCTCGGTGTCGAACCGGATGCGTTCAAAACCAACGACGGCAAGATGCCGCCGGTGATGCATGTCGATACTGACGCCCCACTCTATTCCACCGTCGATGGCAGCATCATCACTGAGAGCATGTGGGGCATCTACTACAAGCCCGATTTCAATTTCGGCGGCATCCAGGGCGGTGCGATGCCCTATAAGGTCGACACTCCAGTCGATCAGGTCCAGATCGATCCTTACGGCCCAGCCTCGCCTGAATTCGTTTCGAGCCCTGAATTCGCGCATATGTGGGTGTCGGCGCTGGCGCACTGCCACAAGCGCTTTGAAGGCACAATGCCTCAATATCACCAGGAGCCTTCGGGAGGCATCGGTTGCTTCACGCCGGACAGCTTCCCGGTCTTCGAAGCGTTTCGTGAGAACGTCTACATGATCGCAGACTCCAATCACGGCTACAAGATGATCGGCGTCGGCGCGCTGGTCGCGGAAGAGGTGATCGGAAACGAATCCTCGCTGCTCAAGCCGTTCCGCCTGGGCCGCTACGCGGCGGGCGAACTGCACCCTGTCTCGAACAGCCCCTATCCATGGAGCTGACCCGCACTCAGCCAAAGCCGAATACTCGAAAGCCAGGCCTTGTGCCCGGCTTTCTTTGCTACCCGTCTTCGGGCGGATGGCCGATCGGGATGCTTATATCGACGGTGCGGACGCGCGATCGCATTTCCACCCTTTCCAGCCGCTCCGCAGTCGGCATGGACGGGTAAAGAACTCCGAGCTTCTCTGTGTTATCAGATCATCCAAACCTCGAGCGGGAAGATGATGCCGATCACCGATAAGGGCACGGAAGAACGTCCTCAGCACGTCGAGTTCATGTTGCTCGACGGCTTCTCCATGATGTCCGTGAGCAGCGCCATCGAGCCGCTACGAGCGGCGAACCGGTTGCTTAGCTTTGAGGCTTATCGCTGGAGTTTCTCGTCGGAAGACGGCGCGGCGGCCAATGCGTCAAATGGCATTTCTGTTAATGTCGATCAGCGCTTGGGCCAATCGAAGCAGCCCGCCTATCTTTTTGTCTGCGCCGGCATGACCCTTGTCGCGAAAGATCAGACGCGCCTCAACGTCATTCTGAACCGGCGCTCACGCGAAGGATGCCGGATGGGGGCGCTGTCAATGGGGGCTGTCTTTCTTGCTCGAGCCAATTTGCTAAGCGATGCGCGGTGCACGCTTCACTGGGAGGGGCAGCCGGCTTTTCGCGAGGAGTTTCCCTACATTCAGCTCAGCAACGAGCTCTACGTCATCGACAAGAACCGTTACACCTGCGCGGGCGGAACGGCGGGGCTCGATTTGATGCTTCACATCATCGCCCAGGATCACGGCGATCTCCTTGCCCGCTCCGTCGCCAATCAGTTTCAAGTTGATCGGATCCGAACCGGAAGCGTCGAACAGCGCTCGGGCAGCTCGGTGCGCCTGGACACACTGCCGCCGCAGCTCGGTCAAGCCGCGGGTCTGATGATGCAGAACTTCGAAAACCCGCTAAGCAGCACCGAGATCGCGCGAAAGGTCGGGTTGAGCGTACGCAATCTCGAAAGAATGTTTCAGCGCCATACGGGCCAGACTCCCGCACGGTACTACAAGACCCTGCGGCTAGAACAAGCGAGGGATCTGCTTCTGCATACCAGCCTGGCCAATGTGGATATCGCGATCGCGACGGGCTTCTGTACCAGCTCCTACTTCTGCGCGTGCTATAGGGAACAGTTCGGGCATTCCCCATCGGGTGAACGTCAGCGCGATGCCGCGCGCTTTGAGAAAGACGGCCGCCGCGAAAAGGGGGCACAAAGCATACGATGAACGAAGCCCGAGAGGTCAAACAAAAGCCTAAAAGCATTCGTCAAGCCGGCGATTTTGCAGCCACGCGCTTACATGCGCTTAAACACTAAATGGCAAGTATTACCACTTATCACATGCGAATGCACCTTCTTGTCGAAGCGTTGTGAGAAATTCTTCCTCTTTAGCAGCAGCAATCTCTATTGAGTTATAATTTGTTATTTTTGTGAATTACTTTCGTCTCCTCGAGGAAGGGATCTGCGATGAAGTAAGTGAACGGAGGACAGGGGCAGACGGGGTAGGTCAGAACGCAGCGGAGGAAAAATTTCGCAGCTTTCTTGGCGGGTCGTCGAGAACCCTTTCGATCCAGTGAATGCTGCGACGCCTGAGCAAATCGAGGCGATCCATATTTGTTCGATGCGAGTGCTGTCGGAGCTTGGCATACGTGTCATGGCAGAGAATATCGTGACACTGTTTGAAAGGGCTGGGGCGAAGGTGGACCGGTCCGAAAAGATCATCCGCATTGACGAGAGCATAGTCAGCGCGGCATTGAAGACGGCGCCTCGACGCTTCACACTCACCTCGCGCAACCCGGCGCGGAAACTGATGTTCGGCGATAGCAATGTGGTGTTCGGTCTCGTGGGGGGCCGCCCAATGTGCATGATCGGGTGAATGGGCGGCGCTCTGGAAACTTGCGCGACTACGAGAATTTCATCCGGCTGGCGCATCACTTCAACGCCATCCGCATGATAGGCAACCAGGTGGCCGCACCGCAGGAGCTTCCGGCTAATTCCCGGCATCTCGATTGCTACCGCGCCAACCTCACTTACAGCGATCGAAGCTATCACTGCACAGCCATTGGACGGGGCCGTGCACTTGAGGGCATAAAGATGATGGCCATCGCGCGCGGCGTGTCGCTTGACGAGATGAAACGCGAGCCGGGCGTGACTACCATCATCTCGGTGAATTCGCCGGGGCTCTTCGATGAAGCTATGGGCGACGGGCTGATTGCCGTGTGCGAGCTGGGGCAGCCGGTCACCATCACTCCGTTTACCCTGATGGGCGCGATGACGCCGGTGACGCTCGCCGCCGCACTCGCGCACCTCGAACGTCGACATGCGCTCGGGCGCTCCCGCCTTCGGGAGGCCGGAAAGCACGCGGGCCAATCTGATCTCTGGGCAACTAGCGCGGCGCTATGGGCTGCCGGACCGGAGCTCCAACAGCAATGCCTCGAACGCAGTGGACCTGCAGGCGGCCTACGAGACAGTCAACGCCACATGGGGCGCCATCCTGGGGGTGCGAATCTCATCTATCGTGCCGCAGGCTGGCTCGAAGGCGGGCTGACGGCGTCCTATGAGAAGCTCATCCTCGACGTCGAGATACTGCAGAACATGGTGGAGATCCTGCAGCCGCTCGATTGCTCGGAAGAGGCATTGGGTTTTGCGGTGATGGCGAGCGTGCCATCGGGCGGGCATTTTTTGGGGCGGAGCACACGATGGCGCGTTATGAGAGCGCCTTCTACCGCCCAATGCTTTCCGACTGGAGCAATCATGGCGCTTGGCTCGAAGCGGGAGCGCATGATGAGCTCGACCGCGCAACGGCGCTGTGGCAGCGGGCACTTGCCGAATACGAAGAACCGAAACTTGATCCCGCGATTGCCGAGGAACTCGACGCCTACGTTGCGAAACGGTGCGAAGAGATCGGCGGCGGCGACCCGTAGCGGTTAGTTGGGTGAGCGACCGTAGGCCAGTTTCGTTGGTGGTGGTGGCGGCAGGGGTCAGGGGCTGCGATCGTTCGGGCTTATTTCTGGTATAGCAAAAGCGGCGCACTCCGTCAGTCGCAGATCCGCGACCCGTTCTGTGACATGCTGGCTAACGGCATCGTCGGCTCGCGTTTCACAGTCGGGCGCCTCTCCTGCGTTGGCGAAGTCCCATAATGCTGCCGATAAGCGCGGGCGAAATGGGCATTGTTGGAAAAGCCGGTCGCCAAAGCCACCTCGGTGACCGAAAGCGTGGTCTGGCGCAGAAGATCGACCGCTTTGGACAGTCGCAATCCCCGGTAGAATTGCATGACGGACTGATCGAGCTGCGTCTTGCACAGCCGTTCCAGCTGTCGCTCGCCGATACCCGACAGTGTGGCGAGTTGGGGCAGACTCATGGGATCGGCGATGTGATCTTCCATCAAGGCGATCATGGCGATAAGTGCTGGATGGTGTACGCCATATTTCGACATTGCATCCAGGCGCTGAGGGTCTTCAGCCGGGCGCAGACTGGTATGGATGAACCAGTCGCTCACTTCGCGCGCCAGGCTCGCGCCGTGATGGGCGGCAATCAAAGCGTGCATCATGTCTAAAGGTGCCGAGCCGCCTGCGCAGGTGAAACGGTCGCGGTCGATCACGAACAGCCGCCGTTCCATCAAGGCATCGGGCGCGCTGGCGCGAAGCGCATCATAATGCTTCCAGTGGATGGTAAAACGGCGCCTCTCTAAGAGTCCTGCTTTATGCAGGATCGCGGCCCCACCCGAAATTCCGCCGAGTGCCACGCCCTGCACGGAGAGCCTCCGCAGAAAGCCTGACAGTCGTTCGGCATCGACGTTGAGCGGATCGCCCCCCGCGACCACGAACAGGATGTCGAGCTCCGGCGCGGATTCACCGATCGGTGCGGTATCGAACCAGCTGCCGACCGAAGACCGAGCCTTGCCGCCTAGATCGGAAAACAGAAGCAATTCGTATAGCGTTCGCCCGGCCAGCAGGTTGGCCGCGCGCAAGGGTTCGACGGCGGCGGCAGCCGACATCAATGCATAGCCGTCGCACAGAAAGAAACCGAAGCGACGGGGGTGGTGAGACGATCTCATGTCCTGAATAGTACACTATGTGTCTAATTTGGATACGCGCGATTTGAACGTTCATGCGATTGAGACGAACGCAATGATGTTGCCGAAAGTGTTCTTATGCGTTTCTCAGCGCTTCGTGTTATCAGGGAAACCCTCACCGGCCATAAGGGCTGGCGTCCGCTCTGGCGCAATCCCGAGCCGCAGGCCTCATATGATTATGTGATCGTCGGCGGTGGCGGGCACGGTCTGGCGACGGCCTATTACCTTGCGAACACGTTCAAGCAGTCGCGCATCGCCGTGCTCGAAAAAGGCTGGCTCGGCTCAGGCAATATCGGGCGCAACACCACCATCATCCGCTCGAACTACCTGCTGCCCGGCAACGAGCCTTTCTACGAATTCTCGATGAAGCTCTGGGAGAATCTGGAGCAGGAGTTCAACTTCAACGCGATGGTCAGCCAGCGCGGCATCGTCAACCTGTTCCACACGGACGGCCAACGCGATGCTTATCGCCGGCGCGGCAATGCAGCGATCCTGGCAGGTGCAGATGCCGAGCTTCTGGAACGTGACGCGTTGCGCGCGATGGTCCCGTTCCTGAATTTCGACAATGCGCGCTTTCCCGTGAAAGGCGGTCTTCTGCAACGCCGTGGCGGCACCGCGCGCCATGACGGCGTCGCCTGGGGCTATGCTCGGGGCGCCGACCGGGCCGGCGTCGATCTCATCCAGAACTGCGAAGTCACGGGGTTCCATATCGAGAACGGACACCTGAAGGGCGTCGAGACCTCGCGCGGATATATTGGCGCGAACAAGGTCGGCGTGGCCGTGGCGGGTTCCACCAGCCGCGTGATGGCGCAGGCGGGGATGGGGCAGCTGCCGATCGAGAGCCATGTGCTGCAGGCTTTCGTGTCCGAGGGGCTGAAGCCGACCATTCCGGGCGTCATCACCTTTGGAGCAGGCCACTTCTATATTAGCCAGTCCGACAAAGGCGGCCTCGTCTTCGGCGGCGACATCGACGGCTACAATTCCTATGCTCAGCGTGGCAATCTGCCGACAATCGAGGATGTAGCCGAAGGCGGCATGGCGCTGATGCCGATGATCGGGCGCGCGCGACTCTTACGCCTGTGGGGCGGCATCATGGACATGTCGATGGACGGCTCGCCGATCATCGACCGCACACCGATCGAGGGGCTCTATCTCAATGCCGGTTGGTGCTATGGCGGCTTCAAGGCGACGCCCGCTTCCGGCTACGCCTTCGCCCAGCTGCTCGCCACCGACCGCCCCCACGAAACGGCTGCCGCCTACCGGCTGGATCGCTTCGCGCGGGGTTATGTGATCGACGAAAAGGGCGCAGGTGCCCAGCCGAACCTGCATTGAGGCCAGTCTTATGCTGATCCCCCATCCCTTGCTCGGCCTGCGCGATGCGCAGGAGTTTTCCTATCTCGGCGACGCCTCGCTCCTCGACCGCCCCGACGGCATGGTGGAAAACGCGGCGAACGCGTTCTTCTCTTACGTCTATCTGCGTGAGAACCCGGCGGGGGGTGCACCGCGAATTGTGGTTTCACGAACAGGGCGACCGCTCCTGGCTCGTGGTAACGCGCAACACGGTGACGCATGAGATTCTCGGCGCGGAACTCGCCCGCGATGTGGTCTCACGCAACCGAACCCCGCGCGACGGGGGAGACTCGGCATGAGACACTCAGGCGGCCTGATCGACCGCAGCCGTACGCTGCGCTTCACCTTCGATGGTAAGAGCTACCCCGGCCATCCCGGTGACACGCTCGCTTCGGCATTGCTCGCCAACGATGTGCGGCTGATGGGCCGCTCGTTCAAATATCACCGTCCGCGCGGGCTGATCGCGGCGGGCTCCGAGGAGCCCAACGCGCTGGTGGAGTTGCGCAGCGGCGCGCGGCGCGAGCCCAACACGCGCGCCACGATGGCCGAGCTGTTCGACGGGCTCGAAGCGCAGAGCCAGAATCGCTGGCCTTCGCTCCGCTTCGACGCGATGGCGGTCAACGACCTTTTCGCCAACTTCCTCACGGCAGGCTTCTACTACAAGACCTTCATGTGGCCGCGCGCCTTCTGGGAAAAGCTCTACGAGCCGGCGATCCGCAGCGCGGCGGGTTTGGGTAGGCTCTCGATGGAAGCCGATCCCGACCCTTACGACAAAGGATTCCTGCATTGTGACCTGCTTGTGGTCGGCGCGGGCGCGGCAGGCCTTGCAGCCGCACTGACCGCCGCGCGTGCCGGAACGCAGGTCATCCTTGTGGACGAGGACCATCGCCTGGGCGGGCGGCTGCTGGCCGAGAGCCATTCGCTGGACGACCGGCCCGCCACCGAATGGATCGCAACGGTCGTAGCCGAGTTCGCGTGCCTGCCAAATTTGCGCATTCTTCCTCGCACCACGGTGTTCGGCGCGTTCGACCATGGCGTCTATGGTGCGGTCGAGCGCGTTTCCGATCACCGTGCCAACCCCGGCACCTGCCCGCGCCAGACGCTTTGGCGCATCACGGCCAAGCGCACCATGTTGGCGGCAGGCGCCACCGAGCGGCACATTCCATTCAAGGACAATGACCGACCCGGCATCATGCTGGGCGGTGCCTTGCGCGCCTATGCCAATCGCTGGGCGGTCAGCCCCGCCAAGCGCGTTGCGATCTTCACCAACAGTGATGACGGCCACCGCACAGCGCTCGACCTACTCGCACGCGGCGTCGAGATCGCGGCAGTCGTGGACTCGCGGGCCGGAGTCGAAGGGAAGGGACAGTATCGCGTCATCAGCGATGCCATGGTCAGCGGCTCCAAGGGGCGGCTGGGCCTGCGCTCGATCGAAGTCACGCGCGGCGGCAGCACGGAATGGATCGCGTGCGGCGCGCTCGGCGTGTCGGGCGGCTGGAACCCGAACGTGCACCTCGCCTCGCATCAGCGCGGCCGTCCTGTCTGGAACGAGGCACAGCAGACCTTCGTGCCGCCTGCCGAGCTGCCCGGCGGTATGATCGTTGCCGGTGCGGCAGCGGGCCGGGGCACGACTCATGCGGCACTGGTGTCAGGCGCGGAAGCTGCTGTCCGTGCCCTGAACGAAATTGGCATCGCTTCCACGCTGCCCGAACTGCCCGCTGCGGAAGACGCGCCTGCAAACCTGCGCCCGCTCTGGCATGTGCCGGGCAAGCACCGTGCCTGGATTGACTTCCAGAACGATGTGACGGTCAAGGACGTCAAGCTTTCGCACCAGGAGAATATGCGCTCGGTCGAGCATCTCAAGCGCTGGACCACGCTCGGCATGGCGACCGACCAAGGCAAGACGGCCAATGTCACCGCCCTCGCCGTGATGGCCGAAATGACCGGCAAGGGGATCGCCGAAACCGGCACCACCATCTTCCGCCCGCCTTACACGCCGGTCTCGATCTCGGTTCTCGGCGGTGGCAACACGGAAGCGCATTTCCGCCCGCGCCGGCTGACGCCCAGCTACCAATGGGCAACGTCCCAAGGCGCCGTTTTCGTCGAGGTCGGCCAGTGGATGCGCGCGCAATATTTCGTGCGGCCCGGCGAGACCCACTGGCGGCAGTCGGTCGACCGCGAGGTGGTGGCGACGCGCAAGGGCGTCGGCATCTGCGACGTGACCACCCTCGGCAAGGTCGATGTGCAGGGCGCGGACGCGGCCGAATTCCTCGACCGTCTCTACTGCAACGCCATGAAGAGCCTGAAGACCGGCATGGTCCGCTATGGCCTCATGCTGCGCGAGGACGGGCAGGCCTGGGACGATGGCACCTGCGCGCGCCTAGGCGAAACCCATTATGTGGTGACGACCACCACTGCCAATGCCGGCGCGGTCTACCGCCACATGGAGTTTGCACGGCAATGCCTATGGCCGGAACTCGACGTGCAGCTGATCTCCACCACCGATGCCTGGGCGCAGTTTTCGGTGGCCGGACCCAATGCGCGCAAGCTACTCGAACGCATGGTGGATGGGTTCGATCTCTCGAACGAGGCCTTCCCATTCATGGCCTGCGCGAACCTGTCGGTTTGCGGGGGCTTGCGCGCGCGGCTTTTCCGCATCTCGTTCTCCGGCGAACTGGCTTACGAGATCGCGGTGCCCGCGCGCTACGGAAACGCCTTGATGGCCCGTCTCGTGGAACTGGGACAGGATCTGGGCGCGACCCCTTACGGCACGGAGGCGCTCGGCGTGCTTCGCATCGAAAAGGGCCACGCCGCCGGCAACGAGCTGAACGGCCAGACCACGGCGCAGATGCTAGGCATGGGCCGCATGGTCTCGGCCAGAAGGATTCCGTCGGCGCGGTGATGTCGCGGCGCGAAGGCCTGCTTGCCGACACGCGCGTGTTGGTAGGACTCCAGCCGGTGCACCCGTCCGAGCCCGTCGTGGCCGGCTCGCACCTCTTCGCGGAAGGGGCGACGCAAGAAACTGCAACCGATCAGGGCTGGATCACCTCGTCGTGCTTCTCCCCGCATGTCGGCTCGAGCATCGGCCTGGGCTTCCTCGCGGATGGCGCGGCGCGCCAGGGCGAGGTGATCGTCGCGGCTAATCCGCTTCAGAATCAGAGCGTTCGCCTGCGCGTCGTTTCCGCCCACTTCGTCGATCCGGAAGGAGAGCGTCTGCGTGCCTGACCTCAAGCCCATCACCGCGCTTGGCGGCGACACGGCGCGCCGCCTCCACCATGGTGCTCTCGAACTCGAAGAGAACACCGAACTGGCGCTCGCCTCGCTGGCCCTGCGCCGCGGCGCAACGCAACCCACGCTCTGCGGCATAGACTTGCCCGGGCCCGGCGCGTGGGCCCAATCCGACGAGATCGCCGCGTTCTGGACGGGCCCGGATCAGTGGATGGTCGAGGGGCAAAACGGAGCGGATAGCGACTTTGCGTCCGAGGTTGCCGCTCTGTGTCCAGGCTGCTCCGTCACCCAACAGACCGATGGCTTCGCAGCCTTCGAAATCCGCTCATCCGCTGGCGAAACGCCGATTCTCCAGTTGATGGCCAAGCTCGTGAACATCGACCCGATCCGTTTCCCGTCCAGCTCGGCGACGCGCACCGGCCTGGAACATATAAGCGTGTTCGTGATCCGGCGCGCAGCCCATCATATCGCGATCCTGGGCATGCGCTCGGCGGCCGGCTCGATCTGGCATGCGCTTGAAAAGCACATCCTGCGCATTGATGACAGAAAACCATGAGCGCGCATCTGATCGACGGAAAGGCCGTTGCCGCCCGCCTGCGCGAGAAGGTTACCGCTTCCGTTGCCATACTGAAGGCGGAACAGGGCATCGTGCCAGGACTGGCAGTGGTGCTGGTGGGAAACGATCCGGCCAGCGCGGTTTATGTCCGCAACAAGGGCGTTCAGACCGTTGCAACCGGCATGGCGAGTTTCGAGCACAAGCTGCCGGCTGAAACGGCCGAAGTGGAGCTACTGGCGCTGATTGCGCAGCTGAATGCCGACCCGGCGGTTCACGGCGTTCTGGTGCAGCTGCCGCTGCCCCCGCATATTGATGCCAATGCGGTCATCAATGCGATCAATCCCGCCAAGGATGTCGACGGCTTCCACGTCACGAATGTCGGCCTTCTGGCAACCGGCCAGCGCTCGATGATCCCTTGCACGCCGCTCGGCTGCTTGATACTTCTGCGCGAGCATTTCGGCAATCTCGCCGGCCGCAACGCCGTGGTTGTCGGGCGCTCCAATGTCGTCGGCAAGCCGATGGCCCAGCTTCTGCTGCGCGAAAGCTGCACCGTGACGATCGCCCATAGCCGGACCGAAAACCTTGCCGCGATCTGCCGTCGGGCCGACATTCTGGTTGCCGCAGTGGGGCGGGCAGAGATGATCACCGGCGATTTCATCAAGCCGGGTGCGGTGGTAATCGATGTCGGCATCAACCAGATCGAGCGGGAAGACCGGGTACGGCTCGTGGGCGATGTGCAGCGCGGCCACGCCGCACGGATCGCTGGCGCTCTCACGCCCGTGCCGGGTGGCGTCGGACCGATGACGATCGCTTGTCTTCTTGCGAACACCCTGACCGCCTGCTGCCGCATCAGCGGGCTGGAAGACCCCGAAGGACTCACTGCCTGATCGAAACGGCGTGTCCTTTCATGATTGCTCTCGCATTTCTCTCGTCCGCGATGGCCGGACCTATTTCTTTCTGGATGGACCCATGAGCAAGTATATTCTGACCGTGACATGCACCAGCCGGCGCGGCATCGTCGCCGCCTTGGCGGGCTTTCTCGCCAAGAACGGCTGCAACATCAATGACAGCGCACAATACGACGATCCCGAAACCGATCGCTTCTTCATGCGGATGAGCTTCATCAGCGAGGAGGGGCGTGGCCTGCAAGAACTGCGAGAAGGCCTTGCCGAGGTGGCAAATGACTTCGCCATGAGCTTCAACATTCACGACGCCCAAGCGAAGATGAAGGTCGTCCTGATGGTGTCGCGCTTCGGCCACTGCCTGAATGACCTGCTCTACCGCTGGCGCATCGGCGCCCTGCCCATCGACATCGTTGCCGTCATCTCCAACCACCTCGACTACCAGAAGGTGATCATCAACCACGACCTGCCTTTCCACCACGTGCCCGTCACAAAAGCCAACAAGCCGCAGGCCGAAGCCCGAATCATGGAGATTGTAGAGGAGACGCGCGCCGAGCTCATCGTGCTCGCGCGCTACATGCAGGTCTTATCGGATGCGATGTGCCAGAAGATGTCGGGTCGCATCATCAACATCCACCACTCATTTCTGCCCTCGTTCAAAGGGGCCAACCCCTACAAGCAGGCCTTCGAGCGCGGGATAAAGCTGATCGGCGCCACCGCCCACTATGTGACGGCTGACTTGGATGAAGGTCCGATCATCGAGCAGGATGTGGCGCGCATTACCCATGCGCAGAGCTCAGCCGACTATGTGTCTATCGGACGTGACGTGGAAGCGCAGGTACTGGCCCGCAGCATCCATGCGCATATCCAGCACCGCACCTTCCTGAACGGCCACCGGACCGTGGTTTTCCCGCCATCGCCCGGCGCACATGCTTCCGAGCGGATGGGGTGAAGGGCTTAAGTCGTCGGCGCGTGCGAGGTGCTGAAGAGAGTGAGCGGCGGACCAGCTCGCGGCCGTGAGTCGGAACTACCAGACTTGTGAGGGTAGTTGTGGTGGCGGCTGGCGGCATTCGAGACCCGACCGCAGGTAGTTCCGGTATGCAGTCCACGAGGTGAAGGTATGCTGGCCGGTAAGTTGTTATCGGGGAAAATGGCCGAACATGGAGAACTGGCCGTTTTTGGTCGTTAGACCTAAACATTCCCTGGAAATTACCGACATGGTGCGATAGCTCTTCTCGAGCTTGCTATGAATATCAATTCCCCGCACTCGCCATCTTCCGGCCTGCGATGGCTGTCTCCAGCCAGCCGATTTCCATCTCGGGCACCGAAGACAGCAGCAGATCGGTATAATCGTCGAAGGGCGGCGTGAGCACTTGGCTCTTCGCGCCATAGCGCACCAACTCGCCGCGATACATGACGGCAATGGAGTCAGCGATCGATTTTACGGTCGCGAGGTCGTGGGTGATGAAGAGATAGGCGACCTGCTCGATCTTCTGCAGATTGAGGAGCAGCTTCAAGATGCCGTTCGCCACCAGCGGATCGAGCGCCGAGGTGACCTCGTCGCAGATGATGAGCTTCGGCTTGGCGGCCAGCGCGCGGGCGATGCAGACGCGCTGCTTCTGCCCGCCGGAAAGCTCGGCCGGATAACGGTGAATGAAGCCCGCACCCATCTCGATTTCCTCAAGAAGCTGCTTGACCCGCTTGTCCCGTTCGGCACCCCTCAGGCCAAAATAGAAGGTGAGCGGCCGGCCGATGATCGTGCCGACGCTATGGCGCGGGTTCATCGCCACATCGGCCATCTGGTATATCATCTGAAGCTGGCGCAGATCGTCCTTGCTGCGGTCCGCCAGCCGGCTGGAGAGCTTGCGGCCTTCGAAAATGATCTCGCCCTGCTGCGGCGGAAGAAGGCCGGTGATGGCGCGGGCGAGCGTCGATTTGCCGGAACCGGATTCGCCGACAACGGCAAGCGTCTGACTCGGATGGACATCGACGGTGACGTCTTTAAGCACCTTGACGATACCATTGCCATAGGCGGCGGTGACTTTCTTCACCGAGAGGATCGGCTTCGGTGTCGGCTGCTTCTCTTCGTGCTCGATATGGTGTACCGAGACCAGCGCTTGGGTATAGGGCTGCTTCGGCTGCTTGATGATCTCGAACGTCGTGCCTTTTTCGACCATCTTGCCGTGGCGCAGCACCATGATGTCGTCGGCGACCTGCGTTACGACTGCGAGATCATGAGTGATGTAGAGGGCCGCGACGCCGGTGTCCCGGATGGCGTCCTTGATCGCCGCCAGGACATCGATCTGGGTTGTCACGTCGAGTGCCGTCGTCGGCTCGTCGAAGATGATCAGGTCGGGTTCCGGGCAAAGCGCCATGACGGTCATGACACGCTGAAGCTGGCCGCCCGAGACCTGGTGTGGATAGCGGCGGCCGATATTCTCGGGATCGGGCAGGCTTAGTTTCTTGAAGAGAGCGATGGCCCGCTTCTCAGCCTCGGCGCGGTTGGCAACGCCGTGCTTGAGCGAAGATTCCACCACCTGGTCCATCAGCCGCTGCGCTGGATTGAACGCGGCTGCGGCCGATTGCGCGACATAGCAGACCTCGCGGCCTCGTAGCTTGCGGATGCCGTTCTTGCTCTGCTGGAGAATGTTGCGGCCGTTGAGGATGACCTCGCCGCCGGTGATACGCACACCGCCGCGGCCATAGCCCATCGGCGACAGGCCGATCGTGGACTTGCCGGCGCCGGATTCGCCGATCAGGCCAAGCACCCTGCCCTTTTCCAATGTCAGCGAAACATCATCGACGATTGTTGCCGTGCGGGGTGGCTCGCCGGGCGGATAGACAGTCGCCTCGATGCGGAGGTTGCGGATATCGAGCAAGGTATCAGCCATTGCCGCGCCCTCCCTTGAGGTCGGTGGTCCGGTTGAGGATCCAATCGGCGACCAGATTGACGGAGATCGCCAGCGCCCCGATCGCGGCTGCCGGCATCAGGGCAGCGGAAATGCCGAAGACGATGCCGTCCTTGTTGTCTTTCACCATGCCGCCCCAGTCGGCTTGTGGCGGCTGCACACCAAGGCCAAGGAACGACAGGGCAGACAGGAAGAGCACGGCAAAGATGAAGCGAAGGCCGAGTTCGGAGACCAGCGGCGATAGAGCATTCGGCAATATCTCGCGGAAGATGATCCAAGCGCGGCCCTCGCCGCGCAGCTTGGCCGCCTCCACGAAGTCCATCGCGTTGATGTCCGCGGCGACCGCGCGTGACAACCGGTAGACGCGGGTGGAGTCCAGTGTCCCCATCAGCAGGATTAGCGTCACCAAGTTGGACGGCAGCACCGAAAGCACGACTAGGGCGAAGATCAGCGTCGGGATTGACATCAAGAGGTCCACGCAACGCGACATCGTCATGTCGAACCAGCCACCGACGACGGCCGCGGTGAAGCCAAGGATCGACCCCAGCGTGAAGGAAAGCGCAGTCGCGACCGCCGCGATGAAGATCGTGGTGCGGGTGCCGTAGATCATGCGCGAAAGAAGGTCGCGGCCGAGATTGTCGGTGCCGAGCGGGAATTTCGCCGACATCGGCATCCAGACGTCGCCGACAATCTCGCCGAGTGGGTGCGGCGCGATCAGCGGCGCGAAGATCGCCGTGGAGAGGAACAATCCGGTGAAGAACAGACCAATCGCGGCGCCGATCGGTATGCGACGCCGCGCTTTGACGAGAGGGGCTGCCGAAACACTCATTTCGGATGCGTCAGGCGCGGATTGGCGACTATTGCCGCGATGTCGGCGACGATGTTCAGGCCGATATAAACGGCAGCGAAGATCAGCCCCACTGCCTGCACCACGGGCACATCGCGCTTGGAAACGTGGTCGACCAAGTACTGGCCCATGCCCGGATAGACAAAGATCACTTCGATCACAACGACCCCGACTATCAGGTAGGCGAGGTTCAGCATCACGACATTTATGATCGGCGCGATTGCGTTCGGGAAGGCGTGACGGCGGATGATCTCGATCGGCCGCAGCCCCTTGAGCTCGGCCGTTTCGATATAGGCCGACTGCATCACGTTAAGGATCGCGGCGCGGGTCATGCGCATCATATGCGCGAGCACGACTAGCGTCAGCACCGTTGCTGGCAGGGCAATCGCCTTCATCCTGTCGAGAAACGGCATGCCGTCATAGACTGTTGAGATGCTCGAAAACCACTGCAACTTAACGGCGCACAAATAGATAAGGAGATAGCCGACGAAGAATTCAGGAAGCGAAGTCGAGGTGAGTGCGAAGCCGGATATGAGCTTGTCGACCCAACCGTTGCGGTAGCGCGCCGAAATCAGGCCGAGGACAATGGCGAGCGGCACCGCCACGATCGCCGCCCAGAAGCTGAGGAACAGCGTGTTCCACAGCCGGGGCAGCAGCGTCGCGGTGACTTCCTGCCCCGTGGTAAGCGAGGTCCCGAGATCGCCGGTCAGAACGCCGCCAAGCCAGCGGAAGTAGCGGAAATAGGCTGGATCGTTGAGGCCAAGCTCGGCGCGCAGATTGGCGAGCGCTTCTGGAGTCGCTTGCTGGCCGAGAATCGCTTGCGCCACGTCACCAGGCAGGATTTGCGTGCCGGCGAAGATTAGGATCGAGACAAGGAAGAGGAGCAGAACGCCCAACGCAATGCGCTGGACGATCAGTCTCACGATGGGCGACATAGCCGGGCGGGCTCGCGTCAGACAGTCAGTCAGCATTTGCTGAACGTGAGGCCGTTCATCATCGGATGCATATCCCAAATGAACGAGTCGGCAAGCACCTGTCGGGCCGCTTGAGCTGTTTCCCGTTCACCGTTCGAAGTATAAACCATGATGTCTCCTGTTTATTCAATAGTTGGATGTGCAGAGCCTCGCCGCGCGCTCGAATCCTTTCGAGCGCACGGCGAGCTCACTATTCGCTGTCAGGCCTCGAACCAGCAACGTGCGAAGTTTTTCGCCTCGCCGTGCCCCGCTTCACAGCATTGACCGTGAACTTTTCGCTGATGTCCTGATCAGACAAAGGGTTATACGGATCACCAACAGCTGGAAGATCGGCGGGCTCGAATTCGCGACCATATCGCATGCGCAGAATGGCGCGGGCAAATCGTTCTGCAGGAAACGTAATGATCGCCTTCAGGGCCCGGGGAGCGAGCGAGGCGAGCTGCAGCGAGTTGAAGCCGTTCCGCGAGATGCCCATCATGCCGACATTTCCGTCGCACCAATACTGCGAGGACAGCCAGACTTCGACCGCGTCGGCCCATTCCTGGGGCGTGTATTCGTCACTCAAGCTGCCACCGCTTTGCGCTGTGCATCGGCCGGGGCAAGCACGAGGTCCAGCAGTCCGCGCACGGAACGTGCGCTATCCAGCGTTTCGATCGAGGAGCGAAGCACGGCCGCACCTTCGCTCCCGATAATATCGTCGGCGACCGAGTGATATTTCGCTGCAATTTCGGCATCCGACAACGGCCTTTCGGCGTCGCCGCGCGCAGTCGTCAATTCGCTTTCGAAGACGGTACCATCTTTGAGGTAGATCCGCGCCCGCGCCATTCTTTCGGCAGGAAACAGCTTGTCGATTTCGGGTACGGTGATCGGCTTGATGCGGTCGTTCATCGACAATATCTCGGCGTCGACGAGCGATGCGCCGGCAATATCAGTTGGAAGCAATTGCCCACGCACGAGTGCCGCGGCAACAGGGAACGGCAGGCTATACTGGGCTTCCTCGGTGGTTTCCGGCCTGCGTTGATTGAGCCTGACTCCTGCGTCGAATGTGTCGATCTCAACATGATCGATCGTTTCAGGCAGGATATTGTGCTTACGTCTAAGTATAAGCGCGGCCTCGACGGATGGCTGCGCCCAGCGGCAGACAGGATACGGCTTGAAATACATTCCCAAGAACCGCCATTCCTTGCCGAGATCGTTCCAGAAGGATTTGACATTATCGCCTTCCACGACAATCGCAGGCGCCCCTGTAAAGCCGTCTTCGGCCAGGTAAGCCGCGCTGATGCCCGCCATGGCGCCCCAACCCGAACCGTCCTTGAGCATCGTGGGAAAGTCGATGCAGCGCATCATCTGGCTGCGGGGGCCATGGAACTCCGCAATGCCGATCGCATGCCGGAACCGGGTCTCGTCGAGCCCCCAAAGGTGCGCCGCTATGGCCGCCGCGCCCAGCGCATTCCACGACCCGGAGGTGTGATAATCCGGCGCGGTAGCATGCTGGGAGATGCCAGCACGGATGGCGATCTCGTAGCCGGCGGCAAGCGAAGCGAGAAACTCCGCACCGCTCATGTCCCTCGTTTCGGCGACGGCCAGCAACGCCGGCAGGATGGCACAGCCGGCGTGGCCTTTGGTAAGCACATGACCGTCATGCGCATCGAAACTGTCAATCGTCATGCCGCCGGCCAATGCCGCCCCAACTGGGCTGGCCCTGCGGCCATCGAACATCAATCGTGCCGAAGGAGCGCCGGCACCTGCCCCGAAGGCACGAATTGCATGGTTCCGGATTATTCGCGACAGGGGGGTCTGCGTGCCAGCGATTGCCGTGCCTACCAGGTCGAGAAGGCACCGTTTCACCATGTCCTGCACAGCGGCAGGAAGCTCCTGGTAAATGGTGCCAGCAATGAACTGGTATGCAGATGAAGGTGCCATGCCCGCTTGCCTCTCCAAGGAAGGCCAGTATGAGTTAGGTCGTTAGGCGTGGGGTCACATTTTTCGACGAGATTACGTAACAATACGACACTATTGATTGCATTCTGCACGTCTTTCAGGGGACAATGCGGAGACCAAAGAGAGGAGGCTCGGGTGGACGCATCTGTTAACGGGATAAAACCGCTGCACGTCGGCGTCATCCTGATACCGGACTTCTCGCTGATGTCGTTCTCCTCTCTCACGGAGCCCCTGCGCGGCGCCAACAGGATGGCCGGCGAGCAGTGTTACCGCTGGACGAATGTCAGCGTCGATGGCGGTTCCATCCAATCGAGCACCGGGCTCGCGGTCCCCACCATTCCCTTGGATGGCGGCGGTGAATTCGACATAGTGGTCGTGTGCGGCGGCCATTCCGACGAGACGTATGGCAATAGAAAACTGAGGGAATATCTGCGTCGCATGGATCGACGAAAAATTCGCCTTGGCAGCGTCAGTACGGGCAGTTTTGTGCTGGCCGATGCAGGGCTTCTCGACGGCAGGCACTGCACTACGCATTGGGGCTATATCGATGCCCTGCGGGCCTCATGCTCTAGGGCTGAAGTGAGCGATGAGCTTTACGTGGTCGATGGACGCATCTTCACCTGCGCGGGAGGCCTGGCAGCGATGGATGCCATGCTGGACATCATCCGGTACCGGCAAGGCAACGCTTTTTCCAGCATGGTTGCGGAGAATTTCATCTACGGATCGACCAGGCGGCCGGAAGATCACCAACGCATGGCGCTACGTCACCGGCTGGACGTCGCCCACCCGACCGTAATCGGCGCAGTGGCGTTGATGGAACAATTCATAGAAACGCCGCTTCGACTTCCGAAAATCGCCAGCCGTACCGGCGTTTCCTGCAGGCAGCTGGAGCGGCTTTTCGCGCGCCACCTGCGATGCTCGCCGGCGCAGCATTATGTTCGGATACGCCTCGATGAAGGACGACGGCTGCTGCGCAATACCTCAATGTCGGTCCTCGGAATCGCTATTCGTTGCGGGTTTAACTCGACATCCCACTTTTCGCGCGCTTATCGCCAGCGTTTCGGCTCCCTGCCCGGCGCAGACCGCACCTGGAAAGGCTCTCCAAAATAGTTCGACCGCTACGCGGCTTCAAGCGAACGGGCCGCTCGGCTTGCTGCAACAAATTCGTGTCAAGCGTTCAGAGCCGACCGCTTTTCGTCCGTTCTTGTCTCCGCGATTCAGATGGGCTCTTTCCGAAGATTCGTTTGTACCATGCGGAAAAATGGGAAGCTGAATCGAAACCGCAAGATAGAGCTACGTTGATGACAGATAGGCTAGAGTAGATGAGAAGCTCGCGCCCACGCTGTACACGGAGTTGCATGTAGTACCGCTGAGGCGTTACGCCGGCGTGCATTTTGAATCGGCGCTCGAGCTGACGCACAGACAGCCCTGCCCGTTGGGCGATATGTGGGACTGGTATCGGCTCCTCAACATGACGCTGCATTAGATCGATCGCGCATCGCATGTTTTCTGGCAGATGCGCTAGATGTTCGAGGCGTCCACCGAATTGATCCTCGTTCTCATTTCGGATATGCTCATGGTGGAATTGATCGGCAACGCTCCGAGCACGATCTCTGCCGAACTGTAGCGAAATCAGATGCAACATCATGTCCATCGCCGCAGTCCCACCCGAACAGGTCAAGCGGTCGCGGTCGATTTCGTAAAGCCGGTTCGTACAGTCAAGATTGGGGAACTCTTCTTGAAAAGCAGAACGGCTCTCCCAGTGTATCGTGCAGCGATACTCTGACAGCAGACCAGCCCGAGCCAGCAGTCGCGTGCCTGTTGATATCGATCCAATCGTAAGTCTACGACGCCCCGCCTCCCTAAGAATTTGGAGATAGCGTCTTTCATCGTTCAACTCAGTATGCAAACCAGCGCAGACGAAGAGGTAGTCTGCACCGCGGAGCGCCGCGTTGTACTCCAGCGTCGGCAGCGGAATGCCCATAGAAGCCTCTATATCGGCGCCAGTTGGGCTAGCGAATCTCCATAGGAAAGCGGGCCGTTGTATCAATCGGTTAAGGCTGCGCAGCGGCTCAATTGCCGAGGCCAGGCTCATTAGAGATAGACCGGGCAATAGAAGGAAGACAAAGACTTGGGGTCTCTCCTCAACATCAAACACGGAATCTCGTGCTATCGTCACATCTCCCTCCCTGCTTAGGCGAAGCAATGCAGCATTCGCACTCTAGCACCCCAGTGGTTTCTGCCTGACATAAGAGTCCGGATCGGGATTCCTTTTTGTCTGCCGCGCGCGAGTCATCCGCCTCCAGACAATGCACAATGCCCCCATGCGACGGAAGCGAACGCAACAGGGTCCGTAGCCACATCACCGATTTTTGTGTCGATCTTCTGCATCGTCTGAAACCTCTCGTCACGGGCTATCCTGTTTGTTGTACTGTAAGCGCGAATTTCTCCGCACCTTTTTCCATTGAGCGTGTTTTGGCATGAAGTGTCCACTTAACGGAGGTGGACACCAAGTGATTGAGGACGATGAACAGAAACTGCTGGTGAGGCGGATTTTGCGCAACGGCCGCAGGCGGTACGACCCGGCGTCGAAAGAGCGGCTAGTTGCGGCCTGCCTTGAGCCTGGCGTGTCGGTATCGCGACTTGCGCTTGAACATGGGATCAATGCCAACCTTCTTCGGAAATGGATAAAGACGACCAAAGACGCCGGTGCTTTGCCGCCACCTGCACCGTCTGTGTTCATTCCAGTTCAAGTCACCGCTGCGGACCACAGCCTGCCTATGCAGAGCAATTCGGTGGACAGGCCTGCTGCGCGTGGTGAAGAGCGGCTGTCGAAGCAGGAAAGCATGGGCTCATCGCCACTCGCAGCCAAGGTGAGCGCGTCTTTACCGAACGGCGTGAAGCTGGTGCTGGAATGCGGTGATGTAGACGCGTTGACGGCGATCATTGGAGCTCTGGGCCATGTTCAGACTGGGCGCTGATCTCAACGTCTACCTGCACCGCGAGCCGATCGATTTTAGGGCCGGCATCAACAGCCTTGCGGTCCTGGTTCAGGAGGTGATGGAGCTTGACCCATTTGCGCCTGCGGTCTTTGCATTTTGCAATCGCCGTCGCGACCGGATGAAACTCTTGTTCTTTGACCGGTCCGGCTTCGTGCTGGTTCTAAAGCGGCTGACCGAGGACAAGTTCCGGTGGCCGCGCCGGGAGACGGCGGTGGTTACGCTGACGACCGAGCAGCTCCATTGGATTCTCGACGGCATCGACATCGACGCAATGGTGCGCCATCCGGTGCGGCAATATCAGGTTGCGGGCTGACGGCTCCCGAATTGTGCGGTTGACGCGTCGGTGCGGTTCAGATTCAAAACTACGATGAATCGACCTGGTGAACCGACTGTTGAGGAGTTGATGGCGCGCATTGCTGCGCTGCAGGCGCAGAACCGCCAGCTCGCAGAACGCGTGGCCAAGCTCGAGGAAGAGTTGGCGCTAGCGCGGCTGCATCGTTTTGCGCCGAAGAGCGAAAAGCACGTTGATCGCCTCTTCAATGAAGCCGAACAGATTGCCGATGAAGACGACGCCGGCAGCGAAGATGGCAATGTCGTCGACCTGCCGGACACCGGCTTTCCGTCCACCGAAAAGCCGGAGGGAAAGAAGCGTGGCCGCAAGCCTCTGCCGGAACACCTGCCGCGCGAGCGCGTCGAGTATGACCTTGCCGACGGTCAGAAGGCCTGTCCTTGCTGCCGCCACCAGATGCATCGCATGGGTGAGGCCGTCACCGAGCAGCTCCATATCGAGGTGAAGGCGAAGGTCCTGCAGAATGTGCGGTTCAAGTATGCATGCCGCCATTGCGACCGGACCGGCATCAATACGCCTGTTGTCATTGCCCCGATGCCCGCGCAGCCCTTGCCGGGCAGCATCGCCACGGCCTCGACGCTGGCCTTTGCGCTCGTCCACAAATATGTCGATGGCACGCCGCTCTACCGTCTGGCCCAGGCCTTCGAGCGTGCCGGCGTTCCCGTCAGCCGCGGCGCTCTGGGCCATTGGGTGATCGGATCGAGCGAGAGGCATCTCTCCCGCATCTATGATGCCCTGAAGCTACGGCTTCGGTCACAACCGCTCATCCATGGTGACGAGACGACGGTCCAGGTCCTGAAGGAAAAGGACAGGGAAGCCACCAGCACATCCTTCATGTGGGCGTATCGGAGTGGAGAGGACAGCGACGAACCGATCGTGCTGCTCGACTATCAGCCCGGCCGCGGCCAGATCTATCCGCAGGCCTTCCTCGGTGATTACCGCGGCATCCTGATGAGCGATGGCTATACCGCCTGGCGCACGCTGGCAGGAGCGACCCATCTGGGGTGCATGGCCCATGCCAGACGTCGCTTCGTCGATGCACTGAAGACCAGAAAGAAAGGCGGCGGCCCGCCGGAGCAGGCGCTGAAGTTCTTCGAACAGCTCTACCGGATTGAAAGCCAGACGCGCAACGAAAAGCCGGACAAGGGCGAAACGCGACATCAATGCATCCGCCGTTTCCGCCAGCAACACAGCGTTCCCATCCTCAATGCTCTCAAGGCATGGCTCGACGACATAGCCCCGAAGGTCCTGCCCGACAGCAAGATCGGCGACGCCGTGTCCTACACCCTGAACCAGTGGGAGTACCTGACGCGCTACACCGAAGACGGCAGGATGCCGATCGACAACAACCTGCTTGAGCGCGACATCAGGATTTTTGCCACTGGAAGAAAAAGTTGGCTGTTCAGCGACACTGTGGACGGAGCCAGGGCCAGTGCCGTCGTCTACAGCCTCATGCTGACATGCCGAGCTTGCGGCATCGAGCCCTTGGCCTACTTGCGCCACGTCCTCAGCGAATTGCCGCAGCGCGCCACAGACGCCGACATCACCGACCTGCTGCCCTTCAACTTCGCCAAAACCGCCGCTGCATGATCCGATGCAGCCGTCTGACAGCGACCCCGTCAAACGGGCCGCGTCAACGCGCATGGAAATGAGCGCTTACGTTGTACTAACGGAGCTTGGATTTCGCCGTTCTTCACCAGGGCTACGGCCGAAGGCTTTGCGGTACGCGCTACCAAGATGCGAGGCGGAGACGAGGCCACAGCGCAGCGCGATCGAGGCAATGGACTCGATGCTTTCCTCGAGCAGCCGATGGGCCTCGTCCAGGCGCACGGCGAAGCGTACACAGCAATCTGGGATTGAGCCACGAAATGGTAACCTCCGTGACGTCCCTGGCGACGCTCCCATCCTGACGCTGTTCCCAGGCTGATTGCCGCGCCGCAACCAAACCAGGAGCCGAGGCGGTCGAAGACGCCTAAGGCAATATGTGCGGAGCGAGAAAGCCGATTGAGTACTATAACCGACTAGAATAGATGGAGTAAATCGGCCTGCATGCTGCGGACACCGCATAGTCCGGCGCTCCACATTATTTCGCGTGGCCGTTGTCCCGCAGGCAAGGTATACTCGAACGCCAGTTCCCGGTCCGATCATGCCGACTCCACCGCCCGGATTAGCCGCGTCAGGGTGGCGGCATTCACGCCGCCGTCGAAGAACAGGCTGCGACCGCAGGTCAATCTCAACTCGATCCATCCCAGACGGGTCCTGACGGTCTCCACAGCGCTCGGTCTGCACGGCATTCATGTCCACGGGAACAAACACCGCACTCGCAGACGGCGACAACAAGTCCCTTCTTCTTCAGCTGACTGCGTCAGGTGTAAATCTGCTGCCGCGTCACGTGCCGATGAGCCACCTCCGTTACCGTAGCTCCAGACCCAACCGACATCACAATGTCGAGTTTCTGTTCCTCACCCCATCGACGCCGCCGTTCCTGCCAAGAATTTCCACACGCATCGCAAACCTCGCCTAAGACACGTCGCAAACGACGTCGTTAAACACGTGTCTTACGCCATCACGACGATAGCCGGCAGGCGGTGACAATCGGGCGATTACGCTCTATCAACCTGGGTCCGCTCCTCAATGTCGATACGGCGACGCCAAGCCAAAAACGCTCTGCACTATCTATCCCGCCGACTTATGTCGAGTAGCTTTGACCGCCCCCCACCAATGTGGATCGAGCCAGGCCGGCAAGTGCGCGGCGCAGGCTGTCCGCGCTCTCATCCCTGCCGCGCTCGACAGCGTGGACAAAACGCGCGCGAAAGGTGAGCGCCTGGTCGTCGAGCACCGCAGACACCTGAGACCGGCTCTTGCTCTCCAGGGCGGACAGGAAGCTCACATGCTGGCGCTCGGCGATCGAGAGCGAATAGGAGGGGCGTTCCGTCTGCTGGACCTCGAGCGTGTAGACGAGGGTGTTGAGTCGGCGTGCCTGATTGTGGATCCGCTGGCAGGCTGTGATGAGATGTTGATTGCGCGAAGAGCGTATGAGGCGAAGATGGATGGAATAGTTCCAGTGGCTGACGTCCAGCGGCAACTTGGCGCCGATAGCCTCCCGATGCTTCTTCTGCATTTCGACGATGTCCTGCGCCAACCCGGCATCCGAAAAGTCGATATAGGCCGCCGTCAGCTGGCTGATCGCGCGATATGCTTCGAAAAGGTTCAGCGCCTCCTCAAGGTCCATCTGCCTGACTGATGGGGTCTGGTTGAGTTCGGTATCGATAAGCCCTTCGGCGGATATCCGATTTATGGCCTCGCGGATCGGCGTGCGGCCGAGGCCCAACATCGCGATGAGTTCCTGTTCCTGGATTCGCGCGCCAGGCTTCAGGGTAAGATCCAGTATCCGGTCGCGTATCAGGCGCGTTGCCAGGTCGGCCATGCTTTCGCCGGCGATACGCGATCCTTTGTGATCTTCCACGTGGACCATCAAACGTGCTCCTTCACCGGATGGCGGGGATCTCCGCGAGGGCTGCGTTGATTCGAGCCAGAGCGTCCTCGACGGGCTCCAGCAGGATTCCGGCTTATCGTGTCAGCGAGTTGCGCACGTCCTGCAGAGGCACAAAGCTGACGGCACTTTTCCAAGACGGCCTCGTCACTCAGCGGGTTTGCCGGATCGCTGAGGGGGTGCAAAACAGTTCGTTCAAACGTGGTGGATCCGGTGATGATGCGAATACGACCCGGAGCCCTGACAGGAAACAGTTCCTGCAGGTCGGCCGCGACGGTCATCGTCACGAGCTTGGCGTGAAGGTGCGCTTCGGTCAGCGACAGGAAGACCTCTGGCTGCGACGCGCATGCAAGCGCTGTGCAGTAGGGAATGCTGTACTGAGCGCCTTCGATGGTTGTCGGTTCCACCTCATTCGCGAGGCCCAACGCATGCCGGAAGCTCTCGACCTCGATTGCTGCGATATTCTCGACCGGACGCGCATGCTGAGCGCGGAGTTCGTAGATGCCGTCAATCAGTGAGCGAATCCAGCGGCAGGAATATCGTTTCGGACAAGCGCGTTCGGCCATCCAATCGTCGCCGAGGCCGGCGATCATTCGTTCGCCTACATAGTATGAGGCGTAGTCGAAGATGTCGCGCGGACCGGTGTGATCCACTTCCGCCAAGTCCGCCGCGGCTAGGCCGGTCGCGGAAGCCCAGCCGATATCTTCCTTCACGGCATTGCCGGTCTCGCGGACGTAGCCGAAGGCGACGAGGTCCGGCGCCGTGGTGGCGGCAATGGCGATGGCATGTGCGGTCTGAGTCGCACTGAGGCCGCGTAGATGCGCCACAGCGGCGGCGACGCCGACACCGACCCACCGGCCGGTCGAAACGGCCGTCAACGGGATGGCCGGCCGGCCGGACCCGACTCGCAGCGCAACCTCGTAGCCAATCGCGATGGCACTGACCACATCGTTCCATCTTGTGTTGGCAGGCGCCTCGGCAAGAACCGCCGGGAGGATCCCCGCCCCCGGATGACCGAGCGCGGCGCGGTGGCCGTCGTCGAGATCGAGTATCGAGGCAGCGGTTGCGTTGGCGAACACCGCCGACTTCGCGGTTACCGACGCCCCGTCGAACCACATCGGCATCTCGCCCGACCGAACAGTGTAGGTGCGGCCAGTCGTGCCCGCCGCGCGGTGCGTGTCGTCGATCCGGCCGCCGCGGCCCTCGCAATGTCGAGTACGTAGCGGTTTACCGCCGAAGCAAGCTGTGCCGGAAGCGTGCCGCCGGAAAAACCGACTGCGAAGTCTGCGAGCCAGGCGGCGTGTGTCATGCGCTGCCCTTCTTCTGCGCCCTTCGCAGATCCTCAGTGGCAGCAGTGTCGAGCACATCGGAATCGACGACGACCCCATATTCGTGTCTGGCGGCATCGACGCTAACGCGAGCGTCGATAACATCCTCGAGTACCTCCTCGGGCGCGCGTTCGAACGGGTTCCCCCAGCCGCCGCCGCCGGCCATCGTGTGGACGACCAGATCGCCCTCAGCCAGCGGCAATGGCGACAGCGGCATTTGCGGCACGACGATCTCCCGCTCACCTGAACGGATGACTGTGTGGGAGGCGCCGCCTTCAGATCCGCCGAAAAGGCCGTGCGGAGGAAAGGTGCGCTTGTCGGAACGGATGTTGAGGGACATGCCCTGCTTCAGCACCCGATAGCTTCGACGCAGTGCGAGACCGCCGCGGGTCTTGCCTGCACCGCCGCTGTCGGCCACGAGCGAATATTCCTCTATTCTCAGCGGATAGCGCGCCTCGACGAGCTCGATCGGCACGTTAGCCTGGTTAGAGCCGATATGGGCGACGCCTTCCTGTCCGTCATGCGCCAGCGTAGCGCCGGAAGTACCCATCAAGGTTTCGCAGAACACGAAATGCGAACCGTCGTAGAAACCCGAGAAGGTTGGAAGCGAAGACCCGCCGCTGCTATCCGCCGCGACCCGATCAGGCACGACCTGTGCCAAGGCGCCGAAGATGCAATCGATCATTCGGTAGCCCGTGACCCCGCGCGCTCCGGTCGGGGCGGGAAAGTTCGCATTCAGGACGCTTCCCGCCGGTGCGATCACCTTAATCGGACGCGTGAAGCCCTGGCAGTTCGGCACATCGACCGTCAGGATCGAGCGCAGCGCCGCATAGGAACAGGCTTTGGTGAACGGGAAGGTCGTATTGACGCCTCCTTCGACTTGAGGGGACGAACCCGTCCAGTCAACGGTGACTTCATCGCCCGCCACGGTCAGCTTGACCGTGAGCAGGATCGGGCTTGGCTCGTCGCCCAGGCCGTCGAGATGGTCTTCGAAGGTGTAGACGCCATCGGGAAGGGCGGCGAACTCGGCCCTGGTCAGACGATCGGCATGGTTGTGAAGCTCGTCCGAACTCGCACGTATTGTCTCGATGCCGTAGCGTTCGACGAGCTCTGCAAATTCGCGCTCGCAATTGTTGCAGGCGGCAAGCTGGGCTTCGAGGTCGCCGCGCACCAGTTCCGGGGTACGCACATTGGCTTCGATGATCGCCCACACCTCTGAAACTCTCTCGCCACGACGCATCAATGGCAGAACCGGAAGCCGAAGCCCCTCCTGAAACACCTCCCGTGCTCCGAGCGCGTTGCTGCCTGGAACGATGCCCCCGACATCGGAGTGATGGGCCAATGTGGTCGCCCAGCCTTCGATCTGTCCCTGGTGGAACAGCGGCTTGACGACGTAGATGTCCGGCAGGTGCTGCCCGGCCGCCAGGAACGGGTCGTTGAAGATGAAGACGTCGCCGTCCGCAGCGGATTCGCCAACCGTTGCGATGAGGTTCTTGATGGCGTCGTGGAAGCTGCCGAGATGCATGGGCGTCGTTACGCCCTGCGCCAGTGTCAGGCCGTTCCGGTCGCAAAGCGCGGTCGAATAGTCGAGCGATTCCCGCACGATCTCCGAATAGGCCGCACGCATGACAATGATAGCGAGGTTTTCCGCGATCGCGTCATATGCCGATCGAAGAACCTCCTGAAGATAGGGGTCGAAGCGCTTCATGGGACCTCTCGCAAGGGAAGCCTGACGCGAAGGATGTTGTGACGGTCGCGTTGGACAGTTGCGCCCGGTGGCACGACGGTGGTGCCTTCGGCCTCGGCAATGATTGCCGGCCCTGTGATCGCCTCGTCTATGGGCACCGCAGCACGGCTGAGGACGAGCGTGTCCAGGAAACCGTGGCGGGCACCGAAATAGCATTTGCGACTGGATCTGTGCTCTTCGCCGCGTGGCAGTCCTTTCAGGAGTTCGCTCATCGAGCGTGACGCAAGAGCGCTCAGCCGTAGGCGAGCGGAAACGAGCTCGACGTGCTGCGTTTCGGCAGCGCAGTAGCCATAGGTTTGCCGATATACCGCCTCGAAGACCCGACGAACCAGCGCCGAGACATCGTTGGCAATAAGCATCGCAGGCTCGATCGGCACCTCCAGCTCGAAAGCTTGGCCCGAATAGCGCATGAGAAACGAGAGCTCGGCACTGTTGACGCTCGTGGAGCCCAATCGAGCCCCATGCAGGCCTCTCGCATCATTGAGGCGGCCTGTCACATCCAGCCAGTCGGCAGTGTCCAGCATGATATTCAGGGGGACTGACGCCATCACCTCGACATTGGCGCACAAAAGGCCGAGCGCGCTGAAGACCCCGGCCGCCGGTGGCACAAGCACCGTGCCGACCCCCAGAGAAGCGGCGAGGTCGGGACCGTGTATTCCGCCATTGCCGCCGCAAGCGACCATGATGAAGTCCCGCGGATCGCGGCCCTTGTAGGTACTTACCGCCTTAATCGCCCGGGCCATATGGGCATTCGCAATGCTGCGTATCCCGAAAGCCGCCTCCTCCATCGTCGATCCCGTGCGGATGGCAAGCGTGTCGCGGATCGCGCGGACTGCGAGCTCGGGATCGATCGCAATGCTGCCGCCGGCGAAGTTGGACGGATCGATATAGCCGAGCGCGACATTGGCATCCGTGACCGTCGCCTGTTCGTTGCCGCGCCCATAGCACGCCGGTCCGGGATCCGCGCCCGCGCTGCGCGGTCCGACAACGACGCCTCCGGCCGCATCGATCGAGACCAGGCTGCCGCCGCCTGCGCCCACTTCCGCAATATCGATGACAGGAAGCTTGACCGAATACCCGGCGCCTCCTCCCATGGCGCTGGCTGCGGAGAGTTCGCTGCCGACCTCGAAAGTCTCGGATACGAAAAAGCGGCCATCCTCGATCAGTGAGGCTTTCGCCGTTGTGCCGCCCATGTCGAAGACGATGATGTTCTTCTCGCCGATTGCATCGCCGAGTTTCTGGACCCCCACCACGCCTGCAGCCGGGCCGCATTCAATGATCTGCGCGGGCAGTCGCCTGACTTCCGAAAGCGGGGCCGTACCCCCGCTGGACTGCATCAGCTCGAAGCCTGCAGCTACGCCGACCGATGCAAATCTGCGAACGGTACTGTCGAGATAGTCGGCGACCACCGGGCCGACATACGAATTCACGACGGTCGTGCTGGTGCGCTCGTATTCGCGCATTTCCGGTAGTACGTCGACGGAAAGCGAGCAGTAGACTTCCGGAAATCGCCTCGCAATCGCAGTTCCTAGACGACGCTCATGCGCCTCGTTGGCGTAGGAATGCAGCAAGCAGACGGCAATCGCCTCCGCACCGGCCTCGCCAATGAGATCGATAACTCGGTCGATCTCCGCATCGCGAAGCGGCTGCAGCACCTCCCCATTGTGGGCGACCCGCTCGTCTATTTCGAAACGGCGGCGGCGCGGCACCAAGGGTGCCGGCTTGTGATACAGGGGATCGTAAAGACGCGGCATGCGAATACGCCTCAGATCGAGAACGTCACGAAAGCCCTTGGTCGTGATGAGCGCAACTTTCGCGCCACGCCCCTCCAGGATCGCATTGGTAGCGACCGTGCATGCATGGCGCATGTGGGCAATGGCACCAGGTTCGCGGTCGAGGTTGCGAGCGACCTGCATCGTCCCCTCAAGCAGTGCTTCCGAAAAATCCTCCGGTGTCGACGGCACCTTGTCGATTGATACGCGACCATCATCGGCAAGACCGATCACGTCCGTAAACGTTCCGCCGATATCACTCCCAACCAGCACTATGCACCTCCCATTTGATATATCGTTGGTATATGTGCATGGATATCGACGATATACAACTCGTTTTGTGATAAAGGTGGGGGCATCGGGTAGCGGTGCATAGAAAGCAGGCGCGAGGGCGCGGCCCGGCAGGCCTGCCGCTGGTCACTCGAGAGATCAAAGCGACCAATTGGATTGACGATGCGCTCCCACTTTGCTTGTAAGCGGTTAGCTGACGGCGTCTGGTCTGAAGTTGGGGTCGGAACAAGAGCAGTGCGAAATCGTACGCGGCCTTTATCAACCAAAGACAGCAATATCCTTGTGACCTATGGCCTTTCATGCGATTCTTCGGGCTATCTGAAGGAGGTGAGAATGCCTGAAATGCTTGCAGCGCTTTCCAACATTCGGACTGTTGAAGAAATGATCGCGGCCTTCCGGGATGAGCAGCATTGCCGTCGGTTGCTGGAAAGCATGGTGTGGCCGGATGGCCGGATCTGCCCCGCCTGCGGATACAAACGTTCGATTGCGATTGCCGGCCGCGATACCGGCAAGCGGCGCGCCCGACCAGGTCTTTATCAATGTTCCAGCGGCGATTGCCGGTTCCAGTTCACGGTGACGACACACACGCCTCTGCACTCCACGAAGCTTCCCTTGCGTGTTTGGCTGAAGGCCATGTGGCTGTTACTGCAATCCGACAAGGGCTTGTCGTCGGTGCGCCTGGCCGAGGCGCTCGGGGTGAGCCAGCCAACGGCCTGGCGGATGGGACATGCGCTGCGTCTCATGGTGGCGCGGGAGAACATGCTCGCCGGCACGGTGGAGATCGACCATTTCCATCTCGGTGGAAGGCCCAGAAAGCGGCCGGATGACCCACCTCCGGGACGGGGCCGGAAAGGTCAGGCGAATACGGAGAAGGCGCCGGTCATGGCCATGGTGCAGCGGCCGACCGACGTCACGCCCGGCGCTCCGTCCGGTGACGCGCGTGCCGCGGTCGTGACCAGTCTCTCGGCGCGAGCAAGCGAACGCGTCATTGAAGCGCAGATCGAATCGGGAGCTCATTTGATGAGCGACGAGTGGAAGGCATTCATGGCCATTGGTGAGAGCTTTGCCAAGCACGAGACCGTGAAGCATTCCAGCGGTGAGTATGTCCGGGACGCCGTCCACGTCAATTCGGTGGAGGGCTTCAACTCCCGCGTCCGCCGTACCATCGCCGGCGTCTTTCATCATATCAGCCCGCAGCATGCCGACCTGTATTTCCACGAGATCGGCTTCCGATGGTCGCAGCGCGTCGTCACAGGAAACGTCATTCGTAAAACCCGGCATGGCCGGGAAAGCGTGCGAACCTTGTGGTCGCGCGTGCCGCCTGCGCTGCAATTGACGAATGTTTTTCGCACCGCCACGGGTCGTCAGATGCGCCGAAGCCCGCATGGCGGCATCGTCATCAAATCAGCCGTAGCTGTCTTTGGTTGATAAAGGCCTCGTACGCTAAGGGCGAACGGATCGTGAACTCTGCTGTAGTCCGGCTGTGCAGCATCCGATCCCTGTGGATTGCCATCGCAGGGCACCAATTTTGATTTCTTCGCCCCTCCGACTCGACAACGCTCCCGGCAGATTAGTCGTGGATGGAGTTGGGCGATGGGTAAACGGAGGCTTCTCAAGGTTCAGGATCGACAGAGACTTTTCGATATACCAACCGATGAGGACGGCCTCATCCGACACTATTCGTTGTCGTCGGCTGACAGGCTTGAAATTGGACTTCGCAGACGAGAACACAATCAGCTCGGATTTGCCGTTCAGCTCTGCTTGATGCGATATCCAGGCAGGGTGTTGGCGACCGATGAAACGCCGCCTCGCGCAATGCTAAAGTACGTTGCTGAGCAGATTGGCGCCGACGCTGGAAAGTTTGCGCTCTATGCACGCCGTGAAGAAACGCGTCGCGATCACATTGCTCGCTTGATGGTTTATCTGGCCGCGCGGAGCGCGACGGGGCAAGACCGTAGAGCTGCGCTGTTGGCTGCAATTCAGGCGGCCGCGATCTCCGACGACGGTGGCGCGATAGCGAGTGCTACTGTCTCCATGTTTCGTGAACGCGGATCTCTTCTGCCGGCAATCGACACGATCGAACGGACGCATCGAGCGGTCGCTTTTCATGATCGAATGGTACTCGAGCTCGACACTGCGCCGGCGCTGCCAAGCCGGCCTCAACAAGGGCGAGGCAGCGCACAAACTCAAACGCGCAGTCTTCTTTCATGAGCGTGGCGAACTCCGCGACCGGTCGTTCGAAAGTCAGGCATTCCGCGCATCGGGCCTCAATCTTGTCGTCAGCGCGATCGTCCACTGGAACACTGTCTATCTCGACCGCGCGGTCACAGAGCTCAAACGGGCGGGAAGGAACATCCCAGATACGCTGTTGAAGCATATCTCGCCGCTGAGTTGGGAGCACATCAACCTGACGGGCATCTACACCTGGGACAGCGAGCAACATCTCCCGGAAGGCTTCAGGTCGCTTCGCCTCCCGGCTGGGCTACGGCGTGCCGCATAACGTTCCTGCTCCGTTCGACCTTAGCGTACGAGGCCTTTATCAACCAAAGACAGCAATATCCTTGTGACCTATGGCCTTTCATGCGATTCTTCGGGCTATCTGAAGGAGGTGAGAATGCCTGAAATGCTTGCAGCGCTTTCCAACATTCGGACTGTTGAAGAAATGATCGCGGCCTTCCGGGATGAGCAGCATTGCCGTCGGTTGCTGGAAAGCATGGTGTGGCCGGATGGCCGGATCTGCCCCGCCTGCGGATACAAACGTTCGATTGCGATTGCCGGCCGCGATACCGGCAAGCGGCGCGCCCGACCAGGTCTTTATCAATGTTCCAGCGGCGATTGCCGGTTCCAGTTCACGGTGACGACACACACGCCTCTGCACTCCACGAAGCTTCCCTTGCGTGTTTGGCTGAAGGCCATGTGGCTGTTACTGCAATCCGACAAGGGCTTGTCGTCGGTGCGCCTGGCCGAGGCGCTCGGGGTGAGCCAGCCAACGGCCTGGCGGATGGGACATGCGCTGCGTCTCATGGTGGCGCGGGAGAACATGCTCGCCGGCACGGTGGAGATCGACCATTTCCATCTCGGTGGAAGGCCCAGAAAGCGGCCGGATGACCCACCTCCGGGACGGGGCCGGAAAGGTCAGGCGAATACGGAGAAGGCGCCGGTCATGGCCATGGTGCAGCGGCCGACCGACGTCACGCCCGGCGCTCCGTCCGGTGACGCGCGTGCCGCGGTCGTGACCAGTCTCTCGGCGCGAGCAAGCGAACGCGTCATTGAAGCGCAGATCGAATCGGGAGCTCATTTGATGAGCGACGAGTGGAAGGCATTCATGGCCATTGGTGAGAGCTTTGCCAAGCACGAGACCGTGAAGCATTCCAGCGGTGAGTATGTTCGCGACGCCGTCCACGTCAATTCGGTGGAGGGCTTCAACTCCCGCGTCCGCCGCACCATCGCCGGCGTCTTTCATCATATCAGCCCGCAGCATGCCGACCTGTATTTCCACGAGATCGGCTTCCGATGGTCGCAGCGCGTCGTCACAGGAAACGTCATTCGCAAAACCCGGCATGGCCGGGAGAGCGTGCGAACCTTGTGGTCGCGCGTGCCGCCTGCGCTGCAATTGACGAATGTTTTTCGCACCGCCACGGGTCGTCAGATGCGCCGAAGCCCGCATGGCGGCATCGTCATCAAATCAGCCGTAGCTGTCTTTGGTTGATAAAGGCCGCGTACGATTTCGCACTGCTCTTGTTCCGACCCCGCTCAGACGGGTCGAGCAACATTTTGCCCGTCGGCTGGTTGGGGATGACGACAGGTTGATCCCGACCAAGCGTTATCAGGCGAGCTGCAACGTCGATTTTCGGGACCGAGCGAGCCATGTCTACGATCGCATCGCGATGCGCCTTTGCTCGTGCTGCCGTGCTTTGGGTGCCACGATGATCAAGTGGATGAAGTGCGACATCGGGGGTTGCGATCCCGAGCCTTTTGCCCTTCATGTCCAGCAACAGCAGCTCGGCCGGCGTATGATAGACAGGCTCGCAGACCAGCACCTTTTCATGCGCGTACTGCCACAGCTCTTCGCAGGTCCAGCGACGTCCACGGAGTTTGATCGCGCCTTGGATCACGGTGCGCTCGACACGGCGTGCTACAGCCGCCCGGACCTCGTCCCGGCTCATGGTGATCGCAGACCAACCGCCAGCCACGTGCTTTTGAAAAGTGGTATTGGGCGAAAGCCCCTTGAGGCCGCTCTGCTTTCCCATAGGTACGCTGTGATAGGCCTTCAAAAGACCGAAGAACGCCGGAACGAAATCGTCGAAGGTGCCGTATGGCGCAACCGTGCGGCCGATCGCCCCCTGGCGCTTGTTCATACGATTACCGGCAATCCAGCCCGGCAGCGTGCTCAGATAGCGAGACTCGAAGTCGCCGAACCAGCGTTCGATTGGCTTTGCTGGGGCGTTGTAGGGCAAGGCGTTTATAACTCGCATCGAGCGACCCGGCCCATGGAACCCGGGCACCGTAAGAGTGTTGTCGTCCAGGTACGTCGCGAACCCATATTCCTTGCCGTTATCGATGTAGAGGGCCTCAGGCAGGCCAAAGGCGGGGTGCTCTACCATGGCCGCAAATACTTCGATCACATCGCGGTTGTTGACGCCGCCGCGCGTGTCGAATGCGATCAAGTCACACCAGACGCGGCCAGTTGCCCAATCAAGGAACCCGATCAGCTTCGCAGTACAAATCGAGCCGTCCGCCCGCGTCAGGTGGATGTCTACCGGGTGCACGTCTCCCACGACCAATTCCATCGGGCGCATTCCTTCGATGGAGCGCCGCCCTCGCGGGCGGCTGTCCTCGTAGGCTTTGCGGTTCGCTCGAAACTGGTGGACCTTCCGATAATGAAGCTCTTCCGAAACGAGCGTCCACGGGATCGAACAGGCTTGCTCAAAACTCGCTGGATCGCTGGGGCGGAATCCCCATGACCTGGAGGTCTCTACCAGGAAGTTGCGGGCCAAGACCTTGACGTGTCCCCAAGCTGCGCCGGCCGCAAGAAGGCCTCGGATTTCCTGTTTTAGATCCTCTGCAATCTTGGCCTTGGTGAGAACGTCGAACGGTACCAGAGCATCCCACTGCCGACTGATGACAACACGTTTCTTGCCTTTGTCCGCTCGGCCGTGCCGGCCTCGGCTTGCGATCTGCTTCGAAGGGTTTTGGACCGGCGTTTGAATGGGCCTTAACCGGAGTTGCAACTCCGGTGGGAGGGAAGTCAAACTAACAAGATACTGGTTGCCCGCGTTGCCGCCCTTACCCTGAATGACGCGCACCTCCAGGGAGTGCCCTCGCCAGTTGCCACGCAGGCAGGCCTTCCAAATTGCCTGCCGAGAGATTCCTGCCAACTTGGCGAGCAGGTTGAGTGGCACGAACTCTTTCCTCGACATCGTGCGCTAGTCCCTAGCGGCAGAACAGAACCACCGAGTAACAGCTGGAGTTATATCTGTCGTGACAATCACACCTTGCATCGCCACGCAGCCTGCGAAGGCGCGACTGAAGGCGCACAGCTGGACCTTGGTCGAAAGGGCTGCTCCGGTTTACCAATCCGGTCGTCTTGGGTTGACCAATCCGTTGGCGACCGTGAGCGGGTTTACCAATAAGGGCGGCTATATTCTACGTAAATCCAATCACTTAATGCCAATCCAGAATTAACTGTCATTGAGGCCATTGGTAAACTCGATCTTTGGATCGGAAACCCCTACCCTCAGCCAGAAAACACTCCTGTTTTCAATCGCATAGGCCACCCACAAGCGACCCATAATTCCGGACTGGTAAACCCCGTGAAATGCCAAATAATTCCGGACGTCACACCAATAAGGGCGGCTATATTCTACGTAAATCCAATCACTTAATGCCAATCCAGAATTAACTGTCATTGAGGCCATTGGTAAACTCGATCTTTGGATCGGAAACCCCTACCCTCAGCCAGAAAACACTCCTGTTTTCAATCGCATAGGCCACCCACAAGCGACCCATAATTCCGGACTGGTAAACCCCGTGAAATGCCAAATAATTCCGGACGTCACAACGTCACACCTCACTGCCATTTATGCGACTTTCGAAGCACAGATCGTGAACATAAGTCCTACCATGTCATCCGGCAGTCGCGTCTTGGATACGATCCACAGTCGAGTCGTCCATGTTTCGTGACACAAAGGCTTCCCCGAAGTAACGGTTCTGTTCGGGGTAACACCTGGTGACGGTAGGCGGTTCGCTGAGACAGGACTAGGATGCCGACGTTTATAACCCGCGCCGAGTTGCGTAGCTTCGCTGCAAAGAAGACCTTGACCGAGCAGGCAGCGGTTCGCAAGACCGCGTCGACACGCCCACTGGAAGGATCGACGTTCCTGTCCCATTCGAGCAAAGATGATGATTTGGTAGTTGGCGCCACGATAGTGCTCGAAAACCACGGTGGCAGAGTCTACACCGACAAGGTTGATCCGGAGATGCCACCGTACACTTCGAACGAGACGGCCAAATTGCTCAAGTCGCGCATTCGGCAAACTTATCGTTTCGTGCTTTTGACCAGTAAGAACAGCAAGGAGAGCCGGTGGGTGCCATGGGAGCTTGGCGTCGCAGACGGCTACAAGGGGATGAACGAGATCGCGATCTTTCCATCGGCTGATGACGCGACAGACATGGAATGGGCCTCTTGGGAATATCTGGGGCTTTACCGGCGGATCGTATGGGGAAGGCTTGAGGGCTATGACGATCCAGTGTGGATGGTGTGGAACCAGGCCACAAACACCGCGACCCAACTTGGGAAATGGCTGCGTGGCTCGTGAAGCACCAACGCGTGCGCTTCCCAATCCTCAGGTGATAGCCAACTCGGTCTCGGCAACGAACACTTGCGCGGTGCATTTGACGCGCCCGCAAGGCGCCTGAGTTCATAGCTAACGCGATTCCGACGCTCTATCAGTTTACTATTTCCCCGTCTGTTGGCCACGTTACGTTAGTAAAGTCTGGCCGCAACATGCTGTGACCTAGGCAACGGAACCACTCCTCCAATTGAACATCGGTTTGGTCTAGCGGACCTGTGATGGCGGGCAGAAACATCTTTTCCCCTATGTGTTCTCCAAGAGAGCGGTACGCCTCAAATTGGGTCTCGGAGAAAAATTGATCGGCAGTCGAATGGTGGGGAAAGGCAGGTTCGTCGAGCTTGAAGCGCCTCAGATATTCACCCTCATTACCGGTCAGTGAGAGCTTCATGTATAGAAGATAGCCGACCTTGCTCGGCGAATCGTCTGACCCTTGCGGATAAAGGATGCGGCAGAGCTGAAAGTGCGACCGACTGTAACCAGCCTTTCCAACTCGCAGATCATCGAGATTGACATCAAGAGTAATGCCGAAATCGATGTAGGCGAGCCGCTGAAGGTTTGTCAGCGCGTGGAACGTCATCGATGGATCGTTTTCACCGTCGATAGCCACGATGAAACGACAGCGCCGTTTCATAAGCTCATAGACTCCGAGGTTCTCGATATGACCTCCGTCGGAGATGTTGAGGAATGATCCACGCTCGTCAGCCGTGGCAGTCATTTCCTTTAGCAGGTACCACAAGCCTGGCGCAGCCGGAGATTTGCCAGGCCTTCGCAACCAGATGCCCAGCCGAAGATTGAGGACGGTCAACCAGAAGCTTGCGTAGCGCTTTGTTCGCAAGCCCATCTGCGGCGAGACGGCGGCGCCCGACAAAGCGATGGTGGATCCTAGATCAAGGTTGGTGTTGGATCGCTCCCAGCTGTCGGTTTCAAAATAGCCGAGAACGCGCGCGCCGGCCGCCACAGGCGTGATCGCGAAAACGTCCGAGAGCCTTCCGCGCATCACCGGATCGCTGGAGTTCGGTACATTTAGCGCGCAGTTGATAATGGGAAACAAACCCCGGCGGGCGTCGAACGTGCTCAAGTTCATGGGCTCTGCCGGATCGCAGGATGGCTTAAGCAAGAATGCCTTCGATAGCTTGAAACGATAGTAGTGATGCAGTGAGGCGACGTTGATATCGACAACCAGCCACAGGATAAAAAGTGTGAAGGTCGCCGCCGTTGCCCACGCCGTCGAGGCCGTTGGACCGACATCTGCGAAGAAATTATAGAACAGCGACTGCGCCACGAGCAGAAAGACCGCCGATATCGTCGTCAGCAAGGCCGGGCGCAAGCGATTGAACTGCGACACGATCGCGCCGGCGGCGACGAAACCAGAAATGGTCAATGCAAGCCATGCCAGAATGGCAATCAAGGTGATTGGAGTGGCAGGGCTCGTCTTCACGCCAAGCACAAGGTCCGCGAGCGACCGCACGCCGACGTGAAAAAAATGAAGGACGAACATGGCAGGGAGCACAAGAAAAAGACCGCCAAAAAACGTCATCAGATAGGACGGCTTGTCGTCGTGGTAAAATGTTTTCCGTGCCAGCCGCGTAATCACGATGCCGCCGATCGCAACGATGGGCAGAAACAATGAGAAGGCATCCGTCATGGTCCACGGCGTGGCGTAGCGGGCGGCGAATTCAAGGTAGGCAAATACTGCCGTCAACAGGGTGACGACAAGCAGGTTCATAAACATGCCGTGCGCCTGGATCGCCGCGAGCGCCGCGCGCTCGACAAATGAGCCCGCCAAGTAGCTGGCCCCATTGCGCACCTTTCTGAGGATGCGGGACTCGCCCTCATCGCGCACAAAGGGCTGCTTGTTCGCTTCCAATCCGAAGTCCGGGTCGACGTCTTTTCCTGATAGCAGCTGCGTCAAGAATCCGGCGGCGTATCCGCCGCCGGAGACGCTAGAGATGTAGTCGAACTGCCACAGAAGATTCCTGCGGGCCAAGGCCGCGAGCACGCCGATTGCAAATGTTGCGCTTCTGATGCCGCCGCCAGAAAGCGCCACCCCCGACGCCCAACCGCGCTCGGCGTCGACTTGATAGTGCCGTCGTCGAACAAGTACCAGATCTCGCTCGCGCGCCGCCAGCTTGTCGGTGCCATCACGAATTCCCATCGGGCGCCAGGCAGGAAATGACAGCATCTCCTCGTCGATGGCTGCGTGCGAAGAATTTGACGCTTGCGTGGCGGCGTAGCCCTTGTAGTCGGCAATGAGCTGCAATGCCGTATCCAAATCGAGCAGGGCTTGCTGCACGAGTTCTAATTCCGAGCGAAATTCATCGCTGGTGTCGAGCGCGCGCAGCCCGCCTGCCTGGCTGATGGGGTGCCAGCGGGCGGTAAAGGGGCGGACGCTTGCGTTCAGCGCATGCCAGGCAAATATTTCGAAGGTGTCGCAGCCGAGGTTCTCCGAACAAAAACCCCTGGTCTTGGCAAACAGCCCGAAAATGCTCTTCAGCGCACTTTCCTCAACCCCATGGCTGTAGTCGAGACGTTGTGTGGCGACCGTGGAGACAAGTTCGATATGCAGCGCCAGGGCGGCGCGCCGGTCCAGCTCGCTCGGCGCCCATGGACGTTCACCGTGGTCTTCAAAGAACCTCTCATCGAACGCACCGCCCGGGGAAAGCAACGGGCGGATTTTCTTTTCCCATGTTTGTGCGCTCTTGCCTGCCAAAGCTGTCGATCCCATCTATTCGTCGGTATCAGGGCGTCTGTTGTTGCCCGACCGATTGCTAGCCTTTTACCCGACTCATCGGACAATGTGACACAATTTAACCGAGCTCGCTGAGCTCTGCGGGACCGTTGAAAATGTCGAAGCGCAGGCACGTTTTTATCAGCCATCACCATGCCGACGATGACCACGTCACCAAGTTGACCGAATTGCTCGGCCGCAACGGTTTCGAGATCCGTAACAGTTCGATCCGAGCCAAGCCATCGAACCAGGCGCGCCTCGACGCGGGAAAAATCCCAGAACGCACGCTGAAAAGGCTGCTGCGGATGAAGATGTCATGGGCGGGCGTGGTGGTTGTCCTGATCGGCAAGGAGACTCACAAGCGCCCTTGGGTCGATTGGGAAATTCGCACAGCAAAGGAATTGGGAAAGCGGATTGTCGGCGTTTATACGCATGGAGGGACCAAGGCAGACATCCCGCCTGCCTTCGAAAAATACGGCGGCCAACTCAAGAATTGGAACTCGGACGGCATCATCGACGCCATCGAAGGTAGTGACGATCCGTTCGAGGATCCCGGCAGCAGCAACCCGCGTGACCCGGTCCACGCTGCGCCACCGTCGCGGTGCTGACAGCTCCATGTCTAACGTCTATGTGTATGTGGTCGCAAGAGATTTTGGCTTCGCTCCGAACCCGTTCCACAGCGTGTGTACCTTGGCCACGTGCAAGCCGACGATCCGCCGCAAAGCCAATGTCGGCGACTGGATCGTGGGTATGGGCGGGGCGAAACTGAAAGCGGTCGGGCGCTGTATCTATCTCATGCAGGTGACCGAGACGCTCACCTTTGATGCATACTGGAATCATCCAGACTATCGCTGCAAACGGCCGGTTCGGAACGGCAGTCGCCTGACAATCATGGGCGACAATATCTATCACCGGCCGGCGGGGACGACCGCGTGGGTTCAGGAAGATTCGCATCACAGCCAGGTCGACGGCAGCCCGGAGCCGTCCAACATCAAGAACGACACGCAGACAGACCGGGTCTTGATCTCGCGCAACTTTTTCTATTTCGGTGATGCCGCGCCATCGGTCCCGCAAGGTATTCTCGATCAGCTGCAATACAACAATGGGCGGGGACATCGAAAATTTAGCGAGGCCGAGGCCAGGCCATTGCTCGACTGGATACAGGACCAATACAAGGGACGGCACAACACGGTTATTGGCGATCCATATCAGTTTATGAAGAGCAGCTCGCGGTACTCCAAACGCATGGACAAGATCGTCGAATAGGAAAGTCTTTCATGCCCGGAGTGCTTCGCCATGCTCGTGAAATTGCCATCCACGCTGAATGACCTCAGTGGTTATCTCAACCGGTTCATTGACTTGGTTGGCCGCGACCGTTGGTTCAAACGCCTCGATCAACTCGACGCTGATCAGCGAAGGTCCTTTTTTAGCTGGAAGATCGTAGCTGACTACCATTGGCTAGAAATGGCGATCGGATTTCAGGCCGATGTTCTTGAAAAGGAAGGCCGTTTGCTGCCGGAACTTACGGACCGACTCATCCTGGCCGCTCTCAATTTCGCTGCCGTCGCAGTAGAAGTCCACTCGCGACTCACCCCTGCCGGCAAACTGGTTCTGGACGGGCGCCTGCGTGACGCCATCAAGGCAGAGACTGGCTTCGCGTCGCTTTATCTTGAACTTGACCTCGCCCAGCGTCTGATGGACCACGGTTACGACGTCCAATTTCCGGACTTAGAAGGGCAAGCCCGGTTCGACCTCATCTTCAGCCGCGGGGCCTTTGTCGCCGAAGTTGAATGCAAGAGTCTTTCGGCCGATGCCGGTAGGCAGATTCATCGCAAAGATTTCTACCGCTTCATGGGCAATATCGCGCCGGTACTGACCAAGCATGCGGATTTGAAGCGGCCGGAGGTGCTGATCATTTCGCTGGCGTCGCGATTGCCTTCGAATATAACCCAACAGGCAGAGCTTCTCCAAGCAACCGCGTCCATCCTACAAGACAAGTCTCCTTCAATCGTCGTGGGTTCCGATTTCAGGCTGCAACGCCGGCCCTCCGCCGAATTTCTGGGCAGCGCTCCATTCAATGATCAGAAAGCGCTATATGCCGCGTGCTGCGCGGAGTTCGGCCCAAACATTCACGTATCGGGAGCTCTTACCAAGGACGGCGGCTGCCTAGTTGTGATGCGAAGCGAGCGCGAGGACGATACATCCAAGCCAATGCTGGAAGCGATGCGCAAGGCTGCGGATCAATTCTCGGCGCAACGACCGGCATTCATTGCCATCCAGGACCATGGTATCGAAGCGGCTGACCTGATGCTTCCGCATGTACGCCGAAGAGCCGCTATCCTATCCTATGCCTTGTTCGATCATTATGGGGCCGCGCACGTCAACGCCACATATTTTACGGGATTTGGCGCCGTGGTCGTGCGTGACGGGCAAGTCGGTACGCCGGCATTCACAATTCCTAATCTAAAGCCCGGCTTCCCGATCAACGCCACTGATGCAGCGCCATTTCTCGTTCATTTCCCTGACCAGGAATACGCGGACGCAATCGGCGCTCCCCTGCCGGCGCTGAATATTTCCTACCTGCCGATCGACCCGGCAAGCGATGCCGAACAAAGCTGAATCCTGTCGTCGGTGCCCGGCCGACACTGCTTTTCACCCAGCTATCTTGAAAGTCTGATTTTCAGACATTATGTTACTGGTATGTCCCCAAACAGCGCAGAGGCTTTTCGGTGAGCACAAATGTCCTGATACCACCGGCTGGCGTAGCGACCTTTCCGGTGATGCAGGTCGAAGCGGCGCTGCGGGAGGAATTGATCGAAACCGTCAAAACAGAAGCGGCGATGAAGGGCATTGCCTTGCCGCCTGACGAGCCTGGAATCTGCAAAGCGCCGGTGCCGATAGACTCGCTTGTGGCGGTGAGCATATTGACGGTCGTGGAGGCAATCATCGGCTTTACGTTGCCCGACAGCGTCGTGCGAACTGGCGGATACGCTTCGGTGGACGCGGCTCTCGCGGACCTTGTTCCTCGCATTGAAGCCAAGTGGAAAAAGAAGAACGGGGTAAGCCCATGAGCAACTCGGCCAACAAGCACGACTCCGGTGATGAAGAGCGGCGGCGCCTCGGTGAGCGACTTCGGGAATCCCGCAAATATCTCGGATTGAAGCAAGACGAGGTGGCCCAGTATCTTGGCATTCCGCGCACCGCTCTGACAGACATCGAGAACGGCCAGCGCAAGGTGGAGGCGATCGAGCTCACGCGCCTGGCAAAGCTCTATCGGCAGCCGACTGGATATTTCACCGGAGAGGATCAGACCATAGCTGAGCTCCCCGTGGACGTTGCGCACCTGGCGCGACGTGCCGCAGATTTGTCCGAGCAGGACCGGGTCGAACTTGGCCGGTTCGCCGAATATCTGCGTGCTCGCTCCAAAGCCGGTCGAGGCTGATCGATGGCGACGCCTTTTGCCAATGCCGTGCGGGCGGGTACGATGGCCGCGGCACGCCTGCACCGCGACCTCCATTTTCGCGAAGCCGTCGAGGCGCGCGGCGGAAACGTTGACGTTTTCGCAGCAATCCAGGCGATTGACCTGCCCCTGCTGCTAAGGCCACTGCAAGGGCTCCTCGGCGCATACCTTAACCAGCCGACGCCGGGCGTGCTCGTCACCACCCAACGCCCGATGAGCATTCAACGGTTTACCGCGGCTCACGAATTGGGCCATTTCGTTCTGCGCCACGAGCCGAGCCTTGACGATGAAAGCATCCTTAGGCGCATGCCGGCATCATCGGCGCCTGCCGGAGACCTGCAGGAAGTCGAGGCGGATGCGTTCGCGAGCGCGTTCATGCTCCCCCGTTGGCTAATTGGTTGGCACGCTTCCCGGCAGGGCTGGACCGTCGACAGCTTTCGAAGACCAAGTTCCGTCTATCAGCTCGCACTGCGCATTGGGGCAAGCTACGAGGCAACATGCTGGACGCTCGCTGGCAATCAGTTGATAGACCCCAGGCAGGCGCGTGAGCTTCTTCTGAGCCAACCGCGTGAGTTGAAGGCCGCGCTCCTTACGACATATCGACCGGAAAACTACCGTGGTGACGTGTGGCTGCTTACCGAACACGATGCCGGTACGCGTATCGATGGTAGCCGCAATGATCTGTTTGTCCTGCGGCTGAAGGAACATAGCGGTGGCGGCTATCTGTGGGACGTCGACGAGCTGAAGGCCAGCGGATTCGCGGTCGTGCGCGATGAGGTCGAGGCCATGGACGAGGCCACTGTCGGCGGTCCTGTCATCCGGCGGGTCACGGCGCAGCCATACAAATCCTATCGCGGTCAGATGGCGCTGAACCATCGGCGTCCATGGGAGCCGGACGAAGCTCCTCTTAGCAGTTTGGAGGTCGAGTTCGATCTCACGGGGCCTGAGGAAGAAGGTCTTTCGCGAGCCGAACGACGGATTCTGCTTGAGGCGGCATGACGGTCGTTATTCCCCTCAAGGATTTGCGCGCCGTGTTCGGCCCGGCACGCGACCAGGGTGCCAGACCAACGTGTCTGGCCTTCGCAGCGAGCGACGCCCACGCCGCGGTCCGCGGGGCGTGGAAGCCGCTTTCTTGCGAGTACCTCTTTATCACGCACAGAAACGGTCAAATCTACCGTCCGAAAGCGGTGCGTTGTTATCGGCGGTGCTGGATGCGCTTCGCGATCCTGGCCAGCCAGAGGAAGCTGAATGGCCGTACCTGAAAGCCATGCCCGGGCCCGAGTGGTCAGCACCGGCCGATATCGGGTTTCTGTTCGCTCGCAATGGAAAGTCTTTCCAACCTGCTGTCGACGAGATCATCCGGCTACTCGATGAGGGCCGTCCTGCTCTCATGGTGATGATGCTGTCGGCGGCATTCTACCGACCTTCCCCCAATGGCTTGGTAAACCCTGGACAAGGTGAGCAGCCTGATCACCGTAGGCGCCATGCCGTGATCGCGGTCGGGCACGGGTCGATAGGCAACCAGCGTGCGATCCTCATCCGCAACAGCTGGGGATCGCGGTGGGGATTGGATGGACACGCATGGCTGACCGAGGCGTATCTTGCACCCCGGCTTTTCGGGTCAGCGGAACTCTTGGAGGATGTGCATGTACTTGGCGATCCAGCAACAGCCTGATTGCGCTAGTGCCTGGCGGGAAGCCGTGCGGGCAGTCGATGCACGACCAGGCCACAGCGCCTACAATGTGGTGATTGATATCGCCAATCCGGTGGTCGGAGCCGACCGGCAGAATCCCAAAATTGCGGTTATAGAGAGCTTTTTGTCCAACATCGGCAAATCTGTGGAAACGGTCGCCAACACAATTTTCCCCCAGAGCCTCTACTTCCGGTACGGCGCACCGGAATTCTTCGATGTTTTCAAAGATAAGGTACTTGGGAAAGTCCGGCGCAACGAACGCTGGTCCGGCTACTACTTCGAGCGAATGATCCAACTGCCGGGAGCAAGCGATAACCTTCCAAATCCCTTGTGGGATGTGGTGCAGAGGATCCGCGATCCGAACGTCAAGGCGCTGAACAAGTTCGAACTCGCGATCTTTGATCCGCTTCGGGACGTCGATGCATCGCCATATGGCGGTCAATGCCTGAGCTTCTTGAGTTTCAAGCTCATGCCCTCGACGCCAAAAGTGTTGTCGCTTACCGTGATGTACCGGAACCACTTCTATATCGAGAAGCTGCTCGGAAACCTCGTTGGCCTCGGCCGATTGATGAACTTCGTTGCGCGCGAGACCGGGGTCACCGTCGGAAACCTAACTGTCATATCCACGCACGCTGAAATCGACCAACCGGGGCAAAGCAAACGGTCGGACATCGACTATCTGCTCGCCAACTTCGATCAGGCGTAAAACTGGACGCCGTCAAAATGGCAACTCAAGGGTGCGGTCTTCGTTGGCGCTTCCACTAAGCCCATAGATTGCCTGCAAACCTAAGACAAATTCTGCCTGGCCGCCGTAGCTCGGATGACGGACGGTCATGACTGGTATGTCAAAATCCGCCAGGGCAGTGCCGGCGTCACGGCCTATGGCAACCACGCGGCGCGGGCGGATCATTTCAATGAGCGCGATAAGGAACGGCCAAGCGATCTCGCGCTCCTTGCGAGTATGACAACGGTTCGAAAACGGATCGCCACACTCATGCGGGTGGAGTGGGAACACGTTCCACAAGACGACCGGTTCGGAAATCCGCGTCAGCATACGCCAGACGATGGCCGCTGTTCTTTCGGCAACGACAGGCCCGCGCGTGGCCCTCCGCAGCGAAACTCCCCCGAGCAACTCCCCGGCATCTCTCAGATGGACCTCGTCGGTTAGCGGCACGCCCGTGCGGCGCCCCCCCCTGTAACCAAGGTCGCGGGCGATCCAGATCGTGTCAACGCGCGCCTCCAATGCGGCGTCGAGGCATTGGACGAAATTCGACTGCCTGAGGCGCGATGCATCGAAACGATCATGGACAGGGCAACAGTCACGATATGGATTGAACACATCTGGCAAATCTAGTTCCGCCAGGGCAGCAACGAATTCGCGCGGTGTTTTCAAGGAAGTGCCTCGATGCTGAGCCGCCGCTGAGCGGCGTCGATGTGAAGGATCCCCCGGCGGTGCTTGCGGAGGTAGCGGAACGCCTCATACCCCTGAAGAATGGCTTCCTCCCAGAGCCACAGCGGAGCCTGCTCTGGTTCGTAACCGGCGACGAATTGACGTATGTGCTTCAACAGATCGAACGGCAAGTCGCCTCTTTTCATAGCGGCAAAAAGGTCGAGGTTCACGGCCTGGCCAAATAGCCAGGTCGTTATCCCCTCTTCGATCAGGATCGCGCGGGCGCCGTCCTGCGCTTCGTCGACTTTCGCCGCGCTCTTTCGCTTCAAGCGAAATAAGGCGCGGATCACCGGCGACCATCCCAGCACAGCTACATAGGCGTAATGAAAAACGTCGTGGAAGCGATAGTCGTCGGCGGTCATGGCGTTGTCGGTGAGTCGGTCGCCAATGTTGAGACCATTGCATCGTTGGAAGACGTAGGTGCGGCCGCCTACCTGGCGCTCAAAAATCTCGACACGAAGGTCTCGCGGGAGCTGCTCTTCTGGCAACGCTCCGACGTCAAACAACTCAGGATAGGCTGGCGTCGAAGGCCATCGATCCCTGATCTTGGCCAGGTTCTTTACCGCCGCGGCCTCCAGCGTGACCCCGGCCTCATTCGCCGCTTGAATAAGGCCCGCCATGATGGTTGCTAAGCGCTGCTGCAACGCTGCCTTATCCTTATTGAAACGTCCCTCTTCGAAGTCAGCGACCAAAATTCCGATGGAGCCGGCGAGCTTCAGCAGCGTTCGCTCGAACGCAGCCGTCGGCTCTCCTCGCTGAGGCATGATTTCGGGCTGAAGCGACGACAAGAAAGTGGGCCCGATGGCTTTTGCAATCCCACCGGTTGGGACGATGTCATCAAGGGCGATTCCGGACCTTGAGGCGACGGCTGTCAGGTACCACAGCACGTCGCCGAATTCCTCAACGACAGCCGCTGCATATCCGACAAATGAGACCCGGTCTCGCTGCTTTTTCTTGACCTCACTCAGCAGACTTCCCGTTTCACCGAATAGCCCCAGCAAGGGAAACGTCATCGTTCCGTCGCCAGCGCGACGGTCCGACTTCAACGCCTCAGTCGCGTAGGCCTCTATCGAGAGAGGGGAAAAAGAATCGCTCATCGTATCCGGTTCCTTCGTCGATCGGAGATCGCTCCTTCTGGAACGGGGATGCCGTAGGCTTCGAGTGCCTTCAAAACTATCACCCGAATGGGTTCCCGGGTTTCCGCCGCGCGAACGTCGAGGTGGCGCTTCGTTAGGGAAGGCACCTGCACTTGGAGATGTTCGTCCGGATCGCCCGTCGGGGCTGGATGTTTCATGAAAACATTCTATCATGTTTTCATGAAAGCATGCAATTAGCATCCACTTTTTGCGGTCATTCTCAGGAAATCACCATGCCGAACTCGGCTCTGTTTCTGCACGTAACGGACGCACACCTGACTTCCGCCGGCACGCCTTTTGAGCGAGACGATCACAAGGTCCAAATTGCCGGCATTCAACAGGACACGCGCGAAGGCGCGTTGCGTCTGATGCTGCAGCGGCTGTCAGAACGGCTAGCGAAAGAAGGGCGTCTGCTGAGCGGCATTCTGTTTTCAGGGGACGCGCAAGACAAGGGCCAGCCGGGTGGGCATCAGCTGCTTCTGGATATGTTGCTCGAAACTCTCGCCAACGTTGGCGCAACCGCGGCCAACATTGTCGCAGTGCCGGGCAATCACGACGTCCTGCGCGGAAGCCAGCCGGGCTCGCCCGAACGCTATGCCGATTTTCTCGCCGCGTGGCGCAAGGCAGGCTGCGTGACCCCTTGGCTCGACGGGGTAGACCGCAGTCTCTCGGATGGAGGCGAACATCGGTTGGTGGCGCCCGACGGGAAATGGGCTGTCTACCCGATCAACACAAGCAACTGGTCACAGGTCAACGCTACCCTGCCCGAGCCTCTTCAGAGCGTATGGGATAAGATCCCGGGAGCAATGGCTTTCGGGGATACCGAGAAGAGGCGCGGCTTCGCCACCAGCTAAACGAGTTGGCCCGCTACGACATGGCAAGAGTGTCAAGTCAGCAGCTGGAGGCTTTGCGTAGCTTAATCGAGACATCGCCGCGACCGGTTGGGGGCATGCCACTTCGGATTGCGGTCCTTCATCATCATCTCAGAGCGCCTAGCTTGCGCGAAGAAGTGAAACCGTTCGCGGATGTCTCCAATCTCGAGCAGTTGCGCTCCTTCCTGCGCGACCGCCAGATTACAATCGCACTCCATGGGCACAAGCATGAGCATGCCGTTCAATTTGATCACATCTATGATCAGAATGGCCACGGTGACCATCGCACGCTGGTCATTTCAGGATCCACATTCGAGCCCGGTAAGGAGACGGACTCGCTGCGTCTTATCGCAGTCGCCGGTTTGCCGAGCAGTCCTTCGGTTGCGATCGAGCCGCTTTCGGTCACCAGGGGCGGGGTGGAAGCCAAAGAGTGTGCACCGATTATTCGTCGCCTGTGGTCTGGCTCGTCAATGCCCGGCAGCCCAATCCTCATTCAAGGCACAGATATTGACGAAGTTTATGAGAGGGCGTGCGAGGCCGCAGGCGCCGAGGCGGCGAACGGCATACTTATCGTTCACCTTGACTTGCCGAATCTACCCGGCGAGGACCTGCCTTTGCCGAGTTCCTACCCTTTGCCCGAGCCGATGGAAGATGCCGACCGGCGAATATGGCTCAATGAGCTGGTGGCGTGGTGGCAGTTGGAGCGATCAGGGCTCGAACATCGGATGCCCTTCGTCCATGGAAGCCGCCTGCGACGCTATGGCGGCAAGATCAATCAAATCGATCGGATCATCAAGCTGCTGAAGGAGAAGCCAAGCACACGCGCGCTGGCGGTTCTCGTGGATCCTTTTCGCGACTTTACGGAAGATGGCCAGAACGAAGAATTCGCCTCGTTCTGCCTCGTGGAATTCAAACGACGTGACGTAAGCAGTTCTCAGCGATTTATCGATGGCATCGCTTTCTATCGAGCACAGGAATTCGCCCGGTGGTGGCCTATCAACGTTGCGGAGATGCGACTTCTCCAACAAGAGATATGCAGTTCCCTTGGCTTCCTGCCTGGCCGAATTACAACAATCGCGGGCGACGCTCGCACCCATTCGCGGTCGCCCACACAGGTCGCGATGCCAATCATTGATCGCTGGCTGGATCAGTCACCGGAACGGATCTATCTGCTCGGCAATTCCCTTGCACATTGCAATGTTCGGGAGGGTCGACAACGCGATGCAGTTCGTGGCTGGTTCCGCACGCTAACCGATCTCGAAGCGGCAACGAAAGAATACAACGCCGATGGACTGCCGGTCCCTATCGAAGGGCTAAAGCGCCTGGGTGCGTACCTTGGAGTGATCGACGAGCAGGGTGAGCTGGATTTAGCAAATTTCGTGCGAGTACTACTCAGACTTGCCAGGGCCAACGAAGCCTACGAGAAGAGTGATCGAACGAGAGCTGACTTTGGTCGCTGGAAAGAGGACGCATTGGACTTAGTCTCCGAACTACGGGATATGACTGTCAGTCGTGTCGGTACGATGACGTGAGGCGAGAAACTCCCCCAGATTCCAGGGTGGCGATGCGGCCAAAGAATCGCTATCTTCCCCTGTATGGCAAAGAAGACGACCAAGGGCCGCGCCATCGCGTCCTCATCGAAAGTCACAATTTACACCACCAGGAGCTCGCGTCCTGGCAAGGTGAAGTTTGGCAGCGTCGTTATTAGCGGTGCGAGACCTAACGCCAAACTTGTGCAGGCTAACGTCGAACGAAGCACTGAAGCCCTCGAGCGGGTAACGGCCAAGCTGGCCAAGCCAGGGGTCTCACTTCGCCCTAAGAAGGGCGTCCCCCGCTTTTCAGTTTCGGAGAACGAAACTGGAGTGTTCATCCGCCGCTTGGACGGTCGCACCGAGCGTGGTCGTTTGGTCAATGGCGTTTTCGAGGTCATTGATTGAGGCGCCTGAGCGAAGCAATCGATCAGATCCTTCAGGCCCAGAGGAAAACAAAAAAGCCGCTCGCGATCGTGCTCGCAGGACATAACGGTTCGGGAAAGTCCACGATGTGGCGGAAGGTCCTGTCGGACCGTCTACAGATTCCACTTATCAACGCCGACCGAATGATGCTCTCTATCCTGCCTGAGGCGGGGGGTGATGGAGCTCTTGTTCCATGGGCGCAATCTCTCAGGGATACCGATCAAAGTTGGATGAAAGTGGCGCAGGACGGTGTTCAGGCTTTCGTTGGCCATGCGATGCAGTCCAAAGTTCCATTTGCAATGGAGACCGTCTTTTCCTACTGGGAGGAATTGCCCGATGGCACCGTCCATTCCAAGCTGGATCTCATTCGCGACATGCAAGCTGCAGGGTATTTTGTTCTGCTGCTTTTCGTCGGGCTCGCTAATGTCGAGCTCTCTATCCTACGCGTTCAAACGCGTGTCGCGGAAAATGGGCATGACGTTGAGACGGAGCGGCTGGTCCGCCGGTTCCCGAAAACCCAGCGAGCCATCAGAGCAGCGTCGATGATTGCCGATGCATCGGTATTCGTGGACAACAGTCGCGAGGAGCGGCTAGCCTTTACGGTCTGCCGTGTGCAAGTTGGCGAACAGTGCCTGTATGATCTGAGACAGACGGACCAGTCGGTACCATCGGCGATTGCACAATGGATCGGCATTATCAGCCCGCAGTCATGAACGTTAGGTAGCACGAGCCCAACGAATACGATCGGTGGAACTGCAGGTGCCTTCAACTAAATCGCCCGAAAGATTCGGCTTCGCGCGAAAAGAAAAATGCCCTTCCATGAAGCTCAGCTCCATCGGCAGCTCTCAGCCTTTGACCTTTGTCGCGCGCGTCTTGCAAGGTCGCCCGCCGAACTGGCGAAATCAGCGGGCCTGACTACTAGCCGTGGTCCCGGACGAAGCGGCGAGTGCGGTCCGTCACGGCAAAGGAGCGCATCCCCCAGGGCTTCTGATCGATGACATGCTGCGCGTCGATCAGCGTTCCCTCCTCGAGAAAGCTCAGCGCGCTGTTCAATCGCCTCGGGGGCCAGTCGGCAAAGCTCGTTGACAGGTGATCGATCGCAATCCTCTTTATGTCATTGCTGACGGCCCAATTGGCGATGGCAATGGCATCTTGCTCGTTATCAAAATCGAGAAAGTAGCGGTCGAACTCAACGAAGAGGCCCGGCGTCGGCCAGAAAGCTTGCGACCGCTGCTCGGCCGACCTTTCCACCAACCCAGCTTCCGCGAGGTCGAGGACCGCGAGACGGACATCCGCTTCGGGCATTCCGAGCGTTTCAGCCACCTGGTCCATGCGGACTTGCGGATCGAACTTGGTGCCATGCTCGCTTGCGCGCACCAGATGCTCGGCCACGGCGATAGCTCCGGGCGCCCAGAACTGCAGTCCGGGGGGCACGGATTTCACGTAGCGCGGAACTGGGCCTAGGGCAGGCCTACGGGAGACTCCGTGAAGTTCGGCGATCAGCTCATCGACGGTAGCCGCGTCGTTGAGGTCCAATTCCGGGCAGCGCCGCGACTGCAAGAAAGGAGAAAGCTCGCTTACGCTGACACCGGTCCGCAGGCCGATGAATTTTGAATGCCCCTCGACGGCGCGCACAAAGCCGGCATCGATCTCGGTTTCGACCCACGGGCGGCCGATCGAGTTCGGCGTCAGCAAAACGATAAAATGGGTACAATCGCCAAGGCCTTCATCCATCTTGCGGCGGATGCTGTCACCCGAACCGATCTCCCAGGCATCAAGCCATACATCGACCCCGCCCTGCATCAAGCGCTCGGCAAATGGGCGCGCGAGGGTTTTGTGATCCGGCGATCCGTGGGCCAGGTAGACAATCGGCGCCTTAGCTTTCGGTTCATCCATCAGTGACCGCACTGCCCCCTTTTCCACCCCGAGGCGCCTTTCCAGTTCACGCGCGAAGGCTGGCGAGCCTCGCGTACTCATGACGATCTGGGTCTCGTTTTTCGGCCGCACGAACACAACAGCATGCTTTCCAGTTTCCGGGTCGATGAGCGCACTCGCGGCGTTGCGCGCCTTTTGTTCAAGGTGGGTCATCGCAAGCTCGACCGCCTTGTCGCGAATGTTGTCGAAGAGCTTGTCGACGCTGACCTTCCGGCCGCTGCCGTCACGAAACTCGACTTTCATAGGCGCCATCTTGGATGAGTCCCCTTGTCCTCTAATTTGGGAACAACTCACGAACAAAGCAAGCTTCAATATATCGAGACGGCGGGATGCTGGTATGTTTCCTCCAGGAGATCCAGCGATAGGGCTTTGGTGCAAGCAACGAGGTTCCGGTGCGATTAGCAACCCCGCCCTCTCTTTTGGGGCAGCCATCACTTTGCATGGAAACGGCGCGAGACTTGGCAGCCGCGGCTGGCTCAATGGCTCCGGCGTCGGCTGGGAAAGGGGCGCGCTTGGAATGCTCAAACCAGTCCTCGACCTATGCTGGGATGATCTGGAATGCGGGACATCTTGTCCGGCGCATTGAATAGCAATTTCGAGGCTTGTGAGGGAGAGTTGGCCGACACGCCTGAAGGAGCATTCTTGCGGACCTTTCATCGCCGCCGGACCGAAAATGCGGGCGAGTATCACGGCAACGGCCTCAAGGTTCACGATCAAGAACCGACGGCCGCGCGTTTGCACGACATCGTCGAGTCCAATCTTAGCTTGGCTTTCCGCAACGCGACAACGCTCCTCTCACGGCACCCGCTCCTCAACCGACATCGCCCTCGTCCTCCCCGCAAGCAAGTCCGGCTGGAATACCGCCGCCCAGCAGCTTTTCTTTCGACAGCAGCCCAGCGTCCTCGAGCGCCTCGAAATCCGGCAGCTGGCGCAGCGTGTCGAGCCCGAACTGCGACAAGAAAGTTTTCGTCGTCACATAGGTGTAGGGGCCCCCGGCTTCGGGCTACGCGGCCCCGAGGCGATAAGCTCCTGTCCCCGTAGCACGCCGATCAGATCGCGCGACACCTCGTTGCCGAAGAAGGCAGACAGCTCGCCACGCGTGATCGGCTGGAAATAGGCAATGCACATCAGCACGAGCGCCTCCGACTGCGACAGTTCTTTTGTCTCTTTCCCGGCGGTGCCAAAGGCGGCGTGGATGATGTCTCCAAAGGCCTTTTTTGTCCGATGCTGCCAGCCGCCGGCAACAGACACCAGCTCGTAGGGGCGGCCTGCGAGCTCGGCACGGATGTCGTCGATGACCAGGTCGAGATTGCAGTTTTTGCTGACGACGCGCGCCAGCACCTCGCGCGTAACCGGTTCATTTGCCGCAAAGATCACCGCCTCCACCCGGCCCATCCACTCACGCCAACGCAGTTCTGGCGGCAGGTGATCGAGCTCGGTGTCAAGCAGCGCCGGCTTATCCTTCGTCTTGTGCCGGGCTGAGGCTTCGCTCATCGCTAGAGTCCAAACAGCCGGAAGGTGGGACGGCCGGAGAGCTCGCGCACGGCCTCCAGTTGCTGCAGCCGCTCGAACAGCCGCCGGGATGCAAAGCGCGACAGATTCTTCGTCGTCAGCGATCCAGAGACGGCGTCTTCGTTGAGCAGCAGGAAGAGCACCTCGCCGGCACCCTTGGAGCGCAATTTCGGCGCCACCGCCAGGAGTTTTGCGGCGCGGCGCAACAACTCGTCAGCCAGCCGGCAGGCGTGCGCCGCCGCTTGAACAGACGCCACGCAGACCGCGCGCTCAAAATCTCCGTCCGCAGGTCGGATGCGCTTGCCGCCGCCGGCCTCTGCCCGGAAGGACGGGCCAAACGCTTGCGCCATCAGCAGCGGCAGCGGTCGCGGCCAGCGCAGGCTTTGCGCCAATACCAGGTCGGCGAGCCACCAGGCCAAAAGCTCCGCATCGGGACGGATGGCGACGACGTGAGCGGCGATCGCCGCGGCGGCGAACGGCGCTGGCCGCCCCGAGCGCGCCAGGTCGTTGACGTGTTCACAAAGCGCGGCCAGCGCCTCGACATCCCAATGGAGGCCAAGCTGGTCGAGTATCTTTTCGAGCCGGTCAGGGGTAGCGACGGGCGGCTGTCCGGCCAACTGCCGCCAGGCGCCAAAGATGGTGCCGGCGGGTCCGGGTTCGGCCCCGGCTGGACGCAGATACCAGGCGTCGCGCAAGGCGGCCGCGTCCTCGGCGCGGCCGGCGAGCAGCATGCCGGCGGCGGCGCAATTGAGCGCCAATCGCTGCCGCCAAACGCCGGCCCAGGCAGGCTGCGCGCGGGCGAGTGTGTCGAGGACACCCAGGGCGGCGCCGGCCCGGAAGGCAGCGTCGCCGTCGCTCGGCGCGCTGGCGCTTGTGATCGCCCAGACTGGAACGGAGGGCGGCGCGGAGGAGCTGGCGGTCGCGGGATCAAGGCGAATCATGATTTTGGAGGGTAAAGCGCTCGTGCGCTTTATGCTATGAATTTCGCAGCAAAACGCACAGCGTGTCGGCATATTAAAACGAATGATAATGTTGCATTATCGGTCGTTTTGCGATCTATATGAGAAATGGCCATTTTCGTCGAGCAGAAGCCCGAAAAACAAGTCGACCCGACCTCCGGACCGTCCCACAGCACGGCCGCCGTCGTCGATCATTCCCCAGCAGAGGCGGTCGCCGACGATCTCCCCGATATCGTTGATGTCGTGCTCGCCATGGGACAGCAGGCGGACGATCTTCCGGGGGAGAACGCGGTACCGACCGCACGGCCAATTTCTGGCCTTCCGGCTGATTTGGAAGGGCTGGCCGAGCGCGCCCGCGATTACGTCGAGGCAGCAAGCTCGGCCAACACCCGGCGCGCCTACGCCGCCGACTGGAAGCATTTTTGCGCCTGGGCGCGCCGCCAGCATCTCGATGTGTTGCCGCCCGATCCGCAGATCGTCGGCCTCTATATCACCGCCTGCGCATCCGGAAAGGTAACAGGGGACAAGAGACCGAACGCCGTCTCGACAATCGAGCGCCGTCTGTCGTCGCTGACCTGGAATTTTTCTCAGCGTGGCCAGCCGCTGGACAGAAAGGACCGGCATATCGCCACTGTGCTTGCCGGCATTCGCAACAGCCACGCCGCCCCTCCTCGGCAGAAGAAGCCATTCTGCCGGAGGACCTGATCGCCATGCTGGAAACGCTCGACCGCGGGACGCTGCGTGGCCTGCGCGACCGCGCCATGCTGCTCTTGGGTTTCGCCGGCGGCCTGCGCCGCTCCGAAATCGTCGGTCTCGACTGCGGCCGTGACCAGACCGAGGATTCTTCGGGCTGGATCGAGATCCTGGAAGAGGGGTTGCTGGTGACGCTGCGGGGCAAAACCGGCTGGCGCGAGGTCGAAATCGGCCGCGGCTCGTCCGATGCCACCTGCCCGGTTGTCGCGCTGCAGACCTGGCTCAAATTTTCCAGGATCGGCCATGGCCCCCTCTTTCGCAGGGTGGCAGGGCAAGGCAAGCAAGTGGGCGCCGAGCGCCTCAACGACCAGGAAGTGGCGCGGCTGGTCAAGCGCACCGCTCTCGCCGCTGGTGTCCGCGGCGACCTGTCCGAAGGCGATCGCGCGACAAAATTCTCGGGCCATTCGTTGCGCGCTGGCCTTGCTTCCTCGGCCGAGGTTGATGAGCGCTACGTGCAAAAGCAGCTCGGCCATGCCTCGGCTGAAATGACGCGCCGCTATCAGCGGCGGCGCGATCGTTTCCGTGTCAATCTCACCAAAGCATCAGGCCTGTAGGGCGAAAAGACCCCTCCCTGCCGCTTCGGACCCCAAGAGCCCTTATTGCCACGAGAGCTGGTCCTTGGGCAGCCGACCGCTCGGATCGAATACAGTTACCTTGTGCGGGAGGCCGGACCCCAGTCCCAAAGGACCAGGTTGCGATCCTCCATCCCGACCCCGGCGCGAAGCTCGGGACCACAATGCCGGCAATATTCCGAGATCGCAGCCGGTCATAGATGGACCAGGACGCCGGGCGCTCTCCGTCGCTAGGCGCCGTCGCCCAGGCGCAGGCCATGTCTTCCAGCGCGACAGAAAACTCTTCCCTCGCCTCTTGCGTTGTGAGATCGGCGATGTCGTCGCAGTCGACCTCATAGAACACAGCACGCACGGATCGATCCGCTGCGCGAAGCCCTGGTTGGCTTCCTTGATCGCCGTCATAAGGGTCAGCGCCAGATAGAGCGCCGGCACACCTTTGGTATTGAATCGCGCGCCTCTGATCGCCGCTCCCTCACCGGAGGTCGGCTTGAATGCCCAACGCGGATCGTGTGCGCGGTAGCAGGTTCTGACGAAACCTCACGTATATGCCGCCGACTGGAAGCTTTTTGCGCCTGGCTGCCGGCGTCAGTCGATTGATCCGCAGCCGCCAGACCCCACAAATCGTCGGCCTCTACATCACGGCCAGGCCTCGGATCGGCAAGGGACAACAAGTCGGTGTCGACCATCAAGCGACGCCTGTCGTCGCTGACCTGGAACTATACGCAACGCGGTCAACAGCTCGACCGCAAGGACCGGTATCGCAACCGTACTCGCCGGCATCCGTAACAAGCACGCCTCCCCTCCCTGTCAAAAGGAAACCGTCTTCCTTGTTGCCGGTGCTGGAAACGCTCGACCGTGGCACGCTGCGCGGTCTGCGCGACCGGCCATGCGCCATGCGCCGCTCCGAAATCGTCGGCCTTGATGTTGCGCGCGATCAAACGAGGACGGTCGCGGCTAATTTGATCGAATTGTTCCCGGACAAGGGCGCGCTGGTTACTTTGCGAGGTAATACTGGCGTGAGGTCGAAATGGGTCGCGGCTCGTCCGACGCCACCTGCCCGGTCGTCGCTCCGCAGACTTGGCTGAAGCTGGTCCGTATCGCGTATGGCTCGCTCTTCCGCGGCGTCACCGGTCAGGGCAAAGCGGTGGGAGCCGAACGGCTGAACGATCAGGAGTTGCGCGGCTGGTCAAACGCGCGGCATGAGCCGCCGATGTGCGCGGGGATCTTTCCGAGGCCGAGCGCGGCCAAAAGCGTTCTCCCCATTCGCTGCGCGCAGGCCTCGCGTCCTCCGCGGAGGTTGATGACGCTATATGAGGAAGCAGCTTGGCCCCGCCTCGACGGAGATGACACGCAAGTATCAGAGACTGCGTGACCGTTTTCGAGTCAATCTTGCGTCAGGATTGTAGGGTCCGGTTCGCCGCCAGCCGCGGGTGACTCTGGATGCGTCAATCCAGTTCCCAGCTGGGAACTCAAAGTACGGGTGGTGCATGCTAGGCTAGAGTTGTCCGAGAAGTTTGCTTTTCGATACGTCCTCAGGATCCTTCGCCAACACTTGGACTAGACCCAGAGGGGAGTTGCCTGGCGACTGCAGCAGCCTCTTGCTTGCCTCGTCGTGACGCACTGGGGGAGGGCGCGTGGACAGGACGCCCACGTGCCAAACGGTGTTGATTGCTGTCAAATCGCGTGTCACGGCCGGCGACAAGTCTTATCCGTTGAATTGCCATTCACGGGAACCGGCCCGGAAAGAATACCTTATTGCAGGAAGGGGCCGTGGGGAGTCTAACTGGGCAGCCTTGTAGAGGCTATCACTGAAGCGACATCGGAAGCGGCGTGGGCATGGCTGCATCACAAACACAACCGATCGTCTCCGACGCGAAGGACCTGTGCGAGCTCCGTGCCTGCCGTCACAACGGGATTTTCGTCGCCGCGCCAATGTGGCGGTCTCTCAACATGCGTCGAAGCTGCCCGCGCTGTTGTAGGTCGCTCGCCTCCGTACGCGGAAGCTAGAGCCAACCGGAACACCGACATCGACTATGTGCGAGAACAAAGCGCAACGGGCTTGCCCGTGCGCCCATGCTCCAGCTTCATAGCTGTAATTTTCAAGACCTGATGCACAACTTTGACGGTACAGGAAGCCGGCGATCACGAAAAGTTCCCAGCTGGGAACCGCCTTATGTCCGTTTGCCCGAATTCTCCGAATCGGGCATAAGCCCAGTAACGGGAAAACCGCGTAATTCGAAAAGTTGGCGTAGTTGGCGTGGCGTTAACAGCTTGTTAACCACAGTCGCTATCAATAGGCGCTGGGTGCAAGAGGAGAATCTGGGTGACGCGGCATCTAAGTAGCCTTCAGTTCATGAATACCTTCTCGACGAAACTCGAGAAGGCACTCAACAATCTTTCGCTGGCTCAGTATCCTCCTGACGCGGTTCGCACGATGCGCAAATTCACTTCGACGGAAGTGGCAGCATTGCTAGGAGTGACCGAAGCTTACATACGGCAGGTCTCCTTAAAAGGGCAGGGACCCGAGCCAGAGACAACGACCACCGGAAAGCGCCTATATTCCGTGGAGCAGGTGCTGGACCTACGGATGCACCTGGCGGAAAAGGCGCGGAAGAAATGGATCAATCCTCGTCGTGTTAAGGGCGAGGATTGCCAGATCATCGCGATCACGAACTTCAAAGGTGGATCGTCCAAGACAGCGACCACTATTCACTTGGGTCATTGGTTGGCACTACGTGGATACCGTGTTCTCGCGGTCGACATGGATCCCCAGGCGTCGTTAACAAGTCTGCAGGGAGCGTTACCCGGATTTGACTACCGAGAAGGTGACACCCTTTACTCGGCGATTCGGTTTGATGATCCGGTGCCAACGGAAAAGATTATTCATCAGACGCATATCATCGGATTCGACGTCATCTGCGCCGGTCTTGAGCTGACAGAATTCGAAACGGCCGTTACCCTTGAGATGCGCAAGAGCGGAGGAACCAGTTTCCTTCTTCGAGTGTCACAAGCCCTCGAACAGATCGTCGATAGCTACGATATCGTTCTTCTCGACTGTGCGCCGTCACTCAATTTCCTGACGCTTTCGTCGCTCACTGCCGCTACCGGAGTCCTAATTCCAGTACCAGCGCACATGCTCGATGTTGACTCCACAGGGAAGTTTTTGGAGCTGGCCGCATCTTATATGCAAATCCTGGATGAGGCTGGTGCAGGCGCGCGTTGGGATTTCGCCAAATTCCTCATCACAAAGTTTGAGGCCAACGACCACCCGCAAGCCAACATGCAGGCCCTAATGCGCCAAGTGTTTGGCGAGGATCTACTTCTGAATTCGGTCTCCAAATCCACTGCGGTAGCGGACGCTCTTACTTGGAAGCAGAGCCTCTATGAAGTGCAACGATCGCGGTTCTCGGCACCTAAAACTTATGATCGTGCAATCGAATCGATCAACGCCGCGAACGCGGAAATAGAAAGCCTCATCACAATGGCATGGAGGCGTGAACAGTGAGCCGTAAAGATTCTAAGGGCATGTTTGCTGCTGTTTTGGGGCAACTCGGGGAGGAGAATTCGGAGGAGGGCGTTAGCCGCCGCACGTCATCGCCACACCTGATGAAGGTGGCGGCTGGTGTTCGCCAAATGCAAGAGCGTAGCGATATCGCCGACAAGTTACTGAAGTCAGGCGAACAGATCATTGAACTCGATCCCGACAAAATACGGCCGTCATCTATCACCGATCGATATGATGACGCCTACGAAGTTTCAGCCATTGCTGAGATCACAGAATCCATGCGGGAGCGCGGTCAAATTGTCCCTGGATTGGTTCGGCCAGTACAAGGCAAGGATGGCGAGTTTCAAATCGTCTATGGTCGCAGAAGACTAGCCGCAGCTAAGCAGCTTGGGATCGGATTCAAAGCGGCCGTCCGCGAGTTAACTGATGAACAAGCAGTCATTTTCCAAGGCGAAGAAAACACTGCTCGAGAGGATCTCTCATACATTGAAAAGTGCGCTTTTGCGCTTGCGCAGCAGGAAGCAGGGTACAAACGGGACACCATCTGCGCTTCGTTGTCGACAGGAAAATCGCATGTCTCCGAGATGATCAAAATCGCCTCCTCTGTCGATAAGGAGATACTGCAATCGATTGGTAAAGCTCCCGGGATTGGTCGAGGACGATGGCAGGAATTCTCGAACCGCTATTCCGTCCACGGCTCACTCGCAAAAGCTTCCGATCTTATTCGCAAAAACAAATTCCGCGAGGCGACGTCCGACGACAGATTCATTATTCTGCTTGAGACGCTGCCATTGGATCATGATGCGATCAAAGAACCTGCGGGTCCGGCCAAGCCATCAAAGCCCACGATTGCTATGAAATCCTGGGCTGCTCCAGACAAAACAGTGAGCGTCAGCCTCAAAGACAACGGAAAAACTACCATGATTGCGGTGGGAGAGGCTGAAGGATCGCGTTTCGCAGCGTTTATCGCCGGACAACTGGACGACCTGTTTGAGGCCTTTCGGAAGTCCTCCACGAAACAAGGAGTCTGAAACCGCAAAAGAAAAAGGCCCCCAAACGGCAAGCCGTGGAAGCCTCTCTCTGAACTAAGCACTCTGAGAATCGCATCTCCACGAATCACTGTCAAGAGTCATTGGCGTCGTTTTGGCGAGCAGATTTCTTTTGCCTGATAGAGGGTGAAAGAAAATGGAGACGGGTATTGCAACGACGCCCTTTGGGCGGCGGCCGATGTCGCTTGCCATGCTGGCAGCGCAAAACGATTCACGTGAAATCCCCAAGGGCAGGGTCGTCGACAAGTGGCAGATCTACCGCAACCTGTGCGAGGGTAAGAGCATCGTCGGCATCGGCGATCGTGCGCTGGCGGTCCTGAATGCTTTGCTATCATTCTATCCTGACAGCGAATTGAGTGAGGAAAATGACCTCATCGTTTTTCCCTCGAACGCACAGCTGTCGCTCAGGGCGCACGGAATGCCCGAGCCCACAGTCAGGCGGCACCTAGCGGCTCTTGTTGACTGCGGGCTGATCATCCGTCGGGATAGCCCGAACGGCAAGCGCTACGCCCGCAAGGGCCGGGGAGGGGAGATCGAGGAAGCATTCGGCTTCTCCCTGGCGCCGCTGCTGGGCCGTGCTTACGAGTTCGAGGCGGCGGCCGAGCGTGTTCGTGCCGACAACCGGGCGCTCAGGCTTATGCGCGAGCGGATCACCTTGCACCGCCGTGACATCCACAAGCTGATAGAGGCGGCCCTTGACGAAGATGTCCCAGGCGACTGGGGAGGCCTGTGGAAGCGTTTCCGCGGCGTTGTAGAGGCAATTCCGCGCCGAGCCTGCATTGCCGAACTCGAACTGATCGTAGCAGATCTTGCCGCATTGCATGACGAAGTGGATAAGCTGCTGGAAATTCATATGAAATCCTCGAATCCGAGCGGCAATGACTCTCAAAACGAGCGGCAGCAATCTGATTCAAATACCGACTCTTATTTTTGAACTTGAACCTGCTTTAGAGAAAAGCGGGGCGACGGCCGAGCCCAGGACGAGGACCGCAGAGGCGCCGAAAACATACCCGCTGGGGATGGTGCTGCAGGCCTGCCCCGAAATTGCGGATTATGCCGTCGACGGGATCGGCAATTGGCGCGATCTCATGATAACCGCCGCCCAGGTGCGGGGATATCTGGGCGTTTCGCCGTCAGCGTATGAGGAGGCTTGCCATGTAATGGGCCAGGAGGTCGCGGCGGTCGTGATTGCCTGCATCCTGCAAAGGGCGCAGCACATCAACTCGGCCGGCGGCTATCTGCGGGTACTGACCGAAAAGGCGACGGCAGGGCAGTTCTCAGTCGGGCCGATGCTGATGGCGGCGCTCAAGGCGAACGGCGCGACGGCGAGGATGACGGGATGACGATCGCCAATCCCGCAGCTTATCGCTTTGCGCTTAGTTCAAGCGCGAGAGAGCGGTCTTGTCGATCGTTAGCGCCACGGCAGGCCAAGCTCGCCGCCACGCGGGAGTGGCCGTCGGTGATGCGCGCCGCGATTCTGCCCGAGGCTTGCAAAACATCGAAGTGCTGCAGCACGCCGCCTGGCTCGGGCCGCTACTGGTGGCCGCGCTCCTGCGGCAGGAAGGCCTTGCCGCGCACCATCTCTCCAGCCTGCATCTCGGCGCCAAAAACATTCCGAGGGAGCGGCGGCAGGCGCGCAATCGGAGCGATCGCCTGCTGGCCTCTCTGCCATTCACGATGCAGCAGTGGCCTGAAGGAGCATGACCGTCTCGTGCTGGCGAAAAGCCAGATTGAGCGGCGGCTCAAACACCGGCGCTCCAGCTCGAAATTGGCCAACCTGGTCGAACTGGTGCTCTCGCGGCCACTTGTCTCGACAAGCATGGGATCCAGGACGGGCTGAAGGTGACAAAACAGGGAGCGCTCAACCTGGTCGGCGAGCTCGACCTGCGCGAGATGACGGGCAGGGGAAGGTTTCGGGCATGGGGAATTGTTTAGTCCGCAGCCATTCGCTACTAACTTTACGAAATTATCGAACTTGACGAACTTGCGATCTATAACCATATTGGTGCCAGCAGGAGGTTGTCATCATGGTCGCTCCAAAACGCAGCAATCATAGGGGGACCGCATCGCAGGCGGGAGTCGCCACCCTGAGCTTCACGACAAAGCTTCCGGCACAGGCAGACTTCAAGAAGGTATTGCTCGAACGCTATCAGGAAGCGATCGCACGCAGCCGCAAGATCGGCCACCGCGTATCGTTTCGGGTAGAGGTCGATCCGGCGGCTGATGCGCAGACGATCACGCCGGTCGAAGAGCAACCGATCGCTTCAGACGATACCTTTCCCGTCGAGGACGCGGGCATGCCCGATACCGAACTCGAGGCGGCTCTTGCCGGAGCGCGCGCGCGCGGCCGCAAGCGTGTCGCCGAAATTGTCGCCGGCGAGGAGATGCTGAGCGCGGATGCCTTTGCCAAGCTGCTTGGCACGTCGCGCGTGACGGTCAACGCCAGGCGGCAAAGCGGACAGGTACTCGGGATCGATGGGGCCAAACGTGGTTTCCGCTTTCCTGTCTGGCAACTCGACAAGGACGGTCGTCCCTTCGGCGCATTGCCGGCGCTGCATGCCATGTTGGGCAATAGTGCCTGGGCCGTCTATCGGTTTCTGGTGTCGCGCCATGGTGCCCTCCATGGGCGGACCGGGCTTCAAGCCCTTCAAAAAGGCGATGACGCCTCGGTTTTGGCCGCGGCGGAAGGCATGGCCAGGGGCGATTTCGACTGAATGCCCGGCGTTCCACCTCCACCCGATTTCGCGCGCGCAAAGCTCGAAATCGAGACCATACCGCGGGGTCGGACGTTCGGTCGGATCTACTGGAGCACCTATCCTGATCCATTGGGGTACGGGAAGTCGCCGAGCCGGTTCAGCGATCCTCGACGCCGTTTTGACGCCAACCGGTTTGGCGTTCTTTACCTCGGTGACTCCCTGAAGGTGTGCTTCCTAGAGACCGTGCTCCGCGACGCCGCGAAGGAATCCTTGACGATCTTCCAATAGAGGAAGTGGAGCTGACCCGACGGCGCTACGCGGAGATCGCGACCACGACAGACCTACGCCTGGTCGATCTCAGAGGCGACAATGCCGTTCGGATGGGTGTGCCGACCGATGTCGTTCGGGCACAGCGCCAGAACCTGGCACGCCGGTGGTCTCTGGCGTTTCACGAGCACCCATCGGAGCCCGACGGGATCATTTATCCCTCGCGCCTCAATGAGGCGACCAATCTTGCCATTTACGATCGCGCGGTACCGAAGCTTCAGGCGAAGCGTGTTATGACCCTTCTCGGCGCGCGAGGGCTGGCTCAGGTTCTGGAGAATTTCAGAGTGGGGTTAGTGTAAAGATCCAGCTCGGAAGTATCGCTTGGCGAAGAGGGCTGTAGCGCCAGAAGCGTCCACTAAGCCGGAGCAACGGAACGACCGGTGTTGGGCCGACGAACGAACCCGCTGCGCGGGAAGGGCGCGTGGGGTGAGGTAGAGATCACGAACCGGATGTCGCGCTCGCATTGAGGGTGGTTCGGCAGCGGCAGAGCATCACGGGCTTCTTCAACAAGGAGCCTGACCATGTCCTATCCTGTTCTTGATGCACCTATCAGTCCACTTCGTCAGCGGCTGATCGACGACATGAACATGCGGCGTTTCTCAGGGGAGACGCAGCGCAACTATCTCCGCGACATCGGACGCCTGGCGACGTTCCTCGGGCGTTCACCCGACACAGCGACCACCGACGACCTGCGCCGGTTCCAGATCGAGCAGCAGGACGACGGTGTTCCCGTGCCGACGATGAACAGCATCGTGTCGGCGCTGCGCTTCTTCTTCACGCATACGGTCAATCGTCCCGATCTGGCGCGCAAGCTCGTTCGTCTGGCGCATCCGCGCAAACTAGCCCGTGGTCCTGAGCCGCGACGAGGTTGCCCGGCTGCTCAACGCCACCACCTGCCTCAAGCACCAGGCCGCGCTGTCGGTCGCCTATGGCGCGGGCCTGCGCGTCGCCGAGGTGTCGATGCTGAAGGTTGCCGACGTCGATAGCGAGCGCATGCTGCTGCGCGTCGAGCGCGGCAAGGGCGGGCGATACCGGAACGCCATGCTGTCGCAAGACCTGCTTTTGTTGCTGCGCCAGTGGTGGAAGGTCGGACGCCAGCAGGGGGTGATGCATCGCGACGGCTGGCTGTTCCCGGGGCAGCATGCGATGAAGCCCATCAGCACCCGCCAGCTCTATCGCGTGGTCGTCGAGGCAGCGCAGGCGGCCGACATCGCCAAGCGGGTCGGGCCGCACACGCTGCGTCACAGCTTCGCCACCCACCTGCTGGAGGACGGCACCGACATCCGGATCATCCAGGTCCTGCTCGGGCACGCCAAGCTAAATAGCACCGCCTTCTACACCAAGGTTGCAACCCGCACGGTGCGCACCGTCACGAGCCCGCTCGACAAGCTTGGCCTCTTCAAACCGGAAGAGATCTCACCCGACGGCTGAGCGTGCGCGCCTCGATCGAGGTTGCCGACATCTTCCGCATTGCCGGGCCCGCCTTCCGGGCCGCCCATGCAGGGCATCTGACACTGCAGCAGCTCAAGGTGATGTCGGCGATCGAGCACTGCCGCACCGCGGCCCTTGGCGGTCACGTGGAGGCCTGCGAGGACTGCGGCCAGTGGCGCATCGCCTACAACTCCTGCCGCAACCGGCACTGTCCGAAGTGCCAGGGTGCTACGGCACGGACATGGCTTGCCGAGCGCGAGGCCGACCTGCTGCCGGTCGGCTACTTCCATGTCGTCTTCACGCTGCCCGCCGAGGTCGCCGACATCGCCTTCCACAACAAGGCGGCGGTCTACGACCTGCTGTTCCGTGCGGCATCGGAGACGATGCTGACGATCGCGGCGGATCCGAAGCATCTCGGCGCGCGCATCGGCATCACCGCAGTGCTCCATACCTGGGGCTCGGCGATGACACACCATCCGCACGTGCACATGATCGTGCCAGGCGGTGGCATCTCGCCGGACGGAAGCCGGTGGATATCGTCGCGTCCGGCCTTCCTGCTGCCGGTGCGCGTGCTCGGCAGGCTGTTCCGCCGCCTGTTCCTCTCCCGGTTGGTCGCGCTGCACGACGCTGGCCGGCTCGCCTTCTTCGGCGCAATTGCTCATCTCGCGGAACGGCGGGCATTCCTGCGCCACCTGTCGCCGGTCCGGAAGAAGCGCTGGGTGGTCTACGCCAAGGCGCCCTTCGCCGGCCCGGAAGCGGTGCTCGCCTACCTGTCGCGCTACACGCACCGGGTCGCGATCTCGAACAGCCGCCTCATCCGCCTCGACGAGAGCGGCGTCACCTTCCGCTACAAGGACTATCGTCGCGAAGGCGCCGACCGGCAGCAGCTCATGACGCTCGCGACCGACGAGTTCATCCGCCGCTTCCTGCTCCACGTGTTGCCAAAGGGATTCCACCGCATCCGGCATTGCGGCCTGCTTGCCGGCTCTGCTCGCAAGGCCAGCCTCGCGCTTGCTCGTGAACTCCTGAACGTCGCCGCACCGTCTGACGATGACACCACGCACGAACCAGACAACTTCCGCCCGCCATGCCCCTGCTGTGGCGGCCGCATGATCGTGATCGAGGTGTTCGAACGATGGAGGCAGCCGCGCGGACCGCCACACGGTTCCCCGTCGACCGGGAGCAGCATGCCATGACCCGGCATGGGATGGTTCAGCCTTCAGCTGCAGGCACTCAGCCTCCGGCAACGGATCGACGCACGTCTATGGTGATTATCGACGCCGACAGAGCCGCGCCCAGCCGCCCACCGTCCCGACAACACCGCGCGGAGGCGCAACGAAGCGGTCTGTCCGCATTCACCCCAGTGCTTCCCGACGGCGGTCGCGCCATCGCCGACATCTGCCGAAAATCGAAATCCCCATAGCCATCGCCTGTGGCCCGCGGGTTCCTTCCTCGGGGACTTTCGTACGCCTGCCGGCGCCCGAAACTCTTCACGCAACCGGACCGACGGCTTTCGGCGCCCGTGCGCCGAAAGCTGACGTTGAGGTTGTAGGCCGCGACATGGGGCACTACCCGCGTGGCAGAAATGGAGCGCGTTGCTGACATTCGGTCAGAGGGGCGTGTCGTAAGGACGGTAACCATCCCTCAAAGCAGGCCGCATAGCCGGTAGCAAACAACTGCTCCGGATTTGTCGCGCCGCCCTTTCCCATAACGGTGGGCACGGCCAGTGCAAGATCCAGGCAGCCATCTTGCTTGGGATTGCGCCACTGCGGCCGCCAATGGCCGTTCCGCTTCAGATCATGTTCGACATGCCGAGCGCAGTGAGCAGGTTGTTTTGAATAGGAGCGACGGCCCGATTCAGTCCCTCCACCCCGAAGTCCATGCCCTCTGGCATGACGACGGTGCGCAATGGGCGCCGTTCCGTAGCCTCGACCAGCCGTGCGATGGCGTCAGCCACCAACTGAGGGCGGGGTGGATTCGCAGGATCAAGTCCCTGGTCGGAGTTGCCTTTGATTTGGCCTGGGATCAACGCTACCGCGCCATATGTCGCCAAGACCTGCTCGTCGGAGGGCGCTGGGCTGGATGGAAGCAGATTGCTCGGAAATGGGCCCGGTTGCGGGTTTCACAAAGTTCGGGACACAGATTTCAGTAAGTCGCGGCCAAGGATTTCAGTAAGTACGGGACATCCGTTTCAGTAAGTCGCGGACAAGCTGATGACGGGTTTAGAGATCGATTTTCGTAAGCGCCAATCTGGCATTTTGCCCTCGCATTTTAAGCGAGGACATAATGCCGAGACGGAAGCAAGCGAGACATACGAGCGTGAAGGACATCCGATCGATATTGCGGCTGACGTTTGAGCAGGAGCTTCCTGTGCGCGCCGTTTCGGACCGTTTGAAGATCAGCAAGACATCGGTTTCAACGTATCTGCTGCGAGCGCGGGAAGCTGGCCTTGCGGTTTGGCCGCTGCCCGCTGGGCTGGATGATGATGAGATACTGGAACAGCGGCTATTTCGTCGGATGGGACGGCCGCCGCGCGAGACCGCTGAGCCGGACTGGCCGAAGATGGCGAGCGAGCTGAAGCGCAAGGGGGTGACACTCAATCTGTTGTGGCAGGAATACCGTGAGACCCATCCGGACGGCTATGGTTACACTTGGTTTTGTGGCCGATTCGCTGAATTCGAGAGCCGCGTCAAGCCAACCTATCGCAGTCGTCACGTTGCTGGTGTTGCGATGGAATGCGACTATGCCGGGCACACGATCCCCGTCATCGATCCGTCGACAGGAGAGATCCGCGCGGCGCAGATTTACGTTGCGGTGCTGAGCGCGTCGCAATTGACGTTCTCTTATGCGAGCTTCAGCCAGAAGCTGCCGGATTGGATTGAAGCCAACCAACGGGCTTTCAGCTACTTCGGCGGGGTAACGAAGACAACGATCTGCGATAATCTCAGGTCGGCCGTCGCCAAGGCTCTGTGGTTCGAGCCGACGATCAACGCGACATTTGCCGCTTTTGCCGAGCATTACGACACAACAGTGCTTCCAGCACGGCCGAAACGTCCGCGGGATAAACCCTCCGCCGAAGGCTCGGTTTTAATCGTGGAGAGGTGGGTCCTGGCCAGGCTGAGAAACGAACGCTTCTTCAGCCTTGCCGATCTCAATGCTCGGATCAGCACTTTGATCGAAGACCTGAACGGCCGCATCATGCGCCGCTACGGCAAGTCCCGGCGCGATTTGTTTGATGAGATCGAGCGTGCGCAACTCAAACCACTGCCGGCAACACCGTTTGAATATGCCGAGTGGAAAGCGGCCAAGGTCCATCCTGACTATCATGTCGAGGTCGACAAAAGCTTCTATTCCGTGCCGCACGGCCTGATCGGCAAACGGGTCGATGTGAGGCTGACGTATCGGGTGGTCGAGATCTTCCACGACCATAAACGTGTTGCCAGTCACATCCGAAGCTCGCAGCGCTCAGGCCACATCACCGTCAATGAGCATATGCCGAAGTCGCACCAGCGCTATGCCAACACGACGCCTCACACATTGAGGATGGAAGCGGCAAAAGTCGGCAGCAACACAGCGATCTTTATCGAGCGTCTGCTGAGTGATCGCCCACATCCGGAACAAGGGTATCGGTCCGCACAGGGCATCCTTTCCCTGGCGCGACGCTACAAATCCGACCGCCTGGAAATGGCGTGTGAGCGGGCGCTGATCATCAATGCTCTCAGCTATTCGTCCGTCGCCAACATTCTCAAATCGGGTCTCGACCAAGCCCCGCCTATGAGTGAGGCCGTCAAGCCGGCACCGCCGCACGGCAACATCCGCGGCAAAACCTACTATCAATGAGAAAGGATACCAGATGCTGACCCATCCAATGCTTGATCAAATGCACACGCTCGGTCTTGCCGGAATGGCTGCCGCCTATCGCCAGCTTGGCGAGCAGAGCCATGGAAGCGACCTCAGCTTCGACGAACGGCTCGGCCTGATGCTCGATCGCGAGATCGCACTGAGAACAGACAAGCGGCTGACCAATCGATTGGCAACGGCAAAGCTGCGGTTTGCCAATGCTTCGATCGAAGACATCGACTTCAGCACCCACCGCGGTCTTGATCGCCGCAACGTCTTATCCCTAGCGCAAGGAGCATGGCTGAAGGCAAACGAGAACTTGATTCTGACAGGCCAAACGGGCACCGGAAAGACTTGGATCGCCTGCGCCTTCGCTCGACAGGCGGCCCGTCTCGACTATTCCGTGCTCTACGTCAGAATGCCACGCCTGTTCGAAGACCTGGCACTGGCGAGGCTAGACGGGCGCTTCCCGCGCCTCATCGACAAGCTGGCCCGTGTTCAGTTGCTGGTGCTCGACGATTGGGGAACGCATACGCTGAGTGACAGACAAAGGCTCGATCTTCTGGAAATCTTCGAGGAGCGTTACCGGCGCAAATCGACCCTGATTACCGCTCAAATTCCCGTGGCCGCATGGCATGAAATGATCGGAGAGGCCACTTTAGCCGATGCGATCCTGGACCGTATCGTTCACAACGCCCACCGCATAACCCTCGAGGGCGATAGCATGCGAAAGCAGAAAACAGCGACGCTCTTGACCGGCGACGAAATAACCGAAATCAATCGCTCCTGACAGAAACAAGGCAACCGGAATCGATCCCCTTCCCTTGTCCGCGACTTTGCGAAACGCTTGGCCGCGACATACCGAAATCGCTGTCCCAATTTAGTGAAATCCGCAGCCCGGTTCCATGATCACTGAGTCTACCCCGAAGCTGGACAGCTCATATCGATACGCCTCGGCAAGCGCTTCAAGCGCGAACTTGCTTGCGGAATAGATACCAAAGAACGGAAAGATGACGCGGCCCATCAACGAGGTGACATGAATGAGAACGCCGCTGCCCGCTGCACGCATATGGGGTAGGACGGCGCGATCGGCCCTCACGGCCCCAAAAAGTTCACCGCAAATTGTTGCTCGATGTCTGCGACCGTGTAGGCTTCGGTCACGCCGACGAACATCGTGCCTGCGTTGTTGATGAGCGCATCGATCCTGGCGTGTTGCTCGACCACCCGATCGATCGCAGCGTTGACCGACGCTTCGTCCGTCACATCCATCTCAATGACCTGCAGCTCATGCCCTTCGGTTTTTGCAGCGTTGATTAGCTCACTGCCGATTTGGCTGTTTCTGCCTTCGATGTCGCGCATGGTCGCGACCACGACGTGCCCGCGCCTGGCGAGCTCCAAGGCGGTGAGCTTGCCAAAACCGCTGCTCGCGCCGGTAACAACTACAACCTTACTGCTCATCTTCTCGGTCCTTTCGCCTGTCCATCTAACGGGACGAAGGACGGTATATACAGACCTGTCTTTCCTTGCAAACGGAAAATAGAAAGACTATTCTGTCTCGACATCAACGGCACCGGCAGGCGAGAATGAAAACTTCGGATGTGATTGAGTATGTCGATTTGGAAGCGGTGCCGCTGGACGCCCTGGCTCCGCGAGAGCGAATTCTCAAACAGCGTCTGAACTGTTTTACCGGAACAGCATCCATACGGTGGGGGTAGATCGCATCATCGCCGAGAGCGGCGTCGCAAAGATGACATTCTATAGACATTACCCGTCGAAGGCTGATCTTGTGGCTACGTATCTGCGCCACAAGAGCGCGCTGTGGTTCGACATGCTGGCGACTGCAACCGAACAAGCCGGACCAGTGCCGCTGGATCGCGTGCTGGCCATTTTCGACGCACTGAACGTGTCTTTTCAGGCACCTACTTTCCGCGGCTGTCCTTTCGTTCGAGGACTGGCCGAGTTCGGACCGGACGCGGAAACGCCAGAGGTGCAGGCAACGCTTGCGGAGTATTTCCGAGCCTTACATGAGTTGGTCGTATCGCTCATCCAGCCCTTGAAGTTGAAGAATCAAGAGAGCGTGGTCGTCCAGATCCTAGCGCTCATTCAGGGCTCGCTCGTGAACGCTCAAGCCATGAGGGGGGGCGTTGAACCTCTTGCAACGCGCGATGCGGCCAAGATGCTGATCGAGGCTGCGGTTGAGCGCGGCTGATCGAAGGAAATTTCGGCGTCTGCGGCGCCTGATGGTCAGACGAAAAACGTGGCCACAGGCCGAGCGCGAGAATTTGGCGGCGAATGGAGCGCATTCGGCCGCGCCTCGATGAAGAAAACTAAGCGCGAAATCAATGAGGACAAACGATGCATATTCCAGCTAGCAAATCGAAAGAGATCAATACATTAGAGGGTACGATATGGAAATACTTCCTAAACAGTGAGGTAGGCATTTCATATCAAACGCTGACGATGAGAAGTCCACAATCAGGTCGGCACCTGAATAAGGAAACCAATGAAATATACTTCATTGTTAAAGGGACGGCGAAATTTGTCGTTGGCGACAAGGAGTACGACGTGGGCGAGAAGACGTCCTGGTCGTTGAAGCAGGTATTGCTCACTACATTGAAACCCGTGCCCTTACCTACTTAACTATCACAAGGCCGGATTGGAAACTTGAGCAATATCAACACGTGGATTAGTGTGGCGGTCAATGACGCCATGGGCCACGGTTTCGTGAAGGCTTCAACCCTTCCAGAAATTTTCAGGGCATGTGGAGAGCGAGGGTCCATGGCGATGGCCCCAGTAAGTTGGCGAAGACATCGGCCGCCCACTTATCGCGGGCGGCCGATGTCTACATCAGGCAGAGAGAGACCGATTGGTTGCGACTGCGACTGCTCGCGTAAACTCTGCATCCGGCTTGGAGAACGATGCCATGATGGCGTCGCGGTTCGAAGGAGCGCGCTTCCTGTCAGCGGCAGTAAGCGCCGTCCTGAGCTCGTCGGCGGTCAACTCTGTGCAATAGGCCGGAGTGCCCGGCTGCAGCCGCCAGGACTCTTCAAGGGTACCCGCATCCACCGTATCGAAGCCAGTGACGCTGACGAGATCGGAGACAAGTGCTTTGGCTGCAGCGTTGTCACCGGAAACCGGGATGGCAATGCGACCTGGAGCACCCGCCTCCAAACCCGCCTCGGCCAACGTATGGCTTAGCAGCGCGTTCCAAGCCTTAACAAGGGGGCGCCCCACTTGTTCGCTGGTCCAAACGGTCTCCGGCTTGCCGCTTTCAACCTCGGAAATTTTGCTGTCACGGGCGGGATAGTAATTGGAGGTGTCTACCACGATTGCACCAGCGGGGGCGCCGGCAAGAACCGTTGCCAGGTCCGGGTTCTTGGCGAAGGGCACTGAGAGGATGACCACATCGGCATCCAGCACTGCCTCCTCTCTCTCAACGGCCTGGATGCCGGTGCCAGCAACTGTGTCCGCCAGACTTTCGGGGCCACGAGAGTTGGCCAGTTTCACCTGGTGGCCAGCGGCGTCCAGCTTCTTTGCGACCAGCGAGCCGATGTTGCCGGCCCCAATGATTCCGATTTTCATTTCATATCCTTTGGTTTTCAAACTTTGGCAGGGTGAGCGAAGTCATGAAGAGTGTCTCGCAGCGCCATGATCTCGGCCTCGGACATTTGACAGGCACTCTTGATCTTGCCGGAAATGCTCCAAACCTCGTCCTTGATGCTGCGAGCGCCAGGTGTGAGATCGACAAGGACCCGGCGTTCGTCCTCAGGATCGCGCATCCTGGTCACCATCCCGCAGGTCTCGAGCCGCTTGAGCAGTGGCGTGATCGTGCCGGTGTCCATCCCCAAAGCGTTTCCAAGATCACCTACGGACCGAGGCGCGGACGTATAGAGCTCCAGCAACACAAGGTACTGGGGAAAGGTCAGGCCCAGCGGATCGAGGAACGGCTTGTGCATGCGTGCCATCCGGCCCGCCGCCCCGTAGACGGCGAACGAGATTTGCATTCGAACCTGATGTGACGCGCTTTTTTGAGGTGCCATACCGTAACCTACAGAGACAGAGTCCACTGGTGAACTAGTATCTAGTGTACTAGATAATGCCCCTTGTGGAGAATTGCAACCTCCCAGGTTCGGGCGCTGCTATGGCAGCTTGAGGCGCGCTGCATTCGACTTGGGGGTGGGCGCGGAAGGATTGATTGGTTTTGCCGCTGCTGAACCGGAAGGCGACCGAAGGAAAGGCTTGTCGCAACAGGAGTTCGCGATACGGCGACAACTGCAGTTCAGGCTATGCATTTTTGTCCGAAACTGTTTGTGGAAAACGTCCGCCACCTTCGCTGGTTAGACAGAGGTCAACGTCCGGTTTCGGGCAATCGACGATCCGTAGTCAACGGCCGGAATGAGGCGCGAAGCGGCCATTGTCAGAGTGGCCTGATCAGGCAGCCGCCTGGCCTATTTTATGCCCCGACGAGTTCGTCTGCCCAGGAAGTGGGCAAGCGCCGACTTCCTCGAATTCCGATCGAGCGCATAGGAGGTGTGGGTGAAGGCGACGCCATCCAGCAGGCCCTGAATGTAGCCAGCGATGCTGTCAGCCGCCATGATGAGCGCGGTGTCCACAGTGTGGATGTAGCGGCTGGTCACCGTTCCTCGGGAATGGCCGACCAAGGCGGCGATCGTTGCCTCGGTGAACCCAAGGTCATTGGCAATGCTAGCGAAGCTGTGTCGCAGGACATGCGGTGTGATGCCGGCCAGCTCGGTCTTATCGAGTAGCTTCGTCCAGTGCCTGGGGAAGCTTCCGAATGGCGTGTCATCGTCCCAGCCGGGAAAGACATAGTCGTCGGAGCCGTGTTCCTCGTCTCGGCGACCTTCAAGGTATTCCAGGACCGGCAGACCGATCGGCCGCACTGACGCTCCCTCCTTGCTGTCGGTCAGGCGTAGGCAACTGCCCTCAACATCGACTTCGCCGTAGGCCGATGATCTCGCTGCGCCGACAGCCCGCCAGGGCGATCACCCGGATCATTTCCGCGGTGGTCTCGTACTGGCCGTCCGCGACCGCCTTCCGCAAAATATCGCCGAGCGTGCGATAGTCCTGCTCGCTGAGACGGCGGGCATTGACCTGATCCTTCGGCTTGCGGACGCCATGCACGGGGTTCTGCTCGACGATGCCGAGTTCGACCGCATAGGTGAGAATGCCGCCGAAGAGACCTATCGTTCGGGCTGCCGTACCGGCTCCGCCGCGAACGATTGCGCGCCCACGCAGCTTGTCCGTCTTGACGTTCGCGCGTGTCTTGCCCGCCATGATGTCCTTCATGGCTTGGGTGATGTCGGACTTGGCCAAGTCCCGTACCCGTCGACTGCCGAGCAGCGGAACGATGTGGCGCTCGATGCGCCCGACATCGGTGGAGATCGTCGTGGGCTTCTTTGGCCGTCCTCGTTTGCCGAGCACAAGCCCATTCTTCAAATCTTCGAGGTAACGGGTGCAGAGTTCCTTGACCGTGATCGCCTCACGATCAAGCTTGCGCTCCTCGGCGGGGTTGCCGCCCCTTGCGACTTGACCCAGTAGGACTTACGCCTCGCGCCTGGCTTCCTCAGGGGTCCAAACTCCGTGCAGGCCGATCGTGTAGCGACGCGAGCGACCGGCAGTGCGGTACTGCAGAACGTAGCTGCGCTTGCCCGAAGCGAAGACACGCAAGCCAAACCCGGGCAGTTCCTCATCCCATATCACATAGTCCGAGGACCTGATATTGGTGGCATCGACGGTTCTCTTGGTCAGCTTCGCCATGCTTGGGTGTCTCCTTGACAGATTCCCTGCGTAAGCAAAGCGTAAGCACGGCAGGGAGGGTTTCCAGCCGCCCCGTCGTACCGTCGGCGCCGATCGATTTCAAAGTTCTTTTTGATTTCAGTGGCATAGCGCGCATTCGGATAGAATCGGATAGTCTCGGCGAAAGCCACTATCCATTCTCCGAAGGCAGAGGTCACAGGTTCGAATCCTGTCGGGTGCGCCATTTTTCATATATATTACAATTGTTTAGGGGACAATACGTGAAATACGTTTACGGGAGGCAAGGAACCCGTAAGCAGTGAAGCACGCTTTGCCGCAAATTGGCTGAAGCCAATTGGTGCAATTTGTGTTGGATTCATTCATTTTCTGCGGAAGCGATGCGTCCGGTGATCCAGCGGAACGGTTGAGCGTTGCTCCCGAAGGCAGCGCTCAGCCCGTTCGGTTCACGGTAAGGTTTGACCGCTAGGCGCGGCATGCCGCCGCTCAGCCTATCCGACGGGATCAGCAGCCGCCGATGTTCGAATCCGTCGGAATCGCCGGTGCAGCAAGTTTCAATCGACGGCCGGACGGCTTGCAACCGACGGATCGTCCGGCCGGAATCCCACCTGCTAGGCAGGTATCAGGACGGCAAGACGATGGATGCCGACCACCTTGCTTGTATTCGTCGCCTCGTCGGTCTTGCCCTTGGCGCACGTGTACATGTCGCCTTCCTTGAGTTTGAACTCCTTGTCCGCTTTCTTGATCGTAAACGCACCGGCGGTAATCGTGCAGACCATGTCGGTGTCCATCACGGTTTGAGGTGCGTGTGCTCCAGGCTGAAAGACCACGTCGACAATCGAGATGCTCTTGTAGGCGGGAATGTCGGCGTTGCCGGTGCCGACCTCAACCACCCTGACACCGGGCGCAATCTCCTTGCCATCCTTCGGGCCGTATTTCTTGGTCTTCGCGGGAGCCTCAAGGGTGAACAGAGGCGTTATCGCTGCGGCCGTCACACCGAGCGCATTGCAGACCTGCGATTCATGGTTTTCATCGCGTCCTCCCATATGTTGGCCACGCACGAAAAGTGCATGGCCAAGACATATTAGCACAGACGCATCTACTTGTACGCGAAGCGCGAGTGGGCGCGCAGGCAAGCGACAAAAGGGCCGCCTCACTGCACCATAGCTTCTCCGGCTAGTTCGTCGATGATCGGGCAGTCCGGCCTGTCATTGCCCTGGCAGTGCTCGACCAGGTGGTGAAGCAGATGGCGCAATCCGACCAACTCGGCGATCTTCCTGTCGATCTCCACAACCTTGGCTTCGGCGATCGCCTTGACGTCGGCGCTTGCGCGCTCCCTGTCGTGATAGAGCGACAGCAACTCGCGGCACTCGTCCACCGAGAACCCCAAGCTGCGAGAGCGCTGCAGAAAACGCAGCCGGTGAACATCGGCCATCGAATAATCGCGATAGCCATTGTCTGTCCGGACCGGGCTCAAAAGGCCGATATCCTCGTAGTAGCGAATTGTTTTCGACGGCAAACCTGATTTTTCGGACGCGATACCGATGTTCATCGTGGGAAATCTCCGTGTCACACAGACGGTAAGGCTTCCGGTTGATGGAAGGTCAACACACCGGCGGAATTCTTACATGCCACCACCGCAACCGTCTGACAGGTCCCAAACGTCGACGATCTGCCTGCCGGTGAAGCCGTGCTCGTGGATCAGGTATTTAGCCAGTCCGCCATACGTCTTCCAACGCCAGCATTGGCAGCAGCATGGCCCTTTCTCTTCGGAATTGGCCATCGCGTAGTCATAGGCCTTCTGTTCGTCTCCGGTGAATTTCGTGTCGTAGTAATGGATCATCTTCTGCGCGATGCCCGCCGGAATGTCGTAGGGATCGGCCGGGATCATCGCGATGGCGCGGTATTTGGTCAGGCCGTTCACCTGCTCGACATAGCGCTTCATTTCCATCGGACTGCAACATGAGCCCGTGATCCGCGACATCGCCGGCATGGTCGCGATCGATTCCGTGAACTTGGCCGAGCAGGTGCTGTTGCCGTTCTGGCTAAGATCTTTGAAACGCTTGGCCAATTCCGGATCGTCGGCAGCGATTGCCAAACCCGAATCCTTGAAAAGTCCCGCAACCATCGCGGCGCCGAAGACACCGCTCAGAACGACCATTCGTCTGTTTGGGCACATTGTTCGGATCATGGCGAACCTCCGTTCTCGGCTCTCAGCCGATTCGTGTGAAAACTGGAAATTGCTCAAGCAGCCAGAACGAGAATGTCGACATCTGCCCTGTGATCATGGCGAGCCCCATGGCGACCATGATTACGCCTGCGGCTGGCTGCAGAACCCGGCCCGCCTGTCGCATCGCCTTCAGCCGCCGCGCCAGGCTGTCTGTGAACAGTGCGGCAAGCAGAAACGGAACGCCAAGGCCAAGCGAGTAGATCGCAAGCAGGGCAACGCCGTTGGCGACGGTGGCAGACGCCGCGCCAACGGTCAGGATCGAGCCGAGGATCGGACCGATGCAGGGCGTCCAGCCGAAAGCGAAGGCCAGGCCAAGAGCGTAGGCAGAAGTCGCCCCTCCACCCGGAACGGTCGCATGAAACCGCGCCTCGCGCATCATCCAGCCCGGGCGAATGAGCCCGATGAGAAAGAGGCCGAACAGCATAACAACGCCGCCGCCGACAAAATTCAGTTCAACGCGGTAGCTGAGCAGCAGCCGCCCCAACGCGGTGGCACTCGCGCCCAGCACGATGAAGACCGTCGAGAATCCGAGCACAAAGCACAAGCTCAGACCGACGGTCGACAAACGGGACGCTGTTGTCCGATTTGCCGGCGCATCAGTCGTCGTTCTGCCTGCAACATACGACATGTAACCCGGCACCAGCGGCAGAACGCACGGCGAAAGAAACGAGACGATGCCCGCCGCAAAGGCGGCAAGAACGCTGATGTTGGATATCTCGGGCATCGCTCAGCGCCTCGACCACGGGCTCATTTGCCGGCCCTTGCTTGTCGGATCAATTTCTTCAAGGTTTCAAGATCCGTCGCGCCCGGGAAAATCTGATCGCCAACGACGAAGCCTGGCGTTCCCGTTATCCTCAGCGCCTGGGCCAGTTCCGTGTTGCGGTCGATCGATGCCTGGATGTCCGACTGCTGCATGTCGGTCTTCATGCGAATGACGTCGAGCCCGGCCTCGGCGGCGATCTTGAGCACGACCGCCTCTGTCACCCTTGTCCTGGATCCAAAGAGCGCCTTGTGGAACGCCCCATATTTGCCTTGCCGTTCCGACGCGAGCGCCGCTTTGGCCGCGAACATCGAATCCGGACCCAGGATGGGAAACTCCTTGTAGACGATTTTGAGCTGCGGATCGTCGGCGGCGGCCTGGTCCATGACCGGCGCCATCTGCCGGCAATAGGGGCAATTGTAGTCGAAGAATTCGACCAAGGTGACGTCGCCCTGCGCGTTGCCGCCAACGGGGCTTTGCTTGTCGCGGAAGATATCGTCAGCGCGCGACACCAGCACCTGCTTTGCCTGGGCTGCCTCTGCTTCACGCTGGCGCTCGTCCAGGCTTTGCAGCGCCTGCATCAGAACCTCAGGGTGTGCCAGGATATAATCATGGATCCGCTGGTCGAACTGGTCCTGGGACATTTCGCCGGCGGCGAACGCGGGTCGCTGCGCCCCCGGAAAGCTGGGATTGAGCATGAACCATCCTGCCAGTGCGGCAAGCAGGAGCGTACGGGCCAGCCAGCCATATCGATGTGCCTGTCCGGTGATCATATGCGTTGTCTCCTTGGAGGGGGGATTGGTGCATTGTCCTAGGTTCCGCCGCCGAGCAGCATGCGCAGCCGTTTTGCAATGTCCGACGGGCCAGCGGTTGGAAGGAGGGACGACGAATAGGACCCATCGGGCCGGACGACACGGACGGTCGCGGTATGGTCCATGGAGTAGTCGTCGCCAATCACGCGCTTCGCGTAATAAATGCGATAAGCCTTTGCCGCGCTCGCGATCTGGTCCGCGCTGCCGGACAGGCCCAGAATTCGAGAATCAAAGGCGCTGGTATAGTCGACGAGCACCGGCTGGGTATCGCGCTCCGGGTCGACCGTGATGAAGAGCGGTTGGACACCCTTTGCGAGCGGCCCGAGCTGACTCATCGCCTCAGCGATGTTGCTGAGCGTTGTCGGACAGACATCCGGACAGTGCGTGTAACCGAAGAAGATCAGCAGCCACTTACCGCGGAAATCCCGATCCGAGACCCCGCGCCTTGTTGCAGCATTGACCAGTTGGAACGGCCCCCCAATTATTGGGCCCTGGCGCCGATGCAGCCAGACGACCGAGGTGACGGCAACAGCCAGCAACAGCACTGCGATGATTGGGCCCCAGGGGCGCCGCATCGAGACCGGTTGCAGACCTGCCTGAACCGAGCTGGACATGTCAGTTGCCGCTGCCGGCCTGAGTGCCGGGATCGCCCGTTGCACCGATCCCCAACACGCGGGCATCCACTTCGACTGCGTCGGCGTTCTCGAACGTCAGGGTGAGCGGCACGGTCTCACCCTCCTTGAGCTGGTGCTTCAGCCCAAGCAGCATCATGTGGATGCCGCCAGGCTTGAAGACCACCGGGACACCGGGATGGAGTTCGATCGCCAAAAGCCGGGTCATCTTCGCCACACCGTTGTCAATCGCCATGGCGTGAAACTGGATTTTTTCGGCATCGGGACTCGTCACGTCCAGCAGGCGATCTTCACCAGGTCCGCGATTTGTCACCGTCAGATAGCCGCCGCCGGTCACCGCCATCTTGGGCGTCGCCCGCGCCCATGCCTTTTCGACCACGATCTGGTTCGACCCCGCCAGAGCACTCTCGACGTCCAGCAGGCCAAGGGTCAACAGGAAAGCTGCATAAATGGTTCTCACTGTTTCACTCCTAAGTTGGACGATCAGCGATCAGCTTGGCGATCTTGTCGGCCATCTGTTCGCCGGGCGTAGTACCCTCGATCACGTCAGCGAATTTGCCGTCCGGGTCCATGAGATAGAAATATGCGCTGTGGTCGACGGTGTAGTTGTCGCCCTGCTCTTTGTGCAGCTGGTAAAACGCACGATAGGCTTTGGCTGCGGCATCGATTTGTGCCCGCGTGCCCGAGAGCCCGACAATGCGGTGGTCGAAGGACTCGAGGAACGCCGACATCACCTGGCTCGTGTCGCGGTCGGGATCCACGGTGATGAACAGCGGCTGAATTTTCCCGGCGTCTTTCCCAAGCTTCTCAAGTGTCACGCTCATGTTGCTGAGCGCGGTCGGGCAAGCGTCGGGGCAAGATGTGTAGCCGAAAAAGATGGCGAGCCATTTTCCGCGATAAGTCTGGTCGGTCACCGTCTTGCCGTCCGTCGTCGTCAGGATGAAAGGGCCGCCGATATCCGGAGTACCGGTCGATCCGCCCCTCCAGGATATCGCGGCCCCCGGAGGCGGCCGGACGATCATCAGCGTGGCCAGCGCAGCGATGTCGAAGGCGGCGAGAACAGCGAAAAGCGCGAAGATCCATTTGATGCGGCGGGTCATTTCGCGCTCCCACCGGCTGGCAGGCCCATATGTTCGCGAAGCAAATCGATGCTGGCCGGACTGTCCCATTCGGCCGGGCCGATCTTCCTCCCGATCTCCTGGCCCTGTTCGTTGAGAAGCAGGGTCGTTGGCAGGCCCGGGGCTCCAACGAGACCCAGGGCAGCGCCCGATTGATCGGCATAGATGCCGAGCGATTTCAGCCCAAGCTCCTGGTAGAATTGCCTGACGACAGGAATGCCGCGATTGTCGATCGACAGCGTCAGAATGAGAAACCGTGACGGATCGAACTTCGCCTGCAAGCGGTCGAGCGACGGCATTTCCTTGCGGCAGGGTACGCACCAGGTCGCCCAGATATTGAGGAGCACGGGACGGCCGCGAAAATCATGCAGCGAGAGTGCTTTGCCGTCCCCGTCGACGAACCGGATGTCGGGCAGGTCGGCGGGGTGATCCCGGAATAAGAACTGCAAGTCTTCTGCGGACCTTATTCCAGCTTCGGATTGAGCACCGGTTGCGTCCTGGCGCGAAAACGCCAGGTAGAGTTCATAGGACAGGGCTGCTGCAAGGATCATCGCCAGAGCGAGCGACAGGCCAAGCACCAGCCTTTGAGCATGTTTCAGATGACGAAGCTCGGTCGCCTGGCCATCGTTGGGAGCGTCCGGAATCATATTAGCTCGTGTATCCGGGTTGCCGTCGCCAGGACCAGTGTTTGCGAACGCATGTTGGCTCCTTTCACCGAGCGCAGCAGCTTTTATCGGCCGAGCGAATTGGTCCGACCGAGGTAGAAGCGGCCGGATTCGCGGCTGCCGGGTCATCGAATGGAACTGCAAGCTGGAGTGGGCCCGTCTCATCGTCCGTGGTGCGGGCCGCTGATTGCGATCCACCCATCATCCGGTTCATGCACAGGCCAAGTGCGCACATGGCCACGCAAGGCAGGACGCTGAGCAGCACCGGCGCGATGCCGGCGGCAACCAACCACAAGGCCGGCGACAACAACGGCCGCACCGGCAGCGATCAGGCCCCGCCGTCCGCCAAGAGTGGAGCGGAGAGTGGATTGGAAGTCGCGGCCCGGTGAAGGCTGTGTGGCTCGGGTCAGGTCTGTGGTGGTCATCGCATTTCCTTTCTCAGTTGGCGGCGATGCGGCCGCGGATGATGTCGATCATGTCGGGCGCATCCCACTCGGCCGGGCCGATGAGGCGTCCGATTTCCTTTCCTTTGCGGTCGATCAGCAACGTCATCGGCAGGCCCACGGCGTCGAGCGCGAACATGGCCTTGGCCGAAGTGTCGATGTTAAGCGTCAGGTGTGTGACGCCGATCTCGGCGTAGAATTTCTTCACGACGTCCGGGCCCTTCCGGTCCATGGACAGTGCGACGACCTCGAAATCCGACCCGCCGAGTTTGGCCTGCAGCCGGTCGAGCGTCGGCATTTCTTTGCGGCAGGGCGCGCACCATGTCGCCCAGATGTTGAGCAGCACGACTTTGCCGGAGTAATCGGCGAGCGTTTTCGGTTGGCCGACGGCATCCATGAAACTGATCGCCGGCACCGCTGCCGGTGTGTCGAGAACGGCAAGATTCTGTGGCGCCTCCGTTGCCGCAGCGGGGTGCGCCACGGCGAGCACCGCGCCGAGGAGGGCAACGGCAAGCATCTTCATGGCTGATGCTCCTTGGCTTCGGCCCGCAGCCGCTCGACCAGCGGCAGGATCGTCTTCTGGAGGGTTTCTTCGCTCACCGCGCCGATGTGCTTGTAGGCGATGCGTCCGTCAGCACTCACCACGAAGGTCTCCGGCACGCCGTAGACGCCCCAGTCAATGGCGACGCGGCCGTTCAGGTCCGCGCCAGTGCGCGTGTAGGGATCGCCCATCGTGTCGAGCCACCGCGCGGCATCAATAGGCCGGTCCTTGTAGTCGAGTCCATGCAGCGGCACCGTTCCGCTTGCTTCCAGTTGCATGAACACGGGATGCTCCTTGCGGCAGGCCAGACACCAGGACGCGAAGACGTTGACCAGCGAGACCTCGCCGTGGAGGTCGCCCGTCGACAGGCCAAGCGTGCGGCCCTGGACCGGCGGCAGGCTGAATGCCGGCACGGGCTTGCCAATCAGCGCCGATGGAATCTCCGACGCGTTGCGGGTGAGCCCCCAGGCGAGCAGGACCGCCATGCCGGCGAAAGTCACCGCCGGCAGGAAGACAGCAAGCCGTCGCAGCGTGGGGCGGCCGATGGCCGGTGCTCCCGGATCGGACTGCACCATGTCACCGCTGGTCATGATGCGCCCCTCCGATTAAGGTTTGACGACCCCACAGCAAGTATTTTCCGAGCGCCGCAATGGCGAGCAGCAGGACCAACAGCACAAGAAACCCGGCAAAGGACAGGAACGTCATGGCGAGCCATGTTGGGGCAGGGCAATCCGACATATCGGCAGACATCGCAGTTGCCTTCAGTCCGTTGCGTAAACGGTGGGCGCCTTGCCGTCCTTGGTGAAGGCGTAGACGATGAAGGGGCCGGCCTTCTCGCCACCCATGCCGGGTGCACCGGTCGGCATGCCGGCCAGCGTAATGCCGGTGATGGCCGGCCGTTCGGTCAACAGCTTCTTGACAATGTCGACCGGCACCAGGCCGTCGACGACATAGCCGTCGACCATGAGCGTGTGGCAGCCTTCAAGGTCGGCCGGCACGCCCGCATCGCTGCTGATCTGCGACAAATTGTTGACCGGCTTGATGTCGACCTTGAAGCCGTTGTGCTCCAAATACCTGGCATAAGATTCGCAGCAACTGCATTGCGGGTTCTTGTACATCACCGCGCTGATGGTCGCCGCAACAGCAGGCAACGGCATAGCGATCGCGACCGCGAAGGCGGCGAGAGTAGGTCAGTTTCATGGCAGTTCTCCTTGATGAAACGGGGTCGTTGTCGGCCGTCACTCGGTCGCGTAGACGGTCGGCGCCTTGCCATCCTTGGTGAAGGCGTAAATCGTCCAGGTCTCGGTCTTCTCGCCGCCCATTCCAGGCGAACCCATCGGCATGCCAGCCAAGGCAATACCGGTGATGGCTGGGCGCTCAGTCAGCATCTTTTTGATCAGATCCACCGGCACGAAACCGTCGACGACATAGTCGCCGACGACCACTGAATGGCAGCCCTGCAATTGCGGGGGAACGCCAAGTCCGGCGCTGATCTGGTGCAGATCGTTGGAGGGCTTTAGTTCAACCTTGAAGCCGTTCTTTTCGAGATAGGCCGCGTAGGTCTCGCAGCAGCTGCAGCTCGGGTTCTTATACATTACGGCGTTGATCGTTGCCGCGAACGCAGGCAAGGGAGTTGCGATCAGGACGGCAAGGGCGGCGAGGCGGTAGGTCAGTTTCATATCATTCTCCTTCGGGTAGTGGTTCAAATTCAATTCACGCGGAACACTGTCATCAGGCCGGCCATCTGGTGGTCGGCGACATGGCAGTGCAGCATCCAGTCGCCGGGATTGTCGGCGACGAAGGCGCATTCGATCGTGTCCTTGGGGGCCAGCAGCACGGTGTCCTGCCATTGCCGGTGCGGCACCGGCGCGCCGTTGCGCGAAAGCACCAGCATGCTGAAGCCATGGACATGCATGGGATGCCACCAGGCGGTTTCATTGCGCATGGTGAGATGACAGGTTGCGCCGCGCGGCAAGGTGAACTGCGGGGCCATGCCGGCGTGGCCGTCGCCGGTCATCGACATGCCGTTGATCGCCCACGCGGCGCCACCGTTCATGCCCGGCATCCCCATGCCCATCATGCCACCGATGCCGGCGAGCTTGCCGCCGCCCATCATGCCGCCCTGCAGGACGATCTCCTGGCGCACGGCATTCGCCAGGTCCGGCAAGGGCAGCGGATTGCGCTGCAGACCGACGGGCGCGTCGAGCGGATGCGCCCGGAGCGGAGACACCTTGTCATAGGCAAGATTGGTCAGCGTATAGGCAAGCCCATCATAAAAGTCGTCAATTACGGCATGCCGGCTGCCAGGATCGCCCTGCATGTCGAGCACGACGTCGATGCGCATGGCCGGCGCCAGGATCAGGCGGCCACCCTCCGGCTCATGCGGGTCACAGGGCTGGCCGTCGATCGCCACGACGACTGGGCGGTGGCCTTCGAAGCGCAGCGCCATGATGCGGGCGAGCGAGGCATTGGCGAGCCGCAGTCTGACGCGCTCGCCCGCCTTCACGCTCAGGTCGGCCGGTGGCGCGTCCGTTGATAGTGACGACATTGCCGACGCGGCCGGACATTGCCGCATCCATAGCACTGCCGAAGCCGGCGGCGATCTGCCCGTCGGCGGCAAGCCGCCAGTCCTGCAGCAGCCACATAAGGTCGTGGTCGACAGTGATCGGCTCGGCCTCGTCGATGATCAGGGCGCCGGCAAGGCCGCGGCCGAGCTGCACGAGGCCGTCAGCATGCGGGTGATACCAGAAGGTGCCGGCGTCGGGCGGCGTGAACTCGTAGGTGAAATTTCCGCCCGGCCTGATCGGCTTCTGGGTCAGGCCGGGCACCCCGTCCATGGCGTTTGGCAGGCGGATGCCGTGCCAATGGACGGTGGTGTCCTCGTCAAGCGTGTTCTCGACGGTGATGCGCACCGGCTCGCCCTGCCGCAGGCGCAGTGTGGGGCCGGGGATGGTGCCGTCATAGGCCCAGACAGCGGCAGCCGGCCCGTCCGCGCCGCCGAATCGCGCCTGACCCGGCGCGACCTTGATCTGGCGTTCGTCCACGGCGGAGGCGCGGGCGGGACGCAGCGAAGCGGACACGGCAGCACCCGCCGCCGCAACGAGAAATCCGCGGCGCGAGACAGCAAAACTGAAATCGGTATTCACTTGAACCCTTTTGGACCGCGAGACCGATGGCGCGAAGCGGCCTCGGTTTTCGCCATTGCGATATGCGAATTGATCTCGGCACGACGACGCGCGCAAAGACGATCAGACGCGCAAGCATCCTGCCTGGGGCAGGAGATGCGGCGTCAGATCAGGTCGCTGGGTCTTGGAGGGGTTGGGTCAGGTAGGGAACTTCGCCCGTGCAGCAATGGGGTCGGCAGCGCCGACGGTTGCGATACAAGCGGAGCCACTGTCATGGCGAGGTCTTGTGGCAGTATCGCCAGCACTGGTACGATACAGGTCGGCGGACAGTGCATCGGGTTGCCGCTGTCGGCTGCGCCTTTTAGACAGGCATGGCAATCGCCGTCCGTTGCGGTTCCCATATCGGCCATTCCGATCATGCCGGCGTCCGCAGGCATGGTCATGCCGGTGGTAATCGTCATCTTCGCAGACATCACGCTCGCCTGAGCGGCGGACAGGCTAAACCCGGCGGTCAGGAGGACCGCGAGCAGCAATGCGAAGATGTGTTTTGTCGACAGCCGGGCCATAATGCGCTCAGGCTGACCGGAAAGTACGGCTTTGGCAAGTCCCCGATGTTGCGACATCGAGGCTATCGGGAGCTAAGCGGGTCACTGGGGCAACGCCCCGTGGCCTCATTGTGTGAGTTTGCAGTCGGTGTTTCTGTCGAGTGGTCAACTGCTATTTGTGGCTCTCGAAGAGCGCCAGAGCGATGATGACACCCATTGCCAGCCGGAGGCAGACGTAGTTTGGCGCACGAGGCAAAATCGACCGACAGAGTGAATCATGGAAAGCGAAAGCATAACCATCTTCCTGGGAATCCCCATTCCGTCCAGCGAGCCAGTCTTTCTGGCTGTTGTCGGCGTCCATGTTCTGTTCGGGCTTGCCGCAGTGATCACCGGCGCTGTGGCGATGCTCAGTCAAAAGGCGCGCGGCCGGCACTCGAATTTCGGGGTCATTTACTTTTGGTGCCTGTTCGGCGTGTTCGTCACCGTGAGCGCTCTGTCGCTGATGCGTTGGGCGGAAAATCACCACCTGTTCGCGCTAGGGGCTGTTTCTTTCGTGTCCGCCTGTTTCGGACGCACCGCCGCCCGGCGGCGCTGGCGCCAATGGCCCAGGCTGCATCTCACGGGCATGGGCACGTCCTACATCGTGATGCTTACCGCATTCTACGTCGATAACGGCAGGAACCTGCCCCTATGGAAGGAGCTTCCGGATATTGCGTTTTGGGTCCTGCCTGGCGCGGTCGGAATGCCGATAATCCTCTATACCTTGTTTCGACACCCGCTGGTTCTGGACTTCGATCGCTCACGAGCAGCTATCGTCAGGTCCGCAAATTCCGACTGAGACACGACCGCCGTTCAGCGGCTGATACGTTCTGACGCTTCGGGCAACGGCAGTGATAACCGCCAACGCGTCGGCGGTACCGTCGGCTTCGCCTTTCTCAAAATCACCTTCGGTCTGGCCCATCTGGTTTGTTACATGGACAAAGCAAATCACGTCCTTGTGACGCGCCGACGCAAAGGAATAGAGGGCCGCCGCTTCCATCTCCACGGCAGCAATGCCCTGCGCTCTCCGGGCTTCAATCGCCCGCTCAGTTCGCGAAAGGGGGCATCGGTGGTCCAACTCGCTCCTGTATGAATGGGCTCAGGCAAATTCGAAAGGTATGGGCGTATCCGCGCTATGAGGTCCGGATTGGCTTCGGCGAATTCAGCCGGCGCCAAGTAGTGGTGGCTGGTGCCCTCGTCGCGAACGGCGCGGTCAATCAACACAAAATACGGTGGTGGCCCGAGCGGCGTTATTTGCCCCGCCGAGGTGATGCTGATCAGCAAGTGGCATCCCGAGGCAAACAGCTGTTCGGCGACCAGCACTGCGACGAGGAGCCGACTGCACAGCCGATGACACCAAGCCTCTGGCCATCCAGCTCGAACTCGTCAAGCACGGTATGATAGCAGGCCCAGCCCGCCGAGGGGCGGGAGCCGCCATCTTTCCGCAAGCGGCGCACGATGTCGCCATCCGGGTCAAGCACGCAAAGGGCAGGCACGGGCAGGAGGGGCAGGCCTTTCTGCCGCCGCGCCTCACGCAGCATGTTTTCAACCTGAAACACGGACTCGGCCGAATAGTCCTTCAGCTCAAGCAGCGGCGACTGCGGAATTGGCGGCGTCATGTTGTTCGTCCAAAAATCTTTGGATGCCGGGCCACTTCAGGCCGCTGCCTCAACTGGAAGGCCTGCAGCCTTCCATTCGGGATAGCCGTCCTCGAGCCGGTGAACAGCATACCCTCGCATCCGCAATGCCGCGACAGCCTCGAAGGACAGAACGCAATAAGGACCACGGCAATACGCGATGACCTCCCGGTCCGCTGGAAGCTCCGCCAGCCGGCGTTCAAGTTCAGCAAGCGGGATGTTGAGCGCCCCCGGAAGATGTCCCAGGGCAAATTCGTCTTCCGACCGGACGTCGAGAACCGTGACAAGGCCGTCATGTAGCATTGAGACCAGATCTTCGCGCGATACAGGCTCCAGTGCGTCGCGTGCGTGGAAATAGTCGGTCATGACGCGGTTGACCTCGGCGACGTTCCGCTCGCCTACGTGCCCCAGCGCCTGCATCAATTCGACCACCTGGACATCCCCGGCAAGACGATAGAGCACATGCTTGCCGTGCCGCTGCGCTTCGACAAGTCGCGCGCGTCGAAGGATTTGAAGGTGGCGTGAGGCGTTGGCAAAGTTGAGACCAGCCCGTGCCGCAAGTCCCTCGACGCTGCGTTCGCCCTGGGCGAGGTGCTCAAGCAATTCCAGCCGGTGTGCATGCCCGAGAGCTTGAGCCACTTCGGCAAGGCTGGCGAAGATCGCCTGTTTTGGCCCGATGCTTGACATGCAACCTTCTCGATGAAACATTCAGCAGAATAATTGAATGTTATATCAAGCGAGGTAGGGAGCGCAAGCCATGATCCTCCGTCAATTCCTCCATTCCGATCCTGTCGCTGCATCCTACCTGTTCGGCTGCGGGGGAAAGTCGGCGGCGGCGGTGGTCGATCCGGTTGGCGACATCGCGCCTTATCTCAAGGTTGCCGAGGCAACCGGCATGCGCATCCTCTACGTGGTCGACACGCATATTCATGCCGACCACATTTCCGCCGGGCGGGCGCTCGCCGCGGCTTCCGGCGCGCAGTACGTGCTGTTCGAAGGCGCGGAAGCCGGGTTCCCGTTTCTGCGCGCCAAGGACGGCGACGTGCTCGAACTTGGCAACGTGACCATCACCGTCATGCACACGCCCGGGCACACGCCGGAGCACATCTCGCTCCTGGTCACCGACAGGACACGCGCGGCTGAGCCATGGTTCGTGCTGACAGGCCACACGCTCATGGTTGGCGATCTCGGACGAACCGAACTTGCAACCAGCGCCGAGGCCGGCGCGCGGACGCTGTTTTCCAGCGTGCGGCGTCTCAAGCAACTGCCAGATCACGTCGAGGTGCTGCCTGGCGCCTTTTCCGGCTCGGTCTGCGGGCGCTCACTCAGCGGCAAGCCGACATCGACGATTGGCTTCGAGAGGCGCTTCAACAAGGCGTTCCGCATCGAAGACGAGGAGGCTTTCGTCGCTACGATGATCGCAGACATACCGCCCCCGCCGCCGGAAGCGGCGCGCAACCGCGCCGCCAATGCCGGTTTGGCCGCCGCTGCGGCCTGACCGATGAGCGACGCGACATCGGTTTCGCAGTCAGCAGGTTCGACTGTCAGGCTTGGGCTCAAGGAAAACTGGCGGCAGTTTGCTCTCCTGATGCTGGTGAATGCCTTTGTCGGGGGCATGGTCGGGATCGAGCGAACGGTCGTGCCGCTCATCGGGTCGGAAGAGTTCGGTATTACCTCAACGACGCTCATCGTCTCCTTCATCGTCAGCTTCGGCGTGGTCAAGGCGCTTGCCAATCTCGTCTCCGGCCAACTCGCGGATAGCTGGGGGCGCAAGCGTGTTCTCGTCCTCGGCTGGCTTGTCGGCTTGCCGGTTCCGTTCATGATCATCTGGGCCCCAAGCTGGGGATGGGTGATTGCGGCCAATGCACTGCTCGGCATCAATCAGGGACTCGCCTGGTCGATGACGGTGATAATGAAGGTCGATCTCGTCGGTCCAAAGTCGCGTGGCCTCGCCGTTGGCCTCAATGAATTTGCCGGCTATCTTGCGGTCGGCGTGACGGCGTTCTTGACCGGCTATCTTGCTTCGCAATACGGATTGCGGCCGGTGCCGATCTATCTTGGGATCGGCTATGCCGTCATCGGCACCGTGTTGTCGGTGCTGCTCATCCGCGACACGCGCGACCACCTCCGGCTTGAGGTATCCGCTCACGCACAGAAATCCGCGCCGATCAGCTTCCGGGAGGTGATTGCGCTGACCTCGTTCCGGAATCGTAATCTGTTCGCCGCATCGCAAGCCGGCCTCGTCAACAACCTCAACGACGGCATGAGCTGGGGTATTTTCCCATTGTTCTTCGCGTCCTTCGGACTTGGCGTCGAGCGCATCGGAATCCTGAAAGCGATCTATCCCGCGACATGGGGAATCCTGCAGATCGTCACCGGCCCCTTGAGCGATCGCTGGGGTCGCAAGGGTCTGATCGTCGCCGGAATGTGGATCCAGGCGGGCGGCTTGTTTCTCACTGGTGCTACAAGCCGGTTCGAATGGTGGCTCGTCGGCAGTCTTCTGCTCGGCCTTGGAACGGCGATGGTCTATCCAAGTCTGATCGCGGCCGTTTCCGACGCCTCGCATCCAAGCTGGCGCGCCCGCTCGCTCAGCGTTTATCGATTCTGGCGGGATCTCGGCTACGCGATCGGCGCTCTCTCCGCAGGTCTCATCGCCGATCGCTTCGGGCTCTCATGGGCGATCACATCGATCGCCGCATTGACATTCTCTCTGGGGCCATCGTCGCACTCATCATGCGTGAGCGTTCGGGTGGCTTTCTTGATCTCGCGCAAGATACCGAGCCGCCAGGCGGAGTAAGATAACATGATGACTTGTGAAGGAAGCAATTCGCCAGCGTTGGTCATCACGGAGCAAGCTAATGGAAAGATTTCCGACCTAGAACTTCGCCGCGGCGATTGCGGCTCTGGTCCTCTTGCCTGGTCCAACATGGGCACAGGCGCCGGTAGACACGGATAGATACGCTTATGGTCCGCACATGATGTGGTGGGGTGGAGGCTGGTACGCCATGATTTTCGGTCCGCTGTTCATGATCCTGATGCTTGCAGTGCTGATCGCCGCCGTAGTCGTTCTCCTGCGTTGGATAGGCGGTCCATGGCAGGGAACAGTGCTCCCACATCACACGCCGCCGAACCGCCCATCGCTCGACATCCTCAAAGAACGCTTTGCGCGCGGGGAGACCGACAAGGACGAGTTCGAAGAGCGCCGACGCGTACTCGGTGAATAAGCCACCTTCGCCGAATGGTTGAAGATTGCGGAATAAACCTATCTAAAACCTAAATGCCAGCCAGTCGGTACCGGCGGCGAGCGTGATCAGCGTCAACGGCAGGCCGACCTTGAAGAAGGCGCCGAAACTGAGAGCCGTGCCGGCGCGCCGCGCCTGCTCGGCGACAATCAGGTTGGCGACCGAGCCCAGCAGCGTGAAATTGCCGGCCAGTGTCGAGCTCATCGCGACGACCAGCCAGGCGCGCTCGGGGTTTTCCAGCCCGGGTATGAACGGCCGCAGCGCCAGCACGGCCGGCACATTGCTCATGATGTTGGAGAGCACAGCGGTGAAGCCGGACAGGCGCCAGACATTGTCCAGCCCAAGGTTCTTGGCCGAGGCGATGATGTCTGGCGTCAGCAGCGTCCTTTCGGCGCCGGCAACCACCACGAACAGACCGGCGAACATGAACAGCAGCGGTCCATCGATCTCACGGTAGATGCGTTCCGGCTTGATGGCGCGGGTGAGCAGGAGAATGGCGCCGCCGATCAATGCTGCCTTGGCAACGGGAACGCCGGCGAAGAAGGCAATGGCCAGCCCGATGCAGACGATCACGGCCTTCAGCACCTGCCCGCGATGCATGCGGCCGCGCGAGACATGCGGCGTCAATTCGGCGGTGCGGGTGAATTCGGCGCGATAGACGATGCGCACGATGACGATGACCGCGACCAGGCCGAACAGCGCGACCGGCGCCAGCGCCGCCGAAAAGGCTGGATAGGAAATGCCCGACAGCGCGCCGATGACCATGTTCTGCGGATTGCCGGTGATGGTGGCGACGCTGCCGCAGTTCGACGCGGTGGCGGTGGCAATCAGATAGGGGATCGGGTTGCGGTTGATGACGCGGGTGACGTGGACGACGATCGGCGCCATGACCAGGCAGATGGCATCGTTGACCAGGAAGGCCGACAGCACGCCGGTCAGCAGCGTCACCATCACCAAGAGCATGAACGGCGCATGAGCATGTTCGATGGCGATGGCGCCAAGGCCACGAAAGGGCCGGAGACCTTCAGATGCGCGACCACGATCATCATGCCGAGCAGAAGCGTGATGGTGTCGAAATTGATCGCGCGGTAGGCATCCTCCATGCTGATCGCGCCGATGGCGATCATCGCGGCGCCGCCAAGCAGCGCAATCCCCGCCCGGTCGAGACGCAGGCCAGGTATCCTGCCGATGGCGACGCCGGCATAGGTCAGGATGAGGATCAGCAAGGCCGCCGCGCCCATCAATGTCATTTGGAGGACCTACCAGCAAACGACGGCGCTCCCGCTGCATTCTCCTCTTGGGCGGCGAATACGTTATGTGCATAGGCGTCCAGAATGCCTTCGCACTTGGTCAGCCATTCTCGCGCCACCTGGGCGAGGGGAGCGGTGTAAAAATCGTTCTTTTCGATCTTGGCGAACCATGTCTTGAACTTGGCGAACTCCTGCTCGTTTTCCTCTAACTCGGCGTAGGTGAAGTGCCGCACGCGGGTTTCTTCGGCGATCTCCTTTTCATAGGCTTCGCACTTGCTGATCAGTTCCTTGTATTCCTCGTCACGGTCGGCATTGAACCGTCGCACGATTTTTTCCTGCTGCTTGGGGTCGAGTCCTGCCGTGGTCATCAGCACGGCCTCGCCATCCATCTCGGCGATTTCGTTCTCCAGCATCTTCAGGCGGCGCAGATGGTCGTCGGACTTGGGCAGCAGGCACACGCCGCCCTGCATGTAAACCGCGCCCATGCCCTTTAGCTTGCGCCACACCGCAATGCGTTTGCGCGCCGGCTCCGGCGGAACCTTATACGTCAGCAACAGCCATTCGAGTGTTTTCATGGAACTCCTTGCATGTTACCATCGTAACATCGAAAATCAACGGACCGTCTGATGACACCGGGACTTCTGCATTTTTTAAGGCTACCCTTGCCAGCGTTGGCTCTTAATGACCAGCCCCGGCCGGAACATGACCAGCCCCGGCCGGAACCGGACGGCATTGGGACCACGCCCCGGCGTATCGTTCTGGGAATCGCGGCAATCCTCGCTGCCACCCTTCTCTTTGTCCGCGAGGCTGATCTCGCGGCCTATCCCGGCGGCAATTTGGTGCTGGGGGTCGGTATTTTCCTCGTGCTGATGCGCACGCTTCCCCATTGAAGGTGCGATCCGCATGAAACCGGCCTTTCTCAAACCGAGCCCCCTCTGGCGTCGTGCGGCTAAGACCCTGGTTGGCGCCGTCAGCGGGGTTGCCGCCGGGATGGCCTTGTGGGCGGGCTACGTCCAGCTCACCGGCAACATTCACGAGGTCGAGCCTGGCGTGCTCTACCGCTCGGCCCAACTCGCGCCCGAACGGCTCGACGGGCTGATTCAGGCGCATCACATCCGCACCGTGTTGAACCTGCGCGGCGCGTTCCCCGGCACGCCCTGGTATGAGGCGGAAGTGGCTACCGTCCGCGACGCCGGCGCGGAGATCATCAGTTTGCCGATGTCGGCCAACAGCCCGCCCGACGCCGCGCTGCTGGCGTCGCTCATGCACGCGCTGCGGACCGCACCTCGCCCGATCCTCATTCATTGCAATGCCGGCGCCGACCGCACCGGCCTAGCGGTTGCGCTGTTTGAATTGCTTGAAGAGGGCAAGCCGCCCGGTGAGGCCGACGATCAACTGTCGTTCCGCTACGGGCATTTCCCGTGGCTCACCAGCCGCACCGGCGCCATGGACCAGACGTTCTGGCAGGTGGCCGGCACCTTCAATTCCGCTCAATCCCTTCCCTCCACACAGGCAGAAAAGGCAACGCCATGATGTCATGGGCAACAATAGCCCCGGCCGTCACAGCGGCCTTTCTGGCTTCGCTGGTCGAAGCGGTTGAGGCCCTTACCATCGTCCTGGCGGTGGGCACCGTGCGCGGCTGGCGGCCGGCCTTGACCGGCACCGGCGCCGGACTGGCCTTGCTGGCGCTGCTCGTCGTAGCGCTCGGGCCGCTGCTTGACCGCGTGCCGCTGCATGCGCTGCAACTGATTATCGGCGTATTGCTACTGCTGTTCGGCTTGCGCTGGCTGCGCAAGGCGATCCTGCGCTCGGCCGGCATCATCGCGCTGCATGACGAAACCAAGGCGTTTGCCAAGGAAGAGGCCAGCCTGCGGGCCGCCCAAGGCCAGCACGAAACACAGCTCGACTGGATTGCCGGCATCACGGCGTTCAAGGCGGTGGTCCTGGAAGGGCTTGAAGTCGTGTTCATCGTCATTGCCGTGGGCGCTGGCAGGGGATTGCTGGTGCCCGCTGCAGCGGGTGCGCTGGCTGCCTGCCTACTTGTGCTTCTGATCGGCGTCATCGTTCACCGGCCGCTCGCCCGCGTACCGGAGAACACGCTCAAGTTCGGTGTCGGCGTTATGCTCTCGGCGTTTGGTGTGTTCTGGACAGGAGAAGGACTAGGGGTCGATTGGCCGGGGCAGGATCTGGCGATCCTGGCCTTTGCCGCTCTCTTTCTGGCGGCAGGCCTTGCAACCGTCAGGCTGGCGGCGCGTCCCGTTTTGGAGGCTTCGTCATGAACATCGTCTCGTTGATCCTACGCGAACTGTTCGGCATGTTTGTCGACGACGAATTTCTGGCACTGGCCGTGTTGACCGTTGTTGCCTTGGCTGCCGGGCTTTCGGTCTGGCTGGCGGCGCCGTCGCTCCTGGTCGGCGGGGTTCTGCTCATCGGTTGCGTAGCCGTAGTCGTGTCGAGCGCACTCAGGGCTAGCCGGAAGAGCGGGACATGAGTCCTTTTCACCTCCCCGACCAGCGAGCGTAAGGCCGATCAAATGCCCCCGGCGAGACCTCAGGACTGGCTTAACCGCACCGTCCTCGGCGCCGGTCTCACCAGTGCGCTCGGCGATTTCTGCTACGAGACGACCACGGTCATCCTGCCGGGCTTCCTCGCGGTGCTTGGAGTCCCAGCAGCGGCTCTCGGCATCATCGAGGGGATAGCCGACGCCATCATGAGTTTCACGAAGATGGCGGCCGGATACGTCGCCGACAGGTTCGGCCATCGCAAGATGCTGGTCGTGCTCGGCTACGGGCTGACGCCCATTGGCCAGGTGCTCATCGCTCTTGCATTGGGCTGGCAGCTGATACTGGTCGGGCGGATCGTCTCCTGGTTCGGAAAAGGCCTGCGAGGCCCTTTGCGAGATGCGATCGTGGTGCAGTCGATCACGCCGGAGACGCGCGGCAGGGCTTTCGGCTTTCACCGCGCGATGGATACCACTGGTGCAGTGGCTGGCCCGCTGCTCGGCGTGGTGCTGCTCGGCTGGGCACAAGGCCTGACCTGGGAGAATGCAGCCGGTCCTTTCCGCATGGTGTTCTGGTCGACCCTTATCCCCGGCGCGCTCGCGGTCGTCGCATTCCTGACGCTGGTCAAGGACCCCGAGCAATCGCCCAATCCGGAACTGGAATTCTTCTCGACTCTGCGCGGTCTTCCGGACCGCTTCAGGGACTATCTCGCCGCCGTTGGTATTTTCGGGGTCGGCGATTTCTCGCACACCCTGCTCATACTGGCCGCAACGCAGTTGCTGACGCCGACGATGGGCGTCGTCCACGCCGCGCAGGTCGCAGGTCTGCTCTATGTCTGGCGCAATGTCGTTCAGGTCGCCACGTCTTATCCGGTCGGCGTGCTGGCGGACAGGTACGGCCAGCGCGCCGTTCTGGTCGCCGGCTACTCACTGGGCGTGCTCACCGCCGCGCTCACAGCGCTCGCCTTCGCAGTTGGCGCCGACAGCGTTGCCGTCCTCGCGGCGCTCTTCTTCGTCGCCGGCCTCTATGTCGCCATTCAGGAAGCGTTGGAACCGACCGTCACCGCCGAGATGGTCGACCAGGCAACGCTTGCGACCAGCTACGGCGCCCTCGGCACTGTCAATGGGGCGGCCAAGTTCGTTTCCAGCGCGGCCGTCGGACTGCTGTGGACCGCCATCTCGCCTGTGTTCAGCTTCGGCGTTGCCGCCGTCCTGATGGCCGCCGGCACCTTGTGGTTGGCCAATATGCGGGATCACTGAGGACCCGCCCGCCACAAGAAGGAAACAAGAAGCAGCAACAGGATAGGATTGGAGATCGCCAACCGACCTGCGCGCCGGCCGATAGTGGGTCCGTTTGGATCTAGACGCTTCGATTTGGCCAGAACAACCAAACCAGCCCAACGACAGCGGCGATCCAAATAGCCGCAACAATCACCAAGCCTCCGTAGCTCGTAGGCCGGGCTTCTCGACGAATTGCCTCTTGCCGGAATTCATCCATCAGCGGCGCAGGAATGAGTTTGACAGCAAGCAGGATGCCGAGCGGCACGATTATGATATCGTCCAAGTAGCCTAGCACTGGACTGAAGTCGGGTATGAGATCAATCGGGCTTAAGGCATATGCTGCGACTGCACCGGCAGCCAGCTTGGCATACCACGGTACACGCGGATCACGGGCCGCTACCCAAAGCGCCACTACGTCCAGCTTGATCCCGCGCGCCCAGTTTTTGAGAGACGAGAGAGCCGTCACATTGCCATCCGCTTAGTGGGTCCACGTATCATCGGCTTTTCCGCTTCCTTCGCTTTCGCTGATGCGTTTCCGCCTATCCCTAGGCGGGCAGATAGGAGAGTCCGGCTGCATTTCAAACTAACCCGCTGTCCCCCGGGCCTTGCCGATCCCCCTCAACCTCCTTATGTTGCATGTTAAGGGGATGGAGTCCCCCGAAAACCGCCCGCGAGGGCTGATGACTCCTACCGCGTGGAGACGCGCGGTGGGAGTCGGACGAGTGACCGACCGACCCGCCGCGATGCGGGTTTTTTATTGTCTGCTTCCACGCACCCGAAGTTGCCGGCCCGCCCGGCCGAAAGGAGCGTGCGATGGAAAACGTCTGGCTGGTTTCGGCGGTCTGGTTGGGGCTGGCTCTGCTTGCGTCGATCATCTCCATACGGGTGGCGATCTCGGTCGCCCTGATCGAGATCATCGTCGGCGCTGTCGCCGGCAACACGATCGGCCTTCACCTGACCGAGTGGGTAAACTTCCTCGCTGGCTTCGGCGCGATCCTGCTGACCTGCCTCGCCGGCACCGAAATCGATAGCCGTGTCGTCCGCAAGCATTTCTGGTCGAGCATGTCGATCGGCGTCGTCGGTTTTATCGCGCCCTATCTCGGTGTTCTGCTTTACGCCCATTATATCATCAACTGGCCATGGCCGCAGGCGCAGATCGCCGGCATATCGCTGTCGACGACTTCGGTTGCCGTGGTCTACGCGGTCATGGTGGAGACCGGCTTCAACAAGTCCGAGATGGGCAAGATCATCCTTGCCGCCTGCTTCATCAACGATCTAGGCACCGTCCTGGCGCTGGGCATCGTCTTCGCGCATTTCGACTATTGGCTGGTGCTGTTCGGGGCGGTCACCGCCACCGCGCTCTGGATGCTGCCGCGCTTCGCGCCGTGGTTCTTCAGCAAGGTTGGCCATCGGGTCAGCGAGCCGGAAACAAAATTCATCTCGCTGGTGCTGCTCGGCCTCGGCGGACTAGCCTCGATCGCCGGCAGCGAGGCGGTGCTGCCGGCCTACCTGGTCGGCATGGCGCTGGCGCCCGCTTTCCTTGCCGATCCGGAATTGCCCCACCGCATGCGCATCATCGCCTTCACCATCCTCACCCCCTTCTACTTCCTGAAGGCCGGATCGCTGGTGGACTTCCATGCTGTGGTTTCCGCCGCCGGACTGATCGCCGTCTTCCTTGCTATCAAGATGGCAACCAAGTTCGTCGGCATCCTGCCGCTCACCAGGGTGTTCCGGTTCGAGGCGCGCGAAGGCATGTACACGACGCTTCTAATGTCGACCGGACTGACCTTCGGCACGATCTCGGCCCTGTTCGGCCTTACCAACCACATCATCGACCAGCACCAGTATACGATCCTGGTGACGGCCGTGATTGGCAGCGCTTTGGTGCCGACGCTCATTGCCCAGCGCTGGTTCCAGCCGACGTTCAAACCGATCGACGGCGAGCCGGCGCTGTCCTCGGGGGAGGAGGCCTGACATGTACGGCAAAATCCTGGTCGCCAATGACGGCTCGGCAGGCGCCGCAAAGGCGTTGGCCATCGCCATCAAGCTGGCGCACAGGCTCAAGGCGAAGCTCGATATGATCTGCGTCGAGGAAATGCCGATCGCGCCGGCAACGATCGACGAGGTCATCGAGGAACAGCTCGAGGAAAACCACCGCTACGAAAAGGTGATCGGGCAAGCCCGGTTCCAGGCTAAGGCTGCCAGCGTGAAGATCGAGACCCACGTCGTTTCAGGGCATGCCGTATCGAGCATCGTCGAGTTCATCGAACGCGGCGGATACGATCTGCTGGTTATCGGCTTCATGGGGCACTCCGCCCTCTACAATCGGTTGATCGGCGGCACCACCGATCGCCTGGTCGAACTCGCGCCCTGCCACGTGCTGGTGGTGAAATGAACAAGATGGGTCACATCTCCACGCAGTTCGCTCCGGTCGACGACCGGCAAGCGAAGCGCAACGCCCGTCCGATCGAGGCAAAGGAAGTCGAGACGCGTCTTCCGCATCCGGATCCCGGTTCCAGCGTCTTCCAAAGCATACTCGGCGACGCACCCGCGGAAGTTCCCGAACCGCCCGCCTGCTTCGCGGACTTGAATTTCGACCAGATCGTCGCTGCCTTTACGGCGGGCAGGGAAGAGTACGAATTGCGGCCGTTCTTTCACGCGTCCCTGCATGATGTCGACGCGGTCCGATATCGCCACGATGTGTTTCGCGACCTCGAAAGCAAGACACTCTTTGAATGCGTTGCGGAGTTCACGCGAAAGATGCGCCTGATGCGCGAGCAGATCACGAAATCCGCTAAGCTCCACTACAAATACCAGAAGGAAAGGCTGTTTCTGGACGCAGTCTCGACCTACTGCGAGGCCGTAGCCTGCCTGGCGACGGACTTGGCCGCTGCGGATCTCCGTTCGCGCGGCTTTGTCGCGTTTCGCGAATTCCTGGCTAGCTACGTCGGCTCGGCCCGTTTCAGCTCGCTTCGGGACGAAACCAAAGGTCTCTACGACGGCCTTTCAGTTGTGAGATACTGCCTGAACATAAAGGGCACGCGCATCAGGGTTCGCAAGCCGGAATCCGAGATCGATTATAGTGCCCAGGTGGAAAGGACATTCGAGAAGTTCAAACGCGGGGCGGTGAAAAGCTATCTGGTCGAATTCCGCGACTCCCTGGACATGAACCATATCGAGGCGGCGGTCCTGGGCATGGTCGCGAAACTTTACCCGGCCGTATTTCTCGCGCTCGATGATTTCGGGGGCCGCAACGCTGGCTATCTTGACCCGAAAGTGTCCGCCTTCGACCGCGAGGTGCAGTTTTACGTCGGCTATCTCGAATACATCGAACGCTTCAAGCATGCCGGGCTCAGCTTCTGCTACCCGCAGGTTTCAACCAGCGACAAGGCAATCCGAAGCGTCGACGGCTTCGATCTTGCGCTCGCCGGGAAACTCATCGCCAAGAATTCGTCGATCGTCTGCAACGACTTCCATCTGAAGAACCCCGAACGCATTTTCGTGGTGACCGGGCCGAACCAGGGTGGAAAGACCACCTTTGCCCGAACCTTCGGGCAACTGCATTTCCTGGCCAGCATCGGATGTCCGGTTCCCGGCAGGGAGGCGCGTCTATTCCTGTTCGACAAGCTGTTCACCCATTTCGAGAAAGAAGAGGACATCCATACGCAGCACGGCAAGCTTGAGGACGACCTGATCCGGATTCACGACAGTCTCGGACAGGCGACGCCGAACAGCATCGTCGTCATGAACGAGATATTCACCTCGACCACCTTGCACGATGCCCTGTTCCTGGGCCGAAAAGTGGTGGAAGACATCGCCGGACTCGACGCGCTGTGCGTCTGCGTGACGTTCGTCGATGAGCTGGCATCCCTGAACGAGAAGACCATTAGCCTGGTGAGTTCGGTCGATCCGGCGAATTCGGCGCAGCGCACCTACAAGATCGTCAGAAAGCCCGCCGATGGTCGGGCCTACGCGATGGCGATCGCAAGACGGCATCGCCTTGCCTATGACGACCTGAAGGAAAGATTGCGGGCATGAAGCCGCTCCTCATGCACAGGGATCGCGATTTCGATCAGCAGGCAGCCTTGCCGTGGAACGAGCAGGACCTGACCCAGGACCTCGAACTCGGCTCCCTGTTCGATGCCATGGCGCACGGAGATGCGTTTTTGAAAGACATGGCAAGGCGGGGCATTCTGGCGTCCTCGACCGATCCATCGTCCATCGTCTACCGACAGGATATCCTGAAGGACTGCCTGAACGAGCCGGCCATCGTCCATGCCATCTATGAAATCGCGGTCGGCGCCATCGAGAGCGAGAAGAAGAACCATTGGGGCCTGATCATGGGATATCCCGATACGGTCCTGCGCCGGTCGGTCGACGTGCTGGGACTGTTCGTCGGGTTTCTGAAGAAGCTTCGCGGCCTCGGCGAAAACCACGCCGAGGCCTTCAAGTCCGAGGGCTTCAAGACGTTCTTTGCCATGCTCGCCAGCGAACTCGGCGACGACTATTTCGCAGAGGTCGAGGACCATCTTAAGGAACTCAATTTCCGCAGCGGCGTCCTGATCAGCGCGGAACTGGGAGCTGGCAACAAGGGCATGAATTACATGCTGCGCAGGCCGCAGGACATCGATCGCGGATGGCTGCGGCGGATTTTCGCCAGGAAAGTGCCCTCCTTCACTTACCACCTACCTTCCCGCGACGAAAATGGCGCAAGGGCGCTTTCCGAGTTGAAGGACCGCGGCATCAACCTCGCGGCCAACGCGCTCGCCCAATCCAACGATCACATTCTCAGCTTCTTCATGCAATTGCGGGCCGAACTGGCTTTCTATCTCGGCTGCCTCAACCTGAACAGGCGGCTCCTGGAGATCGGCGAACCGGTGTGCTTTCCGGAGCCGGTCGCGACGACGGAGCATCGGTACATTTTCGCCGGCCTCTATGACGTCTGCCTTGCGCTGACCCAAGGGCAGCGGGTCGTCGGCAATGATCTCAATGCGGACGACAGGAACATGGTCGTCATCACCGGCGCCAACCAGGGCGGCAAGTCCACATTTCTCCGCGGCGTCGGCCTTGCCCAGCTGATGATGCAGTGCGGCATGTTCGTGGCGGCGGAATCCTTTCGCGGCACTGTCTGCAGCGCCGTCTTCACGCATTACAGGCGCGAAGAGGACGCCACCATGAAGAGCGGCAAGCTGGACGAGGAACTCGCCAGAATGAGCGACATCGTCGATCATATAGCATCCGGCTCGATGGTCCTGTTCAACGAATCATTTGCCGCGACGAACGAAAGGGAGGGGTCGCAGATTGCCACGCAGATCGTGGATGCACTGACCGAGGAGGGGATTAAAGTCTTCTTCGTCACGCATCTGTATGAATTCGCGCACGATCTTCACGACAGGGACCTGCCTGATGTGAAATTCCTGCGCGCCGAAAGGCAGGCCGATGGAACGCGAACTTTCAGATTGAGCGAGGGCGAGCCGTTGCAGACAAGCTACGGCGAAGATTTGTATCATGGGATATTCGAGGCTCCCTCCGACGGCTATGAATTCCACCAATAAGTACAACAAGCGAGGCAAACATGAGTACGGAAGCTGACTTCGTCCGGATCGTCCGGCTGCACAAGCGATGGGCGGACGGCTACACGCTGCTAACCCTGCTGCTGATCCTCGTGCTGTTCACAGGTATTTATGTGCTCTACGATCAGGCTGGGATGGATGCAGCTGAACGGACAGGTGCCCTCGTGCTGCTGGGAACCATCATCCTGGCCACGGCCATTTGGCAGGCGGTCGGCCTTGGCGTTGCGCGTGTGCACATGCTGCTCGAGGGGATGGACCTGGACGCTCGGTCGAAGCGCGGCGACAAGCCGCCATCAGGCCAACAATAGCCAATCGGGTTCCGAAGCATGAAAGACGTTCTAGAAGGGTTGGTATGGGTCGTTCTAGGCAGCGCCATCGGCGGCCCGACCCGGTATTTCGTGTCCGGCCTCGTCGGCCGCCACATCGGCGAAACGTTTCCCTGGGGCACGATGGTCATCAATGTCAGTGGTGCCTTCCTCATCGGCATGCTCGCCGCCGCTACTGCGATCACGGGCATGTTGCCGATGCCTGTCGCCTGGCAATTCGCAGCCACCGGATTTCTTGGCAGCTACACCACCGTTTCCTCGTTCAGCCTGCAGACATTGGCACTTGTCCGCGATGGCCAGTTCCTGCGGGCGGGCGGCAATGTGACCTTGTCGCTTCTACTCTGCCTGTCGGCAGTGGCGCTCGGATATGCGGCTGGCTCGGCCATGTTGGGTGCGAACGCATGAACCAGTTGGAGGAAGTCGAGGCCGACGAGCAACCTCTGCCGCCATTGCAATCCGAAAGCCCAGGCAAGGTCCGACGGCGGGCGATTTCAGAGACCGGGCAACTCTATCTTGCCGTTTCCGCAGGCGCCGTCGTCGGCAGCGTCTTGCGCGCTCTTGCCTCGATCGGCTTCCTTGCCTGGCTCGGGCCTGGCTTTCCCTGGGGCACCTTGTTCGTGAATGTTCTCGGCTCGTTCGTCATCGGCTTTTATGCGACCCTGACCGGTCCGGATGGACGCGTCCTTGCCGGGACGCGGCGGCGGCAATTCGTTATGACCGGGATTTGCGGCGGGTTCACCACCTTTTCGACGTTCAGCCTTGAAACGTTCCGCCTCTTGCAGGGAGGTCACTGGCCAATGGCAGGGCTGAACCTCGGCGGCTCGATTGCCACCTGGCTCGTCGCCGTGTGGCTCGGCCACATGGTCGCATCGCGTCTTAATCGGTTGGGAGGAACCTGAACCATGCAAATACCAAGGCAGGCGGTGCTGTTGCGCATTTTCATCGGCGAGGACGACCGGGACGACGGCCACCCGCTCTATGAATCAATCGTGCTCAAGGCCCGAGAAATGCATCTGGCAGGCGCGACCGTGTTGCGCGGCGGAATGGGATTCGGCCATTCGAGCCGGCTGCACACGACAAAGATCCTGCGCCTTTCGGAAGACTTGCCGCTGGTCGTCGAGATCGTCGACAGCGAGGAGAAGATCAACGCCTTCCTCCCGGTACTGGAAGGCATCATGTCGAGCGGTCTGGTCACGCTGGAGAAGGTTCAGGTGCTGCAGTATGGGTCGGCTGGTGGATGAGTTCCGACATGCAAGCGGGGCGCTTCAACCGTCCGCTTCCGACTATTTATACCTTAAAGCTGCCGGTCCCCATCGGCCCAAAAAGCAGCCGTCGGGTGATATCCAAAACGCGCCAGAATCGGACGCTCGGCAAAACTGGCGGCACCCGCGTGTCGCGACCAGACGCCTTCGAGTTGCTCCATTTCGACGACGCGAGTTCGTGGCTACCTTCGGCCAGGACGGTAGTCGCCATTGATCAGCCGACAGCGTGGCCTGCTTCACGCGCTGAAAACCTTGCTGCTGGAGCTGCCAGGAGTCACTGGACTGCACGACCTGCATCTTTGGTCGTCGAGTACTACCGAGGTTGCGCTGACCTGCCACCTTGGTTACACCGGAAGCTCCTTGTTCTGATGAAACGCTGCTTCATGCAGTAGCGGAGTTGAAGGAACATTTTGGGATCGGCCATGTGACCCTTCAGCCGGAGAGGGCGCCGTCCACCGCCCATCTGCAAGCAATGCACAATCACTGATGAGAAATTCTGACCACGGAATCTAGCTATACGCTCCGCCGCGTCGTCCTGCTCGTCGCGCTGCTGAATCTTGGCTATTTCGGCATTGAGTTCGCCGTAGCGCTCGCAATCGGCTCGGTGTCGCTATTCGCCGACAGCATCGACTTTCTGGAAGATGCCTCGGTGAATCTCCTCATTCTGCTCGCGCTGGGCTGGTCGATGCGCGCCCGCTCGCGGGTCGGCATGGCGCTGGCGCTTATCCTGCTCATTCCGGGCCTGGCGACCCTCTGGACGGCTTGGGAGAAATTCAACTCGCCGATGCCACCGCAGGCCCTCGCCCTGACGCTGACGGGTCTGGGTGCGCTCGCGGTCAACCTCTCTTGTGCCTACATGCTCGCCGCCTACCGACACCACAGCGGTAGCCTGACGCGGGCGGCGTTCCTGTCGGCTCGCAATGACGCGTTCGCCAACGTCGCCATTATCGCGGCCGGTCTGGTGACAGCGTTTCTCTGGCGCTCGGCCTGGCCGGATTTGCTCGTGGGCTTAGGGATTGCGGCCTTGAATGCCGACGCGGCCCGTGAGGTGTGGGAAGCTGCTCGTGAAGAACACCGTGCTGCTGCCTGATTAGGTCGGAAGTTGGCAAAGACTATCGTGCGGCGTTCTAAATTAGGCTGTCGGGAAAGGCGACGGATCTCCTGCCAAGTCCTCACATCTGCAAGAGGTTGCTCGTTACAATCCGGCCTTTCGTCGCCTTGGGGCGCGGGCCTTTGGCGGGGGAGCTTCTTATCCAATTATCGGTTTTCCGCGCAAGAAAGCCCCTTTCACGTCTTCTTTGTCGCTTTTGGATTTGCGGGTCGGAGCTGTGGTTTCTGCCCTTGAGTGGGCGGGATGGCAGGGCCGGCGCCCGTCGCCTTCCACATATCGCCATTCGGCGTTTGACCCGGCTTCGCCCTTATCAGTCCTGAGAGGTGCTTGCCGAAAAGCCCATCTAAACCTCCTCTTGCTCTTGAGCGGATGGCGTTGACCACAATGCAAAGTGACGCTGTTGCCTTGGAGTCGTTCGCAAGAAAGTTTCGACTGGCAATTTGGCGCAGGCGAGCCTCGCGCCCTGCGTGGTCACCGAGAAACACCGGCGGAGCACGGTATGGACCTTTTAGCGACATGGCGAGTTGTTAGCCCAGATGTCATCAGCGCGGGGTAACCATGGGCGCTAAGCGAGCTGGTCCAGTTGTAGGACAGTCAAAGCCGCGGTTGCTAAGCGTGCTTGGCCCTGGCCTCATTACTGGCGCCTCGGACGATGATCCAAGTGGCATTGCGACCTATTCTCAGACGGGCGCCCAATTCGGATTCGCCCTGACCTGGACGATGCTTTTCAGCTACCCGCTGATGGCGGTCGTCCAGGAAATCAGCGGACGGATTGGCCGAACCACGGGCCGCGGCATTGCGGGCAACATGCGGCTCTACTATCCGAATTGGCTGTTACACTCCGTCGTCGCCCTCCTGCTCATAGCCAACATCATCAACATCGGCGCCGATCTTGGAGCCATGGCAGACGCTTTACGGCTGATCGTAGGCGGACCCCTCCTTGTTTACGTCGTCCTGTTCGGCGCAGCGTCAGTCGTTCTCCAGGTTTTCCTGAAATACAGCCGATACGTTTCCGTTCTCAAATGGCTGACGCTCTCGCTGTTCGCATATTTCGGAACGGCGATGGTGGTTCACGTTCCCTGGAATGAGGTGGCGAAAGGCCTGTTCATCCCCACTTTTACCTCGGACGCTCAATTCTGGACCGCAGTGGTGGCGATTTTTGGCACCACCATTAGTCCCTATCTGTTCTTCTGGCAGGCTTCCGAGGAGGTGGAAGACATGAAGGCCAAGCCGGAACGCGACCCGCTCAAAGATGCCCCCAAACAAGCGAAGGACGCGAACGCGCGAATCCGCCTGGATACTTACGTCGGCATGGCCTTTTCCAACATCGTCGCACTCGCAATCATGGTCACCGCCGGAGCCACTCTACACGCCAACGGCGTCACCGACATCGAATCCACGAGCCAGGCTGCAGAAGCCCTGCGACCAGTGGCCGGCTCTTTCGCCTTTTTCATTTTCGCGCTGGGAGTCATCGGCACGGGGCTGCTCGCCATCCCAGTACTCGCCGGCTCGGCTGGCTATGCGCTCGGTGAATCGCGAAAGTGGCCTACCGGGCTGGAGCGCGAGCCGCTTGAGGCGAAGGCCTTCTACGGGACAATCGCAGTGGCCACCCTCATCGGCGCGGCTCTCAACTTTACCCCGATCAATCCGATAAAGGCCCTTTACTGGAGCGCGGTGGTCAATGGCGTCGTCGCGGTGCCGGTGATGGCGATCATGATGTTGATGACGGCCCGACGAGAGGTCATGGGCACAAGCACGGTTTCGCTGGCAATGCGGCTCGTCGGCTGGCTCGCAACTGCCGTCATGGCGGCGGCAGCCGTGGTCATGATCTTCCAGCTATTCTGGTGATTGGATGCCCTTCTGCTATTCGGCAAACCGTTGATCGCAAATGACGTATCCATTTGGACACGGAACGAAAGGCTGATCACCGAATTATTACTGCATCGTAACACAGTAACGGGAGGCTCTCATGGGACGCGGCATCTTGCTCTGGTTGCTCGGAATTCCGATTCCTATCATCATTCTCATCATGCTTTTTGCACGGTAGGAGGCTGTCATGCAGTCTACCCTATCGGCTGTCGACGTTTCCCCATCCACAGAATCCTCTTCCACCGCCGTCAGCTGGGGGCCGATCATCGCCGGCGCCTTCGCGGCCTGCACGCTCACCTTCATTCTGATGCTCCTCGGCTCCGGCCTTGGACTGACAATGGTTTCGCCATGGTCGGGCTCGGGCGCCTCGGTCACCACCTTCGCGGTTTCCACCGCTGTCTGGCTGGTCATCGTACAGTGGCTGTCCTCGGGCGTCGGCGGCTATCTTGCTGGGCGCCTGCGCACGAAATGGGCCGGCATCCACACCGATGAGGTCTATTTCCGTGATACCGCCCACGGCTTTCTTGCCTGGGCACTCGCAACGCTGCTCGTCGTCGGTGTGCTCGGCTCGGCTCTCTCTGCGGTCATCGGCTCCGGCGTGCAGGCGGTGTCGACCGTCGCTTCGGGGGCAGCCATGGGCGCTTCGGCGGGTGCATCGGCAAACGTTGGCGGAGCGGCCGACAACGCGACATCCTATTTCGTGGATTCGTTGTTCCGTTCGGTCGATGCAAGCAAGCTCGCCGCTGCCAATCCGCAAAGCGATGCCGCGGCAACCGCACAGGCCTCGCGCATTCTGATCGCCAGCGCCGCAGCAGGCGAGGTTTCGGCCGACGACAAGACCTATCTGTCGCAGCTGGTGGCTGCGCGCACAGGGTTGTCGGAAGCGGATGCCAAGGCGCGCGTCGATGCTATCCTTGCCAAGGTGCAGGACGCTAAGGTCAAGGCCAAGCAAGCCGCCGACACCGCCAGGAAGGCGACTGCCACCTTCGCGCTGATCGGTGCTCTCTCACTGGTGATCGGTGCCTTCATAGCCAGTGCCGCGGCAGCACTCGGCGGCAGGCAGCGTGACGAAGAGGAAGCGGTTTTCCTGACCAGCCGCTAAAGCGGCCCGCTCGATTCAAGAAAGCAAAGCCCGGCGCGAAGTCGGGCTTTCTAAATCATCGTCGCGGCCAGCCAGGGCGACCATTCAATCGCGTTGGAGGATAACCATGAAAATCGAATCCGCTGGGGTGGCCGCAGGAGATGCAGCCACCCCTAATTCGCAAGCCGATACGCATTTGATCCGGTCTCTGCTAATCGGAATATTCATTTTCATGGCAGTCGACGCTCTGTTTTTTGCGCGTGACTTTTTCATGCCGGTTATCCTGGCGTTCCTGCTTGCGCTCACATTGAGGCCAGTCGTTCGCTTCCTGAAAAAGCGTGGGGTGCCGGAAGCTTTGTCGGCGACGATGCTGGTTCTGTTGTCAGTCGCCGCTGTCGCGAGCGCGGGCTATCTTTTAAGCGACCCGATTGTCCAGTTGATCAGCAACGCGCCTTCGATCGGCCAAAAGCTCAGCGAACGGCTCTCCGGCCTGAAACATCCCTTTGATCGTCTCATCGAGATTTCGCATCAGGTTGAGAGCGCCACCGATGCAACGCAGGAACCGGGCGTGCAGAAAGTTGTGGTCGCACCATCTGGCATTATCTCAATCGCAGCTGGTGGCCTTCTATCGGCAGGCACCATCATCACCATCATCTTCGTGCTGTCGCTGTTCATTCTCGCCTCCGGAACCATGATCTACGAGAAGATCATTCAGTCATTTCCCAAGCTCAGCGATAAAAAACGAGCGCTTCAAGTCGCCTATGATGTCGAGCGCGAAATCTCGCATTACCTTTTCACGGTTGCGGTCATCAACACCGGATTGGGGTCCGTTATCGCTCTCGGCCTCTGGGCGCTTGGCATGCCCAACCCGCTGCTCTGGGGGGCAGCCGCAGCCCTTCTGAACTTCCTGCCGTACATTGGTGCCTTGACCAGCATCGTTCTGGTTGCAGTCATCGGGTTGATCAGCTTTGACACTCTGTTCTACGCGCTGTTAGCTCCGGCCTTCGTGCTTCTATGCGATGTGCTGGAAGGCCAATTTGTCACGCCGACGGTCGTCGGCCGACGCCTTGAGATCAACCCCGTGGCAATATTCATCGCCATCGCGTTCTGGTCGTGGTTGTGGGGGTTTATTGGCGCGGTCATGGCCGTGCCCTACTCGTCGTAATCAAGGTCTTCTGCGATCACTTTGAGGCTCTGCAGCATGTAGCAAATTTTCTGGCTGCCCAGGATAACGTGGTGCCAACCGGCGAAACCGACGAACAAGCAAAAGACGGGTAGGCCTCCAGAACCTACCCATCCGATCGATTTCAGAGCTTTTTGTTGATTGCCGCCGCGGCTTTGTTGGTCGCATCCTTTATAGTAGATTTGGCGTCGCCAACCGCCTTCTCGACCTTGCCCTTGGCTTCCTGTGCAGCGCCCTCGGCGCGAAGCCGGTCGTTGCCTACAGCCTTGCCAAGCCCCTGCTTGGCGTCGCCAATCGCCTGATTGGCAATGCCGGCTGCTTTATCGCTGGTGCTTCCCATGATCGTAGCTCCTGTGGTTGACGGGCGAAAGCCGAGCGCTGCGGACCGGGCGGGACAGGCGCTTTTGCCATTCGTGGCCAGGATATGAAACCGGTATCCTGTTCACCGTACCGCCACGCCCGGTTGACGCGGTCCGCAGCAGTCAAGGAACGCCGGCTCCAAACAATCGTTCCAGCGAGGATTTGCGTGGCTGCGGCCAATTCAGCGGGGGCGTGGAATGACTCGCCAATCGAGTGTCGGAAGCGTACAAAGCGGGTGTCGCCAGCCTGTGAGTGGGCGCTGGCGATTGAAAGAGTCGATCACGCTTTCGCCCCTTAACCACGGGAGATGCGCGATGGCGGTCAACGGCATAGCGGACGCCGACCGGTCAAGCACATGTCCAGCGTAGTCGCCAAGTCCGAAGAGCAGCAGGACGCCGAAGCCGAAGTCGCGGGCTTTGAGGACGACCTTGGCCCGTTCGTCGTTGCCGCAGAGACAACACGAATGGCCATGGTTTTCGCCGATGCAAAGGAACCCGGCTATCCCATCATTTTTGCCAATGACGCCTTCCTCGCGCTGACCGGATACGCCAGGGAAGAGGTCCTGGGTCAGCCCTTCAATTTCCTGATGGCGAATGGCGCCGACACCCGAGCCCTGAAACGCATCAAGCTCGAGTTCGAAGCCAATGCCGAGGCAGGTACGGAAATCCTTTACAGACGCAAGGATGGCACCGAATTCTGGGCGGGTCTTTCGCCAGTCCTGTCCACGACAAGAGCGGCGCCATCGTCCAGTATTTTACCTCCTTCGTCGACCTGACCAAACACAAGGAGGAGCAGGCGCAATCCAAAATGCTCATCGACGAACTGAACCATCGCGTGAAGAACACGCTTGCAACGGTGCAGTCGATCGTCTGGCAGGCGTCACGAGCCAATTCCGATCCGAAAGCGATCCGCGAAGCCGTCGAGTCCCGACTGTTTGCGCTCTCCCGGTCGCACAATTTGCTGACCCGTGAAAATTGGCACAGCGCCGGGCTGCTCGACGTGCTGCACGATGCCTTGGAACCGTTCGGCGTCACCGACGGGCGGGCCGAGCGACTGGTGATAACAGGCGACAATATCCGCCTCTCGACAAAGGCCTCGCTGGCGCTTGGTATCGCCTTCAACGAACTCGCGACCAACGCGGTGAAATACGGTGCGTTTTCCAACGACAAGGGCTCGATCCGGATTGACTGGACGATCGAGCCGACCTCGGAAGGCCGCCGACTGATCCTGTCCTGGCGCGAAAAGGACGGACCGCCAGTTACGCCACCGCTGCGCAAGGGGTTCGGCTCGCGCGTGATCGAGCGCGGCCTGACCCACGAACTCGAAGGCACTGTGCAGCTCGACTATCGCCCGGACGGGTTGATCTGCACGATGAACATTCCGGTACCGGGATCACGTGATGGATAAACTGCTGTCTGGCCGGCGCGTGCTCGTTGTCGAGGATGAAATCCTGGTGCTGATGATGATTGAGGACATGCTGGGCGATCTTGGATGCGAGTCCGTCACCTCCGCCGCCACGATCGAAAAGGCGATCGCCCTGATCGAAGCGGAGACGTTCGATGCTGTCATGCTGGACATGAATCTGAGCGGCGACGACAGCAATACCGTGGCCGACGCGCTTGCCGAGCGCGGCGTGCCGTTCATCTATTCGACTGGCAACACCGGCCGCGACATGCGCGAAGGCTTCAGCAACCGTGCCGTCCTTCGCAAACCGTTCAGCTTTGACGAACTGACCACCAAACTCGAGCGGCTGCTTGCTCCCTGATTGCGGAAACAAGTCCCTAGAACGGACATCAGGGGCACAACAACGCAGTGCCGTGATTTGCCCAGGAACCCACCGCAACGGCGGGCGTTGTCCTCTAACAATGGAGGACGCGATGGCGAAAGAGCAGAAACCCCAGGGCAAAGCTTTTCAAGTGAATGAAAACAGCGTGGAAGACCAAGAGCCCGCTCGCTCACCAGCACCGAGACGACAGCAGCCCGACGATAAACTCAACCGGCGGAAGCCTCAGGGCGAAGCTTTCCAAGTGAACGAAAACAGCGTCGAAGACCAAGAGCCCGCCCGGCGACACCCCTAAATTTTGGGTTCGGCTCTACATCGGGCGCAAGAAGGCCAGGATTTCTGCCGCGAGCACCTCTGGCGCCTCTTCAGCCATATGGTGTCCACAGGCGATGCCTTTCCCCTGCAAGCTTGTCGTCCACGGGCGCCATACACCGAGAACATCGCCATAAAGCCGTTCCAGATCATCGCGCATCGACCATAGAACCATGGTGGGACATTGGACCCCGCCGGCCGGCCCTCCGGTCATCCGCGTCGTGCAGATGGTCGATTGATCGGAACGATGTCGCTTGGAGAAGTTGCCCAGGTGACGGCGGCTTTCGTCATTGTACAGGCGGCTCTCAACTGGCTTGTCGATAATTACACGGGCTTGGCTGATTGCCTTTCTTCGATAAATCGCGTCGCCTCATTGCTGCTGGCGCTTGATCAGTTGGATGGTATACCCCCAGGGGGACGCGCCGGGAGCTGAGAGCGAACGTCGGGCGTTCTTAGCGCGAGGAAGGGCCGGATTAGCCTTTCGCAAAAGTATGGCCTAACGATCCCAGCTGCGGATGCTGTTCTTTTCGCCAAAGGCCCGTCGCGGACGTCGTGCGATGCAGCCGCATTGGCTTTCCTCTGCGCAATCGCCGCACAGGCCAACAAACAATCGGGGCGCTAGCTGGATGGCCGTCGGCAGTCATTCAAATAGGCTGTCGAGTCGCTAGACTTGCCGGCTACGAAAGGGATAGCAAACAGGCTTTTTTCATCGGGCCTCAAAGGCGCTGTATCCGTGGTTGCTAGGATGCCACTCGAAGAATCCCATACACACCTATTCCTGAGATGGCAGCCTTCACACTCGTTCATCTAAGTGCGCATCCGATCCGAGATTATCGATAGCGATACGCGTCCGGCAACGTATAGAGTGGGAAGTTGTAGGGTTGCGCATTGATCCGCGGCTTCTGACCAGATCGAGCGCGCGAGCGGAAGGATCGAATCCTGCAAAGAAAAGCGCGTTCCAGTTCTGGCGCTCGTAGCGGCAGAATGAGCACCACGAAGCCCCCAACTTGATCAGGCGCCGGCCGTCCATTGGCCAATCGCAGACGTTTTTCCTCCCCATAGACGAGCCGTTACGGCGCCCAAACACCCCAATCAACTAGTCGCCGCTCAGGAACAACAAGCCTCCATCAGCGTTTGCAAAAGGGTTCGCCATTCACGAGGCAGTGAAGGACGATGCTCACTTTCATGAATAGGAGAAGACAATGAAAATTCACCTGATTCCTGCCGCCACAGGGCTGGTTCTGCTCGCCGGCGTCGGCGTGGCCGTTGCGGACGAGGTGATTGTCACGCCCGAACAGCAGACGGTCATCCGCGAATACGTGCACAAACATCCGCTAGCGTCCATCAATCTTCTGGGGTTGGAACTCAATGTTGGTTCCGCTTTGCCCGACACGGTCGAACTCCGGTCGATTGATGTTCCCGATGTCAAATACAAATACGTGGTCGTCGGCGATCACACAGTGCTTGTCGACCCCGGCACGCGCAAGATTGTAAAGGTTATCGACTGATCTAGTGCCTGCCGTTCCGGAACGGCAGGCACTTGCTAGATAGGATGAGGAGCCATTCCAATGTTGCCGCATGTCGAGCCGGGCGACGTGGCTGCGTCCGTCGACCAACTTCTGAGCGAGCGGCGCAGCGCTTTATTGTCGATGAAGGCAGCAATTGCCATCCTGCGGGAACGCACGGGAACGGAGCGCTCCGACGCGGATCTGGAAGGACTGATCACCAAGAAGGCGGCGGTCCTAGGCGTTGCGGTACTCTCCGATAGAGACTGAAGGCCGCTCACGTTATAGGCTCGGGCTGCACCGCACCAGATAGAGTCCGGCATCGCCGACGATCTTTCGCGATTGCAAGCACCGCCGACCAAGCCTCCAAATATTTTGATGTATGCTCACCGACCGTATCCGGGACGTCGACGATCGTAGTCGGGGACGATGGTTGTATCGTCACCAAGCTGGTCCTCCCTCAAGCAAAAACGAAACGAACGATCATGCGCATGTTGACGGTGTTTACCACCGCCTTAGCTTGGGGAGAACTCCGCAGCTTTCGCCTGCCTGGCTCACGATGCCGGAGGCTCTGCCCGACAAAAGCCCATCCTATCAAAGCTCGTCCGGCCCGATTTACCAACGTAATGATCGTCGCCATTCAGGACCTGCCACAGACTCCAAAACAAGCCGAGGCAGATTGATGCGTCGCCGAAAGCAACACCGGCGCTGGTGGCGCCCGGGCTACTCCTCGCAGGTTGTGGCGGCCAACATTGACCGCAATGGAACCCTGACCCTGATCATCCAGACAACGACATGATTCGAAGGTCTGTCGCCGCCTAAAGATCGGCCGAGTCCGCCTGACCGAACAAAGCTGCAGTACATCGCGGACGGTGTCCTTCCACCCATCTTCACGCTGTGTGCTAGAGCAGATTCGACTTACACCGGGTCATATCCGGCTGCCTCGAAGTAGTTTCGGCATTCGGCCGGTTTGAAGGCGTCGAGGCAGTCGGCGATGACGGACCAGAGTTGATCGATGGAGCGGGCAGCTGCTTTTCTGAGTAGGGCCTTGAGCTTCGAGAACGCCATCTCGATCGGATTGAAGTCGGGCGAATAGGGCGGCAGCAACAGAAGCCGTGCGCCGGTCCTTTGGATGGCCTCGCGAACGCCGGTGATCTTGTGAGCCGGCAGGTTGTCCATGACGACGATGTCGCCGGAGAAAGTTCAGGTGCGAGCACCTGTTCGGCATAGGCCAGGAAGGCGGCGCCGTTCATCGGCCCGTCGAGCAGCATCGGTGCGGTCAGGCCGTTCAGCCGCAGTCCAGCGGTGAAGGTCGTGGTCTTCCAATGACCATGAGGAACCGGCGCACGGCAGCGTTCGCCACGTTTGGCCCGCCCGCGCAGCCGCGCCATCTTGGTGGAGGCGGCAGTCTCATCAATGAAGATCAGCTTCTCGGGGTCGAGATCGAGCTGGCCGTCGAACCAGGCGCGACGGCGCGCCTTGACGTCGGGGCGCTGTTGTTCGCTGGCATGCGCCGTCTTTTTTTAAACGTGACGCAGCGCCTGTCGAGAAACATCCAGATCGTCGAAGGAACCACGCCCACGCCATGCCCGGCCGCCAGCCTCTCGGCAATCTCCGCCAGAGTGATGTCGGGCGTCTCCTCGATCAGGCCGAGGATGAAGGCTTCGTGAGGATCAAGCTTCGAGCACGACGGTTGGCCCTGCTTGCGGGCCGCCATCTCGCCTGTCTCGCGATAGCGGCGATACCAGTTCCCCGCCGTAGCAATCCCGATCCGGAACCGGCGTGCTGCCTCTCGCGTCGAAACACCCTCCGATATCGCCAAAATCACCCGACCGCGAAGGTCCGCACTCAAGCTGCGTGTCATCGTCATCTCCCTGCGAATCACAGGGAAAATGAAACAGACTTCCGCCACCGCGTGAATCCCAAATCTGACTCGGCGTTCACGGAAAATGCTCTAGATCAGCGCGCGATCCTGCCCCAGAGCCAGGCAAAAAACCCGTTCCCGCGCATTGTCGCGCGGACTCGAGTGGCGGCCCATCCAGCCTGCATCGTAGCACCGACATGGCAGCTGCAGACGATTTCGTGCAATTGCCAGTTGGTGAGTTCGAAGAAGCGCTTGGCCTCACCGTAGGTATCGTTTTCAGACCCGACGCACGCAATACCGAATCCCCGAAAGCAACGGCGATTGGCGATTCCCCATCGCGCGCCGCATCACGTCTTTCCAGACTCAGATGTTCGGTGCCAGTAAGCGCGCCAAGACATCGCTCGGGATGTTGCTCGAGAAGCTCTGCCCAACGTTCGATCCGTTGGTTTCGAGTCATTGTTGAGTATGGTCCCAAGGATTCAACTTCTGCGATTGCATGCAGTTGGTCGAGTGTTTGGTGTTTCACGGTCGGCTCCTTTCGCCAGGTCGAAGCGCCCACGCCCTTAGGAAAATTATCGCGCCATGACGCATCGACAAGACCAGTATGGGCGGGATAAAAGAGCACGGCGTAGCGCCCGCGGCCCGCCGGTGTACGAGAACTCAGGCGGGCTTGAAGCGCCTCCGTGAGCGTGATCGGGGCCAGACCGCTCAATTTGTGGGTTTGTTCCACAAAACGGCCTGAGTTCGATGATGGAACTGCCGCTCATCTCCATCTGGACCCATGATTCAATCAGTCTTGGCGAGG
>NZ_JBWBWK010000002.1:0-772273 GCF_056174625.1 Mesorhizobium oxytropidicola | reverse complement strand
AGTTGGTTCCGCCGATACCGAGGCCAGTGACTCCGGCGGTTCGAAGGCGTCCCTGCGGACGGGGCCAAGGTCTGAGCTGCTCATTGACGAAGAAGTGCGTGTCTTCCAGACCCAGATCTTCATTCAGCCGGTTGATGTTGATGGTCGGAGGGATTACCCCATGCTGAAGGGTCAGAACTGTCTTGATGAAGCTCGCGACCCCCGCGGCGAAGTTGGCATGGCCGATGTTCGGTTTAATTGACCCGAGCGCACAGGCGTTGCCGGTTTCGTCTTGCCCCGCGAAAGCCTCTGCCAGGGCGCGGACCTCGATCGGATCGCCGACCTTGGTGCCAGTGCCGTGAGTTTCGATGTACTCCACGTCTTCAGCGCCGAGTGCCGCGGAGGCAAGTGCTTGGCGCACAACATCGGCCTGGCCCCGCGCGCTAGGCGCCGAGAAGGACGATTTGGCGCGGCCGTCGTTGTTAATGGCACATCCTTTTACCACTGCGTGGATCGGGTCGTTCGCCGCAAGCGCATCTTCGAGGCGCTTGAGAACGACGACCCCTACCCCATCTCCGAGCACCGTGCCGCTGGCATCGGCATCAAAGGTTCGGCACACACCGTCCGAAGAATTAATGAAGTCCTTGACATACTGATACCCCGCTTGAGGAAAGGTGATGCTCGCCGCGCCTGCCAGCGCCATGTCGCAATAGCCGGCCGCGAGCGACTGAGCGGCGACCGCGATCGTCACTAGCCCAGTTGAGCATGAGGTTTGCACCGCCATGCTTGGGCCGCTGAGGTTCAGCATGTAGGACACGCGCGAGGCAAGATAGTCCTTGTCGTTGCCGAGATCCGTCAGGAAAGCGAGCGGAGCGTTAGTGGGATCGATGAGGCCGCCCCCCTTTAAATGGTGTAGGAGATAGAGGGGGAAGGACGAACCTGCGAACACCCCCGTCCGGCCCTCATGTTGGGTGGGCGCGTACCCGGCCGACTCAAGTGCCTTCCAGCAGCATTCGAGAAACAGGCGATGCTGCGGGTCCATCAGCGTTGCCTCACGCCTCGAGAGGTTCCAGAAATCCGGGTCGAAAAGGTCCACATCGTTCAGGTGGGCACCCACGCGCACATAATCGGAGCGCTTCAGGACAACCTCCGGAATGCCCCGGGCCTTGAGCTCCTGCGCGGAGAGCGGGGCGATCGAGCACACCCCTTGGCAGAGGTTTTCCCAGAGCGCATCGACGGTCTCCGCGCCGGGGAAACGCGCGGCCATACCAATCACCGCAATGTCCATCCCGGGGCCGCGGCGCCCGTCGAACGCCTTAATATGCGCCGTGGCCGCTGAAACTGGCGGTGTTTTGGGAAGCTTCCGGTCTTGGGGGCGCCCCTGCTCGCCGCCGCGCTTGCGGAGAAGAGCCGCGAGTTCTTGAAAAGTCGGATTGAGGAAGACCTCCACTACGCGGAGCTGCACCTTCAGACTCTTACGAAGCTGTGTGCAAAGACGTGCAGCCAGAAGGGAGTGGCCGCCGGAATCGAAAAAGTTGTCGTCGGGATCGGCAGCCTCAGCCTGGAGAAGGTCGCGCCAGGCTGCGCGAAGTGCCGCTTCGACCTCGTCGGCACCTGTCACTGGAGCGCACGCCTCTTTCGTGAGGTCGCGGAGGCGCGACCGATCAAGCTTCCCGTTGGCCGCAATGGGCAATTCCCTCACAGCGACGAAGTCCGACGGTATCGCGTAGTGTGGCAGCTCAGACTTCAAATGCGTCCGCAAAGCAGCCTCCCAGCCCTTGGCCCCATTCCGCAAGACTACATAGGCGATCAGTCGATCAGGCCGGCCGGTAGTCGGGTCGAGCTCCGGCAATACGGCGGCTGAGCAGACGCCGGAGTACCGAAGCAAAGCAGCTTCTACAGACCCGGGCACGACGCTAAAGCCTCGGATCTTCACCATGAAAGCGCAGCGCCCGATAATCTCCAATTGGCCACCGGGCAGGATGCGGCCAAGATCGCCCGTGCGGAACATCGTGCCACCAGCGCGGAACGGGTCGGGAAGGAACCTTTCCCGTGTCATCTCCGGGCTGTTGAGATATCCATGCCCCACTCCATCGCCACCGACGAAGATTTCGCCCAGGAAGCCCAGTGGTACGGGATCGCGCTGCTCCCCGAGGACATAGACACTGACATTGTACTGAGGTGGACCGACCGGTACGACCTTTTGTGTTGTCGCAGGATCGATCTCGCTCAAATCAATGTGCGCGACTTCATGTGTCTCCGCTATGCCGTAGTGATTGATAATTTTGACATGCGGCAACGCATCCCTCACACGCGCAAGCAACGCGGCTGTTACCACCTCGCCTGACAGGTAGACAAATCGGAGATCCGGAACGCGCGAGGGGAGATCGAGGAAGCCGCTGCTGAGAAGCACATCGAGCAGGGAAGGGGTCAATAATATTCTGGAAATTCGATTTCGTTCGAGGTAGTCGACCAGCTGGTGCGGATCGTAGATAACGTCGTCCGGGATAAGATAGGCTGGCATCCCGGCGAGGATCGGCCGCATTATCTCCCATACCAAGAAGATATTGACCGCCTCGCGCTCATCGGGCGCGTATGGCAGCGCGTGATAGTACCACTGGTAAGTGCATACATTGGTTCGGTGGGGGCAGACGATCCCTTTCGGTTCACCAGTCGTGCCGGACGAAAATACGATCTGGGCCGGCGCATCGAGATCCACCGCTTGGGGATTGGCCGGACTGGCGTTGCCGAGTTTCGCTTCCCAACCATCGTCGAGCGACAGCGTAAGACCCGACCAGTTAGGCGGAAGGCGAGCTGCGAAACGGTTGTTGGTGACGACGATTTCCACGGATGCGTTCTTAAGCATCCGTTCTAACGCAGCAACGGGCTGAGCTTTGTCAAGAACGACGTAGGCCGCCCCTGTCTTAAGAATGCCGAACAGTGCGACGGCGTATTCAGGTGAAGTATCCATTAGGATACCGACGCGCGAACCTCGGCTCTGACCATGTCCGAGGAGGTGTCTGGATAGAATCTCGCTGAGGTCGTCGAGCTCACGGTACGTCAAGATCCCAATCTCTGAAACGACGGCAGGGGCGTCCGGCTTGAGGGCAGCCTGTGTACGGAATTGGTCATGCAGTGGCAGTTCGGGATAAGGTAAGGCCTCGCCAATTCGAATGGAGGCTGGGAGTTGTGCCTTTACCTCCCCAACTTCACGCAGGAGGGTAGACACCACTTCCTCCGTCATGGAATGGGTGTAAAAGTGATCGCTATCAAACATAATCCGGGCGAAGCGCGACGTCGTAAGCCGACGCCATTCGTCTAGGTCATTGGCATTGGTCGTTTCGTCTTGAATTCCCCCCATTGCGGTGATTGCTGCGGTGAGAGGCGTTGGTAAGTTGCGGTCGTAGGTCTCCGCAAGTTCGAAGTCGGCCCGCATTGGAGGCAAGATGAAGTTATGGAGGAGTTCCTCATTTGCCAGCGCCTCCTTGGGGACCAAACCAAGGCTCCGGACTACATCAGTTAACTTGTCATCCGCGTATATATACATGGGCGGCTCATCCGCCGGCACATCCGCCGACGGGTGAGCAGACACGACAACATGGAAGGGAGATGGCCGACCGGCCTTCTCCAGGGAGCGGGCGATCTCGTAAGCCACGAGGGCACCTACGCTATGACCGAAGAAAACAAAAGGCCGGTCGCTGTATCCGCGGAGCGCCTCAGTGACCATGGGTACCAGTACGTCCATGCTGCGGATGACGGCCTGCGCTGACCGTTTGCCGCGCCCGGGAAGATCCAGGCAAATAAGCTCAACGTCGTCTGGGAGATAGTCAGACCAAGTACGGAACGAATTGACGCTGCCGCCCCCATGCGGGAAGCAAATTATCCTATACGATGGCTCAAGTGAACTCTTTATAACACTCAGCGATGCTTTGGCTTCACCCACAACTTGTTCCATTTCTTAAACTACTCCGCTTCGATTCAACTTGGAACACGCGACTCCGTCTGGACGTTGATCTTCCCCGTAAGTTCCACGATTAGTCGGCACGCTTGTACCCGCATCATTGACGACCATGACGCGTCCGAATTCGTACGGATCGTCGAAGATCAGGCGGCTGACGTCGGTGGGAGCGCTCGACAAAGGCTCCAGTATCTGGAAGTCGCTTAGCGGGGGATTATCTACCAACTTAACCAGCTCTCCGCCCGACAGGACGAGCGAGGCATTCTTCGTGTAAGCGACGTCGGCCCCGCGTCAATTCCTCCGAAATAAGCCATTGGCTCGCCCCGATGGATGTTCTACCTATCGGATAATACTTCTACCTATTTATAGCGATTGAGCGCGATATAGTGAAGAAAATAGTTGTAAAAGTTTCGTGAATTCCATTTGGGTTATCTTTGATTATCTCTGATGGAGCGTCTAAGTTCTTTTGATGTATTTTTGACAGGAATGAAACTTACGAGTCCGGCCTTGATCATTCCGTAGTACTTCGTGGAACAGGCGCGCTGATTGCCGATGATCACCACTCCTCGGACCAGTTCGAAATGGAACGCTTCGCCGGGTTCGAGGGCCAGCGGCACGAATGTCCGCGGCCGACGTGTGCAGTTCCCCTTGCCGACCGGCCTTCCAATCCCGAGCGAATGCCGCAACACAGTGCGAGGAGCCGCCATAGCCGAGGCTCATTAGGTCGGCGTGCAACTGCTACCTCGGTCTCCCTGCTATTCAGAGGTCATCAGATTGTCGAAATGGCATAACTCAGCCTTTTTCGGGATGGCTCCACAATCCTGACCTGTTGGCCCGCACCGCTATTGATTGATCGCGCGGCAAACGTCCGCGTTGCGGTACGGCCCCTATGATGCCTCTGCTCAAGCATCTTGGGGAGATCAGGACGACGACATTTGGCCTGGCGGCCTGACCCGGACGAATTTTGAGCCCGAAGCGCAGCAGTTTCTGAGCATTACTTAGGCGGACGACGCAATTACAAGAACTGATAGTTCGTTTCATCAACGATAACGGGGCCAAGATGGGTAAAGCCCTGTCGGGTTCTCGCTCTGAGAGATCGTATATTCGGCGGGCGTATGAAGAGACCAACCGATCGATAGATTGGGTTGCGAAGGCGAATTCGATCACTGGCTTAGAGCTTTCCGGCCCAATCCCCTGACCGCATCGGGCTCCGAACAAGATGCATCCGATTTCGTTGTCATCGAAGCGGGGCAGCCCGGACCGCCCCACGAAGCGCAAGTCGCCATTGTCATCTCGTTCATAGACCATCCAGAATCCATAACCGTAGGTTTCCCACTCATGAAGATAGAGGGACAGCCGCGCATCAGACATTTCCCGCGTTGGCGGAATTCCCTCCATCGTCGATTCGACTACTAGCGGATCACAGTGCAGGCGATGCAGGGCATCGGCGTCCCAAGAACGTATTGGGCGTATGAATAGACGTTCCGTTTCCAGATTCATGGTGAAATTCCATCGTTGGTTCTATCCAGCGGTTACCCACTACATGAATGCCGGTCGGCAGCTCTCGCCGCCTCACACCGAAGGGTTTCAAAACCCGTGCCAATTTGGCTGATCGGACCGAAGAAGAACTTTTTGTTGTTGCATTTCAGCTATTTAGCCTGACGCAAAACAAAGATCGGATAAACAAGCCTGTGCCGCAGACACGACAAACCCGACACGAGGTGTCGGCATGGCGTTACTTGAGACTGCAACGTTGACCTCGGTGGAGAGCCACAACGGCTGGCGACCCCTTCTTCCCATAAAAGACAGGGCTGTCCGATAAAGTGTTGCTGAATCGAATCCCGCAGGCGCATCGAGAAGCGGCCGCCTTCCAGATCGCGGATGATCGTGCCGTAGCGTTGCCCCCCCCTTGCGCCAGACCCAGTCGTTCGATGCCGGCCAGCCGACGATACCCGACAATGCGTCGCACCACGGCGCCGTTCTTCTGGGTGCCGTAGCGGGTCGTGTTGGAATTCGGCGGAGCAGCCTCCGGTAGGTTAAGATTATCGGCTCATGCGGCGAGGTCAATCTGCTGATCGAGTGGCTTCGTAGGAAGCGTCTGCCAGCCGTCGATCTTTCGCATCGAGATTTGACCGGACGCCATCAACGCCCAGAACAACATTGCCGCGGTTTCGGCCGAAGGCAGAACGGTCTGGGTCTTGATGCGCCGCTTGAACTCCTCATGCAGACGCTCAATCGCGTTTGTTGTTCTGGCGCTTTTCCATTGGCTCGGCGGCAGCCGGGTGAAGGCGAAGAGACGCTCGCCGGCCTCCTCCAGGCTGTCGGCCACCGCCCGGCACTTGAGCCGCCATTTGCGCAGGAACGCCTTGCGGCGGCTCTCGATCTCCTCCGGCGTGGCCGCGTAGATCATGTCGGTGTAATCGGCGCTGATCTCCTCGTGCAGCCGCTCGGGAGCATGGGCAAGCAGATTCCTGTGCTTGTGAACCGTGCATCTCTGCACCGGCACCCCGTCCCACAGCGCGGCGATCGCCCTGTCCAAGCCAGGTGCGCCATCGACGATGAGAAACTCAGGTCGGCGCAGGCCGCGCCCGACGAGATCGTCGAGAATGGCCCGCCAGGCCTCCGTCGTCTCGCCACCCATATTCTTGACCGCGAGCAGGATCTTCTGGCCGTCCGCGCGCACACCGATGACCACGAGCAGCGAGATCGAGGTCGCTTTGCGGTCGAGCCTGACACGAACCACCGTCCCGTCGAGGATGAGGCGCACCATCGGCTCGTCGGCCAGAGAGCGGGCATTCCAGGCGTCCCAGTCCGTCTTCACCTTGCGCCAGGTGCGGCTGACGACGTCCTTGCCGATCGCGCCGCCGAACAGCGCGGCGAGCGCACGCCGCACGCGCCTGGTGTTCGTGCCCGCCAGGTAGCTCGACGCGATCAGCGCGTCGGCGGCCATCGTGCGCCGCTGATAGGCGCGCAAGGCCTTGCTCTTCCATTCCACCGTCTTGTCCTCGCCAGCATCGAGGCGCGCCCGCGGAACCGTGATCTCGGTGGTGCCGAGGCGCCGTCAGCGTGCGCGTCCGGCTGCCGTGGCGGTGGCCGGCGACACCGGTGGTCTCATCACTGCGCGCCGCCGGCTGCCGGCCATAACGGGGACGGGCAAGCACCGCGTCCAGCTCGGTCTCGAGCATCGTCTCGATGAAGCCGCGCACCCGCTCGCGCAGGCCAGCTTCGATCGGATCAAACCAGTTGTCGAAAAGATAGCTCGTCGCCTCATCCCCAGGATGAACGGCTTCCGCATTCATGGTAGTCCTTGTCATGGCGTAGTCTCCTGTCCGGCGCTCTAACGCCGGATGATTCGAGGTTTGACACCCCGGAGACTACGCCAACTCACAATTCCAACCACTCCTGCGACGGCGCCGTTCTTCTGTTCGACGAAGGCCTGGTCATTTTTGCGGTAAGGACGGCAGCGGGTGAACTCGATGCCGGCATCCAGACAGTAGTCGCGTATCGTCTCGTTCAGGAACACGCTGCCATGTCCGTGTCGAACCCGAGAAGCTGAAATGGCAGGAGCCGCCGTAATACCGTCAGCACCTCGCTCAACAGCTTCTGTTCGCGCACCAGCAAGGGCGCGCATTCCGTCCACCCCCTCGCGATGTCGGTAAGACAAAGCGTTTGTATGAAGCTTCCCCGCGTCGTCGGTCCACTGTGCGCCACCAGGTCGGCCTCGACGAATCCAGGCGGAGGATCCTGCCAATCGGAGTAGGTCCGGATCGGAATGCTGCGCCGCAGCGCGGTGGACGCTGTACTGCGACGGCGTCTCGGCCCACCAGCGATGTCGTTTTGCTTTGACTTTATGTGGCGGATAAACGGTTACAGATCGTGTGCCCGCAATCGGCATGAAATGAGCACGCGCAAAGAGCGCGATGGGCATCGTGACCAAAAAATGAGGGTCCCGAGGAAGGGAGCCGATCGGCAACTCGCCTTGCAGCAGCTCGCCGAATGTGCCGCAACAAAGCGCCTCGCCAGATTGAATCCTTGGCTGCTGCCCATCCTCCGCGATAATCTCGGCCGCCTCTGCGCCATCAAACGTCTGGTGGTACATGTATGAGCCCCAAACTTCATCAGCGGCCGCTTCTATAAGTTCTGTAGACGTGACGCTCGCCCCAATGGAATGGGGGGAATTCTGGATTGTCATATTACTTACCCTCAGGTACGCTGATATGTGGGTTACTGTTAAGATATGAGTCTATCAGCGGAGAACGGCTCGTGTTTTAGTTGGGACTTTCAGTGCCTAGATGCCGAAGAGACTATTTGGAAATTTTACTCTGGCGGCCATCTGATGGCGTTTTCTGCGTTCCGGTGCTCACGGACCCAAATGTCCGCTGCGCTCGTCACTCCGCCACCCCGAAACCACCACCATATGAAGCGAATTTCGAAACAGTCTCTAAGTGCCTAAGTGCCTAAGTGGCTAGCCCGAAAAATTCAGGGTGGTTGGCGGATGTGGCGCAAGCCGTTGAAATGACGTAGGATTTGGTTGCTTAGGCCGATCCGCGCCATGTTCCGGAGACCACACCCGCCATGAATGATCCTACGCTGCCGCTGACGGGTTTGTCATCTGTTCGCAGCAAGTCTGTCGTCGCCCGTTTCGACGGGGGGATGCTATCCTCGAACAGTGGCGTTCTGGCTCTGGCCGAGGTGGAAAAGCGGCTGCGTGTCGCCGAGCGTCTGGCGCGGTGCATCGACGATCCGCGCTCCCCGGACCAGGTCATCCACAGCTTTTCAGATATGATCGGCTTCCGCGTCAAGATGATCGCCGCCGGCTACGAGGATGGCAATGACGCCAACCGGCTGCGCTCCGATCCGGTCTTCAAGATGGCCCAGGATGCACTGCCGTCGGGTCGGGATCTGGCCTCGCAATCGACGATGTGCCGGCTGGAGAACCTGCCCGGCGTGCGGGAGCTGGTCGCCATGGGGCGGGCGATGGTCGACCTCTATTGCGCTCCTTCCGGCAGGTGCCGAAGCGGATCGTGCTCGACATTGACGACACCTTGGATCCATTGTCATAATACCCCCTGGTTCACGGTATCTGTTCGAAGAGGCTGGGATTTTTGTCTATCGTCTTGATCCATAGGCCTTTTCTCTGTCCACGCACGACATGGACGGATTCGAGTTCGCCGCGTTTTACTCGCTGCAACACGACCTGGCGCGACAGGCCGAGGTTCTCCATGGCGTCGCGGATGGGCTCAAAGCCTTCGCCAGGCGTGGCCAGGAATCGGGCCTTTAGTTCGGCGGTCAGGCGAATGCGCCATGGCGCACCGGGTGTCACCTGTTCGCCCGGGATGAGGCCGTCGTTGACATGGCGGTGGAGCGTCGATGGCGCCACGCCGAGCGCGGCAGCGGCCTGACGGACGGTGACGATGTCGCCGTCGGCGGCTGGTGGCTTGGCCTTGCAGGCGGGAATCTTCCAGTGCTTACGCAGATAGCCGACGCGGCTGGCGTCAAACCGGTGGCCGTACGCCGTTCGGCGGCCCTGGCGGTTGAGGACGCCGGCAATGACCGCGTCGGGATAATGCGGTGCCAGCCGCCGCAGCAGCGCCAGCGTGTCCTCGTCGGTACGAACCGTCGCCGGCCGCGAGCGCGGCAAGGCGACGGTGAGGCGACTCGTAGCGTTGCCCTTCCAGCGCAGGACGAGAAGCGCCGCTGCCTCGTCGCGATCGACATGGAGGGTGACCTCATCGAGGAGCGTGCGCAGCAATTCCTTGCGGTCACGCGGCGTGGTGGTGGGCGCGTACCAAACGCTCGCCAGATCGGCCCCGAGGGCAAGCAGCGTTTCCCGCTCCGTGGCCGACAGGACGCGCGGACGCTGCTCCTCGCGCCGCGCCAGTTCCGCCTTTGCCGCCTCCAGTGCGCGCAACGCCTCCTCCCACTCCTGCTCGAGCCTGCGGGCGACCAGGCGATTGTCGGGATCGACGGCGCAATAGCGGCGCTCGGCGCGGTTGACGGCGAAGGCGGCGCGCTCCACGTCGAGCCGCCAATGCTAGAGTGCTGCCTCGCGATCGTTCTCCAGCCGCTCGGCCGCTTCGAGCGTGGCGGTCAGGCGCACCGGCTCCAGCGCCTCCAGGAAGGCCGCCACCACGGCTTCATCGATCTGCCCGCCGCCAACATTGAGGCAATGGACGCCTCTGCCCTCGACGACCACCTTGCCGGGACAATGGTAGCCCGGCGTCACGGTGCGGCCGCGATAATGGGTGTGCAGCCGTCGCCCGCAGTGGCCGCAGCGGGCAATGCCCTGCAGCAGGGCGCCACCCTCTCTGGCGGCGCCACCGGCCTGTTCCTGCGCCTTGGCGTGCGTCCGGGGTTGGGTGTTGGCCGCCATGCGCTCTCGATTGGCCTCGAAGGTGGGCCAATCGATATAGCCCTGGTGGTGGTCCTTGATCAGCACTTGCCAGTCTTCCATCGGCAGCTTGCGTATCCGCTTGCACCGCGCGCCGGTTTCGTCGAGCACCGTCTCTCGGCGATACTTGCCATAGACATAGGCGCCGGCATAGACTGGATTGCCAAGCACACTGTGAATCGCGTGGTAGCTGGCCTCGCCCCAGCGCAGCTCGGTGCGTGCATTAAGCCACAGCGGGAACTTCATCCCTTGCTCGCGGAACCACAGCCACACGCGGCGCGCCGAGCCGAGCTCGGCAAAGTGGTCAAAGACGGTGCGGATGGCATGGGCGACGGCCTCGTCGGGATGGATCAGGATCTCGCCGTCCGCCTCGCCCCAGATGAAGCCGATCGGTAGGCTGCGGCGCAATTCACCGCGCGCTGCCTTGTTGCGGATGCCGCCATTGAGGCGGGCGCGCAGGACGTGCAATTCGGCCTCGCTCATGGCGCCTTTCAACCCGAGCAAAAGCCTATCGTTGAACAGAGCCGGGTGGTAGATCCCGTCGGCATCGCCAATCAGCGTATCGGTCAGCCCGGCCAACTCGATCAGCCGGTGCCAGTCGGCATTGTTGCGCGCCAGCCGCGAAACCTCCAGGCCAAGCACGATGCCGACCCGGGCCAGCGCCACCTCGCTGGTCAGCATGACGCTGCCGGAGCCGGACAGGCCAAGGTCCTCGTCGATGACCAAGACACGCTCGTCCGGCCAACCCAGCTCGCGCGCCCGACCGGAGAGCGCGTATTGCCGCTCGGTCGATTCACGGTTGTTCTCCACCTGTGAGGCGCTCGACTGGCGCAGGTAGACGACAGCCAGCCGGGCCTGGTGACCGGCGGCGATTTTGCTGTGTTCAGTCATGACCGGCCTCCCTCACTGTCAGCATGCGCGCGATCACGAGGGCGAGCCGGCGCAACGCCTCCGCCCGCGCCTCGGCGTCCAGCGTCTCCCAGGTGGGTGGGTCGGGAGGCCGCTTGCGGTCTTCCTCGGCGAATCTCAGCTTCAGTTGCATGTCGCTCCTCCTTGTCATCGGGCGGCGACTCGCCGCGCCGTTCAAGAAGAGCGTCGGTCAGAAAGCGCAGATGCAGAAGGTCTGAAAGCCGCCCAATGCTGGAGTGATTAGCCGGCGAGGCTGTGGAATCACCCCCCAGGGCCCCGAGATCCGTCCACGCGACGGGAATGTAGGTCCGGCTGCCGTCCAGCAATTCTAAAAGCAGCGTTGGCTCGCCGCGGCGTTTGAGGCGGCTGATTACGGCCAGAGGCCGCCCTTCAAAGGCGTGGCCCTCCCGCATGATCGTTGCCGAGGCGGGAAGGTCCTGGTGATGGGCAGTCTGGAGATGTTTCCTTTGATGCCGTGCATGGCGGCCAGCAGCTCCGCCTCTTCAATGCCCATCACGACGAATACGGCTTCCAGCCGATTGTTGTGTTCGATGGTGCGGGCCGGTTCGTCAGCGCGATCCTGCGACCGGCCAGGCGGCCGAGCGGGGCTGAGATCTGCCCCCACCTGCGCCGCCTGGTGCGGGCGATCCGGAGCAATTGGCCGAACATCCGGATACTGATCCGGGCCGACAGCCACTACTGTAGTCCGCAGGTCATCGACTGGTGCCGCGCCAACGATGTCGACTTCATCCTCGGCGTGGCGCCCACCACGACGCTGCGCAAGCATGTCGCGGACCTGGAAGCCCGCACGATGGCGCGCTTTGAAGCGTCGAAGACGAACAAGGTCCGCAGGTTCAAGGAGTTTGTTGACGGGGCCGCCAGCTGGAGCCGCGTGGAGCGCATCATCGCGCGGGTCGAGGTCGGCGCCAAAGGAGCCGACACCCGCTTCATCGTCACCAATCTGGCCAGTGGCAAGGCCAAGGCGCTCTACGAGGACCTCTACTGCCGGCGCGGCGCGGCCGAGAACCACATCAAGTCCTGGAAGACGCATCTTGCCGCCGACCGCACATCCTGCACAAGAGCGACGGCCAACCAGTTCCGGCTCTTCCTGCATGCCGGCGCCTATTGGCTGATGTGGGGCCTGCGCGCTGCGATGCCGAAACGCTCGAGCTTTGCCGTCGCCCAATTCGACACGCTGCGATTGCGCCTCATCAAAATCGCCGCGCGGGTGGTCGAGATGAAAACGCAAATCCGCCTGCACCTGCCGACATCCTGCCCCGACCAGCGTATTCTGCGCATCGTCCTCGATCGCATTCCCCAACTCGCGACATAACGATGGGGCGCAGACGCCCCGAAACGAACCCGCCGACCGCAACCTGCAAACCCCGCCTTCCATCACGACGGATCACCGCCGGCGCCTGACGAGGCTTGTCAAAAAACACCGCAACGGCGGCCAGATCGCCGCTTCAGGCCGCCAAAACCTCATCGCCGTGCATCAAGGCGGCTAGGTGACCGGTGCAAGGAATCGGCCGAGAGTGTTCCGCAGGTCGCCGAGGCGACAGGCGAACTCTTCTTCGCGCATCAGCTGGACGTTTGACCCCAGCCTTTGGTGGGGCATCCTTAGCTGGACGGTTGCAGTGTCACGATCGGATTCGCGCCTGCGCGTAGCCAGCAGCGTCTGCGATTCCATAGACAACAACATTGTTGCCAGGGTTTTTTCTTTAAAGGCTGTTCATTCGTTGGACAGTCCCTCAAGACTCACCGGGCAGTTCGCGAGATAGCTGCCGTCTCGGCGCTACGCCATTCAGCTAGCCCACCTTAGGGCCTTTGCTCCCTATTGCTCCTCCGGCGATCCGGTCCCGCCCTGCCCGCACTGCCGCCCAGACTGCGGTACAGCTTCGATTCGTTGAGCAACTGTTCGAGGCGGGCGTGGGCAAGCGCCATCTCGGCTGCGCAGCGGCTCTCCTGGGCATTGAGCCAGTCAATGAGGTTGATGGCACCCGACCGGTAACGGGCTTCGAGCAGCTTCTCGGTTTCCTGGGCGGCCCCTAGGACATGGCGGCGGCGTCGGACCTGTTCGGCATAGTCGGCCTGTGCACCGAGTGTATTGGCAACTTCGGAGAAGGCAGTGAGCAAAGTAGTGCGGAATCCGAGGACCTCTTTTTCATACTGTGCCCTGGAAACCGCAACCTGCAGCGTTATGTCCTTGAAATTGAGGAGGGACAAGGCAGCGTTTGCACCTAACGTCGCAACGGGATTGGAGATGAACGCGAGCAATTGCCCGCTGGCGGTGCCGAGGGATCCGGTGAGGGAAATCGCCGGGTAGAAACTGGCCTGAGTTGCGTCGACGTTCTTCAGCATGGCACGGAGCCTGGCCTCTGCGGCTCGCAAGTCTGGGCGACGCGCGAGCAGGTCGGCCGGCAACCCAGTCTGGATCGGGGGTAGCTTCTTGCTCGGCAGGCGCTGCGGCTCTGGAACAGGGTTAGGTGCGCCATTCAAGAGCACAACCAGGGCGTTCCGCTGTACAAGGCGATACTGCTTGCCCTTCGAAACCGTCAATGCCCGCTCCTCGACCTGCAGCTCGGCCCTGCTGAGATCCAGATCGGAAACCGCACCGGCCGCAAGCTGGGCGCGCACAAGCGCCAAAGTCTGCTTGGCATGGGCAAGGCTGGTTTCCGCCGACGCGAGCGACTGATTGGCGTACGCGATGTTGAAATACGCCTCGACGGTTCCTGCGCTAGCGAGGAGGCGCGCGTTTTCGTAATCTTCCGCTGTCGCATAAGCCTCAAAATCCGCCTTGTCCCTCTTTGCCGCTAGCTTGCCCCACAGATCAATCTCATAAGACACACTGATGGATGTGTCGCTCCCGCCGACCTGGCCGTTCACCTGGGGGAGCAAGGCTTGCGCAGCTGTATTTGCCTGAAGTCGGGCGGGATAGGCGTTAGCAGCCGCAATGAGGACGTCATTATTTCGGCCGATGACCTCGCCGACAAGCTTGTCGAGATTGGCGTTCCCGAACGCCAGCCACCAGCGGTCTGTGCTGGCCTGCACAGCGCTCCCTACCGCAGCGGTCGACCAGTGGGGCCCGGCTGGAATTTCGGGGCGAAGATATGTGCTCGACAGGCTGCAACCGGCGAGCAGGACAAGGCAACCGGGTACGATCAGTCTGATGAGCTTCATTTTCAATCTCTTGAGGGCTGGCACAAGGCGTTACGGTCGGGAAAGCCGAAGACCAGGTGGATGCAGAGCGCTAATAAGAGGCGTGATTAGCGCAAGCAGCCACGAGGAGGACATCGTCGTTTTCGTTGATGACCTCGCCGATCAGCTCGAACGTCAGCCAGCAGTGTCTGCCGTGGCGTGGTTAGCACTTGCTGCCGCGCCGGTTGGCCAGCAGGGCCCCCGGAGGGAGTTCGGGGCCAGGATATGTGCTCGACAGGCTGGTGCAACCCGCGAGCAAGACAAAGGAACAAGGTAAGATCCGTCTGATGAGCGTCATTTTTCAGTCTCTTGACAGCGCATCTACGGGATTCAGGCGGGATGCGTTACGGGCGGGAAGGAAGCCAAAGGTCAGGCCGATCCAGAGCGCTACTGCGCAGGCAGCGACAATAGCTTTGACCGAGATGATTATCGGAAACTCGCTGCCCGGCTCGCCCAATACGGTTGCGATGCCGAGCGCGAGTGCCACGCCGAGAATTGAACCGGCGATGCACATTGTGACGGCCTCAATCAGGAACTGAAGCATGATGTCGATCCGGCGCGCTCCAACAGCCATGCGCAAGCCGATCTCGCGGGTCCGTTCAGTGACGGTGATCAGCATCATGTTCATGACACCAATGCCTCCGACAACCAGCGAGATCGCAGCCAGGGAGGAGGTCAGTTGCCACATCGTCTGAGATGTGTGCTCAACCGACTTACGCCACTGATCTTGGTTGAAAACAGTGAAGTCCTTCGTGCCGTGCCGACGAGTCATCAGGCCGACGACGGCGCGCTCCGCGACAGTCGTGTCGACAGAATCGGCGACCCGCACCGTCAGGGCATGAAGACTTGGACCGGCACCCTCAAGTCTGCCCTTCACGGCCGTATAAGGAAGTAAGACCTTCGGCGAGCTGTCAAACCGTAGCGCCGGTGGGGGCGCAAAGACGCCAATAATGACGACGGGAACACGCCCGATCAGGAGGATGTTTCCGAGCGGCGATTCGTCGTTAGGGAAGAGAGTTGCGGCCATCCTGTCATTGATCACTGCTTCCTGGCTGCGCTCAGTGATGGCCTCGGCTGAAAAGAATGAGCCCTTCAGCAACTTGAGAGCGTTGACCTTAAGATAATCCTGGCCGACGCCGGTGACTGTCGCCGCGACGGAAGTGTGCCCAAAACGAATTTGTGCGGATGTCCGGACTTCCGGGGTCACGCTGTCGACGTAAGACTGGTCGGCGAGCGCATCGGCATCCGAGACGACCAGGGCCTTGATGCTCGAAGCACCCTTGTCACCAAAATGGCGCCCGGGAGAGATCTCGAGAGTGCTGGCTCCAAATCCTCCCAACTGGCGCAGAAGTTCCTGACGGGCGCCCTCGCCGAAACCGAAGGCCGTCACAACTGCCGCAATGCCGATAATGATGCTGAGCATCGTGAGGAAGGTACGCACGCGATCGGTTGCCATCGATCGTATCGCCATCGGAAAGGCTTCTACCAGGCGGCGCCTGAACGCCGAGAGCGAACCGACGGGCCTGCTGTCGTGTAACGCCGGCGGCCCATCAGTCTTCCGGTCCCGCGTCCGGCGGTCGGAAAGGATGACCCCTTCTCGGATTTCGATGATGCGGTCAGCGTGACTTGCGATCTCCATGTCGTGAGTCACGATGATGATGGTATGACCGTCGGCATGAAGTGCCTTCAAGGTATCGAGAACGGTTTCGCCGCTCTTCCTATCTAGCGCCCCTGTCGGCTCGTCCGCGAGGATGATGCGACCGCCATTCATCAACGCGCGGGCAATCGAAACCCTCTGTTGCTGGCCGCCGGACAGCTGGTTCGGACGGTGGTCGAGACGATCACCGAGACCTAGCCTGCGCAGTAGAGATGTCGACCTTTCCCGGCGTGAGCCGGCGTCGAGGCCGGCATAGACGGCGGGCATCGCCACGTTGTCGGCCGCGCTCAGCGCTCCGAGAAGCTGATAATGTTGGAAGATGAAGCCGAAATGTTCCCGTCTCAACGCCGCAAGATTGTCCGCGGTCAGGCCGGCAACGCTGCGGCCGCCGACGCGATAGTCACCAGAACTCGGCTGGTCCAAGCAACCCAGGATGTTCATTAGCGTCGTCTTGCCTGAGCCGCTTGCGCCGACGATCGCCACCAGTTCGCCACCCGCGATGGAAAGGCTGACGCCGGCCAGCGCCATAATCGTCTCGTCTCCGGCGTGGAAAACCCGCGAAACGTTCTCGATTTCAAGGAGTGCATTCATTTCATCACCGCGGCCCAACATTGGTTCCCTTTCCAGCGGCAGGGATGACAACTTCATCACCGACAGAGAGGCCATCGAGTACCTGCGCCTTGAGCGTGTCGGTCAAGCCTATTGTCACCAGGCGCTCCGTGAGTTCGCCGCTTGGCGTGCGAATCTGCACGCGGTAGCGACCATGTGCATCTGGCTCCGTCAGAGCTGACCATGCTACGAGCGGTACGTTCTCGGCCTGGCCGGAAACAACCTTAACCAAGGCGTTCATCTTTGGCCGAAGCCGCCCTTCCGGGTTCGATGTGGAAAAGAGGCCGTTGTAGTAGACTGCTGACGCCTGGGTTTCCGCACTGAGATCATCAGCAATCGACGGAGGCGCGGGCTCTATCTCTTCCAGTACGCCTGAAATAGGGACTCGAGTGTCCCCCAGGAGCGTGAAGCGGAGGTTCTGACCTGGCTTTACACGGGCAATGTCGATTTCCGAAATCTGCACCTTCACCCGCATGACGTCGAGTTGTGCAAGAACCACGATCCCCGGCACGGCCTGGCTTGAGTTCAACGTTTGACCTTCTTTAACCAGCACAGCAACAACGACGCCGTCCATGGGCGCGCTGAGCTTCGTATGGTCGAGGATTGCGCGGGCCTCCTCAACCGCGAGCGTCTTCTCCTCGATCCGCGCTTCACATTGCTCGACTTTCGCCTCCTGCGCAAAAAACGTCGCTTGCGCTTTCTCCAGGTCGGCGGCCGATGCTGCCTTGTTCCGGCTCAGTGTCTTCTTTCTCCGGAAATCCATCTCGGCCTCTTTCAGTCGTATTCCTGCTTCCTTGCGATCCGCGTTGGCACTGGCGAGGTTGGCTTGGGCAGTGAGTAGTTTGTGCTGCTCTTTCGTAGGGTCAATTTCGGCGATCAAGTCACCAGACTTAACCGTTTGACCGAGCTTTACATACAATGTCTTCAGTTGGCCCGATACCTGGGCACCAACTCTAACCGTACGGGCAGGCTCCAAAACGCCGTTCGCAAGAACGGTCTCCTCGACCGAACCGAGTATCACGCGCTGCGTGACGACAGGATCGCGCGTCTCGTGTTCGAAACCTTCGGTCGCGGATGCAATGGCAAACACCACCGCGGCGATCCCTAGGCACCAGACAACCACCCTTCTTTTACCCTTCATCAACGCTCACCTCCGCTCTCTGAAGACATTGTTTTGCCCTGTCGTGCGGCGGAAACGGCATTGACTCTCATCGACCTGGACCGAGAATGGCTCCGGCAAGAGCTTTTTCTGCTGAGAAGTCGCAACCGACGCGGAAAGCATGATTGCGAACGCGGACACGCGGCGATGAAGATGATAGTGAAGCACCGGGCGAGCATTCATTGTCCCCTTCCGAGGCAGTTAGCAGCAGCAAGCCCAGCGCTAACGCGATGGGACCGAAGAGTAGGCTGACCGGAACAACGCACCTTCCGATGCAGTTGCGGATTTTGGACGTTTGCTTTGGTCGCATTCCGGAGACAGTTTCCTATCAAGCGACGCGCGCTTGGGCGCGCATACATCTGAGTGGTCATTGGCGCGAACGAGGTTCTCGCTGTGACTGACGCTTCCGAGGGCACCGCCGATATAAAGCGCGAACTGAGGCGGCATGAGATCAGCAAGCCGTCACGTCCCTCCTTGACCCTTTTGGATGCTCGAAAGGCCTCACTCGTGTAGACAGCCGGTGAGTGCCGTCTAGGTCAGCAAGGGATCACCTTCGATGCTCCCCTACGGGTTTTGGCCCAGATAGCGCGCTTCACGCTTGAAGATCATGCACTCAGGATATGACAGTGCATCCTTCGCATCGCGGGCGAATGAATAAGGCGACATTTCCATGATGAGGGCCGCGGCGGCATGGCCATCCGGCTCATGCCGATCATACTTCGTCGACGAAGGATAACGCCACAAGGCTTGCCTCGAGGCTACAGTGGACAGGGGTTCCAGACTCTGGTGGTGGCGCATCGGTTTATCCTTAGCTCCTTCGCCGGCACCACCCACACGGGCCAAGTTTTGAGGTCGAAGTGCGTTTCGACCTCGAGCCCCTTCGACTCGACGGCATCCGACCAGCCGTCGTCCGTTTTAATCGAACGGAGCTGCCTTCGGTCCGCTTCAAGCTTAATCAGTACGGCTTGGCGCGGTTGCCATTCGGCGATTCCCAGGTCGGATTTCCCGCCGGCCAGTGCAGAGCCGACGGTGGTCACATTAATAAAAAGTGCCGAGATCAGGATGTCGTTCATAACTGGCCTTTTAATCGATTGTTGCAATGACGCCCCTTCTGACACCCATAGCTGACAGGAGCCTGAAAGCCTCCGGACATTTGCGCCACGGGGGTTCAGCGTAGCGTCAGGTTCTGTCAATAAGGCAAGGATCTTGCCCTCGAACTGGAGCCGGCACACATGATACGAATACTGCTCATTGAAGACGACGAGGACCTTGGCAGTGCTGTACGCGAACATACGATGGCTGATGGCCACGCGGTCGACTGGGCCAAGGACCTGTCCGAAGCGCGGGATAAAGCAAGTTTGGTCTCCTACGAGCTTGTCCTGCTCGACATTCACCTGCCAGATGGCAACGGCATCGATTACGTGCGGGAGATGAGGAAGCGGCTTGATTCGACACCGGTCATCATCGTGACAGCTCGCGATCAGGTCTCGGACAAAATCGAGGGGCTCAACGCAGGTGCCGACGACTATTTGGTCAAGACATTCGATCTCGGCGAACTTTCCGCGCGCATTCATGCCGTGGGGCGTCGTCATGGGAAGCTCCCGGAGCCATATTGTGTCGGGACGCTGTCAATAAACTCGGCCGAGCGGCGCTGCGAGCGCGACGGGCGGGCGGTCTACCTGACTGCACGCGAATGGACAGTTTTCGACTGCCTTCTGCGCCGGCCCGCAACGGTCGTTTCGAAGGCGAAGATCGAGGACGTACTCTTTTCCTTGGGTTCGGAGATTGAGAGCAACACCGTGGAGGTTTATGTTAGCCGGCTCCGCAAGAAGATCGGCGGGGACCGAATAGCGACAGTGCGTTGCTTCGGGTACAGGTTCATGGTCACATGAAGAAGCCGCACAGCATGACGCGCAGGCTGATACTGAGGCTGGGGGGCGCAACGCTCCTGGTCTGGATTTTCGTCCCCACCATTGCTGCGCTCATGGTAAAGGACGTTATCTACGAAATCTGCGACGACTATCTGGAGCAAACTGCCGAGTTCGCGGCGTCGGCGCACGTCGATGTGGCGAAGAAGAAGTTTGAAGTACCTGAGCCGCCCAGCTTCGACGATTGGATTATTCAGTTCCAAGTTCGCACGCGTGACGGGAAGGTGCTCCTCGATTTGATCGAAAATCCGCCGAAGCCATTCCCATCTGCTCCCTTGCGTGAAGGCTTTTCGACAACCGCTACTGACCGCATCTATACGAAGAAAATAGCACTCGACCTGTTTGCGCAGGCGGCCCAACCGCTCTCGGTCCGCCGTCACGAAGTCAATAAGGCCGCAGTTAAGGTCTTCGTTCCGATGATCGTCTTCCTGCCCTTTAGCGTAGCCGTGTGCTGGATGGTAATCCGGCGGTCGCTGGCGCCAATCGAAGTACTGAAACAGGAGATCGGGTTGCGCGACGGCGGCAATCTCACACTGATGGGGTCGACCGGCCTCCCGGCAGAATTGGCCCCCATCGCGGCCTCCGTCGATCGGCTTGTCGAACGTCTACGGGCGGCCCTGGATGCCGAACGCGAGTTCGCCGCAAACTGTGCACATGAACTGCGCACGCCGATCGCAGGCTCGCTGGCTCAGCTGCAGAGGTTAGTGGCCGAAATTCCCCTGGGCTCGGCGAGAACGCGTGCGCGCGGCATCGAGAAATCGCTGTCGAGGCTTGGCCACCTTACCGAAAAACTGCTTCAACTCGCGCGGGCCGAATCGGGGATCGGCATCGCAGACCACGCGATCGATCTTGTCCGAGTGGTTCGGCTAGAAATTGATGACTTTGAGAAAAAACCGCGATTTGCCGGACGGGTAATCCTTGACGTCGACGGCTGCCCCACTTTGATGCGCAAAGTAGACGTCGATGCGTTTGCCATCCTCCTTCGTAACCTGATTGAGAATGCGCTCACGCATGGAGTGCCCGATACTACGATAACAGTTTCCGTCGGAACTGATGGAACCATTGCCATTGCAAACTCGGGACCGGTGGTGCCCCCCCAAGATCTTGAAGCGATAACAAAACGATTTAGGCGTGGTGCGACCTCAGCGGCGGGCTCAGGCCTTGGTCTAAACATCGCTAGTAAGGCGATCAAGGGGATAGGTGGCAGTCTTGCACTTGCGTCGCCTGCCCGTGGTCGCGAGGATGGTTTTGAGGCGATTATTCGAATCCCTCGATGACCGCAGCGACCAGATTGGACGTAGGAAGCATTGCACGCTGCTGGCAGGCAACGAGAATGTCAAACAGGGGTGGTGGTGACCATCCGCGGCGGGCGCGCGCCCCAGAGGAAGTCAGCTGTCGCGCGGCACACCACATCCAATCTATGCGCGGAACAAGCATACCGCGGCTAGCAGAAGCTTGAGGCGATTACGCCTGCACTCATGAGTCGTATTTCGTAAGCGGTCAGCCGATAACGTCAGGCCCCACTTCAACACCGCCTGTAAGAATATGTTATTATATCAGCACGTTAGGCGCGCGCCGGCGCGTGTTACCACTACATTTTGGGGATGATCTCAGGCGAGTTGTTCGTCGAGGTTGTGTGGCAGAGCGATGCCAGCTGCCTTGAAGACGTTGCCCACTTGGCCCGTAACGTGGGTTCTGGTGGTGACGATGCGACCATCCTTTTCGATGGTGGCTTCCTGGAGGCGGTCGAGATCGCGTAGAAGCGGCTGCCATTCGGGCGTCAGGCCTTTGGCCCGGCAGAGGCGGTACAGTTCCTTGCTGAGTACGAGCCCCAGGAACGAGCAAAACACATGCCCGCGGATGGCGGCATCGGATTGGTGGAAGATCGGCCGGGTATTGAAGGTTGCCTTGGCGGCGCGGAACAGGCTCTCGACCTCGAGCAAATCGCGATACCGCAGCACGGCCTGGAGCGGGGTCACCTTCGCGTTGGTCCGCACCACGGTGATGCCGTCGTACCGGGCTTCCTCGGCAAGCTTGCCGACATCGATCTTGAAGTTCTTGCCGCTGGCCTTGAGGTAACGCCGGTAGGCCGAGTTGCCGACCAGTGCCTTGTCGCCCTTCTTGAGCTGTGCCTCGAGGCCGGCGATGATCGCCTGGCGGTCGGCCTTGTCCTTCTCGGCCTCGGCGTCATTGCGGCTGACGATATAGCGGTCTTTACCGACCTTGACCTCTTTGACCCACAACTGAGTTTCACCGCGCTGGCGCTCGAGAACGAGCGGAACCATCGGTGCCGCGTCATTGAGCACGACGTTGTGGATCACGCTGCTCGAGCGTTCGCGGGCCCCCAGAATGTATTCCATGCCCAGCTTTTCGAGCGCGGCGATGGTATCGGCGCTGATCATGCCGCGATCGGCGACAACGCAGGCGCGTGTGACGCCGAAGCGCGTTCGCAGCCGATCGACCACCGGCAACAGGACGGTCACGTCAGCGGTGTTGCCAGGCACCATCTCGGTGCAGATCGGCCGGCCCTCGGCATCAACGACCAGCGCCAGGATCATTTGCGCCAGATCGGGGCGGAAGTCCTTGGAATGCCCGCGCTTGCCCAGCGTCTCGCCGCCCGCGCCGTAGAAGGACAACGAGGTGGTGTCCATGAACACAAGGCTGAGGTCGGTGAACAGGTCCTGCCGGCGCGCGAAGAGCTTTTCCTCGATCGCGTCTTTCACGCAGCGCGCCACCAGCGCGCCTTGCGCCTTTTCGCCGAGTTCCTCGCCCAGCCACGCCATTGCCCGGTAAAAGTGATGGAGCGCCAGACCCTCGGCGCCCTCGATACCATAATCGGCCATCCAGTTCGCGCAGTCGCGGTCCGAGCCCGAGACGAACAGCCGATGCAGCGTGCCAACGAACACCGCCCGTTCCACCGCAAAGCCGAACTGGCGCCCTTCCAGCACCTCTTCCAGCACCCCGCCGATCCCGAGCCGCTCCCACAGCCGCCCGAACAACAGCGGACCGCCGATGCGGCGAGAGGCAATTCGCCCCGCGTCAATGTCGGACAGGATGAGGCTGCGTTCGCCATGGCGCGCAATCGAAGCCGCCAATCTGTCAAGTTCGCCGCTGGCAACCAGCGCATCCTTGCGGCCCAGCGCCTTTATCGTGCGCTGGCGAACGGTTTTGCCGTCGCGGACACTTTCCACGAGGTAGAGATAGCGGTGGCCGCGCGCGACTCTCTCGACGACAAACATGCCAGCGTTGTTAGTGAATAAATGCCGTCAAATCCATACAGAACCGGGATGACAGCACAAATGTTGTTACCACACATTTTCGCGCCGAAAACTCAAGGCGAGTGAATTCAATAGCTTAACGGACAGCGTTCGCCATCCGTTCACCTCCAACTGTTCAAGTCGGGTCAGGCCTAAAGTTCCAAGGCATGAGCATTTCGATTTCGGATGCCGGCCAGCCTTGAGCGATGCGGGTCAAGGTCTGCGAGAGCCAGTCGAGCGGATCGACGCTGTTCATTTTGCAGGTTTGCAGCAAGGTGGCTACCGTCGCCCAGGTTCGTCCACCGCCGTGGCTGCCGGCGAATAGACTATTCTTTCGCGTGATCGTCATCGCAGGGTCTTTCTGCCCATGTCGGGCAGATGGTAGAGTTTCATTATCGCTGGCATCCATATTACGGCGGTCGTTTTCGGCATGAAGGTCGCGAGGCTGCTTGCGGGCCTGCTCACCTGCGACCGATGTGGAAGGCGGTTGGGCGTTGTCTATTCGGGCCGGCCTCCGGGTCATCCCTATTACCGCTGCGAACGTATCAACCAGATGCTGGCCAAGCCGCGATGCATGACTTTTGGCGCATCTCGCATCGACCCTGCCATCGGCAAAGAGATATTGAGAGCCGTGACGCCAATGGCGATCGAGGCCGCAATGGAAGCTGATCGTGCGCATCGGGATAATCTGGAAGAACGACACCGTATGGTGGAGCTGGACTTGCAGCAAGCTCGATACGAGGCATCTCTCGCTGAGCGTCGCTATGCCGCTTGCGACCTCGACAACCGGCTGATCGCTGCCCAACTTGAGAAGAGCTGGGAGGCAGCGCTCACGCGCGTGGAAGCCTGTGAAGCGGGTTTGGCCCAAGCGCGACAAATCGATCTTGTAACCCCAGTTCCCGATTTTGCTGGCATTGCCACCGACCTGGAGGCTGCCTGGCGCGCACCTGACGTCGAATTGCGTTGTCGTCAGCAGCTCCTTCGCACCCTCGTGTCTGATATCATCGCTGACGTCGATGAAGAACAACGTGAAGTCATTTTGACGATCCACTGGAGGGGTGGCCAGCACTCTCAACTGCGCATTCGCAAACCCAAAGCTGGCGAACATGGCCAGAGTACTCCGGAGGCCGCCCTTGCCGTCATGCGGTCTATGGCTACCCGCTGGTCCGACACAGACATTGCTGCGACTCTCAACCGGATGGGAATGCAGACCGGACAAGGCAAAACCTGGACGGCGCGCCGTGTCGGGGCACTGCGCACGGTCCATAAAATCCACGGCTACCGATCCGCCGAAAAGAATGGCGAATGGCTCACGCTGACCGAAGCTGCCAAAAAGCTTGGAGTTACAGCCCATCGTGTCCGTCGACTGATCAAGGAGGGCGTGCTCCCTACCGAGCAGGTTGTTCCGGATGCGCCGCACCAAATACGAGCCACTGACCTGGAAAAGGATCAAGTAACCCAGTTTCCGCGTCACAGGGGCCCGTGTCGCATCAAAATGGAAAACCAAAAGTCCCTGTTTCCAGACGTTTGAGGAGGTGCAGTATGAATCGGTCGTTGCCTGGGGCCTGATTGCACGCTCGACGATACTGGAGTCGATTTCGATGCGACCGTCCATCAGAAAGCGTTCCAGCGCCTCCCGCCCGGGTGAGCGCGTAGCGGATCGCCTCGGCGGTCTTGGATTTTCCGGAGACCTTGCCCAGTTCCCCTTCCCATAGATCGAAGTGGCTCGCGACAATGGCCACGGACTTTTCCTGACGCAGCGCGGCGCGGCTTCCGGCATCCTTGCCGCGAACCTCGTCCTCGACCTTCCACAATTCGGTCATGGCGATGATCGAATCCGTCGCGGCCTGCGAGACCCCGCTGATGTGCAGGTCGTAGAATTTGCGCCGCAGGTGAGCCTTATCTTGTGCATGCAACAGATAATTCAGAGCGTTTTTAGCTTGGCGTCGCGCAGAAAGGCGGGTGGCGAAAGCGCGCTGAGGTGGATCGCGACGGTGAGCTAAAAACGTGTTGGACTAAGCCGCCGGCACGGGCGGCCGCTATGGGCGTTTAATTGAGGCCGTGCCCATGAACAGGCAGGGCGCGGATGCGGTCGTGGACGCCGCGATTGCAAGGGGTCGCGTGCGCCGAAAGCGGCGCGGATATGGGTTCGGCAAAGTGAGGACCGGCGTCGCGCCCTGCCGGCAGAGGCAGCCGGGGGTGACGGCGCGCACTTTCGCGGGACCGGCTCGGTTTTCGGGCCGAACGGCTCGTGTGATGCGGTGACGGCGAAAGCGGAGCGGTTCTTTCATGACGTATCCTGGTATGGCGGGGGTCCAGTGGCGCCATCGAAGGTTTCGATGATGATCATCTGCCCTTGACGACAGGCGGGGCATTGCCTGAGGGAATGACCGGTGAGATCCTCTTAGCGGTCGCGGTAATCCTTTGCGGGTCGGCTGTCCGATGGCTCGGGAACCAGCAGGTCGCGGCAGTGGGCAAGCTTTTGCGCGCGGTAGCGATTGCCGAGAAAGCCGTAGTAACGGATGCGATGGAAGCCCTCGGGCAGGACGTGCAACAAGAAGCGGCGAATGAGCCAAGGGCGCGGCGCGCAGCCAGATACTCTTCGAGTGCCGCTTGCAACGTGCTCATGACGCCACTCCTGGCCAAGGTATCGCAACGGCGCGCAACGCCGCGATGTCGACTTTGGCATAGATCTGCGTCGTGTTCGGCTGGCTGTGGCGGAGAAGTTGACCGATTTCGACGAGCGAGGCGCCGCGGCGCGTGAGATCGGTGGCGAGTGAGTGACGCAACAAATGTGCACCCTTGAACTCCGGCGTCAGACCGGCGCGCTTGAGCGCACGATGAACGATGCAGCAAACAACCGACGGGCTGACAAAACTCCGTCTGGGCGCCTTTATGCGAATATGGATTTGGTCTTCGACGGCGGCACCACCCAGGACCCGGCCGGTAAGGAGGGGCTTGCCAATTTGATGACCGGCTTGCTCGACGAGGGCGCCGGCAGTTACGACAGCGATGCCTTTCAGGTGCAGCTCGACGATGCCGGCGCCGAGATGAGCTTCGACGCGCAGCGCGACGGCATCCATGGCTCGATGCGCCTGCTTTCCGAGCGCCAGGACGCCGCTTTCGATCTGGTCAGGCTCGCGGTGAACAGGCCTCGCTTCGATCAGGAGCCGGTCGAGCGTATTCGCGCCCAGCTTCTCTCCGAAATCATCGCCAACGAACGCGAACCTCACGTGATCGCCGAGCTTGCCTGGCTGCGCAGACTCTATGGCACGCATCCGTATTCGCGGCCGCCCGAGAGCACCAAGAAAAGCTTGGCCCGCATATCGCCCGCCGATCTAAGCGCCTTCTACAAGACCGCTTTCGCCCGCGACGGACTGCACGTGGCGGTTGTCGGCGACATAGATGCCAAAGCCCTCAGCTCGACTTTGTACGTTTCGGTCAGGTCCAGATCCAGAATAGGCTGTTGGTTGCGATGTGGCTGAGCGCTTGATCGAGGGGCAGAACACAGCCGCCCATATCGTCGATGTCTTCCCATTTTCGCCGGTGTGACCAGTAAGCGATCCTGACCTCTTCGCTTCTGCCGGTCGGCTTGAGACGGGCGATCGGCACCTCGGTTGCCAGCAGGTACAGGTGGTAGGCACCTTTGTCCTTGTACCAGCCAACGCCGCCGCCATTGGCCTCGTCGAACGCCTCGATGCGCAGGGCAATGTCGTCCTTTTCCATTGTGCAGTCATAGCGGCCGCGGTCTCGGGCAGGCCTGATTCACTTCGCCGACGGTCATTGCCTTGCAACATGTGCTGGCCGGGATTCGAAGCATGGGATGCTGCACCATCCCAGCGTCGCTGTCGGCGATGCCGTTCCCCAGATCCTGCGCCTGTGGCTCCAAGCGTTGCGCACCTGCTTCACAGCGCCCAGCTGGGAACATGTCCTTGTTCTGGTCATGGGAGCTTTGCTGTGCGCATTTCGCTGATTGTGAGCAGCCGTTTCAGGCGATGGTGAGCGCTCGTTTCATTTGATCGTGAGCAGGTATTTCGCGCGATCATGAGCTGCCGTTTCGACCGACGTGTTCATTGATTCAGGTGTTTGAGGCGCCGTCAAGAGGGCGGGCGCGGGCACTGTGTTTCCGCATGCTTTCTCCGGTGAGTTGAAGGCGGTGAGCGTTGTGAACGAGGCGATCCAGAATCGCGTCACCGAGGGTGGGATCGCCTATGACGTCGTGCCAGAGTTCCACGGGAATTTGGCTCGTGACGATGGTCGATGCTCGGCCGTGGCGATCGTCGAGGATCTCCAGGAGGTCGCGCCGTTCGGACGCGTTGAGAACAGACAGGCCCCAGTCGTCGAGAAGGAGGAGTTGAACGCGCCCGAGCGTCTTGAGCAGGCGACCATAGCGTCCGTCACCTCGAGCCAGCGCGAGCGCCTCGAAGAGGCGCGGGACGCGATGATAGAGCACCGATCGATTGTCGCGGCAGGCTTTGTGGCCGAGCGCGCAGGCAATCCAACTCTTTCCCAAGCCGGTTGCGCCCGTGACCAGCAGATTCTCATGGCGATCGATCCAGTCGCCGGCGACGAGCCGGGCGAAGACGGCGCGGTCGATGCCGCGCGGGGTGCGCAAATCGACATCTTCCACGCACGCGCTCTGGCGCAGCGCGGCGAATTTGAGGCGTGTGGTGAGCCGTTTGGTGTCGCGCTCGGCGGCTTCGCGATCGACAAGAAGCCCGATGCGCTCCTCGAACGACAGGGCATCGAGATCCGGTGATCGTCGCTGCTCCTCGAAGGCCTTGGCCATTCCGGTCAAGCCGAGTGCGATCAGCCGTTCATGGGTGGGATGGGCGAGCATTGAGAACTCCATGGTTCAGTGGAAATAGCCCTGACCGCGGATGTTGCCGTGGCGCAGGGGTTGGTGGTCGGGCGTCTCGTCGAGGAAGGCCCGATCAAGGCCGTTCTTGAGGATCGAACGGATCGAGGCGACGGAGCGTGCCTTGATTAGGACGCCGCGTTGGCAGGCTGCATCGACGCGCGTGTTGCCGTAGCTCTTGGTCAGTGCCAGAATGCCGAGACAGGTGCGAAAGCCCTGTTCGGGATGCGGCCGGTCAGCGATGACAGCCTGGAAGAAGGCGGCGGTGGCGGGACCGATCTTCTCGCCGGCCGCGATCAGTCCCCCCGGCGTCCACTTGCCGTAGCGGCGATGCGCGCTCGGCATGTGATCGGCAACGGTGGTGTGGCCGCGCCGGTTGGGCGCACGGGCGTGGCTGGCGATGCGCTGCCCCTTGTGGAATATCTCGACGGTGTTGTCGGCGATGCGCACATCGACGAGCTCGCGGATGAGGCGGTAGGGCGTGGAATACCAGTGCCCGTCGACCTCGACGTGATAGTCGGGCGCGACGCGGCAACGCTTCCAGCGCGCAAAGACGTATGGCTGGTCCGGCAGTTCTCCCAGCTTCGGCCTGTCGATCTCGGCGAAGAGCTCGGCGCGGCTGGAGCCGAAGCCGCGCATCTGGCGGGCGTTGAGTTCGGCGACGAGCAGGCGGATGGCTGCGTTCAGCTCCGCCAGGGAAAAGAAGCGCTGGTTGCGCAGCCGCGCTAGGACCCAGCGCTGGGCAATTTGCACGGCGACCTCGACCTTTGCCTTATCCTTCGGGCGTCTCGGCCTGGCTGCGAGAACTGCGGTGCCGTAATGGCTCGCCATCTCCGCATAGGTCCGGTTGAGACCGGGGTCGTAGCGGTCGGGGTTGGTGACGGCGGCCCTGAGATTATCGCAGACCACGAACTTCGGCACGCCATCTAGAAACCGGAACAGGTTGGTGTGAAGGCCGATCCAGTCGGGCAGGCTCTCGCTCGGGCACGCCTCGGCGTAGGTATAGTTCGAGGCGCCCATCGCTGCGACGAACAGCTTCATGGGACGCGCTTCGCCGGTGATGGGGTCGAAGATGTCGATGGTATCGCCAGCGAAATCGACAAACACCTTCTCGCCGCCCAGGTGCGTCTGGCGCATCGTCGGGCGCGCGCGCCCTTTCCAGGCCTCGAAGGTCGTGCAAAACCAGGTATAGCCAAAGCCGTCTGGATTGGCGGCACGATACTCTTCCCACAGCAGCACCCGCGTGACGCTGCGGCGGCGCAACTCCTTCTCCACATAGTTCCAGTCGGGAACGGACCGCCGAGGGCTTTGCGACGCCGCCTTCGGTGCCGGAAAGAGAAGCAGCTCAAGGCCTTCGTCATCCATCCCTTCAGGCAACGGCCAGCTCAGCCCCGCAAGACGGGCACGCCGCAGGTAACCATGCACGACGCCATTGCTCACCCCGAGCGTGCGCGCGATGACGCGTTCGGTCAGGCCCTGGACATGCCTTAGACGTAAAACTTCTCTGATCCGGCGCATCGACAATCTCTGGGTTGGCATCAGGCTTCCTCGTTGCATTGACGAGGCAACCTGTAGCCCGGTTGAGATGTCGGCCGAAGCGTCCACAACCTTCGAGGAGGCTGCTCACGATCGTCTGAAATCGCTGCTCACGATCCCGCGAAATGCGCGCTCACGATGCGGTGAAATCCGTGCTCACGATCGACTGAAATACGCATTGCTGGCGCCGGGCAAGCGGACCGTTAGCTCTTGCCTGCGCATGACCGGCAGGGCCGAGGCCGCCAACTTTGCAAGCTACCACCAGATCCTCAACCGAGCCTGCTGGAGCCCCCGTGCCGTTGCCAGGCGATTGCTGGGCCTCGTGGTCGAACGGCTCGTGCCCGATGGCCCCATCGTCATTGGCATGGACGACACCATCGAACGCCGATGGGGACGCCGGATCAGCGCACGGGGCATCTACCGGGATCCAGTGCGCTCCAGCCATGGCCATTTCGTCAAAGCCAGTGGCCTGCGCTGGTTGAGCTTCATGGTGCTGACCCCGGTGCCATGGACGAGCCTGGTAAAGGCCTTGCCGGTCTTGACCCTGCTTGCCCCATCCGAGCGATCCGACCATCAACGTGGGCGGCGCCATAAGCTGCTGACCGACTGGGCGCGGCAGGGCGCACTGCAACTCTGTCGCTGGCTGCCGGGCGCCGCATCATCTTCGTAGGCGACAGCAGCTTTGCCGTCCATGAACAGGCCCATGCTATCACTGCCAGGGCAACGCCCATCAGCCGGCTGCGACTGGATGCCAGCCTGTTTGCGCCACCGCAAAGCGGACCACGCGCACCCCGAACCACCCCGGCATTGCTCGGGCTCTACAGCCTCGTATATCGCTATGGGCCTGCGAACTGCTCACCAGCACCACCACCCCATACGCAGCAGCGTGGTACCGAAAAACCAGCCTGACGTTCAGCGACGCCATCGGCGCCGTCCGCCTCGCAATCTGGATCGGCGACATTAATCAACACTCCCCGCCTAACCGGGAACGACAAAATATCCCGCCAGAGCGCATCCTGCGAATGGCGCAAGCCCTGTGCTTCGCCACCTAAACGTACAAAGTCGAGCCTAGGGCCTTGATATCCTCGCGCGCCAGCAAATGCCCGGCCAGCACATAGCGCATGCCCTGATTGTCATTCGGATTGAGCTCGAGCATCGCCTGATAATGGTCGATGGCCGCCTGATGCTGACCAAACCGCCAAAGTACCGCGGCAAGACCTGCCCGCGCCCGCATGTAGGGGCGCGTCTCGAGAAACCCCAGAAGTGACCGGCATATTCCTCAAACCCGTCCGGTCCGAGCGCCTCTTCACCCGATGCGACGCCCTTCTGGTAGTAGTCCAGCACCTCCTCGACAGACCCCGCCTCCTCTTCGGCCAACAGCACATAGGCGTCGGCGCACAATGGCGAGACTTTAAGCGCTTTCCTGGCCAGCGCGATACGCTTGCTGCGAATGGTCGCTTCCCAAGCCTCGTACATGTGTCGAAGACGGTCGAAAACCGCTGACAAACGACGACACGAGCTGAAGCGCTGGAAAGAGCAAAGGCGGTCGCCCGCGCGCTCTTCAACTAGCGCTGTAGCGGGCGGCCGCCTTTGCGGCGCGGTGCTGATCACGTGAGGTTGAGAAGGCGGTAGACGCGGGGCACGTCTCCAGGCGCCCTGAGGCGGCTTTCGACGTACCCCGCCATGCGCCTGCCTTGTGGTATCTGCGGGTAATCAGCGCCGCAGAAACAATCCGGCGTAGCACCGATCTCAACTGGCAAGTCCGGGCTCGGTGTCACGCTCCACTGACGGTGCGCGACCTGCATTATCGCATTGTCAGCGCATTCCGTCGACCTTTTCCCCGAACTCCCAGCGGCGCTCCGAAAGGACCGTCGCGGATGCTCACGGGCCGCTTCTTTCTGTGCGGCCACTGCCGTTCGCAGGTAACGATCTGCCGCAGCTGCGACCGGGGACAGCGCTACTGCGGCCAGGACTGCGCCCGTGCTGCCCGCCGCGAGAGTGTGCGCGAGGCGGGGCGACGTTATCAGCGCAGCCGCCGTGGACGCCTGGCTCATGCGGTCCGGGCCCGACGATATCGGGCTCGGCACAATAAAGTGACGCATCATTCTCCACCTGCATCTCCTGCCGGTTCACTACTGGTCAGTCCCTCGAACGATGTCGTCGCTGCTTTTGCTGACGTCGTCGGGCGGGCGACGACATCGGTCATGCCCACGCCGTGCTGTCGGCGCTGCGACTGTCGACTGTCGCCGTTCGTTCGCACCGGCTTCGTGCGTCGCCGGGGGGCTCGTTATGCCCGTGAAGCTGACTACGCAGACAGCGAGGGGAACTTTTCCAGCGTCTGCTCAATGAATGGAAGATACGGTTCAATGATTGAGGCTCTCTGCAGCGGCTTGTGCCGGGGCAATCCCCGTCGAGGAAGAAGCGCAGGTAGATGTCGCGTGAGTAGGAAAGCACGGTGTGAACCTCGACGAGCCGCCTTCTGGTGGCGTCGGGCACGCTGTATGCGTTTCCACCGACACTGACCATGCCCTCTCGGGATATCCTGCGCTCAAGCCGCAGAACCGATCGGAACGGAGCCAGCGGCAAGGGACGCAGATGAAGGCGCTCTTCCGCGAAGGCCTCGACGACGACGCGCTGCGTTGTGGCGTGCACGCGCGGATTGGCAACGACATCCAGCCATTGCCGCAGTTGAGTGTTAAGATCATCAAGGTTGCGAAACGAGCGCGCCAGGAAGAAGTCTTCACGAATATAGCGGAATGGTCGCTCGACCTTTCCCTTCGTCTTGGCGCGATATGGTTTGCAGGCCTTCGGATGAAAGCCGAAATGGCGGGCGAGATCGAGCAGAGCGCGGTTATAAACAATGCCGCCCGTCTCGCCTTCGCCGATGACGGCAGTCTTCATTCGGTCGTAAAGGATCTCGCGCGGAACGCCGCCGATCGCATCGAACGCCGCGGCGTGGCATCGCAGCACCGTCGGCAGATCCTGACGCATAGCAAAGCGCGCCCAGATGAGACGGCTATAGCCCAGCACCATAGAAAACAGCCAGACGATCCTGGGGGTTGCCGGCTCGTCGGTGAAGACGAGATGGAATTGGGCGAAATCCACCTGGGCCTGTTCGCCGGGAGCTGTTTCGAACCGAACTTCAAAGCCGGGTTCTGAAGTCGGACGAACGTCTCTGAGAAAGTCCGTGACGGCAGTGTAGCCACCGGCGTACCCACGATCCTTCAGTTCTCGCAGGAGCCGCCGACCGCTAAGGCCGGGATAGGCAGCAACCCGTACACGCAGATAGGCGGTGAATGGATCAATCACCGTCGCCCGCGGCTTTCTTGGTCCATAGGCAGGGGCCTCAAGGCCACGCTCGATGTATTTGCGAATTGTCTTTCGATCGACGCCGGTCTGCCTGGCGATCGCAGACACCGACATCCCCTGCCGGTGCATATCTAAGATCATGACTATCTCTCCGAGTTTGATCACCGCCATTCCCCTCTCGACCATCGAGAGCAGTATCGGTGATGACGCGCCGCCGGTCCTCCGGGGCGCGCCCCGGAGGACCGGCGGCAACGCTAAACTGAGGAAGATTCAAACGGCACTTCTGGGGAGTATTGATCCGGTATCGACAGCTGCCATCGCCCTGCAAGCCTGACTGCCCGCCTGACCACCAGGCCCCCGGCTGACAGCGTTGCACACACTGGCGTACCCAAACGATTCGCCAGCGAGGATGTCCTGCTCCCAGTTCGGGAGAAATTGGCTTGTGAATTCGACAGCGGCTCTGTGCAGGAATGCAGCGTGCTCTTCCTGGCCCTGCAGCATGCCAGTATGGCGCACCACCGCAAAGGAGAATTCGGTGAAGTCGCGAGCACGCCGAATGTCATCAAGAGCATTGCTGAACAAATTGTTCGCCTTTGCGCGCGAGACGCGGTGCGGAGTCCCATCGTTGCTGTGCCATCCTGCTTGCAAATCGGCGGTTTGCCCGCGCGGTGGGAGCTCGCCTATGCTGGAGTGTCGGGACCGTTGCGCGTGGCGCAAGCGTCCGCTTTCGGCACGCGAAGAGCCTGAGTGCGGCTCCGCTTCATAACTGAGCGCTTGTGGGGCAACTATCGCGCGCGCTCACATTGTCACTGCGTGCTGACCCGGCCTCCATGGCGGATGTGGTTTGCCCATGCGACAAGACTGCGGCGTAAGAACTTTCGGCGGCGCGATCCTTGCGCCACGATTCACCCTCAGAACGCAAAGCGCTTTTTTCCTGGCTTACTTCACCGTCCCGCCGACGAAAAACGGCGCCGCGCCACGCCCGCTCCGCGTAATGCGGAAGCTAAAAGTCGTAGTTGCCCAACGGGGGCGCGCGCGGACCTGCCGCCTGGAGTGTCATCGGAGTGGCGTGCGAAGCGGCTGGAAGATGCTTCATCGGCCTGCAATAGATTTCTTGCTGCGACCGCCTGTTTAAGGGCCAAAATTTGGGTGGCAGTACCTTGCCCGGCAATATTGGCGGGATTGATGAACTCTTCCGCTTCCAAATCCTTGAGAACGGATTGGGTGCTCCCTATAGCCGATATCTGTGACGGTGATGGCAAATGAGGCTGGAAGGCTGATGACAAAATCCCTTCATCACTAGAAGACTCTCCCGCTTCTCCGGAATAAGCTGGCGCTGGGAAATATGCATTTTGCTTCAAGCTGACGGGATTCATGATTAGATAACCTCGCTAGGTTCTTCCGTGGTTGAGTTAGGCGCTGCCCGGTTATGGCGGGCACGTTCGACTTCGTAGCACCGCACCTCCGATCTAGCCGAATGTTCAGCCGATTTTCTGCACTACTCCCTTCAGAGCGTTGTAAATCATCCCGATCACGCTTGATTCCAAAGCTAGACTCAGGGTCCATTGCTGACCGGTGGATTGAACTTTAAGTAGATCTGACGCGTTATCCGGATCCATAGATGTCATGAGGCTGCTAAAATTCCTTTCTGCTGAAACAGTGGCACTGCCGATGTTGCTAGTGATGCTGCTGGCGTTAAGGTTAGGGCCAGAAATGCGCGACATAATTATCTCCAACCTAAGGGTAGTTCCTTATCACGATACTCACTCCAAATCGAGTTGATGATCTCTGTGGCCGCATCTATCGCGTCGAGCATGACCGCCAAGACCTCGAATTCCTGCCTCGAAACGCCAACATCCATTTCACGTTTCAACGATTGCCGGCAGGTATCGAATTCCCTCTCTAGGGCAGATCTTTTTGCACCGTCGAAATCCCTTAGCAACTGCCTCTGCAATTCAAACATGGCCATGACGTCGCTCATCCTTTTTCCTCGACTATCCATCTCGGCTTGCTCGGGTAAGAAACATGCACCTCATCGGCGCCGATGCGCACAAAAATTCCGCCTCGATCTATGTCAACGATCTGGCCCAAGCTCTCGAGACTGTCTCCGACCTTCAGGCGCGTTCCATTCTCAACAACGATGAACGGCGTTCGGCCGAGGTATACACCTCTCGGCGCCGGCAATATGACCGGCGTGAACTGCGTCTCAAGCGGAATGTAGGGTGCGAACTTCTCCTGAAAGCGAGAAGCGACCTTCTGCCACGCTTCAAAAGCAATCGGAGTCAGAGTCCCTGAAACGAGCACGCCGTCTGCCTTGGTTAAGATGTGAATGGAGCGACGCAGTTGGTCCGTTATCGCGGTCTCTAGAAAAACGCGAGCTCGGTCGGGTGTCACGATCGCGTTTTCAACTTCACTTAGCCCTGGAATATCCTGCTGCAGGCGGTGAAGTGCCGCTTGGACCTTCGCATCGCTAGGTCCATATCCTGTTATCGTGATCTCTCCGGGGCCGATCACCCGCACGCTGCCCTCGATTCCGAAGCTGCTTATGACCGTCGTTACGAGATCGATGATCTGCGAATCCGACAGAGTGGTCGGCCGTTTGGATAACACTTCCGCCTCAAGGCCGGCCGTGCTCAGGGCGGCTCTCAGCTTGGCATCGTCTCCAGGTCGTAGGTCTCCTTCAATGACCAGTTTGTCATCAACGGAGGTGATGTTGACGTTGTGAGCGATGTTTAAGTCGCGAATGATGTCTCGCACCATCATCAGCGGGTCATTGGCCGGAGAGGCTTCCGAGGCGGAGGGGGGAACTCGCCCTATGGCAGCCCAAAACACGACGACCGGCATAATCAGGAGAGTGCAAACTACCGCCCCGAGCCGTAATTGACGCGGTATCACGCCTACCATGACATGCATCTGTCGGCCCATCGAGGCCGACGCCAGTTCGGGAGGGGCCGAAAGTTGCGCGGAAGTGCCCGGCACCAGGCCTCCCATGGCGTCCGCCTGGGGAAAGCTGCTCCCGGCCGGACCAATCCCAAAAATCGTCCGCCCGACCTGAACCGGTGTCAGCGCATTGAGCACCGTCCAGTCGCCCACTGGAAGGTCTTTGGTCCCGACGCGCACACCCGGTGCCAGGGCAACTACGTGGATGCGTCCGGCCTCGACAGTAATGCGGAGATGTGTGGCAGCCAGTTCCGGATCAGCGAAGGTGAGGTCATCGGTGTCACTGGCACCGATTAGCCAGACGCCTTCCTCGAGCGGGGTCTCTGCACCCCGGTTGGGACCGGCCAGCACACGCAGGGTCAGCTTGGCATCATCGCCAGGCAGAGTCACTTCTTCCATGGTATTTCTCACGACAGCGATATCCTTGCCAACGGCTGTACGGAGATATCGGGCGTAAGTTCCTGATAGGAGAGCACGGGTAGCCCGTAGAGATCGACTTCAATAATCTTGCGCATGAATCGGCGGATATCGATAGAGGTCAGCAGCACAGGCTTGTGCGGCTGCTGGCCGACATTGCCTATCGCATCCCGCACCTTATCGACGATTTGCCGTGTGGTGCGAGGGTCGAGGGCGAGATAACTGCCCGCGGAAGTCTGCCGAATGGCATTGCGCACCGTGTCTTCCACTTCCGGCGAAAGTATGTAGGCCGGCAACAGGGTCCTGCCGACAGAATGCCGAAAACAGATTTGCCTTTTCAATGCACAGCGCACATGCTCCGTGAGCAGAACTGTGTCTTTTTCCTTCTGTCCCCATTCGACCAGCGCGGTGAGGATAGTGCGCATGTTGCGCAGCGAAACCTCCTCGGAAACCAGTCGCTTCAAGATCTCAGAAATCGTCTGCAGAGAAATGGTCCGCAGCACCTCTTTTACGAGTTCCGGAAAAGATCTTTCCACCTGATTCAGCAGATTTTTTGTTTCCTGGATTCCGACAAACTCATCTGCTTGCCGACGCAGGACATGGCCAATGTGGTAGCTGAGGATCTGAACCGGTTCCAAAAATGGGATGCTGGCGGCTTGCAACGACTCGCGATGTGCCATCTCCACCCAAGTGGTCTCGATCTGAGGCAGGAATGGCTTATCGAGCAGATACGGAATGCCCACGATTTCAAGGTTCTCGGGGATATCACGAGCCAGGAGGTGATGCGCCCGTAATGATCCTTCACCACATGGAATTTCATTTACCATGATCGTGTAAGCGCCATCCTTGTTGCTGTCGCTGACACGCAGATTAATGCCTGGAAAGGGAACGCCAAGATCGAGAAGAAGCGCCTGCCGCACAGCGGCCAACTCCTTGTCCAGCCAGTCTGGCCGGAAGATGGTCTGAACGTCTCGACTAATGTCGAGCATCAGAGGAACCGTTAGCGTGATTGCATTGCCGCCTTCGCCGCTCCGTACAGCCGGCCCGTCCGACGCCGACACGGGCGCCCTGATGCCTGCGACAGAGTAGGAACTCGACGGCGCTGAAAGCGACCGCCTGCGCTGCAACAACCAGCCACCGCCTCCAGCCAATACTGCCAATATCACGAAAATTGCCAAAGGAAAGCCAGGTACCAAGGAGAACAGAAGTAGGATGAAGGATCCTGCGATCAGGGCACGTGGCTGGGCTGTGATCTCGTCCCCAATCTCACTGCCTAGATCTGAGCCCGTATCCTTGTCGCTTATCCTCGTGACTATAAAGCCTGCCGTGATTGAGGTGAAGAGAGCCGGGATCTGACCGACGAGCCCGTCGCCGATGGTCAGGATGGTGTAAATCTCGAGCGCTTTGTACAGGCTCATGCCCTTTTGCAGAGCACCAACCGCTATGCCGCCAATGATGTTCACGACGATGCTTATCAAGCCTGCGATTGCGTCACCTTTGATGAACTTCATGGCACCGTCCATGGCGGCATACAACTGGCTTTCGCGCTCGATGGCGATGCGGCGCCGACGGGCTTCCTGAATATTGATGGCGCCTGCACGCAGGTCTCCATCGATGCTCATCTGCTTGCCCGGCATCGCATCCAGCGAGAAGCGTGCGGCGACTTCAGCCACCCGCTCGGACCCCTTCGTGACGACTACGAACTGCACGATGGTGATGATCAAGAAAGTAACTGCGCCCACCACGAGATTCCCGGCCACCACGAAATCGCCGAAAGCCTTGATGATCTGACCAGCGTCTGCGTGCAGTAAGATCATGCGTGTCGCAGCGATGCCGAGGGACAACCGAAAGAGCGTTGTCAGCAAAAGCACCGAGGGGAAGGAGACGAACGCGAGGGGCGACTTAATATAGACCGCGACCATCAGCAGCAGCGCGGAGACCCCAAGATTGATAGCCTGCAGCACATCCATCAGAACCGCCGGCAGTGGAATGATCATCATAAAGATGATCGCAACTAGTAGCCCCGCCAGAATAATGTCGTTTCGGCCAGTAGCAACTGCCAGGACCTTGTTGAGAAAATTCACGCTATCCTTCCGAGCGACGCATCCGGCTCAGCCGCCTGTGTCAGCAGGACTGTGACCATTCGCTGACATGCTCTCGCCTCCGATTTGAGGCCGAGTTTCCAATAGGCCTTGACCCGCACCTGCAATATCCGGAATCGCTCCTCATCATTCAGCGCGTGAACCAGAAGCCGGCCAGCCTCGGCTGCGGCCTCCTCGCAGTCTCCCGCTCGCAGCAATGCCAGACAGCGTGCATGTCGTGCCCAGCCCCATCCCGAGTCAACATGATCGAGGGCGAGCAGAAGCTTGGATGCATCGTGAAGAAAGCCAAACTTAATGTAGAGATACGCTAGCACCGATAGCGCATCGCGCTTGTCGGGACTGATAAACGGCTCAGTCATCGGGTCTATCCTCGCATCAAAGCACGGCAAGCGTCGTCGAAAAGGAAACGGTCGAACTGCGCCCGATCGAGTACCGAGAGGGCGTCCCGGAGCACGGCACGATCTGGGTCTCCAGTTTGCGCAGCCAAATCAGCCAGCGATGCATGTGCGGCTTTGAGGGTCACGGCGTATGTCGGCGGCTCAAGGATTCCGGGATTAGCGATCGGAGGCGCGAAGGCGGCCATCATCAGGTCATCCACGGTGGGAGCGACGTATAGCAGATCGAATTGCAAAGCCGACCGAGCATCGACTATCAGGCCTGTTCGCCGCAGTTCCGCCGATCCAGAGACGGTTGGAGCAGAATTCAAGCTACCGGAATCGATCCTAATCATATGTCACCGCGCCGCGGCATCAATTTCGTCGACGAGCCGTACGAGAACCTGCGCCGCGGTTTCTAGAGTTGGAAGATCAGCGCGGTTCTCAGCCATGCTGATGAGCAGGACCAGCAGCGCCTTGCCATAAAAGGCGACGTTCACAATGTGCGGCAGCGTACGATCCGGGTGTACCGCTTTGAGAGCTGCCGCGGCGATCCCCTTGCGGTGAAGCGGCATGGCGCGTGTTAAGTACATTACGACAGAGCCATCGCGACACTCCATGTGGAGATCGCCGGAACGTTCAAAACGCAGCGTTAATGGCGGCGGCTGAGGTGGAAGTCCCATCGACGAGCAAAACGCTTGAATAGAAGCCTGGGCGCTCATGCACTCTCTTCCCGTTCAATGCGAATGTCCATCGCTTCCTCTACTGCCCGCAACGTCGTTTTTCTTGCCTCCAAATCGCGGTAGACTCCGACCGGAATCATCGCGAGAAGATCTCGATATTCGCGCAGTACGGCAATCTGCAGATCAAGGGGAACGGGAGGGATTCCTAACCGTTCAGGAATGGGAATGATCTTCGACGGACCAGGAACGGTATTCTCCACCAGCGGCAATAATTGCCGCATCACGCCGGTAGCGGTGATGTCGATGGTATCTGGCCGCCGCCGTATCCGTTCTACCATCTTTTGGCAGCACTCGTGCACGGTATCCAGCACGCGCAGCGCCGATAATCCGCTGAGGATCTCCCATAGCCGAGCAGGCTCGACCGACGGCCCAGCCGAAGCGATGTCCTCGCCGAGCGCACGCGTAAGAAAAGCGACATGCCGTGCAAAGCCCTCGACTCCAAACTTACTGAGAATCTCCCTATAAAGCCGGAGCGGTCCTGGATCGCCGGAGACCGTGGCCCGATACAAATCACGCAGCTCTGCAGCGAGCCTCTGATCACCCGCCGCTACTTCAGACGCTGCCACGGAAACATTGAGGCCGGCACGAATAGCCACCCCCTGCTTGGCCATGAGTTGGGCCTTGGCCCCATCCGTCCGTACGGCAAGCTGGTCGAGGCCCTCGCGTCGCAACTCTCGTGCCGCCAGATCGAGTGCCGCATAGGCATAAGAGGGGTCAGCGAACCGCTGGCGAACTTTTCGGAGTATGTCCTGCAAGGCAGGATCGTCGCTGCGGATATCGCGCAACAGCCCCGGCAACTCGGTATGATCGAAATACGGGAGACGTTCGAAATAGGCATCAATGTCATGGACCGCGCTGAGCGACGCCGCTATGCGCCCCTCCGAGATTTTGCGCTCAGTTAGCGCCTTTGACTCGATCGCCTCGGAAAAACCGAAAGTGCGTTCTTCCCTTGCCTGTTCCAAGAGGGTCGCGTGTGTAGGCCCCGCCAGGCGAACAGCTTCACCGCGCCATGAGCCCACCTGGACCGGGATCGGCTCGATCGCCATCCGATCAGGGCAAAGGCGTGAAGGGGCCGTTTCGAATACTGTCCAATCAGACATCACTTCGGCTCCGCGCGGTCTTACGGCGGATCGCTCTGGGCGTCCCGCCAACCTCTATACTTCTGGGTCCCGGCGGCAGTGCACTGCAAATTGCCGAGGTACGGGCTTGCTCGCTGGCCGACTTGCCGTTCCGTGGCTGGGTGGTGCAAGGCTGGGTGGATCCGCATGTTCCCCACCATTTAAGGCTCCGTGCTCGCTCCTGTCGAAGCTACGTCTGGGCAGCGCACATCGAAGCGAACTGTGCCAGTGGGCTGCGCTCATTCCCTTTTCGGCGCGCCAAAGATATCAGTCCATATCTACTATAACGTCATGACATGCATAACAAATATTAAGCCGTTATGAGCACATACAAAATGAATATGGGACTCAGCAATTAATCCGAAGCCGCAGGAAATCTTGTACCGTAGGCCAGCTGAAACAGTGATTGACGCGACCGATCGCCGGCCCCGGTCTCCAGCTTTACAAAGAGCTCGAAGAACCTCCGCGACAGGTAGATGTGATGGAATATATTCGTCTACTAGACCGTCATCCAGCAGCGCGTGCGCCAGCGGATGGTTTCACATCACCGGCACAGCGGTAGCCATCGTGGCGCCGGTCCTATGCTGCGCCATGAGATCGGTACCGATGGCACTGATCAGGGGTAAGGGAGTACGCTTCCGATCCGCAATAAATCGCCACGCAAAAATACATCGGATTGTTGATCAAGACGGTCCCCTGCGCGACCGGTTGGTTATGCCTTTGGTGAGCAACTCCATGTGGAGTTGTTTGCGTTTTGCAAAGACCAGGGGGGCACCGTTATTCTCCTTGTATTCTCGCTTCACCTCCTCCTTCGACATCATGTTTTTCTTCGTGAATTGCCAACGCTGGAATGCGAAGTCCCCAATCGCCACCGTGAGAAAACTCAATGCCGCATAGATGGCGATACCGAGCAGCAGGTTACCAGTCATCACTCTTAAGCAGGATATCCCGCAACTCGGGGTCCAGACGAGCGCATGCACACCGTCGCGCAGCACGAGCAGCAGAACCGAGCCGAGTACCAAGATCTTTCCGATCGATTTGGCCAATTCAATGAAATTCCCCAACGAAACCATCCTTTTGACGTTCTCACTGGGGCTCAGCTTAGTCAGCGCCGGGGCGGCCGCCTTGGGCGTGAACATCGGGCCATTCTGTAAGACGTTGGCGCCCGCGCCGATCACCAGAACGATGCCGATGAAGGGCGCGAGCATATGTTGTAGTTCGGCAATATAGGACTGTAGGAGCTTTTGAGTGACGCTCAGGAGGTCGCCTTCGAGAAGCGGTATAGGCAGCAGGATCATTGCCTCAAGGCGGTCTATCATGCCGGACAAGGAGGCGAAGAACAGAGCGAAGAATGCGATGGTCAGTGCTGCGGAAACGACTTCATTGCTCCGCGCCACCTGTCCCTTCCTGCGCAGGTCGCGCAGCCTTTTGGGGGTAGGCTTTTCGGTCTTCCCGCCGCTCATGACAACCACGTGCTGATGAGGTTGAATATTGCGCCTTGTGTTGGCACGCGTTGATCGGCCTCCGTCAGAACGATCATGAGCGAAAGGACCAAGACCAGGAGGGCCACCGCACTCTTGACCGACATGGCGATAAAGAAGACCTGCAGTTGCGGTGCAAAGCGGCCGATCAGTGCCAGAGCCAATTCGCTGAGGAACATAACAACGATGGCTGGACCGGCGAGAAGTAAAGTCAGTTGCATGACGACATCTGCGAGATGCAGAACCCCCGTTGGGAATGCCGGACCGAACGCCGGCTGCAAGCTCCACAGAGGCCAGACCTCATGGGAGCGGTAGAGCGCTTCGATCAATGCGGAGAAGCCGCCAGTGGCAAACAGCCATGTGACGAAGAGCTGGGCGAACAGCGTTCCAAGCGGCGAAACCTGATTGCCGCTCGCCGGATTCAAGAGGCTTGCCATCGCGGCGCCCCTTTGGTTGTCAATGAAGGTGCCCGCCGCCTCAACACCCAGATGGTCGCGGCAATTGGCATGCCGAGTACCAGCCCGAGCAAGAGTTCCTTCAGCACTAGGCCCATGACCAGCGTCAGATCCCAGGTGTCGAGGTTCGCAGGCCTAGTTGCCCAAGCATGCGCCATCACCGGGAAGCTTAATGCCGTGATCGTGCCGTTTCGCGCCAGTCCGGTCATAATGCCGCGCCCTAGAATAGGTATAATCAGCATCATGCCCGTCGTACGAGTCGTCGCGAGCGCAAAGACGACAAGGGCAGTGTGCAAGAGAGATGGATCAAGTGGCGACATCAGACGGACCAAGTAAGATGGTCGAGAGTGCCTCGCTAGGATCGCCCGCATAATTGCCGCGGGAGAGGGCAGACCGGTCGGGATTATTCTTGAACCGTTGCACTTACATGGCTCCGATATTGTCGAAAACGTTTAGCGTATACTGGTAGAGCTCCCCACCGATCCAGCTCCCAGTTGTCATCAAAACCAGGCTCACGCATATCAATTTCACCGCGAACGGAAGTGTCTGCTCATTAACCTGGGTTAGGGCCTGCACCAAGCTGACGACCAGCCCAACCGCCGTAGCAACGACGATCGTGGGCATCGACAAAACCAGAGTCAGTTTCAGCGCGTCGACGGCCATGTTGGCCAGAGTGGCGGTACTCATCACGATGGTCCCGCATAGGACAAGACGAGACCGTGAATCAGGCGCTGCCATCCGTTCACAGAGACGAACAAGAACAGTTTGAAGGGCAGGGAGATCGTCATCGGCGAAACCATCATCATACCCATCGCCAGAAGGATGTTCGAAATCACGAGGTCGATGACGATGAAGGGCAGGAACAGCAGGAAACCTATCTTGAACGCGTCCTCCAACTCGGATGTTATGAATGCCGGGATCACAATCATAAAATCGCTATCGCTTACCGCATCGGCGTCCCGTTCGTTCCACAATTCACGGGTCGCATTGGCGAAGAATTGTCGTTCCTGTTGCGACGTGTTCTTCAGGAGAAAATTGCGAAAGGGCTCTACAGCAAGCGGTATCGTTTCGCCGAGCCCACGGAGATCTTCGGACACGATCTCCTTGTGCCGCACTGCTTCATATGCGTTCTTGGCCGCTGGCTGCATGATATATACCGAGAGCAGGATGGCGACCGCATTCATCGCCATGTTCGGCGGGATGTTTTGGACGCCGAGGGCATTTCGGATCAGGCCGAACACGACCACGAGCTTGACGTACGACGTAACCGTAATCGCAAGGAACGGGACGACCGCGATCGCGCCGATCAAGGCGATCATTGTAACGGGATCAGGCAACCCGGTGTTCATGACTCGGCGCGTTTTAGGCGGATGTCTGCGACACGCACACCTGTCCGATCGGCGATGCGCACCAACTCGCCCGCAGCGACCACCTGGCCATTGACTCGCAAAGTGATATTGGTCGTGGCGTCGAAGCCGAGATCCAATACCTGGCCCACAGCGAGTTCACGAAGCTGCTTGAGAGACATGGTCAGGCGTCCGACCTCCACATCGACCACTAGGTCGATGCTGTCGAAGGTTTCCGAAGGGAGAGAGTCTGATTTACCCATCATGTGATCCACCGCTGAGAGTACTGCAAGGCGGCCATCCAGGATCGAGGCGCGAAATCGTGCATTGCCAGACAGGCACAGTAGAACGGTCATCGCGCCGTCACGAGCGACCGGTGAGGCGTCGAGCAGGATGACGTCGCGCGGCGCGAGTGCCTGTAGTTCCGCCAAGCTAAGGCTCACACGGGCGACTCTTAGATCGAGAGACAACGCCAGATCGTCGAGGAGTGCGCACACGACCGGCATCCGATCGCAGCAGCAGATGGTGATCCATTCGAGTCCGTCGGCATCGAATTCTACTAGCCCGAGGAGTTTGTCCGGACCGTCCAAGCGAACAATCCCAATCGCGTAGGGGAGCACTTCGGTGATCTCGGACGAAGACCAGATGGGCCGCTGACCGCACCATCGTTCCACCTGGATCGCCACCTCGCGTAGAACGATGTCGAACAGGATTTCCCGCAAGCCGGGATCCAGTGGCAGCGTCGTGATGTCTGGCCAATGTGTCACCGCTACGGGCGGAAGGAGAGTCGAGTGGATCGCGATGCGGAAATTGTGCCCGTGTAGGCGTACCATAAGCCGGCGGCAATCTGCCGGGACAGGCGGAGGTGTCCAATCGGGCATGACGGCTGCCACGTCGATGCCAGCGAGGCTGAAAGCGGCCGGCAAGCGAGTTGCAAGACGCGAAATGGCGGCGGCCTCTCGTGAACTATAGCAAGGCAGATCGATCACGTGCACCTCTCGGCTACATAGTGAAGAACTCGCTGGAGCCCGCGCGACCGTCGGTTGGGCCGCCAAGGAAATGGAGTTTTAGTCCGCGCCTCGTCGCTGCGTTATCTCAAGCTCGTGACTGCCGAGACCCTTGCCGGGACATCCTCCAAGGGCCCACATCGCTTCTTGAGCGTTTACGAGCCCCACTCGACCTCCCAAAGTGCGGGCATAGCGACGCGGTAGCCCGCCCCGCGGGTGGGGCGGAACGGTCACTTTTCGTGACGGCCGCCAACGCAGCATACCTACTAGCGAGCACCCTCGCATCACGTCGATGACTAACGATGCGGACGGCCGTCGCAATGGACTCGATCGGTTCGGACAGGCTGTCGATTCAAGTCATTTTCGGTCCAATGATCATTCCCCGTCATGGCGACGGAATCCCGAAATCACTCCGCTCGCCAGGAAGGGGCGCCCGCTCAATCGTCGAGCTGTCTTTCACATTCCAATCTACTCAACGCGGGCCAGAAGCAAATACTATGTCGATATTGGATCATCTGCCCTTCTTATGAATGAGATCTGATATGCATCCACCCTGAGTGCTCTTGATAGGCAGCGGCGGCGTTGTCACGTTGTTTGAAATGTGGCCGCGTGAGGCCGACACCGCGCTTTTCAGGCAGGCCGTGCACTCACGGCCTCCCACGCGGCCATTGCCTGGCGTCGATGGGTTCGAATTTGTGCTGCCGAGCGGTTGGTCTGGGAGGGGACGAAGAGATTTCGGACGGCGGAGAAGATCGACACGAAATGCTGCAATGAGCCGACCGACCGGAAACCCTGTCGCGTTCGTTCCCGTTTTCGGAATGGCAGGTGAGAATTCTCCGCCCGGTTGTTCAAGCCTTTATGCGAGCGGTGTTCCACGTTCGGCATGAGCTGGCGTTGGGCCGCCCCGTAGGAGCGCAGTTTGTCGGTGATCATACGCTTTGGCGGCAGACCCTGTTCTTCAGAAGTCGCGTCAGCAGGCGCCTGGCGGCCTTGGTGTTGCGACGCGTCTGGACAATCTCGTCGAGCACATATCCGTCCTGATCAACCGCTCTCCACAACCAGCACTTCTGACCGTTGATGCGCACCACGACTTCATCCAGATGCCAGACATCGTCTTTCGTTGGTGCCTTGCGGCGTATGCGGCGCGCATAATCAGGGCCGTGCTTTCGGCACCATCGGCGGATGGTCTCGTAGGAAACGACGATCCCGCGATCGAGCAGCATTTCCTCGACATCGCGCAGGCTCAGATTGAAGCGGAAGTAGAGCCAGACAGCACGGGCCACGATTTCGATCGGATAGCGGTGGTTCTTGTAGGTCGGTGCACTCACGGTCATGGGCGCGCTGCTACCTTAATTTCCTTACCCCTCAATCAATGTGACAGCACCCCTGGCGATCTTTCGGAGCTTGGCCTTTACGCCCCCGCTTGGCGTCCTCTGTTGGACGGGTTTGCTTCGCCGCGGCGCGAACCGCTGTCCCTTGGGAAATGCCTGATCGATTGTTCAGAGACGCTTCCCGCATGGTTGTCGCGTTGCCTCAAGGAAAATGTTACCGCGCGGCTTGGTTGCCTCACCTAACCCGAAAAATTCAGGGTGGTTGGCGGATGTGGCGCAAGCCGTTGAAATGACGTAGGATTTGGTTGCTAAAGCCGATCCGAATCATTTCCCGGAGACCACACCCGCCATGAATGATCTTACCCTGCCGCTGAGCGGTTTGTCATCAGTGGGCGGCAAGTCCGTCGTCGCCCGTTTCGACGGCGGCATGTTGTCTTCCAACTGTGGCGTTCTGGTGCTGGCCGAGGTGGAAAAACGACTGCGGGTGGCCGACCGTCTGGCGCGTTGCATCGATGATCCGCGCTGCCCGGACCAGGTCGTCCACAGCCTGGCGGACATGATCGGCTTTCGCATTAAGATGATCGCCGCCGGCTATGAGGATGGCAATGACGCCAACCAGCTGCGCTCCGATCCGGTCTTCAAGATGGCCCAGGATGCGCTGCCGTCGGGTCGGGATCTGGCCTCCCAGTCGACGATCTGCCGGCTGGAGAACCTGCCCGGCGTGCGGGAGCTGGTCGCGATGGGGCGGGCGATGGCCGATCTCTATTGCGCTTCCTTCCGGCAGGTGCCGAAGCGGATTGTGCTCGACATCGACGACACGTTTGACGCCGTACATGGCGGCCAGCAATTGCGCCTGTTCAACGCGCATTACGACGAATACGGCTTCCAGCCGATCGTAGTGTTCGACGGTGCGGGCCGGTTCGTCAGCGCGATCCTGCGACCGGCCAGGCGGCCGAGCGGGGCTGAGATCTGCCCCCACCTGCGCCGCCTGGTGCGGGCGATCCGGAGCAATTGGCCGAACACACGGATTCTGATCCGGGCCGACAGCCACTACTGCGGTCCGCAGGTCATCGACTGGTGCCGCGCCAACGGTGTAGACTTCATCCTCGGCGTGGCGCCCACCACGACGCTGCGCGAGCATGTCGCGCATCTGGAAGCCACCACGCTGGCGCGTTTTGAGGCGTCGGCGAAATCGAACAAGGTCCGCCGCTTCAAGGAGTTCTTTGACGGCGCCGCCAGTTGGAGCCGCGTGGAGCGCATCATCGCGCGGGTCGAGGTCGGCGCCAAAGGAGCCGACACCCGCTTCATCGTCACCAATCTGGCCAGTGGCAAGCCAAGGCGCTCTACGAGGACCTCTACTGCCGGCGCGGCGCGGCCGAGAACCACATCAAGTCCTGGAAGACGCATCTTGCCGCCGACCGCACATCCTGCACAAGAGCGACGGCCAACCAGTTCCGGCTCTTCCTGCATGCCGGCGCCTATTGGCTGATGTGGGCCTGCGCGCTGCGATGCCGAAACGCTCGAGCTTTGCCGTCGCCCAATTCGACACGCTGCGATTGCGCCTCATCAAAATCGCCGCGCGGGTGGTCGAGATGAAAACGCAAATCCGCCTGCACCTGCCGACATCCTGCCCCGACCAGCGTATTCTGCGCATCGTCCTCGATCGCATTCCCCAACTCGCGACATAACGATGGGGCGCAGGCGCCCCGAAACGAACCCGCCGAGCGCAACCTGCAAACCCCGCCTGCCATCACGACGGATCATCGCCGGCGCCCGACGAGGCTTATCAAAATGCACCCCGAGGGCGGCCAGATCGCCGATGCAGGCCGCCGAAAGCTGATCGCCGTGCATCAAGGCGGCTAAAATGTTACCCGTGAAGGCGAATAACATTCCTGATGAGGCACTCGGTAACAAAATTAGGTGAGGCAACACGACACATGGTCTGCAACGCTCACGTCGGCAGGACCCAATGTCTATCCATTGCGCGCTTCAGCGCGGCGTCCAACTCGGAGCCGGTTCTGTACAAGGGCATTTGCGCCTCGTTGATCCAGCCGAAGCCGAGATGTCGGAAGTGATCCGCTGGCACCGTGACCCGGCCTTTGTCCAGTTCCCGAACGAAGTCCGCCGACCAATCGTGGATCGTATATGCTTCAAGTTTATCCATCATCCCCCGCCAGCGTTGGACGCGCTCTTCGCATGGCATGTTGGCCGCTTTGGAAATCGCGGTCGCGATCTCGTCAGGGCGGTTCGGATCCACCACCAGCGCTTCGTTGTGATTGAAGTCTTCGGCCGCACCTGCAAACTTCGATAAGACCAGAACGCCGGGATCGCTCGGATCTTGCGAAGCGACATATTCTTTCGCTACCAGATTCATGCCGTCACGCAAGGGTGTCACTACCCCGACGTGCGCGGCGCGGTAATAACCCGCGAGTTTAGCTTGGGAGAAAGGTTCCTTTTGATATTGAATCGGCTCCCATTCGCCGATGCGATGCTCGCTATTGACCTGGGCGACCAACCTGTCGACATTCTCCTGATACTCTCCATAGCCTTGGACGTCGGCGCGTGAGGGCAAGGCGATCTGTAAGAGCGAAATGCTACGCGGCTCGGCTGCGAACACCTGATTGAAGGCCTCGATCCGGTTGTCAATACCCTTAGTATAGTCGAGCCGATCAACGGCGATGGCAAGCTTCGCGCCATCGCACTTCTTCCGCACAACCGAGATATCCTTTTCGTGCTCCACGAGCGACTTCGGAGCATATTCTGAGAACTGCTTGGGATCGATACCGATCGGAAATTTTTGGCAACGTGTCCGACCACGCTCCGAGATCACTATGCCGTTCTTGCTCTCCAATCCAAGATGGGAACGTAGGCAGGCAAGGAAGTTATTCAGATCACAGTTGGTCTGAAAGCCGAGCAGATCGTACTCCAGCATCGATCGCATTAGTTCACGATGATTGGGTACTCGCTCCACCATGTCAGGCGCCGGCCATGGCGTATGTAGGAAGAAGCCGATCGGACGCTCCATGCCGAGGCTATGCAGATCAGCGCCTAACGGAATAAGGTGATAATCATGCACCCAGAATGCGTCGCGATCCCTAAAGTCGAACGCCGCGCGAGCCATGAAGGCGTTGATCTCGCAATAGCTTTCATAATGCTGCCGCGAACCCGAAATTCGGTCGGGCAGCGAGTGAAACGCCGGCCACAATGTCGAATTCGCAAAACCTCCATAGTACCCAGGATAGTGCGCGCTCGGCAGATCGAGCCTCGCCACATGCCCCTCGCCACGTGGCATGAGTTGCACAGTCGCGGCGTTGTCATCGCTCAAATTGCCCGAGGACCCCATCCAGAGGGCGCCTAAACATCCCACGACAGCCTCGAGGGCCGCGGCTAGGCCGCCCGTCTTCGGTTGCAGGGGGTCAAATGTCGAAACGCGGTTTGAGATGACGACAAGCTTTGGTTGCTGGGCTGCCTCACCGAGATGGTCCTCATGCTGGGTAGAGCCAACACAAGGGGAAGGATCTGCGCTGGATGCCGGCGCTGGGTGCTGTGCTGCCTCGCGCAGGTGGTGATCAAAGGCTGCATGCCGCATGGGTGAGGCTGCCGCGTAAACAGTGTTATTGATTCTATCCATTTTACATCTCCGTCTAGATCTCGAGTTGATGCAGTCTTGGAGATTGCAGCTGCTAGTCGCGGACTTTTCAGCTCACATTAGGAGGTCAGCTTTCGAGAAGCTGACGAGACTGAGTGCCATGATGGGCCCGTTCATTGGCCCTATGAGCGGCCGAGCACCCCTGCCTGATACGCAAGCGGGGCTTTACACCCGTACGCAGGACGACGGACCGGGATCGCTGCGGGGTTGAGCACCAGCATCAGTGGCTCGCCCGATCTGCGGGGTGGCCTCCCCCTCCTGGCTCCCCCGTAGCGGTCTTCCGGCAATAAACGTGCCTGCGTGACCCGTCCACGGCGAGCTCTACGCATGTTCGGCTCTTCGGGCCAGTTGCTGAATCCATTTGCGAGATGCGATAGGTCCTGCGGAATAAACCCAGCGATCCGGGTCCCGCGGCGAACGATCTCATTTGCGATTGCGGCTGTGGCTTGGCGACAGTGCGCCTCTTCCGGCCACTTGCTGAAACCATTTGCCCGTAACGACAGATCTTGACCACTCAGCTCACCAAGTACTCCGCTTTGTTGGTGACAGATTTGAGCGATTCTGATCGTTCCGTCGCGACATTTCGTCGACAATGGGTCCCGACCGAATGACAATGCGAGGAGTGAGTGCGCTTTGGGTTCGATCTGCCTCATCAGCGCGAGATCGAGCCCCGATATCCGAGCAGCAAGGGCCCTGCAAGCTTCTATTCCCGCCTGCCCTCCCGCATCCTTGCTCACCGCGTTGCATGTGGTGGCGTATCCCCATGACCGCCCCGCGACGATATCGTCCTCCAACCGCAAGAGGTATTTGCTGTCAAAATCGACGGCGGCCTTTTGTAGAAACGTAGTTTTATCCGGCATCCGCAGGCGGTTGGAACACTTTACTACCTCTGTCGAGAATCCACAGATGTTGCCCGCTTGATAAATTGCTCTTAGTGCGGCAAGAAGCTCGTCTGAATAGCGTGGAGCAGGTCGCTCAAAGCTTGCATGGACACTCGGCGCGGCTACGGCCGTCCGATCGCCGCGCCAATGCTCGTCACCGGAGCGCGAGGAGCCTTCTTCCCGATTGAGTGCGCCACGATCGTGTCGCTGGGGCGGGCGCACGACCGATTGCGAGCCCTCGGCCGCCTGATCGCCGTGCCAGGGTTTGTCTCCGAAATGCGAGCAGCTTTCCTCCCTGCGCAAACCACGCCGCCTCCCACGTGCGCCAACAGAGGGATCGGGAGACGCGTCGTGCAGGATATTACCGGTGCGAACGGGTCCACCCTCTGGAGTTTCAAGGTCCGAGCGCGTCCGATCCATGAGCGAATTGAACTGTGGGCCACCTTCTCGAGAGGCAGGATCGCGGGGCCCAGCTGTGTCCTCCGCGCCGCTGACTCTGACTTGCCAACTGTACGAGCTGCCAAGTCGACCAATACCCGTCATAGTCCAAAACAAGTACAAACGAGAATGCAATTGACCACGGTCATTCCTTCCGAATTGTCACGCTTTGGGTGTCCACATGCTCGTGCGACTAGTCTAACGGAAGCGACTTGTGGTTAGCCGAGACCTTGTTTTTGGCGCATTACACTTGCACCAAATCAGTTGCGGCAACACGGCATAAAAGTTTAGCCATTTGAAGTAGTCGATCTGCCCGGGAGTCGAACGCGCGCATTTCCGTTGAGAGGACGCGGCGGCTTCGCCTCGCATAGCGACCCCTGCAGCACAGAGTTGAGCGACCCATGGACAGCCCGCGCCCCAATCCGCAGCCGAGCCAGTGAGAAAAACCACCGCCGGTTGGTCAGCTGCTCCCATTTCACCGTCGCCTTGGGACCGGCCGTTGCGGCTGAGCTGCCGGCGTTAGCCGGCGGCCCAGGTCGGGGGCCAGCAACTCGAACTTTTCACGCAACTCCTGCGTCAGCGCTCTTGCGTCGGCGTCACTGTCAACCACGCGGGGGTTGAGCAATATCAAGAGCTCAGTCCGTTCCTTGCCGTATTCCGTGCTGCGGAACAGTCCCCCTAAAAGCGGAATGTCCTTCAGCACAGGAACCCCGGAATTGGCTTGGTTAGTGCTATCTTGCATCAATCCGCCGATAGCGATCGTGTCGCCGTTTCGCATCGATACGGTACTCTGGAGGCGGCGCACCGAAATCACCGGGGATTGAACATTGGTAAGCGTGTTCCTGTTGCCGGTGCTGACCTCCTGAAACGTGTCGAGTGTTATACTACCACCGGCACCAATTCTGGGCGTAACAGCCAAGATCACCCCTGTGTCGCGCATCTCGACATCGCTCACGATGGGTGAGTTTTCGCTTATGTTAGATTGCGATGATCGGACGAGGATCGGGACCTGATCGCCCACCTGGATCGTGGCGGTTTGATTGTCGACCGCCAGAATGCGAGGAGCCGATACAACCTTAACCTCCCCAAGCGCGCTTAACCCATGTAACACGATGTTGACGTCCGTGCTGGGAAACACATACGACAAACCATTTGGAACTGCTCCCAAGCTCCTGGTGGAGAGAAGATAGTCCACCCCGTAGCGCAGACTATCGTTCAGCCGCACCTCGGCGATGATGGCTTGGATGAGAACCTGTCGAGGCTTGACGTCGAGCTGACGGATCGCGGCCTCCACGATGTTGTAGTCGTGCGGTGCTGCCAGCACTACCAGCGCGTTCTGTCCTTGGTCCGCCTGGATACGCACCGGCGCCGAGAGGCCAAGGCGGTTCGGTGACATCCCCCTTTCGTCCACCGGATGTGTACTTGGGACATTCGAATCGGGCATTTCGGCCGGCAACCCTGGCACATTTACCGGCAGGCTTGCTTGATTGGATGCGCCACTTCCCACGGATAGGTTCCCGAACCTTCCCGCAGGCTGTGCACGCGAGACGGCACTGATCGCGTCAGCGCCGAACGTTTGCGCCAGCACCTGGGCCATTTCCGAAGCCCGCCGGTACAGCAGTGGGCGCACGTGAATGTTAGCCGTCGCCTCCGACGAACTATCCAGTTTGATGATCGCTCGGCGGACCTGCTTGAGAGCTGCAGAATCTTCTGCCACAACAAGGATACCATTCAGTCGCTCTAACGCCGCAAATTGGACAAGGACTCTGTCCTGGCCATTCTTCGTAAACAGCAAACTGAGTTCTCGCTCAATGTCGGCCGGGCTCGCTCGAGACAGCTTATACAGCGCGAATGACTTGTGAAGCATAGCGTCGGTGTCAAAAAGGCCGACCAGTTCCCGCACAGAACTCACGGATCCGGGCGGCCCACTGACAACAATCCCCCTCCCTCCGGGCGCTGGCGTAAGATGCACACCCTCCTCCAAGTTCGGTCGGATTACCCCGATGACCTCAGCCGGATCTACATACCGCACAGGAATAACTTGAACGTTGCTCTGCACGCCGCCGGCGAGGTCGACCAAGCGCCCTACCCGAACTCCTTGATCTCCTGCAGCCAGTCCATAGCCATGCGGCGCCAGTGCTTTATCGAGCAGCCGTGGCACCTCACTCGCGGGCACCTGGCGGGCTGTATGAAGGGTCATTTTCCCTCCAACTCCAGGATCGATGGTAACGGGCATGCCCATAACGTCGCGTACGACATCCTGCGCGACTTGGCGGATGTCCGCATTGGAATAGTCGAGGCTTACGCGCCTGCTATCCGATACCACCGGCAGCTTCCGTTCCACTGTGGCTGCGACTGGCTGCGCCGGCCTCTGCCCGGGCACTTCAAAGCCTCGACTCTGAGGCCCGCTAGTTTCTCGCACATGAGCGGAATCGGACGGGACGAAGGACGGCGAATTCAGCAAAATCCCACGCTCGGCAATCGTACCACCGCCGTAGCACCCCCATAGAGGTAATAGTAAGCAGGAGAGACAAAGTAATGCAGTATCCCTGCCAGTAATGGCCATCAGTACACACACCCCGCTCTCTCAGCTTAGATTCGCGAACCGGGGATTTTTATCCTGTCCGCCTCGGCAACCAATCCGCTCATTACCTGATATTGGCGATGATGTTCTCCTTGGCCTTGCCATCCTTGGCCACCAAGTTGGTCGCGAGTTCAACGCACCGATTTACTTTGTCCAATAGAGACTGCAGGCGAATGAGCGCCATCTGCGATTCGCTATTTTCGGTATCGATGCGCGCCTTCAGGTTGGAGATAGCGGCATCGAAATCCGACTGAACACCGGAGGTATCGCCTGCTTTCTGCTCGATAGCGATGCCGTTCGCGAGCATCCACTGATGGGTATTCTGGGTCTCGCCGTGCGCGTCCACAAACTCGCCATACGACCGTATTCCCTTGTCGTCAGGCCGGTTAGCGCGTAGCGCGGCCAGAGCGGAGTTCGCGGTCTTTAGCCAATCGTTCCGCTTCTGCATGTCGTCGAATTCATCTCTAACTTGATCCTCAAGAAGACTAAACCGTTCTATCTGGACTAGCAGTGCCAACGCGCTCAAGTCGCCCCCGGCCCGGGGGATATTGGACGCATCGCGAGAAAGTTGATTTGGGGGGATCACGTTTGACATTGCCACTGGCCTTTCCTGCGCAGATTACCTTGTTCCTGCTCTCACCCCATGTTGACGATCTTGCTCCTCGTGTCAGCGTCCGCGCGTCTCACTTCGGAAAGCTTTTCCAGAACATCCTGGATCATCTTTTCATACGCTAACTTGAATTCACTCTCGTCGTCGGCGCGAGAGCGCATCTTGGTACCCTCCGCTTCCAGCTTTGCCTTTTTCTCCTGCTCACCGGTTGCCCCCATTTTGAATGCGGCACCTGGGATCTTACCGACCTCGTTCATGCCCGTGGCGAGGCCGCTCCAGATCATGGTCGTCTCGTGGGCGACTTGCTGGGCTTTGTAGATCCTAGTCAGGTCAACGGGGGGCGGCTGGCTAGCCTGTAGGGATGGCTCTGGGACCAGCTTCGGTTCAGGCTGCTGCAGGTCAGCCCGGAAACTCGCTTCCTTTGAACCGCTGAGCTTCGCATCGAGGCGAGTCCGTGCTTTGCTCGCGCCCTTAGTGCTCACGCGCGCACCGGCTATCGCGAAGGCGGAGGTTAGGAGCGTGCCGACCAGCTCACGTATCCCAGAAGCGCGAAGCGCTCTGTAGATCCTATTCTGGTCAACGGCGGGCGGTTGGCTGGCCTTCGGAGATGGCTCTGCGGCCCGAAAACCCGGTCCGTTCAAACCGCTGAGCTTCGCATCGAAGCGAGTCTGTGCTTTGCTCGCGCCCATAATACTGACGCCCGCACCGGCTATCGCGAAGGCCGAGGTTAGGAGCGTGCCGACCAGTTCACATATCCCAGAAGCGCGAAGCGCCTTGGCAGCAGCTTCCTGTGCGGCAATATCGCAGTCACGCGCGGCCTGCCGGTCCAGTCTTGCAGATTCCCGCAACTTCAGACTGAGGCTGTGCAGCAACGCACCAACTGCATATATATCGACCGAGGCGAGCCGTGCTCCCAGACCGGTTTCGGCACCCTTGTTTTGGACGACGATGTCTGCCAGCGTTGGCGAACCGGCCGATGCCAACTTGAAAAGATCGGCCGGTGTTGTTATCAGTTCGCCGTACCTCACACCCATGCCATTAGACGTCGCGGACATAGGCAAAAAGGGCCAATGTTCATCCAAATCCCCGCCCGGCAGACGAGGGCCGCGACTGTCGTTTGCTTGTACGACAGTGTGTAGCATGCATACTCTCCTAGCGTTCTGGTAGGTCTGGACAGCTATTATCGCTCGTCAGCCGATATGCCGTATGACGGTTGACGCGGATCGACACTGCGCCTCGATGGCATCGGCAACTCTTTGCGTCATGGTCTTGATGCCGACAACCAATTCCTGGATGCGCGCCATTTCGTCCTCTTGAAGTTGGGCCAGCCTGCCGAGGAATTTCCTGATATCCAGCGTCTCCACCCGGGCGTTCGTCGCCTGATACTTGAAGATTCCGCTCACGAGCCCTGCGCAGAACTCGGCTGCCGAAGCAGTACCTTCGCCCGCCAGAGCCGCTGTCGCAAGCCGCTGACTTACATTAGCAATCTTCGCCAGCTTATCGCCCTGGCTTGTGATCTTCGTGGCAATGCTCGTCACCGCATTCCACCCACCAGACACGGCACCGGCACCCACCATGCATGCCGCCGAAGAAGCAAGGATGATGAGAGCCGTAATGATAGAGGCCCAAATCACGGCGTAATCCTCCGCCATCCCCTGGTCTTCGATGAGGCTCTTCGCAATGGCCTGCGTCATCCTTTCGATGACCCCCGTCTCGGTCAGGGTCCCCACTGCCACTGCCACTGCTGCGGCCGAAAAGGCGAAAATCCCGCCGGTGACCACCGCCGCTACCACCGACAGCGCGACCGCAATCCATCCAAATATCCTCGCGGCGCTCGAACTCTTCTTCGCTTCCCTCAACTTCTCCGCCGCGTCGATAATGTTTCGGGCGATTTTCTCGTTCTGCTGCTTCTGCAGTTCACCCCGGTGCCGTATATCCTCCATACCCGCGGCAGCCTGGCCGTCGGCCATCTTCATCTTGAGGGCTAGAAACTTCGCAGCCAGTTCCATCGCATCAAAAGCCCGTGGTGGGGGTAGCGTTGGGACCGCATCCGACGCCGGAGCGCCGCCAGAGACCGGTGGTAGCGCAAATTCAGCGCCCGACTTGCTAAAACCAGCCGAAAAATTGCTGAGGGGAGCGTCGACCTGAGTTAGCACCCCGGCTTTAAGTAGCATTCCACCGATCGCTTCCGTCATGCTTACGTTATGCATCGCTGCCTCTTTCACATGCTGATTCGGGCCTAAGCTGGCGCAGCATCAGCGACGCGTGCTGAGCGAAAGCTCTATGCTCAGGGTTCCCGCCGCTAAGCGCCAAAACGCTCTCAAGCGCGCTCACGGCTGCCGCCGGCTGATCGAGCTTGATGAGACATTTCGCAGCGCGAAGCGGGATCTGCGGATCCTCGTCGTTCAGCAGCGCAGCCAGTCCGTAGGCACGCACGGCATTTGCTGAATCGCCCAACATTTGACTGGCAGCACCGAATCCGAACCAAAATCTCGGGTCGATGTACCGGTGTATGCACAGGAAACGAAAGAAGCTCAGCGCCTCGCCGTATCTACCGGCGGAATAGAAACGATGGCCGAGCGCGTAGACCGCATCGAGTTCGTCATCCGTGATCCCAATGACAGCCGCCAAATCCGTACGCCCTCCGATGATCTCTTCCGTAAGCCGTGCCAGCCGTCCAGCCTCAGAAGTGTCCACTTCGCCACCGCCCGTTACTGGCTCCTCTACCTTCTGCGTCACCGCCTTAGACCCTCTGCCGCATGGGCTTGACGCGCGGCCCACGTACCGGCAGCTGATTGGACATGGGAGTCATGACGTCCCTCAGCACCGCCTGCCGCTCACATGTGTAAGCTTGCCGAAAACCCTCGTCTTGAGCCTCAACGAACGCGGAAATGACATCGTCGGTGATGGCATAGTCGCCGAAGAGCTCAGCTTGCCGACCGAACTGCTCCTGACCTTCTCTCAAGAAGCTCTCCACCTGCGTGATCGTTTGCCGCGCACTCTCCAGCGTCCTATCGACATCTTTGCCATCCGTACGTTGATCCGCGGGATCGCAGGCATTGCGCCAATGAACATCGAGGTCGCGGGCGAAGTTTTGATCCCTGGAGAGCAGCGACTGCTTAACGCTGCGATGCCGACGGGAGATTCCATCCCAATAAATAACCGCATTACAGAATGACGTCATTTGTTCTCTTACAACCGTCCGATCGCCATCGACATTATCAATGTCAGCCCACAGGAGCAGAGCACCGCCTCCATCAGCACAGAGCGCCACCTGGGCGGAAACACAGTAAAGCAGGTTCTCTCCGAGCAATTCACGGATCTCCCCTTCATTGTCCGGCAGTGTCTTTGCAATCCTGCTGATTAGTCGCGCCGATCGTAGGCCTGTCGCCTCAAGAACGATCCCAACATCGTCGACGGCAAGCTCAACACGCGCCACACCCACGGACGAGGCGGAAAAACGATCTGAACTCTTCAACAAGTGCCCCAAGGCCACTGACATGACATGCTCTGTCGATGTTGGCGTCACGCCCTCATTCCCTTCTTGCTCAAGGTGAGAACTTTACCGTCAGTGACTTGATGGCGTTTGCGCCCCAGTTCCCACCGATGGATCACCATAGATGCAGCAGTAGTATTCAATAGCTCAAGGTTCACAGAACGACCAATATTATAACAATATGCATACATAAGATCGCGCGATGGCAGCGGAGAAATGTGATGGATGAGGAGCACGCTGTCCCGTTCAGTGCCATAGGAAGAAACTATGGTTGCATATGTAATTTGTATTTGTGCGTGGAGTTGTACGGAACAACATAAGCGGTAAGAATATGATTCTTATGCGTGCTTACCAGTTGGCAAACCCTTTATCGAAGTGGCCGCCACCGTATTGATTGGCCGTCCCGGATGTAAGTTAAGGAGCCGTGTTCGGGAGCGATGAAGAGGTTCAGGCAGGTCAGAACGGTCCGTAGCCCGATGGAATAGTCACCGGAAATGCGCGCAAACGGCGGAGAAAGGGAGTTCGATATACGATGTCTCCTTGGTGTACATCTGTATCATCCGAGAGTAGCACTGAGATCGGGGGCGGCTTACGGCGAAAACTTGCCGAAGCGGCATTCTTGGCTTGCATCTCGAACGACGTAGTGCGGGCAAGACGGATTGCGAAAGGACTTAGCGCTCTTGCGCCGGGCAGTAGGGAGTCCGTTATCGCTCACGCCGTTGCGGATCTGACGGTAGGGGATATTGAGGCAGCGCTGGAGCAGCTTCGTCCGCTTTCGGATAGTAATGATGCATACGGGTTAGCGTTCAAGGCGCTGGCTCTCCATCTTGCCGGACGGCTCAGCGAGCGCGATGCTGTACTCAGACGGGTTCCGGGTGGAGATCCTGATGTCGATGGACTCGTCGCCGCTTTTGGCAAGCACTCGGTGGGACATGCTGTAGAGAGGGACATCTGGTGAGCAGCATCAGCCCACTCGCGGTGACGTCTGTTTTGCCAACGGACGCTGCATTTGTATCGGAGTTACCGACTGAATCCCTTGACGCCTTTCGTGCCGAATTCCATCGATCCGAGTTGTCGCCACACCACGACCAGTCAGCGACCGATGCAATCGATGAGTCGACCGAGGTGGCGCGCGGATCTGGCGTCGCCCGGACACCGGGAGACGCCATCCTCAGCAGCATGGAGAAGCTAAGCGCCAGCTTTACCCACGCCGTGGAAGCCGCTCATAGCACAGCGGGCATGGAAGAAATCCACTCAGGCGACTGGCTGAACGCACAGCTCGCGCTCTCAGCTTTGTCCCTGGAGTGCGACATGTTGGCAAAGGTGGTCGGAAAGGCCACGCAGAGCCTGGACAATTTCCTGAGAAACCAATGATCTACGCTGACGGATGGCATGACTTTGTCTTGAAGCGGCTGGCGACACTTCTCTTGTTGTTGACGCTGGGGAGCTGCGAATCGAAGCTCGAGCTGTATCGCGATCTTCCGGCGCACGAAGCGAACGAAATGCTCGCACTACTCATGAGTCAAGGCATCTATGCCGAAAAAACGACAGACAACAGCGGCACTGCCTCGTTGTCAGTAGATATTAGGGATGTTCCCCCTGCCATGGAAGTGTTGAACGGCGCCGGACTGCCTCACGACCCCTACGCCGATATGGGCAGTCTTTTCAAGAATGAAGGCATGATCTCATCCCCGACAGAAGAGCGTGTGCGTTACATTTATGGCATCACACAGGAGCTGTCGCGGACCCTGTCCATCTTCGATGGCGTGCTCAATGCCCGGGTCCATGTGGTGTCACCCGAAGAGGCGAGTGACGATCGACGACCGTCCTTCCCCTCGAGCGCTGCTGTGCTTGTCCGTTACACACCCGGCACTACGGTCGATCAGATGGTACCAAAAATCAAGGAGCTCGTCGCAAACAGCTTGGCAGGCCTATCCTATGAAAGGGTCTCCGTCGTCCTCGTAGAGGCAAGCCAGGATAATGCATTGCGTTCCGTCGATAGAACGCCCGTTGTCACGTCACAACATAGTAGCGCACCACCCCATCTGGTGATCGGGCTTGTATGCGGCATAGCGGTATTGCTAATCGGCAATGGCGTCCTCGCGTTCCTGCTATGGCGTCGCCCCCGTCAGACATCTGGATAGCGGCTCAGTGAGATTAATCGTATCGAACAATTCAGCAGTGATCACCGGAAGATCAGACGCGATGTCGGATGAATGGCTTGAAGCACCGTGGGCGAGGGCCGTGATGTACTGCATTGCCGATCCTGCCGCTGATCTCGATTTCACAATGGTGCATGGTTGGCCCGAATGGATGCTGCTGGATAGTGCTCACACGGACCCGTTCACTCGTGTTAAGCTTGGGTGCTGGCTCCTTCGTGGCCAAAGGGATGAACCGTCCGCAATCATTTTCGCTGGCGCCGCGCGACGAAGCCGGCTCGCGTTCCTCCCGGCTCCAGACGCCGTGCGCCTTATGCGCCTGGCCGGCGCCTGGGTGGGTGCATCCGGCCTTACAAGACTTCTTCGGACGAGCGAAATCGTGGCCGCTCGCGCTAACCTCGGTGAAGAAGCCGTCGCATTCGCTTCGCAAGCCGCACTTCTGCCGCGGCCGACTGCCGAACTGATGTCGGCGCTCGGTGTTTCTGACATTCCGTCAGCGCCCAGCGCTTTGCTTCAATGCGGCGCGGCGATGTTCGGTCTTGCGATTGGTGACATTCCGCAAATGCTGCGGACTCGGTTGGGCTTGCGCCGGCCCGCGCCAATCTGGGCGGCGGCGGTGGACAAATGTCGTGACGACAATGCTGGCGAGGACGCATTTTATGCGATGCGGCGCCTGATCCGTAAAAGGATGCCCCAATGGTCGCATTGGTTCAGCTGACACCTGCATCGGCCGGTATCCTCGGCCCTGGGCGAATCTTGCCGGCCGGGAGCGCACAGACACTGATAGATGCCGAGCAAGTGCTTACACAGGCACGGCGCGAAGCTAATGCGCTCATCGATGCGGCGCGCGGATCTGCCCGAGCGATCGAGGTAAGGGCCAAAGAGGCTGGCCTGGCTGCAGCACAAGCGGCAATCGAAGCCCGTTTGACCGCGATCGCCACGGATTCTCTGCGCATTATGGCGCAGAATGAGGCACAGATCATCGACATGGGCCTGCAGATCGCGCGCCGCATCATCGACACTATCGAGCCGGTGGAGGCGGCAGTGCAGATCGCTATGCGCGGTCTGAAATTCGCGGGCCACAACTCCCTCGTCCGAGTACGTGTGGCACCGTCGCTCCTAGAGGCGGTCCGCAACCGGTTAGACGAGATCCTCCCGACCGCGACATCGCGCGCCGTCGTCGACCTGATCGCCGACGCGCGCGTAAAGGATGCGGGATGCATTCTCGAGACCGATGCCGGACTGGTCGACGCCACGATCGAGAGCCAGCTTGCGGCGATAGAAAGCGGCCTGCGTAGCGCCCTACTAGACTCTGCAAAGCCAAACCATAGTGATGTCGGAACACCAAGGTGATGTCCGAGCCAGCCGAGCCGACGGACGCTATTTCCCCCGAGCACGAGAACATCGATCGTTTCTTCCAGCTCGCAAAACGAGCAGTTGCGCAGGCTTCGACAATGCACGTCCGCGGCCGTGTCCTCCAGATCGTTGGAACGGTTATCCGTGCCATGGCGCCGGGCGCCCGCATCGGCGACCTTTGCACTCTTCGCAATCCGGGGAACGACTTCGAACTGTCGGCGGAAGTGGTTGGCGTGCAGTGCGACGTCGCTATACTGACACCTCTAGGGGAAATGCAGGGCCTCTCCACGCTCACTGAAGTGATCCCTACGGGAAAGCCGCTCATGGTACCAACCGGCTGGAACTTGCTCGGCCGCGTACTCGACGGTTTCGGCCGACCTCTGGACACATCCACCAATGGGCCTTTGCTTCCGGAAGACCGGGTACCCGTCTACAGGGAGGCACCGGATCCCTTAACCCGGCGTATCATCGACAACGTTCTTCCTGTCGGCATCCGGGCGATTGATGGTCTTCTAACGTGCGGCGAGGGACAGCGTATCGGCATCTTTGCCGCTGCGGGCGGGGGCAGAGTACCCTCATGTCGATGCTGGTGCGTGGCGCAGCGGTCGACGTGATCGTGATAGCTCTAATCGGCGAGCGTGGCCGGGAGGTGCAGGAGTTGATCGAACACAGCGTCGACGCAGAAGCGCGTTCGAGAGTCGTTCTTGTCGTCGCCAGTTCCGACCGATCCGCAACGGAGCGAGCCAAGGCGGCCTACGTCGCGACGACGATCGCCGAATGGTACCGCGACCAAGGAAAGCGTGTGCTGCTTCTCATGGATTCGGTGACCCGTTTCGCGCGTGCACTGAGGGAAATTGGTCTTGCGGCCGGCGAGCCGCCGACGCGGCGTGGTTTCCCGCCATCGGTTTTTGCTTCACTGCCGCGGCTTATGGAACGCACTGGGAACAACCACCTTGGATCCATAACGGCCTTCTACACCGTGCTTGTGGAGGGCGATGATATGGCCGAACCGGTGGCCGATGAAACCCGATCTGTCCTCGATGGTCATATCGTGCTCTCACGCGCCTTGGCGATGTCGAACCACTATCCCGCTATCGACATTCTGGCCAGTGTGAGCCGCGTCATGAGCGCTATCGTGTCGTCAGACCATGAATTGTTGGCGGGCAGCCTGCGGCAGCTGATGGCCAAATACCAGGAGGTGGAACTGTTGGTACGCGTTGGCGAGTACAGGAAAGGAGCCGATCCGCTCGTCGATGCAGCGATCGCCAAGATAGACCAGGTGCGAAGGTTCTTGCGACAGTCGACAAATGAGCAGATCGGCTTCGACGCAATGCTCGATGAGCTTGCCGCGTGTCTGGCATGACTCCCAACCCCGTGGACCGCCTTCTCGAATTGAAGAAAATGCGGCGCCGCCGCGCCGAAGATGCACTGCGCCTGAGGCACACGACTCTCGACAATGCTGTCGCGGCTGTCGGAACCGCCTTGACGGACCTTCGTAGATGGCGCGAAGACCTTCCCGCTCGCGAAGCCGCGCTATACGACCCTTTGATCGGGGAAGCCGCCGCGCTCATTGATCTTGACGAGGTGAATGCGAAGATGATCTCGCTGCGTCAACACGAACAGCTACTCCAACAGCACCTCGAACAGGCAAGGGCACAAACCGACTTAGCTCGGCAGGCACGTGAGGAGGCGTACGGCACGGCGCGTGAGGCAGGGCGCGGGGTTAGCAAATTCGAGAGTCTCGTTCGAGCCCTGCGCTCCGACGCCACCCTCGAGGAAGAGCGCTCAGCGGATTTGGAATCGGAGGATTTCGCCCAGAGGCAGACTCGTTTAGGCAGGGAGCAAGACGATAATGTGTCGGTGAACCTGCATCCGATGTGGAGCGGCCATTCGTTGTCAGAATTCACGGACCGCGATTGCGCGGATCCCGGAAAGCGATTTTGGTCGGTTCTCGGCTGCGCCATCCTAACGGACGTCGAGAGGGGCCATGTCGAGGCTGACACAAGCGAGACGACTTCTGGCGGCCGTTGAGCCAACGGGACGAAAGGGACACCCGAAAAAATACCGGCGCCAATATGCATAGCCCCCGGCTGTCGCAGCCCATGGGACGGATGCCTGTGACGGCTTCGGCTCATTCCACAGACCGTTTAAAGAGGGCCCCGTAGGACCACCTTTCTTCGGGGGTATCGTACCACCCAGAGCGATGTGTTCGCCGCCACCTTCAAAGGAGCCGCGGAGCACGATCGCAACAGCTTCCGCACTTTCGATCGGAGTCACCAAACCAATCGCGAGGCCGGCCTCGCGTAAACCGGCCGGTGGACGCAAGATTGCCCCGCCGACGTTACCTCATGTGACCGTGTGTGAATGTCACGCGTGCGAAGCCAGCGGCGTTTGGCGGAGCATCGGCTCATTCCACATCGCCCCCGATCGCCTCGCCCGACCCGGTCCCCGAATGATGATGCGGAGCCTCATCTGGCAGATCGAGCAGGTTGGCGAGCTCCGACGTCTTGGCATTATATCGAACTTGCTGTCCGCCGACAAAATGGACGTTCGCATCGACATTGGCTTGCTTTGCGTCATGGCGGGCGACGTTGAGCACCGCCTCGACCGTCCTCGGCGCGGCTTCGTTGCTGGCCAAGGGCATTTTCCGTTGGTCGATCTGCCTCATGTTGGAAACGGAGCGGCAGCGTCGTGGTGCCGCCCTGCGTGGGTGGCTGCGTACCGACCACGGCGGACTTGCGAGTTGGAATGCGCTCGGCCCCGATGCGATCAGCGCAGAAACTCTTGGACAGCAGCGCCAGCGGCCACCAATGGATGGCCACTTCGCGCGCCACCAGCCAAGCGCCTTCGCGGTCTTAGCACGAATGGTCGACGCTGAACGCTCCAGAGCAGATGCCGTCGATGCCGCTGCCCGTGATCTTGCGTTCGTCGCTCGAAGTCAGGCGCTAAATGATGCCGGCGAGGTTGTCTTGTCCATGCTCGTTCCTGCCCAGGACGACGAGCGCCCCAATCGCTCCGCCTACCTCGATGAGCAGCGAGTAGAGGACAATGCCAAGGATGCGCCTGAATATCTCCATCGCTCAGAACGCCTGTCCCATGCCGGCATAGATGCCGAAATGCGGGTCATCGGGACCCCGGTTGAACGGCACCGCCGCATCGATGCGCAGCGGCCCGAATGGCGTGAAATAGCGCAGGCCGACACCGGCGCCGACCTTGACGTCGGAAAAGTTGGGAACCGACATATTCGATACCGTACCGGCATCGACGAAGGGCACGATGCCGATCTTGTCGGTGACGGCGATCCGCATCTCGAGCGAGGTTTCGAAGAAGGATAGGCCGCCGATAGGCTGGCCGGTGAAGTCCTTCGGGCCTATGCCCTTATAGCCGTAGCCGCGCACCGAACCACCACCGCCGGAATAGAAGCGCCGGTTGGCCGGCACATTCTGAAACCCGGTGCGGACGATAGAACCAACCGCGACCCTTTCGGCCAGCACGAACTTCGAGGCTGAATCCAGCGACTGATAGGCCGATCCCTCCCCCGTCAGTAGGAGGAAGGCCCCGCCGCTCATGATGTCGCGGCTGGGATCGGCAGAGGTCAGTACCCGGAATCCGCTGGTTGGGTTCAGCCGGTTGTCTCTGTCGTCGTAGACATATTGGAGCGGAATGCTGGCGATCAGATATTTGTGCTCGCCGAAAGGATCGGTGATCTCCGAATAGTCGAGCGCGACTTCCGCGGAAACCGTCTGTTGCTTGTCGAGTTCATAAGACAGACCGGTGTTGCCCTTGACCGAGAAATGCTCATAGGCGTCAGGGTGCTCGAGCACGGTCTTGACGCCGGCGAAAAACTTTGACGCCGGCCCGATCATCTTCTCGGACATGATGCCGGCATTGTAGTTGAGCTCGCTCGGCTTGCTGCCGATACCGCTGATTGCGCCCTCGATGCGCAGTTTTTCGGCACGGCCGAACAGATTGCGGTGGCCCCAATAGCCTTTCAGGTCCAGGCTATCGGTGTTAGAGAAGGTTCCGCCTAGACCGAAATAGCGCGGCTTGCGATCGCTCACTTCGACGCCGATCGGGATGTTGCCGTCGGCATCGAGACTCTCGGCCTCCTTCAGCGTCACGCTGTTGAAGACTTCCAGCGCGAGCAGCCGGTCACGCGCCTCGTCGACCTCTTCCGGCGAATATTGGCGGCCGCGCTTCAGGCCGGTCATGTATTCGGCGAAATTGCGGTCGACCTTTTCGGTGCCTTCGACCGTGGTGTTGCCGTAGCCGGCAGCCGGCCCGGCGGCCACGGTCAGCGTCACGTCGAGCGTCGAGGTGGTGTGGTTGGCGACGATCTGCCGGTCGGTGACCTCAGCGAGCGGCATGCCCCGCTCCTTAAGCGTCCGCACTATCAGCGCCTCAGCTTCGAGGACTGCGCCCGAACTAGCGTCGCCGCCCGATATCAAACCATAATCGGCACTCATCAGCCCCGCCGCATCGCCCTCCAGCCTGATGTCGCCAAGCGTGAATTTCGGCCCGGCCGCAATGTTGATCACCACCGGAATCGGCTGCGGACCCGAAAATTCGGCGTCGGGCGGCAAATCGTCGAGCGGCTTGCCTTCGATGGTGATGGTGACGACGCCCTCGTAGCGGGCGTCCGCGTAAAGTGCGGCGACAAGCTGGTCGCGGTCGCCACGGGCCTTGGCCAGCAGGCCGAGCGAACCAGAGACTGGACGTTCTTCGTCGTCTTTCAGCGCCGAGGCGTTTTCGAGCTTCTCGGCGATGTCCTCGTCGGCGTCGGGCGCCTCGATGGTCACCGTGTAGCGCAGTGGATCGACGGTGTCGGCGTCCTCGTCGCTGGATGGCGCCCACAGCTTGAGGCCGAACAGCTCGAACGCGGCTGCGGACCTTGATTGCGCGGCCAGCGCGGTCGAGCAGACCACGGCCAAAAGCAGGGCGTGCAATAGCGCGCCGCCTGGGGCGCTACCCACTGACATCTGCCTTCCATACACGGGCATTTAGCACAACCTAGGCAATAGTCCTGCCAAGGCGGGAGCCCGATGCTGCGGCTGGGCAAGTCCGTCGGCAAGAGCCGCGATGCGCCCTCGTAGCTCGCGCGGAAGTGCCGCCACGCCTGTCCCGAAGGCTTTGAGAGCCCTGCCACGATTCTCGGGGTCGCCGATGCCTTCGGCCAGGACGACGAGACGCTGCTGCAGCTCGAGGGCAAGCCCTCCGATACCCGCTCCGAAGCCCCATAGGGCTGAGACGCGACCCTCGGGGTCGTCAATGCCTTCGGCCAGGACGACGAGACGTTGCTGAAGGTCGGGGCAAGCCCTCTCAGACCCGCACCAAGGCCCATCAGGGCCGAGCCGCGATGCCTGGCGTTTTCAAGTCCCTCCGCGAGGACGACGAGACGTTCCTGGAGCTCGGGCGCAAGCCCCGCCACACCCGCTCCGAGGCCCTGCAAGGCCGAGGCGCGATGCTCGGCCCCCTCAAGTCCCTCGGCGAGGACGACAACACGCTGTTGGAGGACGGGGTCCAGCCCGGCCACACCCGCTCCGAGGCTCTCCAGGGCCGAGGCGCAAAGCTCGGCGTCGTCGTCAAGTCCTTCGGCGAGGACGACGAGGCGCTGCTGGAGCTCGGGGGCAAGCCCTGCCATGCCTACTCCGAAGCCCCATAAGGCTGTGACGCGATTGTCGGGGTCCTCAAGCGTCTCGGTGAGGAGGATGAGACGCTGCAGGAGCTCTCCTGCTGCGCCCAGGTGAGGTAATTGAAGTTGGCCGCGAGTGATTGGATCACGCCCCCATACAGAAGCGGGGCAAGGCGATCCTCGACGCCAGGGCGGTCTTGCGTCAACCTGTTCCAGATAGCCTGAGCCCGGATAGCCCTTTCACTCCCTTCTTGAGGCATCCAGATTGCCGTAGTGGCGTGGTACATCTGTTGATTCGTCTGCGACATGCTCAGAAGATCGGTCGGGCTGAGCCGCTCAGCAATCTGACAGAGTAGCTCCTGCTGCAAATCAAGGACACTGGTGTGCCGCATGCGGCGAGAGGAGGAAACGCTTGACGCTTGAGGCTCAGAGCGTGTGTGCGCTACAACAGAACGGGATGATTGTCCGGGTCCTTCAACCCCAACAGCCGGTAGGGCGGGAGAATCATCCGTGATATCACCTTCGATGGCGCTAAATATCGCCATGGGCGCCTTGCCACGCTCGTCAATGCCCGTCATAATTCACCTCCTATCGACCAACAAACTGAGATCATCTGGTCGCCAGCTTGAGCTGGTTGATCTTGCCCTCGACGGATAAATTGATTTGTCGGCAACGAGGCGAGCTGCCCTGTCGGAGGAAGCCGGTTCAAAAGCCGCCAGTTCCAGCCGGCCCCGAACAATTCAACATTCTGTCGGTTGTGCACTGTGGTGGCGAATTTCAAACCGCCAGAAACAACCTGCATTATGCACAGCCTGATATGTGTAGGATCGTCTTCATCATCAGATGCTTCCAAGCAAAAAACGCGCCACTTGAGCGATCGATTTGATCTCAGCATTCCCGGCATACCTCGATGCGGATTTCGGCACTGGCCACGGCTGCGATCCTCTTCTTTCGGTGGGCGCTGGTTGCCTTCCCAACAAATTGGCGGATTGTCGACATTCGGCATGTCTGCTTCGAGCGAAGAAATAGATGCCAGATGTGAAGCGGCGCGGCATTGCCCAGGAGCGGAACCTTTCCCCGCGAAGAGGCTCGGACCGTCCGTTTTCCTAGTCGGTTGATGATTTCCCCCGAGAAGACCTGTCCATCGCTCCCATCCGCCCGATCCGGCATGCGCGGCAAGCGTGCAACGAGGTCAGATAGAGCCCCTTGCCGCTTAGGCCCTCCGGGCTGCAGCGGATATCGGGCTTGGACGTCGCGACGAACAGCGGCGCAAAGTGGCCTGGATTTTGCGCTGTGCTTTATCGCAGCACGACAAAGTTAGTTGCAGAAGTTCCAGTCCACCAAGTGGCGTCGTGAGTGAATGCTTCGCCTACGCCGTTCCGCCTGGCTTCCTGCGATTGGTGCTGTCCGTAAACTTCGAACAGAGGCGTGATTATGAAATCAGCATTCAGGCAGAACTCGACCAAGAACCTTATCCTGAGTTCCTCTAGAGCCCCCCTATTGAGCCAGCGCCCCTCTGTAGCCAGGAACGTGGCTGTCCCTCAGAGTCATGTTGAAGCGACGTCCGACTGTGTCGGCCCCAAGCATCGAGCAAGGGACAATCACAGATCAGTCTGCAGGCATTGATGTGCGTCGCTTTCTTGAGCCGAACGCCTTGCACCTGACCACCCCCTCGAACCAGATGATGAGGCCAAGCGCGTTGATGGCGCGGCGACAGGCATGCGAGGTGAATCAGGCTCGTTCACCAGGCTTGGACTGCCGGAGGCCGGACTCTGCTCGTGATCGGACGCGCTCTGCGCGGGTATTGGCGCAAGTGGAGGGAGTACGAGTTCGGTGTCCTCATAGAAGACGAAGAGCTGCGGCCGCTCGTTGTCGCTGCGGCCTTGGAATGCGCGTCTTTCCGACGGTGGACCGGTAGCGGCCCAGCGGCGAGGCGAGCCGGCCGAGCAAAACTCTTCATGCGCGCTTGAGGGCGGCGATCAAATTCTCCTTGCGAAGTACGGAGCCCGCCGCATCGCAAAGCAGAGGCTCGCTCGCGATTCAGAGCCCATCAAAATGGGTCCTCTCGGCCTATTTGGAAACCTACTGCCACAAGCGGCAACAGGCGTAATCTAGCTCTATTCAACCTTGACAAGGCTATCCCATGCAACTACGCCACCTCAGATATTTCGTGAGCATCGTCGATGCAGGGAGCTTCTGCCGGGCAGCGGCCACCATTCATGTGGCCCAGCCGGCCCTCAGCCAACAGATCGCTGGCCTTGAAGCCACGCTCGGCGCCACCCTGTTGCACCGGAGCGCACGCGGCGTTTGCCCGACCCAAGTGGGCAAGATCTTCTATCGGGAGGCCGTCTCCATCTTGCAGCGGGTAGAGCAACTGCGCGGCATCGTTCGCTCCACCGGGGGAGAGCCAGAAGGTTCAGTGGGGCTCGGTATTTCTTCGTCGCTCGCGGTCTCCCTCGCTGGCCCCTTAGCTGGCGCCTGCAGGACAGCACTCCCCAAAGTGACCCTGCGCTTGGTGACCGGTGACTTTCTCCGCATTAGCTCGCTCATCGAATCGCACGAGCTTGACGTTTGCCTGGTCTTCGAGGACACACCCACCCATGGTGTTTCCCGCAAGCCGCTGTTCCGCCAACGCCTCTATCTGGTCCGGCCTGCCAATGCGGAAAATGTGGCGACCTCAGTGTCCCTCGAAGAGCTGGCGGGACTTCCTCTTGTGCTGCCAGCACAGCCGCATACGATCCGCGTCGCACTGGACCGGGCGTTTGGAGCGGCCGAAGTGATACCGAACTGCGTCGCGGAGGTCGACACGTTCTGCAGCGTGCTCTCCTTGGTCAAAGCCGGCGTAGCAAGCGCGATCGTTCCCAAGGGGGATTTCTCAGACGTTCCAGGCTACGAAGCTCTGAGGCCTGTCGTCATCGATCCACCGATTCATCTGACAGTATGCCTCATCTCATCCGCCCACATGCCGCTCACCTCCGCCGCCGAGGCGGCAAGTGCCTTGCTCGGCGCGCAGCTAGAAAAGCACCTTAGCGAAGCGTGCCCCCCCGAATGGGAGCGCGTCCCAACTCAGTAGTTGCGAGGGTGCTGTCACATTGATTGAGGGGTAAGGAAATTGAGGTAGCAGCGCGCCCATGACCGTGAGTGCACCGACCTACAAGAACCACCGCTATCCGATCGAAATCGTGGCCCGTGCTGTCTGGCTCTACTTCCGCTTCAATCTGAGCCTGCGCGATGTCGAGGAAATGCTGCTCGATCGCGGGATCGTCGTTTCCTACGAGACCATCCGCCGATGGTGCCGAAAGCACGGCCCTGATTATGCGCGCCGCATACGCCGTAAGTCGCCGACGAAAGACGATGTCTGGCATCTGGATGAAGTCGCGGTGCGCATCAACGGTCAGAAATGCTGGTTGTGGAGAGCGGTTGATCAGGACGGATATGTGCTCGACGAGATTGTCCAGACGCGTCGCAACACCAAGGGCGCCAGGCGCCTGCTGACGCGACTTCTGAAGAAGCAGGGTCTGCCGCCAAAGCGTATGATCACCGACAAACTGCGCTCCTACGGGGCGGCCAAACGCCAGCTCATGCCGAAGGAACACCGCTCGCATAAAGGCTTGAACAACCGGGCGGAGAATTCTCATCTGCCGTTCCGAAAACGGGAACGAACGCGACAGGGTTTCCGGTCGGTCGGCTCATTGCAGCATTTCGTGTCGATCTTCTCCGCCGTCCGAAATCTCTTCGTCCCATCCCAGACCAACCGCTCCGCAGCACAAATTCGAACCCATCGACGCCAGGCAATGGCCGCGTGGGAAGCCGTGAGTGCACGGCCTGCCTGAAAAGCGCGGTGTCGGCCTCACGCGGCCACATTTCAAACAACGTGACAACGCCCTGCTGGCTGCCACTCCGTCAAGGAAGCGGTCACGACCGCGAAAATGGCGCGTGAGGTCTTCGGTACGAGCTGGATCAAGCTCGAAGTGATTGGCAACCACGACACGCTACAACCGGACGTGTTCGGCCTGGTCGAAGCCGCCCGCATCCTGTGCGAGGACGGTTTTACGGTATTCCCGCACACCACCGACGACCTTGTTGTCGCCGAGCGGCTGCTTGGGGCGGGCTGCAAGGTCTTGATGCCGTGGTGCGCACCGATCGGTTCGGCGCTTGGGCCGGTCAACATCATGGCGCTGCGCTCGATGCGCGGCCATTTCCCAGGCGTCCCGCTGATTGTGGACGCTGGGCTCGGACGGCCGTCGCACGCGGCTACCGTTATGGAACTCGGCTTTGACGCCGTGCTCCTGAACACGGCGGTCGCGAGGGCGGCCGATCCGGCCGGCATGGCGCGTGCGTTCGGCAAGGCGGTCGAAGCCGGCCGTGAAGCTTTTCGTTCGGGAATGCTCGAACCGCGGGACGTCGCCGTGCCATCGACGCCGACAATTGGCAGGGCAGTTTTTTCATGAAGCTCGATCCGTTCTACCTGATCGTCGACAGCGCTGCCTGGATCGAACATCTGGTGCCGCTCGGCGTCAAGCTGGTGCAGCTGCGCATCAAGGATAGCGACGAGGCCACTCTGCGGACGGAAATCCGCCGCGCGAACGACGTCTGCGCGGTCCATGGCTGCCAACTGATCGTCAACGACTATTGGCGGCTCGCCATTGAAAAAGGCTGCGACTTGGTCCATCTCGGCCACGAGGATTTGGCCGCGGCCGACCTGCTGGCGATCAAGTACGCCGGATTGAAGCTCGGACTTTCGACCCACGATCACGCCGAACTGGAAACAGCCCTCGCAGCCGAACCGGACTATATCGCGCTCGGCCCCATTTACCCGACCATCCTGAAGAAGATGAAATGGCGCCCGCAAGGGGTCGAACGGATCGGCGAATGGAAGCGCCGGGTCGCGCCGATCCCATTGGTTGCCATTGGTGGCCTCAACCCTGACCGTCTCGACGGTGTCTTCGCAGCTGGTGCCGACAGCGCGGCGGTGGTCACCGACATCACATTGAATGCGGATCCCGAACTGCGCACGCGGGAATGGATCGAAAAGACGGATCCATGGCGCTGAAGCGAGAACCCCATGTGCTTGTCGTTGGTGGGTCGGACTCCAGCGGTGGGGCTGGAATTGCGCGCGACATCGAGACGATCGCTTCCATTGGCGTGCGCACCTGCCTTGCCGTCTCTGCGCTGACGGTGCAGACGCACAAAGCCGTCATGGAAATCAGTCATTCGTCACCGAGTCTGGTGGCCGATCAGATGCGGGCGGCGCTGCAGGCCAACAAGGTGGCGGCCATCAAGATCGGCAACGGCCGAGATCATCGTGGCCGTTGCCACAGTGCTGCGTGAAAATCCGCACGTGCCGGCAATACTGGACCCGGTGCTGGCGTCGACATCAGGCCGGACGCTTCTGGAAGCCGGCGCCATCGCCGTCATGAAGCGCGATCTGATGCCACTTTGCTGTATTGTCACACCCAATCTCATCGAGTTGGCGCTCCTTGTTGGCTCGGAACTGGCGGTGGATGAGGACGGCGCAGTGTTGCAAGGCCAGGAATTGCTGAACGCTGCAGCGCAGGCCCTGCTGATCAAGGGCGGCCACGCATCGGGACATCGATCAACCGATGTTCTGTTGCGCTTCGATCAAGAACCAATCCGCTTCGACACACCGCGCCTGATCTCATCGATGCGCGGGACGGGTTGCATGCTTGCCAGCGCGATTGCGGCGCATCTGGCCAATGCGAGATCGCTTCAAGATAGCGTGCGCGAAGGCAAGCTGTTCGTGTTCGAGAAGCTCCGGAAACATGCAGCCGAAAACAGCGAGTGACCGTTTTGCGGCGGTTTGCCGACCACCACATGGGAGCGTCTGACGAGCGATCTCCCTTCTCCAAAGAAAGCGAGTTCGAGGGGCCTCTGAAGGAGCGGAAGAACTCGCGTTTCCTTTTTTCACGGTCCGCTGAGAAGTCTTCAGCCTAAACATGATTATTGTGGTTCGCCTGTCGTATTTCCGAACGCCATTGCACGGTAGAGTGACCGAACCTTAGCTCGCGTGGCACGGAAGACCGGGAGGCCGTCGTACAAGCTGAGGCATAGGACGGCGCAGACCGTCACGCTCTTCAAAGAAGGATATTCTCCGTCATCATTGATCCGGCTGTCGGGAGGCCCGGGCAGCCGAAAGAGGGCGATGGTTATGATTTGGTCAGGGACGGGATGGCATGGTTTGCGTCATGCACCTCCAAAATGGCAGGCCGGTCCCGGCATCGAGACGCCGTCGCGAGATTTTCGCGGCCGTGCTGGCTTCGCCGTCTGTCGTCCGCAGGGCGAAGTGCGCAGCAGATGAGCACCTGCCTGTGCTAAAAGGCATGGTGGCCTCCGCTAGCGGTGGCGGCAACAAAAGCGCAATCGGATGCGAATTTTAGGACGACCACCGTCCTGTCCTCAGCACGATTTTGCGGAACGCCGCCACTTTCAGCGCACGCGCCCTCAGACTGCTCGTCGGTAAATCCAGAGCTGTGCGGGCGGGATGTTGCGGACGACGAAATCATAGTGAGACACGACATAGCGGCCGGGCATTTTGATCACCGGCGACAAAGGTCCGTAAGTGATCTGAATCACAGGTCTTCCAGCAGGAATGCGGGCGAGCAAATCCTCAAGCAGGCCAACACGCCGTTCCATCGGAAAGCTCAGCAACGGCACCGCACTTATCACACAGTCAAACTGCTCCCCGCGCCGCTCTGCAAGCACGTCCCCCAGCGCGAACGCATCGCCCAATCGAAAATCCACGCCCGGAAAGCCTCGCGTCAGGCGCTGATAGAAATCCTTGGAATATTCGACCGAAATCAGCTGATGCGGCTTGATGCCCCTTTCCAGGATAGCCTTGGTGATGACGCCAGTTCCGGCACCAAGTTCCAGAACCGGCAATCCGGATGCTGGGTTAATTACGCTTGCCATACGGCGCGCGGCATGCACGGACGTTGGCATGAGCGCGCCCACTCGTTTCTTGTCCTTCTGCCAGCCCTTGAAGAATTGCACTTCCTCTTCAAACTTCCTGCCGAGCCGCTCCTTCAATCGAAAGACCATATCCACTCCCTGCTACCACTATTTGTCTGGGTCGTGACGACGCACGTTTGTCCAAGCCTGGCCGCATTTTCAATCATGCGGCATTGGCTGCCGCGAGCAGCTCGCCTTTGCGCTGCCCGGGCAGAACTCCGACATTGTCGATAAGCCGCGTCCCGCCGAGCCAGGCGGCGACGATCAGGCGGGCCGGTCGATCCGCGGCGGAAAGCGGCGACAGGTCATGGTCTGCTCGTAGATCGAGATACTCGACCTCGTCGTAACCGGCAGCGAGGATCGCTTGCCTAGCCTCGGCAAGCACAAGCTCGGCTGGCAATCCCGCCGACAATCGCCCGGCCGAAGCTGACAGGACTTCGGCGAGCCTTGGCGCTGCCAAGCGCTGTGCGGCCGAGAGCCTGACATTGCGCGACGACATCGCCAGGCCGTCGGCTTCACGTACCGTCGGACAGGCGACGATCTCGATCGGAATGTCGAGATCGCGGACGAGTCGGCGAACGACGTGCAGTTGCTGGAAATCCTTCTCGCCGAAAAAGGCGAGATCCGCACGCGTCTGTAAAAAGAGCTTGGCGACGACGGTTGCCACGCCGTCGAAATGGCCCGGACGGAACGCGCCGCACAGGCCATCGCTCACCCCACTGACCGAGATCGTAGTGGCGAAACCTTCCGGATACACGTCCGCTGCATTTGGCGCGTAGAGCAGATGAGCCCCCAGCGGCGCAAGCTTGGCGGCATCGTCATGCTCAGTGCGCGGGTAGGCCGCGAGATCGGCAGCGCTGTTAAACTGTTTCGGGTTGACGAAGAGCGTCACGATAACCCGGTCGGCCTTGCTGAGCGCGGCACGCACCAGGCTCAGATGGCCTTCATGCAAGGCACCCATGGTCGGCACGACAGCGACCTTCAGGCCATTCTGACGCCATCCGCCCGCCGCTATGCGCAACTCGGCGACGGTTCGTGCGATCGGAATGCTCATGTGCCTTCTCCACCATTGACCGTCCTTGGCGCATCGCCGAACAGATGCCCGGCCGCAGGAAAGTGGCGGTCGCGCACTTCCTGCGCGTAGGCGGCGATTGCCGCCTCGGCGATCTCACCGAGTTCGGCATAGCGCTTGACGAATTTGGGCCGGAAGTCGCCGGAGATGCCCAACATATCGTCGACGACGAGAATCTGTCCGTCACAGGCCGCCGAGGCGCCGATACCGATCGTCGGGATCGCCACCTCTGCGGTGATCCGGCGAGCGAGCGCCTCGGGGATCTTCTCCAGCACGACCGCGAAGGCTCCGGCCTCGGCCACCGCGAGGGCATCGCGCCCGACGCGCTCCGCATCACCGCCCCTGCCCTGGACGCGGTAGCCGCCGAAGGTATTGACCGCCTGCGGCGTCAAGCCGACATGACCCATGACAGGGATGCCGCGTGCAACCAGGAAGCGGATCGTCTCCGCCATTGCCTCGCCACCTTCGAGCTTGACCGCCGCGCAGCCGGTTTCCGCCATGATGCGTGCAGCATTGCGAAAGGCCTGCTCGGGGCTTTCCTCGTAGGAGCCGAACGGCATGTCGACGATCATCAGCGCCTGCTCGAGGCCGCGTCGCACGGCCTGGCCGTGCATGATCATCATCTCAAGAGTCACGCCCAGCGTCGACGGCAAGCCGTGGAGCACCATGCCGACGCTGTCGCCGACGAGAACAATGTCACAATACTGATCAACAAGCTTTGCGATCGGCGTGGTATAGGCCGTCAGGCAGACGAGCGGAGTGCCACCCTTCCGGGAACGGATTTCCGGCGGTGTGATCGCCTTGGTGTTAGCAACCGCACTCAAGAGGGCTCCTTCCCCAACGTTACCAACCATAGGGCCTGCGTTTGGCACATTTTTGTGCAGGTGCGAAGAGCTAATAATGGCGGTGGCGCGTGACGTTGACGAGCCGACACTCATGTCAGAATCAATTAAATCGGTTAAGCTGCTTCAGCGTGCCCATCGAGGGATCATGGCTATCAGGCAAGGTTGAGCAACGCCGTCCTTTCGACGGCGCCAAGGTGAGAAATTGAGGCTCCATCGGTTCGAACCCAATGGCAACGACCCATATTCCACACTCCCTTTTTATGCGACATGCGAAGCACAAATCATCAACATGGGATGACGGGGGTATGGGGTTCAAATTCGCCGCCAGGCGTCAGCTTCGCGCCTTCATACTGGACGCCTGGCAGGCTATTTCCAGGTCTCACAAGCGGACGGCAAAAGAAGCACCAGCGAGCCCTGCGCCAGGCGCGTTCTACACCCACGTGACGACGCCGCACTTTGTTTCTTGAAGACGCAGGCTCCTCAGCCGGCATGCGGCTCAGGAAGATGCTGGTGCATCGCAGATCCATGCCGAAGACAAGCATGCGCCCCACCCTGTAGAGAGAACGAAACGGTTAGAGCAGATGTAACTGGGCTTCCCGAGCGGGCTTAGAGCGGACGCAGTAGAATTCCTCAAGGCGGCCTATAAACTCACTCTGCCCCCCATAGCTAGGGTGACGAACCGCAGTTGCCTCAAGGCCGAGGTCCGCCAAAGCTGCTTGGGCATCGCGTCCAATGGCAACAAGATGTTTCGGCCGTAAGGTGTCGATCAGCGCTTCCAAAATGGGCTTGCACGCCAGTCGCTCGCTACGGGTATGACACCGATTTGTCATCGGCTCATTGGGGCCATGCGGATGAAACGGAAAGACGTTCCAGAGAAAGATCGGTTGTTCGATTGAACGCAGCATCTGCCACACAACGGTAGCGGTGCGCTCGGCCACGGGGGGGCCTTTGGTCGCTCTCATGAGTGGTTCGGTACCGAGAAGTTCTGCGTGCCAATCAAGATGCGCTTCGTCAGTTAATGCCAGGCCCGTTCGGCGGCCACCCCGATAGCCAAGATCTCGAGCAATCCAGAAGGACTGAACCCCCCTCTCGATTGCTGCATTTAAGACGGCTTCCAGGTTCCGACGGCGGACGGCTGGCGCATCTTTGGCGTCACACTCAGGGCACGCGTCGGCGTAGGGATTGAACGCGTTGGCAAAATGGTAGGACGCGAGTTCTTCGACAAAGTCAGCTGGTTTCATGGCGCAAGCTCCTCCACCATCATATCACGTTTGTCTAGATCAAGGATGAGGCGCCCACGTCGATACTGGCGCAAAAAGCGATAGGCGGCGTTTCCTTTCAGGATCGCTTCTTCCCAAAGCCACAGCGGGCACTGCTCCGCTTCAAAACCCTGGACGAAACTCCTCACGGTCTTCAGCAGGTTGAAATCAACCTCATCGCGTCCCTCGAAGAACTGATGTTCCTTGGCTCTCGCGAAAACGTAGGCCGCAACACCTTCTTCGAGAATAATCGCGCGGGCACCGTCCTCGCCGTCATCGACTTTGGTCTTGCTCTTACGTTTGAGCTTCAATAGGGCCCGAGTTACCGGCGACCAACCGAGGACGGCTGCATAGGCATAGTGAAAAGCGTCGTGAAAGCGATAGAAGTCTTCCACGACACTATTATCGGTCAGGCGGTCCCCGATATTGACGCCGTTGCAGCGCTGATAGACGTATTGTTTGGAGCCAGAATTGCGCTCGAAAATCTCAATCGCGAGCTTTCGAGGCAGCTGCTCCTCAGAGGGGAATTCCAGATCAAACAGCGGAGGCGGAATGCGGTCCGTTGGCCAGCGATCCTGCGCCTTCCGCAGATTGTGAACCGCCGCGTCTCCCAAGGTCACGCCTGCCTCGTTGGCCGCGTGCACCAAATTGCGGAAAATGATCTTAAGCTTTTGTGCAAAAGCGGTTGGGTCAACGTATGATAGGGCTTCACCGTCGCTATTGGTAAGATTGCCTACCGAATTAGCCAGTTTCAGAAGCGTTCGTGCGAATTCCGTCGTGGGCGCTGCAAGGTTAAGCGTCTGTTGCGGTTGCAGATTGACGAAGCGAAGCGCCTCGGTGGAGCCGGACTCGAATTCCTCTGCAATATCAGCTAGCCGGATATTGGCATGGGCTGCAATGACCGCCAGGTACCAAAGCGCATCACCGAACTCCTCGATGACACCGCTTTCGTACGAGTCGTAGGCCTTGGAGTCTCGCTGTTTCTTTTTCACCTCGCTAAGGAGACTGCCGGTTTCACCAAACAGTCCAAGGATTGGCAGGCTCAAATTTCTGGATTTCAGGCCTGTTCGATCCGTCTTGACCGCTAAATCTTGATATTCGTTTAGTGATAGAGTTGATCCATCCATCGCGAATCCCCCGCCAGACCAGATTGCCAGATGATCGCAGCGTAAGGAATCACAGAGGCTGAACTTCGGCGGGCTGTTGCTTGTCGGTAACAGGCAGTTCGGGGCGGTACGCTCGGTTGATCAGAGAACCGCAGTTGCGCTGAAGGCGCCAAACGCTTCAGCGTCACCAATGCCCAGGCTCATCGACATACCCGCGCTCGGGCAACGTCTCCAGCCAACCCTCTATAGCGGCCCGCTGTCCGTCGGAAAATCGGCATTTGTGGTATGGCCCTTTTTTGATCAGAAAACGCACGTGCTCCGGGATGATTGGAGCCGATTTCCCGAAATAAGCGAAGTCGGTCGCAAGCATGACCTTTTCCGTCTTACCGGTATCGCGTTCCCTGTTTCCGACACTCAGACTGCCATCGTCTTCGCTATGGAAAGAGTCGATCTGCTGGAATGTGCCGTCGTTCCCGGGGTGGTAGATGTTGTCGCCATAGCGATGCATCATGTTGCCGTTCATGTTTGGCTTTTTGCGCGCGAAGCGCGGATCTGACCAATAGCCGTCGAAGGAGGTGATTTCCGATATTCGCATCCAGTAGACGAGGCGGTCAGTAGCCTGCAGGTCAGTCGAGCCTGTTCCGATTATGAGGTCGCCTGCGCTCGCAAATTTTCGAATCAACGGCTTGCAATTTGCTAGCGTACATACGCCCCAGAACGGGTTCGGCGCAAAGCCAAGGTCATGTTCGACGACGTAGGAGTAGATTCGGGTCACGGCTCAGCACTTATTGCGTTTGATGCGAGGTTTTGGCCTTTGCTCCCCGCCTGGCTGTTCCCAGACATCCGTCTCGCCCTTAAGCGTCGGGGTCAAGACTTTGGAACCGCTGTCAACTGTGGTGGCGTATTTTCCGATCGATTCGGGGACACCGCCTGTACCCTCCTGGTCCGCGCGCAACCAAATTGCCACGACCCGAATGCCGGCGCCGGCAAACGCCATCGTCCGAGCATCAATGGTACCGCCGTCTTCTGGCGCGGCCGGAAGCCCGACGACGCCGATGTCAGTGTGCGGGTCGATCGAGGAAACAGCGTTCGGAACATCGTATCGTGGATTGTATCCTGCCGCTTGCAGGATCGCCTCGATTTTTGCGCGGTCGTCGTTATTGAGGTGTTCGTTGAAAACGTAAGCGTCGGCCATTCACGATCCTCCTAAGGCTTTAAAAGCCATGCTCGCAATGACGCCGGATATCGCAGCAACCGCAACACCGCCAGCAAGTGTCAGTATACCAAGTGCGTAGGAAATGCGTCGCTCGATTTGATCCATCCTTTTGTTGATCGAGTTGAGCGATGCGGTCTCGGTCGGGAGTAACCCCATCAGAGTTGTGTCGATCCCCCGAAATCCGGGTTTTTTCCGGGCATATTGTTCCGTCGCGCCATCGAGACGCGCAAACCAGATCAGGAAGGCGTCTTGGTCGCACCGCACCGTCACTGTCTGCGGTCCCGCGTTGAAGATAGCGAACAGAAGCTTTCCCTTGTAGCCCGGATCGACGTGAAATCCGCTTACATTCACAAGACCGCTATTTTTTAGCGTACTCTTCATGTTGATGAAGCCGAGGAGATCATGCGGCAGTGTTACGAACTCTCGCGTGGTCAAATAGGCGAACTGCCCGGGCGGTATCACGATAGGCGCCTTGTGCTCTAAGCGTTCAACCAGGCCCGGCTTGCGGGTGTCTCGACCTTCGGGGCTGATGAAAGCCTCGTCACCGATCCGCAGAGTATAGGCCGCGCAATCGACCCGCTGCGGGTCGAATGGCGCAATCCAGCCGCCGCCATGTTCAGCGATGAGGTCACCCGATAGAAACATCTACGTCTCCTGTGCGTAAACCTGCCTGCGCGCAAGCTGTCGTCGACGATCGTCTACGAGAGCGTCGAGATCAAAGCCAGCCGCTTTCGCGCTGCACACGATCCACTCTGAAAGCGCGGCGTTTGCGGCAAGGGCGATCGCACGGAATTCCTCGAGATGATCGATCTTCTCGCATGCGTCGGCGAAACGTCCAGCGTGGTCGGTAAAGGCGAGGTCGGAGATCGCATCCCCGATCAATCCTCCTGTTCCTACGTCCGGCAACGCTTGGTTCAGGGCATTTGCAGCGCTCAGCGCAACTAGAAACGCGTCGACAAGTGTTTCCCTTCTGGTTTTGACTTCGGCATCACCCCGAGCAAACCGTCCCGCGTATTTCGCGAAATGCAAGCCGTAATGCTTCAGGCGATCCAGGCGCGACAGCGACAATATATCGAAATGATTGCGCAAATCGTGCTCATGCTGTGCTCGCTGTCGCGTCCGCATCGAAATGCCGGGTTCCTCCGGGCTTGCTTGTCGATTCTCACCTGTGATCGGCGCCATTGTTATAGCCCGCCTCCGCCTGCTCGAGTAGATCATATGCTAGGATGCCGGCCATCAGCATGGCCTGGATCGGCTCGATTTCGGCGGAGACCGCTTTAGTCACTTCGCCAGCGTCATTTTCAAAGCGCTTGGCAAGCCGAAGAGCCTTTTCTTCTTCTCCCTCGATGCATCCGATAACGATGCGTTGGTCGAGAAAGTCCACTTCGATCTGTCCGATATCCTCAAAAGCCGGGAGCTTTGCGTCGTTCATAGGTTTATTCCTTTGTTTATTGCAGCGCTCGTAGATTTCGTCCACGGGCGCAGATTTATCGAGCGCCAACCGATGTTGCGCACTGCTGCGGTTCGACGAGGCAGTTAGGGCAGTTGGATCGTCGCAAGCTGTTATCAAATCGAAAACCTCGCCGCGTTGCAGGTCTGGATCGAGGCACGCATGCGTGGACTGGATTGTCAGCGTCCCAATGTCAAAACCCGTTTCGTTGGCGATGAACTGCAGCAGGCGGCCGAGGCCAATGAGATTACCAAGCGTGCGCTGGACGTAGTAGTGGTTGCGATAGACGGCCATCATGCTGAGCCGCCAGATATTTCCCTCGCGCTCGGGCTTCAGCTCGATGAAGCTCAAGCATTGCCGGTTCATTTTCTTGCGCAGATCGCGAGCCGGATCGAAGAGTGCGATCTCTGTCACGTTGCCGAAGAATTTCGCTTCTCCCCTTCTCATCGCCCGAAGCGTATCGATATTCGCGGAAAGCTGATTGACGGTTCCCGCACCCTTGCCGCTACCGGTCGGCCAAGCGACCATACGCTGAAAATAGCGACCCCACTCGCCCTGACGATGCATGCGGCGCTCGTAGACCTGCATGTAACGCTTCGTCAGCGCGTCGATGCCGTCGCCTTTATCAAGGGCGGCAGGGAAGATCGTATTGGCGACCGTGCTGACGCCGCATTTGTCATGATCGCGCAGGAACGCGTCGACCTGACACACAATCTCGTCCTCTCCCGGCGAGAACCCGGTCGGATCTTCGATATGGAGCATAAGCCCGTGTTGATCACCGTCGGCCTTGAGCCGGCGGGCTGCCCTAACCCATGCGGAGACCGGGGTGGGTGCGGGCGTCATGGGATTATACATCGTCGGATGCTCCATGTTGGATGACGAAGGCGCCAGCAAAGCGGCGGGTGAGGTAGGTTTCGGAGAACCAGGCGTGGCCTGCCCATCCCCATCCCGATCCCCAGGAGTTGCGCACAAGAAAATGCGGTACGCCGTTAACGTAGCCGTATCCGGCTAGGACGACCGCATGCGCCAGTGCAGGATCGATCGGAATATGATCCTCCTCCATCAGCGCCTCCCGTCCGATAAACCGTGCCGCCTGGTAAAACGCGGGCGAAATGAACAATGTCATGACGACAGGTGAACCCGAATCGATCTCAGAGCGCCAGCGATCAGAATCACTGCTGCGTTGGCCAGTATCACAGCGGACGACGACTGGGCGTTGGCCGGGCAGCTGATAGGGATTGGGGCAAACTTCGCGACCTTGATAAGGCCAGAACACCTCATCAGGTTGGCCGTCATTCAAGAGCGCCGTACAGGTCGCCTCAATCGTCGAGCCTTGGTCCGGCTGCAACCCGTCACGTCTCGTTGCGTGGTAGTAGAGCCATTCAGGAGACAACTGGCTTGGGTGCTTATGCGCCGCTCGGTGGGTGGCGCTCGCCGCGAAAGACAGGCAGGTTGGGCGGCGACCTTGATCGCGGGCCGGCTCAAGCTGCTTTCTCAGATCGGCGACGACATTCAACATCAGCGCGCACCGCCCGTGTGTTTGAACGAGGGGCGAAACAGTCCTGCATCGTGCGAATAGACAGGCCTGTAGTCGAACGACCAGCGTTTGGGATCGTCCTCCGGAGCCCACTGTCGGCGCTCCCACAAAGTATAGACTCCGTGCACGGTCGCATCGGAAGCACGCGCGAGCACATGTCGGATCGTAGGAGCCCCAACCACCCCTCCGGCGACCTGTTCGCGGCCATCTCTCAGTATCGCAAAACCAGCCATTTCCAGTTCGTCGAAATTCCAGACGTAACCGGCGTTACTGTCTTCCCGCAGCTTGACCACGAACAAGTCGTCCCGGCCGGCTTCGATCACCGTTCCCTCGTCTCGCTCCGTCAAGTGCCACACATCGATGTTTTGCGTGGACCCAATTGGATAGTCGGGCACGAGTGCACGCTTGATCGTCGCAGGTTGCGCTTTGACAAGCTGCGTCCGGATCCCGGCCCCAATAACCCTGTTGCGCACTAGCGCGTAGAGTGTCGCGCGATAGCTGGCGCCAACGCGCAAAGCCATTTGGTAGACGATGTCAGCATTCTGAAGATGCTGCGGCGTCCAATGGTGACGCTGCATGAGTGCCGTAATCAGCCCGTCAGGCACGAGAAAGTATGACGCGAAAGCATCGGCCTCTTGCTCGGCGGGTGGAAGGTTGATGTAGTCCCGAGCATGATCCGGCGACCGGCGCAGAATACTATCATCATCCGCATGGGGATCATGGTTCAGCACATGGTGGCCAAGCTCGTGGGCCGCGGTGAAGCGCTGTTGGCCAAGCGGACGACGCGTCGTCAGAATGATCCCTGGATTGCCGCCCTCGCGCAGATATGCCCCCAAGAGCGGTTCAAGCTTCCGGAAAAGCAAGGGGACGTTCTGTCTGTAAATCGAACCGAATACGTCCACGCGATGCCCTCGCGCGGCGCCTTGATCCAGGCCGAGGTCACGCTGCAGGCGAAGCGCTGCCCGCATGCCTTTCAGGACTGCGTCGCGCGTGGGCGCCCTAGCCATTCTTGTTCACCTTCGAACGGGAGCGCAGGAATTCCGCAAAGCTTGCCAACTCACCCCGTCGTTCTCTGACAGATCGCTCACTGTGCGCGCCAGGAATGCGACGTCTTCGGGCACGTGCTGCTCGAATTCGCCGGTAAACCAGGACGTGGGCCGCTCGTAGAGAGCGGCTAGGCTTTTCATTTCAAGGGCGCCGACACCCCTCTTGCCTGCCTCCATTTCCGAAATTGCCGAGCGGCGGACGTTCAGATGGTTCGCCGCTTCTTCTTGTGTGATGCCCACATATTCACGCGCGTCCTTGAGGCGCTTGCCGAGCTGAACGGCCTCGGGGTTTGGACCGGCAAATCCAACAGGGGTCCGTGCCATATTACACCTCCTCGTTTTCATGCTGGCTCACTCTCCACGCCTCACGACATGTCTCCATGACGGTCACGACGCAGTGTTCGACACTACGGAAGCCACCAGCTGGCATTACGTCGTCCGGAAGATTGAGTGCGAACTCTTCCTCGATACGCAAAACAACCCGGACCATCACGAGCGAGTCGACCGCAGGCTCCCATGCCGCGCGTGGAGCAGGACGGTCATTGATAGCCGTACTGATTTCATTTCGGATTGCGTCTTCAAACGTTCTAGCAGGGAACATGATGATACCTCGCATGTCCATTTATCCGACTCAAATCTAGCACATGTCTGAAAAACAGACAATAGGGCGCTGCATAACGCGGCTGATCTGAAGTTTCCTCCGACCCTACAGCCGCAGCGATGGTAGCTTTTCTAGTTTGGGAAATTCAAAGCAGATTGACCGCTTGCGGCCCAAAGGCTGCCTGTCTGAAATGCGCCTCAGTTGTCGTCGTTCGGGTGACAAATCGCCCACCTCGGAACCGGTCGTACAATTGGGAGCGCCATCGCGACTCCTGCCCGCCAAACGCGGGGGCGGGGTTTCCGCGTGGCTTGTCTAGCGATCGGACTCGGCCGCGAGCTTCCACGCGCCATCGTCCGCCATCTGCTCGGACAGCCGCTGCATCACGCAGATTACTTCGACGAGGCGCACGCCGTCGATCCGGCGCATGTGCATCGTCGGACGCCGGACTGCGATCAACTTCTGGATGTCATGGTCGAATTCAGTCTTCTCGACGAACACACAGCCGAACACGTCATCCCAGTTTTTCGTGCTCTGGATGATCCCTGACAGCTCACCCAGTTCGGTAAAATTGACCAGTGGTGCAAACGCTTCACCGCGCGCCATCGCCACCTTGCGAATCTCCTTCGCCTTGCCGATCAGGTTCGACGCGCGCAGCTTGAACCAGTCCGGACCGAAGCGCTCTTCGAGCTTGCGCTCGACATAGGCGCGAAGTTCCTGCTCGAACCGTCCGACCAACGCATAGGCATCCTTGCTGGTGCCGCGCGACTGCACAGTCATCGATACTTCGCCAAGCGTCACGACCGCCACGGCATTGGCTTCCGAGCGAAGTCCGACGGTCAGCCCGCTCTCGATCATGATCTCGAGCGCCATGCCGGGCTGGGCGACAATCAACCCTTCATCGACTTCGGCCTCGCGATACATGCGCTTGCGCACACGCCCGTCGCGCCAGAAATTTTCTGGAAGATCGACGCTCGTACGCCACTCGCCGAAGAGCGAATGATAGGCGTCGATCTGGAAATGGCTGCGCCGGTCGAACACTTCGCCAATACCGGCGAGCGCCGACATCTTGAGCTGGGTCGCCGCGAAATCGGCGTCGAACCGGGCGGTCAGCCCGAGCATTGCGCTCATCGTGGCTTGATCGATCACAGCCGAACCGACGAAGTTCTTGGCGATCGCGTCGCGCATGTCGCCGACAGCCGTGCCAAGGCCCCCGCCGAGCAGTTTGGTGATATCGGGGGTGTCGAACCGGCCGAGCGTGCTCGCCCATTGCGAGGTCTTGGCGATGTCACCGAACGGCCCGGCAAGCGAGGCGAGCAGCGATTTCTGGACGGCACGCTGCTGCTCTTCGAACTGCTTGACCGTCGATCCGATGCCGCCGAATGGTCGCATTGCTTCTTCGAACGTCCGCTGCGCCCCGCTGACGGTGCTCGCCAACAACGGATCGATCTTGAGCGGCTGCACGCCCTGGATCGCCGCAATCACCTTAGGATCAATTGACGGCATGATTGCGCCGATCCAGGCGAGCTTGGCATGGTCGATTGCCAACGGCTGGATCGCATTGAGCTTCGCGGCCAGCGCCGTGGACGGTTCGAGCATCTTGCGCATCACTTCCATGCGCGCGGTCTCGGCCGCTCCAAAGGCCGGGCCAAGCCCGAGCGCGACCTGCTGCGCAGGCGAATTGGCGTAATCGCGGGCCAGCTTTGCCGCAGGGGAAACGTAAAGCTCCCGCGCCATTTTGACCGACGGCGATTCCAGACACTCGCGGGCGAGGCGCTCGGTTGTGAGCTCGCGCGCGCCGCGAGCGATCTCTTCGGCAGCCGTCAGCGGCTCGCCTCGCGAGATTTTCGAGAGCTTGTCGCTAGCACTGTCGTTGTCATCCATCGCTACCGCCTGTTCCCTCGCACTTCGATCGGCGGCCGCGCGCCGCTTTGTCTATATACAGTCGGGCCCAGCTAGCGGCCAAGGCCAGCCATTCGACAACGGTCGAATCCTTGATGTGAATGGACGGCAGGTTTCGGCGATCCGGTGCTGACAGCCGCCGATCTGCGGCCCCTCACCGGTCGTTCCGTTGCTCCGGCTTAGTGGACGCTTCTGGCGCTACAGCCATCTTCGCCAAGCGCTACGGATACGAGCTGCATCTTCACACCAACCCCACCTTGAAATCCTCCAGAACCTGAGCCAGCCCTCGCGCGCCGAGAAGGGTCATAACACGCTTCGCCTGAAGCTTCGGTACCGCGCGATCGTAAATGGCAAGGTTGGTCGCCTGGTTGAGGCGCGAGGGATAAATGATCCCGTCGGGCTCGGATGGGTGCTCGTGAAACGCCAGTGACCACCGGCGTGCCAGGTTCTGGCGCTGTGCCCGAACGAGATCGGTCGGCACACCCATCCGAACGGCATTGTCGCCTCTGAGGTCGACCAGGCGTAGGTCTGCCTTGGTCGTGATCTCCGCATAGCGCCGTCGGGTCAGACTCCACCTGCTCCACCGGAAGATCGTCAAGGATTCCTTCGCGGCGGTCGCGGAGCACGGTCTCGAGGAAGCACACCTTCAGTGAGTCACCGAGGTAAAGAACGCCAAACCGGTTGGCATCAAGACGGCGTCGAGGATCGCTGAACCGGCTCGGCGACTTCCCGTATCCCAACGGATCGGGATAGGTGCTCCAGTAGATCCGACCAAACATCCGACCAGCGTATGGTCTCGATTTCGAGGTTTGCGCGCGCGAAATCGGGTGGAGGTGGAACGCCGCGCATTCAGTCGAAATCGCCCCTGGCCATGCCTTCCGCCGCGGCCAACACCAAGGCGCCATCGCCTTGTTGAAGGGCTCGAAGGCCGGTCCGCCCATCGAGGGCACCATGGCGCGACACGAGAAACCGATAGACGGCCCAGGCACTATTGCCCAACATGGCATGCAGCGCCGGCAATGCGCCGAAGGGACGACCGTCCTTGTCGAGCTGCCACACAGGAAAACGGAAACCGCGCTTGGCGCCCTCGATCCCGAGCACCTGCCCGCTCTGCCGCTTGGCATTGACCGTCACCCGAGACATGCCGAGCAGTTTGGCGAAGGCTTCCGCACTCAGCATGTCTTCACCGGCGACAATTTCGGCGACGCGCTTGTGGCCACGTTCGCGCGCCGCGGCAAGCGCCGCTTCAAGTTCAGGGTCTGGCTTGCCCGTGTTTTCGACGGGAAACACATCCGAAGCGATCGGCTGTTCCTCGACCGGCGTGATCGTCTGCGCACCAGCCGTAGGATCGACCTCTACCCGAAACGATACGCGATGGCCGATCTCGCGGCTGCCGAGGCGAAGCTCGCGAGAAACGGCCAACGAAAAGCCACCCCACCACGCGGCCCCACAACCACTGTCGAGTACCGGCTGCCGCTCAGCGGCAAGCGGCGCCGGCGTCCGAAGGCGGCGATGCCCCTGGACGCGCATGCCAGGATAGGCACCCTCTACTGCAGGGTGTGCTGACCGACATGCGAGCGCGCGGAGGCGTGTACAAGCGCGTTGATGCTGTCCGAAGCGAGCTTGATGACTGGGTTCAATGCGAACACGATCGGGCGGCCATGCCCGATGAGGTGTTTTTCGACCTCGACTACGGAGAAAATTCCGCCGGAGGAACGTCCAAAACTGGCGAACAACACATCGAGGACCTCCGCCTCGCACAGTCCGTCCTGACGCAACACTATCCGGATTGTGCGCCGTTGAGGGACCTCGTGGGAAAAATCGATCTTGCCGTCCTATCGCTCGAGAAGTTGAGGTGACGATGGCGGTCGTCCGGACCAGGCACAGGCGCTCTATTCGTCGGCGTCGGCATCACTCTCGCCGGGGCCCGAAAACCCCGGCATGATGTCGCCCGCCAGAAGCTTTTCCTTCGACAGCAGCCCCGCATCCTCGAGAGCCTCGAAGTCGGGAAGATCGCGCAAGGTTTCAAGCCCGAATTCCAGCAGGAACTGTTTCGTCGTCACGTAGGTATAGGGGGCGCCTGGCGTCGGGCTCCGCGGGCCGGAGGCGATCAGACCGAAGGAGCGCAAATTGCCGATAAGGTCGCGGCTGATCTCCTTGCCGAAGAATGACGACAGTTCGGCGCGCGTGATCGGCTGGAAGAAGGCAATGCACATCAAGACCAGCACTTCGGATTGCGTGAGGTCGACGGCGCGTTCGCTAGAGCCGACGGCCGTACGGATGGCGTCGGCATAGGCCGGCCGCGTCAGGTGCTTCCAGCCGCTGGCGACCGCGACCAGATCGTATGGCCGGCCCCGCAGCTCCTCGCGGATGTCGTCGATCAAAAGGTCGATGCTGCAGGTCTTGCCGACGATGCGGGTAAGCACCTCGCGGCTGACCGGTTCGCTGGCGGCGAAGATGGTTGCTTCGACGCGGTTCATCCATTCGCGCCAACGTACTTCTGGCGGCAGGTGATCCAATTCGCGGTCGAACAGGTGACCATCTGATCGCTCCTTCGCCCTTCTCCCCCTCGCCTGCTCCATGGTCTCACAGCCCGTAGATGCGGAAGGTCGGACGGCCGGACAGCTCGCGGACGGCGCCAAGTTCGATCAGCCGGTCGAACAGGCGGCGCAGCCCGCGGTCGCTCATGCCGGCGATCTTCGAGGATGCGATGATCGCGTCGTCGGACAGCAGCTTCTCGACGACAGTGTTCGCCCCTTTCGCCCGCAGTTTTGGAGCGACAGCCAGCAGGCGGTCGGCGCGGCGGCCGAGCTCGGCCGCAAGATCCATCGCCTGCAGCGCCGCCTGAGCATAAGCCGCCCAAATGCGTTGCCGGGACGCCTGCCCGGATTGCCGTTCGGCATGGGGTGACCGACGACCGCCCGCCACCGGGTGCAAGCCGAACAGGGGCACCGCATGCGCCCACCCTAGCCGGTCGGCCAGAACAGCGTCGGCAAGCCACGGTCCAAGCTCACGCGCGGCGCGACTGTGATGACGCTCGAGCACGGCGATCGCGTCGACCGCGCCAGCGATTGCATTGACAACCACGCCAGCCGTCGCCTGGATTTCGTCACCAATTTGGCCGGCCGCCGCCTCGTCAAGCGCGCTCCCCAGATCCGCGGCGACATCGACCAATACCGCCTCGCTGACCAACGTCGCGACTGGACGCGATGCCAGCGTTCGCCAGGCAAGCAGCATACCGCCGGCGGGTCCAACGTCGTCGCCGGGACGGGTGAGTAGCAGCGCGTCGCGCAGCGCCGCCTCGTCCTCGACCCGGCCGGCGCGTTTGGCGGTTGCCGCCGCTGCCGCGAGTGCCAGGCGCTGCCGCCAGGCGCCGGCCCATCTCTCCTTCCGGCGCACGACCGCATCGAGGGCGGTCAGCGCCGCGGCCGCGGCAAATGCAGCGTCTTCAATCGAGTCCGGACCGGCCGCCGCGGCGCGCAGCCAGGTCGGCACGGGAGTGGCCAGCGCAGCCGGGGCTACACCGGTGACGGCCACAGGTGCATGGTGAAGCAGTTTCGGGCGCAGAATCATCGTCGACAGCATGAATGATCGCGGCGCTTCTGGCAACGAAAATGGCCGAAAGCCGCCGTGCCCGTCGACAGTTAAAAACGAACGATAAACCGTAGCCTTTCGTTTTGATCTTTCTAGAGGAGATGCTCTCTCTCTCGTCGATCAAAACCCAGAAATGCGCGCTGGGCAAGAACAAGCATATCGCGACGGTCATGTCCGGCAGCCGCAACAAACACGCCGCCCCGCCCCGGCAGAAAGGGTCATTGAGCGCCGCGTCACGACCGAACTCACCGAATTGCTGGACAGCATGCCCGGCGTGGGCGCTGCTCGGACCTCGTCAGGTTGGCATCTCGCGCTGGAAATAGCCGAACGGCGTCCTTCGATCAATACTAGACCTCGAGTCCGACATCGACCTCGCCCGACTTGCCGAGCCGGAACTACAAGCTAGTCATCCTGGATCAGGTACACCGGCTACCGAGCCTGTTTCAGAACCTGCGCGGGCTGATCGACCGCGGTCGGCCCAGCGGCTGCTTCCTGCTGTTGGGATCGGCGGCCAGGTCCTTCGGCCGTAGCGCGAGCCTTCTATTCGTCGATGTGCGCGTCACCAGGCAGGAACGCCCATGTCGTCACACGTATGGGGGCGCCGGGTGTCGGGCTGCGCGGGCTCGACGCAATGAAGTCGGCGCCACGCGGATTGCCGATCAGGTCGAGGCTGACCTCCTTGCCGAAAAAGGTCGACAGCTAGGGGCGGGTGATTGGCTGGAACTAGGCGCCGGGATCTCGATGGCATCAGCGGGATCGGACGGGGGCGTATGGGTGATCGGCAGAACCCGGACAACCGGCGAGCCGTCCTCCTACATGGCGACCAGCGCTAGCACGAGGTATGGCCGGTCCTTGTCGGCTTCCTCGCGCCCCTCGCGGTGTTGCCAATGCCAGAGATACGAATAGCGGAAGACATGACCGACCTTGATTTCAGCCGGCAGCATTTTTTGCTGTCAGGCCTTTACCGGAGGAAGCTCGCCGTTGAGATGGTCAAGGCTCGGCTCCATTTCGACCGCGGCGATTTCGTCCGCGCTGAACTCTGCCGTAAGCTCGACCCGCCGGTCGCGCTTCGACAGCCGGACGAAATCCTCGTAAGCCAGCAGCACGGTACGCGGCCTGCCGTTCTTGGTGATGATGACCGGGTCGCGAACCGCGGCATCCTGATAGGCGCCGAAGTTTTTCGACACGGCGGCGGCGGTGACGGTGACGGTGGTCGTCATGGGCGGAACTCCTTTCTTCCGGAATATACGGCCTTTCGGGCTTTCATAAGTATCGGACGCTAACCTGGGGAAACGAAGCTGTGACAGGGCTGCTTGCCATTACCAAGAAGGCCAAGGTCGTTGTGCGACAGGCGGAAGCAGTGCCGACGGCTGCTGAGACGGGTGGCGCCGATCATCGTATGATTGGGAACAGGATTCACGGAAAACTGCCTTGCCCTTGTTCCTTGTCGGTCAGACTGCGCAAAAAGCCGCCCACACGCTTGCCGGTCGGCGAAACCGACGATCGACAAGGCCGTTTTCGCACTTGAGCTGGGCGCGCGACAAGCTGCGGGATTGGCGATCGTCATCCCGTCATCCTCGCCGTCGCGCCGTTCGCCTTGAGCGCCGCCATCAGCATCGGCCCGACTGAGAACTGCCCTGCCGTCGCCTTTTCGGTCAGTACCCGCAAATAGCCGCCGGCCGAGTTGATGTGCTGCGCCCTTTGCAGAATGCAGGCAATCACGATCGCCGCGATCTCCTGGCCCATCACATGGCAAGCCTCCTCATACGCTGACGGCGAAACGCCCAGATATCCCCGCACTTGGGCGGCGGTTATCATGAGATCGCGCCAATTGCCGATCCCGTCGACGGCATAATCCGCAATTTCGGGGCACGCCTTCAGCACCATCCCCAACGGGTATGTTTTCGGCGCCTCTGCGGTCCTCGTCCTGCGCTCGGCCGTCGCTCCGCTTTTCTCTAAAGCAGGTTCAAATTCAAAAATAGAGTCGGTGTTTGAATCAGATTGCTGCCGCTCGTTTTGAAAGTCATTGCCGCTCGGATTCGTGGATTTCATATGGACTTCCAGCAGCTTATCCACATCATCACGCAAGACTGCCAGATCGGCGACGATCGGTTCGAGCTCGGCAATGCAAGCTCGGCGCGGAATTGCCTCCACAACGCCGCGGAACCGCTTCCACAGGCCTCCCCAGTCGCCCGGGACATCTTCGTCAAGGGCCGCCTCGATCAGCTTGTGGATGTCACGGCGGTGCAGGGTGATCCGCTCGCGCATGAGCCTGAGCGCCCGGTTGTCGGCACGAACACGCTCGGCCGCCGCCTCGAACTCGTAAGCACGGGCCAGCAGCGGCGCTAGGGAGAAGCCGAATGCTTCCTCTATCTCCCCTCCCCGGCCCTTGCGGGCGTAACGCTTGCCGTTCGGGCTATCCCGACGGATTATCAGCCCGCAGTCAACAAGAGCCGCCAGGTGCCGCCTGACCGTGGGCTCGGGCATTCCGTGCGCCCTGAGCGACAGCTGGGCGTTCGAGGGAAAGACGATGAGCCCGTTCTCCTCGCTCAACTCACTGTCCGGGAAAAATGACAGCAACGCATTCAGAACGGCCAGAGCACGATCGCCGATGCCGACAATGCTCTTGCCCTCGCAGAGGTTGCGATAGATCTGCCATTTGTCGACAGCCCTGCCCTTGGGGATTTCACGTGATTCGTTTTGCGCTGCCAGCATGGCAAGCGACATAGGCCGCCGCCCAAAGGGCGTCGTTGCAATACCCGTCTCCATTTCTTCCTTCGCCTTTAATCAGGCAAAAGAAATCCGTCCGCCGAATCGACGCTTAAAACGCTTGACACTGATTCGCGGAAATGAGATTCTCGGCTTGCTAAAGATCGAGAAGGGCTTCCACGGTTCGCCGTCGGGGGCCTTTTTCTTTTGCGGTTTAGTCTCTCTTGATTTCCTTTTCCTGCTTCCTGTAGGCCTCATAAAGACCGTCCAGTTGGCCTGCTATGAACTCAGCAAAATGGAGACCGTAAGCTGCCTCGACTATTATCGAAGCTTTCTTTGGTGTCCCTCTAATCGCAACGCTCAGTGATTTGTCGGCAGGAGCCCAGGCTTTGGGTGCGAGGGCAACCTTTGGCTTCTTGGGTGTCTTGGATGATTTCAGATGACTGAGGAGCAGGTTGAAGACTTCATCCTTCACCTGACCTGCTGCAAACTGCTCGGTTCGAACGTACTCGATCGCTTTGGTAGCATTGGCTGGAATCTGGACTAGTTTTTTGAGTTCTTCCCAACGATCCCTGCCAACACCCTTTGCGGCCCCAACGACACTCAGCACCGCTTCGGGAACTGTCTCAGCAACCGACAGCATACGAGACAGCAGCGTGTCATCGACCGTAAGAGCTGATTTGACAGTATCCTTCGTCATGCCGCCCTCAATCAACTTCCGAGCGAACAACGACTTCTCGATAAACGACAGGTCGGCTCGAGCAGTATTTTCTTGGCCCTGTGCGATGACATGCTCAATGTCAGCCAAGCGCTTCACGACCGCTCGGACATCAATGCCGAGATCGCGGGCGACCTTTGCCCGTCGATGGCCAAATACAATCATGTAGCGGCCTGTATCATGGGGGTGCGGTCGCACAAGGATCGGTGTCGACTGGCCAGATGTACGAATGGCTTGTCTGAGCTGCAGGTATTCTGCGTCGTCCTCCCCTATACGATCAGCAATGAACGAACCATCGAGATCCTTGGGATCAATCGCCACCACGGTTTCGCCATCGAGCATCCGCACTGAATTCTCGGCCAGTTCGTCCAGTGACTGCATCATCGAACGCGACGCGCCACGCTTGGCGTAGTCAGACCTAGCCTGTGACGCAGAATGCACTGGCTGTTCCCGTGTAAGTGACGCGGTTACGCTTGCCAGAAGGTCCTTTCTAGCCATTCTGTCCTCTCAGAACCGCTCTCATCTTTTTGAAATTGCTCCCAAAACTGTGGTTCTGCACGGCTGTCAAAATGGTCACTTCCGCCCCCATGCCTTATGAATAAGTGATGTAATCTCGGAATTGACCGCGTTCAGACTTTCAACCGCCCGCTCATATGTTGATCGCGTGAATTGGCTTTTCTCGACCTCGTAAAGTGTCTGTTTCGTGATGCCAGCGTCTGAGATGGCCGTGGTCTTCACCATTTGGTTCTTGAGCATGCGCTTGTTGAAAAGAGCTTGCAGGAAACCAACCATCTGGGCCTGGGGACCATCAGTCGGCTCATATCGAGTCACGAGATAACGGAACCACTTCAGCTTCACGGCTGCCCCAGCCCCCTTGATGGACTGCAGGATCCCGCCGAGCATGAGCAAAAACTGAGACATCGACATCACATCGAGCATCTGCGGGTGCACGGTAATAATCACCGACGTCGAAGCTGTCAGAGATGTGAGCGTTAGGTAACCGAGCTGCGGTGGGCAATCTATGACAATCACATCATAGCGATCGTCAACTTCCTTAAGCGCCGCAGAAATGCGCGTGAAGAACAAGCGCCCTTCTGGTGAATTCTTGTTAGAAGCGGCTAGTGGAGTGTCGTACTCATATTCCTGCAGTTCAAGATTGGCAGGTACGATGTCCAAACCCGGGAAATTGGTCGGCCGAATAATCTCCTTGATTGATTTCCTGTGCTCGTCGTATCGGAGCGCTTCATAAAGCGAGGGATTCTTGTCGAGTTCAGGTTGAATGCCATGCAGAGCTGACAGGGAAGCCTGCGGATCAAGGTCAATTGCGAGAACGCGGTGCCCTGTCAGAGCGAGGTATTGAGCTAGATGGGCAGCTGTTGTTGTCTTGCCGGAGCCACCCTTGAAATTGACGACGGAGATGACTTGCAGCGTGTCACCTTGACGGCGGTGAGGAACGTAGCGCTTGAAGTCCGAACGACCGTGCTTGTCGAGGTATTGACGCAACTCGAGCATCTGCCGAGCGGTGTATGAACGACGACCCGAACTGGAAACCTCAGGTGCGGGGCCCTTGCCTTCGAGATGCAGCTTTTTGATATGGTTCTGGGTGACGCCGAGAAAGTCCGCGACCTCGACCGACGAAAATTGCCGTAGTCCCTTCATCGCATTTGGGGGATACTGCTCAAGCCGCAGCATGTTCAATTTGTCCGAGATAAGCTCTCCCTGTTCGAGAATCTCCTCGTCGAAATCGAACTCCAAGCCGTGATCGGGCATCAAATTCATATTCGGCAACTTCCAGAATAACGCTTTTCTGACATGATTGTCACTGCAAGCGTGATTAATGCCCGATTCGGGCAATCCAGCAAGAAGTTTTTAGTTAACAGGAGGTTAACGGGCGTCCTCGCCTCGAAAGCGTAATCTAAAATTGCATCTCCCGAGCAGTTGGGAACAGTCGTCATAAGCCTATAAGGCAGCGCAAGCTTGACATGACATTCGTACGTCTACGCCGTTGAAATAACGGCACAATTATCCGATTTGCACGGCTGTCAAGTTTAAAGGCCAGGGCACGCTTCCGGTTCCGTGGTTGGGGTTAGGCCCTCTGTGCAAGATAGGAACGGTGATGGGTCGACTTGAGGGCCGAATTTCAGCGGGAGGCTAACTTGGCCTGGTCGTCACCCCTCGCAACTGCCGAACTGGCCGACCTAATTTCGGATGAGGAAAGGCCCATGTTGAAGATCGAAGCGCTGTACCGCCGGGGTGAGTTCCTAAGCCAGACATAGATTGATGAGTTCTGCTTTACAGAGCGGCGGCCGGAGGGCCACCAAGCTGGAAATCGCGCAGGCCGGCCAAGAGATCGCCGCCGCCGCCATCAGCCCCGTCATCCGAATGTATCGCCGACTCCATGCGTCCGTTCCAGAAGCGGTCTCAATGAGGGAGAAAGAGGCACGATTCGTATCATTGCGATTGCATCCGCTCACCGTCGTTTCAACGACGGCCGCGTTCGTCGATCGGCGTCTTATGCCATATGCTCCAAGCTGGCATCGGAGCGCGGGGGGCTGTGGTTATCTCGAGGCCTGGCCCATGGAGCATCTGTTGAACCACGCCGACACTCCTCGGCGGGGTCCCAAAGGCCGGGAGAACTTCTCTCAGAAAGGATTTCTACGAATAGCGCCTGACGGTCCGGACCAGGTTCGCTTCTCGGTCACGATGTTCGACCTTTGACGGCTTGAGTCAAACGTTATCGTTCCCAACCTCAGTCGAGGAGGCGAGGCTGGCGCGTAAAGCGAGTGCCCGCAGAATTTCATCTCCCGCTCGCCCTCCGCAATGTCGCCGCGCACCCCGGCCGGCAGGGCTTTGACTTGCGATTTCCCGATCGTTAAGCCGCTCGGCTCCCACCGCTTTGTCTTTTCCGGTGTCCCGGCGGAACAGGGGCCGTGGGCGATGCCGGCCAGGCTGAGCCAAGTCTGCAGGGCGATGACACGGCAGGCGGCGTCCGACGCACCGCAGCCAATCTCGACCTAGCGCGAGCCGGTTTTGCCGCGCAGGGTAACCAGTCCCCTTGTCCGGGAAGAAATCGGTCGAGCCGCGGCCATCCTGGGTTTGGTCGCGAGCAAGATCGAGGCCGACGATTTCGGAGCGTCGCAAGCCGCCGGCGAAGCACAAAAGCAGCATAGGTCGGTCGCGCAGGCCACGTAGCGTGCCACGGTCGACTGTCTCCGCATGGCGATTAGATCGTCGCGCAGGACGGCCTCCTTATCTCTCGACGCTGTGTGGCTAATGAAATTGGAGGAGGGTAGAGCAGTACCGGGCGCTTGCAGAGGGCACTCGGAACGGTCGCGGCGGCGTTCGAATTTTGAGGTCATCTCGGCAATCGTGCGACCAAGCTGCTTCTGCACGTAACGCTCTTTGACCTCAGCCGACGCGTCAGGCCCGGTCGCCGTCAATGGGCTGCAACTCTTTTTTCTCGATCACCCTCCGAGAGATCGCTCTGCGAGCGGGCGGCCAGAGCGGTGCGCTTGAACCGGCGGGCAACCCCCGGTCGCTCAGCGGACCGGGCATACGCGCGCCTTTGAGCAGGACCGTTTAGTAGCCGGATCTGGCAATTTCGCAGCCAGGATTGCAAATCGGCGTGTGTGGTAATACCTTTAGTCAATATGGTATTACGATTGATGCAAGCATGACCACGACAGTCACAGCCAAGGGACAAGTGACGATCCCCAAACCGGTCCGCGACCTTCTCGGTATCGTTCCAGGCAGCCAAGTCGAATTCGTGCGCGCCGCCGATGGCAGCGTGGTACTCGCGCGCGCCGACAAGAAACGACCGGCGAGCCGGTTCGCCAAATTGCGTGGCCATGCCGGCAAGGGACTTGATACCGACGCAATCATGGCGCTGACGCGTGGCGAAGCGTGACGCTCGTCGACACCAACATTCTGCTGGACCTTGTCACCGATGATCCGAAATGGGCCGACTGGTCGCTTGCCAAGCTGGAGGCCGCGAGCATCGCTGGGCCGCTGGTGATCAACGATGTTGTCTACGCAGAGCTTGCGGTTCGCTATAACCGCATCGAGGAACTGGATGCCTTCATCAAACAGGCAGCCCTGGAACTCGCCCCGATCCCGCGCGACGCCCTGTTTCTGGCGGGCAAGATCTTTACGCAATACCGCAAATCTGGCGGAGCGCGCACCGGCGTGCTGCCTGATTTCTTCATTGGCGCCCATGCCGCCGTGGGTGGTCTGCCGCTGTTGACCCGCGACGTCGGCCGCTACCGCACCTATTTCCCGTCTATAAAGCTGATCGCGCCCGACGGCTGAGGTTCTCGTGGGCACAACTCTGTCAAAGGGGCAGAGGTGAGGGCATGCGATCAAAGCCCGCTTGCCTTGGTGAGGTTGACCCGAAAACGGTCGCGGCGGCGCTGGTATTTGCGCGTCATCTCCGCCGAGGCGTGGCCAAGCTGTTTTTGCACATAGCGCTCGTCGACCTCGGCGGAGGACGCGAGGCCTGCGCGCAGCGAATGGCCAGAAAACTTTTGGCCGCGCTCGCCCTCGGAAAGATCGCCGCGCACGCCGGCGGCCAAGGCTGTGCGTTTGACCAGCCGTGCCACCTCCTGGTCGTTTAATCTCTCGGCGCCGACAGCCTTGCCTTGCCCGGTAACGCGCCGGAACAGCGGGCCATGGCCAATACGCGCTAATTTGAGCCAGATCTGCACCGCGACAACCGGACACGTGCTGTCGGCCGAGCCGCGGCCGATCTCGACCTCGCGCCAGCCGGTCTTTCCGCGCAAGGTCACCAAAATCCCTTTGTCGAGAATCTCTATCCAGCCGCGGCCATCCTCGGTCTCGTCACGGCCGCAGTCGAGACCGACGATTTCAGAACGGCGCAAGCCGCCGGCGAAGCCCAAAAGCAGCATGGCGCGGTCACGCAGGCCGCGCAGCGTGCCGCGGTCGAGCGTTTCCAGCATGGCGACAAGATCGTCGCGCAGGATGGCTTCCTTTTGACGGGGAGGGGAGGCGTGTTTGTTGCGGATACCGGCGAGTACGGTGGCGATATGCCGGTCCTTCCGGTCGAGCGGTTGACCGCGTTGCGTATAGTTCCAGGTCAGCGACGACAGGCGGCGCTCAATGGTCGACACAGACTTTTGTCCCTTGCCGATCCCGAAGCCTGCGCCGTGATGTAGAGGCCGACAACTTGGGTATCTGGCGGCAGCGGATCAAACGACTGGCGCCGGCACCAGGCGCAAAAATGCTTCCAGTCGGCGGCATAGGCACGACGCGTGTTTGCCGAACTTGCCGCCTCGACATAATCGCGCGCACGGTCGGCCAGCTTTTCGAGATGCGCGGGCAGTGTTGCTTGTCGCGACTCAAGGACCTGCGGGGGAGGGGAGGGAGCCTCATCCGGGCGCCCCATTTCCATGACGACGTCGACAATGTCAGGCAGGTCGTCGGTGTCGATCGCGTCGAGGGGCGTCATGAAATTACGGGCACTGCCCATCGGGCTCTCGTTCATTGGAATGTCGCAGTGGAGCGATTCTGAGAGCACAACGTGCGACCAAAGCGCCGAATTGTCCACCGCGAGACGCGTGACGAATGACCCCGACATTTCCCGCCACGCACGACAATGGGCCGGGCACGCTTCTCGCGGCGCCGGGCGGGCACTGTACTTATGGACGATGCGGGGATCGCTTCCACGCCTTGCCCTTCCTTGCCGTTCATTGCATATGCGTTCAACATCCTCTATTTTTCGTTCAACAGGAGAATCCAGGATGAGCATACGTGGCGCGACGGCAGCCGAAAGCGAGGAGCGGATTGCCCACACCCGCAACCGTCTGGTGCTTGAGCAGGCGAGGGCGGTCGGCCTTCTTGGCGCGGCCAAGAACACACGCCTTTCCGGCCGGGTGCCGTCGGAATTGATCGAGGCGGCAAAGAAGCGCGCTCATGTGACTTCCGACACCGAACTGCTGGAGCTCGCCCTGTCGCGGCTGGCCCTCGAGGATGATTTTGGCATCCGGCTCGTCGGCCGCAAGGGCAGCATCCCGGCGGACATTGATCTTGGCGTTTGATCTCGGGAGCGCGTTGCGTTCTCTCAAACCGCAGCGGCGCACCGCGGGGCTGGTACGGCGGCCGGATTCCGCGCTGTCTTGGGCAGGGGAAGAGCCGCCTATCGGCGGCGCGCTGCTATTGGACGCCAGCGTCTATCTGGATGTCCTGCAGGGACGCACGCCCGAAGCGGTCGATGACCTTCTCACCTATCGGCTTTGCCACCACTCGGCCGTATGCCTTGCCGAGCTCAGCCATGTGTTCGGCCGTCTCGATCCGGCCCACGCCACGACGAAGTCGGTCCTGAAAGTGGTAGCGGACACGATCGAGGATATTCCAGCGCACCGGCTGCATGCTCCCGACGCCACCGCCTGGGGACGGGCTGGCATGCTTGCCGGTCTGCTGTTCCGGCTCAGCCATCTGCCGAAAGGCGAGGGACACGAACGCCGCTTCCTCAACGATGCGCTGATCTTTCACCAGGCCGGTCTGCTGGGAGCCACGGTTCTGACTGGCAACATCCGGGATTTCGATCCCCTCAATCAGCTTGTCCCGTCGGTGCGTGTAATTTTCTACCGGCCGGCTGCAGGCTTGCCCTCGCAAGCTTGAAAGCATTGGTGGCAGATAGGCGCGTGCACCATCGTCGCCGCAGGCGAGGGGAGTGACCGCAGCGAACAATGGAAGGGCGAACGGGGAAAGGGCGAACGGTTGCGAAAAGGGCAAAAATGCGCTATACGCTGCCTTGAGATGGACAACGCTGTGATCGTTCCATCTTGGTCGGGTCTAAGGCTGCTGGCAGCCGATAGCCCCGAGGGCCAGGCGAGATAATTTGCCGGCGTGATGGCGACAGTCGGCAGCTTTCGTGCCGCGACATGGATCTCATTTCCGGTGAAAAATAAGGGCGGCTGAGGCATTTTGCGGCCGCTTTTAAAACGAACGATAATGCAAGATTATCATTCGTTCTGTTGGCACGACAGGCGCGGCGGTTTTGTGCTCTTTTCGTTGCCACAAGCGCCGCCATGATTCATCGTGCTTTTGATGATTCTGCGTCCCAAACACACCCTCCGCCATACCGGCACGCTTGGCGGTGCCCCGTCGACCGCGCCGCTGGCAACGGTGCCGGCCTGGCTGCGCCGCGCTGTCCCGGATGCGCAAAGCCTTGCGGGAAAAGATGTCGAGGACATCGCGCTCGTCGCAGGCGCCACTATCAGCATGCTCGATGCGGTGGTTAGCCGGCAGGAGCGATGCGCCGGCGCCTGGCGGCAGCGCCTGGCGCTTTCGGCGGCCGCGGTAACGGCAAAGCAGATGGGACGCGTCGAGGATGAAAGCGCGCTGCGCGACGCCGTGCTGCTCACACGACCGGGCGATTTTTTGTCCGTCGGTCCCGCCGGATCGATGCTGTTGGCTTGGCGCCGGCTGGCCGGCACACCTGTCGAGAATCTGCTGACGAGGAAAAGCCTCGGCGCGGTGCTGGATGACCTCGGTCTCCGCCGCGACGACGACGCAGTCAGCGACCTGGCGGACGATCTTCGACAGCTTTCCGCGGGCATCGGAATGGTCGGCCTGCTGACCGGCGCGTTCACGGCCGCCGAAAGCCGTGGCTTTGGGCGCGCCGTCGGGGCCTGGCTTGCCGATGTCTTGCTCGCGCAGCGGCTGGGCTGGACTCATGCGGTGCCGCTGCTGGGCGGCGAAGCGGCCTTGGGCACAAGCGTTCGCCCGCGTCGATCGGCAGCCAGCTCTGCGGCGACAAGCATTGAGACAACTCCTGAACGTGCCAAAAGTCTGCTTGCCGCGCAGGCGCGCGCTGCGTTGCGCGCGATTGATCTTTCCGCCGAACTCGGGCGCCGATCGGAGCGACTACTGGCGGTGGCGCCGAAGTTGCGTGCTCGGGCGTCGGCTCTCGTCGTCGAAAGACTGTTGTCCGACGATGCGATTGTTGCCTCGGAAAAGATCGCCGGCATGAGTGATCGCGGCCTGCGCCGCCTGTTCGACCGTCTGGTCGAATTCGGCGCCGTGCGTGAACTGTCCGGCCGCCCGACCTTCCGCATCTACGGACTGTGAAGACGATGGCGGAGGCAATGCGCAGGCGAGGGGGGAGCCGGTCAGATGACCGTCGATCAGGCGAACGGCGATCAGCTGACCAGCTGTTTGACCGGGAGCTGGATCATTTGCCGCCGGAGGCGCGCTGGCGTGAATGGATGCATCGCGTCGAGGCAACGATCTTCGCCGCCAGCGAACCGGTCAGCCGCGAGACGCTGACGCGGATCGTCGGCAAAAGCTGCAGCATTGATCTCCTCATCGACGACATCCGCGAAGAACTGCGCGGTCGGCCCTATGACTTGGTCTCCGTCGCTGGCGGTTTTCGGCACCTGACCCGGCCGGCCTACGCCGATGCCATCCGCAGTGCATTTGGTACCGCCGGCGGCGGCAACGGGCGTGCTGGGGACCTGACGCAGTCGGAGGTGTTGGTGCTGATGTGCATTGCTTATTTCCAGCCGATCACCCGCGCCGAACTGTCGAGCTTTTTTGGCAAGGAGATTTCCCGCGACCTGATCGGCCATCTGCGCGGATCCGGCATGATCGCCTCCGGCCCGCGCAGCCCGACGGCGGGGGCGCCCTACACCTATGTCACGACCAAAGAATTCCTGCTGGAGTTCGGGCTCGAAACCTTGCGCGACTTGCCGGATTTCGAAGCCCTCGAGGACGCTGGACTGCTCTCGAAGGAGAAGCTACTCGCAGGTGATATCATGCCAGGATTATCCAACGACGAGGAAGAGCATGCTTAGCGTCGGCACTGATGAATAATACGCTGCCTGGCCGGTGGCCGCAGTTCGCGGCGTCCTCAACGTGATCTACGACTCGGGGTTCGCGAGATGACGTGAGGAGACGCTGTCGGGCGTGGGGCGTTGCCTAGAAAATGGTGGGGGAAATATGCCTGGATGATCGATCCAGCGGTCGCATCGGTCAAGACCACTGACGTTCCGCGCCTTTCGGTTGCCCGACTTTTCGATCTTAGGGCGTTCCTGGACTCAGGCCTAGCCTGCAACCTTGGGGAAGAGATTCCCGAAGGAGGCGCTTGAGGACCTGCACTACGTCCTGCTTCAGTGTTTTCATGAAGTTTTCCGCCTCGGCATTGTCCTAGTGCCAACGCGGCTCATGCTTGGCTGGGTGCCGTGCAGGTTGAGAAGACCGGAATGGGCAGCGCACGAAAATTGGGCGGATTCAGGCCGGTCGTCGCAACACCAATCTGTTTGACCTACCGCAACCACTCGTCAAGCGCCTCAGCGGGCGTTTTCCAGCCCAGTGCTTTCGTGGCCTGGAGTTTAGAGCGTAGCGGCACCAACTCCTGTTCGAGATAGCCGCGGAGCCAAGGAAGGTCAGCGTGCGCCCGCCGGTAATGCGCCTGCAATGACCTGTTCAGGCCGGGTTTACGGGCGCGCCGCCTGCACGTCTTCGACAGTCACCGCATCCGTGTAGTTGTTGCCGAAATTGGTACGGATGTAATTAACCACGGCCGTCACCTGCTCGTCATCGAGATAGGAGCCGAGCGGCGGCATCGCCTTCTGACCCTTGACCACCATGACGACCGGATAAGCGCCCGCTTCGAGCTTCTCGTTCTTGGCGAGCGCCGGATATTTGCCGGCCCCGACTGCGCCGACGCCTTCCGGCATGTGGCAACCCCGGCAGATCGCCGCGTAAATGCCGGCGCCATCTCTGGGTTGGATCTTCGAGGCATTGCCAAAACCGGTCGAGTCGGACGATTGCCCAAAAACAGGAAACGCAGCGAAAGCTGCAACGGCAACGGTGGCGGCGAAAGAGGTGATCCGGTTCATGTCCAAAAGTCTCCAGATTGCGATCAGGGCGAGCTGGCTGGCGGCGGGCCGTCAGCCGCTGACCACGCGTTGGTGGAGACGCCCGATCGCATCGAGCGAAGACAGGATCGCTCCTTCCATCCAGGCCGGCATGTAGGAGATGTGCTCGCCGGCCATGGCGATGCGCCCGTCGATCGAGCTTGCCGCATGATAGTGTTCCTTGCGCTTCTCCTCGGTCCATTCGCCATAGCAGCCGAGCGTCCATGGCACGCGGTGCCAGCCGACGGCAACGCCGTTGTCGAACTCGTCTTTGTATTGCGGATGGATCTGAGCCCCGTACTCCAGCGCCTTCTGGATGCGCTCTTCCGGCGGCAGCGACGTGAACTCGTAAGCCCAGGCCTCCAATGAAAAGGCGCCGAGAAGCACGCCCTTGCCCGGGCTGTGATAGTCGGTGCTGGGATAGGAGATCAGCGTGTTGGGCAGATCGGTGTAGGTGATGCCGCCGTAGATGTGTTCGTCCTCTTCCCAAAAGCGGCGCTTGAACTGCAATCCCACCTTGATCGCGGCACCGTAAGGCAGGTTGTCAATCGCCGCCTTCGTTTCGGTCGACACCTTGGTTTTGATCTGGCTGAGCACGGAGAACGGCACGGTGCAGATACACCAGTCAGCGGTGGCGGTCTGCGCCTCGCCGCCCTTTCGCGCATCCTCGTAGCGGATGGTGACGCTTTCGTCGTCCTGGTCGATCTCCGTGACCTTCACGTTGTATTTGGTAAGGCTGCCGACTTCCCTCTCGAACGCCCTGGCTATCATGTCCATGCCGCCGACCGGCTGCAGCATCGTGGTCTGGTAGTCATAGAGACTGCCAGTGCTAAGGCTGCTCCACAGGCCGGATTGCACGATGTCGGAGAGCCCTATCGGCTGCGATGGCTTGGCCAGCGGCATCTGGCCGCCGCCCGGTTCAATATCAAAGCCTCGCCGCTCGCTGCTGTGAGTGCCAGCGACGTAAGCGTAGTTTTCGTCAAGCGCGCCCCAGCTCTGCAACGCTTCCAGCAGCTTCTCCCGGTCCTCCGTCGAGACCGCCTGGTCGAGTCCACCCTGCTTCGTCACCTTGGAAAGCAGCTCGGCGATATGGCCGTTGAAATCCGCGCTGACATGGCGGTAGCGCTGCGGCTTGCCTTCGAACGCCTTGACCGAATGCAAGTAGGCGTTGTGGTTCACCTGCACGAACGCCTCGAGTTTGACGCCGAGCCGCTTGCAGTAATCCAGCACGGCATGGTGATGGTAAGGGATACGCCACGGGCCGGGATTGATATAAAGACCCTCGTCGAACTTGCATTCCTGCTCGAAGCCGCCGAGCTCGGTGTAATTGTCGCCGCCACGCAGCGACCAGCAGCGACCGCCGGCTTTTTCCCTGTACTCCAGAACCTGCACCTTGTAACCGACCTTGCTGAGTTCGTACGCAGCGACCATGCCGGCCAGTCCGCCGCCGAGTACGAGAACGGAAGCCCCTTTCGGATCGCCGTCCAGCTTGATCGGACCCTTGTAGGGCGACTCCTGCGCGAAGCCCAGGGTCGTCATGGCCTGATACATGGCCTCACTGCCGGCAAGCGCGCCGATCATGGTCAGGAGATCGCGGCGGCTGAGTTGGGGAGGAAGCATCGGAACTACTCTTTCAGGGGGATCGCAAGGACGAGAATAACCGGGCGGGGGCAATACAGCAAGTCGCTGACCTTCGCGCAATGCTTTCAGGCTATTGTCAGTTCTGGCCGCTATACAAGTTCCGTTCGACTTGACGATCGCGAAACGGATGCGATGGCGGACAATTCACAAACGAGCACAAGGAAATCCTTACATGAGATCCTCACCGAAAGAGACCGCCACCGCGGCCATCCCGATTCATCGAGTGCATCCCCCGTCTTTCTGGAAGGGGATGATCCTTGCTGCGACCGTGATCGTCCTCGTACCGAGTAGTCAGGTTTCGGCTGAGGACAAGGGGCAAATCGTTCACCGAGGACGTGGCCGCGCTGGTGGCGTTCCTGCTCTCCGACGATGCTGCGTTCATCACCGGCCAGGTCGTGTGCATCGACGGCGGCATGCTGGCTCATGTGCCGACGTACGCCGACGGTGGCAACAGCCGCGCGGCGCGGCCTCTTGCAAGCGGCATGCCGGCTGCGGAAGTCCGGTCTGCCGCCACCGAAGCCTGCGTCTCGATTATCTCTGTCTACCCCTTGCAGCGATTCAACGAGTAGACGCCCGCGCGCGAGCAAGCTCGCCGATTATGCGGCGGCCCGCGGGGCGAAGACGCTCGTGCTGGTGCCGGTCAACGACGGCTCGGGCGACAATGCCATTTGCCGAGAGCGCCGACGGCGTCACAGGCGCACATGCCGCGAGCATTGATTTCGTGGCGCGAGATCGAGGATGACATGCTAGACTCAGACAATGCTCGTGAATCCGAACAGAGTGCCGGGGAGACGCCGTCATGCTGCATATCGCTTCAGGACGCGAAAAGGGCTAGCTCAGAGCCCGAGACGAACAACGCGGTCCCCATTGTGCCGTCGCAGGAGAGCACGCTTACCGGGATCTTCGAAATATCGCAAGCACTCACCGCCGACTCTCGGCTCGAAGTCGCGTTGGCCAAGGTCGTAGGTCTCCTGCGGTCGTTTGTGCAGATGCGGCACGGCATGATCTCTCTCTTCGACGGTGATGGCGAACTGGAAACCACCGTTGGCGCCAGCTGCAACGAGAGCTGCAATGAGCGCGGCCGGATGTACATGCCGCGGAAGGCAATCGACCAGATTCTGACGACGGCTATGCCCCTGATGGCCGAGAACATTGCGGTTCATTCGGCCTTCACCACCGCCGACTTGGATGCGCTCGGGGTCTCGGACAATATACCAGTGTCGTTCATCGGCGTTCCCATTCGCGTCGATGCAAATGTCGTGGGTACGCTGACCATTGACCGCGTAGTGGACAGTGGCTCAAGATTTTGGCTCGATTACAACCTCCATCTGCTCCCCCTAATCGCCAACCTAGTGGGACAAGCAGTGAAGTTGCATCGCTCCTACTTGGGCGACCGCGTGCATCCGATCTCAGAGAAGGACCGGCAGCAAAAGGGGTTCTCCGAGCTCCAGCACCCGGCGCGGGAGCCTAACCAGATTCACGTCAAGGGGATGATTGGCGACAGTTCGGCGCTGCGCGGTCTGCGTCAGAAGGTCACGGTCGTAGCCAAGGCAAAGATTACGGTTCTGTTGCGGGGCGAATCCGGTACCGGGAAGGAGCTGGTCGCCAAGGCCATTCACGAGTTGTCGCCGCGTGCCAAGCGGCCCTTCATCAAGCTCAATTGCGCGGCGCTGTCCGAGACAGTCCTGGAGTCCGAATTGTTTGGTCATGAGAAGGGTGCATTCACAAGCGCTTTCAATTCGCGCAAGGGGCGTTTTGAGCTCGCCGACAAGGGGACGTTGTTCCTGGACGAGATCGGCGAGATCTCGGCCTCGTTCCAGGCAAAGCTCTTGCGCGTGCTGCAGGAGCAGGAATTTGAGCGCGTCGGCGGCAACCAGACCATTAAAGTTGATGTTCGCGTGATTGCAGCCACGAACAAGGACCTGGAAGAGGCAGTTGCAAGAAACGAGTTCCGCGCCGACCTCTATTACCGCCTCAGTGTGGTTCCCTTACTGGTGCCGGCGCTACGCGAAAGGCGCAGTGATATTCCGCTCCTCGCGGCTGAGTTTCTCAAGAATTTTAACGATGAGAACGGCCGCATGCTGACCTTCGATCCGAGTGCGATAGAGGTACTGATAAACTGCGATTTTCCCGGCAACATTCGCGAGCTCGAAAACTGCGTGTATCGGACAGCGGTCCTGGCGGCGGGACCATCAATCGGAAGAGACGACTTTGCCTGCCGCCAGGGCCAATGCTTCGCTGCGGCGCTGCGTAAATCCAGATCTGGCAACGTCGCGATGCAACCCGGGCCGATCGTGCCGCTGCCGGTGATTCCGGCGATACCGCCGGCTGCGGCCGCTAGTTCTGCCGCCGTCGCAGTCCCACCTGAAACCATAGGGCAGCCGCTGCGAGGGCCTGCCGGCGCAGTCCACTTCAATGGTACGACAATGACCGATGCCGAGCGTGTCATTGCGGCCATGGAAACATGTGGCTGGGTCCAGGCAAAGGCGGCACGCCTGCTTGGACTGTCGCCACGCCAGATCGGCTACGTGCTGAGGAAATACGGCATCGAGATCAAGCGTCTGTGAAAGGATGACTGAGGCGGAGCGTTGGTGCATGGGTCCGGACTTGAGCGGATGTCGATCTTTGAAGCGGCAGGCTATGCCGTGGCCGCCTTGCGGGGGGCGGATTTCGGGCGTGCGCAGGCAAGCATGCGGTTGAGGACGGCGCAGCCGATGGCGACTTCGGTCTGCTGAACGGGAAGCGACCGTGCCCGCAAACGCCGCCCGATGGTGGACTTGTATCGCCCTATGGCGGTCTCGACCAGCGAGCGTTTGCCATAACCGTTGGAGACCTGCCATTTCATCCGGCCGTCTCTGCCGATTGCGGCGATATGCTGGTCCCTTTGGCCGGCAGGTCTATCGTCGAATGGTTCGACCGCGTTGACGCGAGGCGGAATGACGATTGCGGCGGCAGCGCTGTGATCGATGACTGCGTCGTAAGTCGGTTTTCCGTCATAGGCGCCGTCAGCAGTAAACTGTCCGATCGGACCGCCAATCTGGTCGAGCAGTGGCTCAACTTGAGAGACATCGCCAGTGTCCTGATCAGTCAGGGTATGGGCAATGATCTCGCCGCTGTCGGCATCCAGTGCCAGATGCAGCTTGCGCCAACTGCGACGGGATCTGGCGCCGTGCTTCTCCTCCAGCCACTGACCCGCGCCGTAGACCTGCAGGCCGGTGCTGTCGACAAGAACATGCACTGGTCCCTCCGGCGCAACCTGGCGATCATGCCGTTTGTTGGGCGATTGCCATGTCCGCGCCCGACGGCTCAGGGTGGTATGATCGGGGACAGCGAGCGCCAGCCCCATCAGTTGCAGCACCGATTCCAGCAAGCCTTCTGCCTGGCGCAGCCGCAGGCCAAACACAAGGCCCAGCGTCAAGGTGGTCTCGATCGCCAGCTCAGATAGCGGTGCTGGCCGCCACGTGTCTTGCGTCTTGGCGCTTGCCACCTGGACAGGGCTTCCGGCGTCACCCACAGGGTCAAACTGCCGCGATGACGAAGTCCTGCCTCATATTCTGGCCAGTTCGTCACCCTGAACTTCATCTTCTCAATATGATGGCGGCGGCTGGTATTGTGTTTGAAAGGCATGGCTACGCTACAAAGGCTATTGCGGTGACCGCTTGCCTAAACCCACACCAATAAACGATCCGTGCACCAACGCCGTTCATGGCGTATCGCTCTCCTTGAGAGGTCCTGGCAGGCTTCATCACCCGCCTCGATACGCCGCTCTCCTCAAACCGTCATCACCCAGTTTCCGCCATAGCTCAACTTTGCAGCACATCCGTCTTAGCGGGCACGTTGTCGTCAGGTTCTCGACAGCTTCTCTATGTCAGATGCAAGCCCAGCTTCAAGCTGGCTTATATTGCTGAAAGTGAGAACGGATGGATTTCGCCTCGACCAAGCGTGTGCGCGGACAATCGAACAGGGCCGGCCTGCAAGATAGCTCACGTGCGGCTCTGTCCGCAGGTGCGGCCGCGTTTGAGCGGCAACTGAGCGAGATCGCCAATTCAGGTGGAGGTGGTGGAGCAATACCGGCCGGCTCGGCGCCGCAGCCGGCTCAGTTTGTGAAAAGGCTCAGCAAGCGCCCTCTTCATTTCAGGGATGAAGACTTTATCTTCAGCCTTCAGGAGGCCCTCATCAAAGGCGGGGCCGCCGAGAACACCGCCAGGGTCTATGTAGATCTTCTTCTCAGCTTTGGCCGCTGGCTCTTCGCAAACAACAAAGACCCCATTAAGGATCGGCTCGACAAGCAGTCGCTGACCGATGATGCGCGCGAGTTCGTTGGAAAGAGTAACGCCGCGAAACTCTTTACGGCGATAGGTCATCTCCGGACCGCGCAGTCGACCGGCGGAATCGTGCCGATCGCAGGCCGCGCTGAGGTCACTCCTCACCGCGAGGATGTAGCCCTCATCGATGAGTACAAAAACGAAGCAGCGATATCGACCAACAACAAAAGGAATGCAATTGCTCTTCGGAGCTTCAGTGACTACCTGCGTCAAAACAACAAGAAGGGCATTGCTGGTCGGCTTTTCGGCAATGCGTTGGATGGAGATGTCAAGGACTATAAGAAGGAGGGCGGTGGTGATCCAAAGATCGGTTACGCACTGGCTTGTCTCCAAAAATCGCAGGCCGGCGCTAAGATGCAGCGCGAGCGCCATATTCCCCTCGTTCCTATTCCCGAGGACGCGGCACTGATGCAGCCGAGGCGGGTCGGCGAGGCGATTGCGCAGCACAGCGCGTGGCAGGAAGCTGTCAGTTGGCCAAAGGACCATGCTGCGGCAGCCCACGTTCAGGATGTGCGTTTGGAGCTGATGGACGGACCGGGCCCGTTTCCGCAGCCGGCTCAGTTTGTGAAAAGGCTCAGCAATCGCCCTCTTCACCCGGGGATTCTGAGTCTATTTCGGCCCTTGAGGCGGCCCTCATCAAGGGCAACGCCGCCGAGAACACCGCCAGGGTCTATTTAGGTTCTCTTCTCAGCTTTGGCCGCTGGCTCTTCGCAAACAACAAAGACCCTATTAAGGATCGGCTCGACCACGGGTCCCTGATCGAAGATGCGCTCAAATTCATCGGAAACCGTAAGCCCAAGACACTCCTTACGGCAATAGGTCATCTCCGGACCTCGCAGTCGACGGGGGGCGTCGTGACGATCGCAGGCCGCGCTGAGTTGACTCCGTATCCCCATGACGCGGCTCTCATCAACCAGTACAGAGACGAAGCCCAGACAATTAACGGCAGAAGCACTGAAATTGGCGTTGGTGCACGGATCGTTTATTGGTGTGGGTTTAGGCAAGCGGTCACCGCAATAGGCTTTGTAGCGTAGCCATGCCTTTCAAACACAATACCAGCGGCCAGCACCAGCGTTGGTGCATGGATTCTTTGTCAACGGTTTGGCGATAGGCAGGCAGGATCGAAATCAGCTTGATTTGAGTGCCATGCCGTACAAACACAACGCAGATCGTCGTCATCACGTCGGAAAGATGAAATTCAGGGTGACGAATTGGCGTGACTACGAAGCAGGTCTGCGCCGGCGTGGTAGCCTGACCTTATGGGTAACGCCGGAGGCACTGGCGGGATGGCGCGCTCCGCGACGCAAGACCCGCGGCGGCCAAGCCCGGTATTCCGATCTCGCCATTGAGACAGCGCTGACGCTGGGTTGCGTCTTCGCAATGCGGCTGCGCCAGACCGAGGGATTGCTCCACTCGCTGCTGGATCTCATGGGGCTGAAAGTCCCAGTTCCAGATCATACGACGCTGAGCCGTCGGGCACAGAAGTGGGAGCCATCAGCCCGACGAAACCCGCCGCAGCCGGACGGCCCGCTGCATGTGCTTGTCGATAGCACGGGATTGAAAGTCTACGGCGCCGGGCAATGGCTGGAGCAGAAACATGGCGCCAGATCACGTCGCAACTGGCGCAAGCTGCATCTGGCAGTGGATGCCAAAAGTGGCGCGATCATTGCCCAAAGGCTGACAGATCAGGACACGGATGATCCTTCCCAGGTGGCACCGCTGCTCGATCAGATCGACGGCGAGATCGACCAGTTCACAGCCGACGGAGCCTATGACGGCAAGCCAACCTATCGGTCTATCCTGCAGCACAGCGCAACCGCGAACATCGTCATTCCACCGCGTTCCACGGCGGTGGAAAGCGGTGATACCGGACCGCTTGGTCAAAGGGACAAGCACATTGCCGCAATCGCAAGCGACGGTCGGCTGAAATGGCAGGCAGCTACCGGCTACGGCAAGCGGGCGCTGAGCGAAACAGCCATCGGACGATACAAGGGGCTGATCGGACGGCGCCTGCGAGCACGCTCTCTTCCGGCTCAACAGACCGAGGTTGCCATCGGTTGCATCGTTCTCAACCGCATGCTGGCATGGGCACGCCCGGAGTCTATCCGGCGTCAAGTCACGCAGGCATAACCAACTACATTAAAGATCGAAATGCGTTCGATTTCATATCCGCGCACCAACGCCACATCCTGATCTCCTCCATGGATCGCGCGCCATGCGCGGATCCGGCGCTCAAGTGTGCGGCGAATACCAGAATCGAGCTCGGGATGACGCTTGCAAAGCTCACGAAGAATGCCGACAGGGCGCAAGCCGGGAGCGCTTTGCAGCATGGGAACCACCTCTTCGGTGAATATCCCTTCCAATGGATCAGGCCGACGTCGTTCGTGTTTGGCCTTCTTTTCGCTTGGTGGACGGGGGTCTGATTCGATCCGATAACCAGTGGATGGGCTGAAACCTGATTTGGCGGCCGCGACAGGGACACTGTGCTTCTGGCGATTTTGCATATAGAGCCTCGATTGTTGATCCGTGATGTGACTGCCGGACATTCATTCTTCCTTTGAGCGGGAAGAAGAAATGCACCCGACACATCGCGATCACCAGACGGCGTGAACCCCTATGTGGGTTCGCGCCGTCGCCAGGAACGTCCCTCCAGTCGGGCTACGCCCTCCCTCCGTGACGTCCCTGGCGACGCTCCCATCCTGATTGACGCTCCTTCCAGGTTGATTGCCGCGCCGTAGCAGTAATCCACCCGACACCGATTTCCTCGGTCGGTTCTCATTGACGGAGCGCCTATCGGTGGAGACGTGGCCTGGGACGCGGGTGAACAAGCTCTGATGCGCGGGTTGGTTACCGCATGTCCATGTATTCGTCCGGGGCTGGTCCTCTCTTACAACGGGCGTCGGCATTGCCGGCCACAAAGCGATGCCGGAAATTCCCCATTCAATGCCACGTCCCCGCCGATAGGCGCGATGATTATTCTCGTCGCGACCGAGGATCAGGTTCCTGCCTGCTGCCCATCCGCTCGGGCGATGGCCCACATGAAAGCAGCGAGTTCCCGAGCTATTGCGATCACAGCCACGGTGCTGCGCTTGCCACGCGCGATCAGGGCCCTGTAGCGCTTGGTCAAGCGCGCCTGTGCGTTCCACGCTATGTCTCGCACGACTTCAGGCAGGTGGCGGCTTTCGAAGTATTTTCTTTTCCCCAGTTTGGCCGGATAGCGGTAAGTCCAGGCGCTTTCAGCCAAGACGCGGCGCACTCGGGCATTCCCAGTCTTGGTGATGCCGCCCCGTCGCACGGCGTCCCCGGTCGAGCGCTCCGAGGGGACAAGTCCGAGATAAGCCATCAGTTGTCGCGGGTTGGCAAAGCGGCGTTCATCGCCGATTTCGACCATGAAGGTAGCCGCACAAATGAGCTTGACCCCACGCAAAGCCTGCAAGCGTTCGACTACCGGCGCGAGTGGCCAGTCGAGCAGGCCGTCTTCGATTGCCTTTTCCAGGCGTGCTGCTCTTTCCCGGCACTGCGTCTCTGCGAGGATCAACTCCTGCAGGACAGCTTGCTGACTGCGGAACGAGAAACTCAGTCCATGCAGCCATCTGAGATACCTCGTTCCCCAGGCCTTCAAGCCCGGGTAAATCTTGCCATGTCGCAACAGGAAGGATCGAATCTCCTGCCGCTTTCGCGTTCGATCCTTCACCGCAGCTTCGCGGGCGCGGATCAGGTCACGCATAGCCTCATGAGCAGCGTCCGGGTCCAGATCTCCGTCAGCTCACCGGCACGGAACAGCCGGGCAAGTTTCTCGGCATCGCGGCGGTTCGTCTTGACCCGATCGCCAGGCTTGCGCGGGATCATAGACGGAGCAATCACGGCGCACTCGTAGCCAAGCGCTTCGATCTCCCGCTTCAGACCGTATCCGGTGGGTCCAGCCTCATAGCAAAATCTCAATCGTACACCCGGGCGTCCGAGCTTGCGGACGAGGCGGCGTACTGACGCACTATCGGAGGATATCTCTCCGACATATCGAACCTCGCCCGTACGCCCGCCCTCGGCGAGGGCAACAGCATGCCGATCCTTCGCAACATCCAATCCTACGAAAACTTCGCTATATTCTTCCATGGTTCGTCCTCCTGGCATGAGGATAGGCTCGACGAGCAACCCTCGCTTCAACACTGCCAGTGTAGGGCGAACCACCCCACAGCCGGCAACCAGAAAGGACATAAGGTCTTACGCATGACCAGATTTTCCCGTGATCCTCTTTATCGTCGCCACCGATTTCCGGCGCAGGTGATTGCCCATGCCGTTTGGCTCTATTTCCGGTTTCCGCTCAGCCTGCGGATGGTCGAGGATATGCTGGCAGCTCGTGGCGTCATCGTCTCTCACCAGACCGTGCGACTTTGGGCTGAGAAATTTGGCAGACACTTTGCCAATGATATCCGGAAGCGATCGGCCGGCAAGCTCGGCGACAAATGGTATCTCGATGAGGTTGTCATCACCATCGGTGGAAAGAAACACTGGCTTTGGCGCGCCGTTGATCAGGACGGGTTTGTTCTCGACGTGTTGGTGCAAAGCCGTCGCAATGCCAAGGCGGCAAAGCGCTTGATGCGAAAGCTTCTGAAAGGGCAAGGCCGTTCGCCGCGTGTGATGATCACCGACAAGCTTCGATCCTACGGTGCGGCGAAGCGGGAGATCATGCCAGGCGTCGAGCATCGCTCGCACAAGGGCCTGAACAATCGGGCGGAGAACTCTCATCAACCCGTCCGACGGCGGGAGAGGATCATGAAGCGCTTCAAGTCAGCGCGACATCTTCAGCGTTTCGTTTCCGTCCACGACCCGATCGCCAACCTCTTTAACGTTCCCCGCCACGATATTCCATCCACCCACCATCGAGAACTGCGAGCAACTGCCATGCAAGCATGGCGCCAAATCGCGCGCCTTCACGCCGAATGAACCAAAGCCTCACTCCCAGATCTTGTTTTCACAGCGTTAAGTTTACGGTGCCCCTCGACTGGTTCCACATCACCATGCGCATCACGGTCCTGCGCCAATTCGGCCAGGGTGTCGAAAACCATAATGAGCGGGCCGGGCAGGCCATCCTTGAAACCCTCCGCAGGATCAAATGGCATCTCTGGCATGGCAATGCGTACCGTGCCCGTGAGGAAATCGACGACCTGCAATTCGATGCGGAAGCGCTCGAAACGGATTACCCGAACATGCGCAAATTCCTGACGGCCATCGGCGAGTTCCGATCTTACATCGCTTCCAACAGCGCAAGCCTGATCAACTACGGCGAACGCTACCGGTCCGGTGAGCGGATATCCTCGGCCTTCGTCGAGGCAACCGTCAATGCCGTCATCAGCAAGCGGTTCGCGAAAAAGCAGCAGATGCAGTGGAGCAGGATCGGCGCGCATCTTCTGCTGCAAACCCGCACGCAGACCCTCGACGGCTCCCTGCGCTCGACCTTCCAGCAATGGTATCCCGGTATGGCGAACGACAATCACGAACCAGACGAAACAGCTCTCGCCGCATAACCGCCCCACAGTTCCTCATGCTCCCCCTGTGGGGACGCGACCTGAGCAGCATACGAATCAGGTGTGCCGAGCTTCCAGCTCGAAGGGAAGACTCTAGCCTGGTCGACAGGAACTTACACCACGCAGGATCACCGTCGCGCAAATCGCCGGTAGCTTTCAGGCTGCTGTCAGCTAGGGCTGGCAGAAGGGTTGTTATTGGAACAACCAATCAGGAGACCTTATAAAATGAGAACTCGGCCCAACTCGGCCAAGCTGGCACGAGTCTTGAAACCCTTAGTGCAAGGCGGCGAGAGCTGCCTTCATGGCGCGGGCAGCCGCGAATGGAACAAGAGAAGGAAAGCTACATGTCAGGCGGTGCGACATTCCACACCGAAAGGATTTCATCATGGCTAGCGTGAAGGTCGACAAGAACAGTTTTCAGGCTGAGGTACTCGAAGCTTCCGAACCCGTTGTCGTGGATTTCTGGGCCGAGTGGTGCGGCCCCTGCAAGACGATCGGGCCGTTACTTGAGGAAATCTCGACGGAAATGGCCGGCAAGGTGAAGATCACCAAGCTCAACACCGACGAGAATCCCGAAATCGCGGCGCAGTTCGGCGTGCAGAGCATTCCAACCCTGATATTCTTCAAGGGCGGCGAAGTCGCCGACATCAAGGTCGGTGCGCTGTCCAAGACCGCGCTGTCGCACTGGATCGGCGGCAACGTCGCCTGATCGTCCAACCGGGGCAGATTACCGGGCAGTCAGGCTTGAGCGGCTTGCCTAACGAGATCCGGGAGCGGCGGAATCGACTCTTGTGTTGGTATGCCGAGGCGGTCGCCGAGATAGCGGAAGAATGAGACGTCGAGCTTGATGCAGGTCTTCATCAGGCCGAGCAGGACGTCGCGGGCGTTCTTGCCTGCCTCGCTGACGGTTCCGCCGGAGATCTTGCGCTTGGTGACGAAGGTGCGGATGTCGTTTTCCGAACCATTGGTGTGGAGGCGCAATCTTACATTTAAGTGCAGTGCGACACAGGCGCTTACTGCGCGCTGAGCGCGTTGGCACAGGCTTTGCACATACAAGTGCGGCAACACTGAGTGAGGGTGACTGCACGATGGCCGATTCAGCACGTGGTTACTGTTTGGCGGCCGACCCTAAAGTTGATGAGAGAGACAGAATTGGCCGGGTTTGATGTGAACGGCGCAAAACCCACGTTCAACCTCCCAAATCGCCTGTCCGATCTCTTGAGCGCACGTGACGACGTCCGAAAGGCGGCGGCCTCCTCACCGCCCGCCGCCGCGCTCGGCTTTGAGGGTTTGGTGCCGCCGGTCAAGAACAACAGAGGACATAGGGAATGACGATGCAGACGGGTCGAGTTGTATGGGGAAGCAAAGGATCACGGCAATCTAGGCTGGCGTCCGCCGGAGCTATGCAGGTCAGAGCCGCGCCATGCCGTGCTCGTCTGGCCAGGCTTCGCTCCTTGCGCAGCGCCGCGGTGCTGTTGGTCGCGACCGCTTCGTCCGGGGCGTTGGCGCAGGAAACGCCGCCGTATGTCAATGCTGACGGAACCGGCACCTACGATCTACAGGCCGCCATGCAAAGCTGGCGCGATGACCCAGAATTCCAGGGCAATTGGGGACTGAAGGCAATGAACGCCGACGGTGCCTATGCTTTGGGCATTACCGGAAATGGGGTCAGAATTGGAGTGTTCGATTCCGGTATTCTGTCTAGTCACCAGGAGTTCGTGGGTGGTCGGCTTAATCTCATTTACGTCGAGGGGTTTTCCACGGAGGGCAAACCATTTGGGATGAGCGGCGAGTACAATCCGGAAATCAATGATGATCACGGAACTGGAATGACAGGGCTGATCGTCGCGAGCCGCGACAACAAAAAAATGCACGGCGTCGCTTTCGGTTCGCCCTTCTATGTTGCCAATACGGGCGGGCGTGACGATCTACAGCAGGGCTCCAACAATCCGGCCCTCGACTTCAACTTCTTCAAATCGACGTTCGATGCGCTCGGCAAAAAAAATGTAAGAGTGGTCAATGAGAGTTGGGGAAGCGATTCAGCTATTCTTTCGGAGAGGCGTACAGGTAGCATTTCCGACTTGGTTTTTGCCTCCAGGAATTTCTGGAAGCTCCGGACGGGAGGAACCAAAACCTGGCTTGATGCAGCGGTCGATGGGTCCAGGCAGCATGGTTTTGTTCAGGTGGTCTCCAACGGCAACCATAGCAAGTCTGCTAATCCTGACTTGTTTGCCAGTCAGCCGTTTTTAAATCCGGATGTAGAAAGGAAGTGGTTGGCTGTTACCGGCTACGACGAAACAGGGAGCCAAGTCTATAATAAATGCGGCGTGGCAAAGTGGTGGTGTATCATGGGCCCCTCTGGCATGAGCTCGACCAAGACAGATGGCAACTACATGGACAATGCCAACGGCACATCGGCAGCTTCCCCCCACATTTCAGGGGCTCTTGCCCTTGTCATGAGCCGATATCGCTATATGAGCAACGAAGAGGCTGTCACAACACTGCTCACGACAGCTCAAAACAAGATTGCCGATCCGGATCGCGAAGTACCCAAACGTGGTGATAAGACCTTTGATTTTCTTACCGCGGTGAAGAATGGCGACAGTCGGATTCCGAATGAACTTGGCGGCTGGGGGCTTCCCGACCTGAAGAAGGCAATGGCCGGTCCCGGCCAGTTATTCGGGCATTTTGCGGCGGGCTTGCCGAAGGGAATGTCCGACACCTGGGCGAACGACATTTCCGATGAAGCGATCAGAGCGCGCAAGGATGACGATCTAAAAGAACAAGCAACTCTGCGCCAACTTCTACAAAGCGGCCAGGGGGAGAATGGTAAAGCATTCACCGAGGATGACAAAAAAAACCTGATGAATCTCATCGTCACTCGCGAGAAAGCGATGCAGACACGCGGCAAGGATCCGGTGACGGGCAAGACCTATGTTGACAGTCTGGAGAAGCTTGGCGACGGGCATCTCATTTTGACTGGGAAGAACACCTATGCGGGCAGCACTTGGGTACGCGGCGGCAAGCTGTCGGTGGATGGTTCGATCACCTCGACGGTGACGGTGGATGGCAGCGGCATTGGCAAAGAGGTTGAATACTATACGCCGAACGGCGACAAGCAGACCGAACAGGGCACGACCGGCGGGACGATTGGCGGCACCGGCACGATCGGTGGATTGATTGCAAAAGCGGGCGGGACGGTTGAGCCGGGCAGTGTGACGCAGCCGATCGGCACGCTTAAGGTTGGCGATGTGGGTGTTCGCTTTGAGAAAGGCTCGACCTATGCGGTTGAGGTCAATTCCCTCGGCGCAAGCGACCGGATCGAGACCACCGGCACGGTCACGGTCAATGGCGGCACGGTCAAGGTGCCGGCGGGATGGCTTTATAAGCCGGAGACCCGCTATCAGATCCTGACTGCGGCCGGGGGGGTGAATGGTCAATTCGACAAAACGACCTCGGACCTTGCGTTTCTGGATCCGTCGCTTGATCACCGGACCCATGATGTCGGGCTGACATTGTCGCGCAACCAGGTGGCGCTGGCCTCGACGGCGGCAACGGCGAACGAGATGGCGGTTGCGGCGGCGCTGGAAAATGCCTTTCCCCTGACGCCGTCGCCGACATCACCCGGCCAAGCGACGCCGGCGGGAGAGCCTCAGGCGGACGCCACGCCAGAACTGGCGCTGGCGCCGCCATCGCCCACTGTACAGGCTCTGCCGGCGACCCCGCTCGATCCGCTGCTGCTTGCTGTTCTCAATTTGAGCAAGGCCTCGGCCGGCCACGCCTGGGCGCCGCTGTCCGGTGAGATTCATGCGACGGTTAAGGGTGCGCTGATAGGGGAGAGTTCTTATGCGCGCGATGCCGTGATGGAGCGTCTGCGTGCGGCGTTTGACGGGGTGGGGGCCTCATCCGTGCCTGTGATGGCCTATGGGCCGGACGGGGTGGAGCCGGTTTGCGCCGATACGCAACGGTTTGCTGTTTGGAGCCAGGCCTACGGCGCCTGGGGAACTGCCGACGGCGATGGCAATGCGGCCGGTTATCACCGCTCGGCGCGCGGCTTCTTGGCGGGCGGGGATGTCTTACTTGGCGATTGGCGGCTAGGCCTTGCGGGCGGTTATGGTCATTCCTCCTACGAGGTCGATGCGCGCGCCGCATCGGCCGAAGCGGACAATTACACGCTTGCCCTTTATGCCGGTACCCGAATCGAGGCGTTATCTTTGAATTTTGGGGCGGCGCATAGCTGGCATTCGATCGACACCGGCCGGGGGGTCGTGTTTCAAAGCTTTGCCGATAAGGCGACAGCCTCCTACGATGCCCGTTCGGCGCAGGCCTTCGGCGAGGCAGGCTATGAGCTGAGCTACGAGTTTGCCCGCTTCGAGCCCTTCGCCAATCTGGCGCATGTGCATCTCAAGACGGACGGCTACCGCGAGAAGGACACGAACGGCGCCGGGTTAACGAGCAGCAGCAGCAGCAGCGACGTGACGTACACCACGCTGGGGCTTCATGCCGGTAGCGACTTCGTCGTTGGCGGCATGGCCGTCAAGTCATATGGGACGCTTGGCTGGCGGCATGCCTTTGGCGATGTGGTGCCGCGGGCCGCGCATGGCTTCGCCGGCGGCCAGAACTTTGCGATCAGCGGCACGCCGGTCGCCAAGGACGCTGCCATCCTCGAGGTCGGGCTGGACTTCCGTCTGGCGGCCAATGCCAGTCTCGCGGTCTCTTATGAGGGTCAGATTGCGTCCTCCGTGCAAGAGCATGGCGTCACCGCAAAGCTTGGCGTGCGGTTCTGACGGCACCGTAACGTTAACCGGGCATCGATCAAAATGTGGGATCTGGCGGCATGACCAGATTTTCCCGTGATCCTCTTTATCGTCGCCACCGATTTCCGGCGCAGGTGATTGCCCATGCCGTTTGGCTCTATTTCCGGTTTCCGCTCAGCCTGCGGATGGTCGAGGATATGCTGGCAGCTCGTGGCGTCATCGTCTCTCACCAGACCGTGCGACTTTGGGCTGAGAAATTTGGCAGACACTTTGCCAATGATATCCGGAAGCGATCGGCCGGCAAGCTCGGCGACAAATGGTATCTCGATGAGGTTGTCATCACCATCGGTGGAAAGAAACACTGGCTTTGGCGCGCCGTTGATCAGGACGGGTTTGTTCTCGACGTGTTGGTGCAAAGCCGTCGCAATGCCAAGGCGGCAAAGCGCTTGATGCGAAAGCTTCTGAAAGGGCAAGGCCGTTCGCCGCGTGTGATGATCACCGACAAGCTTCGATCCTACGGTGCGGCGAAGCGGGAGATCATGCCAGGCGTCGAGCATCGCTCGCACAAGGGCCTGAACAATCGGGCGGAGAACTCTCATCAACCCGTCCGACGGCGGGAGAGGATCATGAAGCGCTTCAAGTCAGCGCGACATCTTCAGCGTTTCGTTTCCGTCCACGACCCGATCGCCAACCTCTTTAACGTTCCCCGCCACGATATTCCATCCACCCACCATCGAGAACTGCGAGCAACTGCCATGCAAGCATGGCGCCAAATCGCGCGCCTTCACGCCGAATGAACCAAAGCCTCACTCCCAGATCTTGTTTTCACAGCGTTAAGTTTACGGTGCCGCGCGGTGACCAGAAAATGGCATGTCGACGAGACCTATATCAAGGTTCGCGGAAAGTGGATGTATCTCTATCGCGCGATCGACAGCGCCGGCGACACCGTCGAGTTCTGGTTCAGCGAACACCGGGACCTGCTGGCGGCCAAACGGTTTTTCCGAAAAGCGCTTGAACGCCATGGGCGGCCCGCGCGGGTGGTCATCGACGGCAGCCAGACCAACCGCGAGGCGCTCGTCTCGTGCGATGCCGAAAACCGACTGCGCCGTCCCTCCCGGCGCGCTCCCAAACGGATTGGCATCCGCCAGAGCCGATATCTCAACAACCGCATCGAGCAGGACCATCGGCGTATCAAGCGCCGGGTGCGGCCGATGCTCGGTTTCAAGTCATTCGCAAGCGCGACGGCAACACTGGCTGGAGTCGAGATGATCCACATGATGCGCAAACGGCAGGCGAGGTACGCCTACAATCCAAATCCGTCGATTGCTGAACAGTTTGAAATCATCGCCGCAGCGTGAAGCTATTGCCGCCCCCTCAGTTTCTGTGCCGGTATGAAAATTTGCAACGGAACCGATCGAGATTAAGCGGCTCGCTGCCGCCAATACCGTAGCAGATGCGCCCGTCTTCGCCGACGATACGCGTGACCATCGCGCTCATACCGATGAGAAACCGGCTCGAAAAACGATGATTGTAGGCGTTACGGAAGTCCCCGGTAGCCCGCTTGAACGCGCCGCCGGCGATAGGCTCGACGCGGCGCTTGAAAGTCCGGAAGCGTCGCCACCCCCTGCAAATCGGGTCTATATCGTCCAGATAGAGCGCTCGCTCATTCGGGAACTCGTCACGCCACCCTTGCAGATCTTTTGTCCTATTGGCTTGGTGGCACAGATGTCCCGCCGCGAAGGCGAAGCGCGACTTGATCGCATAGGGCCTCCCGAGAGCGACCGTCCCCAGCGTGTTTATGAACTCATGTGAGACTGCGAGCTTCTCTTTATCGGAGAGTGCGGCCGCGACGCGCGCCCATGCGCGCAGCCGACGCACGTCATGAGTCAGGTCGTTGATGATGTTCGCGAGCTCCGAGGCATATTCCGACAACATGCTGGAATACGGCATCCATATCACGGTGAGCGGGTTGGGGAGCGTCCACCAGCGATAGGGCATAAACCGACCGCCGATCTCGCTATGATCAAGCTCGTGTCGATAGACGGTGTAGAGGCGAATTGCCTCTACAGATTGTTTCTGCGTGAATTCGTCCGGTTCAGGCATTGCGGCGGGCCCAATTGACGACCGACCAGATCAGCTTGTCGCGCTGCATTTAAAGGTGAGACTTCTCGCCTAATGATATCAAGCCCTTAGCCTTGTATTTAAATTGAGAATTTGCATTTAATTTGAGATTCGCGCTTGGCTCGCTGCAGTTAATGTGAGATTTAGACGGTCTAACGTTAGCTTGAATTGTTCGCAGGCGGCATGGGCGACGACACCAATGATGATTACGGAGAGCGAGCGCGTTGGAACGAGGCGTGCCGGCGCGAAGAGGCAATCCGCAAGCTCGTGGAGCGCTATCCAAAAGGCCTGAGCGGGCAGGCTGTAGCGGATCTGGCGTGGGAGCTAGACCTCAGCCGGGCCACTCTCTACAGAATGATCAGGCTGTTTCGAGCGGGTGGCACTGTAAGTTCACTGATGGACCGAAAGCGCGGTCGGCGCCAGGGACATCGCGCCCTCGATAAAGATCGAGAAGGCCTCGTGCGTCGAACGATTGAAGGCTTCTATCTCAAGCCGACACGCCCGTCATTTGCGCAGTTGGTTCGCCAGGTCCAAATCGCCTGCGCAGCGGCCGGCCTTACTCCACCAAACTGGCGCACCATCAAATCCCGGGTTGAAGAGGTCGATCTACGGGTGAGGGGGCGTAAGCGCGGCGAGAGCGAGATCGTCAAAGCTACAACGGCCACGCCAGGTGCCCTTTCGGCGTCGCGGCCGCTTGAACTTGTGCAAATCGATCATACCAAAGTTGACGTTTTCGTAGTCGACGAAGAAACGCGTCTGCCGCTCGGACGGCCCTGGCTGACACTAGCGTTGGACGTCTTTTCTCGGATGGTGACGGGCTTCTATCTGACCATGGAGGCGCCGTCGCGATTATCGACAAGCCTATGCATCCTGCACTCAGTATTCGACAAGACCCCGTGGTTGCAGGAGAGGGGTATCCATGAAGCGTGGCCCGTGGCCGGTTTGCCGGGAACGATACATGTCGACAACGGCGCGGATTTTCGTAGTCATGCATTCGAACGTGCCTGCCGGGACAACGGCATACAGATCGATTGGCGTCCGCCGGGGACGCCCCATTTCGGCGGCCACATCGAACGGTTGATCGGCACGCAGATGGGCGCGGTTCATCTGCTGCCAGGATCGACCTCAAGCAACATCGAGGAACGGCGCGAGTACGATGCCAAACGCCATGCGACACTGACGCTTCGAGAGCTTGAGCGCTACATCGCACTCGAGATCGTTGGGCAATACCATCATGCTATCCATGGCGCACTCCGTCGGCCACCGATTGCGGTCTGGCGGCAGCACGAGAGCGAGTTGGTGTTGCGCCTGCCGAACGATCGTATGCAATTCTGGATCTCCTTCCTGCCGGAGGCAGAGAGAACGTTGCGCCCGACCGGCATCCATCTTTTCAACATCCGCTACTGGTCTCCCGCCTTGGCCGCCGATATCGGACGGGCCAAGGCCCGCCTGATTGTGAAATACGACCCCCGCGATTTGTCGCGCGTTTTTGTTAGGCGTCACTCCGGCAGCTTTGTTGAGGCTCGCTATGCCGATGTGACACTCGCGCCCATTACGCTGTGGGAGGCGCAGGCTGCGCGGCGCAAGCTCAACGCTCAGGGCAAACGCGAAATTGACATGCACGTCCTTGTTCGTACCGCGCTTTCGCAGCGCGAACTGATCGAGGAGGCGAAACACAAGACACAAGGGCGTCTGCGGCTTGCGAAAACGAATGTGGATGACGATGAAGTGGGCTCGCTTCGGGGCGTCGATTCAAGCAAACCTGTTCCCTCCGTTGAAGATCTGGATTGAGCCCCTTTGAGCACCGATACCGTCCATCTGACGCAGGCGGCCAAAGACCTCCTAGGCGAGCCTGATATCGTGCGAGTTAGCGCAATTCAGGCTCGCCGCTGGATTTTTTATCCGCGTGCCAAGCAGGCGCTCGATCGTCTCAACCTGCTGGTCGACCATCCTCGCGGCACGCGCATGCCCTCGGTGGCCATCTACGGCGACAGTGGTATGGGCAAGACGATGATCCTGGAAAAATTCTGCGACAACAACCCCTCCCGTTTTGATCCGACGACCGGCGTACAGGCTATACCGGTCCTGGCAATCGAGATGACCGGGAAGCCAGGTGAGCGCCGTTTATATGCCGGGATCCTGGCTGCACTTGGCGCGCCACAGGCACCCCGCGCCGACATTGTGCAGATGGAGCAAGCGGCATTGCGGCTTCTGAAAACGGTCGGCGTCCACGTTCTTGTGATCGATGAAGTACATAACATTCTCGCCGGCTCGTACCGCGAACAGCGGGTCGTGCTGAACACGCTGCGATTTCTCAGCAATCGGCTTCAGATCTCCCTCGTTTGCTTCGGCGTTATCGAAGCGCGCGAAGCGATAAGTGGCGACGTACAGCTTGCCCGCCGATTCGGCGAGCTGACCTTGAATAGGTGGGCGGCCAACGAACAGTTCGAAGCACTAGTTTCGTCCATTTTGCGGAATATGCCGCTTCGCCGACCGACGGTGCTGACGCCGAAATCTCTACGCCGAATTCTGCAGATCAGCGGCGGCATCACTGCAAATATTTTCCAGGCGATCACGAGCCTGTCCGCCGAGTCGATCGAGAGCGGCTTAGAGCATATCACCGATGAAGCTGTGGAAAGTTGGCGGCCGCCAGTTACCGAAACAGCATACGCATGATCCGAGAGCTCAACGGCACACGGCCGCTTTCAGTCATTCTCAAACCCGTCCCAGATGAGCTCCTGTCGTCGTGGATCACGCGCCATGCCGATTTCTATGGCGTCCCACCGCTCACGATGCTTCGCCATGCCATTCCTGAGGCAACATCTTTGCGGCAAACCGATACAAACCTGGGGCCAACCGCCGCCGTTCACATTGCGAGGCTGTTTCGATCCCAATCTTCGACAATCTTGGCAATGACCACGTCTGGGTTCCCACAATCGGCAGCGCGGCTCGTCGCGCCACGCGTCATTCAATGCTGCGTCGCCTGCTCCGAGCAAAACAGCTTGCGAGGAGCCGCAACTGCGGTACAGCGAAGCTGGATCGAGGGTTGGCGGATAACCTGTCCCGTTTGCAGGCAACGGCAGCAAGGAACGAGGGAGGGGGCATCTGCCCTCCCAAGCACGTCATCGCCGTTCGAGGATCTTTGGGTAAATGCCGTCCATGGGGAGGAGCTCATCGATCAGTCGCTGCGGGGAGCATCTGTCGGTGGGGTATCGCCAATCGATATCGCCCGGTTGCTGCTCATCAGACGATGCCCAAAGCGCTCCCGTCATCAGGCATCGATACGCCACTCCACCATCCTTGGCGCCGTCGTTCAAGGTTTCGATGAGCTTGTAGCCGAACAGGGTCTCCCAAGACCTACGATTGCAAGACCCATCTTGCCTATCGGACTTCGCATGGCGCTGCTCGCTGGTATCTCAATCGTCTATGAGGCAGGGCCCACGTTAGTCTCCGAACTCAACCGCCAAACGCTTGGCCCCCATTACACGCGATTCGTTGCAATCGGCGCCGGCATGTCGGCTTCGAGAAACTCTCAGCCGCTGCAGGTGAATTGAGACTCAGGGGCATTGAATCTCATCATTAGGTACAGTGGTCGCGAGAGGTCGGCGCAATCTTACATTTAAGTGCAGTGCGACAGCGTCATGGCGGATCGTGCGGGCAAAGTGCGCGGACATGGTCGAGACCTCCCGGGTCGGACTGATACGGGAAGGCTATCCGCAGTGCGCGGACAGAGAGGCTGTTTGGATGCCTGCCCGTAGAGAGAGTCTCTCTATTGTGCACCCCGGGAAGAGGATATCTCTGGGGTCTTGTTACGATTGCGCCGGCAGCAGGTCGGCCACCGGCACGACGCTCTCGTCCTTCACCGTCTTGGTGACGATGTAGGTGAAGTAACGGTCGATGCCGATCTCGCGCTCGAGCAAGCCGTCGACCAGCCGCTGATAGGCATCGATGTCGCGCGCCATCACCTTCAGCACATAGTCGACGCCGCCACCCACCGACCAGCAGGCGACGACCTCGGGGATGTCACGGATGATGCGTTCGAAGCGATCGAAATCGGCTTGGCGGTGGCTGGCCAGAGTCACCTGCATCAGCACGGTGGCGACAGGTGCGATCAAACGCATGGCGACGCTGGCGTGATAGCCCGAAACGATGCCAGCCTTTTCCAGCTTGCGCAGCCGCATCCAACACGGCGTTGGCGACAGGCCGACCTTGTCGGCCAGCGCCAGCTTGGTGATGCGCCCGTCGCGCTGGATGGCGTCGAGGATTTTGAGATCGATCGGATCGAGTCTTAGGAACGCCATGCTAAGTATCCATTTGACGCACTTATATCAGTTCAATTTCCGGCCTGTAGCATGCTCCGTCGTCAACGCCGATCGCAATGTGATCCGCTCCCAGTCGCGCGTTGTTAAACCCCTTCGCCATTCCTGAGAAAACGCCGGGCAACCGACCCCTACTGTCGTGTTTGTTGGATCCGCGACACATTGTTTCGCCCTGGTTGCCTCCTGCACTCCGGGTCAAATCATTGAACAAAACTCAGTAAAATATTTCTAAGGCTCCTTCGGCGCAATTGGCATGACTTTTGAGAAGTCCTCTTCGTGAAACGCGACGCCGGGCGGCACCGGTGTTCGTCCAAGTTGTTCTTCGCAGCTGTGGCTCAGGACTTGGGTGCGCCAATTCGGCAAGCTCCCTGGTTCGACCACGAACCCATTTGCAGGCATACCCGCCGACCTGCCAAGCCAATACCCAAATAGGGAGGCAACGATGACTGACCAAAGTAAACCGGATCGCGAGGAGGAATTTGCGGTCTTCAACCATCTTGAGTCCGAAGTGCGCAGCTACGCCCGCAGCTTTCCCGTCGTTTTCGCGAGGGCACAAGGGGCCCAGCTGTTTGCGCGAGATGGGACAGCCTATCTCGATTTTCTCATGGGCTGCTCAAGTTTAAACTATGGGCACAATCCCCCCGAGCTGAAGTCCGCGCTCGTAGACTATATTGCGCGTGACGGCATCACCCATGGCCTCGATCTGTATAACGAAGCCAAGGAGTCTTTTTTGCGGGAATTCGATGAGACGATTCTTAGACCGCGACAACTAGACTACGTCGTACAGTTTCCCGGTCCAACCGGGGCCAACGCGGTCGAGGCTGCCCTCAAGCTGGCGCGCAAGATCACTGGTCGGCCCAACATCATAGCCTTCACTAATGGCTTTCACGGCGCGAGCCTTGGCGCTCTCTCCTGCACCGGCAACCGATATCACCGCGCCGCCGCCGGGCAGCTGCTCGGCGGCGTCACGCGACTGCCCTATGACTGCTATCTTGGATCCGCTGTAGACACCGCCGATTACCTTGATCGCCTGCTCTCGGATCCCTCCAGCGGCGTGGACGCCCCGGCGGCGGTGATTGTCGAGACAGTTCAGGGCGAAGGCGGCCTGAATGTCGCCGGCGCGGAGTGGCTGCGCAGGGTGGCGGCCATTGCGCGCAAACACGGAGCTCTGCTGATCGTAGACGACATTCAGGCGGGTGTTGGCCGTACCGATGCGTTCTTCAGCTTTGAGGCGGCCGGTCTCCGCCCGGACATCGTCACTCTGGCGAAATCGATATCGGGCTATGGCCTGCCTATGGCCCTCGTCCTAATTGATCGACAACTCGACAAGTGGGAGCCGGGAGAACACAACGGCACGTTCCGCGGCAATTGCCATGCTTTTGTGACCGCCCGGGCAGCCCTTGAGCACTTCTGGCGGACAGACAGCTTTGCTGCGTCCGTCGCGGAGAAAGGCAATCTGCTGAAAAGCCGCCTTGAGCAGATCGCGCAGAAATACGACCCAAGCCGCGCTTCAGCCAAGGGTCGTGGCATGATGCGGGGCATCGATCTGAAGTCTGGCGAGGTTGCCGGTCAAGTCATCAGCACCGCCTTCCAAAAGGGCCTCATTGTCGAGACCGCTGGTCCCAAAGACGAGGTCGTGAAGTGTCTGCCACCTCTTGTCATTGGCGAGGATCAGCTTAGCCAAGGCCTCGACATCCTCGAGGACGCTATCGAAAGCGTGATTGGCAGCACCGTGAACACGGCAGCGTAAGAGGTGAATCATGATCGTCAGGGATTTTAATGAGGAGAAACTGACAGCCCGGCGGGTCCAGACGACGAGTTGGGAAAGCGGGCGGATGCTCCTCAAGAACGATGGGATGGGCATATCACTAGGATCTATCCGGACGCCCGGGCTCAAGATGCACTTTCGGAACCACCTTGGGGCGATCTACTGCATCTCAGGAACGGGTTCTATCGAGGATCCGCAGGCGGATGAGGTCCATGTCGTGCGACCGAACATCATTTACGCGTTCGATAAGCATGACGCCTACCTGTTGGGCCGAGATCGAATTGGTGTTGGCCTACGTCTTTGTACCTCCCTTGGCCGGCAGCGAGGTGCATGGTGAGACCGGCGCATATCCTCTCGACTCTGACTGAGGCGATCTGATTTCGCCACAGAGAAGGTTAATGAGCGTCGACATCAAGCGTATTCGGCTCCTTCGCCTCACCGCGGTCGCTCGTCATGCCAGAGGCCGTGGCTTCCCCTGCGCTAGCACATCCGCAGACCAGGAAAGTACGACGACGCGTGGATTCGATCTACCTCCCATGGCTGGCGTTTCGGAGAACCTTCGCACGGCATGGCAGCGCTACGAGCTACGTCAGAAGGAGAAGAACGTATGGACGTCAGCGCGCATGCAAGACGTATGGACGGCGCGCTGGTGCCGCGGGTTGTCAACTGACCAACCTACCTCGCCGAAAAGGATTTTGAGGTGAATCTCCTGCCTAACCGCGAGCCTAACGCCCACACTGTCGAGAAGATCGGAGGCACGTCGATCTCCAACACCGCTGCCGTACTCAAGAACGTCCTAATCGGAGGACGCAAGGGCAGCGCACTCTACAACCGTATATTCGTCGTATCCGCTTATAGTGGAATGACCGATCTGCTCCTCGAGCACAAGAAAACCGGCAAGCCCGGCGCCTATGCGCGCTTTGCGGGCGACAGATCAAGATCGGCTTTGGTCGAAGCGATCGCAGAGGTCCATCGTGAGATGAGGAGGATCAATGCGGAAGTCTTCGGCCGCTCGCCGGAAAGGCGCGTCGCCGATGATTTTGTTCGCGACCGCATCGAAGGAGTGCGCGGCTGCCTGTTGGATCTGCAGCGGCTTTGCTCAAATGGCCCCTTCAGGCTCGAAGAGCACTTGCATACCGTGCGCGAGGTTCTCGCCGCGCAGGGCGAAGCCCACAGTTCCCACAACACGGCACTGCTCCTCAGGACACTTGGCGTGGAGGCGATCTTCGTGGACATGACGGGCTGGCGTGACGAAACTGAAATAAGCCTTGACGAGCGAATCGAGACGGCGCTATCCGCGATCGACCTCGGCAAGCAGCTGCCGATCATCACGGGCTACAGCCGATGCCCAGCTGGCCTGGTGCGGCTCTATGGCCGTGGCTACACCGAGTTTACATTCGCCCGGATCGCCGTACGCACAGGCGCCAAGGAGGCAATAATCCACAAGGAGTACCACCTTTCGACAGCCGACCCCAAGATTGTCGGCATTGAACGGGTCCGCACCATCGGCCACACCAACTATGATGTCGCCGATCAGCTCTCTAACCTCGAAGTGGAGGCGATACATCCGGCTGCAGCCAAGGAGTTGCGCCATGCGAATATACCTCTTCGTTTCAAGAATACCTTCGAACCTGGGGACGAAGGAACCGTCATTACGCGCGACTACGTCTCTGACACACCGCAGGCAGAGATTATCACCGGCCTCAAAGGAGTGTATGCACTAGAGTTTTTCGAGCAGGATATGGTGGGTGGGAACGACTATGATGCGGAGATACTCAAGAAGTTGAAAGGCTATGACGTCCGCGTCGTCACTAAGGCATCAAACGCAAATACCATCACGCATTATCTAGCCGCGGCACCCGACGTAATCGCGCCCCTTGTCCAGGCTCTAGAGGAAAGCTTTCCGACGGCTGATATTGTTACAAAGAAGGTGAGCATTGTCTCGGCCATCGGAAGCGACCTAAATCTCCAGAACCTAGCGGCCATTGCTGTGCAAGCGCTAGCAGATGCTTGCATAGAGGTCCTAGGCATCCACCAGCTCATGCGCAGCGTAGATATAATCTTCATAGTTGATGAATCCCGCTTTGACGACGCTGTTAGGGCGCTTCACCGCGCTCTGATCGAAGATTTATGGCTGCCTCTTGCAGCGCAGCCTTCGTCCAGCGTGGAGCGCTAAGGCTGAGCCGATGATTGATTTGCACAGCGTCACCACCGGCATCGTGGAACCTCGAGCATGTCGCAGACTCGGTTGCGCGAAAATCGCCGTGACGGCTGGGAAAACATCGGCCCTGATCGATCGCGGGATTGTCGTTTCCTACGAGACCATCTGGAGGGGTCTTGATGCGGCTGTTCTCGCGCAGCGTCAGTTCCTCCGACAGCAAGATGTCGATCGCCTCCAGTGCCGACAATTCCCCATGCCGAGGCGTCGCTCGACATGGTCGAGTGCTTCGAGCGCGCGTGGCCATCTTCAGTCCGACGAGATCGTGGCGGATCGATCATCGACGGCATGGAATCAAGGGCGCTCACGGTCACCTGAAAAGCGTGATCCCGGCAGGAAGGCTTTGCCTCGTGCGGCTCGCAAGATCTGGCCGCATAGGCGCTCGTCCAGCTCTAACAAGAGGGTGAACCATCATCGCTCGATCGGCTGTTTCGATCTCGAATATGAGGGTCAGCGCTTGGCTATCGCTACAGCACCATCCTGATGCGGACCGGCGCGGATTACGAGATCGAGCTCCCCGCGACCGTGACGCCGCTTGGAGCCGTCTCCTCGCCTCGATCATGCTCTCGACGATTTCGAGGTGAGGGGCGCTTGCGGTCGTCAGCGCCGAGGTGGAGGCAGCGCTAGCGACCAACATCGATCGCGGTGACCAAGAGGCAAGGTTGCTTGAACGTAGTGCGCCTCCAATTGGGCAGATGAGGGGATCGCCGCCCATCAATGCACTGCCGGCTTGGAAAAGGGCAGCTCCCTGAGGATCTTGTTAATGATCTTGCGGAGCTGCCGCCAGATGGGGAGGTTTCGTTCGTCCACCCGCTCCTCAATGGCCGTCAGCGTCCAACCGACGCAGGCAATATCATCCACCGCCCTATAGGTATCAGACCGCTTGATGCAGGCCGCAATGCGCGGGCGAGCATCGCCACTGTCCTTCGGAATGCTGGCAACCAGGGCTTGCGCTTCCTGATAGGCGAGCGCGATACGCTGCCGATCCTCGGGACCGCTTTCCAGGATCATGCGGCAAGTCCACATGAGAGTGTTCGATATTTCCTCGGATTCATCCCTCATTTCGGATCGGATTCCCCTGAAAATTCCCAAAGTGTGGTGGAGGGCAGGAGGCGAGCTCGAACTGCCGGGCATGCCGCGCCCCATCGCGTTCTTTCCCCTTGTCTCGATCAAAAGCTCATCGTTCTACAAGTGGGCCGATTACCTGAGCAACGCCGCTCCTGGCATGGCAGCTGATTTCGGTTAGATGAGTCAAAGTGATTGGCAGATTATCGCTATGCAGTTTGCCGGATCCCGGCCATGAGGTCGACTTGCTTGAGGCGAGCAGCCGGTGTTTCCCCCTTCGAGCGGATCCGCCAGGATCTGGTTGGCAGCCATGGTCAAAACCCCGCTCAAACCGCATCGAACGCCCTGAACTTCGGATCCGCATAGGCGGCCCGCCTTTCCATCGCGCATTTTGCCGGGGATCGATTGACCGCAATGGAGAGGTGAGGTTCGCCATGCAAGCATGCTTGGCGTCCAACTCGTCAAGGGCTATCGAAAACGTCCAGGCAGACGGCGCGGCGGCTCTGAGGCAGCAGCTGCGGGTCGATTGTATCGGGCACGTCCTCGACCAACTTCTTGGTACAGCGGTAGACGACATAGGCCAGAGTGCCGATGACGGTTGCAGGCTGCATTGGGCTTCCCCTCCCCGACCAGTCGCACCAGGGCAGATTGAGAGCGGCGAAGCTTCCGCTAACGCGCACCTCTCTCCGATATTCCGGCGATGCATTCCTCCAGGCATTCGAGGCGGAACTTCGCATTGCGGAGTTCATGTCCGGCTTCGAAACGTCGATGGCGCCCTTGTGGTGTGGTCGCCATGAGGTCGTGCTCCAGGTCCGCAATGCGCGCACGCACCTGCCGAGCGTCGTCCTGACGCAATGCCTTGATCCATCCACGCCCGCGCATCAGTCTTCCTGCCAGCACCCACCCAAAAAGCCATGCGGGTTTATCCATCGAGATCCTAATTTCCGGCAAGCCGAAACGCTCGTAATTTAACTTTGGCTATTTTAGCGAAGACAAAGAGGTTCTTGGAAAAAAGGGCGTCCGTCCTATCGGCCATCTTCGGCTCTGATGTCTGCGCTATCTGTTTGAGGAGCGCTGCAACGGCTTTGGGCATGCCGCGGACAAGCGAAGTAGCGCCGGTCAAGCGCAGTTGCGATGTAGGCATCGGGAGCACGGTTGGTGTGTGGATAGTCAGCCCTGGCCTATTGTCCATTGAGCCAGCCGGCGCGCATTTTCGCAGCCATGGTGGCGGAGCATGTTGAATTGGCATTGTTTGAGCAGTCACTCGGCAATATCGAAGGCCTGCATCGGCCGTTCTGTGATCGTGTGGCTGACGCTGCGGAGAAAACCGCTGGATCGGTTCTTTTCGATGTCCGTGTCGACGGCGATATCTGCGTTCAGCGCATGGCTGCGATTGGATATGGCGTGACCGGCACGGCAATAATCGTGATGGAGAAGAATCGACAACTTAGATGCGCATCGGTAAACGGCGACACCGCCCTTTTGGTGGCAGAGTTGGCTGCCTGGGATGCGTCTCCGTTACGTGAGCAAGCGAAGGTTGACCCCTGCGGAACGGCCATCATCCTGCTAGCGAAGCTTCGGAGCTCAGGTCACTTCGCCCTTTTCTAACCGGCTGAGCGCCGCTTCCTACCTTGCGGGCCAAGCAGCGGAGAAATCATGTCCGGTTGCAAGTGTGCCTGGCGTCCAACTCGTCAATTTCACCGGGTATCGAAAACGTTCTTGGCAGATGGCGCGGCGGCGATGACGCAGCAGGCGCGCGAACGGCGGCCAGCAGCAGCCTCTCGGCAGTGAGACCCGGCTTCGTCCCCGTCCTCAAACTGCTCACGTTGAACGCGGGACGCGACGGGCTCCGGCGGGATCGATCCGAACCACCCTGGCATCACCTTCGGACCAAGAAACCTGCCGTGACCCGAGACCCTGGCGCATCCTAATTGCAAAGGTTTACGGTCACCTGCAGGACTATGTGTTGCGGCCAATGCGCCGGACGGCTGTCCTCGGAGGAGATCATAGCCATAGACATGGCTCTGCTAGGCTTCAGATCCCGCGGTTGTTTTGGGCTATGTGAGCGGCGGAAACGCAGGACGATGATAGGGTCATGATGAAGCGCGCGAGTTGCTGCCGGCCGATCAAACCGGCCTTGCAAATTTTTCGTTTTTGCTGCGCCTAACTCCAGATTTTCGGTTATGAATCGGGACTGGCCTAACGGCCTGCCCACGTTGCAATTGTTACAAAGGAACACACATATGGCGACCGGAACCGTGAAGTGGTTCAACAGCACCAAGGGATTTGGATTTATCCAACCCGACAATGGCAGTCAGGATGTTTTCGTCCACATTTCCGCCGTTGAAAGAGCGGGCCTTTCGACCCTCGCTGATGGTCAGAAGATCAACTATGAAGTCGAACAGGACCGCCGCACGGGCAAGTCCTCAGCTGGCAGCCTCAGCAAAGCTGGCTAATTTTCTCCTGCCTGCTGGCAACCGCCGGATGGACGGTACGGCGAGGACTGACTGATGGCCGCCCAATAAGAAGCGGGCGAGAACAAGGCTCGACCGGAACGCTGGAGCAGGAGATTGCTGCAAGCCGGCGCGAATCCTGGGGAAACCAAGCTGTTTGAAAGGGAAAGCGGGGTTGGTTCCCCGTCTTTTCATATTCCGCGCAGACTTTGTCTGTTGCGCGCGCCACAACGAACCTCGAGAGATAAAGTCAGGCGGCGGCTTTCTTGCGGGTCTTCGCCGGCTCCGTTTCCGGCTCTTTCGGTTTGCGGCCGAGCCCCATCGTCTTAGCCAACGCCGAGCGCGCAGCGGCGTAATTCGGCGCGACCATCGGATAATCTCCCGATAGACCCCATTTGGCGCGATATTCGTCCGGCGTCAGCCCATAGTCGGTCGACAGATGGCGCTTTAGCGATTTGAATTTCTTTCCGTCCTCAAGGCAGATGATGTAGTCCGGGGTCACCGACTTCTTGACCGGGACTGCAGGCTCGAGAGCCTCCGGCTCTTTTGCGGAAACGCTGCCGGCCGTGCCTTTCAGCGCTGTGTGCACCTGGCCGATCAGGGCAGGGAGTTCACCTACCGGGACCGGATTGTTGGAGACATAGGCTGAGACGACATCGGCGGTGAGCTCGATGAGGACGTCGATGTTGTTGTCGGCTTCTTCTGTCATGGAACTCTCCGGGTGGCTTGAAATACAGCTGGCGAAGCGTCGCTTCATAGTGGCGGTTGCTGTTGAAAGCAATAAAGCCCCGGCAAGACTTTTGCCATGCTCGTCCTGCACCGTGGTCAATAGCGACGCATCCCGCCGTCTTGCTCGTGGTGATCCGACCGCGGTTGGAGCGTCCATGCTCGATGTGATGAGGAGGAGATCCTGAAACGCCGCCAAGCCCGTTCTAGCAGGCTGTTGAAAAAGTGGCTCGCAGCGGGGCTGTGAGCGTGATTCAGTGTCTCCGGAGAGATTCGGAGAACGAGGCATGCGCGGTGGAGACGAACGGTCTGGCGAACTGTTCAGTTATGTTGATCTCGAGGCTCGGGTGCGGGGCGATCATCCGTTGCGCCGCATTCGGGCGATTGTGAACGAGGCGCTGGCGGCGTTGGAGCGGGACTTGGCGGCGCTATATTCGCCGATGGGGCGGCCCTCGATCCCGCCGGAAAAGCTGCTGCGAGCGATGCTGCTACAGGCGTTCTACTCGATCCGCTCGGAGCGGCTGTTGATGGAGCGGCTGGAATACGACCTTTTGTTCCGCTGGTTTGTCGGCATCGGCGTCGACGACGCGGCCTGGGACCATTCGGTGTTCTCCAAAAACCGCGACCGGCTGCTGGAGGGCGACATCGCGGCGAAGTTCCTTGCTGCGGTGCTGGCGCAGCCCAAGGTGAAGAAGCTTCTGTCTACGGACCACTTCTCGGTCGATGGCACCCTGATCGACGCGTGGGCGTCGATGAAGAGCGTCAAACCGAAGGACGGCTCGGGCGAGCCGCCGGCCGAAGGGGGCGGGCGAAACGCGGAATCGGACTTCCATGGCCACAAGCGCTCGAACGACACACATGCCTCGACCACCGATCCGGATGCCCGGCTCTATCGCAAGGGCAAAGGCAAGGAGGCCAAGCTGTGCTTTATGGGACATGGCTTGATGGAGAATCGCCACGGCCTGCTGGTCGACGCCTGCCTGACACTGGCCGACGGACATGCTGAGCGGGTGGCCGCACTGCACATGATCGAACCTCGAGCGGAGCGGCCACAGGCGATCACGCTCGGCGCCGACAAGGCCTACGACGCGGAAGACTTCGTCAATGAGCTGCGCTCGATGAGGGTGACGCCGCATGTAGCGCAGAACAAGCGGCCGCAGTTCCGCGATCGACGGGCGCACGACGCGGCATGGCGGCTATGCCGTCAGCCAGCGCATCAGGAAGCGCATCGAAGAGGCATTCGGTTGGATCAAGGTCGTGGCCGGCCAGCACAAGACCAGGTTCCGCGGCCGCGACCGTGTTGGATGGGCCTTCACCTTCGCCGCCGCTGCCTACAATCTGGTGCGACTGCCAAAGCTCATGGCGGAGACCGGTTGATGGCCAAGGTTCCCAGCTTCGCCAAGGCCTTTGCCGGCCGCTGGCGCATCGTCGAGATGGATGTTTGGGATAACGACTTCCTTGATCTCGTCGAGGAAGCGCATCTGACATTCAAAGGCTCGGCGGATGGCAAGATCGCCTTCGGCGCACTCAAGGGCTTCCTCGATGTCCGATATGGCACCCGCGATGGCTCAGCCTGCGCGGAATTCTCGTGGGAGGGGCATGATGAGAACGACCCAGCCTGTGGCCGCGGCTGGGTTGTCTTTGGCACTGCAGGCCGCCTCGTCGGCCACTTCTACATCCACAACGCCGACGATTCAGGCTTCGTTTGCGAAAGAGCCTGACTTCTTCAACGACCTGCTAGATCTCTTCTATGCTGAAGATCGGAATAGATCATTCGGAGAATTCATGTCCGGCGCGCTCGACAATGGCTACCCCGAGAGCAGAGCTGGCCGCCTGCAAAGCAGCAGGATCGAACTCACAGCGATCTGGATCTGGTCGCAACGATTGAACAAGCACCTCGGGCGCCAAGGCGCGTGCTCACGGGGAGGGGCCCGGTGCCCAGCATCTGGAAGAGCCGGCGGCTGGCGCGTTCAGCTTCATCCTCGACCAGGCTTCGCCCCGACGAGCTGCACCGCGACATTGATGGAAAGGAGAGGGGAAGACGCCTCTGGCCAATCGTCGCCAAAAAAAGCCCGCCGGAACGAACCGGCGGGCGACGGGAGGAAACTCTTTTTGTTGAAATCAGGCGGCGAGCACCGCCTTCGGCTCGACCAGTTCGTAGCCGAGTGCTTCGGCGACAGCGCGATTGGTGATCTTACCCCTGTGGACGTTGAGACCGTTGCGCAGATGGTGATCGTCGATCATCGCCTTCAGGCCTTTGTCGGCGAGCTGCAGGCCGTAATGCAACGTCGCGTTGTTGAGCGCACGCGCCGAGGTGACCGGCACAGCCCCCGGCATGTTGGCGACGCAGTAATGGATGACGCCATCGACCTCGTAGGTGGGGTCGGCATGGTGCTGTCACATTGATTAAGCGGTAAGGAAATTGAGGTAGCAGCGCGCCCATGACCGTGAGTGCACCGACCTACAAGAACCACCGCTATCCGATCGAAATCGTGGCCCGTGCTGTCTGGCTCTACTTCCGCTTCAATCTGAGCCTGCGCGATGTCGAGGAAATGCTGCTCGATCGCGGGATCGTCATTTCCTACAGACCATCCGCCGATGGTGCCGAAAGCACGGCCCTGATTATGCGCGCCGCATACGCCGCAAGTCGCCGACGAAAGATGACGTCTGGCACCTGGATGAAGTCGTGGTGCGCATCAACGGTCAGAAGTGCTGGTTGTGGAGAGCGGTTGATCAGGACGGATATGTGCTCGACGAGATTGTCCAGACGCGTCGCAACACCAAAGCCGCCAAGCGCCTGCTGACGCGACTTCTGAAGAAGCAGGGTCTGCCGCCAAAGCGTATGATCACCGACAAATTGCGCTCCTACGGGGCGGCCAAACGCCAGCTCATGCCGAACTTGGAACACCGCTCGCATAAAGGCTTGAACAACCGGGCGGAGAATTCTCACCTGCCGTTCCGAAAACGGGAACGAACGCGACAGGGTTTCCGGTCGGTCGGCTCATTGCAGCATTTCGTGTCGATCTTCTCCGCCGTCCGAAATCTCTTCGTCCCCTCCCAGACCAACCGCTCGGCAGCACAAATTCGAACCCATCGACGCCAACCATGGCCGCGTGGGAAGCCGTGCGTGCACGGCTTGCCTGAAAAGCGCGGTGTCGGCCTCACGCAGCCACATTTCAAACAACGTGACAACGCCACTATCTGTCCACGCAATAGCACGCCCGCGGTCCATAGGCATATTGGTCTTTGGAAATAATGGACACGGTGCCCTACTCCCCTTCGCCAATTGGGCGTACTTCAACGGAGATAACACCGCGCTCAGGCACAGATGTGATCAACGCACCGACAATGATGGCCAATGCCGCGAGCATTCCTGGACCCGTCAGCCATTCGCCGAAGAACACAGCTGCGAAGAGGGCGGAAAAGAATGGCTCGCTCGATTCGATGACCTGCGTCTTGTAAGCCTCGATATGCTGAAGGGCGAGGATTGTGCAGTAGAAACCGCAGAACGAGGGGATGATCCCGAGCGCTAACAACGCTGGAAAGGCGTTCACTGACGGGATTGGCGCGCCGCTCCAGGCATAGGGAACGGCGAGCATGGCAAAGCCATAAGCCAGGAACCACCAGAAAGTTTCCAGGGACGAGCGAAGCTTGAAGAACTTCCAAGCGAAAATAAAGCTGGCGTAGCCTAGCCCTGCGATAAGGGCGAGGCTGATGCCGATAATGCTTCCAGCCATCATGCCGTCGCCGGCAATCAGGAGGTAAACTCCAAGGAAAACCATGGTCATGGCGAACGCCTTTCGCGTGGTCACCCTTTCCTTAAGTATGACGATGTCGAGCGCGATTGCACCAAGGCCGCCAGTAAAGACAAGGATGGCAACAAGTGGGATCGGCGCGTAGGCGAAAGCTTGGGTTTCGAAATGATAAAGCGTGAAGATGCCAAGCGTAGAGCAGACGGCGATTTTCCACGATCCCGTGAAAGCAGCGAGGAGTCGAGCCAAGCCCCCAGACCTCAAAAGGATGGCGATCGAGAGTAGCGAAAGCGCAATGCCGCAACGCCAGAATGCGACCGCAGTGGGGTCGAGCCCTTCATTAAAGGCGGACCGGGAAAGGACCCCGACGGTTCCATTGGACAGAGCTGCGAGAAGGGCGAAACCGGCCCCAAGGATCGACGACAAATAAGCATTCTTCATGACTGTGACTTCGTTGCTATCATGTGGGAGCGGCAGGCTTCGCCGAATGCACGGAAGATTTCGACGCTGAGTGGATCCTCCGCGTGAAACCATTCAGGATGCCATTGCACGGCGGCGGCAAAGGTTGCCGTGCCCTTTACGGAGACAGCTTCGATGACGCCGTCCATGCATCGCGCATCAACCTCAAGGCCATCCGCCAAACGCGCGATTCTCTGCCGATGCAGCGTGTTGACCAGGACCGGTTTCTTGTGCGAGCGACGGATGCACTGGGCAATGTAACCGCGGCCTTCGGCGAGAATTGCATGCGAGCTGGCGTATTGAAGGTCGCGCGGGAGCGCGAGGTCTTCCACATGGGTGGTGCGACCTTCACCATCCGAAAGGTCACTTGAGAGACTACCGCCAAGCGCTACGTTGAGTTCCTGCAACCCGCGGCAGATTCCGAACAGCGGAATGCCCGACGATAGAGCGATCTTGATCGCAGCAATACTTGTCCGGTCCCGGTCGGGATCGGCAGTCTCTGGACTGGCTTCTGGCGCCCCATAAAGAGAGGGCGAGACATTCGACTCCGCCCCGGTTAGCAGCACCCCATTGAGGACCGAAAGGCAGGCCCGCAAATCCTTTTCCGCAAGTCCACCCGGAATTACGAGCGGCAAAACTCCCGCGGTCGATCGCAGGGCTTCGAGATAACGGACGCGCACGCTCTCACAGGCGACGCCGTCGATCGTCCGGCGGTCGGAAACAACACCAACAATCGCCGGGCTGCCGTCTGCCATCGCGGCCACGATCAGGCCCCCTCAAGGGCTTGCCGGATATCGGCGATGATATCATCAATATGCTCAAGTCCGACGGAGATGCGGATTGTTCCATCGCAAACCCCGGCAGCAAGGCGCGCCTCGCGGGGAACCGAAGCATGAGTCGTCGAGGCTGGATGCGTGGCGAGCGTTCTGGCGTCGCCAATATTTGAGACGTGGTAGGCGAGCCGCAGGCGCTCGATAAAACGACCCCCGGCCTCGATGCCTCCAGCGATATCGAAAACGATCATGGGGCCGCCATGATCGCCCATGTTCTGCACGGCGCGATGCCGATCAACGGTGCCGCCAAAAGCCGGATAGTTCACGTCGACAACACCAGGATGCGCCTTGAGATAGTCGGCGAGCTGCCGGGCATTGGAGCAATGTCGTGGCATTCGCAAAGGCAGCGTTTCCAACCCTTGGATGCATAAAAAAGATGCAAACGGGGACGGGCAGGGTCCAAAGTCGCGCATGAGCGTGTTGCGCATCTTGAGCAGAAACGGGCTGGCCCCATACGGGCCGGGCAAATCGCGCGCAGCATCCAGCCAGAGTATGTTGCCATGGGAGATATCAGGACCCGTCATCAACGGAAAGCGTTCGGGATAAGCAGCCCAGTCGAAGGTGCCGCCGTCGACGATAATGCCGCCAATCGTGGTGCCGTGGCCGCAAATATATTTGGAAGTGGACTGCACGGTTACATGGGCGCCAAGCTTGAGAGGGCGCGAGATGAGAGGGGTCACCGTGTTGTCGATGATCAGCGGAATTCCGACTTCATGCGCGATCGCCCCCACTTCGACGATCGGGAAGGGGCTGAGCTTCGGATTGGGAAGCCCTTCCGCAAACCAACAGCGCGTGCGGTGGTCCGAGGCTTCGCGGAAGCGCTCGGGTTCGCTCGGGTCGACGAAGCGCGTTTCGATCCCGAGCCGCTGAAACGTGCTGGTGAGCAGATTGATTGTCCCGCCATACAGGTGCGCGGAGCTCACGATATTGTCCCCGCAAACGGCAATGTTCAGGATCGCAATCATAGTCGCGGCCTGCCCCGAGGACGTTGCCAAGGCGGCTACGCCACCCTCCAGAGCCGCAACGCGTTGCTCAAATATATCCGTCGTCGGGTTCATCAACCGCGAATAGGTGCGTCCCTCGCGCCGGAGATCGAAGACGTCCGATGCGTGATCAATGGATTCGAACGCATAGGCGTTCGAGAGATAGATCGGAACGGTCGTCGCCAATGTCGCCGGATCACAGCGATAGCCCCCATGCAGAACTGTCGTCTCCGCATGAAGGGCCGGCGTTGGATCCAATTGTGTTGCAGGGCCATTTTTGGTCAATTTGGGTGCTCCGGGAGATACGTGCTTCTCGATGCGTAGTCTTCAGGCCGACAATCCAGCTCTTCGGCAAAGCGCTTCCGGTTCTGGTCGCGGATCAGTTTCAGGATCGAAGGCTCGCCATTTGGGCCCGACTGGAAGATCCCGCCCGCTTCGCAACAGTGCGCCGCATAGACACGATCCCTCATGCGGATGGCATGTGCCTCGGGTAACCGCCAGAGCGGGGTCGCTGGATCGAGATGATGATCGAGATGATAGTGGTCGCTGTTGATCGCGGTCAGCCACTTCTCGATATGACGGCTGCGGCGGTTCCGGGCCATATGCAGGTCCACGGTCCGGTTATACATGGAGCTGCAATGTTCAGACATCTCAATGAACCAGCCGATGATGTGGAATGAGGTGAGGTATGGAACAACCCAGAGAAGGACAAGTACCTGGAAGGAGCCGTAGACTAGAGCGAGCGCGACGACACAAGCCCAGAACACGTAAAAGCCCCAGCGATCGAACTGGTAACGCCATTTCTCTTCGCGCTTCACCCGCACTGAGCTCTTCTTGCCGGAGAGAACGTCGAGGATCATCTGGTATCTGTTGCGGAGCAGATACTTCAGATACGCGCAGGTTTTCGATCCAAGCAGAGGCAAGATGATGATCTTCCAAACGAAAGAGCGGTCCGTTTGGGGTGTGAAGACACCTTGCGCGATGAAGAATCCCAGGTCAGGATCGGCATCGGCTCTCCCGAGGTAGGGGTGATGGCTGTGGACGTGGGACTGCTTGTAGGCGAAGTGGCGTTGAAAGAGGGGCCAAGCCGTCAGCAATGTGCCGAGCAGGAAGTTCAGCAGGCGATTCTTGGTCAGCACACCGTGCGCACAATCGTGCAAAATGGTGGAGATGCCTCGCTGATGGGCTCCGATCATTATCACCGCGAGGGGATAGAACCACCAGCTCGCTCCAATGACCAGCCACGCGAAGCCGGCTATCACCGCATAATCCTTCACGATATAAAGCGGGCCATGCCAATTGTCGGTTTCAAGGACCTTAATGTCATAAGTGATGGATCGATCGAAGCGGTAGTGCGTATAGCGGTTTGGCGCTTCGATGCCGTGATACTGGGGCTCAGGATGAGCGTTCATGAAAACACCTTTTGCCGGGAATTGCAGGGCCACTCGGCGGTATAGGCGCCGACGAAGCGGTCAATGAGATCAGCTTTGACGTTTGGCATGACAATCGCATGGGCGCAGTTGCCATGGCATGCGAGCTGGTATTCATTCACGAGCCTCTCGGATGGTTTCGGAAACACAACCGTCAAGGAATATGGATTGAGCAATACCGGGACGCTGGCTGAGCGTAGGGCGTCCGCAAAGCCATCCGCGCGCTCCATGCAGGTTCGGGCACTATGACGGAAACCGGCGATACCGAGGCGCATCAGCCGGTTCCATATCGCGAGAACGGCGTGGCCGTTTCGCGAACCCATCAAGGTCGTATCATCAGAACGCAAGTAGCTGACGGTAGAGGCCACGCGACGGACATGTTCGCGTCGGACTACGAGGACGCCGCAGGGCATCGGCGTGCCAATCATCTTGTGGCCTGAGGTTGACATACTATCGATCCCGTGCCGGAAGGAGGGGCGGATTCCACTCGGCAAGTCATCGACAAAGGGAAGGACCATTGCATTCAGGGCGCCGTCAACGTGGACAAAGCGGCGGCTCTGATCGATCCCGACTTGGTCCAGAACGCTAACGCAGGACGCGATATCATCGTGCGCTCCTTTCATGGTCGTTCCACAGGTCACTGCGAGAATGATGCGGCGATGGCGATTTGCCTGGACGACTTCCCGCAGAGCATCCGGACAGATGGCGCCGGTATGGTCGGCCTCGCACGTCAAAGCCTCGATCCGGAGGATTTTCGCCGCCTTTGGGACCGAATAATGCGCCTCTGTGGAGTGTATCAGAACCGGATTATCAAGGGTCTCGCGGGCAAGGTACATGGCCCAGAGATTGCCCTCGGTCCCGCTCGCGCCCACAGCTCCCCAGTATTCTTCTGGATCGCCACATTCCCAGGCCCGCATGATCCAGTCGACCACTTCGCGCTCTACGCCAGAGACCTCCGTCCCATAATGCGATCCGACATATGGATCGCCCAAGTTATTAATTAGAAACTCGCCGAACTGAGAGATTGCTCCGGCGTCAAAGTCGAGATTATATGGATATCCTAGGTGTTTTTCACGTCTATCAGAGAATTTCCTGCTAAGTTTATTCAGCGTCGCATCGATAATCTCCGGACTACAGATGTCAGTATCGACTCTATCGTATGTAAGCTTCACACATATGCTCCGCTATTAAATACGGCCGCCTTTAGAAAACGGCGGGAAAGGGTGCCTCAAGGCCTGCTTGGTTCGGTCGGCCGCCACCCCGCCGGCACTGCGTCACTGACCCGGCCGTCCACGGCAGTTCGGGCGGTCGCCGCGCGGGGCGACGGAATTGTCACCCGCGGTGAGAATTTCGACTCAGCAACTCCTGCCGCCTCGCGACGAGGGAGCCTCAAAAATCATGCCAACAGCGCAGAAGGAGCCTCAAGAAAGTGTTCTGCATATCATTCAATGACTTAAATGAAGTGCAGCAGGGGTCAGGCCGGACAGTCCCCGTGTCGCGGACTCGACAAAACCGGCCGTAGGTGTCGGTTATCGGACGTTGTCAGGACAGGCGGTTGTCAGCTTGACGGCGGCGAGCCGAGTGCAGGCTCGAGCATCGGTTTCCGGCGGGCGTTGCGGCCCCAGCGCTCCAGCCGGGATCGAGGCGATCCGACGTTGACGTACGGTGACCCGGATGATCGCGGCGGCATGCTCGGCACGCTCGATCACTTGCTGTTGGCGCATCAAGAACGGGATCTCGCCTGCCACTGCTCCAATGCCAAGCGCTTGGTTGGCTAGATCTCAATATGGAACGCCTTCCCCAGGCAGGCGCAGGTGTTCGGTTCGGGTTGCGGCGCTTGCATGCTTGAGGTTTCGTTTGTACTCCCCGTCCGTCTCTTGGCGAACCTTCCTGTGTCCGAACCACGATCAGCGCCTCTCGCACCGGGGTGACGCTGACGCCAAAGCGTTCGGCGATGTTCTTCATCTCAAGAGGTGTGCGTGGAGGAAGCTTCTGGAGAACTATCCCCGACTTGAGTCGACCATATACTTGTCCCGTCTTGTTCCCTGTGTTCATGGCGTCGCGCGCATCGGGTCCTTCATCGCACATGCAAAGCCTCTCTTGCGACTGTGGCCTTGCTATTCGCCACAGCGGATGTGAGATACCACGTCAAATCTGCCAATTTGAAAAATAAGTGCAAAACAATTGTTAATATATGTGAATGCCAATTCTTTGGTTGATAAAGGCCGCGTGTCTGCGGGAACGGTTCTTGTTCCGACCCCAATCTGGAGACGGGATCGCTGTTCCGCTTCTCGCGAGCCGAAATGCGCGACTGGCGGGTCGGGCGTATTGCTTCGCCTACAGTACGGATCGCCGACGCGGTAGCCGCATCCTCGGCTTTTCCGCCGGTGCTGTCGCCGTTCATTCTTGATGTTGATCCGAGCGATTTCGACGCGCTCGCGCCGGGCCAGATCGCAGACGATGCGTTTCGGAGCGAGATCACCCTGTCGGATGGCGGCGTGTACGACAATCTCGGCCTTCAACAGGTGTGGGGGCAGTGCAAGACCGTGCTCGTGTCAGACGGCGGCGGTCATATCTCCGACAATCCATCGCCGCCCGGAGACTGGGCGCGCCAGTCGTTGCGGGTGCTCGAGGTAATCGACCAACAGGTCCGGAACCTTCGTATGATCCAGGTGGTGGGTTCGCTCGGGCGACAGGAGCGTCACGGCGCTTTCTGGAGTGCACGAACTGATATAGCGGATTACGGTCTGGCCGACACCCTGCCTTGCCCGCACGCAAAGACCGCGCTACTCGCTGCCATCCCCACGCGGCTGCGCCGGATGGACGACGGCCAGCAGGAGCGCCTTATCAACTGGGGCTATGCCGTTGCCGATGCTGGCATCCGGCGCTATTGGTCGACGGGCGTCGCCGCGCCCTCGGAATTTCCCTACCCATCGACAGCGCTTGGCTGATGCGCACAGCAGCTTTTGTTGCCGCAGTGATAGTCCGTGCGCGAAGCGCCACGGAATGACCGACCGCGCGCTGGTCGCGACCTCGCCGAACGCACTGGAACTCGCGGCGCACTGTACCGCGCGGCACAATCGAAGAGGTGCAAACAGCTGTCGCAGCCTCGGTACAGTGCGTACGGAGCAGACATGCCGGCTTTAGGCCCCTCCACCCTCTCATATGCCAGCGCGCGGCCAGCCGGGGGAAGCAGAAATTAGGATTTTCCTGCCTTGGTGTAATACGTCTCTGGCTGAAATAGTGAGTTATCTGTCGGGACGACCCGTTCAGAGAGTTCCCTGTACTGCTTTCGTACGTCGCGGCATACCCTTGGCGTTCGGACAATGATCGCCATCAAGGTCAAGGTGACGGTGCGCGGCAACCAAGCGAAGCCGATGTGGCAGCACGATTGCGAACGTTTGTTGGCATAGCCTGCGTGCCACAGGCTGGTGCCCCGAACGTCTCACATCCCAGCATTGCCGCAGCACTGCTGCGTCAAGAAATGTGGAAGGACTATCCGGATTTCGCCACAGTCTTTGCGAAGGTCGTGCTTCATTTGATTTCGTACCACCACAAATAGACCTTAGAGCAACCAGGTAGTCCGAGGGACTCCGTCTTTTCATCGGGTATTGTCGCAACGCCAATTGAAAAATAGATCGGGCAAAGTGCCAGCGCGATCGGAAGGGCAGCGCGAAATGCGGCAAGCCGCGCAAGCGAAGAGGCGCTGTCATTTGGAGCAACATCAGGGGCCATCCCTTCAGGTGCCTTTGCGGGTGCGGCTTGGCGCCAAAAGCTCCTGCGTTTGGGCGCCTTCAGATCCCCGCGGCGTACACTTCGACGCATCCAGCCAGGCCAAATGAAAAGCAGCATTCCGATATCGACCACCAAAATGATGCGATGCCACCACGTGATGGGCACGGAATAGTAGGGGAGGAACGCAATCTGGAAAGCAATGAGCAACATCACTGGCGCGATGACCGAAGTCGCGGAAACCGCACAGGCAACGATCCGCCGCGCCCAGCCGTTCAGAACCAGATCGCCGGCTAGGTTCTGGACCACCAAAGCTGCGTTCAGCCCGGAGCGAACTTCGTCTCTTCGCTCGTCATGGACCTTCTTCGTGTTTCGGCCGCCGGATTCGGCCCTCACATAGTCCGCAGTTCAGCAACGCGCGTTTCTGTAAGATGCACCTGCAACAGGTAGTATCCGTGAATAATCAATAACAACAGTGGTGCACCTGCATAGAAAGTAGCCAACGGAAGATCGATACTCAGGATCGGGAGAGCCTGGGGTTTTTCCAGCAACAGATCGAGATGCGTTGTCGAACCCAAGGTGACAAACAAATATGTGACCAGTGACACCAGCGTGACCCAGGTTGTCCGCATAGCGTCGCCGGCCGAATTGACTGCATCGATTAAATGTTTTCCATCCATTCAGTTTGGCCCCGAAGTAGCTGCGCGTCATGGCATTGAATACAGTGGCGGTCATCCAGAACATCGCCGGAGCGCTCGCGGCTACTTGCCTCGCCAGACGACGTACAGGGCGCGGAACGTGACAAATATGGCCAACACACTCAGCAGCAGCATGACAACCGGCTGGATGAATGGAAAGAAAGTTGTCGCGTCATTGCAAGCACCTGGCCCGACGACTTCGCCGGCCAGCCGATAGGAGTCACCGAAGATACGTCCAAAGGTGGCATCTGCCGGAAACCGGAAAAAATCATGTTCGCCGACGGCCAGCGGAGACCAATTGTCTTTGCTGATTTCGCTACTGCAAAGCTTGCCCTCGCCAAGGAATACACGCCAGAAATGTCCTAACGCAAAAAGAGGCAGGATCGAGAAGAACACACAGGCAAGAATCTGGCCCTTTCGCCCCAGACCGATCGATGGCGAAGCATCCCACAGCCGGAACGGATATCGCTCGTACCAGGTCGGGCCCGAGCGATGGGCATGCTCGCGCATGACCGCCGCGTTGAGGATGAGCAAGATCGACAGGATCAGGATGCCCCACATCGCAACGATCGAGTCCAGAAGGCCTGGCACGAACGAAAAGCCGACGACGACACTCAGCTTGGGGTCGATGTCGGAACCTTGTGTCTGGCCATGCGCGACAATGGCAAACAGGGTTGTCGCAAGGGCGAGCGAGAGCTAGAGCTTCTGCGTTGTCGCAAGCGTAATTCCATATATCGTAGGATCATCGCTCGGGTGCCTCTCCGGTGCGGTCAGCTTCGAATTCATCTGCGTCTCTCTTCAAAGGTTGAGCAACAGTCCGGCCACCGCCGGCAAGGTGCCTTCGACAACGAGACTTGGTTTGCCGTTGATGGTGACGACACGAGCGGTCGAAAGATGCACGCCAAGGGTCTGCACCGCCGGCGGCAGTGCCAGACCCGCACCAGGTGCAGACAGGGCCTCGTTCAACAGCGCGCCCAACTTGTCCCTGACCAAATCGTCGAGATTTAACGCCTCAGCGGCGTGCCGCGTTATATCATTGGAAATGTTGAACTCCGCGATACGACCCGTGAGCGCGACACGATTGTCGGCCACCGTGGGTTCGAAATAGGCCACAACGCTGCCGTTGGAGTCAGGCACGAGTCCCGGGCGCACGCGGAAATGCACCTTGGCGCGAAGTGCGGGACCTTCAATCGAGAGGAGGGTGCCGTTGTGTGTCAGCTTGCCGCCGAGGTCGATGTGTCGCTTTGTCCAAACGGCCCCGATTAAGGGATCGACCTTGGCCACAAGGTCGGACAGGTCAATCGTCAACACGATGGCGACGGGCTGAGCGGGATCATTTCTGCTGGCGGTGATGCCGACTGGGAACTTAATCTCGATCCCTTCGATGGTTTTGGGAATAACGGTAGCCGGCAGCTCGACGCTTTTGGCGTATCCCGGCAACACGCCAACGATCAGCCAGAGACATGCCGTGACCAGTTTAATGCCCATTGTCGCGCTCCCACTGCTCTGTTCACTCGCTATCGCCGCTGTCGTTCCCAGACTCGCGATCAATCTCAACGCCGCTTAGTCGATCGGCATCCAGTCTGCCGCATAGGCACTACCCTTGATCCGGCTCTTGTCGGGCCGGTCGTAGACGATCAGATGGCCGGGCTTCCCGTTACGCTCGAGAAAGCATAAGCCCTCCGGTTTTTCGCTGCCGGTCGGCCATGTCGTGTTGCCTCACCTAATTTTGTTACCGATTGCCTCATCAGGAATGTTACCCGCCGATGAGCGACCAAGTCCAAAGGGGCCGGGTTCCATTCGCGGCGTGCTGGCAACGTGTTGCCTCACCTAATTTTGTTACCGATTGCCTCATCAGGAATGTTACCCGCCGATGAGCGACCAAGTCCATTTCCATGCTGCCGGGAAAGCGGCTCGTTCCAGTCGGCAAAGGTGCGCATTTTGACGCGCCGCCGGGGCTCTGGCAACAACCCTTGGCTTCTTTTTCGTCCGCATGGTGCGCCTCGGCATCTGGAGCAAGCGGTCGACCGTCGCGGCGCTCATCGACAGGATCTTGTGGCGTATCAAATGATCGTTGCGTTCCTGCGCTGGCAAATAGAAATGGGCAGCAGTGCCTTTAGGCGCTTGCCACAGCACAATCAACGCGCCCCGCGCGGCCTCGTCATAGAGCGACGGGCGTTGCCGGGTCTGCCCGGCTCCTCGGCTGCAGGGGCTGTTCAGGACACGGATTGCGGACTTTTCATGATACCCCGTCGCCGCGATGAACTCCTCCAAGATCCTGCGCTTGTCCTTGTTCGCTGCGGCCGCATAGCGAACCCTGACCCCATTGGCGACACCATGCAAATAGCATGCGTCATCCTCGTCTTCATGATGCCTCCATCGTGGTGAGAGCATCATGGCGGTATTCCCCTTCACGGGTAACATTTTAGGTGAGGCAACCAAGCCGCGCGGTAACATTTTCCTTGAGGCAACGCGACAGGCATCGCCTTCTTGGGGCGACTTTCACCTTGCCCAGGCGCGATGCCTCGTCCATGAGGGCGATGCGCGCCAGCAGATGCCGGCTTGGCCGCGCGCGGATTTTCGACCGGAGTTGGTCCTCGTTGTCGTCGTCGGAGGCCAGACGGACATGGCAGTGCGAGCCGCAAAGCCAGAGTGCTCCTTGAACGATATCGACCGCTTCCAGGTCGAGCTCCGCGCCGCCCTTGCTCTCCCCGGCGCCGGGCCAGCGCGCGATCAAGTCGTCAATTCGATACTGGCGGGCCAGCACATACCCGGCTTCGAGCGCCTTTAGGCACTCGAAGGTCCGTCCTTCGTCCGAAACGGTCCACAGCAAGCTGCCGTCGGCCGCTAACCCCGACAGATTGTGCAGCAGATCCTGCGAGGCGGCCGCCGCATAGTCGAGCCGTACGCGCTCTGCCGGGTTCTTCACCATCGCGTCCTTCAGCTTTGAAACGGAATGGTACGGCCAGGCTGCTGGGCCTGTTCCTTCGGATAGGAAACGCCATGCACCTTGATGCCCCGCTCATCGAGCAGGGTGATGCCGCCGCCGTTGCTGCACAGCACCACGGGCGCGATGATTTCGGCGACTCGCGTTGCGCCGGCCTCGATCGTGCTGCCAGTTTGGCCCTGTCGGCTCGAAGCCGGGATTTTGGCCAAGTTGAAGAACGATTGGTGAACGTCAGGGTTCGACCTGAGCTTTGAGCAACATGGCAACATTGTCGGCGGTGAACTTGAAAGCCGCGGCGATCGGGGATACGCTCGACGGAGATGGGATATTTAGGTCTTCGTGGATCAATGCCGGTGATCCGGAAACGCTCGCCACCAGCGATAAACTCGCGTTTGAAGTCAGCAGCCTCCAGGCCGTACTGTTCGGCCAGCAGGGCGAACATCTCCTTATCCAGATTGAGCGTCTTGCCGTCTGGCGCGGGAATACTGATGCGGAATGCTGGTTCGAATGAGAAGCCAGGTTCCAGGCCACGCCACCCGGTACTTTCGATGACCAGTCCGTGATCTGAGGCGATCTTTCTGCAAGCCTCAAGCATGCGGGCCTGAATCTGCTCGCAGGCGGCGGATGTTAAACGGGTGATGCGGTTGGCCTTGCTCATTCGGAAGCACCGTTGCGTACCTGATAGACCGTGCCACGTGATATGGCGAGATCGCGGGCGATCTTGCTGGGTCCCTGACCCTTTTGGAGGCGAAGCAGGATTTCTGCGCGGTCAATCTTCGGTGGGCGACCTTTGTAGATGCCACGTTTCCTGGCGGCGGCGATACCTTCAGCCTGCCGCTCGCGCCGCAGGTTAGTTTCGAATTCCGCGAAGACGCCGAGCATGTCGAAGAACGCCTTGCCGGCGGCTGTGGAGGTATCGACGGGCTGCTCGGTGGCCACCAGATGCGCGCCCTTGGCCTTGAGTCGGTCGACTATCACCTGAAGATCTCGCAACGATCTGGCCAGCCGGTCGATGCGGGTGATGACAAGAGTTTCGCCGGCATGGATGAAGTCGAGAATGGTCATCAGTTGCGGACGACCTTCGAGCGATGCACCACTTTTCTGCTCCTCGCGGATGACCTCGCAGCCGGCGTTCCTGAGCGCGGCGATTTGCGCGGCGAGGTTTTGGTCTGTTGTGGATGTACGGGCATATCCGATACGAGCCATGTCCTAACCATGCTAACTGTTCAATTTGCGTGTGCTGTCATGCCGAGTTGTTCAATATCTCGTTTCCGACCCACAATAAACAGGATTCAACGGCCGCAACCCGTTCATTGACGATGTTCTCCATGGGTACCAAAAATATTCACTACAAAGGTGCACCGCCTGCATCCAGTGTGGTCATAACGATATCTTCCATGAGCGGGATGCCCTGTAGGGGATGCTTGTGTATCAGTGCAAAGGCTGCGGCTGCCAGTGCTTTTGACAGTCGCTCCTTTTTAGCCGATTTGAGAATGATCGCGGTTTGCAGAAATCGCCTTGCCCAGATGTCTCGTCGGCCTTCGAGAAAGGCCCAGATTCTTTTTTCAACAGTCCGCGCCGAGCGGGATCCCCGAATGATATCGCGTGTTTCTCCTGTGTCTTCAAACCAGCTGTCGGTGAACGGGACAAGCGCATCCAGTGCGGGCTCATTGCGGAGCATCCGATCCAGTTGTGCCGCTGTCGCATTCTGGATTTCCTTTTGCGGATCGACGTGATCCAGCAAAGCCTGCAGATCCCTTTCCTGGGGCCGCAATTGGCTCAAGCTACAAGCCTCCATGACGTCAATGAAGGCCGGCGCTGGTGGATGGCCGTTTTCTATCCCATCCGCCAGAGCCGCTTCCAGCAGAAGCTCGGCAGACATTCGATCTATTCGGACGCTGTTTGCTTCCTGGCGGGCATAAGAGACGATGCTGGTTGCTTCGCGCTTTGAACGGCAACGAATGACAAAGGCATCCTTGATGCCGTATCCGGTCTTTAACAGGATCATCGCGACAAATGTCTGGGCTTGCAGTTTTCCCACAATCGTTAGGCCTTGCGCTCCGACCCCGTCAGCGGTGGTCGCCAGGATGTCGCTGACGATCGGCTCCGCCCTGTTTTGTTTGGAAACATCAGCGAGACCTTGTCGCAGCGCCAGCTTGCCAATGTCATCGATAGCCGCCCGGGCGGCGCTCGCCGACAGCCAGCCGCGAATGATCGGCAGATAGGATAAGGTTTCAGGCTCCAGCTTCCCGCGCATGAGCCTTTCTCGTAGGCCGGCGGCCACGGCCTCTCCCGTCAATGATGTGCCGGATACCAGCCAATAGAGTGCACAGCGCTCCAGAAAGGGATTGTCGAGGCTCAACAGATGATGGACAAACTCGGCTTTGAACTCCTCCGGCATTCCTGCCGACATCTCATCCAGGCCCCTGAAGAACTCATACGCGCCGCCGCCTTCAGCTTCAACTTCTGCCGCTAAAACGGCAAGCGCGCCATCAAGATCCGGCATCGGGATCTCCTCGGCGGGGCTTTCCCCAACCGGGTCAAGCATCAGTATGTCTGGCACGGGCAGACTGGCACGCCGATACAAGCCAGCAATTTTCAAACCGTGAAGCGGCTCGCCAGCGCCCGCAGCAATGCGAGCCTTGATCGCCTTCTCCGCATTTTCCAGGAAGGCCTTTCCATATGGGCTGTCATTCTCGATGCCCATTCGTGCCTCATCCAGCAGCAATCCGAACAAGGTTGCCACATCCGGATGATCGTCCATGGACTGCATAACCTCCGCAACGATGGCGTCGCAGGCCATGTCATTGGCCAGAAGATCATGCTTTGCTCTCTCGAAATAAAACTGGAACTGCGCCGACGACAGCCCATGTTGGTAGAGAACATTCAGGCATGATTCAGCAATTTTAACCATTGGTATCTCCAAAAATTATGCCGCCAGCCGATCAAAATCGATCCGACTATTCAAGTCGAGATCGAAACGGCCATAAGGATTGACGTGACTGTAGATCAGAGGCGTGAGGCCGCGATAGTCTTCCGGCGCCATCCGTGCGGCCCATTTCGGTTCCACCAGCACGGTCTGAAGCATGCGTGTGTTCACATAGACCAGTGACGCCTGCAGCAGGTGCAAAGCCAGAGCGGAAATCTCCTGCTCATCGATCCGGTTCGTGGCGATCTCGCCGCCCTTGCCGAAAAACACGAAGCCATTAGCGCTGTTCCAGTTTTCGACGACATTCAGCCCCTCGTGGATTTCCCGGCGGAATGCCTCCTGGCGAAGGTAGCGGCACAAGAATATTGTCTTGACCGCGCGGCCGAGCTCGCTCAGCGCCTTGTAGGTCGGGTGCATCACTTCGGCACGGGCGAAACGGCGCAGGATGGCCTCAGGGTCCGCCGTTCTCGTCTGCATGGCGGCGGTGTATTTGACCATCTCGTCATATTGCTGCTCGATCTCCTCCCAGTCGATCGCGCTGGAAAGGATCGGCAAGAGATTCGGCAGCCTTGTGCGCAGCGAGGCTTCCGGGATGGCAAGCTTCTGACGGGCTATCGCCTTCAGGCGTGGGGCGAGTTCAAAGCCGAGAAGGCGGCAAAATGCGAAACCGACTGCGCTCTGACCATGACTGTCGACATACTGGCGCTGGATTTCCATATCGGTGCAATGACGCAGCACGCCCTCGATCATGGAGGCGACCTCCGAGGACGAGCACCGTTTCAATTGCGAATAGACACAGGTCGCACGTTTTTCGACATGCCAATAGATCATGACACCACGGCCGCCGTAGCGGGCATGCCATTCCGTCATCAGATTGCGATCCCACGCTCCGAACTTTGTCGAATCAGATGCGCACGCCGTACCCGCGTCACCCCAGACTGCTGCGTTGCGGATGGCCAGGGTCGCGTTTGCAACCCTCGCGCACGCCTCCCTCAGCGCCGGCGCGTGGATAAAGCGGCGGTGAACATGCAGCAACTCGTCGTAGCTGACATCAGGTGTTGCGCCGGCGATCCGCTTGAGCCCGGCATTCGTGCCGAGACCATAAAGGCACAACAGAAGCCGCCGATCCAGCGCCTCGCGCGACAGGGCAACTCTCGACGCCGATGTTTCGAAGGACTCCAGCAGACCGGTATCGAGTGCGGCTTCCTTCAGCACGTCGAGCAATCCTGTCATCGACCAGCGCTGACCGATCTCGCCCTTGATTGCTTCCAGCCCCTTCGGTTCCGGCAGAGGCTTGAACGGTGTAATCGATATGCGGTTTTCGCCCCGCCACAGCAGCCGGACCTTGCCGTTTCGTGGGATCGTTTCGTTCAGAAGCAGTAACTCATGCTCAAGCTCCTTGCGAATGCCGGCTGTGAACGCTCGCGCGTTCGGGGTCAGGTTGAGGACTGTGTAATAGGCGTCACGCCGGATTTCGAAGTCCCTGGGAAGATCGTCGTCAGGATTGCGATAGCGGTCCGCGCCGACAACCCAGATCTCCTTGGAGCGGATGCGATCACGCAACTGGGTGAGGACGCAAAGCTCGTAGCTGATCCGGTTCACACGGCCATCGTCATTGACCGAACTGCGCCATCTGGCCGGAATAACCTCGTCAAACGGCACATCCTGCATCGGCACAAACCGGCAGCCATCATCCACCTTGCTCCTGATCCAATCCAGCGCCACTAGCACCGGACGCCACGCGGTATTGTTCGACCGGAATTCCAGAACCGAAAGCAGACTGGGCAGCATGCGCCGGTAATGATTGGCCCAGGACGAGCGCATCACCTTATATATGCGCCGGTCGAGAGCCCCTTTCGCCTGGCTCTCCTTGACGATCGCCGCCAGCTTGTCCTTGCCGACGATCGGGAAAATGACATCGCAGACGCGCCCCGCGGGCTCGTCGATCGAAGCACTGGCAATCTCAACCAGCAATCTTTCCTTGCCATAAACCCGCTCGATATCCTTCGCGATATCGCCGACCACCTTGCGTTTCGAGCGCGTCCCGATCTTGTGGACCGTCTCGAGCAGCAAATCGACCATCGCGTCCGTGAGCTGCGCTTGCCGTGACGAAAGATAAATTGCGTACAGTCCGATTTGTTTGGCCGAAGGGTGCCGCCGCATCTCCCAGGCCTTTTCGCCGGCGACACGGCGGACAATCTGTTCCACCCATGCCTTGCCGGTCGCCGACAGCATATCCCGTGGCAGATCAAGTTTCTGAATGAAGGCAAGTTTCGCCGTCATGCTGAGGATGTTGTCGAGCGACGCTTGGCCAGCATCACCTCTCATCGTATTGAAGCCGGTCTGGCCGTCTGCCTCAGCAATAGAAGCTTCCAGCAATGCGACCGTGCTTGCTGAAAGGCGAGCGCTCACCCCGGTCAACCAGTCGTCGAGATAGTGTTGCCGTTGCGAACGCACCAGGCGTTCCAGTTCCTTGTGCGACGGGCCGTATATGCAACGGTCCCGGCACCACAGAAAAACCTGCTCGAGCATGGCGCCGACCGATTGCCCGGTCGGACACAGTTCGCCAGCGATCCATAATGTCAGCTCTTCCCGATCGCACCGTTTCAGGCGCCGAAAGCCGAGGTACTGCAAAATCTCGGCACAATGCCGGCGCGCAGTCCGACCGGAGAAATCATACTCGGTCATGGCGCCAGATCCGACGCCAAGCTGCTCGGCCAGCCAGGAAACGCTGTCGGCCGGGATCGAGGCATGGTCCTGTACAAAGAAGCCGTGCGCGGCGAAGAACTTAAGCTGAACCGCCAATCCCAGTCGCGCCGGGACCGGCTTGCCGTTCACAAATTCAATATCCGAATAGCTCAGGCTCCAGCGCCCGATCAAATCCTCTCGCGAAATATGCAAACCCGTCACTCCAATCCCTAAAATTGGAGCAGACTGTCATTCCCCAGCAAAGCACTCGTCAATTAGCGAGACAATGTTCCCACAACGTTCTTCAACTTGGCCAAAATCCCGGCTTCGAGCCGACAGGGCCTAGCTTCGCTGCGTGAGAATATCGAGCGCGGCTTGGCTAAGGGCAATTCTCTGCCGGAAGTCCGTAAACGGCAGGAAGCAGAACGCCGGCAGGATCGCGGCGCGGAACGATAATGACCAATCAGGTGACGACTATGAAAAAGCTTTGGATCTTAATGGTGGCAAGCTTCATCGCCGGCGGCACAGGAAGCGTAGCTGCGCAAGAGACGATGCAGGGAGACCAGAAGGACGCGTGCGAGGCACTTCTGTGCCTGGTGGCTGGATCAGCTCCATCGGAATGTACTCCGCCGCTGAGACGTTATTTCAGTATCAGGGCGGACAAGCCCAGCGACGAGCGCAAGAAGAGGCGCAATTTCCTCAAGATGTGCCCGTCCGGACAAGATGACCTGGTGGAATCGATCGTCAAGGGCAAATGCAATTCGGCTTACCAGGATTGCAGCACCCCCGGTGGCAACAGTGGTGGAGGCGCAGCGGGCACGCAGCCTGGCAACGGGCAGCAGACACAGGCGCGGTAATTCCCACCGATGTAGGAACGAAAGCGCGGCTCAGGCCGCGCTTTTTGTTTGAGTGTCACTTTGCCACCCGGCTTGATTTTAGGCAGCATTTCGGGTAGCATTTTGCTACTCAAATAGGAGCAACGTGATGCCCACAAAGACCAAACCTTCGCCAAACTCCCCTGCCCGTCAGCCTAAGATCGATTTCGCGTCGGTGAAACTGTCAAGCGCCCTCGTCAACCTGGCGCGGGAAGATGCACCGGTGTTCTCGCGTTCCATTGGTGGCCAGCTCGAGCACTGGGCGCGGATCGGGCGCGCCATCGAGCAAGCGCCAGGGTTTACCCTCGATCGCGTTCGCGCCGCATTGGAGGGTCGCTTTGATCCGGCTTTGCTGGCCGACCAGGAACGCACGCACTACTACGACCTGCTTGATGACGTGATGCTTGCACCGAGCAGCGAGGAAACAGCTGCGATGGCCTTGTTGGGTCGCTCTGCCGGTGCTGCAGGGTATGACGCGCATGGCCGGCTTGTTCGGGTTGCGGGCGACGGGAACACTGTGGTGATCGAAGAGTGACTGACGAAAGAACGCCGACACTGCACGTCATTGCTGGGCCTAACGGCGCAGGGAAGACAACGCTTTACAGGAATCGACTGGAAAAGCGCTATCCGGACGCCGAGTTTGTAAACGCCGACGAGCTGGCGTTGCGAGAGTTTGGTCACCCAGCGCAAACAAAGTCGGAGTCTGCACGTGGCCAGGAATTGGCAGAGGAACGTCGCCGGCAACTCATGGCCGAACGCAAGAGCCTGGTCACTGAATCCACGTTCTCACATCCGTCGAAGGTAGACCTGGTGCGTGACGCCAAAGCTGCCGGTTACGAGGTGGTGCTTTACCACGTCAACGTCCGAAGCCCGAACCTGTCAGTGATGCGTGTCGCCGATCGCGTCAACAAGGGTGGGCATCCCGTCCCGGAAGACAAGATCCGTCAGCGTTACGACCGCAATCAACCGCTGATCCGCGAGGCTGCCAAGCTTGCTGACCGGGCGTACATTTTCGACAACTCGCAGCTGGGCAAGCCCCACGAACTGTCGGTGATATTGGAGCGCGGCAAGGCAATTCGCGCCAGCGAGAATGTGCCGGCCTGGGCTCGGATGCTCTACAAGGACGAACTGCAGAACTTCTCACAGAGCCGCCAACATCGGGCGGCTGCGAGCTTTGCGGATGCCAAGGCGATCGCGGAGCGGGCCTTGGGACAGGAGAGCCGGACATTCATTCCACGGCCGAACAGCGAGTACAGCGGTAAGGTCATTGGCGAAACCGACCTGCACCTGGTGCAGCAGATCGGTGCACGCTCTGCCATTGCGCATTTCAGAGACAAGTTAGGTCGCCCTCCACGTGTCGGCGATGACGTTGAAATTCGCTATGGCAAAGATGGAGCCGCCACACTTCGCTCTGCTAGGGAAGCGTCGGAAGCGAAGGACAGGGCTGACGCGTTCCGGTCCCTGCCCGCCAAACAGGCCGTCGCGAAGTATCCCGACTTAGCTCCCTCCTACGCATACGTGAGGGCCGTAGAAGCGCGCGTAGCGGCCTCCCAGCCTGCGTCGGCTGCTGGGGTAGCCAAAAAGGTGCGCGAAGACTTGGCGGGCCGTATAGAGCGTGGTGAAACCCTCCCGGATATACGCCGCAAGGATCAGGACCGCGAACAGGATCAAGGTAGGTAGCTGAGACGTCCAGGCCTCGTTGCCCACACCCATTGAAACCCACCGGCTATCGCGGTAGCATAATGCTACCTAAAGTGCACGAGGAGGCAACATGGAAACGCTGACCTATATCGCGATCGCTGTTGCAGCCTTCCTTGGGCTGGGCGCAGTAGTGCAATTCAACACTCTTGCTCAACGACGCTACGGGTTTCGGTTCTTTGCCGTCTGGCGGATCGTAGTTGGAGCGATTTCCGTTGGCGCGATTGTTGCCGGTTCGGCGGGCCTGAACGCAGCAGGTAGTGAGTACCACGTGCTCGCTGGGGTCAGCATGTTACTACATACAGCCAAGCAAGTGGACGCCGGCACTAAATAAACTGGACAAAGCTATCAGTCAAACTGGACGGCGGCGTCATTTAGGCTGGACGGTTGTGAATTGGCAAAGTCAGCGCAGCCAGGCAAGGAGGATGCAACTCGCACAGCGCCGCTGGCCTGCTGCTGGTCAGAGGCAGCACTTACAGAGCGCCCAGCGGGCCTGCGGGAGGGCTGGCCGGCTGCGATGTCGCTAGCGAGGGATTCTCACGGAGCCTATGGGCGATCGCCGGCAGCCGTTGGTGACCTGGTCGTAGATCTGTACGGCGGTGGCCATCGCCGCTCTTAGTGCGCGTTGCCTGCGCCAGGGACGTACGGCTGCTGTCATGGCGCAGCGCTGCGACTGGCACAAAGTGACCGCAACTGACAGGCAAGCGCATTGCCTGTCAGCAGCGCGCTTGGCCTGTGAACTGAGAACCCCTTGTCGAGCCGTCCGTTTGCCGTTTCGCGTGGCAGATGATTCTTCAGCAGCCTGTTGCTGCGAAGTTCAGTCCGCTCGAACACCATCCACACCGCCCACATCCGTACTTCTGGTGAATACTTCTCCAGGGCGATTCAGAATGCCTACGCGATCTGGCTTTGATAAATCTTCAGGCGGGGATGAGTCTCGTTCTCTTCAATTCGTGTTACCAGCGGGTGCCAGGAGGGAAGAGAACTTCCTGCTCATTCGGGCGCTCTGAAAACATGGAGATGCGTTTTCCAGTTGTTGAATTGCTTTCCCACTCGACTGCCATTCCTTGCCAGGATGCATTCTTGGTTTCTGAGGTCGCGAAGAATCGGCGGTCCGTGGTGATGCTTCCTTCTTGGTATCGCTCCGACACACCCAGTCCGGCAACTGATCTTCGCCGGTGAAGACAGTCCCTTGATATGAATATTCTTCGGGAAGCGAGTGCAGGGCGGAAATGATGCATTTTGCAAATGCAAGGCCATGAGCAGTGGGCGTCGCTTCTTTCTCCAGAACATCCTGTACTACTTCATAATCGTCCGTCGTCCATGCCTGCAGCGCCACGAGATCCTCGGTTGCCATGTGTTCGAGTTCTGGGTGGTTCCTCTTCATCTGTGCCATTCTTTGCATCATCCCATTCCACTGCTGCTGCCTCTGTGGGCGGGATTGTTAGCCCCAAAGAGTTATGAGCGCAGTCTTGAACTGTTTTCGTTCTTCAGGTGTGGTTCGGAACTGCGACCCATCGTGTTGGATCCGCTGCCAAAGTCGCTTTTTTTGCTTTACCAGATCGCTGGTATTCAACTCCAGCAGTGGACTTAATGGACGGCGGCTCGAGCTCGCTCCGGGAGACCCGAGTGACGCCAAGCCATACAGGCTGGGTGACATGGACGCCTCGGGAGATGACGGCGTAGAGGGCGTGGCCTGCTCTGTGGCGTGGGCTGCATAATGCTCAGGTGAGCCTGCCACGCTCGGCTTTGAAACGCATAGACCCATGTTGATCTCCTACAGTGACTGTAGGAGCAAGTTTGGCGAGAAACTCTCCGATTCGCGCTGGCTCACCGAAGTCATAGCTGGGACGACGAAGCATTGACGCGCGGGATTCTCGAGCCTCTATAGAGGCTTGGCAGGGATTTGTGTACAAAACAGCCAAAAGTGAGCTAACTCGCTGTCAGTAAAGGTTTCTTACACGAATCCCTACCGACCCTCCCGCTCAGGAATCCCGCCCGACCCCATACGCGTGCAGGGCTGCTTATTCCGACTGAGGCGCCGGCTGCATGGGCAGCTCCGCCGGTGCGTCGACCCAGGGGTCGTCCCTACCCGCCGTCCCCTCCGATTCGCCTTCCCATTCGTCGCGCGCCTCGTACCACTCGTCGCCGATCTGCTCAAGCGTGCCGACCAGGGTGCGTTCGGCGGACGCCCGCTGTGAGGGGCTGAAGAACAGCGGCTCATGCGGCACACCCGCCATCTCGACCCCGGCTACGTCGTGCACATCCGCTGCAGCCGGCGAGCGGTGCCCGGCGACCAGCTCGAAACCCAAGGCCATCGCGCTCCGGCCGAGTCGGATCGCCTGCTGTTGGCCCCAGCCGAGCGCTCCGCTCGTAGCCATGAGGCCCTTGGACATGACGTCGCCGGCCACCCGGCCGAAGAGCAGGTAGGCCGCCGTGTAGCCGACGGTCCCGGCTATGAAGCCCGATGGGTTGGCCCTGGGGTCGTCCATGTAGCCGCTCATCACAGCGGCTACGGAGAAGGGCAGGCCGATCGTCATACCGCCGACGGTGTCGCTCACGCTGTCGTTCATCCCCGCGTGCGTGACGTGCGGGCTCAGCGCTTCACGGAGCAGGAACGTCGACGAGACGACCGCATCGGCGATGAAGTCAGGTAGGGCCAGCCCGTTGTTGCGCATCAGGGCGATGTTTGACCCGAGGACGGCGAAGGCTACGGTCGCCAGCGCGAGCTTTCCCTTCAGGTCGGGGTTGTTTGCGAACGATGCGTCCAGGGTCCGGCGCACCGCCTCTAGGGGGCCTGGTGGGTCATCGCTTGCGGCGACCGGGCTCTCCTGCCGCGTCCCGGTCGCTACGAGCCGCTCAAGGCCCGTCACGATTCTGGACAGGTCCTGCTTGAAGAAGGTGAGCTGCCGATCCATGTGCGGCGTGATCCGCCGGTCGTTCTGGAATTCGCCGACGGAGCGGTTGACGTTGCTCAGACCCGCGCGCAGATCGCCCACGACTCCCTCAATGGCGTCCCTGAAGCCGTCGGGAAGATCACGCCTGCGGTTGAAGGCGCCGTTGAAGCGCAGCCGCATCGAGTCCATCAGGTCCTGCCCCAGCCGCAGGCCGAACATCATCGCCCCTTGCGCTGCCGCTGCGCCGGCGACGAAGCCGGCGTTGCGCTGCAGCGGCGCGGCCTTGGCGTAGAAGGTGGGTACGGCATAGATCAGCGAGATGAAGAAGACCAGGCTGTGCCGGTTGATGGCGTGCTTCATGAACAGCTTGGCGTCCGTTGTCGGGCGTCGCATAAGCGAGACCAGCTGTATCGCCGTATAGGTGTAGGAAGCAATGTTGAACGCAGCGTAGGTGCCAGTCTTCTGGGTGAACAGCGTGGCGAGCGGCAAGGGGTAGAGCAGAAGCGTCAGCGCTCCCTGGTATATCCGCTTCGCGGCACTCGCGTCGTGCTGCAAGGTGTGGATGTCGGTCTCGAAGCTGGTCATGACCGGCTCGAGATAGCGCCGGGCCTCTGCCAGGAACTCCGCCTCCTCTGGTGTCGACGCCTGCTTGTCCAGGTGCGACCGCAGTTCATCGACCTTCTCGCCCATGGCGGCCAGCAGCGTCTTCGGCTCTCGACATCCGGGCTCGGTGACCAGTTCGTTACGCAGCTTGCCCACGAACTCGCTGTCATCGAACTGCCGAAGCTCCTGGACGACCGACAGGTTGCCCAGGAAGGCGGCGATCCGCGACGAGCAATCGCGCATGAGCAACCCGCTCTCGACGTCCCTCGCTTCGCCGGGATTGGCCAGGCGCGGCTGGCTCGCCCCGGAACGGGCCGGTTGCGGAAGCAAATCCGGGACGCCTTCATCGTCCCCGGCTTGCACAATGGCCGGTATGACTTCGGGCCTCGAAGGCCGCTGGCTGGAGATCGACAGCAGGTCCGCGAGGCACATCGTGGTTTCCGAAGCCGGTCTCGGGCACGCGCGTGCTTGCGTGCCGTCCGTGGGCCACAGAGTGCCGCTGCCGTGTCCCGCTTCGATCTCGATGCTGCGGTCGGCGGGTGACGATCCGTCGCCCGCAACCGGGTCGTGCGGATGCGCGTTAGGGCCAAGGCTTGCGGTTTTGATTTGCATGATGGAGTCCTTGCGGGGGTAGATTGAAAGTACGTGTAAAAAGTTCACCCGGTCGACGCTTTTGCCGATCGGACGCGTTTGACGATTTCACCAACGCGGCCTCGACTGGCTTTTCCTCCGATTTTCTCTTGAATCTTTCGAATGCTCAGATCGGCTGATGCGGCAAGCACCTCGATCTCTTCAACCAACAGAATTGGGAGACTTGGCCGTCCGAGATGCTTGCCGCGCGATCGCGCCGCCTGCATTCCAGCGGTGACGCGCTCGCTAATCAAAGAGGACTCCAATTCTGCCATGGCTGCGATGATGGTGAACATGGCCCGCCCCATGGGGCTTGCGGTGTCTATCTGATCCTGAACGCTGATAAAGCGCACGCCGAGGTGATCGAATTCCTCGAGGGCGATCAGAAGGTGACGTGTGGAGCGGGCGAAACGGTCGAATTTCCAGACCAGGACACAATCGACCTCACGGTTACGAACACTCGCCATCAAGGCGTTGAGCCGGGGGCGTCCCTCGCGGCGGCCTGACACCGCAATGTCGCAGTAGTCTCCGACGATCTCCAGTCCGGCGCGCGCAGCGTAGCCATGCAACCCATCATATTGCAGATCGGGCTTCTGCTCCGGCGTGGAGACGCGCAGGTAAAGTGCCGTGCGGTTTTTGGCATGGAAGTGACGATGATTGCGGGACGGCGAATCGCTATGTCCTAACGCCTTCAATTCATACACTTTCCGTCGCCCCTTCGGCGGACCCTTTTCTGGACATCTCATGACCTCGATTGACCGCACCGCTTACCCGCGTCCTGGCGACCCTCTGACGGCTGAGGAACTGAACGTCCGCTACCTCCTGAATGAAGCCGATCTCTTCTTCGTTCGTGATAAGGCGCTCACCGATACCGGTCGCCTGACACTGGCGACGGTGCTGAAGGGCCGGCAGGACCTTGGCTACTTTCCATCGGTGAGCGACGTTCACGTCGGTACGCTCGCTTATCTGGCGGCGCAACTTGATCTGGACGCCGTGCCCCCGTTGCTCGACGAGACCCGTCAAAAGACGACGCTCCACCGCTATCGGACGGCGGTACGCATTCATCTCGGCGTGGCGGCTTATTCCGAAACTGCCGAGCAGTTGGTATCGGTCACCGTGCTTGCGGCAGCCGAAACGATGAGCGATCCGGCGGACCTGATCAATCGAGGCATTGAAGCTCTGGGGAAGGCTTCGATTGATTTGCCGGCCTTCAGCACACTGGACCGGCTGGTCAACCACTTGCGAACCCAGGTCCACACGCGCATGTACGACCAGGTTGCAGTTCGGCTGACCGCAGATGTTGTCGCGGCTCTGGATGGATTGCTGACGGTCCCGCCGGGAGCCGCGACAACCCCTTTCAACCGGTTGAAACAGACGCCTGGGCCAGCGCGCCCAGAGACAATCAGGCTGTGGATCGAGCGCCTCCACTGGCTGAACAATTTGATTGATCCTGATCCGCCTCTGGCAGACATAACCCACACCAAGCTCCGGCAATTCGCCGCCGAGGCCCGGGCTTTGGAGGTGAGCGAACTTCTTGCCATTGCCCGGCCAGGACGGCGCTACCTTCTGGTCCTGAGCCTTCTGCGACAGGTCCACGCGCAATGCCGTGACGAACTGATCGAGATGTTGTTGCGCCGTGTCCGAAAGACGCAGGCCGCCGCCAAGGAAAAGCTCAAAGCGTTCCAGGAGCAGCACCGTGACGTCGAGGAGAAACTGATCGCTGTTCTGGGACAGGTGCTGGAAACGGCTAAGGAAGGCGAGAGCGACACCGATACTGGACGTCGCATCCGCGCTCTTTTGGCCGAGCAGGGCGGCGTCGAGGCGTTGTCGCAGCAATGTGAAACGGTCAGCGCCTGGCATCGCAACAACGATCTGCCGCTGCTGTGGCCAATCCACGCCAAAACCCGCAGCCTCTTGTTCCAGCTGCTGGACTTGATGGAGATTCGCTCGGCGACACAGGATCGCAGCCTGCTTGACGCATTGTCGATCGTGATCGAACATCGTCACGCCCGCCGTGACGAATTGGCTGGACCGCTTGAGCTGAGCTTTGCCTCGCAGCGATGGCAAAGCTTCGTGGCGAAGCGCCGTGGTGGCAGTACAGTGGTCGATCGTCGCGCGCTCGAAGTCTGCGTCTTCATCCATCTGGCGGACGCGCTGCAAGCAACGGATCTGTTCGTTGTCGGCGCCGAAACCTTCGATGATTACAGGACTCAGCTCCTGCCTTGGCCGGATTGCGAAGCGCGGCTGGCAGAATATTGCGATGCGCTTGGCCTTCCCGGGAGCGGTGAACACCTTGTCGATCAATTGCGGCGAGAACTGACGGCGACAGCAGTGGCGGTCGATGCGGACTTCCCCTCCAACGCGGAACTGACCATTGACGCTGACGGCGTGCCGCACCTCAAACAGCTCAGGGCCAAGTCGCTGCCCGAGGGATTGCAGGGCTTCGAGATGGAAGTCCATGCTCGCATGCGCGAACGCCACCTGCTCGATATTCTCAGGGACGGGACTTTCTGGACCAACTTCACGCGCCACTTCGGCCCGCCTTCCGGAGCCGATCCGAAGCTCACAAGAGCCGAGCAGCGCTATGTCTTCACGACTTTTGGCTATGGTTGCAATCTCGGCCCCGTCCAGGCCGCCCGCCATGCTCCAGCTATCGCCAGCGCCGATACGTTGCGTCGCCTCAATGCCCAGCATATCAATACGTCCAAGCTCGAAGCCGCAATGACGGACCTGATCGACGCCTACAATCGCTTCCCCTTGCCGAAAATCTGGGGCGCCGGCCGGGCGGCGATCGCCGATGGCACGCACGTCCCGCTTCGCGAAAACAACCTCCTGGGTGCTCAGCATATCCGTTACGGTGCCTATGGTGGCATCGCCTATCATCACATCGCTGACAACTATATCGCGTTGTTCACCACCTTCATCCCCTGCGGCGTCTGGGAAGCGGTCCATATCCTGGACGGCCTCATGAAGAACCGATCGACAATCCAGCCGGACATCCTCCATGCCGACACCCAGGGTCAAAGCGAGCCTGTCTTTGGTCTTTCCCGCTTTCTCGGCATCATGCTGATGCCGCGTATGCGCAATTGGGGTGACGCCACCTTCTATCGGCCCGACAAATCGGTGCGCTACCAGCATATTGACAGGCTCTTCACCCGCGAAATCGACTGGAGCTTGATCTCGACGCATTGGCAGGACATGATGCAGGTCGTCCTCTCCATTCAGGCCGGCTTGGTCCTACCCTCCATGTTGCTGCGCAAACTCGGATCGCACAACCGGAAAAGTCGGCTATACCAAGCCTTCCGCGAACTCGGTCGGGTCGAGCGTACGCTGTTCCTGCTGCGTTATATCGCCAATCCCGAGATCCGGTGCACCATCCGCGCCGAAACCACGAAAATCGAATCCTTCAATGATTTCCTCGACTGGATCACATTCGGCGGTCCAATCATCAAGAGCGGGGATCCGGTCGAGCAGGAAAAGCAGGTCAAATATGCCAGCCTGGTCGCGAACGCTATCATGCTTTCAAATGTCGCCGACTTGACCGAGGCTCTTGCTTCCATGGCCAATGACGGCCTGCACGTCACTCCGAAGCTTGCTGCTGCCCTCAGTCCCTACACCCGTCGGCACATTCGCCGATTTGGAAAGTACGAACTCGACATGGACGACCGGCCTGCGCCACTCGTGCCGAAACAATTGCCCTTCGACCTGCCCCTGTGAACTTTTTACATGTACTTTCAATCCACCCCACGCTGGCAGCATGCTACACGACGTTAGTCCGAATAAGCGACCCGGAACGAATCGATCCTCCTCTTTTTAGTTTGGAAATAGAAGATATTTTTCGTATTGGCATGGTCGCTCGGTCCGCTAAAACAAAGTGAGATCGGTACAGGGGGATGAGTGCGTGGACAACGCCACACTTCAAGGGTTCCTGAACAAGGGGCTGATCGACGTCGGCGGGGACGACACCAAGCTAGAGAAGCTCTCGCAGGCCGCAAAGGACCTCGGCGACGCGCTGAAAAAGAACCCGTCTAAAGCGCTGAGCTACTCCCTCATCGCGTTCGACCCCAACGCGCCCGAGGACGATCCCGTGGTCCAAGAGGCGCTGGCGGCGCTCCAGAACAGGTGGACAACCTACCGCAACACTTTCGCGGCGACGCCGATCGCGGTGATCCGCGCCATTCTGCTCGACGCGCTGGTCAATGCCGCCGCAGAGGACGACCGCGTCGGCGTGTGCTTCATCGCGTCGGCGCGCAACGCGCTCCCGCTCCTGCCCGTCGATAACGAGCGCGACATCTGGATCGGCATCGTCGAGCAGGTCGAGCGCCGCGTCGACGCCCGCGCGGAAGAAGAGTGGGCGACGCCGGAGACCATCTCGGTCCAGCCGATGAAGTACCAGGTACCGACCCTCACCGTACCAGATGTCAAGATCGGCGAGGCGTCCCAGACCGACCTGCAGAACGGCATGACCGCGGCCGCTGGCCCATCGTCTCACCACCCTCAGCAAGGTGGCGTCGCGACAGGTGGCAATCCGCACTGGCCGCAACAGCAACAGCAGTGGGTCTACGAATTCGGGAAGCGGTCCGGGACGGCGATCGCCGCCGCGATCAACGCCGCCATGTCCGAGATCGAAGTCAGCCAGCCGGACTTGGCCGAGCCTTTCAGCAAGTTGGCCACAGCGGTTTCCGGCTACGTTGACGACACGCTAAAGTCGATCAGCGCCGCCACCGCCGGGCTCCAGCGCCGCACCAATCTTCTCTGGTGGCGCGAGGCGCTGTACTCGCCCTCGGCCCGTAAGAGCTACCGTGAACTCCCGCCCTCAGTCGCCGCCGCACTCATGGCGCTCGACCTGTTCGAAACGGTCCCGCTGTTCTCGCCCGCGAGCGTGTCGGCGTTCCTGGGCGAGGCGGTCCTCCGCCTGAACGGTACAGCGGGTGGCGGCAAGCGGCCCGTGGGGGACCTCGTCGCTGAGGCCCAGGACCACGACGGACTCGCCTCGCTCCGAGCCGCCGCCGGCAACCTCGCGGCGGCGCCGGACGGGCGCGGGCCACTGCTCGCCCTGATCGGCCACCCTGCGCACACCGGCGCACGGAACGCGGACGACTTTCAGCGGCTCACCGGCGTCCCGGCCAATTCCGAGCTCGACGCGGTGGCGTGGGCAGGATGGCTCTTCCGAGAGCTCCAGGCCTCGAAGGCGGCGACAGACGCCTCGCCTGCCAAGCGTCGCTCCGCGAAGAAGGGCTGACCCGTGGAGAAGTGCGCGCAGGCGACGTGCTTCGTCCCCGACACCGGCTGCGACCTCGGCCACACGGACCTGTCGAAGTGCCCGATCTGGCATGGGGCCAAGGTAACCGACACAGCCGACGAGGAACTCTCGGGCGAGATGCTGATGCCGTGGTCCGGCAGCGCGTTGGGCTTCGCGGACCTAGGATTCGTGTCGGGGCGCGGCAAGCCCATCGTCATCGGCGTCGTGGGGCCGCAGAACGCTGGCAAGACGACCCTGCTCGCGGCATGGTACCTACTGCTCGGTCGAGGCCTGGCCGGCACCAAGGGCCAGCTATTCGCCGGATCCTACACGCTCTCCGGGTGGGAGGCGGTCGCGGGTTCGATGCGGTGGGCGCCGGGCCAGCCGCCGGGCTTCCCCGCCCACACGACCAGTCGCGGCGGAAGGGCGCCGGGGCTCCTGCACCTGACCTTTCGCGACGAGAACGGCGACCGGCCGGTCGACTACCTCTTCACCGACGCGCCCGGCGAATGGTTCCAGCGATGGGCTATCAACAGGGATTCTGACGAGGGGGCAGGCGCGCGCTGGGTGTCGGATAACGCCGACGCCTTCATGATCGTGGCCGACCGCGATGCGCTCGCCGGCGAATTGATGGGCACGGCGCGCGGCTCGCTGCAGCGCATCGCGAAGCGCCTGGGCGCGGAACGGGGCGGCCGCCCCGTCGCTCTCGTCTGGACCAAGTCCGACGTCGACATTCCTCCGGAGATGGAGGTGGCCGTCCGCGGTGCCGTCACCGACGCGATGTCCGACACGGTCGAGCACTCGGTCAGCGTGGTCGGGGCGCCCGACGGCGATCCGCTGCTGAACAAGGGCGCTGGGCTGGTCGAGCTTCTCCAGTGGGCGATTGGCGTCAGACGGCCCGGCGTCCGGCTGCCGCCGCCGGCATCAACATCCGACGACCCCCTGTTCATCTACGGGAACAACAAGCCGTGAGCCAGACGTCCAACTCGATCCTCCTCGTCGGCGAGAGCGGCGTCGGTAAGACGCACTACGGGGCACAGCTGCTCCGCCGCCTCATGCGGATCCCGGGAGCGCTGCGCATGAACGGCGCGGCCACCAACCTTGAGGCCTTCGAGGCCGCGCTCGAGAGCCTCGACGAGGGACGGGCCGCGGGTCACACCGCACGGTCCGTCAACGTCGACAGCGTCTGGCCGGTGGTCGATGCCAACGGCCGCGAGGCCGACCTGGTCTGGCCTGAATATGGCGGCGAGCAGATCAAGTCCGTGATCGAGAACCGGCGACTCCCCGACACTTGGCAAAAGCGCGTCGACGAGGCCGACGCGTGGCTGCTGCTCATCCGGCCCCAGCAGACGAGCGTCGGCGACGACATGTTCTCCAAGCCACTGGCCGGTCTGAAGGGCGTCTCGGTCGAGAACAGGGAGGTGCATCCCTCCGACCAGGCCAGGCTGGTGGAGCTGCTCCAAATGCTCATCTTCTCCCATCGGTCCACGTCCAGGTTGCACCGCCTTCCGCGCCTCGGCGTGCTCCTGACCTGCTGGGACGAGGCGGGGATCGCACAGACCCCGTCGGAGGCTCTGGAAGCGCGACTGCCGCTCGTTTCGGCGTTCGTGCGGTCGAACTGGCGGCAGCCGCTGATCATGGGCCTCTCCGCGCTCGAACGCCCGCTCAGCCCCACGACTCGCGACATGGAATACGCCAGTAAGGGTCCCGAGCACTTCGGCTACGTCGTCGAGGCGAACGGCACGAAGAGCGGCGACCTTGCCTTGCCGATCTACCACCTGCTCGACGCCGGCGACTGAGCGGACGGGAAGCGGAGGATGCGCGTCGACCAGGCGATCTACGGCACTGTCAAACTTGGGCACGCCCTCAGGTACGCGAGCGGCGACCGCAAGCTCGCGGGCGAGCTGGCGCAGCGCCTCGACCTGCCGGACACGGAGCCCCAAGGCGCCGACTGGTCGCCCGTCACGTCGGGGTTCGCCGTGCGCGACTGGTACGTTGTCGCTCGAACGTTCAGCGATCCGTCGGTTGGACGGTCAGGCATGGTAGTCACCCACGCGCTGATCTGCGACCTGGAGGAGATCGCCGCGTTGGACGACCTCCGCCCGCTGCTCGCGCACCTCATCACGTCGTTTGACGCGGCACCGGCAGCCGTCGAGGCGCTCGAGGTGACTCCGGTACCGGGAATGCCGCCCGCGACATCCGATCTCGCGGACACGGCGCAGGCGCTCGTCAGCCGCGGCTCCGGCCCGGTGGTGCGCATCGGATCGGACGGCTTCGAGAAGCTCATGGTCGCGCTGTGGGGACGCCTATGGCCCGCCCTGCGGCGCAAGCTCTACTTCCGGCTGAGCTTCGGCCCGAAGGACGTGGTGGAAAAGCCGGAGCCGACGATCGTCTGCACGCCAGCCTCCCTCGTCGGGCGGTGGCAACAGCAGCAGCGGATCGTTGGCCGGAGCGGCGCCGAGCGGCCCCAGGCCGCTGGAATGATCGACGGCTCGGCCGACGGCGCCGAGCTGCGGGAGTTCGGCGACAGGATCGGCGCGAACCTTGACGATTTCCAGGAGCTCCAGCTGCTCGAGCAGGCGCACGCCATCGCATCCACGACGCCCAACACCGTCGCGCGGCTTGTCTCGGCCACCCGGTTGATCGAGCGGCTCTCGCCGGATCCCGCGCGGGGGGAGGTCGAGAAACGCACCATCGTCGAGCGGCTCGTCGAAGTACTCCCGACGGCTCAGCCATCGGAGATCCTGACGCTGCGCAACCTCGCGCTCCCGGGTCTCGAGACGAGCGGCCTCGTCTGGCAGGCGCTCGAGCTATGGTTCGAACAAAACAACTATCTTCCCTCAGACGATGCCGACATAGTGACCATCGTCGCCGACGCGCTGATCGACGACGATGCCATCGCACCCTGGCGCGAGGCCGCGAGGCGGGGCCTGGACCGCTCGGCCGTTGCGACGGGTGGCCAGTTTGCCGCTGGGTTCTGGCGCTGGGCGAAGTCCGAGCCCCGCGTCTCCGCGCCGCTCGTCGCGCTGGTCGCGAGCGACCGGAAGGGACTGGAGGCGCTCGAGGCCGCGGCCCCGACAGACCTGGATACCGCCACCGCGAAGCCGATCATCGCCTCTGCCGCCAAGCAGAAGCTCTTTCGGCTGCACGCCATCGCGGCCGGCGCGAGCATGAAGCCCGCGGACGCGGCGAGCGCCCAGAGCGCCGTGGAGCCGGGTGCCGACGTCACCGCGATGCGGCTCGCGATGCGCCGCGCGAAGCCCGGCGAGATCCTCGACGCGGTGGCCAGGGTTCCCGACGCACGGGTGCTCACGATCGCGGGCGAGGCGGTGGCGAAGGACCCGACGCTCCTGGGGAGGCGGGACATGTCGACCGCCCCGAACCGGCGCATCTGGGTGGCAGCACTCAAGGCTGACACGGGAGCGTGGCGTGGGCCTGAGGACCCGCGGAAGGCGTTCAACCAGCTTCTCGACGAGCAGATCGACGGCGGCAGGCCGCCGGCGGAACTCCTCCACCTCCTGTCCGTATCGCCGCTTGCAGACCTGACGACTTACCCGCGGAGGAGCAAGGTCTGGGATAAGGTGCCGACGGCCACCCGGGATCGTCTGCTCGCGGCGACGACTGACGCCTGGTTCGCGAGCGCGGGAGCCGGTCAGCAGAACACCACGATCGAGCCTGAACTGGTTGAACGGATCGTCCGCGATCCGCGGCTCGACCAGCTCCTTATGCGCCTCGCGGCCGGGACGCTCGCGGAAGGTCTCCACGTGATCGACGGACTCGGCGGGCTCGACCACGCGCGCTTCCGGCGGTGGGTCTCGACCGCGGTCCGCGCGGTCCGGTCGATCACCCCTGCCGATGCCGACCTGCTCGGACGGGCCGTCGCATCGCGCGGACGAAGCGACATCGTCGACGACCTGATCTCGATCTACCGGGCCGGCCGGAACGACGTCGCGCCGGTGCTCCGCCACTGCCTCGGCCTGATCGGCCTCGTCGAGCGCTGGTTCCTCGGGCTCTCGCCCGTCAGCGCCAGTGAGAAGTGGGACGTGCTCACCGAGCTGGCCGCCGAGCTCTTTCCAAACGGGCCGGACCAGGACGCGATGTGGGAGCGGTCCGGCGGACGGGACGCCGACCTTCGTCACCACGGTACCGGCAAGGAGCGTTGGCGTGGTGCGATCCGCGACATCCAAAACGGAAGGCAACCCCGCGTCTCGAGGCTGATCCAGCAGATGCGAGCCGACTTCCCCGAGAATCCCAACCTTAGGCTGATGGCCAACGACCCGCTGTTCCGGAACTGAGTCGGCGGCGGAAGACACCCGATGGAGTCCTTAATGAAATTCGACCAAGGCCGGGCGCTGATCATTGGCGTTGCCAACTATGAGGCGGTCGGGGGTCTTCCCGCCGCCGTGCTCAATGACGCGCTCGACACCGCCGAGACCCTCAAGTCGTCCGCGTACTGCGGCTATCCGGAGGCGAACGTCACTGTCCTCACCGACGACGCGTCCACGCTCGAAAACATCCGAAAAGCGCTTGCCGACCTCGCGGCGACCGCGACCGCCGACGACACCGTCGCGATCTTCTTCTCGGGCCACGGGGCGCGCATCGGCAGTGGCGCCGAGGCGACGAGCGCGCTCGTCCCCTACGATTGCAAGCTCACGGACGTCGCAGGAACGTCGCTCGGCGAGGCCGAGCTGTCCGCCGCGATCGCCGCCATCAAGGCGCCGCGGGTCATCCTCGTCGTCGACGCGTGCCATGCCGCCGGCACCGCCACGCTCAAGTCCGGCCTGGGCGAGGATGGGGAGGACGGGATCGACGAAGGGTTCGACGAGAAGTCGCTGCAGCAACTGGCGCGGGGGACCGGCCGGGTTGTGCTCGCGTCGTCGCGCGCGACCGAGACGTCTCTGGTGCTCAGACGCGAGCGGAACAGCGTGTTCACGACCGCGATGCTCTCCGGCCTCAAGGGCGCTGCCACCGCCGCCAGCGACGGGACCATCCGGGTATTTGACCTGTTCAACCACGTGTCCGAGACGGTCAGGCAGTCCGTCCCGGGAAGGCAGCACCCAGTGTTCAAGGCTAGCGACCTTGAGGAGAACTTCCCCGTCGCACTCGCGCTCGGCGGCACCAAGTCGATCTCGCCGGGCGTCAATCAGCGCCACCGGGACCTCGAGCAGATCATGCCGGACCTCTTCCCGCTCGGCCCGACGGACCAGGACATCTGGCTGCGGGCGGGCGGCGACGTCTCGCGCCTCAGGCTGAGCGGCAACGGACGAGCGCAGTGGTTCGCCGCGCTCCGCCTGATCTCCCTGGGCGGCGGCGGCAGCATTTCGCGCGAGAGCCTGATCGACGCGGCGCTGGACGAATTCCCTGCCCACCGCGAGCTCAAGGCGTTGCGCTAATCCGCTCGGCCCCTGGTCGGCGATATCCCACATTTTTAGCAAGATCGAATTCGGGCTCGGTAGGCGTTCAAGCCAATGTCGCATGCCTTAGGCAGGAAGTCAGAAGTCCAGCTTCAGACATGCTCAAGCAAATGGCGCAGCTGGACAATATCCTCGGGGAAACCACGAGCAGGATCGCGTCGCCGTTCTTCAGCCTGTCGATCGGCGGCGGCGACTAGCCTTGGAGGAAAGAGACAGAGGATGGGGGCGGTACATCATCAAACCATGACACAACTTGAGGAAAGCATCCGACGTGGGGTCAAAAGCGGTGGTTCCTACCAGCATCTAATGGAAGCTATTCGCCAATTCACAGCCGAAAGAGGACAGTCCGCAGTCGGCTCCAATCAAGACCTTTATTGCCGCGATGCTGATCGCCGTCCCTCCGACGAGGCTGACCTCTGGATCGGAGAGCAAAGACGTTTACCTGGGTCGCATAAAGGGCAGTGTGGAACGGGGGGCTAGGCGGATGCGCACCTCTTGTTAAATGCTCGCGCGGAGTCCGGTGTGGCTAACTCAGGCTCATTGAGCCGCCGAGTTCTCGATGAGCTTTATGCTCGTCTTCAGGCTCGCCTCAATATTTTCGTCCGCGTGGACCGAAGGCGCGAAACATTCGTAAGAATAGGCGCCTTTGTAGCCCATGGCGACAAGCGTCTTGATCTGCTCAACGTTCCACAGTCGGTCGGCCTCATCGACCAGGATGCGGTGACCGTCCTTCATCTCCTCGGGTGCAAGGGATGGATCAACGACGCCGGAAATATGCACGATGCCTGTCCATTCCGGGAAAAATTCGGCCTCGCCAGCGATGTGATGGTGGAACGTATCGTGCACCAACCGGAACCGATCCTTCCCCCCGACGGCCTCGATCGCCTCGACAGCTTCGCGCTTGCGACGCAACGAAGAGGTCGTGAAGCCCAGCGGTTCCAGAAGGACGACCAGGTCCGCCTCCTCAAGCATCGGCAGTATGACGGCGAGTGCGCCGCGGAGATCGGAGAGCCGCTTCTCGTCAGGTTCGATGGCCCCATCGTTGCTCGGTATGAGGCTGATAGATTCTGCTCCGGCTTCCTTCGCCTGGGCGATCAAGAGCTTGATCTTGTCCTTCATCGCGTCCGACCAGCGATTGAAGCCATAGGCCTCGGAAAGGCCCAGAAGGCGAATGCCTTTGCTGCGGGCATATTCGCCAATCGCCGAGGGCTTCTCGCCATCGAAAAATTCGCCTGTGCTGAGACCCTTGTCTGCAAGGTCGTTCCGAAGTTCTATACCGATGCAGCCAAGTCGGGATGCCAGGTCGATCAGTTTTTTGCTGGTCAGCTTTGGGGCTGTCATGTGGTTGAGTGCAAATTTGATCGTGCCGCCCAAGTTCGTTCTCCTCCATTGATTGCCGCCCGGCTTGGGCGGGGACGCAAATGCGATGTCGATGTTCAGGGGTTGTGTGTCTTCCACTGCGCGCGGCGACGGTCAATTCCCTCCCAGACGTCGACCATGGCCTTCATCAGGCTAAAATCTGGGGCGTTTTCCGTGAAGCGAAAAGCACTGGTTGCGGCTCCGAGCGCGTCGAGGGAAGCCTCAAGGATGCGGTGTCCTTCTCTGCGGTCGCTTCTGTCACGTCAGGCCCGACTTGAACAGTTGGAGGTGAACGGATGGCGAACGCTGTCCGTTAAGCTATTGAATTCACTCGCCTCGAGTTTTCGGCGCGAAAATGTGTGGTAACAACATTTGATCTGCTAGCCGCATGTTGTATGGATTTTATGGCATTTATTCGCTAACAACGCTGGCATGTTTGTCGTTGAGAGAGTCGCGCGCGGCCACCGCTATCTCTACCTCGTGGAAAGTGTCCGCGACGGCAAAACCGTTCGCCAGCGCACGATAAAGGCGCTGGGCCGCAAGGATGCGCTGGTTGCCAGCGGCGAACTTGACAGATTGGCGGCCTCGATTGCGCGCCATGGCGAACGCAGCCTCATCCTGTCCGACATTGACGCGGGGCGAATTGCCTCTCGCCGCATCGGCGGTCCGCTGTTGTTCGGGCGGCTGTGGGAGCGGCTCGGGATCGGCGAGGTGCTGGAAGAGGTGCTGGAAGGGCGCCAGTTCGGCTTTGCGGTGGAACGGGCGGTGTTCGTTGGCACGCTGCATCGGCTGTTCGTCTCGGGCTCGGACCGCGACTGCGCGAACTGGATGGCCGATTATGGTATCGAGGGCGCCGAGGGTCTGGCGCTCCATCACTTTTACCGGGCCATGGCGTGGCTGGGCGAGGAACTCGGCGAAAAGGCGCAAGGCGCGCTGGTGGCGCGCTGCGTGAAGACGTGATCGAGGAAAAGCTCTTCGCGCGCCGGCAGGACCTGTTCACCGACCTCAGCCTTGTGTTCATGGACACCACCTCGTTGTCCTTCTACGGCGCGGGCGGCGAGACGCTGGGCAAGCGCGGGCATTCCAAGGACTTCCGCCCCGATCTGGCGCAAATGATCCTGGCGCTGGTCGTTGATGCCGAGGGCCGGCCGATCTGCACCGAGATGGTGCCCGGCAACACCGCTGACGTGACCGTCCTGTTGCCGGTGGTCGATCGGCTGCGAACGCGCTTCGGCGTCACACGCGCCTGCGTTGTCGCCGATCGCGGCATGATCAGCGCCGATACCATCGCCGCGCTCGAAAAGCTGGCATGGAATACATTCTGGGGGCCCGCGAAGGCTCGAGCAGCGTGATCCACAACGTCGTGCTCAATGACGCGGCACCGATGGTTCCGCTCGTTCTCGAGCGCCAGCGCGGTGAAACTCAGTTGTGGGTCAAAGAGGTCAAGGTCGGTAAAGACCGCTATATCGTCAGCCGCAATGACGCCGAGGCCGAGAAGGACAAGGCCGACCGCCAGGCGATCATCGCCGGCCTCGAGGCACAGCTCAAGAAGGGCGACAAGGCACTGGTCGGCAACTCGGCCTACCGGCGTTACCTCAAGGCCAGCGGCAAGAACTTCAAGATCGATGTCGGCAAGCTTGCCGAGGAAGCCCGCTACGACGGCATCACCGTGGTGCGGACCAACGCGAAGGTGACCCCGCTCCAGGCCGTGCTGCGGTATCGCGATTTGCTCGAGGTCGAGAGCCTGTTCCGCGCCGCCAAGGCAACCTTCAATACCCGGCCGATCTTCCACCAATCCGATGCCGCCATCCGCGGGCATGTGTTTTGCTCGTTCCTGGGGCTCGTACTCAGCAAGGAACTGTACCGCCTCTGCCGGGCCAAAGGCCTGACGCCCGAATGGCAGCCGCTTCTACGCGATCTCGACCGCCTCCAGGAAGCCACCATCGAAAAGGATGGTCGCATCGTCACCACCAGAACCCACGTTACGGGCCAAGTGGGCAACGTCTTCAAGGCATCTGGCATCGCTCTGCCACACAACCTCGACGAACAACTCGCCTGAGATCATCCCCAAAATGTAGTGGTAACACGCGCCGGCGCGCGCCTAACGTGCTGATATAATAACATATTCTTACAGGCGGTGTTTAAGTGGGGTCAGGATTCTGCGCGAAACGTCCAGCGGATCCATGCCGATCCGGTCAGCCCTGTCCAGCGCCACGAGGTCCGGTCGGATCGCCAGAAGCTGCGAAAGCTCGTATCGACCCGCATGATCGCCTGTGAATTTCCCGCTGACGAGCTCGGGGTCTGTCCTGACAAAGTGCTGAATGGGGAAGGCGCCAGCGAATGCCTCCGCAATCATCCTGAGATCGTCCTGGCTTCCATGGTGACCGCTGACGACAACCACCGCCTGGAATCCGGCGTTGCGGAAAGCCCGCAGCTGGTAGAGCAGCGTCTCGAGCAGGAGATGCGGCGGCAGCGCCGCGAGCCTGGGATTGACCCCGCCCATGACCTCCTTAAGCCAAGGCGCGTGATAGCCGGTCTCATGGGTGTGGTAGGCCATGGTCGGTGCGCCGACGCCACCGAACCGGTCAGCGGCTTCGTCGCACAGCCAGTCGGCCTTGATCGTGTCGAGACCGAAAGGTGCGACATGCCCATGCGGCTCACAAAGGCCCATCGGAAGGTAGACGACCGGTTTCTGTTTCTGGCGCTCGAGAAATTCCTGGGGCTTGAGGAACTCCCACCTGACCTGTTCCTTGAAGATCATGGCCCCAAATCTCAATCGATTTCGATAAAGACTCGCCACCGTCGACGCGTGTCGGATAGGTCCTCAAGTTCACGCAAACCGGAGCGCCTCTTGCCGCTCCAGTCCTGTAGTCGAACCTGCCGTTGTGCTTGGGACATTCGACAATATTGTCCATCACCAGGCCGTCGGCCAGATGCACTCATGCGTGCACAGGCCGTCGGTCGCGAAAAACTCGTCTTCTGGACTGCGATAGATCGCGTAGGTTGCTCCGGCGTGGTCAAAGCGGATCACGTCCTCCTCGTCCTCGTCCACGTCGTCGACGGCGCACGCCCTTACGCGCCGGGTACGCTTCCTGGTGCAAGCAGGAATTCGCCGCCCGCGCCACATGGACTTCGCGGCCTCACACGCGCCATCCAAAATCGAATGTCACATACGGCGAGGCCATATTCTTGCTGTCAGTGCTTCAGCACGACTTTCCCGGGAGCGCCCGCTGCAACCGCTTTTTGGGCCGCGCCAATCTGGTCCAGGGTGAAAGTGTGGGAAATCGGGATCACCAGCTGCCCACGTACGGCGGAATCCAGCACTGCATTAAGCGTGGCGGCATCGGTGCGGTGGTAGAGTTCAATGATAGCCAAGCGATTTCCGGCATTGGCGCCCTCGGGCACCGGAACAACGCTGGCCACATGGCCGCCGTCGCGGACATGGCTGATGAGATTTCCGGCTACGGGGCCGGCGGCGCTGATGGCATAGTCGAAACTCGGAACTGCGGCTGGGATCGTGATATCGAGCGCTTCGCCCGCCACGTCGCGGCCTTCACTCAGCCGCTCACGCCGGACGCCCGCCACCGGCTTGGCGCCGATCTGTTTGAGATACTGGATCGCGGACCGTCCCACCGTGCCAAGGCCGCCCGAGACCAGAACCCGATCGCCAGCCTTGACTCCCAGCGCTTCGACGGTTTGGCGCCCGGTAAGGCCAGCTTTGACGAGCGAGGCACCCTGCTCGAAACTTAGTTCAGCAGGCAGCTTGGCGACAGATGTGGCTGCAACGACGCCATATTCGGCGTGCGCGCCTTTGCCGTTTGCCGGAAAATCGGCCACAACCCGGTCACCGACCGCAAAACCGGTCACGCCTTCGCCGAGCGCCGAAATGGCGCCGGCGGCGTCTCCGCCAAGCACAGCCGGCAGCGGCAGCGGTATAAATTCGGCCATGAAGCCCTGGCGGAGAACAAGGTCGAATGGGTTGACCGCGGATGCCTCGATCTTAATGAGGACCTCGCCCGGCCCCGGCTGCGGCGTCGGAATATCGGCGATTTCGAAGTGATCGACGTCGCCGTAGGATTTGAGAAGTGCGGCTTTCATTGCGGTCTCCAAAATTCTGGTCGTCTGGTTTGGCACTTGCTTTTTCCAGATGCTGCCGTTTACGCCATGGCCGGGCGGCGAGCGTTCTCGAGGGCCCATGCCCCACCGCCTGCGAGGGCGAGATAAAGGAAGATGAAGCAGAACAGGATCGCGGGTTCGCCGAAATTCAGAGCCGGCCAGAAACCCTGCGACGCGTGTGCCATGAAATAGGCGGCTGCCATCTCACCCGAAGCAATGAAGGCGGCGAGGCGCGTGTAAAATCCGACGAACATCAACAGCGCGGTGATCACCTCGATTGTGCCGGCAACGATCATGATGGCGGGCAGCGGATAGGGTACGCCCGGAATCGCGGCCGGGAACTGCAGGAATTTCATGGTCGCGTGTTCGAGGAACAGAAGTGCGGTCATGATGCGAAGGATCGCAAGAACGCGCGGCGTCCATTTGACGGTATCAAGCATGACATCTCCAATTTGGTTGATGGGTGGTCAGGCGGCGGAAACCGCCTTCTTCAGTTCCTGGTTTTCCTTCCAGAGCTTCATCGACATGGCAAAGACGCCTTCGACATAGTTCCGGTAGACCGGCAGCCTGGCCGGATCGCGGCCCGCCTTTGCCGCGAAGAATGCAACAATGTCGTCGGATTCAGTGACGTAACGACCGGGCTCAAGCTGCGCGCACGGAAAGCTCACCTCATCGAGGTGCGGCAGCAGCTCTGTCCGGATTTCTTGCTCCCCCGCGGTGCCGGAAACGAAGTCGCGGCTTTCAACTTCCGAAGCCAGGCCTGATTCCAGAAGAAACAGGCGAACTTTCAAGCAGAAGGGGCAGTTCTCCTTGAGATAGACGATCGGTTTGAACGTTTCGCTGATCATGGCGCATCTCCATTTGCTTGGGCGGCTGAAGGGGCGAGACCGAAGCGGAAACTCGATGCGGTGAGCCCGCCCGCGAAGTCCTTCTGGTGATAGATCGTGGCACCCGGTTCGTCTTCGGCGGCACCGACCACCACCATCAGCGGGATGAGGTGATCTTCACGGGGGTGCGCCGCGCGGGCCGCTGGCGCCCGTTCCCATTCGATGAGCCGTTCGGTTCGCTTCTCGGAAGGACAATGCATCAGAGTTTCCTGGAGCCAGGCGTCAAAGCGACGGGACGGCTCGTATCCGTCCGTGCCGCGCATGGCAGACAGGTTGTGATAGCTGAGGCCGCTGCCGATGATCAGAACGCCCTCGGCGCGCAGAGGCGCGAGAGCTCGGCCGACCTTGATATGCAGCGCCGGATCGTAACCCATATCCAGCGAAAGCTGGACCAAAGGAATGTCCTCGTCCGGATAGAGAGGCTTCATGATGCTGAAGGTGCCGTGATCGTAACCGCGTGTTGGATCAAGTGCCGCTTCGATGCCGCTTGCGAGGAGTCGCCGCTGAACACGGTTCGCAAGCTCCGGCGAGCCGGGCGCATTGTAGGCGATGCTATAGAGGTATTCCGGAAAGCCGTGATAGTCATAGACCATGCCCGGCTTGACACCTGACGAGATGGCAAAACCAGTCTCTTCCCAGTGGCCCGAGATCACGAGGACCGCCTTCGGCGCGCTGCCGAGTTCGGCGCGCATGTCCACCAGCGACTTCTCAAGCACGTCGAAATTGCGGCGGAACTCGCCCGTAATATAGGGCCAGGGTCCGCCGCCATGACTGATGAAGTAGGTCGGGAGCAAGGAATCTGTCACCAGGTTTGTCCTTCATGAGGTGACCGCAAAATCCGCGGCTGGGGCGCCGTTTGAAAAGCTTGCCTTCCAAGGGCGTCCGTTGCGGAAGAATTTGATTTTTTCTCCTTCAATGATCAATCTGGCTGATATTGAAGAACCATTTCCTGGATGTTGATGATAAATGGATACGTTGACGAGCCTGCGGGTGTTTTGCACCGTCGCCGACCTAAAAAGCTTCACCGCTGCCGCAGATCGCCTCGGCATTTCGCCGGCAATGGCCAGCAAACACGTAATGCAGTTGGAGAACCGCCTGGGCACCCGGTTGCTCAACCGGACGAGCCGAAGAGTCAGCCTCACAGAGTCTGGTGCGCTTTATTTCAATCAAACCAAACAGATGCTTGAAGGGCTTGACGAGGTGGAAGCGGCTGTCGGCAACGTCACCGTGGCACCCCGTGGGACCCTGAAACTGAGTGCGCCGGTTTGGGCAGCCAGCACCTGCTTTGTAGACATACTGGCCGCCTACAATCAGCGCTATCCCGACGTCTGCCTGGATGTGGATCTAAGCGGGCGTATCGTCAATCTGGTGGACGAAGGTTTCGACCTGGCTCTGCGGGCAACGTCGCGCGAGCGGCTCGATCCGGGCCTTGTTGCCCGTCCGCTGACCCAGATCGAGTTTCGTCTCATGGCATCGCCGGAATATCTGGAGCGAACAGGGCGACCCCAACGTATCACCGATCTCAATGGCCACGCGCTGCTTTGGTTCAGCGGGATCAACCTCGGCGACAGCCTGTCGCTGGAAGGTCCGGATGGACGGCACAGGGTCACATTCCGTCGCGTGATGCAGAGCGAGAACGAGACGATTTTGCAGCTTGCAGCGCTGCGGGGCATGGGCCTTGTTTTTCTACCGAAATGGATGGTTGAGCCGGATATCGAAGCAGGCCGGCTGGAGATGGTGCTTCCAGACGCGATCGGGTTCACCAACACGCTACATGCCGTATATCCGAGCCGAAAATACCTTTCCGCCAAGGTCCGCACTTTCATAGACTTCATGACGGCGAGGCTACAGGAGGTGCAATAGTAGCGCCGCATCAGCATCGCCATTCCACGATACCGCGGGGTCGTTCATTTCGCCCCACTGCGCCTGGGACGCTTCACCCGGCGCAAGCGGCTCGTGACCCGCAAATGGCAGGTCGACGAGCACCTGTCCGGCGGCCAAGCGCTTCTTCAGGAAAGCGCTGGAGCGTGACGGTCAACCCGCCGCCGGTTGTCTTGCTCGATGCGAAACGGGCAGCCGAGTTGCACCGGCTCGGTAGCGTCACGCCGCATTATTTCTTCAAGGAGCTTGAACGCGCCGGATCGCTGGAGCGGCTGGTTGATGAAGCGATTGCCGAGGCGCGCACGAACAACGCGTGAGCTGGCGCGCCTTGTATGGCGAAAGGGGAGGGGCGAGAGCCCATGGCCTGCAACGAAGAGATCAAGCATTGCGATCGCCGAACCAAGGTGCCCAGTCGACATACGGACCGCGGCCTTCAATGCCAGCTCGCCTTGGAACCGGCCCTTCAGGAATTGGTTGAGCGCGCAGCGGAATCCGGCTGGACCGACGACGAGATAGCCTACGCGCCCGGGCCAGAGCAACAAGATGAGCATCATACCGCGACCCCGCCCAACCTATTGCGACCGCAAAGCCCCACGATGCGTTCCGACGCTCTGGTCAGCCCTTTTGGAAACCACTGGCTTTGCTGAATTGCGCTTAACTCAGATATATAGCGGTGGAGAGGCGCTGCCGCCTGAAAGCTGCCTTGGCCAGGCATCGGTGAATTCGGCGAGGCCGACCACCAGTGCAATATGGAAGCGGACCCTTTCTTCGGCTTCTTGGTTGGCCATGCCCCGTACCTCGAGGCCGAAAGCGACGTTGCCGAGTACGCTCGGCCAAGGCAGCAGGCGGTTTCCTGGAAGATCACCGCGCGCTCGGCGCCGACGCCATGCACCGGCTAGCCGTCTATTGCGACAGCACCGCTGTCGGCGGTCTCCAGTCCGGCAAGGGGATAGAGTGCGTCGTCAAAATGACCCAGACAAATAGCGTAGCAGGGAGTGGATATGGTCTTTCGATTGAAGGAGCGCCTCGGCAGGAAGTTCGAAGAAGAAGTGCAATTCTTCAAGGGCTGGCAGAAGGACAGGAAACGAGTGGGCGCGCTGATGCCAACGTCCGTTCATGCCGCGCGTCGTATGGCAAGCGTTATCAATCCGGCATCCGGATTGCCGGTTCTTGAGCTGGGCGGAGGGACAGGCGTCATCACCAAGGCAATCCTGGAAAGGGGCATCAAGCCGCGTCAGCTGATTTCGGTCGAATATTCCAAGGATTTCTATCAGCGCCTGACGCGAACCTTTCCGGGCGTGAATTTTCGATTGGGAGATGCGTTCGCGCTGGAGGAAGTGCTGGCCGAGCGGCGCGGGGAGCAATTCGACTGTGTGATAAGTGCGGTGCCGTTGCTGAGTTTTCCGATGGAACAGCGCATTGCATTGCTTGAGGATTTGCTTGCCCGAATCCCTCGCGGGAGACCTGTCATTCAGATCACCTACGGACCTTTGTCGCCGGTGATCAAAATGCCCGACCGCTACGTCGTGTCTCACTATGATTTCGTCGTCCGCAACATCCCGCCCGCACAGCTCTGGACTTACCGACGAGCAGTCTGAGCCGCAGCACGCGCGGAAAGTGGCGGCATTCTGCAAAATCCTGCTGAAGGACACGACGGTGATCGTCACGAAATTCGCATCGATTGCGCTTTTGTAGCCGCCTCCGCTTGCGGAGGCGGCTATGCCTTTTAGCGCACACTCATTTGCTGCGGATTTCGCCCTGCGGACAATTGACAGCGAAGCCACCGCGGCCGCGAAAATCTCGCGACGGCGCTTCGATGCCGGGACCGGCCTGCCATTTTTGAGAGGTGATCCGTGCAGGTGCCTGACGCAAACCATGCAATCCCGTCCCTGACCATATCATAGCCATCGCCCTCTTTCAGCTGCCCAGGCCTCCTGACAGCCGGATCAATGATGACGATCCCCCTGGAGAATATTCTTCTTTGAAGAGCGGACGGTCTGCGCCGTCCTATGCCTCAGCTTGTACGATGGCCTCCTGGCCTTCCGTGCCACGCCAGTGAGGTTCGGTCACTCTACCGTGCAATGGCGTTCGGAAATACGACAGGCGAACCACAATAGTCATGTTTAGGCTGAAGACTTTTCAGCGGACCGTGAAAAAAGGAAACGCGAGTTCTTCCGCTCCTTCAGAGGCCCCTCGAACTCGCTTTCTTTGGAGTAGGGAGATCGCTCGTCAGACGCTCCCATGTGGTGGTCGGCAAACCGCCGCAAAACGGTCACTCGCTGTTTTCGGCTGCATGTTTCCGGAGCTTCTCGAACACGAACAGCTTGCCTTCGCGCACGCTATCTTGAAGCGATCTCGCATTGGCCAGATGCGCCGCAATCGCGCTGGCAAGCATGCAACCCGTCCCGCGCATCGATGAGATCAGGCGCGGTGTGTCGAAGCGGATTGGTTCTTGATCGAAGCGCAACAGAACATCGGTTGATCGATGTCCCGATGCGTGGCCGCCCTTGATCAGCAGGACCTGCGCTGCAGCGTTCAGCAATTCCTGGCCTTGCAACACTGCGCCGTCCTCATCCACCGCCAGTTCCGAGCCAACAAGGAGCGCCAACTCGATGAGATTGGATGTGACAATACAGCAAAGTGGCATCAGATCGCGCTTCATGACGGCGATGGCGCCGGCTTCCAGAAGCGTCCGGCCTGATGTCGACGCCAGCACCGGGTCCAGTATTGCCGGCACGTGCGGATTTTCACGCAGCACTGTGACAACGGCCACGATGATCTCGGCCGTTGCCGATCTTGATGGCCGCCACCTTGTTGGCCTGCAGCGCCGCCCGCATCTGATCGGCCACCAGACCCGGTGACGAATGACTGATTTCCATGACGGCTTTGTGCGTCTGCACCGTCAGCGCAGAGACGGCAAGGCAGGTGCGCACGCGCGCGCAATTCCAGCCCCACCGCTGGAGTCCGACCCACCAACGACAAGCACATGGGGTTCTCGCTTCAGCGCGATGGATCCGTCTTTTCGATCCATTCCCGCGTGCGCAGTTCGGGATCCGCATTCAATGTGATGTCGGTGACCACCGCCGCGCTGTCGGCACCAGCTGCGAAGACACCGTCGAGACGGTCAGGGTTGAGGCCACCAATGGCAACCAATGGGATCGGCGCGACCCGGCGCTTCCATTCGCCGATCCGTTCGACCCCTTGCGGGCGCCATTTCATCTTCTTCAGGATGGTCGGGTAAATGGGGCCGAGCGCGATATAGTCCGGTTCGGCTGCGAGGGCTGTTTCCAGTTCGGCGTGATCGTGGGTCGAAAGTCCGAGCTTCAATCCGGCGTACTTGATCGCCAGCAGGTCGGCCGCGGCCAAATCCTCGTGGTCGAGATGGACGAAGTCGCAGCCTTTTTCAATGGCGAGCCGCCAATAGTCGTTGACGATCAGTTGGCAGCGATGGACCGCGCAGACGTCGTTGGCGCGGCGGATTTCCGTCCGCAGAGTGGCCTCGTCGCGGCACCGTAACGTTAACCGGGCATCGATCAAAATGTGGGATCTGGCGGCATGACCAGATTTTCCCGTGATCCTCTCGTCGCCACCGATTTCCGGCGCAGGTGATTGCCCATGCCGTTTGGCTCTATTTCCGGTTTCCGCTCAGCCTGCGGATGGTCGAGGATATGCTGGCAGCTCGTGGCGTCATCGTCTCTCACCAGACCGTGCGACTTTGGGCTGAGAAATTTGGCAGACACTTTGCCAATGATATCCGGAAGCGATCGGCCGGCAAGCTCGGCGACAAATGGCATCTCGATGAGGTTGTCATCACCATCGGTGGAAAGAAACACTGGCTTTGGCGCGCCGTTGATCAGGACGGGTTTGTTCTCGACGTGTTGGTGCAAAGCCGTCGCAATGCCAAGGCGGCAAAGCGCTTGATGCGAAAGCTTCTGAAAGGGCAAGGCCGTTCGCCGCGTGTGATGATCACCGACAAGCTTCGATCCTACGGTGCGGCGAAGCGGGAGATCATGCCAGGCGTCGAGCATCGCTCGCACAAGGGCCTGAACAATCGGGCGGAGAACTCTCATCAACCCGTCCGACGGCGGGAGAGGATCATGAAGCGCTTCAAGTCAGCGCGACATCTTCAGCGTTTCGTTTCCGTCCACGACCCGATCGCCAACCTCTTTAACGTTCCCCGCCACGATATTCCATCCACCCACCATCGAGAACTGCGAGCAACTGCCATGCAAGCATGGCGCCAAATCGCGCGACTTCACGCCGAATGAACCAAAGCCTCACTCCCAGATCTTGTTTTCACAGCGTTAAGTTTACGGTGCCAGCTGTCCGCATCTCCGAAGGAAAGCCAGCTCGCAAGGGCGCTACGGGAACTCGGTCGGATCGAGCGATCGCTGTTCATGATCGAATGGTACTCAAGTCCGATATTGCGTCGGCGCTGCCAAGCCGGCCTCAACAAGGGCGAAGCTGCGCATAAACTGAAGCGCGCTGTCTTCTTCCACGAGCGCGGCGAAATCCGCGACCGATCATTCGAAAGCCAGGCGTTCCGCGCCTCCGGCCTCAATCTCGTCGTTAGCGCGATCGTGCATTGGAATACGGTCTATATCGAACGGGCCGTCACCCACTTGCGCAAAATGCACCGCGAGATTCCGGATCATCTGCTCAAGCACGTCTCGCCGCTTAGCTGGGAACACATCAATCTGACCGGCATCTACACCTGGGATGCAGAACATCAGATGCCTGAAGGCTTCCGGTCGCTCAGACTTCCGACTCGGTTACGCCACGCCGCATGATGTTCATGCTCCGTTCGACCTTAGCGTGTCGGGCCTTTATCAACCAAAGACCGCAATATCCTTGTGACCTATGGCTTTTCATGCGATTCTTCGGGCTGGTCTGAAGGAGGTGAGAATGCCTGAAATGCTTGCAGCGCTTTCCAGCATTCGGACTGTTGAAGAAATGATCGCGGCCTTCCGGGATGAGCAGCATTGCCGTCGGTTGCTGGAAAGCATGGTGTGGCCGGATGGCCGGATCTGCCCCGCCTGCGGATACAAACGTTCGATCGCGCTTGCCGGTCGCGATACCGGCAAGCGTCGCGCCCGACCGGGCCTTTATCAATGTTCCAGCGGCGATTGCCGGTTCCAGTTCACGGTGACGACACACACGCCTCTGCACTCCACGAAGCTTCCCATGCGTGTTTGGCTGAAGGCAATGTGGCTGTTACTGCAATCCGACAAGGGCTTGTCGTCGGTGCGCCTGGCCGAGGCGCTCGGGGTGAGCCAGCCAACGGCCTGGCGGATGGGACATGCACTGCGTCTCATGGTGGCGCGGGAGAACATGCTCGCCGGCACGGTGGAGATCGACCATTTCCATCTCGGTGGAAGGCCAGAAAGAATCCCGACGACCCGCCTCCGGGCCGCGGCCGGAAAGGCCAGACGAATACGGACAAAATGCCGGTCATGGCAATGGTGCAGCGACCGACCGATGTAATGCCTGGCACTCTGGCCGGTGACGCGCGTGCCGCGGTCGTGACCGGTCTCTCGGCGCGAGCAAGCGAACGCGTCATTGAAGCGCAGATCGAATCGGGAGCTCATTTGATGAGCGACGAGTGGAAGGCATTCATGGCCATTGGTGAGAGCTTTGCCAAGCACGAGACCGTGAAGCATTCCAACGGTGAGTATGTTCGCGACGCCGTCCACGTCAATTCAGTGGAGGGCTTCAACTCCCGCGTCCGCCGTACCATCGCCGGTGTCTTTCATCATATCAGCCCGCAGCATGCCGACCTGTATTTCCACGAGATCGGCTTCCGATGGTCGCAGCGCGTCGTCACAGGAAACGTCATTCGCAAAACCCGGCATGGCCGGGAGAGCGTGCGAACCTTGTGGTCGCGCGTGCCGCCTGCGCTGCAATTGACGAATGTTTTTCGCACCGCCACGGGTCGTCAGATGCGCCGAAGCCCGCATGGCGGCATCATCATCAAATCAGCCGTAGCTGTCTTTGGTTGATAAAGGCCGCGTACGATTTCGCACTGCTCTTGTTCCGACCCCAATCCGCTTGCAGAAATCGTTCATCGGCGTCTGAAGCTTGTCGAGTAAGCGTGTCTGGCGCCTGGCCGGGAGTCGCCTATCGTAAAAATGGATGAGAGTCCCGAGTGCCATCTACTTCAGTTTTCTGATTGCGACGGAAGCGTTTCGTGGTTTGCTCGCCGCTGCCAAAACTTCCGATTTAGGCATATTCTTAAAGTGGTCAGTGCTCTCCAGCAGGGCCTGCACCGCCTGGGCGCCACCAACATTGCCCAGGATCTTGACGATATCGTCCTTGCTGAGCTTCTGGCCGCCGCTGAAGTCCAGCTTGGCCAGCGCCTCCGCCTTGCTCAGCAGGGCCGGCACCGCCTGCGCCGCGCCGACATTGCCCATGATCTTGAGGATATCATCCTTGCTGAGCTTGTGCCCGCAGCTGAACTCCAGCTTGGCCAGCGCCTCCGCGTTGCCCAGCAGGGCCGGCACCGCCTGGGCGCCACCAACATTGCCCAGGATCTTGACGATATCGTCCTTGCTGAGCTTCTGGCCGCCGCTGAAGTCCAGCTTGGCCAGCGCCTCCGCCTTGCTCAGCAGGGCCGGCACCGCCTGCGCCGCGCCGACATTGCCCATGATCTTGAGGATATCATCCTTGCTGAGCTTGTGCCCGCAGCTGAACTCCAGCTTGGCCAGCGCCTCCGCGTTGCCCAGCAGGGCCGGCACCGCCTGGGCGCCACCAACATTGCCCAGGATCTTGACGATATCGTCCTTGCTGAGCTTCTGGCCGCCGCTGAAGTCCAGCTTGGCCAGCGCCTCCGCCTTGCTCAGCAGGGCCGGCACCGCCTGCGCCGCGCCGACATTGCCCATGATCTTGAGGATATCATCCTTGCTGAGCTTGTGCCCGCAGCTGAACTCCAGCTTGGCCAGCGCCTCCGCGTTGCCCAGCAGGGCCGGCACCGCCTGGGCGCCACCAACATTGCCCAGGATCTTGACGATATCATCCTTGCTGAGCTTCTGGCCGCCGCTGAACTCTAGCTTGGCCAGCGCCTTCTCGTTTTTCAGCAGGGCCGACACTGCCTGCGCCGCGCCGTCATTGCCCATGATCTTGAGGATGTCGTCCTTGCCGAACGTGTCGTCGCCGAACTTGAGTTCGCCCAGCGCTCCCGCGTTCTCCAGCAGGGCCGGCACCGCCTTCGCCGCGCCAGCCTGACCCACGATCTTGACGATATCATCCTTGCTGAGCTTCTGGCCGCCGCTGAACTCCAACTTAGCCAACTCCTCCGCCTTCTCCAGCAGGGCCTGCACCGCCTGGGCGCCACCAACATTGCCCAGGATTTTGACGATATCGTCCTTGCTGAGCTTCTGGCCACTGACGTCCAACTTCGCCAGTGCCTCCGCCTTGTCCAGCAGGGCCGGCACCGCCTTCGCCGCGCCAGCCTGACCCACGATCTTGAGGATATCATCCTTGCTGAGCTTCTGGCCGCCGCTGAACTCCAACTTAGCCAACTCCTCCGCCTTCTCCAGCAGGGCCTGCACCGCCTGGGCGCCACCAACATTGCCCAGGATTTTGACGATATCGTCCTTGCTGAGCTTCTGGCCGCCGCTGAACTCTAGCTTGGCCAGCGCCTTCTCGTTTTTCAGCAGGGCCGACACTGCCTGCGCCGCGCCGTCATTGCCCATGATCTTGAGGATGTCGTCCTTGCCGAACGTGTCGTCGCCGAACTTGAGTTCGCCCAGCGCTCCCGCGTTCTCCAGCAGGGCCGGCACCGCCTTCGCCGCGCCAGCCTGACCCACGATCTTGACGATATCATCCTTGCTGAGCTTCTGGCCGCCGCTGAACTCTAGCTTGGCCAGCGCCTCCGCCTTCTCCAGCAGGGCCGGCAGCGCCGGAGCGGCACCCTTCTTGCCCAAGATTTTGACGATATCGTCCTTGCTGAGCTTCTGGCCACTGACGTCCAACTTCGCCAGTGCCTCCGCCTTGTCCAGCAGGGCATGCACCACCTTCGCCGCGCCAACGGTGCCCACTATCTTGAGGATATCGGCCTTGCCGAACTTCCGGCCGCCGAACTCTAGCTTCGCCAGCGCCACCGCGTTTTTCATGAGAGCCGCCACCACCCGCGGCCCGCCCTTGTGGCGCAGGTTCAGGATGTCGTCCTTGCCGACCTTCTTGCCGCCGAACTCCAGCTTCGCCAGGGCATCCGCGTCGTCCGTAAAGGGTTCCAAGCGTTCGCCAACTGGTTGGCGCTCCTTGAATGACACCAAAGAACTCGCCCCCCTGGCTTTACTCGCCAACTCACTAAAGTCTTTCTCGAACTCCGTTCCACTCCGGCGTTTCCGTTTCGAGCTTGGCGGCGCCTCCCGATGACTCTCCCCCAAGGCGATTGCCGGTTGCGCCCCGTCCCGCGCCAGCAACGCCGTACGATCGGCGACGACGGCTTGAAAATCCAGGGATGCGCTGTCGAGCCATTGGCGGTTGGGCAGTCTGGTCAACGGTGCGTGCGTGGCCGCCAGCACCGAAACACTGCAGTCGTATCCGTTCTTCTGCTGGGCCATCTCGCCTACCCGCCTTGTCGCCCCTCCAAAATTCGCTGGGAGCGGGTCTCCCCGGAACCGCTTGACCCTCTGCCATGCCTGTCCACAATAGTCCTCCACTCTCCCACTCGCTCCCCCGTCGACCGCTGGAAACGCTGGAGTGCTGTCGGGCCCGACAGCGGGCTGAGACGAGTGCTCCAGAAGCTGCTGCAGCTCCGCCCATGGCAGATCCTCGTCCATAGCCTCCGACGAGAGGTCTTGCCGCGGATGCGCGTCGGTTTGCGGATATATCCCGCTGGCCACGTCCTCATCCGCCGCTGCAAGACTGCCGGCGCGAGTGGGCGCATCGTATTCGTCCGGGCTCGCTGGCGGCCGGTCTCCCCCGAACTGCTCGATCATCCGCAATGCCTGTCCAGAAGAGTCCTTCTCCAAGGCGAGCCAATACTCCGTCACGTCGCTCATCGTCTGCGACAACTGCTCCCTGAGGATGCCCAGGGCCTGATCGTAGTCCTCCCCTCTCTCACTCGCTTCCCCGTCGGCGGAAAACCTTGCAGTGCTGTGGCTTGACCCGGCAAGGGACTGCGGCGAGAGCCCCAGAAACTGCTGCACCTCCTCCCATCGCAGAGCCTCGTCCCTCTCGTCCGACGAGAGGTCTTGCCGCGGATGCGCGTCGGTTTGCGGATATGTTCCGCTGGCCACGTCCTCATCCGCCGGCAGAACAAGGCTGCCGGCGCGAGTGGGCGCATCGTGTTCGTCCGGGCTCGCTGGGGGCCGGTCTCCCCCGAACTGCTCGACCATCCGCCATGCCTGTCCGAAAAAGTCCTCCTGCAAGGAGAGCGAAGACTCCGCCATCTCCCATGGCGTCTGCGGCAACGGCTTTCTGTGGATGCCTAGGGCCTGATCGTAGTCCTCCCCTCTCTCACTCGCTTCCCCGTCGGCGGAAAACCCTGCAGTGCTGCGGCTTGACCCGGCAAGGGACTGCGGCGAGAGCCCCAGAAACTGCAGCACCTCCTCCCGTCGCAGAGCCTCGCCCCTAGCGTCCAACGAGAGGTCTTGCCGCGGATGCGCGTCGATTTGCGGATATGTCCCGCTGACCACGTCCTCATCCGTCGCTGGAAGATTGTCTGGAAGGCTGACCAGACTGACCGTGCTATCCGGATCCGCGGGCGGGGTCTGCAGGAAACGCCAGGTCACCGGACTGAAGTCACGATTCTTTGGGATCATGACGCCATTTCCTGTTTCTTCGGTGATCCCTGTCGCACCTCAAATCGATCGCGACGGCAGCGGGCAGGGTTGTAGAACAGCGCCATCAAGGGTCCAAAGGTCGTCGAATCGTGCAGCGATGTGACTGTAGGACGGTGGAACAGGAATCCGGCGCGAATACTGGGGCAGGTCATGCCCGTACTTTCTAGAGAGAAGCCATTGGAATGACGAGGATGTGGTGATGAACCAAACATGTCGGGCGCGTGTTCGGCTCGGGCCAGCAAATACCTCGCCGCCTGTCGGGTGAAGGGCTGGGCATTCGGGACGAAAAGGCTTATCGCCGGCCAGCGGCAGATGGCGCCGAACTCGTCGGCGCTATATGCTCCTAGACCGACAGGCCGCTCTTCAAATTGGGGAGATCCAGATCTGCGCGTTTTCCAGGTCCACTTGGTCACAATGCGGTTCAATCGCCTTGCTGACGCGCAAGCCGTGACCAAGCTGTGACAAGGCATCATAAGCAGCAGCAGCAGCACATAGCTCGCAGATGCGACGACGCCTTTTGCAGACTCCTCCAATATGGCCCTGATCTCGGCCTTCCCTGGAAACCGTGCGCTCCCTGCTACCGTTGGTAAGTCATCCGATCCCATTTCGAACCTCGCTGTTCGATAGCGTGCATGACGCCTGATTGGTGGTTCGCGTTTGCATGACCCGTAATGCCGCCGCGCAATGACCCTCGCCCTTGCCTGCTCGCTCGGTGTCACACTAGCGGTGATGTCATATCCAGTGCATATGGAATACGGACATTGCGCGCGGGCCTAATTTGAAGTTCTGAACGCGAGTACGTCTGAAAGGCATGCCCGGCAGAAGACTGAGCTCGCTGCCGGGCCGGGTACGCCTTGGGAGGTGGCGTAAGTCAGCGGCTCTCGTGGCGGTGCGACCACTCAGTCCGCGCGTATTGCTGAATCGCGTGCATGTAGCGTGCCAAGCCAAAAAGCATTTAAAAACACTCGAGAGCCAGCTTCCTCTATGTCGCGTACTCGACATTGTCGGCTATCGGACAATGCCGAACGTGCCTCTCGGCATCGACCGGCACTTGAACCAGAGCGCACCGCCGTTCGCTGCCATGTCGACTGGGCGAACAAGTGGTGACCGGTTTAGCTCTGAACTGTTCGCCGGCTGAGGCACAGGGCGGACTGTCACTTTTCAAGTGAGGAAATCTCTGTACCCTCCGTTCATGAGGGCGCGGCCACGAGAGACGGCACGGCGAATACGGTCGCGCGGCACCGTAAACTTAACGCTGTGAAAACAAGATCTGGGAGTGAGGCTTTGGTTCATTCGGCGTGAAGGCGCGCGATTTGGCGCCATGCTTGCATGGCAGTTGCTCGCAGTTCTCGATGGTGGGTGGATGGAATATCGTGGCGGGGAACGTTAAAGAGGTTGGCGATCGGGTCGTGGACGGAAACGAAACGCTGAAGATGTCGCGCTGACTTGAAGCGCTTCATGATCCTCTCCCGCCGTCGGACGGGTTGATGAGAGTTCTCCGCCCGATTGTTCAGGCCCTTGTGCGAGCGATGCTCGACGCCTGGCATGATCTCCCGCTTCGCCGCACCGTAGGATCGAAGCTTGTCGGTGATCATCACACGCGGCGAACGGCCTTGCCCTTTCAGAAGCTTTCGCATCAAGCGCTTTGCCGCCTTGGCATTGCGACGGCTTTGCACCAACACGTCGAGAACAAACCCGTCCTGATCAACGGCGCGCCAAAGCCAGTGTTTCTTTCCACCGATGGTGATGACAACCTCATCGAGATACCATTTGTCGCCGAGCTTGCCGGCCGATCGCTTCCGGATATCATTGGCAAAGTGTCTGCCAAATTTCTCAGCCCAAAGTCGCACGGTCTGGTGAGAGACGATGACGCCACGAGCTGCCAGCATATCCTCGACCATCCGCAGGCTGAGCGGAAACCGGAAATAGAGCCAAACGGCATGGGCAATCACCTGCGCCGGAAATCGGTGGCGACGATAAAGAGGGTCACGGGAAAATCTGGTCATGCCGCCAGATCCCACATTTTGATCGATGCCCGGTTAACGTTACGGTGCCGCCGAGAAACATCACGCCGCTGCTGCTGCCGTCGCGAGCCCCGGAACTCAACCCGGTCGAGAACGTCTGGCAATATCTGCGTGCCAACTGGCTCTCCAACCGGGTCTTCGACAGACGCCATCATCGACGCCGCCTGCGAGGCTTGGCAGAAGCTCATCGCCCAACCCGAAACAATCACATCAATCGGAATGCGAGAGTGGGCTCACGTCGGTCGAGCGGTGCCGTAGCGGGTCGTGTTGGAATTCGGCGGAGCAGCCTCCGGTAGGTTAAGATTATCGGCTCATGCGGCGAGGTCAATCTGCTGATCGAGTGGCTTCGTAGGAAGCGTCTGCCAGCCGTCGATCTTTCGCATCGAGATTTGACCGGACGCCATCAACGCCCAGAACAACATTGCCGCGGTTTCGGCCGAAGGCAGAACGGTCTGGGTCTTGATGCGCCGCTTGAACTCCTCATGCAGACGCTCAATCGCGTTTGTTGTTCTGGCGCTTTTCCATTGGCTCGGCGGCAGCCGGGTGAAGGCGAAGAGACGCTCGCCGGCCTCCTCCAGGCTGTCGGCCACCGCCCGGCACTTGAGCCGCCATTTGCGCAGGAACGCCTTGCGGCGGCTCTCGATCTCCTCCGGCGTGGCCGCGTAGATCATGTCGGTGTAATCGGCGCTGATCTCCTCGTGCAGCCGCTCGGGAGCATGGGCATCTCTGCACCGGCACCCGTCCCACAGCGCGGCGATCGCCCTGTCCAAGCCAGGTGCGCCATCGACGATGAGAAACTCAGGTCGGCGCAGGCCGCGCCCGACGAGATCGTCGAGAATGGCCCGCCAGGCCTCCGTCGTCTCGCCACCCATATTCTTGACCGCGAGCAGGATCTTCTGGCCGTCCGCGCGCACACCGATGACCACGAGCAGCGAGATCGAGGTCGCTTTGCGGTCGAGCCTGACACGAACCACCGTCCCGTCGAGGATGAGGCGCACGATCGGCTCGTCGGCCAGAGAGCGGGCATTCCAGGCGTCCCAGTCCGTCTTCACCTTGCGCCAGGTGCGGCTGACGACGTCCTTGCCGATCGCGCCGCCGAACAGCGCGGCGAGCGCACGCCGCACGCGCCTGGTGTTCGTGCCCGCCAGGTAGCTCGACGCGATCAGCGCGTCGGCGGCCATCGTGCGCCGCTGATAGGCGCGCAAGGCCTTGCTCTTCCATTCCACCGTCTTGTCCTCGCCGGCATCGAGGCGCGCCCGCGGAACCGTGATCTCGGTGGTGCCGAAGGTCCCCGTCAGCGTGCGCGTCCGGCTGCCGTGGCGGTGGCCGGCGACACCGGTGGTCTCATCACTGCGCGCCGCCGGCTGCCGGCCATAACGGGGGCGGGCAAGCACCGCGTCCAGCTCGGTCTCGAGCATCGTCTCGATGAAGCCGCGCACCCGCTCGCGCAGGCCAGCTTCAATCGGATCAAACCAGTTGTCGAAAAGATAGCTCGTCGCCTCATCCCCAGGATGAACGGCTTCCGCATTCATGGTAGTCCTTGTCATGGCGTAGTCTCCTGTCCGGCGCTCTAACGCCAGATGATTCGAGGTTTGACACCCCGGAGACTACGCCAACTCTCAATTCCAACCACTCCTGCGACGGCACCGGTCGAGCTTCATGACCCTTGGTATCAATAGTCTCCGCGCGCTTTGACACGCCGAGATAGACCAGTAACGCTACGGCGGCAAAATACCCAACCTGGAGAATGATAGCGATGAGTACCGCCCAACCTACCGTACGCCAGATCGAATCGGTTGCATGGTAAACCCAGCCCACGACGACCAGCAGAGTGATTGTCGCTCCCACAAGAAATCTTGGAAAATACATATCCCACCCTCAGGCACCGTAAACTTAACGCTGTGAAAACAAGATCTGGGCCGGAAATCGGTGGCGACGATAAAGAGGATCACGGGAAAATCTGGTCATGCCGCCAGATCCCACATTTTGATCGATGCCCGGTTAACGTTACGGTGCCAGGGGGACATCATCGCATGTCTTTCTCCTGTTTCGTAACGTGTTTGTTGATAATCCGGTGTCGTCTGCCATTTGGCGATGATCGGCACTTCGGATCTCCTGACTGGTAGTCCCAACAACAACCCTTCTGGCAGAGCTAGCTGACAGTAGCCTGAACGCTACCAGCGATTTTCGCGACGGCGGTCCTGAGTGGCCTCAGTTCTGTCGAGCAGGATAGATTATTGCCATCGATCTTGAGGCTTCGGCACAGCTGACCGGGACAAGCCTGTTGATCTGGAGACGAACGTTGGGGTGAGATGACGGATCAACGTCCCATGTGAATGAAAAGACCGTTCAGAACAACGCTACAGCACGGGCTCTCACGGCGGGAACCCGAAGTTGTGAGTGCAGGGGGAAGCGCCTTAGGCTTGGGTGGCATGCTTGTCTCACGCCAGTGGATTGCGATGTGGTGTGCCCGTCCTGACTTCCTCTGGCGAGCCGGCCCACCGCGGGTTTGGTTACCACCCCTGTTTGACATTCTCCGTTGCCCAGCAGCGTACAATGCTTCCTACGCCCAACCTGGTCGCTGCAGCAAACCAGTGTCATTGAGAGATTCGAATAATCGCCTCAAAACCATCCTCGCGACCTGGGGCAGGCGAGGCAAATTCAAGGCTGCCCCCGACGTGCTTGATAACATGATTAGCGATGGGTAGACCACGGCCTGAGTCCGCCTGAGTCGTACGACGCTTATATCGCTCTGTTATTTCGTCAAGGTCTGGGAGGGGCACCACCGGTCCTGCGTTTACAATGGCGATGGCACCGTAAACTTAACGCTGTGAAAACAAGATCTGGGAGTGAGGCTTTGGTTCATTCGGCGTGAAGGCGCGCGATTTGGCGCCATGCTTGCATGGCAGTTGCTCGCAGTTCTCGATGGTGGGTGGATGGAATATCGTGGCGGGGAACGTTAAAGAGGTTGGCGATCGGGTCGTGGACGGAAACGAACCGCTGAAGATGTCGCGCTGACTTGAAGCGCTTCATGCGGACAGCAATGTCTCTGAAGGGAAGAGGTCATTGTAATTATAGCGTGCCTCCTCCTCGGATGTCTGTCAAAAGGCGGCGGAAGAGTTTTATTGTGGCAGGAATGTCCGGAGGCTGGATACCAGACGCTACTAGCTTCGGAGACTACGAAAAGTCCACGTTCAAAGGAGAGTGGTTTGAAACTCAATTCGATCGACCAATTCAGCATGGCAGCTTCGATGCAGGAGTACACTGCCGTGCAAGAACAGCACCCAGGCAACTTGCAACTCATTCCGCCTGATGCGACGCCCGCAGATGACCATGGAGGGCACCCTGACATCGGCGGGTCGATGCGGATGCCGCCGCGATCCGGCCTGCATAGCAGAGACGGTTCACTGTGGTCGCGCGTTAAGTCAGCAGTTAGGAAAGCGGTTGGAGAATGTTGCGTCGGAAAGCCCTCTAGCGGATCGGCGCAGGCGTCTGGCAAGGCGTCCTCGTCGGTTCTCCGCTCAGATGACATCGGATATCTCGTTGGCCCGTTATGGCACCACCACCGCTGGGACAATGGCGGCCAACTAATGCCGCGTGAAATCATTCTTGAATTGGGGAAACTTGGGTTCCTACCGGGCCAGCGCAACCAAGAGCAGCCGGCACACTTCGAGATTAACGGTGAGCACTACACGGCCGAGGTGAAGCTAACACCGAAATCCGACGTGGTCTTTGGCCAACTCAGACAAGTTTATCTTATCCATAACCCTCAAGACGCCTGAAGGCCGGGGGATGTCACGTTAAGGTGCTGTCACATTGATTTTGGCTTAACGGTTTGACGATAAGTCAGGTTGGCATGGTCGAAGCATGCGCCACCTACAAGAACCATCGCTTCCCGATCGAAATCGTTGCTCATGCCGTCTGGCTTTATTACCGGTTCGGGCTGAGCCTGCGCGATGTTGAAGAAATGCTGCTGGAGCGGGGGATCGTCGTCTCCTACGAGACCATCCGCCGCTGGGGAAAGAAGCACAGTCCCGATTATCCACGTCGCCTGCGCCACAAGGCGCCATCGAAAGACGATGTCTGGCATCTTGATGAGGTATGCGGGGCACACGATCCCCGTCATCGATCCGTCGACAGGAGAGATCCGCGCGGCGCAGATTTACGTTGCGGTGCTGAGCGCGTCGCAATTGACGTTCGCTTATGCGAGCTTCAGCCAGAAGCTGCCGGATTGGATTGAAGCCAACCAACGGGCCTTCAGCTACTTCGGCGGGGTAACGAAGACAACGATCTGCGATAATCTCAGGTCGGCCGTCGCCAAGGCTCTGTGGTTCGAGCCGACGATCAACGCGACATTTGCCGCTTTTGCCGAGCATTACGACACAACAGTGCTTCCAGCACGGCCGAAACGTCCGCGGGATAGACCCTCCGCCGAAGGCTCGGTTTTAATCGTTGAGAGGTGGGTCCTGGCCAGACTTCGAAACGAACGCTTCTTCACCCTTGCCGATCTGAATGTCCGGATCAGCGCTTTGATCGAAGACCTGAACGGCCGCATCATGCGCCGCTACGGCAAGTCCCGCCGCGATTTGTTTGATGAGATCGAGCGTGCGCAACTCAAACCACTGCCGGCAACACCGTTTGAATATGCCGAGTGGAAAGCGGCCAAGGTCCATCCTGACTATCATGTCGAGGTCGACAAAAGCTTCTATTCCGTGCCGCACGGCCTGATCGGCAAACGGGTCGATGTGAGGCTGACGTATCGGGTGGTCGAAACGTGTTGCCAGTCACATCCGAAGCTCGCAGCGCTCAGGCCACATCACCGTCAATGAGCATATGCCGAAGTCGCACCAGCGCTATGCCAACACGACGCCTCACACATTGAGGAGGGAAGCGGCAAAAGTCGGCAGCAACACAGCGATCTTTATCGAGCGTCTGCTGAGTGATCGCCCACATCCGGAACAAAGGTATCTCCGCACAGGGCATCCTTTCCCTGGAGTCGGAACAAGAACTGTTCCCAGCGACACGCGGCCTTTATCAACCAAAGACAGCAATATCCTTGTGACCTATGGCCTTTCATGCGATTCTTCGGGCTATCTGAAGGAGGTGAGAATGCCTGAAATGCTTGCAGCGCTTTCCAACATTCGGACTGTTGAAGAAATGATCGCGGCCTTCCGGGATGAGCAGCATTGCCGTCGGTTGCTGGAAAGCATGGTGTGGCCGGATGGCCGGATCTGCCCCGCCTGCGGATACAAACGTTCGATTGCGATTGCCGGCCGCGATACCGGCAAGCGGCGCGCCCGACCAGGTCTTTATCAATGTTCCAGCGGCGATTGCCGGTTCCAGTTCACGGTGACGACACACACGCCTCTGCACTCCACGAAGCTTCCCTTGCGTGTTTGGCTGAAGGCCATGTGGCTGTTACTGCAATCCGACAAGGGCTTGTCGTCGGTGCGCCTGGCCGAGGCGCTCGGGGTGAGCCAGCCAACGGCCTGGCGGATGGGACATGCGCTGCGTCTCATGGTGGCGCGGGAGAACATGCTCGCCGGCACGGTGGAGATCGACCATTTCCATCTCGGTGGAAGGCCCAGAAAGCGGCCGGATGACCCACCTCCGGGACGGGGCCGGAAAGGTCAGGCGAATACGGAGAAGGCGCCGGTCATGGCCATGGTGCAGCGGCCGACCGACGTCACGCCCGGCGCTCCGTCCGGTGACGCGCGTGCCGCGGTCGTGACCAGTCTCTCGGCGCGAGCAAGCGAACGCGTCATTGAAGCGCAGATCGAATCGGGAGCTCATTTGATGAGCGACGAGTGGAAGGCATTCATGGCCATTGGTGAGAGCTTTGCCAAGCACGAGACCGTGAAGCATTCCAGCGGTGAGTATGTTCGCGACGCCGTCCACGTCAATTCGGTGGAGGGCTTCAACTCCCGCGTCCGCCGCACCATCGCCGGCGTCTTTCATCATATCAGCCCGCAGCATGCCGACCTGTATTTCCACGAGATCGGCTTCCGATGGTCGCAGCGCGTCGTCACAGGAAACGTCATTCGCAAAACCCGGCATGGCCGGGAGAGCGTGCGAACCTTGTGGTCGCGCGTGCCGCCTGCGCTGCAATTGACGAATGTTTTTCGCACCGCCACGGGTCGTCAGATGCGCCGAAGCCCGCATGGCGGCATCGTCATCAAATCAGCCGTAGCTGTCTTTGGTTGATAAAGGCCCGACACGCTAAGGTCGAACGAAGCATGAACGTCATGCGGCGTGGCGTAACCGAGCCGGAAGTCTGAGCGACCGGAAGCCTTCAGGCGGCACCGTAACGTTAACCGGGCATCGATCAAAATGTGGGATCTGGCGGCATGACCAGATTTTCCCGTGACCCTCTTATCGTCGCCACCGATTTCCGGCGCAGGTGATTGCCCATGCCGTTTGGCTCTATTTCCGGTTTCCGCTCAGCCTGCGGATGGTCGAGGATATGCTGGCAGCTCGTGGCGTCATCGTCTCTCACCAGACCGTGCGACTTTGGGCTGAGAAATTTGGCAGACACTTTGCCAATGATATCCGGAAGCGATCGGCCGGCAAGCTCGGCGACAAATGGTATCTCGATGAGGTTGTCATCACCATCGGTGGAAAGAAACACTGGCTTTGGCGCGCCGTTGATCAGGACGGGTTTGTTCTCGACGTGTTGGTGCAAAGCCGTCGCAATGCCAAGGCGGCAAAGCGCTTGATGCGAAAGCTTCTGAAAGGGCAAGGCCGTTCGCCGCGTGTGATGATCACCGACAAGCTTCGATCCTACGGTGCGGCGAAGCGGGAGATCATGCCAGGCGTCGAGCATCGCTCGCACAAGGGCCTGAACAATCGGGCGGAGAACTCTCATCAACCCGTCCGACGGCGGGAGAGGATCATGAAGCGCTTCAAGTCAGCGCGACATCTTCAGCGTTTCGTTTCCGTCCACGACCCGATCGCCAACCTCTTTAACGTTCCCCGCCACGATATTCCATCCACCCACCATCGAGAACTGCGAGCAACTGCCATGCAAGCATGGCGCCAAATCGCGCGACTTCACGCCGAATGAACCAAAGCCTCACTCCCAGATCTTGTTTTCACAGCGTTAAGTTTACAGTGCCCCTCGACCATCCGCAGGCTGAGCGGAAACTGGAAATAGAGCCAAACGGCATGGGCAATCACCTGCGCCGGAAATCGGTGGCGACGATAAAGAGGGTCACGGGAAAATCTGGTCATGCCGCCAGATCCCACATTTTGATCGATGCCCGGTTAACGTTACGGTGCCATCCACAGGTATGGCCAGTCGCCCTCGATGGGTCTTTCAAGGAACGCTTTGACCTTGCCGTCGATCTCTTCGCACAGCGGGCTGACCTGGCTCTTGGAGATTCCGCTCATGCCCATGGCCTTGACCAGGTCGTCGACCGAGCGGGTCGAGATACCCTGGACGTAGGCCTCCTGGATGACGGCGGTCAGCGCCTTCTCCGCCATGCGACGCGGTTCGAGGAAGCCCGGAAAGTAAGAGCCCTTCCTGAGCTTGGGGATGCGCAGTTCGACGGTGCCGGCCCGCGTCTCCCAGTCTCTGTCGCGGTAGCCGTTGCGCTGAGCCAGCCGAAGCGCATTCTTCTCGCCATAGCCGGCGCCGGTGGCGGCGCCCACCTCCAGCTCCATCAGCCGCTCGGCGGCAAAGCCGATCATCTCGCGCAAGATATCGGCGTCGGGGGTCTTCTCCACGAGCGTGCGCAGGTTCATCATGTCGTCGGTCATCGGTGGTCCTTCCGAAACGGGTTGGCGTCAACAACCCAACCCTACCGGAAAGCGCCGATGACCACCGACACGCCGCTCACTCGCTACAGCGCTACTAACGGCGCGCTCGCGAGCGGCTTCGTAACCGCCGAGCTACACCACCTGATGGGACACGACCGATGTCGCCCTTGCCGAACGTGTCGCCGCCGAACTTGAGTTCCGCCAGCGCATCCGCGTTTTCCCAGGCGCCGCCGGCCCTGCGAGCCCCGCGTTTCCCTTTCGAGCTTGACCGCGCCTCCGTATGACTCTCCTCCAAGGCGATTGCCGGTTGCGCCCCGTGCCGCGCCAGCAACGCCGTATGATCGGCGATGACGTCTCGAAGATCCAGCGATGCGCTCTCGGACGATTGGCGGTTCGCCAGTCTGGTCACCAGTTCGTGTGTGGCCGCCGGCACTGATACACCGCAGTCATATCCGTTCCTCTGCTGCGCCATCTCGCATTCCCACCCTGTCGCCTCTCCAAACTTCGCTGAGGACGGGTCTTCCCGGAACTGCTCGACCATCCGCCATGCCTGTTCACAACAGTCCCCCCCCTCGGCGAGCATAGACTTCGCCACCCCAAAAAACGTCTCCGGCAAGTGCTTCCTGAGGATGCCCAGGGCCTGCTCGTAGTCTTCCGCTCTTTCACGTGCTCCCCCGTCGACGGCGGGAAACCCTGCAGTGCTGTGGCTTGGGCCGGCAAGGGGCTGCGGGGAGAGCTCCAGAAGCTGCTGTACCCCCTCCCGTGGCAGAGCCTCGTCCATAGCGTCCAACGAGAGGTCTTGCCGCGGATGCGCGTTGGTTTGCGGATATGTCGCGCTGGCCGCGTCCTCATCCGCCGGCACAACAAGGCTGCCGGCGCGAGTGGGCGCATCGTGTTCGTCCGGGCTCGCTGGCGGCAGGTCTCCCCTGAACTGCGCGACGATCCGCCATGCCTGTCCGGAAAAGTCCTCCTCCAAGGCGAGCGAAGACTCCGCCAACTCCCACCTTGTCTCCGGCAACTGCTCCCCGAGGATGCCCCAGGGCTTCTGCGGCGAGGGCCCATCCGTCGCTGGCACGTTGTCTGGAAAGCTGGCCAGTCCGATCGTGCTAACCGGATCCGCGGGCGGTGGATTGAGCCCCGTCAGGGCCTGCGGGAAAGCCCGGGGCGCCGGACTGAAGTTACCGTTCTTTGGGATCATGACGTTATTTCCTGTTTATCCTCCGAATCAAAGGATGCACTATGGGCCAGGTTCTTCATGGCAGCAGCCCACATAGGTCGCGGATGCGACGACGCCTTTTGCGGACTCCTCCAATACGGTCCTGATCGGCCTTTTCTAGAAACCGTCCGCCCCCTGCAGCCGCTGGTGAGTCATCCGATCCCACTTCGAACCTCCCTGAATCGATAGCGTGCATGGCGTCTGACTGGTGGTTCGCCTTTGCATGACCCGCATTTGAAGTTCTGAACACGAGCGTCTGAAATGTATGCCCGGCAGGAGACTGAGCTCCTGCCGGGCCGGGTACGCCTTGGGAGGTGGCGTAAGTCAGAGACTCTCATGACCACTCAGTCGGTGCGTTTTGCTGAATAGTGTGCATGTTCCGTGCCAAGGCAAAAAGCGTTCAAAAACATCCGAGAGTCAGCTTCCTTTACGTTGCGTACTCGACATTGTCGGCTATCTGACAATACCGACCCTGCCTCGCGGCTCGACGGACGCTTGAACCAGACCGCACCGGCAATGTCGTTCGCTGCCATGTTGACCGGGCGAACTGGTATTGACCGGGTTTTGGCTCCGAACTATTCGCCGGCTGACGCACAGGGCGGACTACTTTTCAAGTGAGGAACTCTTTGTACGGCACCGTAACGTTAACCGGGCATCGATCAAAATGTGGGATCTGGCGGCATGACCAGATTTTCCCGTGACCCTCTTTATCGTCGCCACCGATTTCCGGCGCAGGTGATTGCCCATGCCGTTTGGCTCTATTTCCGGTTTCCGCTCAGCCTGCGGATGGTCGAGGATATGCTGGCAGCTCGTGGCGTCATCGTCTCTCACCAGACCGTGCGACTTTGGGCTGAGAAATTTGGCAGACACTTTGCCAATGATATCCGGAAGCGATCGGCCGGCAAGCTCGGCGACAAATGGTATCTCGATGAGGTTGTCATCACCATCGGTGGAAAGAAACACTGGCTTTGGCGCGCCGTTGATCAGGACGGGTTTGTTCTCGACGTGTTGGTGCAAAGCCGTCGCAATGCCAAGGCGGCAAAGCGCTTGATGCGAAAGCTTCTGAAAGGGCAAGGCCGTTCGCCGCGTGTGATGATCACCGACAAGCTTCGATCCTACGGTGCGGCGAAGCGGGAGATCATGCCAGGCGTCGAGCATCGCTCGCACAAGGGCCTGAACAATCGGGCGGAGAACTCTCATCAACCCGTCCGACGGCGGGAGAGGATCATGAAGCGCTTCAAGTCAGCGCGACATCTTCAGCGTTTCGTTTCCGTCCACGACCCGATCGCCAACCTCTTTAACGTTCCCCGCCACGATATTCCATCCACCCACCATCGAGAACTGCGAGCAACTGCCATGCAAGCATGGCGCCAAATCGCGCGCCTTCACGCCGAATGAACCAAAGCCTCACTCCCAGATCTTGTTTTCACAGCGTTAAGTTTACGGTGCCGGTCAGGCGCCTCGACGCGCTGTTCGAGATCGAGCGCGCCATCAACGGCCGCAGCGCGGACGAGCGGTATGCCGTGCGGCAGGAGAAAAGCAAACCACTTCTCGACGACATGCACGCCTGGTTGCTCCGCGAGCGCGATCGTCTGCACGAACTACTGCCCTGGCACTGGAAGCGCCTGCGCGAAGCCGACAAGCCCGCCAATCAGCAGGCCGCCTGACCTCACGCAATCATAGAGCCCGCCGCGCGCACGCGCGCGTGCCAATCATGCGGCCTTCGTCGTATGCGTACTCCGTAACCAACCGCCCCACAGTTCCTCATGCTCTCCAGGCACGCTCGTCGCACATGCCTCAGCCCGGTTTTAGGCGCACGCGGTAGACGCTCGTCTTGAACGGCGCACACCCAAGTTTTCAACGGAGCAGATGACGAAGCTCCAGGACCAATCGGGTGAGATCGCCCGCGTAGCTTGCGATCATCGCTGGCAAAAATGTTTCTCTTCTGACGCGACTAAAATCCATGGGATATCCCGAGCGCTCGCCGAGCATCGCCATGAATGAAAGTTGCGAACGGCCATTGCCTTCTCGGAAGGGATGGATCGCATTCAGTTCGCCCAGGAAATGGGCCGCCTCGGTCACGAAAGCCTCAGCGGTCTCTGCTCCGATCACCGACGGAAGCGCATTGAAAAGCCGCTTCATCTCGCCGTCGATATACTCGGCGTTGGTGCATGGGTCCGGACTTGAGCGGATGTCGATCTTTGAAGCGGCAGACTATGCTGTGGCCGCCTTGCGGCGGGCGGATTTCGGGCGTGCGCAGGCAAGCATGCGGTTGAGGACGGCGCAGCTGATGGCGACTTCGGTCTTCTGAACGGGAAGCGACCGTGCCCGCAAACGCCGCCCGATGGTGGACTTGTATCGCCCTATGGCGGTCTCGACCAGCGAGCGTTTGCCATAACCGTTGGAGACCTGCCATTTCATCCGGCCGTCTCTGCCGATTGCGGCGATATGCTGGTCCCTTTGGCCGGCAGGTCTATCGTCGAATGGTTCGACCGCGTTGACGCGAGGCGGAATGACGATTGCGGCGGCAGCGCTGTGATCGATGACTGCGTCGTAAGTCGGTTTTCCGTCATAGGCGCCGTCAGCAGTAAACTGTCCGATCGGACCGCCAATCTGGTCGAGCAGTGGCTCAACTTGAGAGACATCGCCAGTGTCCTGATCAGTCAGGGTATGGGCAATGATCTCGCCGCTGTCGGCATCCAGTGCCAGATGCAGCTTGCGCCAACTGCGACGGGATCTGGCGCCGTGCTTCTCCTCCAGCCACTGACCCGCGCCGTAGACCTGCAGGCCGGTGCTGTCGACAAGAACATGCACTGGTCCCTCCGGCGCAACCTGGCGATCATGCCGTTTGTTGGGCGATTGCCATGTCCGCGCCCGACGGCTCAGGGTGGTATGATCGGGGACAGTGAGCGCCAGCCCCATCAGTTGCAGCACCGATTCCAGCAAGCCTTCTGCCTGGCGCAGCCGCAGGCCAAACACAAGGCCCAGCGTCAAGGTGGTCTCGATCGCCAGATCAGAATAGCGGTGCTGGCCGCCACGTGTCTTGCGTCTTGGCGCTTGCCACCTGGACAGGGCTTCCGGCGTCACCCACAGGGTCAAACTGCCGCGATGACGAAGTCCTGCCTCATATTCTGGCCAGTTCGTCACCCTGAACTTCATCTTCTCAATATGATGGCGGCGGCTGGTATTGTGTTTGAAAGGCATGGCTACGCTACAAAGGCTATTGCGGTGACCGCTTGCCTAAACCCACACCAATAAAAGATCCGTGCACCAACGCCTTGTCAGCAGCCTTTCGCTGCAACGCCGCGATAAGCAAACGCGACGAGCCCAGGCCGAGAGATCGGAGCGGTATGCCATTCTCATCGTGAAGAGAGATCGTGCCGCCCGTGAAGGTGACCGAGCCCGCATCGATGAGATGCCTGCACCGCCGCGCCGACTGGCACACCCATCTCGCCTGCAGCGGTCGTGACCAGCTTCAGGGACCCTTCGAGTTCCTTGAGTTCCTTCTGGTCGAAGGCGTCCCGCATTTGGCGGGCCAACCGGGTAAGCTCGCTCGATGTATCCGCCTTGCCATCTGAGAGTTTGCTCAGCACCGAGCCGCGCCGCCATGTCAGGTGGGTGTCCCCGGTAACACCCAGACGCGCAGGCGCAATTCGGGTGCGATCGGCCCAGTTGAGATTGCGGGTGCGTCCCGCTGCCTGAGCGCGCGGGGATACAAGTGACCATTCCGGCTCGAGATCACTCTGCACCGTGAGTTGCAGGGTCAGCGCCCGTTTCGATCCCGGCTCCCGGTTCGGGTTCGACAATGCCGGTGCCGGCGTTGAACCCTACGAGGAAATCGCCATAGGTGTCGATGCTCTTGAGCGGTTCATCGAGGGCACCAAGGGTCACGGAAATGCGAATGGGTTGATCAAAATCGATCGCATGAAAATCCGCATCCGTGAAGGACAGCGATCGCCGTGCGCCGAGGCACAGATCGATGGCGTCGAGGACGGTGGATTTCCCGCTGTCGCCCGTCCCAATCAGACAATTCACGCCTGGACCCGGCAACCAACGGAGCTTCTTGATAGCGCGAAAGTTCTCGATTTCGAGCACTCGGATCAATGTCATGCCATTCCACTCCCCCAGAACACGGCCGTGTCGACTTTTCCCCTATGCCCTCCTCTCACCGACATGTTCAGTGACTGGAGGCATCTTTCTGCTCGGCCGGCGCGACGTTGAGATATTGCTCGAGCGCCTTGATGCTCGCCATTACCTCCGCGAAAGCAGGCGACGTTCCGAAAATCATCGATGACATCCGCTGGTAGTCCGTCGCGAGCTTGGCCCGCATATCTTCCGTCGGAACCAGGCGATAGCTGCCCGGCACCGCGCGGTCGTAACGATGATCGGGCGCGCGAAACATCAGCGCCTTATGCTGTCGGCAGGCCTCGGCAAGCTCGCGCATGGATGCCGTCGCGACGCCGTAATCGGGGTGCGTCCAGATCTGATGGACGTCGTAGTAGTGGCGTGAGTACCGATTGAGATCAGGCCCGGGCCGCTCGGGATTGGCATCCTGACGCCGCTTTTCTGTCATCTCCGTCATCGCATGCAGGATCAGCACTTTCTCCCAGAAGGTCCGCTCGGGCCTCACCGTCGTCACGTTCCGAAAGGCGAGGCTTTCCCGTCCGGCATTTCGGCAACGATGTAGGGCACGATCTCGCGTGACTCGGCCGGCTCGGGATCGGGGCGCGCACCGCCTTCGATCCGGACCGCCGCCTGCACATAGCTGCCCGCGGACTCAAAGACGCTCTTGTAGCCAAGCACCAGGATGTCGAGCGCTTCCTTATTGCGGTAGAGATCAAAGCCGAAGCCCAACGAAAAATGGCCAGGACGTCCGGCCGCCTCTTCGACGATCGCGAGCTCCCTGGTCAGCAGTTCTCTGAGCGGTCCGGAGATGTACTGCCGCGCTGCCTCGTCGACCTTCTCAGCGAGCGCGCGTTGCTGCTGATTGACGGAGGGCAGGGCGGCGATGTCCGCTTCCAGCGGGACATGCAGATCAGCTTTGTACATGCCGATGTCGATGTCCTCGGAGAACCGGCGCACCAATCCATACGCCTTGCTCAGGCTGGTGCCGCCCTTGAAATATAGACCAACCGGATCGTTCGGCCGGCGGTTGAACAGAAAGTCGAGCACCCAGCAGACGTAGAGGTCCTTTTCGATATTTGGCGCTTGGGTGCCCAAATGGGCGGCGACCGTCTCGAAGAGCGTACGGCGTTCGTCGACGCTCGAGCGCAGGATCTCAATGAACGTCTTCTGCATGATCGCCCTTCGTGGGTTCTGACTTCGGCGCGCTTTCGGTTTGATCCTCGACGATCCTGCGCGTGATTGTCTCTACCAGCGAATACATCCACGCGGGGACCGCATGAATGTTGTCGCGCAGGTCCTGAGCGATCTTGTCTCGATCGGGATTGCGCGACAGATGTCGGACGATCCCGTTGACGGCCGCATCGAAGCTCGATCGTTCATCCCGAAACCACGTCAGCGCCTGGATCACGCGCATGGCGGGCCGGCCGGCCCAGAATGCCGTCTTTGCCGAGATGCGCTTGAAGTCGAGTCTGTAGATGACCGGCCTGGTCGCCAGCGGATCGCCTGCGCTCGCCTCGATCTCGATCGTTCGCGGATAGGTGTCGGCATAGATCGTCGAGCGCGCCGGGACGGCTGTCGTCAGGCCGAGGTCGTTCGCGGCGGTCATCCCATCGACCAGCACGCGCAGCTTGTCGCGCCGGGCGATAGCGTCGATGAACGAGGCGCGGGGCGGAAACACCATCTTGCCGGTCAGCTTGCTGACGCTGGGTTTGTCGTAGAGGCCGCGATAGGGCCGGCGGATGTCACCCCGCAGGGTCAGCCGTTGCAGCGCCTTCTCGACGGCATTAGGTGTCCCAATGTCGAGAAAGTCGGCGCGCGACCATACGCCGGCCGGCGCCGCCTGGGTGATCCGGTCGTGAATGCGATCGAGCGTGTCGGACGTCGGGTCTGGCATCTGGGCCGCCTTTCTGACCGAAGATTATATATAAAAATTGGTCAGTAGCAATCGACAACATCGTTGTGACCAGAATTTGTATTCAAACTTTGGTCAGTGCCTAATTCCGCCTCGCGGGTGTTCATCGATGCTCAATCGAGATCGATCCATGCCGGCGCATGGTCGCTCGGCTTCTCCCACGATCGCAACTCTGCATCGACGCCGGCGTTGCCTAGGCGATCTGATAGTGAGGGATTAATGAGGAGTTGGTCCATCCGCAGACCCGAGCTCCGATCATAGCCGCCCTGATAGGAGAAATTCCAATAGGTGTACACTGATGAATGCGGCGAACTGTGTCGATCCATCCTGCTTCATCTTCGCATAGGCTTGCCGGCTCTCTGGGAAGAAAACCGCATCGCCGAGTTATCGTCCCGGCGCGACCGCGTCGATCGGGGTTGGCACGACGTTGTAGTCGCCACACAGCACAGTCGGCGCGCCCGCTTCGAGCAGGTCCTGCCCGTAGCTGATGAGGCGGTCGAACCAGCGCAGCTTGTAGTCGAACTTGGGACCAGGCGCCGGATTCCCATTCGGCAGGTGGAGACAACCGACAACGAGCCCGTTCACGTCGATGTAGCGGCTGTAGGTGTCATCGGGATCGCCTGGCAAGCCGCGCCGGCGTTCAACCGGATCCGTCCCCCGAGACAGAATCGCCACTCCGTTGTAGGATTTCTGGCCATGCCAGATGGCGCCGTATCCCGCTTCCCGGATAGCCTCGACCGGAAATTTCTCGTCGGACGTTTTCAGTTCCTGGAGGCAGACGATGTCGTAGTCGGTAGCCGTGAGCCACTTGAGGAGCACGGGCAGCCGACCATTGACGCCGTTCACGTTGAAGGTGGCGATCCGAATGTTCCGCACTTTCCCTATAAGCCGACGAGACATGCAGCGCAGAGAGGCACCGGGGGATCATGATCAAGATCGTCGCTAACCAGCGCGCTTGCAGCCGCGCCTTTCGGTGCAATGGGCTGGCACACTGACCGCCAACTCGCTTGCCAAGGATTATGGGTGGGTCATTGAGGGCACCGGGGTGGTGTTCACGAACTACGGTCACGGCGAGGGGGGAGATATCACCACACAGGTGATGCTCGGAGCCGATCCAGAATATGGGGACGGCGTCGTCAAGATCGTGCAGCCGAAAGCGTCCCGCCACGACAAAGGGCCGACAACAGTGCTGGGTTGCGACGAGCTGGGACGTCTGCTGCTGCTTCGCGAGGGAAGGCTCCAGAAGAACAACCTGTCGCGCCTTATCAAGGACGACTTCGCCAAGCTCAGCGGGCTGGCTGAAGTGCCTTTGATTGTGAAAGGCGAACGCTCGGCGCGGCACTTCTACGTCGTGGCGGATCTCAGCGCCAAACCCGGGGACATCGTCGCGCAGACCGCAGCCTTTGCCAACGCGTGCGTCCGTGCTCGGAGCAGGGCTGGCGGTGGTGAGCCACGTCCTGTCCTTGCCCTCCTGCGGGCATATCGCCCCGAAGATATAGGCGGACTTGGTGCGTTGATCATGCGGTGCGGATGGCCGCGTTCCTCGCTTCGCCCAACGCCTCGTGATCTTGTTCTTTTGCCCAATCCGGGCTTCGTCCTGGAACCAAACTTCTATCGGCGTGCCGCGCGGGAGGGACGCTCTGACCTTGTCCAACTCGGCGGCAAAGCCCCCTTTTTGAAGGCCTCGATCGCGTCTGGATCCTGAGCATGATGCTTGGGCCGCGCTGAAAGCTTGCGGTAGCCGAGCACTCGCAGCTCGCGGCTCAGCGTCGACCTCGAAACCGACAGCGAGAATTCGTCCCAGAGCATTTGCGCCAGGTCGATGATCCGCCAGCGCACGACCCCGTGAACGGCCGGTGTCGGGCCCCTCTCGATCGCATCGACCAGAGCCGCGCGATGTGTCGCATTCAGCAGCGACGGCTGCCCTGGCGCCTTCCGGTCGATCAATCCGTCAGGTCCGGTCGCGTTGAACTTCACTACCCAGTCCCGGATGATCTGCAGCGTTACTCCGCCGATCCGCGCTGCCTCCGTCCGGCTCGCACCCTCATAGATCGCCGCCAACGCGAGCAGACGCCGAGCCTGTGCTCCAGCCTTTGATCTACGCGCGGCTGCTCTCACCGTGGCGGCGTCAAAATCTGTGCGAAGCGCGATGGGCATGGCGAACTCCGGTCCGGTTGCCATGTTGAATCAATTCAAGCCGCTGCTGGCAACCCCTCTAGAGTCAGCCTCAGTGAAACTTGGTATTAGCTGTTCAACGCTCTTGCTGTATTTGCGCCTGTAAGCGGCAATGAAATCGTCGTCGCTACAGATGCAGCGGCCGCTGGAATCTTTGGCCTTCGGATCGTGCAAGTGAGAGCCAAGCGGGCGCAGAAGATTCACCCGAGTGCTCGTCGTCGGGCTCATGGGAAAACCCGCACTATGTTTGACCATCTCCGCGGCAAGCATAATCCCGGCAAGCGCTGACTGAAAGGCCATCGGAACTACGGTTCGAACGAGGCGACTTCCATCGCTGAGCTGGAACACCAGACCGCCGCAGATAGCCTGCTGATAAAAGGAGCGCATGGGCTGGCCAACAAACGGGGCTAGCGGTTCAAACGGCACAGCCATCGCTGTAGCCACCCGAACTACAAAGTCGTTGGGAACTCCGGCATTGGTCTGCAGGAGCGTTTTCACCTGCTCGTGTGCTTCCGGTATTCCGAGTTCCTCGGCAATCAACTGGTGCTCGTCCTTGGATTTCCCGGACGGCAGGTACATGCAACAAAGGCAAGCCTGGCCGTCATCGAAAACATGCCGGGAGATCCCGAGATCGTGCTCCTGGGTCCAGGCATTCGCGATCCATCGGGGCAGAGTCCCTTGGACAGCCAGACGGTCGGCGGCGGTGTCAAGCGCCACACCCACTTGGTCGAAGACCCAATCGCCCCGGCGCGCAACATATTCTGCCCACGTCAGCGGATGCGCCTCGACCTTGAGGGCGGTCGATCGAAGGGCGGTGGTTGCAAGGACCGCCTTGGACATGCCTATCTCCGCCTGGCCGGCCAATGCGTAGCGCTGCAGGTTTGAGAGTTCGATCGCTTCGGGATCGATTACATGCAGGCGACCCGACAGGCCGGGCTGTCTCGCTAGGGCCCAAAGCGAGCCATGGCCTATCGCGCCGAGCCCAACGAGGTGCGTTTCGCCAAGGTCGACAGGGAAGTCGATCGGGCCTGCCTCGCCGGCTTTGGTCTTGTCGTAGCTGTATAAGGAGAGGTCGATGTTTTCGTCCAACTCGGCGCCGGTCAGCTGGGCGGCGAAGATGGTTCGAAAGACGTTGGCGGCGCCGAAGCAACTGGCGGCGCCAGCTCCATAGGGCAGCAAACTCGGGCCAGAGCCCACCGGGTCCGTAAGCGACAGCTTTGCCGCCCAACCGTCCGATCCCATGAAAAAGGTCGGGCACCGGAGTGATGGGCGCGACACCCCTGCAACTACGCAGACCGTGGCAGACTTGCCGGAACGCCGGATGCCGATTTTTGGATTGATCGACTTTGCCAAGCGCTCCAGCGCTTGGGCTTGAGAGCTCGCCGCGCGGTCCAGCGGGAGTATCGCCAGAACGGGATAGAGCCTGGCGAGCAATCTCACTGCAAGATCTAGTGTCGCCTGGCCTTCGGCGCACGAAGCGGCCTGATCGTCGAAGGCGACGGCCACGACCTGCTTTTGAAGAGCTGTTTTGAAGTCTTCCAGATGAAAATTGGCCAGGACCTGCGATGCCGCCGTGGCGGCACGGTCGATGAAGTTAGCGAATGCCATTGTTCAACTCGTTATCGTGATCATTCGCGACAGTGCCGCGGAAGGGAGCGCATTCCAGTTGGCCTTTCCGTCAAGCCGATAGGCGGCCACCCGAGCAAAATCGAAAGGCTCGCGGGCGAAATTCGGCACTACCAGCGACAGACACCCAACCGTGGTAGCAACCGCATAAGCGTCGTCGGTCGTCGAATGGTAGGCTCGGCCCGGATGGCTATGGATCTGGGCCAAGAGTTTCAGGCCGCTCTTGTAGAGCCAGACATTGAGCCGGTGTAGTTCCTCGGCCGGAACTATCACGCAAACACCATCGCCCGTCCGAATGTGACGCTGCGCCGGGATAACCGTCTCTGTTACGGCAAAATACTGGTCTTCCTGAACGCCGACCCAGAGCGCCATCCCCTCATTGCCCTCGCGACCAACCGAGCGCAGATGCGCATGCGTGGTCGAGATGCAGCCGCGCGGGAGAGTCACGGTCGTTACATCCGTCAAAGCGCTCATTCCGGGATGGCCGGTAGGGGTACTACCATGGCTCCCACTGAGATTTGGAACTGATACTGAAGCTGCTCCACGGGGCCGGTCCCGTACTTGATGATCTTGTCCAGGATAAAGGCCAAACAGCCTTCGCCAGAACCCCGGTGGAGAAGCCATGAGTCACCTGAATGGGCTGGATTGTCGTGGTATTCCCGGACGCCTGCCATGCACAGGAATGGGGTGTGTTCCGCACTATTGGCCTGGATGAAGTCCGATAGCGACAGAGCGTTCTGCTGCATGAGGACCGAAATCATATCCGGTGGGGTTCCGGGTAGATGCGGTCGTCTTAGCATCCTTAACAGTAAATCCTTCCGGGCAATCGGCCGGCGCGTAAAGGGGTCGACGAAGACCACCGACGGAGGTCGGAGGTCGTAATTGGAGAAGTCAATCTGGACAGCTGCACCGATTATCTGGGGCGTTATCTTGGGCGGTGCGAAGATGAAGAAGGCCGTAGGGAAGCTCGCCTCGATCAGGAAACAACCCTGAGCCCGGTAAGCACCTGCTTGTGTTTGGAACCAGCCGATCTGCCGATCGAACTTCGCTCGCGAGACCGCAGGGTCCACAGTTTGGATTTCAGGCACCTGCTACACCCGCCTTCAGGCTGAGGAACAGGGTCACAATGCTCGCGAAACCGAAATCGCCAACCTTCTTGTCAGCGTCGAGCAGGTTGCCGGCCTCGTCCTTGAATTCCCAATTCTCGGCCGGTTGGGCGACGTTCTGCGTGTTCTCAAGGGCTTTGGTACGAACGACGTGAAGCGGCTGGTTGGGATTGGCTTCGACCTGCGTGGGCTGGCCGTTCACCACCACCGTGATCTCGATCTTGCCTGGCCCGCCGCCGTGATTATCGCCCTTACCCGAATCCTTCGACATTTGTCCTACTCCTGTGGCTTGCCAACCGGCCCCAAGCCCTTGTGCCCACCTGCTAGTGAGACCGGCGGTCTTCAATCGTCCACTCGGCGCCACGGACCGCGGGTACGCAAAAGACAGGGGATAAGCTACCGATTCGGTGCCACCTTCTTTTATGCGTGACTTGAGCCGCAAGTAAACGGGATAAAATTGCTCTTCACAACTCTAATCGATTAGAGCATTGCGAAAATATTGGCGGCACGCCTATTGATGTTCTCTCTCACTCGCCTGCTCCACTGACCATCGGCACACGTCCGTTCGACGACCAACCAGACGAGCGCACTGTCATTCAAGGCTTCAAGCGCGGCAGCCTGACCCACGCGAAGGCTGAGAAGGACATGACGGCAGCGGTCAATGCAGTCATGGGCAAACCTGACTTGCGCGTGGCGATAACCTTGAGAATGGCCGCGAGTTGGGCGCCGCGTCGCTACAGCCACAAAACACTGCCGGTCACCGCGAATGTGGGGCCTGCGAAATCGTCGCTGCCGACGGCGCAGCAATCACAGACACGCTTAACCGTTCCAACGATCTGGAGGACACGGCCGCGGACGTGCATTGTCGAAGCCTGCGCAACTGCTCGTTTTGCGAGCTGGAAGAAACGATCGATGTTCTCGTGCTCGGGGGAAATAGCGTCCGTCGGCTCGGCTGGCTCGGACATCACCTTGGTGTTCCGACATCACTATGGTTTGGCTTTGCAGAGTCTAGTAGGGCGCTACGCAGGCCGCTTTCGATCGCCGCAAGCTGGCTCTCGATCGTGGCGTCGACCAGTCCGGCATCGGTCTCGAGAATGCATCCCGCATCCTTTACGCGCGCGTCGGCGATCAGGTCGACGACGGCGCGCGATGTCGCGGTCGGGGGGATCTCGTCTAACCGGTTGCGGACCGCCTCTAGGAGCGACGGTGCCACACGTACTCGGACGAGGGAGTTGTGGCCCGCGAATTTCAGACCGCGCATAGCGATCTGCACTGCCGCAGTATATGCTCACCTGACCATATTTTCACGAAAGGGCGCACATATTGTGGTGCGATCAGCTTGACCTCATGGCCCAGCGACATCAACTCGCGTGCCCAGTAGTGGACGCTGCCGCAAGCCTCCATGACGACAACAGCCGTCGGCTGGCTCTGCATGAAACGCAGAAACTGCCCGCGCGACAACTTCTTGCGAAACAGTACCTCGCCCGTCATCGACGCCCCGTGGAGCTGTAAAACATTTTTTGCCAGATCAATCCCGATCATTATATTCTTCATTTGCCGTCCTCTCCGCTGTGTGACCTTTATGGATCACAACTCTGGCACACTGCGATGCCGTCTGGGGAGGGCGGCAACCACCCCATCTTGTTCCGACCCCAATACCAGCCGCCGCCATCATATTGAGAAGATGAAGTTCAGGGTGACGAACTGGCCAGAATATGAGGCAGGACTTCGTCATCGCGGCAGTTTGACCCTGTGGGTGACGCCGGAAGCCCTGTCCAGGTGGCAAGCGCCAAGACGCAAGACACGTGGCGGCCAGCACCGCTATTCTGATCTGGCGATCGAGGCCACCCTGACGCTGGGCCTTGTGTTTGGCCTGCGGCTGCGCCAGGCAGAAGGCTTGCTGGAATCGGTGCTGCAACTGATGGGGCTGGCGCTCACTGTCCCCGATCATACCACCCTGAGCCGTCGGGCGCGGACATGGCAATCGCCCAACAAACGGCATGATCGCCAGGTTGCGCCGGAGGGACCAGTGCATGTTCTTGTCGACAGCACCGGCCTGCAGGTCTACGGCGCGGGTCAGTGGCTGGAGGAGAAGCACGGCGCCAGATCCCGTCGCAGTTGGCGCAAGCTGCATCTGGCACTGGATGCCGACAGCGGCGAGATCATTGCCCATACCCTGACTGATCAGGACACTGGCGATGTCTCTCAAGTTGAGCCACTGCTCGACCAGATTGGCGGTCCGATCGGACAGTTTACTGCTGACGGCGCCTATGACGGAAAACCGACTTACGACGCAGTCATCGATCACAGCGCTGCCGCCGCAATCGTCATTCCGCCTCGCGTCAACGCGGTCGAACCATTCGACGATAGACCTGCCGGCCAAAGGGACCAGCATATCGCCGCAATCGGCAGAGACGGCCGGATGAAATGGCAGGTCTCCAACGGTTATGGCAAACGCTCGCTGGTCGAGACCGCCATAGGGCGATACAAGTCCACCATCGGGCGGCGTTTGCGGGCACGGTCGCTTCCCGTTCAGCAGACCGAAGTCGCCATCGGCTGCGCCGTCCTCAACCGCATGCTTGCCTGCGCACGCCCGAAATCCGCCCCCCGCAAGGCGGCCACGGCATAGTCTGCCGCTTCAAAGATCGACATCCGCTCAAGTCCGGACCCATGCACCAACGCCCCTCCGGAGGCCAATCAAAGCCGAGCATGCGAACCAGGACGCGCATGGTCGCGGTTAATAGTTATCTTTTGCGTTCAGGGAGCCACGGCGCCTGGGTCGGCTGATGAACACCGTCCGTTCGCGCATGTGAGGTCGAACTAATTGGCGGCGAAGGGGAGGCAGGCTCATCATCCAACAGTCGCCAGATTTCCGCTGGCTCGAATGCCAACAGCGGCCGGAGCTCCGGCGGCAAGCTCAGCCGGTCTTGCAGCGCCTGCCGATCGGCGACGAGGTTGTCGAGGTGCAGCGGCTCGTGGTCCGGCCGCTGCCCGTCCACCAGTCGTTGAACCAGCGCCCGCGTGCCGTCCACCACAAAGACGCCGCAATCATAACGGTTCGGCTGTCTGGCCATGCGGGCTGGCGCCAAGGTGGCGTTCAGCAGCCCTGCGAGCTGTCTTGCAGGCGCGTCGTTGTATCCCTCTCGCTGGAGGGAGTCGTAGTGATAGGCGACCGGCCTTTCCCGGTTGCTGCGATCAACCACCCCGCGGGTCACTTCAAATTCCCCCGGGTAGGGTCAGTCAAAATCCCCCACCCGCAAGACAGGACAGAAGTGGACTTGTTAGTTTGACTTTGTTTCCCGAGCAAGGGCTTCAGCGGCCTCTTTGAGGCGATAGCTGCGTCCATCGAACTCAAGCAGATGGCAATGATGCATCAGCCGATCGAGTATCGTCGTGCTCATGGTGTTGTCTCGCAGATATGTCCCCCAGTCCTGCACGACCCGATTGGAGGTGACGATGACGCTGCGGCGCAGTTTGTAGCGCTGATGGATCAGGGTCTGCAGCCATGCGCCGGCGTCGTCGGGGATGGCGCGTGCGAGGAACAGATCGTCGAGCACGAGGAGATCGCAGTCGATGATTGTTCGCATCCGGGCCTCGCGTTGCGCGGGGGCGTTCAGAGCGTGGCGGTGGAAGAAGTCATCGGTCTCGAGATACTGGACCTTGTGGCTGTGCAGGATCGCCTGATAGGCAATCGCCTTGGCGATGTGGGATTTCCCGGTGCCCGGTTTGCCAACCAGCATCGCGTTCTCGCCGGCGGCGACGAAGGCCAAGGTGTGGAGCTGGAAGCAAGTTTGGCGCGGCAATTTGGGATTGAAGGACCAGTCGAATTCGGCGAGCGTCAGTTTTTCATCGAGCCCGGATTGCTGATATCGCCGCTCGATAAGGCGGGATTGGCGACGATCCAGTTCGTCCTGCAGGATCAGGGAGAAGGTCTCGAGGAAGGGTTGGTTTGCGCCCTGCGCCTGCAGCACGCGCGTCTGCAGCGTGTCGCGGACGCCCGACAGGCGCAGCTGTCGCAGGCAGCGTTCAATTTCGGGTATGGTCATCATGGGGTTGGGTCTCCAGTTTGAGGTGAGAAGGGGTAGCGGGAGCGCTCGTGGCGGCGAAGCTGGTCGGGGTTGCGCAGGCGCCACGAGTGCGGGGTGGAGAGGCGCGGTCGTCGTCAGCCCCGGCCTGCCGGCCATTGTTGCCGGCATCGTGCCGCACAGCACGGCTGAAGAGGTCGCCATATTCCGCGGGGGCGCGGATCAGTGGATGATCCTGGGTGAGCTGCGATGCCGGCTGTGGGACTTCTTCAACCTGTTGGAGCGCCTGCTCAAACAGCCGCTCGACAGTCGCGCGTACGTGCTTGTAACGGTAGATGCGGTTGCTGATGGCATGAGCACAGGCCTGCTCGACCATCCGTGTCGGATACTTCCGGCTCAGCCCGACAATGCCCCACATCGCGCGCTGTCCGGGGCGTCCCTCGGCATCGAACATGTGTTGGCACAGGGCCTTGGTTTGTGGGCCGATGCGACCGGCGTTCGCCAGCAGCACGGCGGTTTGCCGTGACGGATTGAACGGCCGTTCGTTGATCGGCAGGACGACAGAACCGGGGTGCGTCATCCGGGGATGAATCCGCAGCAGCGCATGGGTGTGGCGATCACGGATCTCGATCGTGGAAGTGTAGATGCGCACGACGACCAGACTGCCGATGGCCGCGGGCCGCGCGGCGTAATAGCTGCTGTCGACGCGTACGGTGGTGTCGTCGCAGACGGTCCGAACGACTTCAGTGAAGATGCGGAAGGGTGCGACAGGCAGCGGCCGCAGGTGCGGCTTCTCTTCCTGGAACATGGCCTCGACCTGACGGCGAGTGCTGCCGTGGATGCGCTTGGAAGCCCAGTTCTCCTCCCAGTGCCTCAAGAACTCGTTCTGGGCTTCCAGCGTCTCGAAGCGCCGTCCGGCCAGCGCGGTCCCCTGGGTATGTTGAATCGCATTCTCGACGCTCCCCTTTCGATTGGGGTCCGCCACGCGGGCCGGATCGGCGACGACGCCGTAATGAGCCAGCATCGCACTGTAGATCGGATTGAGCTCGGGCTCGTACAGATCGGGCTTGAGGACGCCTTCCTTAAGGTTGTCGAGCACCACATAGCTGACCACCCCGCCAAAATACCGAAACGCTTCTTCGTGAAGCTGCGCCCAGACTTGCTGGCTGGATTGCCAGACCACCCGCCGGAAGCTGCGCCGCGAATAGCGCAGCGTCATCACGAACAGGCGGGGGCGACGGTACCGGCCGCTCTTGGGATCGATCGTCAGCGCGCCCTCGCCATAGTCGACCTGAGCCTCCTCGCCGGGGAGGAACTCAAGACGATCAAACTGCTTGGGATCGCTTTCTCGCAACGTGCGCACAAACCGCTTGACGCTTTGATAGCTGGACGGAAAGCCAAACTGATCGACCAGGTCCTGGTAAATCGCCTGTGCATTTCGCTTCAGGCGGACCTGTTCTTCGATCCACGCCCGATGCACTTCGCAGGCCGAGCGGGCCAGGCTGCTGGTGACCGTCGCTCCCGACACCCCAGAAGCCAGGTCGGGGTGGAGGAATTCGGTCCTCCGCGCTTGCCGAGCCGGTGGTCACTTCCCCGGGGGAATTTGCCTCCGTAGCAGCCCGTTGCGCTCGGTACCGCCGAATCGTCTTGCGATCGACACCCGTCAGCCTTTGAATCTCGCGCTGGCTGGTGTTGCGATCAAGTAATGTTAGTACGGTGCTTTGCAGATGTGCCTTCAAGACGTACAACTCCCGGTCCCCTCGCTGTATGAAAGGGGATGAAAATAAACGTCCTGCCTTACCCGGCTACCGCTGTTCAGTAGCGCTGCCGGTGACCATCAGGTGGGGGAGTTTCAAGTGACCATACCCGGGGGATTTTGACCGACCCACGGGGACCAGCAGCAGCGACCAATGGGTGCCGAGGCTATGCTCAGTGGCATTGTTCACGGGCAGGAACAGGAAATCGGCTGTGTCGTTGCCATCCTGATCATAGACAATGCGGTGCAATGCGTATTCCCTATCGATTTCGCTGAAACCGCGCAAGCGCAGGGGACCATTGGCTATGAGGGGATCCACCAACTGCGTCTGGCCGGCGAGCCTCGGATCGATCCCCCGCAGCCGCTCCTCCAGCAAATCGTAATCCCTCTGGATATGGTCGGTGCTCAGCCACTCGTCGGCGCCAAGCACCGACCCCACGGGGACATTGGAAGAGGCTGTCGGATGCGACGCCCCGATCTGGGCATCGGAGGAGGTGGTGGTTGGCCTCGTCAGATCAACCACTGGAAGACCGCGGTAGGTTTCTGGCAGCCTAGCGGTTGCTGGCGAGGCGGGTTGGGTAGTTCTTGCCGGTGGCGCTGCCGCTGGCGCAGCTTCACTCATCGGCGAAAGTTGCCCGCGATGGATGAGCTGAACGTCATCGGGCCCTCCCGGCCTGAAGACGGCGGCGGACCCTGTCCCTTGCATCATGGGCTGCCACTCCGTCTCGCGGAGCATCTGCCGCCGCTCCAACTCCTCGCTCAACCACGCCATAGCTTCGTCGTCCGAGGAGGCCGGCAGCGGAGAAAGCGCCAGCGGCGAGCCGGGCTGTCGAGCGCCCTGGTGATGACCCGGTACTGGCCCGGGCGGATTGGGATTAACCGCTGCCTCAAAATCGCCGTAGGCGTCTGAGCGAGCCCTGACATAGTGCACTGGCGCTGCTTCCGACGCTGGCCACATACTCCAATCAATGTTGAGCGGCATCTGCAGCGACCAGGTTGACGTGGACCTGGCAGGTTCCTGCCGTCCAGCTTGGATTATGTCCTGCGCCAGCTCAGGGGGAACCCCGGACCATGGTGGGCCGTCTTCAACCATCAGATCCTGATCGTAACCTTCCGGGCGGACCAATGGCCAAATAGCAGGTCCCTGCTGCGCAGCGGCGTCCCCGACGGCCGTCGCGACCGCATGCGGCGCCGCGGCGTCTTCGTACCCGCTCCCCTGCATCATCGGCCGTGCCTCCCATGGCGATGCACCCAGTTGATGGGTGGGGCCCGGCGTCAGCAGGCGACCGCCTGAATTAGCGATCCCGTTCAGCTGCGGCTCTGCAGCAAGGCCTTGCGGAACGTCCAGGGTCCTCTGCCTCTTCGCTGGCCTCAACCCAGCTGTGTCATGCTCATCGTCGATGAAGGCCTCCTCGCTTGGCAGGAGGTTGCTCCAGGCAGGTGCACCCATCAGCTCGTTCCGGGACCGCTGGTGATTGGACTCTCCGGGATTCGGTGCCTGGTCATGGCGCGCGGCGGGCTCTAGAAATGACGACGGGCCAGGTGCGTCCATCAGCCCCAAACGCATATCCTGATCGTGCGCTTTCGCAGGAAGCTCTTTTGCCAAACTGCCAGCCCGGTGCGACGCGCTGTGCCGCGCAGCGGCGTCGCCGACCCGCCTCCGCTCCATCGGTGCCGCGTTTTCGGAGTTGATGAGCGTCACGTTCTGGGGGGGAGGATTCAGCTTAGCGCGGCCTGCGATCGGCACGACGCCCGTCGACCGCAAGGTCCGGAGATGACCTATTGCCGCAACGAGTTTCCTGGGATCACCCTTTCCGATGAACTCGAGCACCTCACCGCCATCGCTCAGCGACTTGCTGTCGAGCCGAGCAACAAGGCTCGGTTTGTGATTTGCGAAGAGCCAGCCACCAAACCGGCGAAGAATACTTACATTATTCTTGACGGTGAGTTCGGCGACACCACCATTGATGAGAGCCTGCTCAAGGCCCAAAATAAGAGAAGCATCCTGGGGATAGAGAGGCGGCTGCGGCCGAGGCTGCTGCTTCCTGCGAAGCCGAGCTGACTGAGCCGGCTGCGGTGCCGAAGACGACAGCCCGGGTTCGTCCATCAGCTCCAACCGCACATCCTGATCGTGGGCTGCCGCAGCAACCTCCTTTGGCCAACTGAAAGCTTCCTGCGACGCGCTGCGCTGCGCAGCGGCGTCGCCGACCCGCGTCGGCTCGATCAATCCCGCGTTCTCGGGATCAGGAACGAGAGGAATGTGGCGCTCGCGCTCAATCGCTTTAGCGCCGGTGTCCGATTGTCGCAGATAATTCAGTGCGGAACCGATCCTTGGATCACCACCGGCGTCCTTCCTATAGCTCTTGACATCTCCATTCAACGCCTTGCGGGAAAGCCGACCAGCAATGCCCTTCTTATTGTTTTGACGCAGGTAGTCACTGAAGCTCCTGAGAGCAGTTGCATTCCTTTTGCCGGTCTTTATCGCTGCTTTGGCTCTGTACTCTTTGATGAGAGCGGCGATGAGAGCCGCGTCCTCCGGATGCGGTGTCAACTCAGCGCGGCCTGCGATCGGCACGATTCCGCCCGTCGACTGCGAGGTCCGGAGATGATTTATTGCCGGAAGGAGTGTCTTGGGATTACGCTTTCCGATGAACTCGCGCGCATCCTCGGTCAGCGACCCGTGGTCGAGCCGATCCTTAATGGGATCTTTGTTGTTTGCGAAGAGCCAGCGGCCAAAGCTGAGAAGAGAACCTACATAGTCGTTGGCGGTGTGCTCGGAGGCGTTGCCCTTGATGAGGGCTTCCCTGAGGCCCGAAATAAGCGGAGCATCCTGGGGATAAAGAGGCTGGTTCCTTCGAAGCCGAGCTGACTTAGCCGGCTGCGGCCCCGAAGACGACGGGCCCTGTTCGTCCCTCAGCCCCAAACGCACATCCTCATCGTGGGCTGCCGCAGCACGCTCATTTGGCCAACTGCCAGCTTCCTGCGACGCGCTGTGCTGCGCAATCGCCTCGCCGACCCGCCTCGGCTCCATCAGTGCCGCGTCCTCGGGATCAGGAACGAGGGGAATGTGGCGCTCGCGCTCCATCGCTTTAACGCCGGCCTCCGATTTTCGGAGATGATCCAGTGCGGCATCGATGATCCGATCACCATCGGCGTCCTCCTTATAGCCCTTGACATCTCCATCCAACGCCCCGCCGAAAAGCCGACCAGCAATGCCTTTCTTGTTGTTTTGACGCAGGTAGTCACTGAAGCTCCTAAGAGCAGTCGCATTCCTTTTGCCGGTCTGTATCGCTGCTTCGTCTCTGTACTTCCTGATGAGAGCCGCGTCCTCCGGATAAGGAGTCAACTCAGCGCGGCCTGGGATCGGCACGATTCCGCCCGTCGACTGCGCGGTCCGGAGATGACCTATCGCCGTAAGGAGTCTCGCGGGATCGCCCTTTCCGATGAACTCGCGCGCATCATCGGTCAGCGACTGCTTGTCCAGCCGATCCTTAATGGGATCTTTGTTGTTTGCGAAGAGCCAGCGGCCAAAGCTGAGAAGAGACCGTACGGTATTCTTGCCGGTGTGCTCAGAGGCATTGCCCTTGAGGAGGGCGCCCTTAAGCCCCAAAATAAGCGGAGCATCCTGGGGATAGAGAGGCTGTTTGCGAAGCCGAACTGACTGAGCCGGCTGCGGCGCTGAAGACGACGGGCCGGGTTCATCAATCAGCTCCAAACGCACATCCTGATCGTGGGCTGCCGCAGGAAGCTCCTTTGGCCAAATGCCAGCTTCGGGCGACGCGCTGTGCTGCGCAATCGCCTCGCCGACCCGCCTCGGCTCCATCAGCGCCGCGTCCTCGGGATCAGGAACGGAGGGAATATGGCGCTCGAGCGCCATCGCTTTAGCGCCGGCGTGCGATTTTCGGAGATGGGCGAGTGCGGCGCCGATGCTCTGATCATCGGCGTTCTTTTTATAGCCCTTGACATCTCCATCCAACGCCCCGTCGGAAAGCCGACCAGAAATGCCCTTCTTGTTGTTTTGACGCAGGTAGTCACTGAAGCTCCTAAGAGCAGTTCCATTCCTCCTGCTACTATGTGTCGGGGCTTCGTTTTTATACTCTTCGATGAGAGCCGCGTCTTGAGGATATGGAGTCAACTTAGCGCGGCCTGCGATCGGCAAGACGCTCCCCGTCGACTGCGAGGTCCGGAGATGACCTATTGCCGTAAGGAGTCTCACGGGATCGCCCTTTCCGATGAACTCGCGCGCATTATCGGCCAATGACTGCTTGTCGAGTCGATCCTTAATGGGATCTTTGTTGTTTGCGAAGAGCCAGCGGCCAAAGCTGAGAAGAGTACCTACATAGGTCCTGGCAGTGCCCTCGGCGGCGTTGCTCTTGATGAGGGCCTCCTCAAACCCCGAAATAAGCAGAGCATCCTCGGGATGAAGAGGGCGCTTGTTGAGCCTTCTGGATCGAGTTGACTGAGCCGTCTGCGGCGCCGAGCCGGCCGGCATTGCTCCACCACCTCCACCTGAATTGGCGATCTCGCTCAGTTGCCGCTCAAATGCCGCCGCACCTGCGGACGGAGCCGCACGTGAGCTCTCTTGCAGGCCGGTCCTGTTCGATTGTCCGCGCACCCGCTTGGTCGAGGTGAAATCCATCCGTTCTCACTTTCAGCAATACAAGCCCGTTTGAAGCTGGGCTTGGATCTGACATAGGGAAGCTGTCGAGAACCTGACGACAACGTGCCCGCCAAGACAGCATGGTGAGCGCGTCCTAGCCGCAGCTTTAGTATGGTCTCACAATGATCTCACGCTCTCTTCGAGGTTGATGAGTCTGCCAAGCGGAAGACTGGCAATGCCAGAACGGAGTCATTACGCGACGGCACTTGATATTGCAGTGCAGCAAGCGTAGAGGACCGCGCGCTTATCGGAGTGTCGTCCATGGCCCTTACCAATACTGGTAGTGAGGCAGAACCCGTCGAACAATCGAGCCATTCGGAAGTCGAGCAGCACAGCACCAAGGTTCTGATGCTGGGCGCGCTCGGTGTCGTCTATGGGGATATCGGTACCAGCCCGATCTACGCCTTTCGCGAGGCGCTGGTGGCGTCGTCGGGCGGCAATGTCGCCCAGCGCGGCGATATTCTCGGCGTTCTGTCGCTGATCATCTGGTCTCTGACGATCATCGTCACCATCAAATATATCATGTTCGTGCTGCGCGCCGACAACCGCGGCGAGGGCGGCGTGCTGTCGCTGATGGCGCTGGCGCAGGGCAGTTTTCCGAAGCGCTCGGCGCTGATGCTCGGCATCGGCATCGTCGGGGCATCGCTGTTTTTCGGTGACGCCGTCATCACGCCGGCGATTTCGGTGCTGTCGGCGGTCGAGGGCATGAATGTCGTCACGCCGACCTTCCAGCCTTATGTCGTGCCGCTGACGCTGGTCATCCTTGCCATGGTTGCGGATTTCACTAAATTGGGACAGCGATTTCGGTATGTCGCGGCCAAGCGTTTCGCAAAGTCGCGGACAAGGGAAGGGGATCGATTCCGGTTGCCTTGTTTCTGTCAGGAGCGATTGATTTCGGTTATTTCGTCGCCGGTCAAGAGCGTCGCTGTTTTCTGCTTTCGCATGCTATCGCCCTCGAGGGTTATGCGGTGGGCGTTGTGAACGATACGGTCCAGGATCGCATCGGCTAAAGTGGCCTCTCCGATCATTTCATGCCATGCGGCCACGGGAATTTGAGCGGTAATCAGGGTCGATTTGCGCCGGTAACGCTCCTCGAAGATTTCCAGAAGATCGAGCCTTTGTCTGTCACTCAGCGTATGCGTTCCCCAATCGTCGAGCACCAGCAACTGAACACGGGCCAGCTTGTCGATGAGGCGCGGGAAGCGCCCGTCTAGCCTCGCCAGTGCCAGGTCTTCGAACAGGCGTGGCATTCTGACGTAGAGCACGGAATAGTCGAGACGGGCCGCCTGTCGAGCGAAGGCGCAGGCGATCCAAGTCTTTCCGGTGCCCGTTTGGCCTGTCAGAATCAAGTTCTCGTTTGCCTTCAGCCATGCTCCTTGCGCTAGGGATAAGACGTTGCGGCGATCAAGACCGCGGTGGGTGCTGAAGTCGATGTCTTCGATCGAAGCATTGGCAAACCGCAGCTTTGCCGTTGCCAATCGATTGGTCAGCCGCTTGTCTGTTCTCAGTGCGATCTCGCGATCGAGCATCAGGCCGAGCCGTTCGTCGAAGCTGAGGTCGCTTCCATGGCTCTGCTCGCCAAGCTGGCGATAGGCGGCAGCCATTCCGGCAAGACCGAGCGTGTGCATTTGATCAAGCATTGGATGGGTCAGCATCTGGTATCCTTTCTCATTGATAGTAGGTTTTGCCGCGGATGTTGCCGTGCGGCGGTGCCGGCTTGACGGCCTCACTCATAGGCGGGGCTTGGTCGAGACCCGATTTGAGAATGTTGGCGACGGACGAATAGCTGAGAGCATTGATGATCAGCGCCCGCTCACACGCCATTTCCAGGCGGTCGGATTTGTAGCGTCGCGCCAGGGAAAGGATGCCCTGTGCGGACCGATACCCTTGTTCCGGATGTGGGCGATCACTCAGCAGACGCTCGATAAAGATCGCTGTGTTGCTGCCGACTTTTGCCGCTTCCATCCTCAATGTGTGAGGCGTCGTGTTGGCATAGCGCTGGTGCGACTTCGGCATATGCTCATTGACGGTGATGTGGCCTGAGCGCTGCGAGCTTCGGATGTGACTGGCAACACGTTTATGGTCGTGGAAGATCTCGACCACCCGATACGTCAGCCTCACATCGACCCGTTTGCCGATCAGGCCGTGCGGCACGGAATAGAAGCTTTTGTCGACCTCGACATGATAGTCAGGATGGACCTTGGCCGCTTTCCACTCGGCATATTCAAACGGTGTTGCCGGCAGTGGTTTGAGTTGCGCACGCTCGATCTCATCAAACAAATCGCGCCGGGACTTGCCGTAGCGGCGCATGATGCGGCCGTTCAGGTCTTCGATCAAAGTGCTGATCCGAGCATTGAGATCGGCAAGGCTGAAGAAGCGTTCGTTTCTCAGCCTGGCCAGGACCCACCTCTCCACGATTAAAACCGAGCCTTCGGCGGAGGGTTTATCCCGCGGACGTTTCGGCCGTGCTGGAAGCACTGTTGTGTCGTAATGCTCGGCAAAAGCGGCAAATGTCGCGTTGATCGTCGGCTCGAACCACAGAGCCTTGGCGACGGCCGACCTGAGATTATCGCAGATCGTTGTCTTCGTTACCCCGCCGAAGTAGCTGAAAGCCCGTTGGTTGGCTTCAATCCAATCCGGCAGCTTCTGGCTGAAGCTCGCATAAGAGAACGTCAATTGCGACGCGCTCAGCACCGCAACGTAAATCTGCGCCGCGCGGATCTCTCCTGTCGACGGATCGATGACGGGGATCGTGTGCCCGGCATAGTCGCATTCCATCGCAACACCAGCAACGTGACGACTGCGATAGGTTGGCTTGACGCGGCTCTCGAATTCAGCGAATCGGCCACAAAACCAAGTGTAACCATAGCCGTCCGGATGGGTCTCACGGTATTCCTGCCACAACAGATTGAGTGTCACCCCCTTGCGCTTCAGCTCGCTCGCCATCTTCGGCCAGTCCGGCTCAGCGGTCTCGCGCGGCGGCCGTCCCATCCGACGAAATAGCCGCTGTTCCAGTATCTCATCATCATCCAGCCCAGCGGGCAGCGGCCAAACCGCAAGGCCAGCTTCCCGCGCTCGCAGCAGATACGTTGAAACCGATGTCTTGCTGATCTTCAAACGGTCCGAAACGGCGCGCACAGGAAGCTCCTGCTCAAACGTCAGCCGCAATATCGATCGGATGTCCTTCACGCTCGTATGTCTCGCTTGCTTCCGTCTCGGCATTATGTCCTCGCTTAAAATGCGAGGGCAAAATGCCAGATTGGCGCTTACGAAAATCGATCTCTAAACCCGTCATCAGCTTGTCCGCGACTTACTGAAACGGATGTCCCGTACTTACTGAAATCCTTGGCCGCGACTTACTGAAATCTGTGTCCCGAACTTTGTGAAACCCGCACCATGGTGTTTGCGGTGCAGCGCTTTGGCACGGGCGGGGTGGGGTGGTGTTCGGCCCGGTGACCGCAGTATGGTTCCTGGCCATTGGCCTTTCCGGTCTCAACCACATCATCGCCGATCCTGAAATCCTGTGGGCGGTGAGCCCACACTACATCGTCGCCTTTCTGATTAATTCGCCCGACGTCGCCTTCGTTACCATCGGCGCCATCTTCCTCGCGGTCACCGGCGCCGAAGCGCTCTATGCCGATCTAGGCCATTTCGGCCGCAAGCCGATCGTGCTCGCCTGGCTGGCGATCGTGTTTCCCTGCCTGCTGCTCAATTATGCCGGGCAAGGCGCCTTCGTGCTGGCAAAGAACGGCGTGGTCGGCCATCCGTTCTTCGAGATGAACGAGGGCTGGACGCTGATCCCGATGGTCGTGCTGGCAACGGCCGCGACGGTGATCGCCAGCCAGGCGGTCATCTCTGGCGCCTTTTCGCTGACCAGGCAGGCGGTGCAGCTCAACATGCTGCCGCGCCTGGAAATCCTGCACACATCGGAAAGGCAGTCCGGCCAGATCTATATGCCGCGCGTCAACCTCTTGCTGGCGCTGGTGGTGATGATGCTGGTCGTCGGTTTCGGTGAGTCCAGCAAGCTGGCGTCGGCCTATGGTATTTCGGTTACCGGCAACATGCTGGTGACGACGGTGCTGCTCTATGTCGTCATGACGCGCATCTGGAAATGGCAGCTGTGGCTGGCAGTCTCGCTGACGGCGCTGTTCGGCTTCATCGATGTCGGCTTCTTTGCCTCCAACATCGTCAAGGTGTTCGAGGGCGGCTGGGCTTCGCTGGCCGCGGCCTTCACCATTGTGCTGGCTATGTGGACGTGGTTGAGGGGCAGCCGCTATCTGTTTGACAAGACCCGTCGCAACGAGATCCCGCTCGATTTCCTTGCCGGCAATCTCTTGAAGAAGAAGCCGCAGCTGGTGTCCGGCACCGCCGTGTTCCTGACCAGCGACCCGCTCAGTGCACCGACCGCGCTGATGCACAGCCTGAAGCACTACAAGGCGCTGCATGAGCAGAACGTCATCCTTTCGGTGGTGACGGCACCTCAGCCTGTCGTGCCCGACAGCGAGCGCGTCACGATGGAAACGGTCAACGAGCTGTTCATGCGAGTGACGTTGACGTTCGGCTACATGGAGCAGCCCAACATCCCGCGCGCGCTGGCGATCTGCCGCAAGCAGGGCTGGAAGTTCGACATCATGACGACATCGTTCTTCCTGTCGCGGCGCTCGCTCAAGGCTTCGCCCAATTCCGGCATGCCGGTTTGGCAGGACAAGCTGTTCATCGGACTGGCGCGCACGGCGGCCGACGCAACGGAGTATTTTCAGATCCCGACCGGACGTGTCGTCGAGATCGGGACGCAGGTGGCGATTTAGGGCATGCTGCGGTTGAGCAGAATCAAATTGGAATTCACGAGGGTGTAAATGCTGGCGGGCGGAGGCCAGCATCGGATAGCGACACCTTATTCAAGATGATGGAATGGTGAGCGACTCAGACGAGGGATGGCCACCCTCCTGAACGGTCAGTGTCGGTGCCCATCATCAAGATTTTGATATCAACGTTAGCAGCAGCCGAGCCGGGATTGGCCCCTGGTGGTCCGAAATAGCGGAGGAGGCCTACAGCGCCAATGCCCTCTTGAGATCATCACGCATCAAGGCGCGCTCGCCTCGGGTTCATCTACCGATCGGGCGGCCACCGCCTTGGCAACATCGCGCCAGATCGCAGTCACGTGGCGAGATCCTTGATGATCGTTGGCGCCTGCGCGAGTGTGAGCGCGAAGAACTCGGACGCGCAAGAATTGGATCGTCACATCGCCGCACATATTCGGTCGGAGCGGGCAATGGCTTTGATATGCTCCGGTAGCTCGGCATTCCGGTCTATCAAGACTAGCCGCCAAGGGCGCAGGCTTCAAGAAGGCGAAGATCGCGGTGGCGTGCAAGCTCGCCGTTATCCTCCACGCCATGTGGAAGACGAACGAGCCGTTCCTCCACTCTGCTGCTGCAGCCTGAGGAGGAGCTTTCGATTCCCTAACAACTCCAATTCCCGAGATGCGTCCTTGCCGGGACGCTGCACGGATGAGGTCGCTCCCACGCATGCGGTCCAACGGAACCGCGAACACCACTTCGACCCACCCGTTCCAACGCAAACATGCGTCGATCCTTGCGATCGACCCCGGAGAGAACCCTGAGCCCGGCACGCGCTGCATCACCGAGGAGAAAGGAGCCCGTTGACAAAGGCGATTAGTTTCCGTTGTGATCAAGCATGTTTTTCGACCCACATGCGATCGGCTTTGACGAGCGCATTGGCGGTGACGAGAAGCTTGCGCATAACCGCGACGATGGCGACTTTGGCGGGCTTTCCCGATGCAATGAGGTGCTGATATTTTTCCCTGAGGTCGGGGTTAAAGCGGGCAGCGACGAGAGCGGGCATGTAGAGTGCGCGTCTAACGTTGGCCCTTCCACCCTGGATGAAGCTTCTGCCTTTCCACTGTCCTGATTGGCGGGCGACGGGAGCGAGTCCTGCCAGGGATGCGGCCTGTTTGTTATCAAGTGATCCGAGCTCTGGCATAGTGGCGACCAACTGGTTGGCAGTGCGTGGGCCGAGGCCAGCTATGCTGGAGATAATTTCATGCCGACGGGCAAGCTGGGGATCGGCCGCAATGCTTGTTGCGAGCTCGGCATCGAGAGCGGTTATATGCTGATCGATCTGATTGAGGCGTTGCTTGTGCTGACGCTTTAGAAGCGGAATCGTCAGGTTTTTCTCCTGGTTTTTAAGCGCGGTTCTGTCGCGCATCAGACCATCGCGGGCGCTGATCAGTTCGGCCAACCTTGCCTGTTCGGGGTTCATAGCCGGGCGCACGGGTGGCTGCATTGTGCTAGCCATGCGGGCCAGCATCACTGCATCGATCCGGTCGGTCTTGGCCAGGGTTCCAGCTGCTTGGGCAAAGCGCCGCGCACGAGCGGGATTGAGCTTGACGCAAGGCAGATCAGCCAGAGCTTGCTCGAGTTCCCGGTGGTAAGCACCAGTCGCCTCATATGCCACGCGCTCGACTGACCATTGTCCAAGCCATGCAATTAAGGCTTTATGGCCACTGGCAGTATTGGCAAACTGCTGGTTGCTGCCTGCAGGATAGGCATGAGCATCGAGTGTTGCTTTTGAGATATCGATGCCGATGGTTTGTGGTAGGGTGTAACTCATCTTTTCCGCTATCCTATTCTTGTCATCCGGGCCCAAAGCCCCGGTTTCCGTTCAGGCCTGATGGAAAAGAAAGGGGTGATCACACTAATCGACGGTCCTCAACGACCTAGACAACTTCGATCCATCCCCTCCCGCCCGATCCGGAGTGGCCACCCCGGATCGGGCATCTCTTACTGGACCAAACGGCTTGGAAAGTCATAAGACAAGAGAACCTGATGGGACACGACCCGAGATGGAGTAGCCTGCCTGCTCATAGGGACCGGTCTGTTCAGGGTGTGTGTCGTCAGCAGGCTTGCTCGGGCGGTCGGATCCATATAGCTCGGGGCGACAGAGGTAGCGCCAGACGTTCAACCGTCGTCCGCCGCGACTTCCTGCACAATTCGTGTCTAACAAGGAAGAAACTATGAGGCGGCAGACTCGACCGTTCACTGTGGAGATCAGACAGAAGCGCAGTTCTCAAAAACGGGGTCGTTCCCTCTGGAGCGATGTCGATCTCTCCGCAGCAATGGCCGAGACAACAAGGGAACTCAAGGAGATGGAGTTGCCAAATCGTCGCCTTGTTGACTCTAGTGTCGTAGCGCTTGATGCTGAACACATGCACATACCGCGAGCGGAGCACCTCATGGCAAATCCCCTGGACGCTGAATCAGTAAAAACTGCAACGGAACCGGCAGCCAAAGTGGAGACGCCTAAAAAGAAGAAAGCCCCACGGTCGCGGAAGGCGAAGGCTGAGCCTAAGCTGCCTGCTCGGAAGAATGGCGCCAATACGGCGTCTCAGACGGAGGAAGCACCAGCAGCGGCCGTGCCGACCAGGCGGAAGATCTACTCTGAAAGGGATCGCGCCCAGAAGCTCGCGCAGATCGAGAAGTCTATCAGTGGCGGCGCCACTCACAAGAACGCCGTAAAGCAGGCCGGCATCTCGGAACAGACCTACTACCAATGGAAGAAGGCTGCGGCGCCTGCATCGGATGGTGACAATCTGAAGGACCTGGTCGCGCTCGAGGAAGAAAACAAGCGACTGAAGAGCCTACTCGCGGAACGCCTGCGCAAGGAGAACACGGAACTGAAGAGGAAGCTGGGGCTGTAATAACGCTGAATCGCAGATCCGAGCGACAGCCTATTCTTCGCCGACGCGCAATCTGAGAGCTCATGGGCACGGGTCTGGGCGTCGGCACTTGCTGGTCTGAGGGAACACGATCGGCGGTGGTGCCGGAAAGGCCAGGCCAGGTGAAGCGGCGGCTGCGCGACCGCGCGCCAACCCGAATTTGCTCAATTGGTCGAGCTCGTTTTTCGCCTGCTAATCTGATCCAGGACGGGCTCAAAGTGCATGTCAACAACGACGTTCGAAAGGCACCGAGTCCTGCGCTGCCTTACCGAGACCGAGAGGCGGAGGAGGTCCTCGTCGACGGCGCCAGATCTACCAGCTCAGCGATCAGATACTTGGCCGTGTCGATGAAATCGACAGTTCGTTGCCGTCATCCCGCAATCTGGCGATCGAACTGAGTGCGATCCGCGCGGATCGCAAGGATTGCGCCAGGCATTGCAGGGCTATCTTTGGCGCACCCGAACGTTGAGCTGCGACCTTTGAGCAGATCGGACTGGATTTTTGCGCGCGCCTGCTGCTTGATCCAGCCGACCGATTCTTCGTGGAGAACCCGTGCTACAGGACGGCGCGTCAAATCTTCGCCAGCACAGGTGCATCGCCGATCCCGATTGCTCTCGATGGTGATGGTCTTGAGACGGATCAACTGGCAAGCTTCGAGGCGCGGCTGGCCTATGTCACGCCTCACATTAGTTCCCGCTGGGCGGCGTTATGCCGATCTCGCGCCGGCATCAGCTACTGGACTGGGCGCGGCGCAACGACGCCTATGTGATAGACGGATGATTACGACAGCGAGTACCGCTACGACATCAATCCGGTGCCCCCACTGCATAGTCTGGAGCGCGGCAGCAATGTCATTTATCTGGGTACGATTTCAAGACGCTCTTACCCATGTTGCGCATCGGCTATCTCGCGTTGCCGCCGGATTTGCTGAAGGTCTTCGCGATAGCCAAACAGCTGTTGGACAGGCCTTCTCGGATGACCGAGCAGCAAGCACTGGCCTCTCTTATCGAGGGCGGCGCCTATGGAAGTCAGTGCGCCGCGTGCGCCGCTGAATGGTGAGTGCCGAGAGACTCTGCTGAACATCCCTCCGACACGGGTTCGGACACAGGATCGCTATTGAGGGCGCCGATGCCGGGCTGCATGTTGTCGTCTGGTTCAAGGGTAAACGCTCATTTCCACGCACGTTGACGTCTCTTGCGATGCCCGATCGCCTTCAGACGGACGCATGATGTCGGATCAGGCTGCGGCGGTTTTGGGGAAGTTGAAGGGCAGAAGATCGGTGATATCGGCGTCTTCGGCGCGCTGAGGCAATTCGGTGAGGACGCGGCGCAACCACGCTAAGGGCTCGACGCCGCAGGCCCGACAGGTCAACATCAGGCTGCAGATGAGAGCGCTGGCCTTGGCTCCTTCGACGGTGTCGCTGAACAACCAACTTTTTCGGCCAGTGGCCATCGCAGGGTCATTCTGCCCATGTCGGGCAGATGGTAGAGTTTCATTATCGCTGGCATCCATATTACGGCGGTCGTTTTCGGCATGAAGGTCGCGAGGACCGGGCCAATGGCGCGATCATCCGGGTAGAGATCAGGCCGGGTGAGATCATCCAGGTGGCGGAGTGGATGCTGGATCGGGCGTTTTGCGCCGACATGGAGATGGGCGAACCGCGCGTTGCGGTGGTTGGGCTTGCAGAGCTTCATAGACTGCTTACCGAGCGCGGTTTCAGGCAGACTTCGACGGATGGACTCACGGCCATCCAGGAGGCGCGCCATGAAGGCACTACCACGACCCTCGTCGCTACCGCTGCTGACCCAGCAGCTGAGCATGCCGCTCGATACGCCGCAGATGCGAGGCCTGAGCGACGCGGAACGAAGCGTTGTTGTCGCCAGGCTGGCGACCCTCCTGATGGCCGCGGCCGGCGTCGCGACGAAGGAGACGAGCGATGATGGGCAATGATCTCCTTCCAGCCACGGTGCTGAAGCGCAAAGCTGTGGTCTACGTTCGACAGTCGACCCCCGGTCAGGTCCAGAACAACCTGGAGAGTCAGCGGCGACAATATGAACTTGTCGATGTCGCGCGCCGCTGGGGTTTCCGTGACGTCGATGTGATCGACGATGACCTTGGTCGTACCGCCAGCGGTGCTGTAGACCGCCCTGGTTTCGAACGACTGGTCAGCGGCCTGTGCACGGGCAAAATTGGCGCAGTGCTCTGTCTCGACGCATCGCGCCTTTCTCGCAATGGTCGGGATTGGCACCATCTCCTGGAACTGTGCGGCCTGGTTGAAGCGCGCGTCATAGATCTCGACGGGGTGTACGATCCCTGTCGGCCGAACGATCGATTGTTGTTGGGCATGAAGGGCAGTATCAGCGAGTTTGAGCTCGGCATTTTGCGAACGCGCATGCTTGACGCGGCTCGCGCCAAAGCGCGGCGGGGGGAACTGCGCCTCAGTGTTCCGATCGGCTATATCTGGCATCGTGAATACGGTCTGGGGCTTGATCCTGATCTTCGGGTACAGCAGGCGATCCGCCTCATCTTTTCGCGCTTCCGCGAGCTTGGCAGCGCCCGTCAGGTGCTGATTTCGCTGACGGCTGATAATTTCCATTTTCCCCGTCCTTCTGACGGGCGCAAAACGGTGTCCTTCGACTGGGTGCCGGTTCGCTATCGAAGTGTTATTTCGATCCTGAAGAACCCATTCTACGCCGGGGTCTACGTCTATGGTAAAAGCGAGAAGCGAACGGAGATTGTCGATGGCAGGGCTCGCAAAAGCTACGGCCACGACAAGCCCTTTGGAACGTGGGAAGTGCTGCTCCAGGATCATCATGAAGGCTATATCGATTGGAGTGAGTTTGAGAGGAACCAGAGCCATATCGCCGTCAATGCCTTTGGACAGAAAGGCGGCATCAAGTCGGGTCGTGGCGGCCGGGCGCTGCTTGCGGGCCTGCTCACGTGCGGCCGATGTGGAAGGCGGTTGGGCGTTGTCTATTCGGGCCGGCCTCCGGGTCATCCCTATTACCGCTGCGAACGTATCAACCAGATGCTGGCCAAGCCACGATGCATGACTTTTGGCGCATCTCGCATCGACCCTGCCATCGGCAAAGAGATATTGAGGGCCGTGACGCCAATGGCGATCGAGGCCGCAATGGAAGCTGACCGTGCGCATCGGGATAATCTGGAAGAACGACACCGTATGGTGGAGCTGGACTTGCAGCAAGCCCGATACGAGGCATCTCTCGCTGAACGTCGCTATGCCGCTTGCGACCCCGACAACCGGCTGATCGCTGCCCAACTTGAGAAGAGCTGGGAGGCAACGCTCAGGCGCGTGGAAGCCTGTGAAGCGGGTTTGGCCCAAGCGCGACAAATCGATCTTGTCACCCCAGTTCCCGATTTTGCTGGCATTGCCACCGACCTGGAGGCTGCCTGGCGCGCACCTGACGTCGATATGCGTTGTCGTCAGCAGCTCCTTCGCACCCTCGTGTCTGATATCATCGCTGACGTCGATGAAGAACAACGTGAAGTCATTTTGACGATCCACTGGAGGGGTGGGCAACACTCCCAGCTGCGTATTCGCAAACCCAAAGCGGGCGAACATGGCCAGAGTACTCCGGAGGCAGCCCTTGCCGTCATGCGGTCTATGGCTACCCGCTGGTCCGACGCAAACATTGCCGCCACTCTCAACCGGATGGGAATGCAGACCGGACAAGGCAAAACCTGGACGGCGCGCCGTGTCGGGGCACTGCGCACGGTCCATAAAATCCACGGCTACCGATCCGCCGAAAAGAATGGCGAATGGCTCACGCTGACCGAAGCTGCCAAAAAGCTTGGAGTTACAGCCCATCGTGTCCGTCGACTGATCAAGGAGGGCGTGCTCCCTACCGAGCAGGTTGTTCCGGATGCGCCGCACCAAATACGAGCCACTGACCTGGAAAAGGATCAAGTAACCCAGTTTCCGCGTCACAGGGGCCCGTGTCGCATCAAAATGGAAAACCAAAAGTCCCTGTTTCCAGACGTTTGAGGAGGAGGTGCAGTATGAATCGGTCGTTGCAAAAATTCTGATGTCACGCTCCAGAAGATTATTGTCGATCGGCATCCTGCCATCTTCGGTGTAGCGCGTCAGATACTCCCACTGGTTCAGGGTGTAGGATACGGCATCGCCGAGCTTGCTGTCGGGCAAGACCTTCGGGGCGATTTCGTCGAGCCATTCCTTGAGAGCATTGAGGATGGGGACGCTGTGTTTCTGGCGAAAGCGGCGAATGCAGTCGGCCTGCGTTTCACCGCTGTCCGGTTTTTCGTCCCGCGCCTGTCTCTCAACCCGATAGGGCGTTGTCACGTTGTTTGAAATGTGGCCGCGTGAGGCCGACACCGCGCTTTTCAGGCAGGCCGTGCACTCACGGCTTCCCACGCGGCCATTGCCTGGCGTCGATGGGTTCGAATTTGTGCTGCCGAGCGGTTGGTCTGGGAGGGGACGAAGAGATTTCGGACGGCGGAGAAGATCGACACGAAATGCTGCAATGAGCCGACCGACCGGAAACCCTGTCGCGTTCGTTCCCGTTTTCGGAGCGGCAGATGAGAATTCTCCGCCCGGTTGTTCAAGCCTTTATGCGAGCGGTGTTCCAGGTTCGGCATGAGCTGGCGTTTGGCCGCCCCGTAGGAGCGCAATTTGTCGGTGATCATACGCTTTGGCGGCAGACCCTGGTTCTTCAGAAGTCGCGTCAGCAGGCGCCTGGCGCCCTTGGTGTTGCGGCGCGTCTGGACAATCTCGTCGAGCACATATCCGTCCTGATCAACCGCTCTCCACAACCAGCATTTCTGACCGTTGATGCGCACCGCGACTTCATCCAGGTGCCAGACATCATCTTTCGTCGGCGACTTGCGGCGTATGCGGCGCGCATAATCAGGGCCGTGCTTTCGGCACCATCGGCGGATGGTCTCGTAGGAAACGACGATCCCGCGATCGAGCAGCATTTCCTCGACATCGCGCAGGCTCAGATTGAAGCGGAAGTAGAGCCAGACAGCACGGGCCACGATTTCGATCGGATAGCGGTGGTTCTTGTAGGTCGGTGCACTCACGGTCATGGGCGCGCTGCTACCTCAATTTCCTTACCCCTCAATCAATGTGACAGCACCTCATCGCGGCCGGTTTGCAGGCGCTGACCTTTGCTTCCGACGAGTCGCGTCCGCCTCTTTGCGGTCACTGCCACGTTATGAAAAGGCATCGCAGCTGGTGGCGATCAACTTTCATATCCATGTGCGGCGCAGGCTCGCCAACGATCACGTGGTGGATGGCGCAACGCTCAACCCGCGAGAGTTCGAATGCCTGAAATGGACGGCGCGCGGCAAGTCGCCTTGGGACGTCAGCCAGATCCTCGGCGTCTCAAAGCGCACCTGACCTTCCATCTGAAAACGCCAAAGCAAAGCTCGGCGTGGGAACGGTCAACCAGGCCGTCGCACGGCTGGCTGCCTCCGGTCAGGCGAGTTCTGATCCCTTCCACCGCGATAGCTGTAAACGTCTACAGGCTGCATCACCAGCGGCTTTGTCCTTCGATGGCGGAAACACACCCCGCACGGAGGCGACCAGATGGTGAATTGGGCTCACGAAGGGCAGCAAAGCGTGAACTTACGCCGAAGCGTCCCGCACCTGGCTGATCGCCAGCAGAAGCTCGCAGATTCTTGGCGGCGGCACTTAGTGCAAGGCCAAGGCTAAGCGCTGCCGCCTCCGATGCGCCACACCGGGATACCGACCTTGCGCGCCTTGTCGGCAAGATTGGCCCGATTCCAGCGGGGGAAGACCGCGACACCAGTCGGCAAGACCTGCGGCGTATCGTCGTTGCGCATGAAACCGTGCGGCGTTGCCGTGCTTTGTCCCGTCCCGCTTGAAGGCATTTGCGGCATCTTGCGAAAATCGGCCCAGCGGGCGGCAATGCGCTCGGCGATTTTGGCGACCTTGGTTCTCGAACCAGTCCCGCCGTCGGAGGCGAATGACGGTCTCTCGGATAGTGAACTTTATTGCGATCGCCGATCCGCTGTACCGCTATGCCTCCAGCTTGCGGTTGGTTCCGTTGATATCCATCATGTAGATGGGTTTCCATCAAAACAATCGATTTTACGCAGAATGACCGGAATGAAAAGGGTCGCTCCGGAGGCTCTCTCTATGCGCAAGCATAGGGCCTGAAGGGCCCTCAGACGTCGTGTCGGCTGTTAATCGCGAGCGCCGATGCGGCGCAGTTGCCATGACGAAATAAAATGAGGGATATGTTTGTGCCGACTGTACGCAACAGCATTTTTGCCATTATTTTTTGCTCTGCTACCATCCTCCCACCGTTAACGGCGTCGGCAGAGACTATCTTCGGAACCCTATCTAAGGCCTATCAGAACAATTCTTCGCTGAATTCGACCCGCGCCGGCACACGCGTCACGGACGAGGGCGTGGCCATCGCCAAGTCGGGCTGGCGTCCGACCATCAACGGCTCCGCGGACATCGAGTATTCCAGCAGCCACCTTAACGGCTCGAACCGGAGCGTGCGCCTAACCCAAGGCAACTTCGGCGTCGAAATCGATCAGACCCTGTTCGACGGTTTTCAGACCAGGAACAATGTCGCGGCTGCCGAAGCGAAGGTCGGCGCTTCGGTCGAGAGCTTACGCAACGCCGAACAAGACACCCTGTTCAACGCGGCTCAGGCCTATATGAACGTAATTCGCGACCGGCAAGTTGCCGTGCTGACGGAGCAGAACCTACAGTTCCTGGCCGAACAGGCGCGTGCTGCGCGTTCGAGCTTCGAGGTTGGGGAAGGCACGCGCACCGACGTCGCGCAGGCCGATGCCCAGCGCGCCAACGCAGTGGCGAAGTTGAGTGCCGCCCGCGCGCGGGCGCTGGCAAGTGCGGCAACCTATCGTCAGATCGTCGGGGGCGAGCCGGGGAAGCTCAGGCCGGCGGCGCCGGTGGCAAAATTGCTGCCGTCGAGCCTCGATGCGGCAATCGCGATCACATCAGCCGAGCATCCGGCCATCCTCGCCACCCAGCTTCTGGTTGACGCGGCGGCGTTTTCAGTGAAATCGGCCGAAGGCGCGCTGCTGCCCCAGCTTTCCGCAAGCGCCGGCGTCTCGAGCGCTTATCGCAACACCGTGCCCGGTGTGATCACCTCGGGAACGGAAGGCACAACCAATTCGGCCAGCATCGGGGCGACGCTGACCGTCCCCATTTATTCTGGTGGCCGCACTTCAGCACTGGTGCGCCAGTCCAAGGAATCGCTCAGCCAGGCTAGGATCAAGGTCGACGTCAGCCGCGACCAGGTGCGCCAAGCCGTGACCGCGGCATGGACCGCTTATACCGCCGCCCAGCAGAGCGTCGCGGCCAACCGGCAGGCGATCGCGGCCGCGCAACTTGCCTTGAACGGCGTCATCGAGGAGCGCAATGTCGGCCAGCGCACTACGCTCGACGTGTTGAACGCCCAGAACGACCTCATCACCGGCAAGATCGATCTTGCCAGCGCCGAGCACGACGTGGTGGTAGCGAGCTATGCCATCCTACAGGCGACCGGCCGTCTGTCGGTCGAGCGCCTTGGCCTGAACGTGACAAAGTACAAGCCTGAAGACCATTACAACGCGGTCAAGGACAAGTGGATCGGCCTGCGCACGCCGGACGGTCGCTAAGCCGATCAACGCGCCCTGCGAAAGATCCCTCTTGGCCGGAGTCGAGAACGGCAAAGGCAGCTATCCAAGCCCACTTCGAGCATCATAGGTTGTCCAACTTTCCCAGCACTGACAAACTGCGGAAAAAAGCGTCAATGCCGGGGCGCGGGGAGATCAGATACGTCCAGATTCGCAGCCCTAGTCTTAGTCTAGTAAGCACCACTTGCGCCAAACGCCGAAGTTCATTGGTCTCCAACAAAATCTGCCCCTTAGGCGAAGAAAGCACGAGATTCCTCAATCTCTTAAAGGCCTGCGATCAGCTCTCACACGGCGGTGAAACTCGTTCAATTGAACATCATCCTCAAGGAAGACACGGCGCACAGGCCGCCTCCTAGCGTTGAGATCGCTTCCTCCTTTTTCGCGGAAGCGTCACAATCGGACGCCACGTCGGCAAGGTTCTTTTTGGGATCCGCGCGACTGCGCTCGTATTCTACGAGCGGCCGCGGAGCCGGTTGGGCTCGACCACTATTTTGAACCGCTTGATCTTTCTCCGCTCCCATGCGGCAAGGACATCCTGCTGACACCTGCCGGCGTGCAGCTCGTGCTGCTGAGGGAGGACTGTCGGAGTCTGCAGATCGCCGTTTCCGGTGCCTCCGTTCTCCGCCCGTTGCGGCTATATGTCGACGCAATCGTGCCGCCGCGGCACCTGAAGTTCCATGTCGCTGCCCGTAGTTTCTGAATAACATCAATGGTTGCGGCCGCCTGGCAGCCGCTTGCCTTCCGCCGGAACCCCGCAGAGGGCGTCTGCGTAGTTCTCCAGGCTTTGGATGGTTCGCTTGCCGGAGCATCCCAGGAGATCGCCATTGCCCTGTTCGGGAGACGGCGTGTCGAAGAAGATTGGTCTCATCCGGGCAGCCATCTTCGCGATCAGGTGCGTCGCGCCGTCCAAAGTGGCCGCTACCTGATGGGCGGCGGCTACAGACAGTTCCTGGTGTAATTGTGGTGACAGCCCAGTATTTTGGCTTATTCCAAAACACACAGGGATCTGTCCGCATCCGCCCATGACGGGCTTATTGTGCATTGCACAAAACCTGACGCGCGGTTAGTCTTTCCGCTGCGGGAATTGGGTTTGGGTAATACGGACGAAGCACTGAGAACCAAGGCTTCGTTGATAGTGCATTCATACCCCGAGGACCCTGATGACCGATACGCACCCCGACAAAGCCGGCGCTGCAAGCCTTGAGGCGATCGCGCGAAACGGCAGCATGCTCCATCGCATCGCTGTGCGTATCCCGACCTATCTCTCGGCTTTTCGAGAGAATCCGGCGTGGCTGCCGATGTTCATGCTCGCCCGCACCATGCCGGCACGGAGAATGCACTGGCGTGGTGCAAAGCCTGTTCGAGTGTCGCAGAAAGCCCAGGACACGATGTTTGCTGGCGTCAATCGCCAGGATGTTGTCGATGCTCTGCGGTCGGATGGGCTTTTTTCCGGTCTCGTCTTGCCAACAATGGTCTCTGAAGATGTAGCTGCATTCGCCAGGTGCACACCTTGCTTCGGCAATTTCGACCGCCGCCTCGAATTCATGCCGACGGAGCATGCGGAGGCTGAGGTCCGGTTTGGCCGTCCGTTGCTCAGCGGCCACTATTTCGAGCGCATTCTGGGCTGCAAGGCGGCACTCGCTATCCAGAACGATCCGCTGCTCATGGATATCGCCGCGCACTATCTCGGCGGCCAGGCGAAGTTGATCACCACGCGTGTCTGGTGGAGTTTCCCGACCGACCAAGCCTCCGACGCCGACAAGAACCTGGCTTCGCTTGGCAAATACCACTTCGACCTCGACGACTGGCGGATGCTGAAGTTCTTCTTCTACCTGATGCCCGTCGACGAGGGCACCGGCCCCCATGTCTATGTCCGAGGCAGTCATAACCGCCGCGCCCTCAAGCACCAGCTTACGCTTCTCGTCGGCCATCCCGCGCAAGAGGTTCTGGACGTCTACGGTGAGCAGAGCCCGGTCACGCTGACCGGGGAGGCCGGTCTCGGTTTCGTCGAGGATCCGTTCGGATTCCATATGGGCACCGTGCCGGCCCGCAGGCCACGGCTGATGATGGAAGTCGGCTTCGGCGTTTCTCCTCCATCGCGCCGCCGCTTCCATGGCGAGCCTGTGATCCGCTGATTTCGAAAAGTCACGAAAAGAATAAGGCTATGGCGCCATTCCAGTCTGTTCGGCGCCAAAGCGGTTGTCTGCACATCCGTTGGATGTGGCTGGCCGCTATGGGTCTCGCCATGGCGCCAGCCAGCGCATGTTCGAATCGAGGTGCGATGGCGCCGATTTCCGCGGACCGGCTGAGCTGCCAAACTTGAATGAATCGATCTCAAACCGGGCGTCGATGCGCGACGACGACCTTAAACCGAGCTCGGAATGATGCATGCAACCGGCTCCTCTCGCGCCAAAATATCCGCATCAGGTCTTGCCAACGGCCGATCTCGCGCGTGGCGGCGCGGGGCTAACGCAGGCGTACGGGCGCCTGTAACGATAACCGGATCGGGCGCGGTGCTGGCGTCGGCCGCGTGCTTGCTGGCGCGACCGCTTCGCCGACTTCCGGCAGCGCGCGTCGTCTTCAAGTCCCGCGTCGTCAAGCTGGATGGAAAGCGTCTTCAGAGCGCGCGTCGCGCCTCAACGATCTGCCGACGCGAGTGGATTGTAAACCTCAGGGAAAGGACTGCGTCGGCGGTTGTGTGGGGAGGTGCGTAGCCGGGATGGCCGCGCATTGCCGGCCGACCGAGGTTGTTGCTTAGTGCCGCGGGTGTGAGCTTGCGTTCGGTCATGAGAGTGTCAGGCGCAACGAGGAGTTTAGATCAGGGCCCGGCGCCTTGGTCTATCCATAGGGTGGATGGTAGCTATCCTTACAATCAATTGTACCGATATTACCAAATACTACTACAAGATCCTGAATGAAAGCGGGCCGGGTGGGTGTCGTTTCACGTGGGCTGAAGCTGCCGGGAAGAATGCGGAGACGAGCATGTGCGGGATTGTTGGCATTGCTGGGCAACAGCCGGTGTCGGAGCGGTTGGTCGACGCGTTGAAGCGTCTGGAATATCGCGGCTATGACTCGGCCGGCGTTGCGACGATCACCGAGGGCGCCTTGCACCGCCGGCGCACCGAGGGCAAGCTCGTCAATCTCGAGACGAGACTGAAGGAAGAGCCGCTGAGCGGCAACATCGGCATCGGCCACACGCGCTGGGCAACCCATGGGGCACCGACTGAACGCAACGCGCATCCGCACTTTAGCGATGGTGTGGCCGTCGTCCATAACGGCATTATCGAGAATTTCGCCGAGTTGAAGGACGAATTGGCGGCGGAGGGAGCCGAGTTCCAGACCGACACCGACACCGAGGTCGTCGCGCATCTCTTGGCAAGACACCGCCGGGAGGGCATGGGGCGAGGTGAGGCGATGCATGCCATGTTGAAACGCGTCAGGGGCGCCTACGCGCTTGCCATTCTCTTCGAGGATGATCCATCGACCATCATGGCGGCGCGCAATGGACCGCCGCTGGCGATCGGTCACGGTGACGGCGAGATGTTCCTGGGCTCCGATGCGATCGCGCTTGCTCCCTTCACCAATGAAATTACCTATCTCATCGACGGCGACTGGGCCGTAATCGGTAAGACGGGCGCCGATATCTTCGATTTCGACGGCCATCCTGTCGAGCGTCCGCGACAGACCTCCACGGCCGCGGCCGATCTCGCCAACAAGGGCAACCATCGCCACTTCATGGAGAAGGAAATTTACGAGCAGCCCGAGGTCATCGCGCATGCGCTCGGTCACTATATCAACATCATAGAGAATCGCGCCGACATGGTTTCTGGCATCGATTTCGCCAGAATCCCGAGCTTGGCGATCTCCGCCTGCGGCACCGCCTATCTCGCCGGATTGATCGGAAAATACTGGTTCGAGCGCTATGCGCGCCTGCCGGTTGAAATCGACGTTGCGTCCGAATTCCGTTACCGCGAAATCCCGTTGTCGCCGCAGTCGGCGGCTCTTTTCATTTCGCAGTCCGGCGAAACCGCCGATACGCTGGCATCGCTGAGATACTGCAGGGAGCTTGGGCTGAAAATTGGCGCCATCGTCAATGCCCGCGAATCGACCATCGCTCGGGAGGCCGATGCGGTCTTCCCGATCCTTGCCGGACCGGAGATCGGCGTCGCCTCCACCAAGGCTTTCACCTGCCAGCTTGCCGTTCTTGCCGCACTCGCCATCGCCGCCGCCAGGGCCCGCGGAACCGTAACCGAAGACGAGGTGCAGGCGCTCGTCAGGAGCCTCGCCGAAGTGCCGCGCGTCATGGGGCAGGTACTCAACAGCATCCAGCCACAGATCGAGTTCCTCTCGCGTCAACTGTCAAAGTGTCGTGACGTCCTGTATCTTGGCCGCGGCACCAGTTTCCCGCTGGCGATGGAAGGTGCGCTGAAGCTCAAGGAGATTTCGTACATCCACGCCGAAGGCTACGCGGCGGGTGAGTTGAAGCACGGTCCGATCGCATTGATAGACGAGAACATGCCAGTTATCGTTATCGCGCCACATGATCGCTTTTTCGAAAAGACCGTCTCCAACATGCAGGAAGTGGCTGCCCGTGGCGGGCGGATTATCCTCATCACCGATGAAAAAGGGGCGGCCGCATCGACACTCGACACTATGCACACGATCGTGCTGCCGGCCGTCGACGAGATTATCGCTCCGATGATTTTCTCGCTGCCGATACAGCTTCTTGCCTACCACACGGCGCTCTTCATGGGCACGGATGTCGACCAGCCGCGCAATCTCGCAAAATCGGTCACCGTCGAATGACTGTGACGTTTTTATAGGTGGCGATGCTCGTCCATCCGAAAGCGCCAACACGTGTCTAGAACTGAAGCTCGGATGAAATCCAACAATCGCCATCCTTTTTTCGGCAGGTCGGGCAATTGCGCAGGGCAGCCGGATTGAGCTTGCTCAAGCCGACGTCAGCACAGAAGCCCGCGGCCCTTTCGGCTGTATCCTCGGCCGCCCCATCCTTTCAGTTTGCGAATAAGCATCGGCGGCTTAAAAAATTTGGTTAACAGCGGTAATCGATGTGTGATTCAAACATAGCGCGTTTTTCGCTGCATCGGCGGCGGACATTGGTCGAAGGTATCAGCGTCCGCTAGGCTGGGTGGACGGTGCTGGAGGCGGAGGCAGGGGGAGTTCGAGTGCTGTTCAAGAATGCCATCGGCGAGGATGAGTCGCGTGGGATCGCAGGACGAATGCGGTACAGTTGATCGGGCCATCTCAGGGCAGGCAGGTTCTTGAAACTTGATCAGAAGCAGGTGAGTCGCCATATTCCGACCTGGCTGTCCATTTCAGGTGGCCCATTTTATGGATGAGGCCGGTCCGGCCGAATCGACGTCCATTTTTTTGATTTGCTGGGTGCGCGCCAGGTCCGGGAGGAAATCTCCCGATCTATCAGGCGCTCCTTATCTTCTTGGAGGTGTCTATGAAGGATTCGCGCAGTCCCGAGCCAGTCTTGACGGCTATGTCGCAGGGGACCCACATCATCCGCGCTTATCGTGAGCACCTTGGATATTCGATCGAGGACCTCGCAGTGGCGTGCGGGCTTGCCGCTGAGGAAATCCAAAACATCGAGTCGGGTCTGAGGTACAACAAGGGTTATCGGGATCGGATAGCGAGATCACTGTCCATACCTGTGGGAATTCTTGAGGCAGAGTCGGACATATCGGACGCCGCGTGATGTCGGATAATCTGCAAATGAGTGGAAGATCCGCTCCTTGTGATGTGTAATTTGCGACGGATAGTCGAACGTCAAAAAAGAGCGCCCGGGTCCTGGAAACGAAGAACGGGGAGACGCGAATGCCTTCTGGCGCAGTACCGCCAAGAGATTCTCGTCCAACTGTCCGAGTCAGGAATTGCACAAGGGTTCGCCGAATATGAAGTTGGAACGCTTCATCTTCATACTGTCTTAGAGCCTGACCCGAAACTCAGGATTGGGCGTGGAAGCGGTTGAGTGGCCCCGTCCGTTGTGATTCGCTTGAGTTGTCTAGACTTGAACGGGATCACGACATGGGTTGGACGGAGACCACCCGCCGGCGATATTGCCGCGCGGGGCAGCGGGATGCAAACGCGTTGATGGACAAGGAATGGGAGTTGATCGAGCCGTTCCTGCCGGGAACGAAGGCGACGGGACGACCGCGGACGACAGAACTTCGGGCGGTCGTGGACGCGCTCCTCTACATCGCCTGGACGGGCTGCCAGTGGCGGGCATTGCCGGACCGGTTCCCGCCGGTTTCGACGGTTCAACGCTATTTCTATGCCTGGCGGGACAACGGGCTGTGGAAGACCATCAACTTCCACTTGGTGGCTGCGGCACGCCTCGCCCTCGGTCGCGAGGCGAGCCCGAGCGCCGGCGTCATCGACAGCCAATCGGCAAAGACCACGGACGTTGCCGGTTTGCGTGGTTACGACGCCGGCAAGAAGCTCAAAGGCCGCAAGCGCCATATCATTACCGACACCGAGGGGCACTTGGTCGGGCTGACGGTGCATACGGCCGACATCCAGGACAGGGATGGGGCAGTCGGCGTCATCGCCTCCATTCGACGGCTTTACCCCTGGTTGCGCCATCTGTTCGCCGACGGCGGCTATGCCGGAGAAAAGCTGACGCAGGCTCTGGCCAATCTCGGCACATGGACCATCGAAATCATCAAGCGCTCCGACACGGCCAAAGGCTTTGAGGTGCTGCCGCGACGATGGGTCGTCGAGCGAACTTTCGCCTGGCTGGGACGTTGTCGCCGGCTCGCCAAGGACTTCGAGGCGACCATCGCCAGCGCCGAGGCGTGGATCTTCATCGCGTCGATCCGCCTCATGCTTCGCCGCATGGCAGCTCCGCGTCGTGCGTAACCGAGTTCCGAGTCAGGCTCTTAGGCGATATCGCCGCCCGGAGTGCTGCGACACGTGCACGATAGCATCGGCTCGTGACGAAGGATTGCTAACGGCGAACTCATGCTGGTCGGCAACGCGATACCGGCTGGAGCATCAGGTTGGCCGACGAGAGCGGCCCACCAAGTTGGGCAGGATCGGCCGACACGGCCGACATCGCGCCGCTCTGACAAGAGCACAGCGGGCACCCAGACACTGCCGGGTTGACTATGGGTGTCGGAACCGCGAAAAGGGGCCGCTCTTCATGAGTGGCGTGCGCCGGCAGTCTAACCCCAAGCCCCCCGCCCAGGCTGCCGGCGCGCTTCTAACGTAGACATAGGGCACAACGTTTCCTTGTCCGACTTACGCCTCGATCAGATCCCGAGCTGCCAGCCAGTGTTCGACCGTCGCTTCCGCCTCTGCCTGGCGCCCGAGGCGCTTCCTCCAGCGAGGAAAGCCGATCACCATGGGTGCCGCCAGTTCTGATGCTCACCCACGTGCCATTTGCGATCTCGTGTCGGTGAGAGCACCGGAAGCACCTCCCTGCTTGAAAAGGGCAGGGCGGCTTGCGTCGCCCCTGTTGTTACTATTCTTCGCTGTGGTCGGTGTCTTCCTTGGCTTCGGAATCGGGACATTCGACTTTGCAAAAAAATAGGCCGCCGGAGCCGTTTTCGAGCACGACAATCATGCCGGCAGTGCCGGCAACGATGCCGCATGCAAAAATCCACAGATGGTTCTAGCCAAATGCTAGCTGCCCAGCATATGTCCGGCATTTCGCAAGGCCCCTAGGAAGAGACTGGCATGGCCGTTGGCATCGATCTTGGCCTGCATCGACAAAGGCATGCTGTTCCAGTTTTCCAATGGCGCAATGAGATGTGAGAAAGTACCATTGACGATGCAACGGTGGGTAACAAGGCCCTGTCTGTCCAACGCCAGTACGCCGGTTTGGTCGCCCAGATATCGGATGGCTGCGACCCGCTGGACCTCCGCGTCACCGTCGACCCGTACGTCGAAAAGCAGGATACCGCGGCTCCTGGTGGCTATCTCCGCGGCTTTTTCAGCGAAGCTTAAGGAGAGAGAGCGGACGCTTTCGACCGCCATCTGGAAAACCATCAAATCCAGTTCATTCACGGCCATAAGGTAACTGCACGTAACACAGGGGTCATTGCAATCGACGCACACGGCTTGTTCACCGATGTCGGCTCACGACCGATCATTTAGTTTGGGTTTGCCGGTTGGCCACTGACCGAGGGCGTGCTCCGGTTCGAACCGATCCTGAAGCGGAATGCGCGGGATCTACGGAACCCGAAGAGCCGGCCAGCCAAGTTGCCGCGACAATTGATGTCGATCATTCCAGACATCTGCATTTCGGCGCGGCTGCGAAAAAATCCCACCTGGTAAATCCGTTCTTTGCGGCAAGCCCATCCTCGGGCCGTCTTTTACATGAAACCCTCGCATGGCGTCCCTCGAAGCTCGGCACCGCCGGGCGCTTGATCGAAGCGTCGAGAACCCTGTTTTCCGAAGATCCGGGACCTCCTTCAGAGCATATTCTGGTACGCTCGCCTTTGAACATCCACTGAAGCGTCCGTTTCTAGTCCGTGTTCCCTATAGGCTCACCGCCTGAGCGCGCCTTGCACACAGCGGCACGTCCGCGCATGAAACTTGTCCCCCCGTTCACTTCACAAAATGGATTTCCTGAAGTACTAGGAGCGCAGAGAAATCTCCGGTCGCAGCCTACCCGGTTAAAACAAGGACCCAACGATGAAAACTCTCGTCATCTGCTCCGGCGGATTGGACTCCGTTACTCTTGCTCACAAGGTGGCAGCGGAGTACGAGCTCGCCGGCCTCCTATCTTTCGATTACGGCCAACGGCACCGGAAGGAATTGGGATTCGCCGCCCTTTGCGCTGAACGCCTGAACGTCCCGCATCGCAGCATCGACATCCGCCAAATCGGCCGCGGCCTTTCCGGCTCCGCGCTGACCGATAGTGTGGATGTGCCGGATGGGCACTACGCCGAAGACACGATGAAGGTCACGGTAGTGCCGAACCGGAACGCCATCATGTTGGCCACCGCCTTCGGTCTCGCCGCCGCGCACAAGGTCGAAGCGGTGGCGACTGCCGTGCACGGTGGGGATCATTTCATTTATCCCGACTGCCGTCCGGCCTTCATCGACGCTTTCCAGATGATGCAAGACCGCGCGCTCGACGGCTACGCGAAGGTTCGCCTTTATGCGCCCTATGTGAATCTCACGAAGGCGGACATCGTTAGGGATGGAGCAACATACGGCACGCCATTTGCACAGACCTGGTCCTGCTACAAGGGCGCCGAGCGTCACTGCGGGAGGTGCGGGACCTGCGTCGAGCGGCGCGAGGCGTTTCATCTCTCTGGGGACCTGGACCCCACCGACTACGAGGACCCCGACTTCTGGCTCGATGCGCTGCGAAGGAGGACCGCATAATGTTCCGCATCACCAAGGAATTCCACTTCTCGGCCTCGCATCAGCTCACCTCGTTGCCGCCCGATCACCAATGCGCGCGCCTGCACGGGCATAACTACATCGTCGAAGTGGAGCTTTCAGCGAATGGACTGAACGACAACGGTTTCGTGCGCGACTATCACGATTTGGCGCCATTCAAACGCTATATCGACGAGAGCTTCGACCACCGACATCTCAACGACGTGCTCGGACATGAGCAAGTCACCGCGGAATGCCTAGCCAGACATTTTTATCTATGGTGCAAGGCACGCCTGCCCGAAACCTCGGCCGTGCGGGTGAGCGAAACGCCGAAAACCTGGGCGGAATACCGGCCATGACCGATACGCATCCCGCAATCCGCGTGAGCGAGATTTTCGGGCCGACGATCCAGGGCGAGGGCGTGCTCATCGGTTTGCCGACGGTCTTCATCAGAACCGGCGGGTGTGACTATCGCTGTTCCTGGTGCGACAGTCTCCATGCGGTGGACAATCAATTCCGCCATGAATGGGAGATGATGCCAATCGACGCGGTATGGCAAACCGTCGTTACGCTTTCCGGTGGCCGGCCAATGATGGTGTCGCTGTCAGGCGGCAATCCGGCCATTCAGCCGTTTAGTGCGCTCATCGAGCGAGGCCATGGTGAAGGTTACCGTTTTGCGCTCGAGACCCAAGGTTCGGTGGTCAGGGACTGGTTTGCCGACCTTGACGTGCTGATCCTCAGCCCTAAGCCGCCTTCAAGCGAAATGAGGACCGATTGGGCCACTCTGGAGGCGTGCGTCGATGCGGCGCAAGAGAAGCCGCAGATCGTGCTCAAGCTCGTTGTTTTCGACGAGAGCGACTACGCCTACGCGAAAGGCGCCGCGGAGCGATTTCCGCGCCTCCCGGTTTACCTGCAACCCGGCAATCACACGCCGCCCCGTCCTGGCAACGAAGACGCGTCTGTCGATCTGGACGGAATAATGAAACGCATGGAGTGGCTGGTTGAAAAGGTAACCGGCGACAGGTGGTTCGACGCCCGCGTGCTGCCGCAGCTGCACGTTCTGCTGTGGGGCAACAAGAGGGCCGTCTAGCCTGCGTCTTTCGCACTGGAACTGCGTCTGCGGATCTTCGGTTAGCCGGGTCGGCCCCCATTGACGGCGTTGTCGGGGTACTTGCGGACTTATGGTACCGGCACAAAGAGCGTGGCCAGCCGAGTTTGATCCGACTTTGATGGGGCATCCTCGTGGTCCGAATTCAGGGATGCGCGATGGGCCAGATTGTGCATGGGAGCATCACGACGACAGAGGCGATCCATAGAGCAATACATCATGGTCAAGACGGCCTGAGGACGCGGGCAACGCTACGGCACAAATCACAAGACCGTTGGCAACCTGGCGCGAGAACTCCATGTCCATCACCGCATGCAGGTCCACGACCGACAACCACTGCGCCCACCCAAAGGTTGGCGCGGCGCTACCGCGGTGCGGCGGCAGCACAGCGATCGCGCGCCAGGAGCGCAGCTTGGGGCCTATGTCGCGACGCGGCCGGTCGACTTCCGTCATTTTGTGTAGCGCCAGACTATACGGGGTCGCAGCGGCAATCGCTTGGCCGCTGCCAGGCTGCCTGTAACGCCCAGAGCGACCTCCAATCCCCGACACTCGGCCCTTCTCTCGATAAGGGCACGCGCCAGCGGCGTGTGCAGAAATCCGCACAAGCACGGCGTGAGGACCGGCGCGTGTCTCGCGCCGCCGCAATTTGGCACGGCGCTTGCGAACGACATGGCAGCTGCGTTCGACCGGAGTGCCGCGATGCGAGAAGCCTGGGATGGGACGAAGCGCCCGGTCCCTATCCGGTTGGGGAGAGAAATGGTGTTAGCTCCACATGTCCGCGGCGCGGACGCGGCGCCTCGCAAGGCCTTCTACGCCAAGCCCTATGTGCAGGTGCTTGCCGCCATCGCCCTTTGCGTCGCACTCGGCTATTTCTATCCGGGGATTGGCGAAAGCGCGAAGCCGCTCGGTGATGCCTTCATCAAGCTTGTCAAGATGATCATCGCGCCTGTCGTTTTCCTGACAATTGCGACCGGCATCGCCGGCATGAACGATCTCCAGAACGTCGGCCGAGTTGCCGGCAAGGCGATGGTCCATTTCCTCACCTTCTCGAGGCTCGCACTTATCGTCGGCCTTGTCGTCGCCAATGTCGTTCAGCCGGGCGCCGGCCTCAACATCGATCCGGCCTCGCTCGACGTCCAGGCCGTGAATACCTATGCCGCGAAGGCCCACGAGCAGTCCGTCACCGGCTTCCTGATGAACATCATCCCGTCGACGATCGTCGGCGCCTTCGCGCAAGGCGACATCCTGCAGGTCCTGTTCTTCTCGGTTCTGTTCGGCATCGCCCTGGCCACGGTAGGAGAGACGGGCAAGCCTGTCGTTTGCTTCCTTCAGGCACTGATCGCCCCCATTTTCAAGCTCGTCAGCCTGCTGATGAAGGCCGCCCCGATCGGGGCTTTCGGCGCGATGGCCTTCACCACCGGCAAATATGGCATCGGGTCGATCGTTAACCTCGCGATGCTGGTCGGGACGTTCTATTTCACCGCCTTCCTTTTCGTGTTCGGCGTTCTCGGCGCGGTCTGCCGTTACAACGGGTTCTCGATCTTTTCTCACATTCGCTACATCAAGGAAAAGCTGCTGCTTGTCCTGGCAACGTCCTCCTCGGAGGCCGCGCTGCCCTCGATCATGGAGAAGATGGAGAAGGCCGGCGCCAAGCGTTCCGTCGTGGGACTCGTCGGCCCGACCGGATATCCCTTCAACCTGGACGGCACCAATATCCACATGACGCTGGCGGCCCTCTTCATCGCCCAGGCGACGAACGTCGATCTCTCGATTGGCGATCGGATCCTGCTGCTTCTCGTCGCCATGCTCCCTTCGAAAGGAGCAACTCGCATCACCGCTGCAGGCTTCGTCACTTTGGCTGCAACGCTCTTTGTCATCCCGACCGCCCCGCTCGCCGGCATGGCGCTGATCCTTGGCGTCGACCGCTTCATGTTCGAATGCCAGGCGCTGACGAATGTCGTTGGCAATGCGGTGGCTTCGCTCGTCCTCGCCCGCTGGGGGGCGAGCCGGATGAAGTTCGATCGGCCAAGGCCGTCGCGAGCGGCCCCTCGACGCTTTGAACGTGGAGGATCAAGACGTCCGGCCCGGCGAAGGGCGGTTGCGGCCGGCCAGCTCGCGCGAGCGCCGCTCAGCCATTGGGGGCAGGGCGTGAAGCCGTCCTAGAGGCATTGCCAGCTGGCATCGGCACCGAGAGAGCCCCGCAACTTCCCGTACTCCGGGAAGTGCCGGGCAAGCGATCAAAAGCGATGCCCGGGTTTACGCCAAAGGCACCGTTGCTGCCCTGCTGTTCACTGTTAATCGGAAACCGCCCCATGTCCAAGCCAACCCCCGGCCTTGTCGTCTCGTTCGCTCTTTTAGCCCTCGCCCTGCCTTTTTTCCGCGCTGGGGGCGCTACATCATCCTGTTGTCATAGACTACCTGCAGCAGCTCGAAGACCGACGCCAGCTCGCGGCGGAATTGAAGATGCTCATTGCCGCGCGGCGCGACGCACTGTTCAATGACCCCGCTGCGCCAACCGCTGGCAATCCGGAAGGCGACGTCGCTCTGGTCACCTTCTTTGATTACAACTGCCCACCTTGCCGGAACGCAGCCCTCAATATCCAGCAAGCCATCAAGGAGGATTGGAGTCTGAAGCTTGTGTTCAAAGAGTTTCCGATCCTGGGACCAGCTTCCAAATTCGCCGCGGTGGCGGCGCTCGCCTCCCACAAACAGGGAAAATACGAGGCGTTCCACCGTGCCCTCATGGGTTTCCACGACCTCGTCAACGAAAGGTCCACCTTGACCATCGCAGCAGATGTGGGCCTCGACGTTGAGCAGCTCAAGCGGGACATGGAAGACCCGGCATCGCAGACGCCATTGCGCGCAATGGCGCGCTCGCCGGCGATCTGTACATCACCGGCACGCCGGCGTTGGTGGTCGGCGATGAAGTGATCCCTGGGATGGTCGATGTTGCCACGCTGCAACGCTCCATCGCCGATGCGCGAGCAAAGCCGGAGGGTTGAGACGGTGTTTGAAATTCCAATATCGGCATTTTGACAGCACTGGCGGCCGGTGCAATCTCGTTCCTCTCGCCATGCGTGCTGCCTGTCGTGCCGGGCTACGTCTCTTATATGGTCGGCAACCCGATGGTGCGCCAACGGCATGCCGCAGACCACCCTTCGCCGTCATCTCGCGGTTCTGGTCGAATGCGGCCTGATCATTCGCCAGGACACCCCCCAACGGCAAAAGACATGCGAGGTAGCGTCGGGGAGGCGAGATCGAGCAGGCTTTCGGCTTCGATGGGGATCCTGCTGGCCGCCTGCCCGAGCATGCGGGAACTCGCCCGGGCGACGAAATTCGCTACCGGCGGGATTTTCTGGCCGCGGCCGAGCTTGTCCGGCCCATGTTGGGATCACCCCGAGCGCGTGGCGGGAGGCCTGCGAGGTGCAGGGCGAGCAACAGGCCGCGATCACGTTGACCGCGATCTATCAACGCGCTGATCAGATCAACAGCGCCGGCGGTTATTTGCGCTGCCTGACGGACCGCGCTGGGGACGGGAAATTCTCGGCCTGGCCGATGATCTTGGCGTCGCTGCTTCGGCCAAACTCGATGCCGAAAAGACGCCCGCGGAGACCGATGGGCCGCCGGATGATGGCAATCGGAGGGAAGGGCGGTTCGAGGGTCTCGGAAACGCTTGTCCCGAGCCTGCGCAGGAATCATGATGCTGGATCGATGTGTGAGCCCGCGTACCGGCCGTTTCCGTTGGCGAGCCAGTCATGCAGGCCAAGCCAGTGGCTTATTCGTCGCCTACGAGACCGTCGAACGCCTCAAGCAGCGCCTCGACGATCGCTTGGCCGAGCGCCTGTGCCGCCTCACCCATTTGGGCTTCGTTTCCGTTGCGCGCGGCGGTGGCGAGTTCCGAACCCTCATCCGTCAGGATCGCATTGGCCCGATCGATCGCCCATTGCGCAAAATCGTCCCGGCTGTCGATGATCCTGGTTTCCATCAATGCGCGCTCCCGCGTTTACGATTTGTTTGCCCATTCGGGCTAGGGTTGAGATGCGCGATGGGTACTGCGTTCGCGCCATAACACTTCTCGATCCTTGCACCGAGGCCTGACTGAGCAAGCCGTTCCGCCTCGCCCGGTCGAGGAGGTTCTTGACGGATGAAGGCGCCCATTTCCTTGCGCCGCGCGGTGCCCGTCATGAAGCCTCGTGCCGGTTGGCGATTTCGCGCAGCGTGAGCTGTGGGGGACGAATGATTTCCGGCAACTAGCTGCATGAGGCGATGCTCGGGAAGGCCGGCGGGCGCATGAGACGCCCGCGCCGAGTTCCTCGACGATCCTTTGGCAGCCGGCCACTCCCTGTGGTCGACGGGAAATGCGAGTTTGCGTCTTAGCGGCCATTTGCAGCCCTTGGGAGATCGTTTTGGGCCGGATTTCCAAGCATGGATGGTACGGCGTCTCTTGAGGTTCTGCAGACGTTGCAGTCTACCAGCGCGATCAGGCCATTCGGCGATAACCCACAACTCCAGCTCCCCTAGAGACAAGAAGTTCCTCTCACCCCGTTGGAGGCGGAACATATAGTTGCTATCGTCCTCGACCTCGCGCCAGCCCGGACGCTTATGGCCAAAGACCTTCGTCTGGTCCGCAATGCGACGGTAGCCGGTGAATGGTCAAAACGTAGCGCAATCGGTTCACGATCGATTGAAAACCGTGACCGTTCCTCTGCGGTGCTCAGACTGCCACCGAGTGCCTGGCCGTTCCACTTTCGAGATATTTGTCGAACTTCGCCGCAACGCTCCTCACGAAGGGACGGCTTTCCGCCAGCACGACGAAACTGTCGCCTTGGAGTTCAAGCAGTCGAGCAGGATCCCGAAGAGCGATTGAGCTTGCCTGAAAAGGAGCTTTTGGCCGGCTTCCCCGAAGCTCTCCACCAGGTCGATCGCCGAGAAGGCGAAATCGCACATCAGCCGCTCGATGATCCAGCCACGGACGCGATCGTCGTCGGAAAAGGCGATGCCGCGGACGGCGGCCAGCCCGCCATTGGCGACCATACGTCCGTACTCAGCGGTCGAAGGATTGTTCTGCAGGTAGCCCTGGCGAAACCGGCTAATGGACGAAGGACCGACACCGATCAGCGTCTCGCAGCGATCCGCTGTGTAGCCTTGGAAGTTGCGATGCAGGGCCCCTGTGGAGGCCGCCACCGCCAGCGCATCGCCCGGCTTGGCGAAATGGTCGAGGCCTATTGCTTCATATCCCTTGTCCAAAATCGCCCGCGCGGCGAGTTGCGATTGCGCGAACCGCTCCGTGGGACCGGGGAGCCAGGCCTCGTCGATCATCGTCTGATGTTTCTTGAACCAGGGCACGTGAGCGTAGCCGAACAGCGCCATCCTGTCCGGTTCCAGGGTGAGCGCCTGCGCGACGGTAGAACACAGGCTCTCGCTGGTTTGATGCGGCAGGCCGTAGAGCAGATCCAGATTGACGGACTCGACGCCGCGGGAACGAACTCCGTCGACGACTGCCTTGGTCTGCAAAAAGCTTTGGTCGCGGTTGATCGCCTTTTGCACTTTCGGATCGAAATCCTGCACGCCGAGGCTCGCCCGCGTCATGCCGATTTCGGCAAGTGCATCAAGGCGTGCCTCGTCCATATCGTTCGGATCGATCTCGATGCTGATTTTCGTATTTGGAACAAAATCGAAGCTGTCCCGCATGAACGCGCCTAGAGCCACCATATCCTCAGGCTTCAGCATTGTCGGCGAGCCGCCGCCGAAGTGGATTGCGCGGACGAAGACCTTGCCGCTGATAAGGGCGGCAACCGTCCCGATCTCCGCGCGTAGCGAGCGCAGATAAGCGGTCACCGGCTCATAGTGGCGCGTCTGCTTGGTATGGCACGCACAGAACCAGCAGAGTCTGTCACAATAGGGAATATGCAGGTAAAGCGATATCTCGTCACCGCCTTCGAGGGCCTCCAACCAGCCTTTCTGGACCGCCGCATCGACGCCCGGATGGAAATGCGGCGCGGTCGGGTAACTGGTGTAGCGGGGGACGTTCTCGCCAAGTCTGGCAGTTAATTCCGGTCGCATGTCGTGGTCCACCGTGTTTTGAGTCGCCGGAACTCTGGACGCGTCGAACAGCCAAAGCCCTGATTTCGGTCAACCTCCAGCACGGACAAACTGCCGCAACGATTTTTCTACCGCCGATTGCTATCCTGCCGGCACTTGGGATCGGTAGAGCGATGGAATGACAGTACGGCAAGATATTCATAGTTCCGGCATTCCCGTTCTTTGCCTACCTTGCGAGGCACGGCACCGCGGCGTCTGCGGTGCGCTCGATCCAGACGATTTGGCGCGGCTCGCCAAGACTTCGTCGCGGCACAAGATCGAGCCGGGGGTCGAACTGATCGGCGACGCCGAGGCCGTCGACAGCTATTCAAACGTGCTTTCAGGCGTGGTGAAGCTGACGAAGAGCCTTTCGGACGGCCGCCAGCAAATCGTCGGCCTCCAGTTCGCACCGGATTTTCTGGGACGGCCCTTCAAGGTGAAAAGCGCGATCAATGCGGAAGCGGCAACCGCTGTCTCGCTGTGCTCGTTTCCGAGGGCGGCCATCGACCGGATGATGAAGGAATCACCGGAACTTGAGCATCGCCTGCTCAAGCAGACGCTGAACGAACTCGACGAGGCACGCGAATGGATGGTGACTCTGGGGCGCAAGACCGCACCGGAGAAGGTGGCCAGCTTTCTCCTCATGATCGCCCGGAATATCGATTCCAGTGTTGGCCCGGCGGCCAGGTCGGCGTGCTTCGATCTGCCGCTGACGCGTGCCGAGATCTCTGATTTCCTTGGACTTACAAACGAGACTGTGAGCCGCCAGCTGACCAGACTGAGAATGGACGGCGTGATCCGGATCGAGAACAATCGCCGTGTCACGGTGGACAGCGTCAGCCGGCTGGAGCAGCGCTGCGGCGGCCGAGGCGCAACCGCCCTTTAGATAAGACCTAAGCGCGCGGGGCCGTCGCCTACTCCGACCCGCAGCAGGATTTGTTCGCGTTCGAAAGCGATGTGTGTCGCCGCAAGCCTTCGAAGAAGCCGCGCAGAATGAAACCGACGGCGTCCGCATTCTCCACCGTCTCGCCATGGCCGATCGCTAGCAGAATTCAGTCACCTCACCAGCAAAGCACTCGTCTTCGACGTGTTCGGCGCGCAACCGCCGGGTAGAAGCGAGGCTGGCGTCACCGCCGACGACGGCGGCCTCGTAGGCGGGAAAGACGATCGTTTCTTCATATTGATGAACGCTTGCGCAACAATGGGAGGATTGCGTTGGCCGTGCCGAGGCACTTCAGGCGATCGACGCTGGGCAGCGCATCAGCGATATTTTCCTAAGCATTGCAGAGCTGCAGTTTTCCCTGTGCGCGCGCTTCATCACATCGCACGGAATCCTCCACGCCGGCCGGCCCGCGGACGCCGGACTTGTCCATGAGCGGGGCGGCCCGTGCTGCGTTTCCTCGTTCAATCGCCACCTTCTGATCGCACCGAACTCGATGCTGCCCGAAGCAAAATCGTGCGATCTGACATGGATCAGGGCGAGCAGGCGGCGGCTGCGCAATTAATGCACTGCGGATTTGGGTCCGCCGGAATTGGAGATCGGTACTTGCGATGAAATTCGGCACAGAGATCGTCCTTCTAAGCCTGTTTGCTTTTGCGGCCCTGGTGGCTGCCGGCTTCGGCGTAGATGAACCTTTTCGCCAGCATATGTGGGTTTTGTTCTTCGCCGTGGCTGGCTTCACTGCGATCCTGTTGCGCAACACGGAGTTCACGCCAGCAGTTCCGATCCACCCCGCCGCTTACATGGATGGGCCGATACGCTACGGGGCCGTCGCAACGGTGCTCTGGGGGGTCGTTGGCATGCTGGTCGGTGTGGTCATCGCGCTGCAGCTCGCCTATCCGGATCTCAACATCGAGCCCTGGTTCAATTTCGGTCGCTTGCGGCCGCTGCATACGTCGGGCGTCGTTTTTGCTTTCGGGGGCAATGCACTGCTTTGCACATCCCTGTATGTCGTGCAGCGCACCTGCCGCGCCCGGCTGTTTGGCGGCGATCTCGCCTGGTTCGTGTTCTGGGGCTATCAGCTTTTCATCGTCATGGCTGCGACAGGCTACCTGCTCGGAATCACCGAGAGCCGCGAGTATGCCGAACCCGAATGGTATGTGGACCTGTGGCTGACCATCGTCTGGGTCGCCTATCTCATCCTGTTCCTCGGCACGATCCTGAAGCGCAAGGAACCGCATATCTACGTCGCCAACTGGTTCTATCTGTCATTCATCGTGACCATCGCGATGCTGCATGTGATCAACAATCTGTCGATGCCCGTCTCGTTCGTTGGCTCAAAAAGCTATTCCGCCTTCTCCGGCGTACAGGACGCCCTGACGCAGTGGTGGTACGGCCACAATGCCGTCGGCTTCTTTCTGACCGCCGGCTTTCTCGGCATGATGTATTATTTCGTGCCCAAGCAGGCGAACCGCCCAGTTTATTCCTACCGCCTGTCGATCATCCACTTCTGGGCGCTGATCTTCCTCTATATCTGGGCTGGTCCGCATCACCTGCACTACACCGCTCTGCCCGACTGGGCGCAGACGCTTGGCATGGTGTTTTCGATCATGCTCTGGATGCCCTCCTGGGGCGGCATGATCAACGGCCTGATGACGCTGTCCGGCGCCTGGGACAAGCTGCGCACGGATCCGATCATCCGCATGATGGTGATGGCCATCGCCTTCTATGGCATGTCGACCTTCGAAGGCCCGATGATGGCGATCAAGACGGTCAACTCGCTGTCGCACTATACCGACTGGACGATCGGGCACGTCCACTCCGGCGCGCTTGGCTGGGTTGGCATGATCTCGTTCGGCGCGATCTATTTCATGGTGCCGAAGCTGTGGAATCGCGAGCGGCTCTATTCACTGCGGCTGGTCAACTGGCACTTCTGGCTGGCGACGCTCGGAATCGTCCTTTACGCGGCGGTGATGTGGGTCTCCGGCGTCATGCAAGGCCTGATGTGGCGCGAATACGACGAGCAGGGCTTCCTGATCTACTCCTTCGCCGAAACCGTCGCCGCCATGCATCCCTACTACATCATGCGTGCCATCGGCGGCGCGATGTATCTGTCCGGCGCCCTTATCATGGCCTGGAACATCGCCATGACCATCTTTGGCTACCAACGCGAGGAGGATCCGATGCCGGGCGCCATCCCCGCCCTCGAGCGTGCGCGATCAGGAGCCGGAAAATGGGCTTGATGGACAAACACGCCATCATCGAGAAGAACGCCACGCTTCTTCTCGTTGGCTCCCTTCTGGTGGTGACGGTCGGCGGCATCGTCGAGATCGCGCCGCTCTTCTATCTCGACAATACGATCGAGAAGGTTGAAGGCATGCGGCCCTATTCGCCGCTCGAACTTGCTGGACGAAATATCTATGTGCGCGAGGGCTGCTACCTCTGCCACAGCCAGATGATCAGACCGTTCCGCGACGAGGTTGAGCGCTATGGGCACTACAGCCTGGCGGCCGAGTCGATGTACGATCACCCTTTCCAGTGGGGATCGAAGCGCACCGGACCGGACCTCGCCCGGGTTGGCGACCGCTACTCGAACGAATGGCACGTACAGCATCTTGCCGATCCGCGCTCGGTGGTGCCGGAATCGATCATGCCGAGCTACGAGTTCCTGAAGAATACGCCGATCGAGGTGAAAGACTTCTCGACGCATCTTATCGCAAACAGGCGTGTCGGCGTCCCTTACTCCGATGACATGATCGCAAACGCCAATGTCGATCTGATGGCGCAGGCGGATCCCAACATCGATACGTCCGGCGTTGAAGCGCGCTACCCCAGGGCCAAGCTCGGCGACTTCGACGGCAATCCGCAGCAGGTCACCGAAATGGATGCCTTGGTCGCTTACCTCCAGATGCTTGGCACATTGGTCGATTTCAAGACCTACGACGAAGCCGCCGGCTACCGCTGAGGAGTGTGATCGTGGACTACAATTTGATGCGGGAATTCGCCGACAGCTGGGGCCTGCTTGCCATGGCGCTGTTCTTCGTCGGATGCGTTGCCTTCGCGCTTCGCCCTGGCGGCCGCAGGCAAGCTGACGAAGCCGCTCGAATTCCTCTCAAGGACGATTGATCATGAGCAGCGAGCACATCGACGAGGTCTCGGGCATCTCAACGACCGGCCATGAGTGGGATGGCATCCGGGAGCTCAACAACCCACTTCCGCGCTGGTGGGTCACGACATTTTACATCACCATTGTCTGGGCGATCGGCTACACCATCGCCTATCCCGCATGGCCAATGCTTACTTCCGCGACCAGAGGTGTGCTCGGCTATTCGAGCCGCAATCACGTCAAGAATGAACTGGCGGCCGCCGAAGCCGCCAAGGCCAAATATGTCGCAGCGGTGGAATCGAAAACCGCCTCGGAGATTGCTGCCGACGACGCATTGCGCGAGTTCGCCGTCGCTGCCGGCGGTGCGGCATTCAGGGTCAATTGCGTGCAGTGCCATGGCTCCGGCGCGCAAGGCTCCAAGGGTTTTCCAAACCTCAACGACGACGATTGGCTGTGGGGCGGCAGCGCTGAGCAGATCCAGCAGACGATCACCCACGGCATCCGCTTCGCGTCAGACCCGGATACGCGCCTGTCGGAAATGCCGGCTTTTGGCGACATCATCACGGCGGACGAGATCGCACAGGTCAGCGCCTACGTTGCCAGCCTGTCCGGCCTGGTCCGGGACGCAAGTCTGATCGAGCCCGGCGCCAAGGTTTTCGCGGAAAATTGCGTCGCCTGTCATGGCGACACAGCAAAGGGCAACAGGGAACTCGGCGCGCCCGACCTGACCGACGCCATCTGGCTCTATGGACCGGGCGAGACGGCTATTGCTGCGCAGGTCCGAGCGCCGAAGCACGGCGTTATGCCGGCCTGGATCGGGCGTCTCGGCGAGACCAAGGTCAAAGAACTCGCAGTATATGTCCATTCGCTTGGCGGCGGAGAATAGGAACGGAAGCCTATTCTCGGCCCTCCCCGCCAAGCGACGGGGCCCGGCTTGCGCCGGGCCTCGACACCATTCCGGCATCCGGCGAATGACTTGCATCAACGCGGTGCAATTCGCCATGCGGCAAAGCGTGCTCAACGTGGCCATCAGCCAGAACCGATCGGTCGGGCTTCCGCCGCGAAATCGTCGCTGGTGACTGGAGCTTCTCGTGCTTGAAAACACGCAAATTGAACGGCTCGAAGCCGAATCGGTCAACTCCGCCAAGGCCCGTCAGCCGCTTTATGCCCCGCGCAAGAAGGTATACCCGAAGCGCGCTTCAGGCAGCTTTCGCCGCTTCAAGTGGGTGGTGATGGCAATCACGCTGGGCATTTACTACTTGTCGCCCTGGCTGCGGTGGGATCGAGGGCCGTTCGCGCCTGATCAGGCCGTGCTGGTCGATCTTGCCAACCGGCGCTTCTACTTTTTCTTCATCGAAATCTGGCCGCAGGAATTCTACTACGTGGCTGGCCTGCTGGTCATGGCCGGCATCGGCCTTTTCCTGGTCACCTCCACAGTTGGTCGGGCCTGGTGCGGCTATACCTGCCCGCAGACCGTATGGGTCGACCTGTTTCTGGTCGTCGAGCGCGCGATCGAAGGAGATCGCAACACGCGCATGAAACTCGACGCCGGACCCTGGACAGCGCGCAAGCTTATGCTGCGCGTATCGAAACACGCCATATGGCTGGTCATAGGGACGGCGACCGGGGGGGCCTGGATCTTCTATTTCGCCGACGCGCCAAAGCTGATCGGCGAAGTCTTCACCGGCACCGCCGCACCCGTCGGCTACATCACCATCGCGGTGCTGACGGCGACTACCTACACATTCGGTGGACTGATGCGCGAGCAGGTCTGCACCTATATGTGCCCGTGGCCGCGCATTCAGGCGGCCATGCTCGACGAGAATTCTCTCACGGTGACCTACAATGATTGGCGCGGCGAACCTCGTTCGCGTCACGCCAAGAAGGCTCAGGCCGCTGGGCAGCTGGTCGGAGACTGCGTCGATTGCAACACCTGTGTCGCGGTCTGCCCGATGGGGATCGACATTCGCGACGGCCAGCAGCTCGAATGCATCACTTGCGCGCTCTGTATCGACGCCTGCGACAGCGTCATGGCCAAGCTCGGCAAGGAGCGCGGGCTGATCTCCTATGCGACGCTGTCCGACTACAACGCCAACATGGCGGTGGCGACCGGGGGCGGCTCCAGCGCGGCGAAGCCTTCGCTGGTGCGCACTGCCGACGGCGCTTTCGCCGACAGGTTGGCCCATTTCCACATTCGCAAGATCTTCAGGCCGCGCACGTTCGTCTACATGGGTGCGTGGTCGGCGGTCGGTCTCGCCCTGCTCTATTCGCTGCTGACGCGCGAGCGGCTCGAGGTCAACGTTCTGCACGACCGCAATCCGCAGTTCGTCGCGTTGTCCGACGGTTCGATCCGCAATGGCTACACCGTCAAGCTGCTCAACATGATCCCCGAGCCGAGGACGATCGTCGTCACCATGCAGGGCCTGCCGGAGGCCGAGATGAGCGTCGTCGGGATCGACCTGCCTGCGGATCGCTCCTTTGCCATTCCGGTCGAACCCGACCGGCTGAAGATGCTGAAGGTTTTCGTTCGCCAGCCGGCGGAACAGATCAAGGGCCAAGCGCAAACATTCAAATTCCGGGTCGAAGACAAGGCGAGCTTCGAGTCGGACGAATACACGGCCACTTTCAACGCACCGGAGATCGTCAGATGAGCGCCAATCCGCAGAAATCCCGCGAATTCACCGGCAGGCATATGTTGGTCACCATTCTCGCCTTTTTCGCTGTGGTCATCGGCGTCAATCTGACCATGGCGACACTCGCCAATACGAGTTGGACCGGCCTCGTCGTCGAAAACACCTATGTGGCCAGCCAGCAATTCAACAGGAGGGCCGAGGAAGGGCGCGCGCAGGCCGCGCTCGGCTGGACTGGCAAACTGACGATCGCGGCGGGCGAAGTCCGTTACAGCCTCAGCGACGCCGTCGGCAAGCCGGTCCCGTTGCACGGCGTCAGCGTCCTGTTCCGTCATCCTGCCTATGAGGCCGAGGACAAGTCCATCATTTTAACTTTCGCAACGGATCAGGAATTTGCTGCGTACCACACGCCCAAGGACGGCGTCTGGATCGTCGAAGTCGATGCCGACGCCGGTCTCGCGGAGCCCTATCGGGAAGTTCACCGTATCATCATTTCCCAAGGTGTGCTGCAATGAGCTGCTGTGCACCGGGCGCCGAAATGGCGCTGGATGTCGCTGGCGCCGCATCCGTTTTGCCGTCGAGCCAAGAAGTCAAACTGGCGAGCCGTTCGCTGGGCGGCGACCTGTATCAGACCGATCTTTCAGTACCGGCGGTTCATTGTGCAGCCTGCATCCGGGCGATCGAAACGGCGCTTGGAAAGCTGGACCGGGTCGAGGGCGCCCGCGTCAACCTGTCGACGAAACGGGTTTCGGTCCGGTGGCGCGGCGACGAGGTTCCGCCATTCGTCGCCACACTTGGACGGCTGGGCTATGACGCACACCTGTTCGAACCCGAGGCTTACGGCAAGGACAAGACGCTGTCGGAGCTGATCCGCGCCGTCGCGGTTGCCGGCTTTGCGGCCGGCAACATCATGCTGCTTTCGGTGTCGGTCTGGTCGGGCGCCGCAGGCGCGACCTGCGATCTGTTCCACTGGGTCTCGGCGCTAATCGCTATTCCCGCACTTGCCTTCGCCGGCGGCATCTTCTTCCGTTCGGCGTGGAATGCGCTGCGCCACGGCCGCATGAACATGGATGTGCCCATCGCGGTCGGGGTGTCGCTCGCCTACGCCATGAGCCTTTACGAGACCATCAACCATGGCGACCACGCCTATTTCGACGCGTCGGTATCCTTGCTGTTCTTCCTGTTGATCGGCCGCACGCTGGATCATGTGATGCGCGAACGAGCCCGAACCGCCGTGAAGGGCCTGTCGCAGCTGGCGGCGCGTGGCGCCATGGTGCTGCGCGGCGATGGCGCGCGCGACTATCTGCCGGTTGGCGAGATCGAACCTGGCATGCAGCTGCTGATCGCGGCCGGCGAAAGGATCCCCGTCGACGGCAAGATCATTCGGGGATCTTCGGATCTCGACTGTTCGCTGGTTTCCGGTGAGAGCACTCCCAGAACCGTGGCGTCAGGGGAGGCGGTACAGGCCGGCATTCTCAATCTCACCGGCCCGCTGACCGTCCAGGCGACAGCCTCCGCAAAAGATTCCTTCCTGGAAGAAATGGTTCGGCTGATGGAAGCCGCCGAGGGCGGTCGCGCGCATTATCGCCGGATTGCCGACCGCGTTTCAGCGCTTTATGCGCCAGTGGTTCACCTTGCCGCCTTCGTAACGTTCGCGGGCTGGATGGCGGCGACTGGCGACTGGCACAGGGCGATGACGATCGCCATCGCCGTCCTCATCATCACATGCCCATGTGCGCTCGGCCTCGCCGTGCCGATCGTGCAGGTGGTCGCCGCGCGGCGCCTGTTCGAAAGTGGGATCATGGTCAAGGACGGCTCCGCTATGGAGCGGTTGGCGGCAATCGATACGGCGGTGTTCGACAAGACCGGAACGCTCACGCTCGGACAGCCCCATCTCGTCAATGCGCCGTCGATCGAGCCGGCCATGCTGGCAATCGCGGCCGAAATGGCCGCGCATTCCCGCCATCCATTTTCAAGGGCCATAGCCGGCTTCGCGGGCTTTGCCGGTCAGCCGAAACTCGAATCCGTCAGCGAGCATCCGGGCTTCGGGATCGAAGCCACCGCGGCGGGCAGCACTTGGCGACTGGGCCGGCGCGGATGGGCTGGATGGAGGGCCCGAACCGGTGGCGAAGGCAATCATGGCTATGGCGGAACGGTTCTGACGAAAGACGGGATCATTGTCGCGTCCTTCGTTTTCGAGGACGCACTGCGTGCCGACGCCAGGGCAGCCATTGTGCAGTTGAACGATGCCCGGGTGTCCATGGAGATGCTGTCGGGCGATACAGCAGCCGCTTGTGCCGATGTCGCAAAAGCATTGGGCATCGACCGCTTTGTTCCAGTCCTGGTTCCGTCCGGCAAAGTCGAGTGCATCGAAGCGCTGGCGAGAGCTGGCCACAAGGTTCTAATGGTTGGCGACGGCCTGAACGACACGCCTGCGCTGAGCGCAGCACATGTCTCGATCGCGCCGGCCACCGCTGCCGATATTGGCCGCAACGCCGCGGACTTCGTGTTCCTGCGCGAAAGCCTTTTGGCCGTACCCCTTGCCCTGGACGTCTCCCGGAAGGCCGGACGGCTGATCCGCCAGAACATCGCCATCGCGATCGTCTACAACACCATTGCTGTGCCGATCGCCATTCTGGGGCACGTCACGCCGCTGATCGCGGCAATCGCGATGTCTGCTTCGTCGCTGCTTGTCATCGGAAATGCGTTGCGCCTGCAGGGTTTTGTGCTCGCCGAGGTGACGGGGGCTCCCTCGGCAACGCGTTCGGGCATTCGCGCATCGGTGCAGCCGTCATGACGACGCTCGTCTACCTCATACCAGCAGCTCTGTTCCTTGGCGCGCTGGGGCTGTCCGGTTTTCTGTGGGCCTTAAGGAGTGGTCAATATGAGGATCTTCACGGGGCCGCCGAGCGCATCCTCATCGACCGGGACGACAAGCCGGAACGCTGACCCAGATCGCTGTGTGGACGACTGTGCGGATGCCGGTCGTCAGCCGAGACGGCTTGTTCGGGAACAAAGTGCTGAGGCTCCACAGCTAGCTTGGCTAAGCCGCGCTTGACGTAGATTTGTGAAAAGCCCTGTCGCTCGAAGGACTGCGTCGCCCGGATTTGTCGTGTCTGGCTGATCCAGATCAAGGTTATCTCCTCATCGGCGTGGTTTCGTCGGCTAGCCTTTCAAGGGAGAACGCATGTCTAACGGACAGTTTAGTCGTCACCATCAGCGTTTTGGCGGTTTTTGGGTCTTTTCATGATAGTGGTCGACTCCTTCAATGGATCGCGCCGCCCAACACCTCGGCGACCGGTCTGGATCAAGACCGACACGAAGAACGGCCAAAGCCAAAAGTCAGCCGAGGCGTTGGGGCGCGACACGGCGGCCAGATTGTTCTCGGGACCGCAAACGCCGAACGCGATCTTCTGCGGCAACGATCAGATCGCCGGCGGCGCGTGCGACACGCTGCGCGAGATTGGCCTGGCAGCACCTGTCGACGTGGCCATCGTCGGATTTAACAACTGGGACGTGATGGTGCTTGCGACGCGGCCGCGGCTGGCCAGCCTCGATGAGAACCTGAACGCGCTCGGACGCGACGCTGGTGACAGCGTGCTGGAGATGATCGCCGAGCGCGTGCGTCAGGCGTCGGCCGTGTTCACTGGTCGTGCGGGCATCGTCGAAGCCGTGAGCACGCCAATGCACTTCATTGCAGGAACGGATGCGTTCCAATGAACGAGTTCGAGCCGGTTCAGTTCGTCGATGTCGCGCTGGAGGGGCAATTCTGGCGCGAGCGGCTTGAGACTGTGCTGACGCGGACCATCCCCACCCAGCACGTCCAGCTTGGCAAGCACGGTATCCTGCAGTCCCTGACACTGCCGAACCCGCCGCCGCTGAGCTCCGCGCCCAACCAGCACAATTTCGTGCAGGTGTGCTGGGATTCCGACGCCGGCAAGTGGATCGAGGCGGCATCCTATGCGCTGTCACACAGGCCCGACGCCGACATCGAGGCCAGGATCGAAAAGATCGTCGACGACCTCGAAAATGCACAGGCTGCCGACGGTTATCTGAACTGCTGGCACCTGCAGCGCGAGCCGGACAAGCGCTGGACCAACCTGCGCGACTATCACGAACTCTACAATCTGGGACATCTGCTCGAGGGCGGCATCGCCTACTTCCTTGCGACGGGCCGGCGCCGACTCCTTGACATCCTTGAGCGCTATGTCGACCATGTGCGCAAGACGTTCGGTCCGAACCCCGGCCAGAAGCACGGCTATTGTGGCCATCAGGAGATCGAGCTTGCCCTCGTTAAGCTCTATCGCTTGACGGGAGCGAGAAAGCACCTCGAACTCGCGGCCTATTTCATCAACGAGCGCGGCCGCCAGCCGCACTACTTCGATCAGGAAGCGGTCGCGCGCGGGGAGAACCCTAGTGAGTTCTGGGCGAAGAGGTATGAGTACAACCAATCGCACAGGCCAGTGCGCGAGCAGACCAAGGTGGTCGGCCATGCCGTTCGGGCTATGTACATGTTTTCCGCAATGGCCGACCTCGCGGCGGAACTGAACGACGACGGCCTCAAGAAAGCATGCGAGGTGCTCTGGGCCGATGTCATGACCTCGAAGATCTACATCACCTCCGGCTTGGGTTCGGCTGCCGCGAATGAAGGCTTTACTGAAGACCACGACCTGCCGAACGATACGGCCTATGCGGAGACCTGCGCCTCGGTAGCGCTGATCTTCTGGGCGCATCGGATGCTGCATCTCGATCTCGACGGCCGCTATGCCGACGTAATGGAACAGGCGTTGTTCAACGGCGCGCTGACCGGCCTGTCGCGCGATGGCGAGCACTATTTTTACTCCAATCCGCTGGACAGCGATGGGCGACACAGCCGATGGGCCTGGCACACATGCCCATGCTGCACGATGAATTCGTCGCGTCTCATCGCTTCGGTCGGAGGCTATTTCGTCTCGGCCAGCGAAGACGCAATCGCCTTCCATCTCTATGGCGGCATTTCGACGAACATCCGGCTTGCTACGGGAAATGTGTTCCTGCGGGAAACCAGCGCCTATCCATGGTTCGGCTCGATCAGGATCGAGGTCAGCCCTGACGCCCCGGCCGAGTTCGCCGTGAAGCTTCGCATTCCCGGATGGGCGCACGAAGCCGAAGCCTCGGTCGAGGGACATCCGATCGACGTGCAGGCATGCACCAGCAACGGCTATCTTTCGATCTCGCGGCTATGGAATGCCGGAGACACGATCACCCTCGAGCTGCCGATGCCTCCCGTGCGCATCTATGCTCATCCCAAGGTCAGTCAGGACATCGGCCGGGTGGCGCTCAAGCGGGGACCGTTGGTCTATTGCGTCGAACACGTAGACAACCCCGGGGGGCGAGTGCAGCAGCTCAAATTGCCGCGAGACGCCTGGATCGAAACGGAGGAACGGGGCGACCTCTTCGATGGCGTGGTCACGCTGACCGCCCCCGCGAAGCGCGTCGTAGACCAAGGTTGGGGAGACAGCCTGTATAGGAATGCGCCGCCCGTCGTTTCCGACTGCAGGCTAATCGCCCTGCCATACTATCTTTGGAACAATCGGGCGAAAGGCTCGATGCAAGTGTGGCTGCTGGAAAGCTGAATTCGGCGCTGTCGCCGCATGAAGAGCCCTCGTCTCAAATCAAGAATGCCGTCAAGATGCAGTCAAGAAAAGTCTCGGATAGCATTTTCCCTCATCTCGGGCGCGGTCCAGCGATCCGTGCCCTGGTTGCGGACGTTCATGCACAGTGGCTTGAGGCGACGCGGCGGGCACTGGAACCCCGCGCAATCCGTCCACAGTTTGCGGCTCAACTCCACCAGCATCTCACGCAGATAGCCGACGCGATGGCGGCACCCTGATGGCCGGCTCCGACGAGAGTTTCGACATCGTTATCGTCGGAGGCGGGCCGGTCGGTCTTTCCTTCGCCGCGTCGCTGGGGCAGAGCGATCTGAAGGTGGCAGTTGTTGAACAGCAGTCCTTGGAACGGCTGGCGAGTCCAGCTTTCGACGGTCGCGAGATCGCGCTGACCTACGCCTCGATTAGAATCCTTCGCGAGCTCGGCGCCTGGGATGCCATCCCCGCTTCGCACAAATCACCACTGCAAGGCGCGCGCGTGCTCAACGGATCGAGCCCTTTCGCTCTGTGTTTCGATCCTCCCAGGGGATCTGGGGAACCACTCGGGTTTCTGGTCCCAAATTGTCGCATCCGTGATGCCCTGTTCAAGATCATCCGGTTGCAGGATCATGCCCGGCTGATATGCGGCCACTCGGTCGTCGGTGCAACAAACAGCCACAAAGGAGCAGTCATAACGCTCTCCGATGGCAGGCAATTGACCGCTCGGCTTCTCGTTGCAGCGGACTCGCGTTTTCCCCCACGCGCGACCTGCTCGGCATCGGCGCCGATATCAATCGGCTCGGCAAGGCGATGCTGATTTGCCGGGTAAGGCACGAGCGCGTCCATCAGCAGATCGCAGTCGAATGGTTCGATCACCATCAGACGATAGCGATATTGCCGCTCACGGAAGGCGTGTCGTCGCTGCTACTCACTTTGCCGTTAAACGAAGCCGATAGACTGCTTGCTTTCGACGACGATTTGTTCCTGATGGAATTGACGAACCGGTGTCGAGGGCGCCTCGGAGAAATGACCTTGGCAAGCACCCACCATAGCTATCCGCTGGTCACGACGTGGGCGCACAAGTTCTGGGCACCGAGCGCCGCACTCATCGGCGACGCTGCCATTGGCATGCACCCGGTGACCGCGCATGGCTTTAACATCGCCCTCAGTGGCCAGAAGCAACTCGCCCATAGAATCCTGACAGCATGTCGCGACCGGCGCGACATTGCCGATCCCGACATGCTCCACAGATACGAAAGCTGCCTGCGCCGGTCAGCGGCACCGCTCTATCATGCTACGAACATCCTCGTCGGGCTCTACTCAGGCGAGCACCCGGCGGCACGGCTTGCAAGACATGCGGGGCTTCGCTTTGCCCAATATCTTCCCTTTGTCCGCCATGGCATTTCGGCCATGCTTAGGCGATGAAATCACAGACAGTCTCGACTCCTGCCGTTAGCAATGCTGCGTCCTAGTTAACCCGTCCTTCAGTGGGCTTGCATAGGCTTGCGCTGCGAAGAAGCCTGGGAAGCAAGCTAGCCGTCCATGGACCTGAAGAAAGAAGACACGCTGGAGGCCAAAATCCGTCAGGATCAGCTTGCTGACCTGAGGGCTGGTCTCTTCGTGTCAATGCCTATCAGCACCGTCCTCTCAAGCCTTATTTTGACGGTGCAGGCCCTTTCTGGCGGCGGCTTTGGCGCCGCGATCTGGTTCCTGGTCATCAATGCGATAAATGTCGGCCGCCTTGCACTCGCCCGTTATCAGCTAAAGCAAACGGGACACCAGGACGATCTGACAGGGATTTCGCCGCGGTGCGGCGCGGCAATCAACGTGAGAGCGCAGCGTCAATCAGGATGAGAATGCCGGCGGATTGGAACGCAGGGAGGGCGTAGCCCGACCGGAGTTTCAATCCGCCGGCGGCGCGCTCCTTATCGGGGGCGTTCGTCTGGTGATCACGGTCGACCGGGTATGCCGGTGGTTTTTCCGATTTGGAGGAATCACTTTGTGCCCGGCCGCCATGTAACCGATCACCAGATGAGGCTTTTCATGAAGTTCCGGCAGACCAATACGACGGCAGTCGCGGCGGCGAAGGCGTCGATCAGTATCGCCACGGCCTATCGCATCGAGAAGGATTCGAGACTGCCCTCACAGAAGAAGGCGCCGCGGCAACGGCGCCGTGCCGACCCTCTCGCCGATATTTTCGAAGCCGAGGTCGTACCCATGCTGAGGGCAGCTCCGGGCATTCGGGCGATCGCCATCTTCGACGAGATGATCCGGCGTCATCCCGAGCTTGGAGCCGGCATTCGCCGCACGATCGAGCGCCGGGTCCGAGCCTGGCGCGCCGTCCATGGCGAGGAACAGGAGGTCATTTTCCGGCAGGTTCACGTACCCGGGCGCATGGGATTGTCGGATTTCACCGACATGGCCGCCGCCGGCGTCACGATCGTGGGCCAGCCACTCGATCACCGGCTCTACCATTTCCGGCTCGCCTATTCCGGCTTCGAGCATGCGCATGTCGTGCTCGGCGGCGAGAGTTTCGTCGCTCTGGCGGAAGGCCTGCAGAACGCGCTGTGGTCGCTCGGCGGAGCTCCCCGCGAGCATCGCAGCGACAGCCTGTCGGCGGCGTTCCGCAACCTGGATAAGGACGCCCGGGAGGACCTGACGCGCCGCTACGACGAACTGTGCGGCCACTACGGCATGACCCCTTCCCGCAACAATCGCGGCATCGCGCATGAGAACGGCTCCGTCGAAGGCCCGCACGGCCATCTCAAGCGGGCGATCAATGACGCGCTGCTGATGCGGGGATCGAGCGATTTCGACGACCTGGCAGCCTATCGTCGCTTTGTCGACGAGATCGTCAGCCGCGTGAATGCTCGCAACTCCAAGCGCATCGACGTCGAGCGGGCCGAACTCCAGGAACTGCCCGTCCGGCGCACTTCCGACTACGAGGAGGTCACCGTGCGCATCACGTCATCGGGCGGGTTCACGCTGCGCAAGGTGTTCTACACCGTGCCCTCACGCCTGATCGGCCACCGCCTCAGAGTGCGGCTTTTCGATGATCGGCTGGATATCTTCATCGGCGGCACGCAGCTCATGACGCTGCCGCGCGGGCGCGCCTCTTCAAACGGCAAGCACGACCAGGTCGTCAATTATCGGCATGTCATCCATTCGCTGCGCCGCAAGCCGATGGCGCTGCTCAACCTCGTCTATCGTGACCAGCTCTTCCCCCGCGAGGCCTACCGGCGAACCTTCGACGTGCTCATAGAGCGACTGCCTGAGCGGCAGGCCTGCCGCACCATGGTCGAGCTTCTCGCAATGGCGCACGAGCGCGGCTGCGAGAGCGAACTGGCTGATCAACTGACCGCCTCGCTACAGGCACGGCGATTGCCCAACATGGCTGCTTTGCGGGAACGGTTCGCGCCGGATCCCGCCCGGCTGCCGAGTGTCGTCGTGCGTCTTGCTCCGCTCAACGCCTATGAAGCCCTGCTTGGCCCCAACCTGACAGGAGATGCGGCATGAAGACGAACCCCGCTGTCGATTCCGCCAGGGTGAGCTTGCTCCTCAACGAACTGCGCCTGCCGGCCATCAAGGTTATGTGGCCGCTGTTTGCCGAACAGGCCGACAAGGAAGGCTGGCCCGCCGCCCGCTTTCTCGCCGCGATCACCGAGCACGAGATGGCCGAACGCGATCGACGCCGCATCGAGCGGCATCTCGCCGAAGCCCGCCTGTTGCCGGGAAAGACCCTCGATGCTTTCGAGTTCGAGGCGGTGCCGATGATCTCAAAGGCGCAGGTGATGGCGATCACCGCCGGCGACAGCTGGCTCGAGAAGGGAGCGAACCTGCTTCTGTTCGGCCCGCCCGGCGGCGGGAAGAGTCATCTCGCCTCGGCCATCGGCCTCGCCCTCATCGAGAACGGGTGGCGGGTCATGTTCACTCGCACCACCGATCTCGTTCAGAAGCTTCAGGTCGCGCGCCGGGAGCTCGGTCTCGAAGCCGCCATCAATCGGCTCGACCGCTTCCACCTGCTGATTCTCGACGACCTTGCCTATGTCACCAAGGACCAGGCCGAGACCAGCGTGCTGTTCGAGCTCATCAGCGCCCGCTACGAGCGGCGCTCCATGCTCATCACCGCCAACCAGCCCTTCGGCGAATGGGGGGAGGTTTTCCCGGATCCCGCCATGACGCTCGCCGCGGTCGACCGCCTTGTCCACCACGCGACAATCTTCGAACTGAATGTCGAGAGCTACAGGCGCCGCGAGGCCATGGAGCGAAAGCGAGGGCCAGGCAGGCCGCCGTCATATGCGACGCCCGCGAACGTCGCTCCTGATTGACGCGCCGCGACAATCAAACCGATAAAACCTCTTGCGCGCGACAATCAATGCCGCGATCATCACCAGCGCCGCGATACCAGATTCTCATCCAGATTGTCGCGCGCTTCTCTCCCAGATTGTCGCGCTATACCGCGGCTTCGCTGGTTTGGCATCCTTGCTCTTCTGGCAGGGTTTGCCTGGTCCTTTCTTGCCGTCCTTACGGTTGGATACACGACACCTCACGCACCGCTGCATCTGATTATTCTGGCGGGCATCTCAGCTGGTGCTGTTACATACGGCAGTTCATATTCCGCGGCAGCGACCAACTTCATCACACCCCCGCTCCTCATCACAGCGGGGTGCTTGCTGGCGAAAGGCAACTTTGAAGGGTACGTTCTTTCTTTCGCCGTTCTGCTCTTCCTGGGCGGCCTGGTTCGAGCCGCGTTTGTTGGACAAGCGCGCTTCCGCGAAGCGAGCCGCCTGAGGCATGAGGCCGAGCGGCTTGCGGCCGAAATGGAGGCCAATTCCAGGCAGGACCACCTGACGGCCCTTCTCAACAGGCGTGGCCTCGAACACGCTATCGGTCGGTTCGAGACTGCAGACGGCCCCTTCGTTGCAATGCTGATTGATCTAGACGGGTTCAAATCCGTCAACGATACGTACGGTCACAGGACCGGTGATGATCTGCTTGTCAGGATCGCCCGCCGGATAGAGCAGGAAGCACCGGAAGGCTCAACGCTCGCCCGAATCGGCGGCGATGAATTCGTGCTGTTTTTTCCCTCACTGGGGGATTCGCTTTCTGCCAGCGATCTCGCCTCCAATATCATAGCCAAAATTGCCCGCCCCTATCCTGAGGTCGCGTCCGTCCGGGTCGGGGCATCGATAGGAATATACTTGGCGGAGAGCCCGGGACTGACAGAAATGTTGTTGCGGGCGGATATCGCCCTTTACACAGCCAAGCGTCGTGGCAGGAACGAGTTTTGCCTGTTCGATGCCGACCTCGACAGGGACCTGCAACGCCGCCAGTCCATCGAACGCGACCTTCATTCAGCGATAAAGACGAGAAGCTTGGCACCCTGGTTCCAGCCCATCGTGAAACTCGACACCGAGGCCGTGGTCGGTTTTGAAGCCTTGCTAAGGTGGTCCCATCCGATTCATGGTTCTATCTCTCCACCCGAAATCGTCACAGCCGCGCGCCAAACCGGAATGCTTCAGCTGCTGACCCAAACGGTCTTCGCTGACTGTTGTGCACTTATCGACGGCATGGTGAAAGCTGACTGTCGTGATCTTCGTGTGGCGATGAATGTATCACCGCGCGAACTGGAAGCCGGCGATATCGACGACATGGTTCTGGATGGTCTGGCGGCAAAAGATCTCCCTGCAACGATGTTCGAAATCGAGATTACTGAAGAATCCCCGGTGGACCCGGACAGAGTGGATGAAAAGCTCGGACGGCTTTCCCATGCCGGCATTTCCATCGCGCTCGATGACTTCGGCACCGGCTTTTCCACCTTGGCATCGCTCAATGACAGCCGGATACGCAAGGTGAAAATAGACCAAGGCTTCATTCGCGGCTTGGCCAAGTCCCGAGAGGACCGGCTGCTTGTCAAAACGGTCATCGATCTTGGCAGGACGCTCGGGATCGACGTCATGGCCGAGGGCGTCGAAACAGAGGCGGATCGGCAAACTCTGCTCAAGCTTGGCTGCAGAACCGCTCAGGGCTTCCTGTTCTCCAAGGCGGTGCCTCTGAACCAGGCGATCGATTTGGCAGTAAAAGAGCACGCAAAGGAGTTGTGACCGGCACGCGTCGCGCAACACCAGGATCTGCCGGGTGAGGCTTTGATCTCAGCAAGGCTCATTCGCGAGAGCTCGATCAGCGTGTCGCCAAGCCGAGTTGCACTGGGCAAGCAGCGCCCGGCCGGCGACGGAAAGGTGAACTGCACCTGGCGTTCGTCGCGGAACCGAGCTGGCGGATGACCAGGCCAGCCTGTTCCATCCGACCAGAGGTATCACCGCGCTCGATTCCAGCGCCAGCATGCACGCGATGATGCCGACCGACATGCCGTCCGCCGCCCCGAGCGCATTGAGCACGAGATATCGGGGAGAAGTGATCCCGTCTCGTCGAGCATGGGCTTGTAATTGTGGCTGATCGCCATGCTCGCAGATCAGGTGTGATAGCGTGGTGGCGGAACGCCGAACGAAAGCAGCACCGTCGACAAGACCGCGCCGTAGGCCATGCCGAGCGCGCCGTCCACCGCTTGGGCAAGAAAGCCGCCTATGGCGAACAGAATGAATTCAGTCATTGGTGTCCGCCATGAAAGTGCCGCCGTATGATGCCCGTGATCGGGCCTGCCCCTCCGCATTCTAGAAGACGCCGGCCCCCTGTGGGCAAAAAGGTTCGCCCAAAGAAAAAGGGCGGCACTGCTGCCGCCCTTTCCGTATTCTGAAAGCAGATGGAAGCGTGGATTAGAAATCCATGCCGCCCATGCCGCCCATGCCGCCCATGCCGCCGCCGCCCATGCCGCCAGGCATGCCGCCGCCAGCCGACTCCTTCTTCGGAGCCTCCGCGATCATGGCTTCGGTGGTGACGAGCAGGCCGGCGACCGAGGCCGCGTCCTGGAGAGCGGTACGGACAACCTTGACCGGATCGACGATGCCCATGGCGATCATGTCGCCATAGTCGCCGGTCTGGGCGTTGTAGCCGAAGGTTGCATCCTTGTTGTCGAGGATCTTGCCGGCGACGATCGAAGCTTCTGCGCCTGCATTCGCGGCGATCTGGCGGGCCGGAGCCTGCAGGGCGCGGCGGACGATGGCGATGCCGGCCGTCTGATCGGCATTGGCGCCGGTGACGGTGATGGCCAGCGAAGCGCGCAGCAGGGCGACGCCGCCGCCGGGAACGATGCCTTCTTCGACGGCCGCGCGGGTCGCGTTGAGGGCGTCATCGACGCGGTCCTTCTTTTCCTTGACTTCGATCTCGGTCGCACCGCCGACGCGGATGACCGCAACGCCGCCCGCCAGCTTGGCGAGACGTTCCTGCAGCTTCTCCTTGTCGTAGTCCGAGGTGGTCTCTTCGATCTGCTGCTTGATCTGGGCGACGCGGCCCTGGATCTCGGCCTTCTTGCCGGCGCCGTCGACGATGGTGGTGTTCTCCTTGGAGATCGACACCTTCTTGGCGCGGCCGAGCATGTTGAGGCCGACGTTCTCGAGCTTGATGCCGAGGTCTTCCGAGATGACCTGGCCACCGGTGAGGATGGCGATGTCTTCCAGCATGGCCTTGCGGCGATCACCGAAGCCCGGCGCCTTGACGGCGGCGATCTTCAGGCCGCCACGCAGCTTGTTGACGACCAGCGTGGCCAGGGCCTCGCCTTCGACGTCTTCCGAGATGATCAGCAGCGGCTTCGAGGTCTGCACGACGGCTTCGAGAACCGGCAGCATGGCCTGGAGGTTGGACAGCTTCTTCTCGTGCAGGAGGATGTAGACGTCCTCGAGCTCGGCAACCATCTTGTCGGCATTGGTGACGAAGTAAGGGCTGAGGTAGCCGCGGTCGAACTGCATGCCTTCGACGACTTCGAGTTCGGTCTCGGCGGTCTTGGCTTCTTCAACCGTGATGACGCCTTCGTTGCCGACCTTCTGCATCGCTTCCGCGATCATCTTGCCGACCGAAGCATCGCCATTGCCGGCGATCGTGCCGACCTGGGCAACTTCTTCCGAGGTCTTGATCTTCTTGGCGTTCTTGACGAGGTGAGCGACGACTTCGGTCACGGCCAGATCGATGCCGCGCTTCAGGTCCATCGGGTTCATGCCGGCGGCAACCGCCTTGTGGCCTTCCTGGACGATCGACTGCGCCAGAACGGTCGCGGTCGTGGTGCCGTCGCCGGCGATGTCGTTGGTCTTGGACGCGACTTCGCGGATCATTTGCGCGCCCATGTTCTCGAACTTGTCGGAAAGTTCGATTTCCTTGGCGACGGTGACGCCGTCCTTGGTGATGCGCGGCGCGCCGAACGACTTGTCGATAACGACGTTGCGGCCCTTGGGGCCGAGCGTGACCTTCACCGCGTCAGCGAGGATGTTGATGCCGCGCAGCATGCGCTCGCGGGCATCACGGGAGAATTTTACGTCTTTGACAGCCATTTTTTACTCCTGGGCATTTCGCCCGAAATTCAGATTGGATGGTGCGGATGAAAGGCGGCGGCGTGTCAGCCGATGATGCCCATGATGTCGGCTTCCTTCATGACCAGAAGGTCTTCGCCGTTGAGCTTGACTTCGGTGCCCGACCACTTGCCGAACAGGATGCGGTCGCCGGCCTTGACGTCCAGCGGGACGAGCTTGCCGGCTTCGTCGCGGGCGCCGGAGCCGACGGCGATGATCTCGCCTTCCTGCGGCTTTTCCTTTGCCGTGTCCGGGATGATGATCCCGCCGGCGGTCTTCGCTTCGGACTCGACGCGACGAACGACCACGCGGTCATGAAGCGGCCGGAAATTCGACTTTGCCATTTTTTGGATGTCCCTGGTTCGGATGTTGAACGGTTCTCCGTCGCCGGAGAGTTGTTAGCACTCACCAGAGGCGAGTGCTAACATGGCGGTGAGATAGGCCGTCGGCTGGCACTAGTCAAGACGGAAGAGGGGACGGGCGAAGAGCAAAAGATTTCGGAATCGGCGCGGAAGTGCCGCCCCCTTTACGTGAGGAGAAAGCTCTTCCGCATCTTTGTTGCCAGTCGCTCGTCCCCACCGGCTCAAACATCTCCGCCTGCGGCGCCTGCCTGGTGTGGCCGGCGGGGAAGGGCCAGAACGGCAGTTCGCCCAGTGTGCTTTTTCGGCGAAGAGCGCGCGGATAGGGCACCGGCAAGTTCCTCGGATGGCTCGTCGGTCAGAACATCGCGCCGCACATTCCGGTGTGGGACAAGAGCCAGCGTGATGACGTAACCTTCAGCCGCGCGGACTTCATCTTCGATGCGGTCCAGAACAAGTTCATCTTTCCCGCCGACAAGGCAGTATCGTCGCAACTTCGCGGTCCCGCGCACACGCAGTGTCAGCGTTGGAAACCGGATCCCGGGCCAGCAAACGAGGCTGCCAGAGGTGTAAACTCAAGCGCCGCTGCTATCCAAAGACGCCGGTGCGCGATGTGCTGCGCTGCGTCCACGAGGAGGCACGCGACACGCCCGTCAAAGCGGATACGCCCATGTTCGGACGGTCGCGCAACGAACGCAAAAAGTCGAGATGCTCTTCGTACACCTGAAGACCGCGCTCCGCTTCGAACGCAGGAGATTACACGGCCTGAGCGGAGCTTGTGACGAGTTCCTTGTGGCCGCCATCACGCCTGCGACGCCTGGTGCGGCTGACCACGCCAACGGTGCCGGCACAAACACGATGGAGGCCAATCCGTAGAATTCTCGTCAATGAGCCAAGATACACGCGCCATTCAACCGACCGCCGTTCCTCCTCCAGACAGGCAGACAGGGATCGCAATCGAGTTTTTTTACGGCATCGGTCAATTTCTCAGTTCGGGGAACATGACGTTGCGCCAGGATGGACATTCTGCTGAATTTCACCTGCCGGCGCTGTTTCGTGGACGCGCGCTTGGGACTTCCCATTTCTATTGCCCGTCTCGGCTCATGCCGGGGCGGGCTTCTTTGCGTTCTGGGAGAATTTGCTCACCATGGTTCAGAGTGGAGGCCATGGAGCTCGCCTCAGAGGCGGCGCCCAATCGGAAACGTTAGCACCTTCGCGTTTTGGCGTGGCTGCTTGAACTCTTCGGCGGCAACCGCCTCAATTAACAGGTCCAAGGCTTCGCGCCCCCTTCGGCTGATCGGATCATCGCCACGAAGGTAGTGATACGCTCGATCTAAATGCACTCGGGCGGCGGAAAAATCGCTTGTCATATGACCCTCTCAGTAGCCGCCCGCATTAGCCGTCTACGAGGTGAGGGTCGCGCAATCGTCAATATCCACAGACGGATTTGATTTAAATCGGCGATAATCGAGGTGAGTAGCCGGACACCGGCTGACGCTGTCACGTTGTCTGCGATGAACGCGCTGAAGCGGTGTGCGCTGCTGTCACCAGAGCGCAGTCACGGCCTTCCACTCCGCCATTGCGTAGACGGTGAAGATGGATCTGAAACGCGCAATGTCTTGAGCTAGGTGGAACGAAGAGGTAGCGCAGGGCGGAGAAGATCGAGACGAAGCGCTGAAGGGTTTCCGCTGATCGGAAGCCCTGCATCGTTCGCTCCCGTTTTCGCAACGGCACATGGGAATTCTCAGCGGGGTTGTTCAATCCTTTGTGCGACCAGTGCTCGACTTCCGGCATCACCTGCCGCCTTGCCGCCCCATTACGGAGAGCGCTACCGAGCCCGGCTTCGGGTCGCCAGCAGCCTCGCCGAATCGGCAGTGAATTCACTCGTCGGCAAGCGGATGGTCAGGAAACAGCAGATGCGCTGGTCGCTTCACGGCGCTCACATGCTCATGCAGGTCCGGACGGCAGATCTGAACGGTGAGCTTCGCGGTCGATTGCGGGCACCGTTCCGACAGCCAGAACCGAACGTGCCTCCCCTGTTCAACCCCAAACCGCCACTCCTACGCGCCGCCTGACCCAGCGAAATTACCAGTCTCTCTGGGTTGTTCCCCGCGATACAGGCCGCTGGCGAGTGCTCGCCGCGGTCCCAGCTGTGACCAGCCCCCATTCCGCGCCGGTCAAGCCTTTTTCCGATAGCCTCGGATAATGCATCAAGGTCGACGAATGCCACCACAGCGGCATTCGCCGCGAGATTACCGCTGAAGCTGGATTGCTTGCCCCGTAATCGTACGCACGCCCGCACAGTTGATGAGTGGCTCTACTCCAAGAGAACGGTAGATGTTCCCTGCCGTGTGGTCGGCGTGGAAGCCGAAGGTCGATGCATAGCCCGATGGTGAGGGTGCGACCGCATTACGATACTCCCCGCTGAAGCAGGATCGCCGAAGCGCAGATCGCGAAGACCGTGATCGCCAGATACATCGCCCGGTTGGGTGAAGGCACACGAATTGAAGCAACGTGGGCAATGCTAAGAAGGACGAAAACGACATTCATGACGGCAACGAATATTTCCAGGGCCATGAAAGGCTGGACTAGGACCAGCGCCGCCAGCAAGGGAATGTCATAAGACAGCGGTACCCCTGCAAAGCAGCCGTCCTCGGATTTTCCGAAGTTTGCGAAGTAGCTTAACCGGATCGCACCAGCCAGAATAAGTGCAGACGCGATAAATAGAGAGAGCAGCGAGACCTCGTTCAACTGCAGGATCAGCACGGCAGGAAGGATCGCGCCATAAATTATATCGCCGAACCCGTCGAGACTCTTACCCATTTTCGCCACATCCGGATGGCGATTCAATGTGCGTCCGGCCACCACCCCATCCAAATGATCCGCAAGAACGGCCCACAAAGCGACCGCGACCGCTATCTCAATATGGCCATTGAGCGCGAGGTATAAGGAGACCGATGAGCACAGCAAACCGACTGTGGTTATCGCATTGGCAGGGTCGACGAGGTAGCGAAGCATAATCGGTCTCCAGGCTCGAACGGCGAGCAAATTTCGCGGGCGGTGATGAACATCGCCTCTGCGATGCGCAGGTCGGCCTTGGTGTCGATCTCATACCACCTGACTTCATCGCGTCTGGCGGCGGCGATCTGGAGGCCCTTGCGCTCGATAAGCTGCGACAGCAGCTCTTCGGTATAGGAGGCCACGCCTCCGCAGCCGATGAGACCGTCGAGATACGGAACGATGGTCTGTCGCAGGTCTTCGCCGGAGAAACGGATGAGATTCATCATCTTGAAGAGCGGTTGCGACGCGTCGTTGAGATCTGCCGCAGTCTGCTTCATCCGGACCACGGCAATGTAGCCATTGTCATTAAGAACGACCCCAGAACCTTCCATCGATCGTTCAAATGGAGCATCCGCGGCGACATTCCCCGCACGCACAGCGTCAGGTTGCGAAGGGCGTCGAGCTCAAAGAACACATCGCCTTCGAGCAGATAGGTATCGCATGACGACAAGGCGTGGCGAGCAGCTAAAGCGAGTATGCGCTGCGGGTCTTGTCGAAGACCGGAGACTCGACATAGTTGATGTCGATGTTCCCGAACCGACTGCCGCACGAATACTGGATCGCGTCCCTACGATAGCCGACGACGATGGTAACATCCTCGACGCCAACGGTCTCAAGGTTGTGCAGAGCGTTGTGAAGGATAGGTGTTCCATTTACCTCGACCAAGCGTTTCGGCCAAGGTCGGTGAGCGGTCGAAGGCGAGAGCCGAAGCCTGCAGCCAATGAAGCTCTCGTCGGAGAATTCGTTGTCATAGCATTTCCCTTCTTCCTATTGACGCTGACGCGTCTCCCCGTAGTCCCAGGCGTTGAGGAATTTGACGAGCCGGCTAAGGCCCATCTCGAGCTTGTCCGGCGGAACGCCGTAAGAGAGGCGAAGACCGAACGGGTCGCCGAACGCCGTGCCGGACACCGCCGCGACTCCGGCCTTAGCGATCAGTTCCCGAACCAGCTTGTCCGCGTCGCCGTCGCCAATCACCAGGTTCCAAGGTTCCGGAGCCAGAAGGCTTTTGATGTCGAGATAGAAATAGAATCCACCCATGGCCGTCGGCGCTGGAATCCTCGAAAGATCCGAAAGTGCTCTCAGCCCCACCTGTCGGGAAGAGGTGAGCTGTGACCGAAGCTGGTGTTCATAGCTGCCGTCGGTGTTTTGGAGATGGAAAAGCGCGGCGTGCTGGGCGATCACGTTCGGGTTCGATGTCGTATGCGACTGGAGCGCTTTCACGGCACTGATAACGTATTCCGGACCCGCAAGGTAACCGATCCTCCAACCCGTCAGAGCAAGCGACTTGCTGAAAGCGTTGACGATCAGCGTCCGGGATCGCACTTCCGGAAGCACCGAGACGATCGGATGATGGTGCACGTCGGCATGGACGAAATCTGCGTAGCATTCATCGAAAATGATCCAGAGGTCATGTTCTATCGCAAGCTCCCCGATCCCGCGCAGAATATTGGCGTTGTAAACGGTGCCGGTAGGATTATTTGGCGTGTTGATTACAATCGCACGGCTGTGCGCGGTGAGCGCTGATTCAATGTCCTCGATGCGCAGCGCGTAGCCATTGGACCGAGTATCGACATGAACAGGAGTACCGCCAGCGATCCGCACTTGGGCGGGAAATGTCGTCCAGTAGGGCGCCGGGATGATGACCTCGTCGCCCGGATTGAACAGCACCATGGCGGCGTTGAAGAGAGCCTGTTTGGCACCGGTCGTGACCGCGATCTCGTTGGCAGACCACGCCAGGCCGGTCTCAACTGCAACCTTTTTGGCCAACGCCTCACGTAATTCCACAATGCCAACTGTGTCGGTATACCGGTTTGCGCCCTTGCTGATGGCGTCGATTGCCCCGTCACGGATCGTTGGCGCGAGGTCGGACCAGATTTCGCCGGCAGTTAGATCGACGATTTCAATGCCTGCATCGGCTGCTTCTTTCGCCGCAGCGCGGGCCGCTGCGGTTCCCGACCCTTTGAATAAAGCTGTCCTGTGCGCGAGCATTTGCTCCTCCTGGCAATCGCGTTCCTCGTTCATCTCCGGATAGGCCGTGGGCACGATCACGATCGGCACATTTCCGCTCCAGGCGCGCACGAAGCTCTCGACTTCGTCCGGCGTCTTCTGTTTGGAGTGGACAAGGAGAAGTTACCGCTCTCATCTGCGGATGACCAAGCATATGCCGTGCCAAAGGAGAAATCATTTCGGAACAATACGATAGCTCGAACGCGGCTGTGTCGCATGTCCGACATAGTCGGATGCCGTCATCTAAGCCAGACCAACCGGAAGGCGATCGCTTCCCGTCGATAACGACCCGAGCGGGCTGGCCATGACGGTGCAGCGATTTTCTGAAGAAGCGCTCGGCCGCCGGCAAGTCACGCCGTTCGCTGAAATAGAATTCGACCGTGTCGCCGACACTGTCGTTAGCGCGATAGAGATATATCCACTGGCCCGGACCTTGATGTAGGTGTCGCCGACGCGCCACCTGCCGGTGACGGCCCGCTTGCGCCGGTTGAAACGCTCCAGCAACAAGGGCGAGAAACGAACGGTCCAGCGGTGGATGGTCGTGCCGCAATGCCCCGCTCGGCCATCATCTCCTCAAGATCGCGCAGGCTCAGATGGTAGGCCAGGTTTCAGCGTACGCACAGCAGGATCACTGATTGGTTATGCATGCGGTCGCGCAACGCCAGACTCCTTCCGAGCAGAAGCGATTCCGATGCGGGTATATCAGAACGTCGCCGGCGCAGAAAACAGCCGATGCGGATGCAGTCTCTACAACCTGACTGTTCACAGCGATTTTAGAAGACGCCACGACATCGTCGTACATCGGACAGCGCGGATAGCAGTCGAATGACGCGTGAACTCCGCTTCTCGCGGAGGAATTCTGTCCGCCATTCCAGGGAAGACGGTGGGCCGACACTACTGCCGGGTTTGTCGAGTGAGCGACACGGGCTGTTCGGCTTGGCTCCTGCTCCCATCATCATTCAAGTCATTGATAAATATCGAGAGCGCCTTTTTGAGGCTTTTCCTGCGCAGTTGGCACGACTTTTGAGACTTCCTCCTAGAAAGGCGGCAGGCGCTGCTGATTGATTTCATTGATATCGCGATTATGGAACGAAGGGAGGAAAGCAGCATGTCAGATCTGCGTCGATTGCGTAAACTATCGGAAAAAGGGCGTCACCTGCGGAATCCAAGCGGCAATGCAAGCGAAGGTATATCTACGCTTCGTGACCTCATTTGCATCCGTGACCGACCGTCATTCCTTATGGAAGCCCATGACGCGCTCTCCGCAGCGATCGCGCAGCGGGCCGGTTTCAAGGCGCTTTGGGCGTCCGGCCTCTCGATCTCCTCCAGCCTCGGCTACCGCGATGCGAACGAGGCCTCTTGGACCCAGCTGGTCGAGGTCGTGGAACGGATGGCGGACGCAGCGGAAATTCCAATCCTCGTCGATGGAGAGAACGGATTCGGCAATTTCAACAATGCCCGTCTGGTCGCTCGCAAGCTGCGGCAGCACGGTGCGAGCGGCGTTTGCCTCGAAGACACCGCGTTCCCGAAGATGAACTCCTTCGTCGGCGACCGCCATCCGCTGGCGGAGATCGGCGAGTTCTGCGGTCGCCTTAAGGCCGTCAAGGACCAGGTTCCGGATCCGGAGTTCGTTCTCGTCGCTCGAATCGAGGCGCTGATCGCCGGATACGGTCAGCAGGAGGCGCTTGCACGAGCGCACGCCTATGCGGACGCCGGCGCCGATGCGATCCTGATCCACTCCCGCAAGTCCGACGCGGAGGAGATCTTCGCCTTCGCGCGAGCCTGGCAGAACCGACTGCCCGTCGTGATCGTACCGACAAAATACCACCGCACGCCCGTCGCCGATTATCGGGCGGTCGGTATTTCCACGGTCATCTGGGCCAACCACAACATGCGCGCGGCGATCTCGGCGATGCGTCAGGTGTGCGACCGTATCATCCAGGAAGAGAGCATTACCGGTATCGAAGATGAGGTAGCGACGCTCGACGAGCTGTTCGAATTGATGAACTACGGCGAGCTCTCAGCGGCAGAAGAGAAATACCTTCCTCGGGCAGTGAACGACAAAGGATAGCCGCGGCAGGCGGTTTTGCCGAAAAAGATGGGGACGCGCATGTTGGCGCAACGGACAAACTTGTTCAACTCGTCGGGGACCGCGGCCGCCCGCGCCGCGGCGAAGGCTGCCGCTGATGCCGGGATGGAGATTGTTGATCTCACGGCCGGCGAGATTTGGAGCGACCTGGCACCGACGATCCGGGACGGAGCGATCGAGGCGATCCGACAAGGCCTGAACCGCTACACTGACACGATCGGCTTGATGGAGTTGCGCGAGGCGCTGGGACCGAAGGTATCGGTCGAGACGGGGCAGCTCTGGCGGGCAGACGAGATCGCCGTGACGAACGGCGTCAAGCAGGCTCTTTTCAACGTGGCGATGACGCTGATCAGTCCCGGCGACCAGGTCATCATTCCCGCACCCTACTGGACGACATTCCCAGCGCAGGTCCAGATCGCCGGCGGCACCCCAGTCCATATCGACACGCGAGGAAACGGCTACGTTCCACGGATCGACGACATCCAACGCGTCATCACGCCGCTGACCCGGGCCATCGTCGTCAACACGCCCGCCAACCCCAGCGGCGCCGTCTACGACGCGGAGACCCTTGCGGGCATCGCCTATTTGGCGATGGATCGGGACCTCTGGATCATCTTCGATGAATGTTACTGCCCCTTCACCCATGATGGCCATCGGCATCATCCGATCGTGTCGCTCGTCCCGGAGGTCCGGGCCCGGACGGTGATCGTCAATGCCTTCTCCAAAAGCCTGGCCCTCACTGGCTGGCGCATCGGGTATCTCGCTGCGCCGAAGGAACTGATCTCGGCTGTCAAGGCGCTGCAGTCGCACACGACATCGAACCCGAATGTCGTTGCCCAGCACGCCGTGCTGCACCACCTCCGTGAGGGAGATGGCGCCTTTGAAGCCCGGCTCAAGGGTCAATTGACGGCGGCGCGGCAGGGTGGGCTTTCCGCCCTATCCGGGCTGCAGCGCGCGCCGATGCTTGAAGCACAGGGCGGGTTCTATTTCTATCTCGATCTGTCGGGCCTGTTGCGGCCGACGCTCGCCAATGATGACGCCAGGACAGCCGACGACATCGTGGCCGCGCTGCTCGCGCAGGCCGGCGTGGCCGGCGTGTCAGGCACTGCCTTCGGCGATCCCATGGGGCTCAGGCTCTCCTATGGCATTCTGCCGGGGCAACTCGAGGCGGGCCTAGAGCGTGTGGTCGGCGTCCTTAACGCCTGGACCGAAGGAACCGTCGCAACAACCAAAATAAGAGGGGCTTAGACCCATGGGTGCAATTGCTCCGAGAAAGGCGGTGATTCTTGCCGCCGGGTTTGGCTCGCGCCTGCGTCCGCTCACCGATCTGCGGCCGAAGCCGCTGGTCGAAGTCAATGGCACGCCGATCCTTCACAACGCCTTGCAGAACCTCGAGGCAGTCGGCGTGCGGGAGGTGACGATCGTCGTCGGCTATCTCAAAGACGCGATCCAATATTCCTGCGGCCGACGCTTCGGTGGGCTCGATATCAATTATGTCGAGTCGACGGTCTTCGACCGGACGGGCAGCGCCTACTCGCTATGGCTGGCGCGCGATGCGCTTTTGGCCGGGGACACCTATCTGCTCGAAGGCGACGTCTTCTTTGAGGGGGACGCGCTTCGGCGCTTGACGATAGATGACGCGGCGAATTCAGCCGCAGTAGCGCCTTTCAATCCGTCGATGGAGGGCTCTGCAGTAATCTTATCCGAAGGCGGATTTATTTCGGAGATTCGGCTTAAACAAACAGCTGCGGACCTACTTTCCGGCGGCCCGGCTCTCTTCAAGACAATGAACCTCATTCGCTTCTCCGACGCCACGCTCCGCACGATAATCGTGCCTGCCCTTGATGATCTCATCGGTTCCGGTGCGATCGAGGCTTACATGGAGGAGCTTCTTGCTCATCTCATCAAAAGCCGCGGCCTCCGGCTTGCGGCTGCCCGCTGCGATGAGCTGCGATGGTACGAGATAGACACCGAGGCCGATCTAAGAACTGCAGAGAACATATTCTCACCTTATGCGGATACCCTTTCCGGCATCAAGATGAAAGAAATCGAAGCGGAGATTGAGAGGCGCGCCCCGGGCCTCCAACGGGTTCAAAAAAACATCTACAAATTGTTTTGGCCAAATCGAGATGGTGCTCACTGAACCGGGCGGATTCGGCGAGTGCTTTTCGATTGCCATGCCGCATTCCGAGGCGATGATGGCAGCCACCTGCTTGGACATGTGGAGATCCTACCACAACGTCCGGAGCCAAATCGGCTCCGAACGCTGGGGTTAAATCTTAAACCTGATTGCTGATCGCGTAGCTGGGAAAACCGAGGTCATCACACTCATGCAGGCACGGTTCGGTCAATCTGAACCGGACCAAAAGTGGATAGATATGGGGGCCTAGATCATGAAACCTACACCGTTGCCTAGCGAGCCGCTTAGTCGTTCACTCGTTCATGATTTTCCCGGCGGATATTGGCGCTATGGTGTCACCGATCATGTTCTGCTGGTAAATCTATACTTTCCACCCCATGGTTTTTATACCGCGCTTGGCGAGCGGCTTCCGGAGCTCATCAGTTGCTATCCGTCACCGCAGCCTCATATTGCTGAGCAGTTGGGCAGCTTGATTTCCCAAAATCCGCAGAACCTCGCTGTTGGCAACGGCGTTGCGGAACTGATTCATGCGAGCATCCAAGCGCTAAACTGGCGCTTGGCCGTTCCGACACCGTCCTTCAATCCATACGAGCAGGTGGTGTCGCCCGAACGGCTGGCGCGGTTTCCTTTACCTGCTCCGGACTTCGAGCTCGATGTCGAGAAGTTCGCCTGGCATGCGATAGCGCATAACGCCGACGCGGTCGTTGTCATTTCGCCGAACAATCCAACCTCTAGGGGAGTGTCACGGCAGGAGCTTCTCCATCTCACAAAAATACTCTTAGCGCGAAATATCCGACTAATCGTCGATGAATCGTTCGTCGAATTCACCCCCGAGGGTGCTTCCGGAAGTATCGAGGGCACAATCCACGAATATCCAAATCTTGTGATATTCAAAAGTCTTGGGAAGATATTCGGCGTTTGTGGGCTACGTCTCGGCTACATGCTCGCAAGCGATCACAAGCTGATATCGTCCGTGCGAAGAAATTTGCCGGCTTGGAATGTAAATACCTTAGGAGAGTTTTTCCTCCACGCTCTGCCGAGCTATCAGCGCGAAGCAGAGGAAAGCTGGACTCAGGTGCGCCGGGATCGCGACCAGCTCTATTCAGAACTCGCGAAGATCCCTGATATGCATGTACTACGGCCCGATGCAAACTTCGTCTTCTGCCGCCTTCCAGATGATTGGCCAGATGGAGCCGCGCTCGCGGAAAAGCTCCTCGCGCACCATCGAGTCCTGATCCGCCACAGTGGGGCTAAAACGCTCAGCAAGGGAACTCGGTACCTGCGTATTGCTGCGCGGACGTTCGACGAAAACAGGCTTCTTGTAGAGCGCCTTCAGGAGGTCGCCGAAACATAGTGTCGGTACGAAACGAGAAAGAAAAATGGAAAACCAATGGAAAATCCAGCGTATCTCAGGTGTGGCCCCGCGGAGAAGCTCGGGATCGGCTTTTGGCCCGCTGACGTGGTCGGTCGGGACCGCCGGCGTTTACGACGGCGACATCGCCGAGAAAGAAATCGACACTTCTTGAGCTGGATCGATTGTTGCAGGAACAAGGGACTGGCAAGCAGAATCTCCTTTCCATCCCAATCTATCTCAGCGACCTCAAAGAGAAGCCTGTTTTCGACGATATCTGGGTGGAGTGGGATTGGTCCGGAAACTCTGCCTATTGCCTCAGCGCGCATGCGTCCAGGCCGAGCTGGAACATGGCATACGAGTGGAGGTCGTGGCCGTCGCGTCGCGGCCTGTCGAATAGGCAATCGATCAAATTTGCGGTTGAGGAGGTCAGAATTGACTCTACTATTCTTAAAGGAACCCGGGCATCGAGATCGCGATGGCGCTGGGCGACCTGAGCACGCAGATTCGAGAATCGACTTCACCGCCGACGCCCCCGGGGAATCAGCCATGAATGCCTCTCCCAATCTTTCTGCAACTCCTGCAAAGCGTCGAATGGCATCTGACGCATTTGCTTGCGGGAGCAGTATCAAAATCAAAACCTGCGCCGCGAGCAGTTAAGATGGCTGGGGAGGGTGCAACCACCGTTACGTGCGATCGAATTCCAACTGTCAGCTTCGAATGGCGGATTCAAGCGAACTTGTTAAGCAGGTTAGACATGTATTTTGATAATCTCTCTGGGATCCTGTTCAGATCCGCACCGTGACTTGAGCGTGAAGTCGTGCGTGCCAACGCGTGGGAAAGGCGCAACAAGCATCGGCGCATCACGTTCATGGTCGCCTTTTCCTTCGTCGAAGGCTGCCTCTGCGCAAACATGCGGCCCTACCCTTCTGCAGTTCCGCTCTCGATGTAGGTCGATGCTCTGACCTGGACACGCCGAAGAACCTGCCTGAAACGGCCAAGCCCGGCATCAAAAGCTTCACTGCGACTTTCGGGGGCGGCCTTCTGTCCTGGCTCCACAACTTCGGTCAGAACGCGGCCGGTCATCCTTTCAGGCGGCGCTATTCCAAGTAGATGCAGAATGGTCGGTGCAAAATCGCAGATACCGGAAGGGATCGTGGAGACGGAACGTTGGGCCGGGAAAGCTGAACCGGCGACAATTCCGAGAGCAGTCAACTCCTTCGGATGCAAGCCACCATGGACGCTTAGACAACGGTTGTTTTCGTAGAACGTGCCGCCGACAAGGCCGAATGGATCGACACTGTCATTCGCGCGGAACGAAAAGGACACGTCCGGAGCGCGGACATGATCGATGAAAACAAGGTGGCTGCCGAGACTGCCGAGGGCGATCCCCTCGATATCATTCTTAGCGCGGGTAAAGACCGGCCCGCACCACGGCTCGCCGGTGATCGTCGCCACGATCCGGGCGATCCGTTCGTCGCTTGGCTCAGCGAGGTAGAGCGCGCCGACTTGCCCGGGCACCACCACGACATCGACATCCGGTGTGGGTGCGGTACCCGGTCGGTAGCCCGCATCACGCAGGCACTCAACGACCGAAACCTGGGTATGACCCGTAATGTGTCCGTGGTCGGAGATCGCGATGATCTGCACGCCTTCAGCACGTCCCTCCGCTTCCCACCAGTCGAGCACCCGGCCAAACTGCCGGTCGCAATGCGCGATGATGGCGCGAGTCGCCTCAGCGCCTGTGCCATGGAAGTGCGAGGTGATGTCTGGCTCGCCGTAGGAGAGGACCGTGACGTCCGGCCGGTATTTCGGCCAGATGACATCGAGAAATGCTGAAGTGATCCAGTCTTGCCCGGCCTTGTCAGGCTCATTGCTGGGCGGTCTTGGCGGCAACGGCCCGACAAGCTCTTCGGCTTCAGCCAGCAGATCGTCCGGCGTGCAGGCCTCGCGGAAATGCCCCGAGAGCCGAACCTGCCCGAAATCCTCCGCCTTGTGGTGGAAAAAGCGCGTCGTGCCCGGCGAGTTGGTGGCCAAGACGGCAAGACTCCGACCGGCCGAAGCGAGGACTTCCCCTAGTGTCTGTGTGGACATCAGCCGCCCACCACTTTCCAGGTCAAGCTTGCGCAGGAGAGCGGCGTCTGCTGTGTCGATGTAGCGGGACGGAGTGACTGAACGGTCGACATATTGGTTCCCAACCATGCCGTGCCGGCTCGTGGTCGAACCGGTGACGAAGCTGGGAAAGGCCGAGCGGGTTTCGCTTGGATAGACCGTGCGATGGTTCGACAGGGTGATGCCATGGGCCTGTAGACGGCAGAGGTTCGGAGTCAGGTCGGGTTCGACCAGGTCAGGACGCAGGCCGTCGAAGCTGACGATGAGGAAGTGCATGCCGTGTATCTCGCAGTTCACGTTTGACAAATACGCCATTTCGCTAGCAGTCGCATATCGCGAGATCACGCGACAAAGACTAGCATGGGTCGGAAGCGTCGGCGCCGATTAGCATGAACGCTCCGAGACCGCGGACATACCAGGGCAACTCATATGCGGTCGTCCTCTTTGGCCAAGTGATAAGCAACGGAGCAACCGATCGCCCCGCTCCAATAACAATCGTTCTCATTCGTGAAACCCTGCGATCTGTTGGATTCTTGCGCCTGGCAGGCCGCAGCCTTCGCTCCCACGTTACTGCAGTCCGTTGTCCAACCGGTCGCGCAGCCAGTCGCCCAACAGGCTGATGGAGAGCGTCGTCGTAACGATCAGCGCAGCTGGCGCAAACATGATCCATGGCGCACGTGTCATATACTCCCGGCCATAGCCGAGCATGTTTCCGAGGCTCGTCATCGGGGGCTGAACGCCAAGGCCCAGAAAGGACAGGCTGCTTTCCATGAGGATGATCTCCGGGAAGGTCAGCGTCATGGAAACAATGAGCGTTGATGAAATATTCGGGAGGATGTGCCGCAGATATACCTGCGTTGGGCTCGCACCCAATTGACGGACGGCACCGGCGTAGCCTTGCGCACTGGCGGCGATCGCAAGCCCGCGTGCGATACGTGCATAGCGCTCCCAGCCGTAAAGCCCCATCAGTCCAATGAACAACGGCAAAGCGTTCCCGAAAAACGCAAGCACCGAGAGCGAAAGAATGAGGAAAGGCATGGCCGCCTGGAAGTCAGCTAGCATCAGGATGAATTGCCCGACGCGACCACGAAAGTGGGCCGCAGCAAATCCCATCGTCGTGCCAAAGCAAGCCGAAATCAGCGTCGCCCCCAGCGCGACCAGAACCGAGATACGAACGGACACGATCAATCGCGACAGAATATCGCGTCCCAGTTCGTCTGTTCCGAGCAGATGCTGCGGGTGGAATGGCGAGGCCAGCCGGTTGGGTAGATCAAGTGCAGTGTACTGGTAAGGGGTGATTTCATCGGCGAGCAGCGCTACGGCGACGACAAAAACAACCCAGAGCACGCTGGCGATGACGGAGAATGGGATCCGACGATGTTTAGTGTTCTTCCGCTTGCCAGCTGCTGTTTCGGTCACGTTTTCTATCATGTTCATGTCTCAGCGTCCTCCGGTCGAATTGGCTTCGGCCAGGCGTGGATCGAGGAAGCCGTAGAGAAAGTCCACGACGAGATTGGAAAGCACCATTGCGACAGCGACCAGCAGGAGAATGCATTGCACGACCGCCAGGTCCCGCGCAGTTACCGATACGACCAGCAGATTGCCAAGACCCGGCCAAGAGAACACGCTTTCGACCACGACCGCACCCGCGATCAGGTTGCCAACCATGAAGCCGACTACGGTAACAGTTGGAATTGCGGCGTTCGGCAGGGCGTGACCACGCACAACCGCAGCCCAAGGGATTCCCTTGGCACTGGCAGTGCGGATGTAGGGTTGCCCCAGCACTTCCAACATCGCGCTTCGCACGAAGCGGGCGAGTACGGCGGCGCCGCCAACGCCGAGAGTGATAATCGGCAGGATGAGATGCTGTAGACTGCCCTTGCCGCCGGTCGGCAGCCAGGCAAACCAGATTGACAGGACTTGAACCAAGACGAGTCCGAGGACAAAGCTTGGTACCGTATAGCCGGCGACCGCCGTGACCATAACGGCGCGGTCGATGGCGCTGTCCCGGTGCAAAGCGGCATAGATACCGGCTGGAATGCCGATCGCCAATTTCATCACAAGTGCAGGCAGGGTCAGCATGAGCGTTGCCGGGATACGTCCCAGGACAAGGTCAAGCGCTGGCCCGCCTCCACGCATCGAGCGGCCGAGTTCGCCCTGGAAAATCGCTGCGAAGTAGTGGAGATATTGCATCCAGAGAGGCTGATCGAGACCCCACTCCCGGCGAAAGGCGGCCATGGCCTCGGGCGACGCATCGTCGCCCATGATACTGCGGGCTGGATCTCCGGAAAGCCTGAGGACGATGAAGGCGAATGTGATCACCAGCACGACTGTCAGAACGGCGCGGAGGATACGGGTAGCAGCGAACCGAAGCATCAGATTCCAACCTCCTTGGTCGGTTGGGCGGCATCGACGGCATGACAAGCGACGGAGCGTCCGTCCGGCAGAGTTGAGAATGTGGGGGAAACGCTCATGCACTCCGGCCGCACGACGGGACAACGAGGGTGGAACGCGCAGCCGGTCGGACGGGCCGCTGGATTGGGTGGTTCGCCTTTGAGTATGATGCGCTCTCGTGTGCGCCGGCCAGCAACAGGGACTGCCGATACCAAGGCCCTGGTGTAAGGGTGCGTAGGGTTCGAGAGCACAAGATTTGTCTCGCCATATTCGACGATGCGCCCAAGATACATCACAGCAATACGCTGACTGACCTGGCGAACCACTTTCAAATCGTGACTGATAAAGAGAAGACTGAGACGCAGTTCCTTTTGGAGGTCCATGAGAAGGTCCACCACCTGGGCCTGGATCGATACGTCCAGAGCCGATACCGGCTCGTCGCAGACCAGCAACGCCGGTTGCATGATCAGCGCCCGGGCAAGAACAGCCCGCTGACGCTGCCCACCCGACAGCTGATGCGGCAGACTTGCGGCATGACTTGGATTCAGGCCAACCGCGTCGAGCATCGCCAGAGACTTGTCGTTCCGCTCCGATGCAGATCCGATGTCGTGAATGTCGAGTGGTTCGCGGACCTGGTCGAGGATGGACAGCCGGCGGTCCAGCGCGGCGAGTGTATCCTGGTAGATCATCTGCATTTGCGTGCGCATGCGGCGCCACGCTGGTGTATCAGTGGTCGGCAGTTCAGACCCGCGGAAGAGCACATATCCGCTGTTCGGCCGTTCAAGACCAAGCGCGATCCGTCCTGTGGTTGATTTTCCTGAACCGGATTCGCCGACGAGCCCCAGCGTCTGCCCCTGTTGCAGCGACAGCGATACTTCATCGACGGCATGGACAGGCACCTTTCTTGCGAAGAGACCCTGCCGCGTCGAATAGCTTCGGGAAATGCCGTGCAGTTCAAGAATGTTTGCAGTCATGCCAGCACGCTTTTGTTGACGTTCGGGGATTGCTGGGCCTCTGTGGCGGCCCCTGCAACGCAGGCGGAGAAATGGCCGGCTTCGGTTTGCGCGAGTGGCGGGATGGTTTCTTCACAAACCGCCATACGGTGCGCACAACGGGGCGCAAACGGGCATCCTGGAGGCATGTTTGTCGGCTCGGGCACCTGCCCTTCAATGGGAATGAGCCGATGCAACGCGCCGTCGAAAGGCGGTACAGCCGCAAGGAGACCTTGCGTATAGGGATGCAGCGGGTTTGCAAAGATGGAGTCTGACGGCGCCGTCTCGACGACACGGCCGCCATACATGACCATGATGCGCTCGCAGGTTTCGGAAACGACGCCGAGATCGTGGCTGATGAGAACAAGGGCCATGCCCGTCTCCCGCCTGATGGTGTTCAGGAGGTCGAGTATTTGTGCCTGGATCGTGGCGTCGAGCGCGGTGGTCGGCTCGTCGGCAACCAGGACGTCCGGTTTTCCGGCGAGCGCCATGGCAATCATGACCCGCTGGTTCTGGCCGCCAGACAGCTCATGGGGATAGGCGTCGAGCCGACGCCCCGTGTCCGGCAGGCCCACGAGGTCCAAAAGACGTTTCGTTTCGGCCCGAATGCTCGATCCCGACACCCCCTGATGTCGCGCGAGAACTTCGCCAACCTGTCTCCCAATCCGGATGACAGGATTGAGTGCGCTCGACGGATCCTGAAAGATCATCGCCACGCGCCCGCCCCTGATCCGGTCGAGCCGCGAGGCTGCTGCACCCAGCAATTCCTCCCCGTCCAGACGGACGCTTCCCAACACGGTGGCCGTGCGCGGCAGCAGCCCGAGCGCGGCAAGCCAGGTGACGGACTTGCCGCTACCTGATTCGCCCACAATACCAAGTGACTCGCCCCGTGAAAGCGTGAGGTCGATCCCCCGAATTACCCGGACGCCGCTGAAGTCGACGGTCAGGCCTTCGACCAAGAGCAATGGTTGCGACGACGAAGTCGCCGGGAACGCGGATGCTGGAGCGGTGCCGACGAGATTTGCCATCGCCGTCCCTGCTGGCGTGGTCATCAGTTCTGCGTATAGGCGGCGTTGAAAGGACCGAAGTTCAGGTCGAGTGTCTGACCCGGGACCCAGGCGATATCCTTGCGCTTGCCATAGAACTGACCGGAACCGTGGAGGATCACGCAAGGCGGATCCTCCCGGTCGACGATCTCGAGCATCCGGCGGATGATCGACCGGCGCGCCTGTGGATCGACGGTTTCCTTCAGCTTTTCGCCAAGTCCAAAATATTCTTCGTTGCTCCAGATACCCTCTTTGACGTTCGCCCCAGATGATCCGAAGACGCGCCAAGCGTGGCCGAGCGGGTCCGGGAAGGTAGCGGTGTTTGAATCGTCGTAGATTGCGTTGATCGGCTTGCTTTCGATCTGGGCCCAGTTCTCCATCATCTGGATTTCGACATTAATGCCGACCGCTCGCCACATTTCGACCATTATCTGCGCACTGGCAACCTGGTTGGGATAATAGTTGTTGAGCAATCGGTAGCTGATGGTTTCGCCCTTATACCCGCTTTCGGCGAGGAGCTTGCGCGCCAAGTCGGGATCGTAGGCCAAGGCTGGGAAGTCCTCGATATAGGCTTCGCCGAAGCTGGGGAGTTGGTAGCCGTTGGGAATGAGCAGCCTGTCCTGCCAGAGCGCCTGAACGATAGCCTTGCGATCGAGGGCGAGGCTGAGGGCGCGGCGGACGCCTACCTTGCCGAGGATCGGACCGGTCGTATCGATATTCAGTGCGCGGATATTCTGAACGGGGCCGCCGGAGACTTCGAGTTTGGGGTGCTTCTCGATTTCCGAGAACATGTCCGGAGAGAGATCCGTGATGAAGTCCACTTCGCCTGCGATGAGCGCGTTCATCCGTGAAGCCAGTTCCGGGATGATCCTAAAATGAATCCCTTCTAAAGGCGGCAGCCCACCCCAGTAGCCATCGTGCGCAGCCAGAACGACTTCGACATCAAGAGATTGGCTGACGATCCGATACGGGCCTGTTCCGACCGGCGCTGCCGTCCAGGCGTCCCAGGAACCCGCAGTTTCGAAAGCGCGTTTGCTGACGATTTCGGCGCCCCACGACGCCAGCCGCTTCTCAAGCAATGCATCGTCGCCCTTGGCATGAACGATAACGGTGTGGCTATCGACGATGTCGACCTTTTCGATCGTGTCCAGAGTCTCCATGGCGGTGGCCTTCCCTGCCATGTCGGGGCCAAGCAGGTGCTCCGGGCTAAAGCTGAAAGCGACATCGTCCGCGGTAAATGGGCCGCCGTCATGGAACGTTACACCCTTGCGCAGGAAAAGGCGAACTGACTTGGCGTTCACCCGTTCCCAACGTTCTGCCAGGGCTGGGCGCAACGCCATGTCGGGTGTCTGGTCGAAAGCGATCAGAGTGTCGAACATTTGCGGTGCTATGCGCCGTGTCGCGGTGTGAGCATACAAAACAGGCTCGACGGCGGGCGGGAAGCCGGACATGCCGATTCTAAGGGTGCGGCGAGCGGCGCCCTGGGCCTTCGCCGAAGGTACTCCAGTCATTGCCAGAAGACTGCTTGCCGCCCCGGCTACCAATAGATTACGTCGCGTTATCGAAAACATGTGCGTACTTGGCTCCTGTGTAGCTTCGCGAAGCAACGATGTTGCTTCGGGCTGTGGGATCTCTTTCTCTGTCCGTGGGCACTTCTCGGTGCCCGGCGAGAACGAGCGGGATTACTCACCCTCATATGCTACAAAAGCATGACAATCATCGAATAATGCGATAACAAACGCGCTCTTTTGGATGAATCACAGAAAGGCGACTAAACCGGCCATGGCAGATAGCAAAAATCTTTCGCTCAATGCTGTTCGGGCTTTCGTGCAGGTCGCACGCGACAACAGCGTCACCCGCGCCTCGAAAACGCTGGGCATCACCCAGAGCTCGGTGAGCCGCCATCTTGCGGTGCTTGAGGAATACTTCGGGGCAAAGCTGCTCGAACGGTTCGGCCGACAGAGCCAGTTGACGGACTTCGGGCGACTGTTCGCCGATGCCGTCGCCGAGCCGCTCGATACGATCCTTTTCACCGCAAAGCGGATGCGTCGCAGCGACAGGAAGGACGCCAATCGTCTCGTCGTGCGGACGTCGCTTTCCACCTTCGCCTATACGGTCCTCATCCCCAATCTACGCGAATTCTCGAAAGAAATGGGCGGCGTCACGGTCGACGTCATCAGCACCTTGTCTGCACCCGCTTCGACCGACAGCTTCGACGTACTGTTGACTCGAGATTTGATGTTGACCGAGCCGGCTGACCGCTGGGACGTCTATGACGAGCAACTCGTCTGTGTCGGGGCGCCGGATTGTGTCGCTGGCCGCGGCCTCAAGGCCTTGCGGAGCACCCCGATTATTACGGTGACGTCCCGGCCCGACATTCTGCCCACCTGGCTGCGCGGAATGAACCTGAAGACATCCGATATCACCTCAGGCGCCCGTTACGATCAGCACTATCTCGCACTGCCGGCGGTAACGACCGGGCAGAGCCTGCTGGTGACGCCGCATATCGTGGTTGCGGAGCTGATCAGGCAGGGCCTTCTGGAAGTGCTTGCCGGGTCACGCGCGCCAAGCGGCATGCAGTACCGTGCCTATGCAATCGATCGCAGCGACAAGCCGGATGTCGCCCGCGCCTTTTGCCGTTGGCTGACCCGACTTTGCCGGAAGATGACGGAGGAAGACGTCCCAGCCAAATAGGTCGCGCGCTTCTGATGCCATCTGTAAATGCGATCATTATCCTCGTTTTACGCGATGCCGTAATTGGCGAGTTGCAGTTACTTTGGCTAGTTCTGGGATAAACCCGGAATTTCGAGGAGAGTGGTATGTCACTCATCGCCAAAAGACTACAAGCCGTCCGTCCCTCTCAAACCAAGGCTATGACTGCCGCTGCCGCCGCTTTGCGCGAGAAGGGCATTGATGTCATTGCGCTCAGCCAGGGCGAACCGGATTTTGATACGCCCGACGTGGTGCAAAGAGCTGGAATAGCTGCCATTCGTGAGGGCAAGACACGCTACACGCCTGTCGCCGGCGTAAAGCCGCTACGTGAGGTAATCCGTCAGAAGCTGCTGCACGACAACAGCCTCGACTACGACATCGACGCGATCACCATCGGCTGCGGCGCCAAACAGGTGGTCTTCAATGCGCTCTTCGCCAGTCTCGATCCGGGCGATGAGGTCATCATCCCGACACCCTGCTGGGTGTCCTATCCGGACATGGTGCGGCTTGCCGGCGGCGAGTTGGTTCTCGTCGCCTGCCACGAACGTTTCGGCTTCAAGCTGAAGCCGCAAGATCTGGAGGCGGCGATGACGCCGCGCACCAAGTGGCTGATGCTGAATTCACCCAACAATCCGACCGGTGCGGTCTATTCCAAGGCCGAGCTTGCGGCGCTCGCCGTCGTTCTGCGCCGCCATCCTCAAGTTCATGTGCTCGCAGACGATATCTACGAAAAACTCGTTTATGGCGTGCGTTTCGCGACGATGGCCGAAGCCGCGCCAGACCTCATCGGCCGGACGCTGACCGTCAACGGCGTTTCCAAGTCCAGCGCCATGACCGGATGGCGCCTCGGCTACGGCGCCGGGCCGAAGGATCTGATCAAGGCGATGAATACGATCCAGGGGCAGACGTCGTCCCACACCAGCTCGATCTCGCAATATGCAGCGATCGAAGCGATCGGTGGCAACCAGGACTACATCGACGATTTCGTCTCCAGCTTCCGCAAGCGCCGCGATCTCGTCGTCGAGAAGATCAACGAGGCCCAAGGCCTCAAATGCCGGACCCCGGATGGCGCCTTCTATGTATTCGTCAATTGCGCCGGTGTGATCGGCAAGACAAGTCCTCAGGGCAAGGTGATCGAGACCGACATGGCTTTCGCCATGTATCTTCTGGAGCATTTCGGCGTCGCCGTTGTGCCGGGCAGCGGCTTCATGGCCTCGCCCTATATCCGCATTTCCTACGCCGCGTCGATCGAGGATCTCCAGCATGCCTGCGACCGCATTCTTGCAGCCTGCGAAGCCCTGTCAGAAAGTGAGAGTATCTATGAGCAAAGCAAAGCAACTGCGTGACCGCATGGCCGAACGCGGCCTTGTTCACATCATGGCCGCTCACAGTCCTCTGTCGGCCATCTTGGCCGAAGAGGCCGGCTTCGATGGCCTCTGGGCTTCCGGCTTCGAGCTTTCGGCGCTTTACGGTCTTGCCGATATGAGCCTGATCACCATGACCCAGCATCTCGACATGCTGCGGGCGATCGCCGGTCAGTCCTCGCTGCCGATCGTCGCCGATATCGATACGGGCTACGGCAATGCCGTGAACGTCATCCATGCCATCCGCGAATATGAAAAGGCGGGCACGGCTGCCGTCGTGATCGAGGACAAGACTTTCCCCAAAGTCACCAGCCTTGCCGCCACTGGGCGCCAAGAACTTCTGCGTATTGAGGAATTCCAGGGCAAGATCGAAGCTGCGGTCTCCACCCGCAGCGACCCAGATTTCCTCGTCATAGCCCGCACGGAAGCCCTGATTGCCGGGTTGGACGAGGCGGAGGCCCTGAAGCGCGGCATGGCCTATGTCGAGGCAGGTGCCGATATGATCCTGATCCATTCTAAGAAAAAGGACCCGGCAGAGATCGAAAGCTTTTCCCGCGCCTGGAAGGGCATCGTCCCGCTTGTGATCGTGCCCAACGCCTATCCGGAACTCGACGGGACTCGGATCCGCGCGCTCGCCAACATCCAAATGACGGTCTATGGCAACTACGGGATCCGCGCCGCAACCACCGCAATGCAGGATGCCTTCCGACGGATCATTGCCGATGGCGGGGTGCAGAACGTCCATAAGGACATCGTTTCGGTCGAGGAGATCTTCCGGCTACAGAAAATGGACAAGGTCAAGGGGGACGAAAAGTGCTTCCTGCGCTGAACAATATACAGAAATTGCCGAGATGTTTGTTTCAAGGCGCCTTTCCCAGGTTCGGCCTTCCGAAACTGATACCCTGACAGCCGCGCCGTTTCGCTACGGAAAGCCGGACGGGATGTCGTCGCTCTTAGCTTGGGCGAGCCTGATTTTGACACCCGGAGAATGTAGGAGAGGCGGCATCCGTGCGATCCATGAGGACTGCTTCGAGAGAACGACCTCGGCCAGGGTGCACCGCTGCCGGCGGCAGCGTAACCCAAGAATAGTGCAAGAGGAGAACTGGCTTTGATCCGAATTGCCGATACGAAAACCCTCGCCGGCGAACTTAGATCCCGTTACGATCCCCCGCGGGCGGTGACGATCATGGGCCGCCTTCTGTTAAAGGCCCTGTTTGCCGGACTTTCTGACGAAGTCGTCTTCTGGGCTCTGGTCCATGCCCACTATCGCGGCGGCGACCTCTGCGCACCGGTGGAAGAGCAGCTTGCAGCGTTCTCGGAATTCATCCTGCGCGATGAATCCGAGTCGAACTGACGAAAATTACCTCAACTCGTTGTCAGACATCGCTCGGCGCGACGACGATCGACGCGCTGGCGGGGGTCGGCGCATAGGCCGCGATACCCGTCGAGGTCGGGAAGTCGCCAGGACCGATCTGCGGTTGAGCGCACAGTTGTTGACCGGTAAAACAGGACACATCGTAACCCGAGCCTCGGACCAGATAGGAACAGACGCTGACGCCATTGCCGTCTTTGACATTGCGGGCATTACAGTCGCCGCCCGCCGCATAGTTGGCAAGCTTGCCCTTGGCGCCGCAGCCGAATTGGCAGGCCATCAGGATCGCCGATTGGTCAATCGTTGCGCATTGGCCGCCCGCACAAACCTGCTGGCCGACGAGGGAGACGAGGCCATTCTTCTGCGCCTGAGCCCAGGAATCCTGTTCGTATTTCGTCCACGCCGCTGTCTGCGCCGATGGATTGTCCAGAAAGCTCTGTGCGCTACCGCTGTAGTAGCGTTCGAACGTACCGGGGCAGAACTGGAAGGCGCCGAGGCAGCCGTATTGGTTGGTCGTTCCGAAATTGCCCTCGCTGCCGGAGACCCTGGCGGCGAACTTCGCGCAATTCGCTGGCATCCCCGCGTCGATGAGGCTCGCGGCCGATTGCCCGGCGAAGGCGGCCGCGGCCGACAGCGAGAGAATGAGGCCGGCGTCGAACAGGATTTGCCGGAGAGCGGTTCGCGTGCTCATGGCTTTTCTCCGCCTATCTCGAACCTCAAATCGCCGTTCAAAAGCTCCTTGCCGTCCGCACTCAGATGAAAGGGAGCCTTTGCGAAGGCCGCCTGCGCCTCCGATTTCGGTAAAGCCGCAAAACGCGGATCATCCGGCGGGATCACCTGATGCATCATGTCGTCGACCACGACGGTCTTCTTCCCATCGGCTGATGTCCGAACCAGCCGTGTCGGACAGGTCGCCGAGCCACAATCAGCGTTCCAGATTTGGGATATCAGCCAGTCGCCTTGTGCTGACTTCAACGTGTATTCATGGATGGTGACGGTCCCGGTCGGTGACGGCGACAAAGCGGGCCCGGCCCAAATGCCGTCAGGATCCTTGGCGATGTTTCGGTAGGAGATCTTGTAGGCGAACGTGGCACCGGCGGCCTTGGCCGGCGCGGTGGGCATGAGTGCGACCGCGCATGCCAGGGCAAGTTCGATGATGGGGGGGCGGGTCATACGACACTCCTGAAGGTAGGGTGAGAGAGAAATGAACCATGGCCAAGTTCACAGAGGCGGGAGCGCGAGCGTGAGCGAGCAGCCCTCGACAGCTTGATGGGCGACGATCGTGCCGGTCTTCAGCGTCTTGGTCTTGATGTCATAGGAGACGTAAGAGCCCGAACCGACGGGATTGCCGCCTACCACCTTCGGCTCGATCTCAAGGAAGCAGGCGCGCCCGCCATCCAGCGTGCGGACCAGCAGACCATCGTAGATCGCGATGCGCAGCGGGCAGAGCTTTACGGCCACGCCGGCGGCAGGCACGCCCTTGGGTGTGCAACCCGTCGCGGTATCGAGGACACTAAAGACCACGGACCGTTTGGTGCTCCAGATGACAAAATGCGCCTCGACCGCCGGCGCATTGGCGCCCGCAAATCGCGTATCGCCGCGAGCGACATAGGCGCGGTTGTTGGCTTCGATCGCATCCTTCCAGATATCAGCATAGGTTGCGGTATCGGCGGATGGCCGTTGCATGTCTGCATAGGAAACGTTGCGCCAGGCGGAGGGGTCGGACGTTCGCTCCTGGGCGCTACTTGATGATGTTGACGCAAGCGAGACCAGCGCAGCGGCGACGATCGTCACGGCAAAGCGGTCGAAGGTCCTCGGACGAGTTTCATATGTTGTCATTTTGACATCTAATATAATATATTCTCGGTTGCCTGCCATCATGCAGCATCCGGCTTGATCGCTTCGTTGCTATTCGTAGCGGCTTCGGCCGGGCACCCACCACCACCTGTCCTTGGGCGAGTGCTCTCCAGTTCGCCAGGGAACGGCGGTGACCGGCGGGTAGACCGGCTGCATGTTCCAGGCCGAGCGGTAATAGTAGAAGTTCACTGTCTCGCGACTGACACGTCGCCCCGATGGGTCGAGAAAATCCGTGGCACAGTGGACGACTGGACCGCGATAGCGTGTCACGCGCGCTGTCTGTGCGTCGAGAGCGCCAGGCTTGCAGCCGAAGAGCCATATCGAGGCGGGATAGGGGCGCGAGGCGCCTGGCGTCAGGACGACGAGCCGACGATAGGCGTCGTTGGCTTGCGGCTGTGTCGGATAGGCAAAGCGCTCCGTCAGAACCGGCGCGAAGGTCGAACGATCCGGGGCGTATTCGAGCCGCCCGGGCTGAATCCATTCAGGTCGATACAAAGGATCCGACGCCGGCAGCAGCGTCGCGTCGGTGACGGGCGTCGCGACGGGTTGGGCGCACCCCGCCAGGACGAGTGCTATCCAGAAAGGGAGGAAAGCCGACGGGGACATCACGGCGCGCCCCGTCGGCTGACTGCCGCTATGGCGTGGCGCTCGGGACTGGCGCGAAACTCCCATGGCATCTGGAATGTGCTCGACCACAATCCGCGGTAGGCTTTTCGCGCTTCCTGCTCTGCTGAAGCGTAGGCGCGGATTGCTGGATCGCGGTTCGTCGGCGGCGACGTGACGGCGACCCCGTCGCGCACCATGTCGGCGCCGATATCGGCGTGATCGGCAGCAGCGCAGCGGGCCAGATGCTCCCCGTTCTCCTCGCGCAGGATGTTGCAGGCAACCCATTTGTTCAAAGTAGCCCTTACCAGCCAAGCCGCTGCCATGGTTCCGCAGGGCCACGGCTGGCGGCCGAGCAGTGCGGTCTGATCAGGGGCACAGGTATCGATGCCAATGAGGCGATAGATCGCCCTCGTCTCGATATCGCGGAACCGCGTGCCGGCGAGCACCTCGACCCGCAACGGTGGCGATTGGAGAGCCTGGTTTGGGCGATACAGGCCCGGCGAACCGATCGAGGGCGACTGGGCGCTCGCCTGTGGGGACACCGCGATCGCCATAACGAGCAACGTCATGCGTGCGCCAACATCAAATCTCTGCGTCATCGCGATGGCCTAGATCGAGCTTGTGGAAGGCGTTGGCGATGATGTCCGTCGTGTAGACGGTCTCGCCATCCTTTTTGTAAGAGCCGTCGGCAATACGGCATTCGGCGTAGACCGCGTCGCCTTTGCCGACATTGGCCAGCGCCCACTCCGCGACCTTTTCGTTGAGCAGCGTCACCGTGACCCAATCGGTCTCTTCCTGGCGCTTGCCCTTGCTGTCGGTCCACGCCCGATCGGTTGCCACATTGATTTTCGCGGCTTTGCCGAAGGCCTTCGGCGCCTGGCCGACGCGGCCGCGCAGGATGAACAGGTTGGTCGTTCTCAAAGCAGGTCTCCTTGGTGGGATCGAGGTCGATGTTACCGCGGGGGCGGGCTGGTTGTTGCCGCAGGGGATTGCGATGTTGAGGACGAGGTCGGGGATCTGAGGGCGCGCAGAATAATCACGTTCGGATCCGGCAGATCGGCAAAGGCCCAGAGGCCAGCCTTGGCTCGCTCGGCAACAAGTTGCGCCACGAAGTAGGGCGCGTGCACCGGCTGTCCCTGCGGATTGAATGCCGCGAAGGCATAGCCGGTCGAGATCAGCGCGGTGCCGAGATCGATGCGTGATCCAACACCCGCGCCGGTCGCGCGCGTCGCGACACAGAAGACGAATATCGTCTTCATCTGCGGCGTCTCCGCCGCGTCGTAGCACTGCGGCCGCAGATCCCGGGTGAGAGCGATGAGCATGGCGAGCGAGGCTTCACCGCAATCGCGAATCAGACCGTGGGCATTGGTGAAACTCGTGCCACGTAGGCAGGATTGCACGCCGTACAGGCGAAAGGTGGTCTCGCCATCGGTCCAGCTGTCGCCAGTCTGGTAGACGGCGGTCGGCGGCACCGGAAACCAACCCTTTGCCGTCGGCTGAGCCATCGCCGGCGTAGCCATGGCTATACCCGTCAGAAGCGCCGCCGCCGCGCCGCGCATCAATACCCCCTCAACGAAAAATAGAAGCGCTGCACGCCGTTGCCGGTAGATATGTCGACGTAGTCGGGATCGCTGCGCGGCTGGCGGGGAATTGTCGGATAAGTCGCCTGGCAGGAGCTGTCACGTCCCCATGTGCAGAGGTTGCTCGGTTTCTTCGTGTCGGCGCAGAGGTTGCCGTTGGGCGAGGCAATCAAGCCGGCATTGCCATCTAATCCCGATCGCATCGCCGTCATGCCGGCCGGGCAGGGATAGTAGGGCTCGTGGCCAAGGCCACCGGCGTTGCCTTCCGGGCAAGTTGGCCAGGAGCCGCCATGGGCAAGACTGCGGAAGAGTTCATGCATGACAGGGACGCAGTAGGGAATTCCCGACCAACTCGGCGCACTGGCGGCGGCACACAGCAGGACCTTGCAGCCGAAAGAGGCGTCTTGGGCTCGTGCCTGAGGTGGGACGAGGCAAACGAGCCCCGCCGCGATGGTCGCAAAGTGAACCCCGATTCCCTGCATGAAGGCTCTCATAACAAGTTTGCTCAATTTTCGTTTCGCTGTTGCCAACATAACAATATCTATTATATTGTCCATAGTGAATCGATGCCGGAGGCGAAATGCGGCGCAGAAGCATGTGTGTTGGGGGTGCGCTATTGGCCAGCGCTGTTTCTGCCCTGGCGCAGACCGTTACCGTCACTTCACCCACGGTGCCGATGACCGTGATCGTGGACGCCGACGGTCGCGTCAAACCCATCGCACCGCTGGATCGTCCGGTCGAGGTCGTTGGGCAGTCTGCCACGGGTGCGCCGCAGTCCCCATGTCAAGACACGGTGGCGATGCCGATCGATGCGGCGAAGGCGCTTGTGCTGCGGGTCGCCAACGAGGAAGCCTTCTCTCCAGAATTTGTCCAATCGGTCGCCAAGGTCGAAAGCCGTGACGTTTCGACGGCGCTGTCGCAAAAGGGCGCCTACGGCCTGATGCAGTTGACGTCGGACACGGCGCGCCGGTTCAAGGTCGACCTTTGCGATCCTGAAGCCAATGTGCGCGGCGGCGTCCGCTTTCTGCGTGCGCTGCATGAGCGCTACCGGAATCCATTGTTCATTTTGGCCGCCTACAACGCAGGCGAGGACGCAGTTGAGAAAAGCCGTGGCGTACCGCCCTATCCGGAGACGGTGCGCTTCGTCGCCGACGTCATGAACGATTTCTATGCCTGGCCCGATCCGGCAGGCAGCACCCGCCCGCCCGCGCGCAAAAGCCCGGCAAGCACACCCGACATGATCGAACCAGCCAGAAATTTCGCGCCTCCGGTTGCGGCGGAGGCCGAGCAACCCGCCGCCTCCGAATGGAGCGACGGTTTCGTGATGCACGTCCAATGAAGGAGCTACTTATGCGACTACGACACACGCTGCGCCAGCGAGCTCTCCCAGCCGGCGCACTTCTCCTGGTCCTGGCCAATCAGGCGGTCGCCCAATCGGGCGGCACATTGCAGCCGGTTCAATCGACGCTGACGCAGCTCGTCTCCGCGCTGACCGGACCGATAGCCACTGCGCTGGCGACCCTGGCCGTGATTGCTTGCGGCTTCTTCGCCTGGTCGGGCCGCCTCACCTGGGGCATCGCCGGCAGCGTGATCTTCGGTATCGTGCTCGTCTTCGGCTCGGCCCAGATCGTCGACTTCTTCCAGTCCGCCGTCGGGCAGTGAGGAAAATCCAATGGACGAACGCCAGCTCGAGGAACCGCTGATCACGCCGCTCGTCAAGGCCTTGACGCGCGCGCCGACGCTTATGGGCGTGCCTTACATGTATTTCATGTTCAACGGCGTCGCCTCGTCCGTCTGCTTTCTCCTCTCGCACGATCTCATGATGCTGCTGGTTGCGATCCCGCTGCATCTCTTCGGCTATGTGATGACGCTGAGGGATGATCGGATCTTCGAAATCCTCTTCGTCAAGTCGACCAGATGTCCTCCACGTTCGCGCGCCTTCTGGGGCGCCGATAGCTATTCGGCATGAGGAGGCAGCATGGTCGCGCGGGCGCTGCTTGATGAATTGACCTTTGGCGCGGTATCGCGGCGCGAGCGCCCGGTCGCGTCGCACATCCCGTTTACCCGCCACGTGGACGATCACGTTCTCAAGACACGCGATGGCCTGGTCCTGACGGTGCTCAAGCTCGAAGGCTATTCCTTCGAGACCGCTGACATGTCGGAGATCAACGCTCGCCTTCTGGCCCGTAACGACATTGTCCGCACGCTCGCGAATTCCCGCTTCGCCCTGGTCGGCCACATCATCCGGCGCGAGGTCAAACCGCGGATCGCGTCCACCTTCGACAATGCGCTCTGCCGCGAGATCGACGAACGCTACGACGCGGCGTTGTCGCAGCGGCGGATGTTCGTCAACGACATTTATCTGACGATCGTCCGCAGGCCGCTCCAGGGCCAGGCCGGCACCTTCGACGCCTTGTTGACGAAACTCCTCGGCCGAACTGATGCGACCGGCCAAACTGTCGCCGCGCAGACGGCTTTGACCGAACTGCGCGACGCCGCGACCGCCGTGCGGGAGAACCTCGCCGCCTACGGCGCCCGTCAGCTTGGCGTGGTCTCGCGCGATGGCGTCTGGCATTCGGAACCATTGGAATTCCTCGTGCAAATCGTCAACGGCGGCCTGCCTCGCCCGATGCTGCTGCCGCGCATGGCGCTGAGCGACGCGCTGTCGATGAAACGGGTCTTCTTCGGCAAGAACGCCATCGAGATCCGCGGCGCCGGCGCGCACGACACGCGGTTTGGCGCCATGATCTCAATTCGTGAATATCCCGCGCAGACCGGGCCCGGATCCTTCGACAATCTCTTGCGCGTCCCGCACGAATTCATCGCCAGCCAAAGTTTTGCTATCATCGATCGCCCCGAGGCGGCCAAACAGGTGGACCGCGTCGCCCGCCAGGTCGACATGTCGGACGAGGCGGGTTCAATCGTCGCCGAGCACCTGGACGACGCCCGCGACGAGCTCCTGGCCTCCGAGGCGATCTATGGCGAACATCATATGACGGTGATGTGCCTTGGACGCAGCATGTCCGAGGTCGACGCGACTGTCACGGCCGTTGGCGCAGCGCTCACCGACCGCTCCGTGATCTGGACGCGCGAGGATCTCAACTGCGAACCCGCGTTCTGGTCGCAGCTGCCCGGCAACTTTGCCTACATCGCCCGCAAGGCGGTGATTTCCTCAAAGAATTTTGCCGGTTTTGTTTCTCTGCATAACTATCCGAGCGGCCGTCCCGACAACAATCACTGGGGCCCGGCGATCTCCGTGTTCGAGACGACGTCGCAGACCGCCTACTACTACAACCATCACGTCCGCGACCTCGGCAACTTCACGGTTGTCGGCCCTTCGGGCAGCGGCAAGACCGTGTTCCTGTCTTTCATCTCGGCGCAGTCACAGCGCGTCACGCCGCGTCCCAAACTTCTCTTTGTCGACAAGGATCGCGGAGCGGAGATCTTCATCCGTGCCATGGGTGGGCAATACGAGGTCCTGGTGCCTGGAGAACCGACCGGGTTCAATCCGCTCTCCATGCCCTACACAGCGCCGAACCGGGAGTTCCTGTTCCAGCTCTTCGGTTTCATGCTGCGGCCGGCGAATGGCGGCGACCTCACGGCCTCCGAGGAGCAAGTCATCCGCAACGCGATTGCGGCAGCACTCAGTGCCGGTCCGGACGGTCGGACATTGCAAGCATTCTCAACATTGCTCCGCGGCCGCATCCGAGCGGGCGAGGGAGATCTGCTGGCGCGCCTGGAAAGCTGGATGCGACCGGACCAGCGCGGCTGGCTCTTCAACAACGAGACGGATCAGTTCTCGCTCTCGAGCATTTTCGGTTTCGACATGACGCGGGTGCTCGACGACCCGGTCATACGCACCGCCGCGCTCCTGTACATCTTCCATCGCACGCAAGAGCTTCTTACCGGGGACCCGGTGATGATCTTTCTCGACGAGGGATGGCGCCTGCTCGACGACCCCGTCTTCGCCTTCTTCATCAAAGACAAGCTCAAGACGATCCGTAAGCAGAATGGTATCATTGGCTTTGGTACGCAGTCGGCCGCCGACATCGTGCGCTCGAGCTCGGCGAGCACCTTGATCGAACAGACCGCCACCAACGTGTTCTTTCCCAATCCAAAGGCCGATGATGAGAGCTACGCGCGCGCATTCCGCCTATCGGAGCGGGAGGTGGCCTGGATTCGCGGCACGGTTCCGGAAAGCCGATCCTTCCTGATCAAGCACGGACGCGACAGCGTCATCGCCAAGCTCAATCTCGCCGGCATGCCGGACCTGATCAAGGTTCTATCGGGACGCACGGAGACCGTGGCCGAGCTCGAGGCGCTGCGGGCGCGCGTCGGCGATGATCCAGCCGTCTGGCTGCCGATCTTCCTGGGAAGGACCACGCGATGAAAGCAGTTTTCGCCGCCTTCGCTCTTATAACCACCTGCAGTTTCACCGCGCCGGCTTGCGCGGATATTCCGACCATCGATGCCGCGCAGCTTACCGAACACTCGCAGACCGCGAGCGCGACGGTAAATCTCGTGCCGATCACGACGCAGCGCCAGGACGCCAACAGCGGCGTCAAATGCGCCATGACCACCGGCAAGAAGGCCAATGTCAGCGACCCAACCCTACAGCCGCAGATGGGCGCCGGTGCCAAGGCGATCCAGGGCTATGCGCCGGATATGCCAGCAACGCCCGACGCGACGGCGCGAGGCGCGGCCTTGAACAGCCAGTCGCTGTTCAAATCGAGCGGCGATGTGGTCGCCGGTCTTGATGCCAGCGGTCAGTCGCTCAGCGCCGCGCGAACCATGTTCCAGGCGGCAGGTCAACAGGTCGGCACGGCGCCAACAGTGATGGGCGCGTTTGACATGAACAGCGCCGCGCGCCTGCAAAACAACCTCGCCTGGAACAGCGCCATCGGCTCGGCCAATCTCTGGGTGACAGCGCTGAATGCGCCCAATCTCGCGCAAACCAGCGACATGAGCCGGGCAGCTATTGGCATGCGCTCGAGCCCAGGGACATCGATGCCGGTCAGCGGGCTCCTGTGCCCAGCCGGAATGGCCGGATCGGGTACCGCAGCCGACCCCTGCCGTCAGCCGGCATCCTGCTCGACCACACCGCCCGGGACCCCGCCCGACCCGGCCTGCGTCTCTGCACGCGCCACCGATAGCACCGGCAACGTTGCCTTCTTCCTGGCACGCAACCAGGACGCGGCCCAATCGGCCACTCCCGCCCCGAGCGCTCTCTCCGCCACCGACGTCAATGCCGCTCTCGCGGCCATGCAAGCAAACGCACGCTAGGACCCCGCCATGTCGATATCCCGCTCGTTCGCCTTTGTCCTCACCGCAATCTTCGGTCTCATTTGTGCCGAGGCCCGTGCGCAAGTGCCCGTCATCGACAATACCAATCTTGCTAAGGCGCAGGAGATCGCGACCAGCACGCGGCAGATCCTCGCCGCAGATCAGCAGATCCTCCAATTCACCCAAAAGACACTGCAGGCCGTCACCGGCGATCGCGCTTCCGTCGCCCAGGGCAGCCTTGCCCAAATGGCGCTCGGTGGCGGTTTCTCGATGGCGCAGGCGCCCTCGCTCGGCTCAGTCATCTCCGGCGGTGCTCTATCGTTTGCAGGGATGAGCCCGGGGTCCCAGAACATCGTCTCGACGCTGATCAATGGGCTGCAGCTGGTAAAGACCATCACTGGTCTCACCGCAGGCCAGACCCATCCGGTCGACACGGCTTACCAGAATTCCGTCAATGTTGCCGCGACGCTCTCCGGGCTGATCACGTCGACGCAGACCGCAGTGCAAACGAGGTCGGCGGCCTTCACACAAGGTGGCCAGCAAATCGGCCAGGCCCCCGATCTCAAGGGCAGCGTTGACCAGAACACCCAGGTCCAGGTTCAGACGGGCCAGACGATCAATGAACTGAATGGCGTCGTGAACAACGCCGCCGCGGCAGCCAACCAGGCCAACCTCGACCGTATCGCCGCCGAATCCGCCGCGGCGCGGGCGATGAAGTTCACGCAGTAAAGCCCGACCCTGATTTCCCCGACCCTGAATTCCAAGAGAACGACCGGAGGACATGTGTCAAAACAAGCCATTGGCTTCCTCGTTGCCGGAATCCTTATCGCCGAAACTATATATCTGGCGGTGTGGAGGCCGCGCGAGCAGCCGAACCCATCGTCGATGGCGGCCGGGCCGGTCTCGCAGGATGATGCGGCGAAAGCCGCCTCGCGCGCCATGACGTTCAGCCAGCCGAAAGAGCCAAAAAAGTGAAGGCTGCGATCGGTTTGACCCTCACACTCACGCTGGCGGCAGCTCTCTTAGGCTGCGCTTATAAGCCTCTGAAGGCGCCGTGCTCCTCGGATGAAAGTGGCGCGCCGCTCGCATATGGCGACCCGGTCGCCGCGCCGGCGCTCCCGCCACCGCTGCGGTTGCCCGACAGCTGCGGCCCGATGAAACCGATCTGAGCGCGCGGATGGGGTCGTTCAGCATCACCACGTTGCTCCAATCGGTCGATCAGCTCGGGCAAAACTACGTCTCGACGGCTTATCGGGCGCTCGCGAACGCGGCGACATCGGGCGGTGGCACGGGCGTCGCCGGGCTGCTTCTCACCCTCTACGTCATCTTCTGGGGTGTCGGCATCTGGCAGGGAACGGCGAGCGGCGGGCCGGCCGATCATGCCTTTCGGTTGTTGCGGGCCTTCACCATCTATGCCCTTGCGACGAGTTGGAACGATTTCCAGACGCTCGTCTATAACCTGATGAACGACGGGCCTTCCGCAATTGGCAATGCGCTCTTGAGCGCTGTCACCACAGCCAACAACACCGGCACCGCGGTGAACCTTACCTCCGTAAACGGTGTTCAGAACGCGCTTCAGAACATGTGGGACACGACGAACAATGCGACAGAGGCCTTCCTCCAGAACGCCGGCATCACCAATTGGGGACCTTATATCTTTGCCGCCGTCTTTTACGTCGTGATGGCGGTGCTGATCGGCTTTGCGCTGTTCCTCATCATGCTGTCGAAGATGTTCATGTGGCTGCTGCTCGCCTTAGCGCCGATCTTCATCATCCTCCTGCTGTTCGGCGTCACAACACGCTTCTTCTCGGGCTGGCTCAGCGCATTGGTTCAGTATTTTCTGGTGCAGGTCCTCGTCTATGCGTTCCTCGCCTTCTACGTCTCGCTCATCCAGCAGACGATCGACACGCTAAACGGCGTCGCCAACACCAAGAGCCCGACCTGGGCAACGATTGGCCCGGTCGTGCTGCTTGCCATCATCGGCATTCTCCTGCTCGCGCAGATCAACAATGTGGCGGCAGCGATCGCAGGTGGCGTGCCGATAGGCTCACCGCGGATAGGTCGGTTCTACGCCAGCGTCACCGGCGCCCGGGCCGCGCTTGTTGCGAACCGCGGCCGGCTGGCGTTCCGCAATCCTTTCAATCCGGCCTCGGTCTCACGGCGCGAGGAGCTCGCCGCGAGACAGCGGGCACGCGTTGGCCTCAGGGCCGCCGCTTGGGCCGAGACACCGGAGTTCCGGCGCCTTGCAGCCCAGATCAGCAATCCCGCCGTGACGCCAACGGCCCGTGACAACAGGACATCTTCATCATCATGACGCAGGCAAGTGCAGCCATAGCGGAGCGACGCGTCGACCCGCGCTATTATTCGGAAGGGATGACCTGGGAGCAGGACATCGCGCGTCGCAATCGCAATTCACGAGCGCTCGCCTGGATCGTCGCGGCGGTGATGACCGTGGTCGCGGTCGGTTCGCTCGCAACGTTGGCGCTGCTCGTGCCGCTCAAGACCTATGAGCCCTACATGGTCGTCGTCGACAAGGCGACGGGCTTCGTCGAGGTCAAGCGGCCGATGGCGGAAGGGCCGCTGACGCAGGACGAGGCCGTCACCACCTTCAATGTGGTACGCTACGTCAAGGCGCGCGAGACGTACGACCCCAAGGCGCTCAAGGACAATTTCGACCTTGCGCAACTGCTGGCCGCGGGCGACGCCGCCCGCGAGCTGACAGAGATCTATTCCCCCGCCAACCCGCAGAACCCGATCAAGATCAATGGCACGAACACGGTGGTGTCCGTATCAATCAAATCGGTAACCTTCCCGAACAACCGGACGGCATTGGTACGCTTCTCGACCGACACCAAGTCCGCCACCAACATCGTCACAGCGAACTGGGTCTCGCTTGTGCGATTCCGCTACACCTCGGCGCCGATGCGCAATGAATGGCGCTTCGACAATCCTCTCGGTTTTCAAGCGTTGGAGTACCGACGCGACCAGGAAACAGCGCCGTCCCCGGGAACCATGGGGACGCAGCAATGAATCGGTTTGTCCCGCACAGCACCGTCGTCGGTTTGATCCTTTGGCTCGGGGTCGGACCGGCCGTCTCGGAGGCTATCCCGAAGCCCGGGCGCGTCGACAGTCGCGTCCGCGATGTCGTCTACAACAAGGACAATGTCACCGCGATCGACGCCACTTTCGGCACTTCGACCATGATCGAGTTGCAGGGCGATGAGAAGATCGAGACGCTGGCGCTGGGCGACTCGACCGCCTGGAAGGTCGAACCCAACCACAAGGGCGACATCATTTTCGTCAAACCGATCGAGAAGGAGGCGCTGTCGAACCTCAATGTCGTGACCGACAAGCGCATCTATTCCTTCCTGCTGCGATCAAATACCCGCCCACCGGCGACACAGATCTTTGTCGTGCGCTTCCGTTACCCCGAGGACGAGGCGAGTGCGCAGCTCCTGGCGACTGCTAAGGAACGAGCGGCGAACCCGAACCTCAAGGCCCTCAACATCGCCAATGCCAACAGCGACTACGGTTACAAGGGCTCGTCGGCAAACAAGCCGATCGCCGTCTTCGACGACGGCACCAAGACGTGGTTCCGCTTCGAGGGCGAGACGCCGGCGATCTACATCGTCGACAGCGGTCGCAACGAGAGCCTGGCAAATTTCCGGACCGAGGGTCCCTATGTCGTCGTCGACAAGGTCAGCCGGCAATGGACCCTACGCAACGGGAGCGTTGCGACCTGCATCTTCAACCGGCGGCTCACCAATGTGCATGAGCCGAACGGATTGGAGCCCTATGCTCCCCAGCGCGTCGGAATGCCGTCGCCCGCGACGGGAGGCTGAGGCGCCATGCCGAGCCCGCAGGACTATCGCTCGCTTGAGCTCGATGCCGCAGCCGCCACGACGGTCGCGCGCGGTTCGACCGGCTTTGGCCGGATCTTGAAATTCGCCGTGCCGGTCGGCGCGCTCGTGATCGCCGGCTGGCTGATCTATGGGTCGCTCCAGCGAACGCCGAAGAACATGACGTCGCCGGACAAGGAGGAGTTCACCACGACACAGTTTCCCGCGCCGTCGCTCGCAGCGCCGCAGACGCGGACCAACCAGGGCACAATTGTTGTTCCGGCGGCCCCGGCCGCCCCGGAACCGACTGTGCCTCCGCCGCCGGTCGCGCCACCAATCGCCCTACCGGCACCGCCACCTCCCGAGCCGCCGCTGGTCGAGGCGCCACCAAACGATGACGAAGCCCGTCGCCTCGCCGAACTCGAGCGTCAGCGCCAGGAGGCGGAGCGGCGCAAATGGGAACGGCTGCGCGCGCCGCAGGTGATCGCCGACAATGCTGCTGCGAGCGACGGGACAGCAAATCCGGGCGACAGCGCGCGCGACGGCGCGGGGCAGCAGGAGGACGACCCGAACCGGCGGTTCCTGGCCTCCGTAGCGAACGCGGGTGTCGAAGTGGCGAAAGCAATCAAGAACGACCGCATCGACGCACTCGTGGCGCAGGGGACCCTCATCCGCGGCGTCCTCGAGACCGCGGTGCAAAGCGACCTTCCTGGCATGGTGCGCGCGGTGACCACCGAGAATGTCTGGTCCTTCGACGGCCGGCGGATCCTGATTCCAGCCGGCAGTCATCTCGTCGGCGAATACAAATCCGGCATCACCCAGGGCCAGACCCGCGTCTTCATCGTCTGGACGCGGATGCTGCGATCGGATGGGGTGTCCGTGCAGCTCGGATCGACCGGCACCGACGATCTCGGCCGCGCCGGCAATGCCGGATTTCTCGACAACCATTATGTCGAGCGGTTTGGTTCGGCGATCATGCTCTCGGTCGTCGGCGGTTTCTCCCAGTTCCTGAGCGGCCTTGGCCAAAACACCGGCAACGCCGGCGGCACGACGATCACCACCACTGATCCGGTGACCGGTCTGGTCACGACGACGCAAACCGGCGCCAATCAGAACCAGCAGGCGCTCCAGGCCCGCCAAATCGCCGCGCAGAATGTCTCGCAGACCCTCACCAACATCGCGCAGGAGGCGCTGAAAAACTCTATCAACATCCCCCCGACAATCTACCTCGACCAGGGAACGCGGATCATCGTCTTCGTCAGGCGCGACCTCGATTTCTCCGCACTCTATCCCGATCCGGTGAAGGAAGCGCTTCAGGAGCTCAAACGTGAACGTTCCGGCTCGAAACCAGACGATCTTTCTCGATAGGGCGCTCGGCCCCATCCGGCCCTGGCTTGACGACGATCAGGTGGTCGAGATCTGTGTCAACGGACCGGGCGCGGTCTGGGTGGAGCGCTTCGGCCAATCCGCCATGGAGCGTCATGACGTTCCGGAAATGACCGAAACGGCGATCCGGCATCTGGCCGAGCGCGTCGCGGGGTTCTCCGGCCAGAGCATCAACGAAGAACACCCGCTTCTGTCGGCAGCACTTCCCACAGGCGAGCGGTTCCAAGGCGTGATGCCGCCGGCGACCCCCGGGGGAGGGGCCTTCGCCATTCGCAAGCAGGTCATCAAAGAAATGCGCCTCGTCGACTACCGCAAGCTCGGCTCCTTCGACAAGGTTGTGACCACGACTGACGGCGCGTTGTCCGAGGTCGACCGGGCCCTATGCGCGCATCTCGACGCAGGCCGCATCGAGGATTTCATCCGCCTCGCTGTCGTCAACCACTATTCGATCCTGCTTTCTGGCGGCACGAGCTCGGGCAAGACGACGTTTCTCAACGCGATCCTGAAGGAGGTGCCGGTCGACGAGCGCATCATCACCATCGAGGACACGCGCGAGGTTAAACCGATCCAGAAGAACTTTCTGCCGCTCGTTGCCTCGAAGGGCGACCAGGGCGAGGCCCGCGTCACCGTGGAGACACTGCTGCAGGCCTCAATGCGCTTGAGACCGGACCGCATCTTCCTCGGCGAGATCCGCGGCGCCGAGGCTTATTCGTTCCTGCGTGCCATTAACACCGGCCATCCCGGCAGCATCACCACCGTCCATGCCGACAACCCGGCCGGCGCGTTTGAACAGCTTGCCCTGATGGTCATGCAGGCCAGCCTCGGCCTCAGGCGCGAGGAAATAGTCAGCTATATCAAATCGGTGCTGCCGATCGTCATTCAGCAGCAAAAGATAGGCGGATGGCGCGGCACCTCGGCCATCTACTTCGCGCGCATGGCGGAGTGGCGCGAAGGCAGGGGTGAGAGGAAGGCCGTCCATGGCACGCGTCGTCGCCTTTAGGATCGGCGTTGCCCTTCTGGCGCTCATCGGGTTCTGGCTCCTGTGGAGCCTGGCTTATGAAATCGTCGTAGCGTCGCGCTGGGCACCGGCCCGCTTCCCGAGCGAGGGCGCAACCCGCTGGGCACTTTTGCGCATGCAGAACAATGATCGCACCGCGAGCGTCTTCCTGATCGCCTGGAAGCATTTTTACGCGCGCGTCTTCTTTCCGCTGACGCAGGTCGAGGCGTTGATCCGCGCCGGCATCGCCGTCGGCAGCGTCGTGGTGCTGGGGCTCGCCGTCTGGCTTTTCGCGACTGTCAATCGCCGGCAGATGCCCTATGGCGAGGCCCGTTTCGGCACCGTGCTGGAAGCGGCGAAACAGGGCCTGACAGCAAAGCAAGGGATCATCCTCGGCAAGCTCGCTGGGGCCACGATCCGCTCCGACGAGCCCGCTCATATTCTCGTCGTCGGTCCGTCGCGCTCGGGCAAGGGCACGGGCTTCGTTCTGCCGAATGGCTATCTCTGGCAAGGCTCGGCCGTGTTCTTCGACCCGAAGCGGGAGAATTTTGAGGCGCTCGCGAACCATCGTCGCGCAATGGGCAACAAGGTCTTTATGTTTTCGCCTGGCTCGAACGACACACATCGCTACAATCCACTCGACTTCGTGCGGCGCGACGAGCGGATGGCGACCGACTGTCTGGTCGTCGCCTCCTTCGTCATCCCGGAGAAGGCGGACGATACTTGGGCGGGTGCCGGACGCCTGCTGCTCTCTGCGCTGATCGGCTACGTGCTCTCCTCGCCGCTTATCGCTGGCGCGCAGCACATGCGTAGCGTTGCGCGCATGACGACGACGGGTAAGGATATCTCCTCCGTGCTGCGCGCCATCGTGAAGACCGAGCGCCTGCACCTGCCGACATGGGTCGTCGATAGCTTCAACCAATATATCGCCCTGGAGCCGGAAACCAGGAATTCGGCGGTCTTCAACGTCAACATGGCAATGTCGCTGTGGAACAACGGTCTGATCTCGGCCGCTACGGAGACATCTGATTTCGACATCCGCGAGCTCAGGCGCCATCGGATGACGATCTTCATCGGCTGCACCATCGCCGAGTTGTCGATCTTCCGACCGCTGATCCGCATCCTGTTCCAGCAAATCCACGACTTGATGATGGTGAAAATCCCGGGCGAGGACGAGCCGCATCAGGTGCTGCTCATGCTCGACGAATTCTACCACGTCGGCCGCATGGATTCCTTGATCTCGAAGATCACGATCAGCGCGGGATATGGTTTTCGCATGGCGATCGTTATGCAAGACATTGCCCAGCTCGACGAGCTCTATGGCAAGAACAAGCGCATCACCACCGTCTCCGGTTCGCAGATCAAGCTCTTCATCCAGATCAACGATCTGGAGACCTCGGAATTCGTATCTGAGATGCTGGGCGAGACGACGCAGGTCTACAAGACGCCGGTGATGCGACCGGGGCAGGGGATCTTCGCGCCGCGCCTCTGGGCCCCACACTACACCCCGCGACCGCTGTGCAGTCCACTCGAGTTGCGCGAGATGTCCGCGCGGACCTCGATCCTGATGGTCAAGAACTCGCGCTCCTTTCAGCTTACCAAGATCCGGCACTATCAGGATCAGCCATATCGGCGGCTTTACCAAACAGCTAAGGCACATCCGCCCAGCTTGCCCACGCTGCGTAAATGGCAGGATGAGGTTCTCAACGGTGCCATCAGCCCGGCGCCGAGCCTGGAGGCGGCCGAAGACGAGGCTCAGCCTCCGCAGCTCCAACGCAACGCCGAAAAAACACCGCCTGAAGCTGCACCGAAGAACGAATATGCTCGCGGCAGCGTTAAGTCTCCGGCCGAGCCTGCTTTCCTTCCCACGCCACCAATCGTCGCGAAAAAGATCCCTGTTAAGCAATCCCGAAAGGTTTTGGCGCTCGGCGAGGAGCCCAACGCCCCGCAAGACGAGAACTGCAATATTCGTGACCTGCTGGCCGCTAGCGAGCGTACCCAACGAGACGACTTCGATGTAATGGCGGCATCAGCTCGCACCGCGTCCATAGCGCCGAAACTCGAGGAAGCTTTATCGGCGCTCGCCACCTTGCAGGAGCAGTTTGGGGATGACTAAATTTCCTTATCGTCGACGCGAGGTCCGCCGTTGTCAACGGCCGTCGCCACTGCGCAGCTCATCCACATTGGTGCCAACACTGCCATGGGCTTCTTGACCGAAGCGAGCGCTGGGACATGCATGGCAGACGATTTGCTGCTGCGTTCATATCGCGGCTATCGCCTTGGCGATCGCGGCGAAAGGCAGGACCAGGGATAGCGGCGCGTCATCGAGACGGACAGCACCGAGGCCCTCATACCAGCGTGCGGCCTGGTCGCCTTTGGCGTCGATAAGCAGGGCGACGCCGCCGACTTCCTGCGCGACTGCTATGCAGCGTCTCCCTGCGGCGAGTAGCAAACCGCCACCGAGCCCGCGGCCTTGTATCTTACGATCCACTGCGAGGCGAACGAGACGGTAGACCGGCGCGTTGTTGCGGCCGAGGCCACGCCTGGCGACCGTTGGTGTGCGGGCATAGTCCATCGAGGCGGGACTCAGGGAATAGAACCCGAGGATGTGCGAAGAATCTTCCGCCGTCACGGCGACGAACGTTTTTGCGCCGCCGCTTTCTTGGTTTTGACGCGCGAAGCGCTGTAGATAGGTATTGAGGTCCGCGTCGCCACAGTTGAAGGCGGCACGATCGTGCTGTTTACTGATCGGCACTTCCTGCCACATGACGGAACTCACGCGAGGGTCTGACCGGCCTTGGCGGCACGGATAAGACGGTCGGTAGGCGCCGGCGGATTCTCGAGCAGGTCGAGGACGCGCAGGCTGTCGCGTTCTGACAGCGCGAGATGTTCGGCGCGTTCGATCGCGGCCTGGGCGTCACGCAGCGCTGAGCGCGTGACAAACTCGGTTAGACCGACATTCGACAAGGCCGCTGCACGTGCGATCACGGCTTTTGCTTCTGGCGGAATCCGGAAATCGATTCGGCCATTGTCACTGACATTGCGGGGCATAGGTATCTCCTTTGGCCCGATAATATAGTACGGATTGAATCCGTACACCGTAAATCCTTTCGCCTTCGCTTCATAAGCATGGGAGATGGCTGTTCCCAATCTTTCGAACCGTCCCGATGTGACGCTAGTCGCCATCCTGCATGGCCGATGAGCCCGTGTTCTACGCATCACCGTCAAAGCTTCAAATGAGGCGGTGTAGAGGAATATCTTAACGCCAGCGAATGCGCCGCCGAAGCCCATCCGCCGGATCATCCGCGACTGGCTCGTTACTCATGGACATCTCAAACCCGGGGTGGCCAGAACCCTCGGCCCACTTTCTTGTTGCATGTTTCACGATCGATGTGTATTTATACACATGAAAAGTGCAGCAGTGATCCAGGCCCTAGAGGCTGATGGTTGGTATGAAGTCGCTCGAAAGGGCAGTCACGCACAATTCAAACATGAAAAGAAGCCGGGCCGAGTCACAGTCCCGCATCCTAAAAGGGATATCCCTTTGGGAACTTTGCGGAGCATTGAACGTCAATCCGGTCTAAAACTGAGGTAGAGACAATGAAGCAGTATATCGGACTGATCCATAAGGATGCCGAGAGCGACTTCGGCGTGTCCTTTCCCGATTTCCCCGGCGTCGTCACGGCCGGTACAGATCTAGATGATGCTCGCGCTATGGCCGAGGAGGCGCTGGCCTTTCATATCGAGGGGCTCGCGGAAGATGGTGAGGCTATTCCAGAGCCCTCCAGCTTGGAGAATGTCATGGCCGACGCCGAGAACCGTCGCGGTGTTGCAATCTTGGTGGCGGTCAAGACCGAGGCGAAGAAGGCAGTGCGTGTCAATGTCACGCTTCCCGAAGATGTCCTCAATCGGATCGATGCCTTTGCCGAAGCCCATGGATATACCCGCTCGGGGTTTATTGCCCAGGCAACCCAGAAGGTCATGGAGTTGGAGGCGGCTTAGCCGCCCCCAAATATCGCCCCGAACATGGCCGGCGTCATTGCCGCCCCCCTCGGCACCACCATCACGAACTCGCTTTCATGGTCAACATGGATGCGTTACTCGCCGCCGTGAACTGTCTGCATCCTCTCGGCAGGGAGACGAGCAAGAACCTCAATCTCGTTGTTGATCGCCTTGGCCTCGGTACCATAGGGCTGAAGTCGATCCGTTCATGCACACCTCCTTTCTTCGGCGCTGCTAATCTGGCTAGGCCTCGCGACGTCCCTGTGGCGAAAGTTTGGGTTTGCGGCCGAACTGGAAGCCATTGGCCTTGGCGCGGACGCGACCATTCGAGGTGTTTTCCTGAATCCTGCGCCGGCTGCGCGATCCCTCATCCGGACCGCGTCCGACCTTTGCAAAGCAGATCGCGCGATCGTCAAATTATCCTCTGGCCCTTGGTTGCCTGTACTTCGGCTTTGTCAGCATCGATTTCTTGAAGCACCTTTTCCTGTTCCAATTGGAGCGCCACGATCGCATCGGTCTGAAGCAGCGACTGCGGCAGCGGCTGTGCGGGATGATCGGCGAGCACACGCGAGGCCTCGATGGCGGCCGCAGCTTCGCGTGCCTCACGGGCGGCGGATTGTTGCGAGTTCGCGACGATGGCCCGATCTACACCAAGCTCGCGATGCGATGCCGGGTCGATCCCGCCACGGGCCTCTTGTCGGCGCTCCATCTCGACGGCGCGATCGACGATCCGTTCCGCAGAGACGGCCTCCCGCTGTTCCTTCAGGCTAACCTGTTGAGCACGCGCGATCAGGCGATCGGCATTGACCCCTGCAATGGCCTCGACTTCGGAACGAGAGAGCTCCTGCGCGCCGCGCTCCTGTGCGCGCTGGAGATCGATTCGGCTTGCGAGTGTCTCAAGGTACCGTGACGATGCCTCTCGAAACTGTTGCTTGGTCTCCCCATCGAGGAGATCGCTTGTGCGCGAAACCGCCTCGTTCATGAGGCGAAGATCCTTCGTCATCTGCGCCGATGTGACCGGCATGTCGTTAGTCTCCTTCGTAAAATGGTCAACTCGTTTCCCGATCATGTCGAGGACATTGCCTAACGTCTGGGCCATCGCCAGTCGTTCAAACATTTGCTTCGCCAGCGCATTGTCCGGATGTTCCCGAGCGAGAGTTCGCCAGGCGGCGACGCTTTCGTTGACAGCGCGACGATCAGGCTTCGAGGCGGGAAGCTTGATGGGGTTCGCCCGAGCGACACGGATCCGGTTCCTGGCATTGTGGATGAGTCGCTGGTTAGCAGGATCTTCCGCATAAGCGCGGTCGCGTGCTTCCCGCGTCGGCCGTGGCCGCTCGGCCACGTCGACGATCGCCTTGTCCTTCGGGCCGTAACTCTGCGACGATGCCCGTTCCTTCGCTGAAGTGGCGACGATTTTCAGCCCATGCGCCTGGGCGTGCTGAGCATACACCTCGCGCCATTCTCGGAACGTCTCACGGCCCGGGTGGATCTTCTGTCCGGATTCATTTCTCACCGTGATGATGGCGTGGGCATGGATATGCCCGTCGGCTTGCTTGTCGGTGTGAACGCCAAACATGAACTTGTGGTCGGCGAACCGGTCATGCAAGAACGCGCGGACGGCGTCGGTTAGAGCCGCGACATCCGCCCCAGTCTTCGCCGAGATGATCAGGTGCATTGTGTCGCGCGCGGACTGCGACCGCAGCGACGGTCCCCATTCTCGCGCGGCGACGCGCGCATCGGCGACATTCGACAAAACCTTGCCACGATCGTCGACCACGGCGCCCTTCTCGATCAGCTTGTTTAGTCGATAGGTCACACCGTCTCGACCGTGGGTGGTGGGGCCTGGATCAACGCTCACGGCATGCCTCGGATGGCCGGCCGCCGCCTCTATCCGCGCCTTCACCGTCGCCTCCGATCGGATATTGAGCCGGCGCTGAGTAAACCCAACCTCCGCATTGCCAACCCGTTCCTCCCGGACTCGCAACCGCTCCTTGGGGGATCCAGCCATCGCCACAACGAGCCGCGCCTCCAGCTCGCCCGACGGTGTCGCATCGAGACGATAGGCATAGCGATGGCCCTCGAATCCGGCAACCATCGCCTTCTCATAAGTCTGTCGCCCTGCCGGTGTGTCGCGCACGCCGTGAAGCTTCAAGCGCATGGCAGCGACGTCCTGGCTCTCTGCACGCTTCGCGAAACTCGTGGACCAGACCTTGATTTCGTCGGTCACAGCTTCACGATCGCCAAGCATGCGCCCATCGTGGGTCTCAAGCGCCGCCTCCTCGCGCTGCACATACTGGCCCGTTGCCGTGACGCGCGCGACGCCCCGGGCGTAGGACACCACTTTGATGACCGCCGGCTGATAGCCCGCCGCCAGTTGCCGGGCACGGCCGATAGCCCCACCACCCTGCGCTCCACCACTGCTCGAAAGATTTCCAGCGATCGGCGCCGTCGGCGACCCAGATCCGGTGTTCCCCGCCAGCCCGCCAGCGCCTCCCCTGGCCGCCGCCGGCAGCAACCGACGCCGCTCCTCGTCCTGTCCACCCGAGATCGTCGCGCCACGAATGTCTGCCTGAGACGACGTACTTGGTAGCGACGAAACCCGTTTGGCTTTCGGTTGGCGCTCCTCGTCAATCGGCCTCGATACCCGTGGCCGCCCGCGTTCCTCGCGCGCCGTTTCGACGGCCCGCCGCGCAGCATTGACCTGCTCAAGCCACCATCCGATTTGAGCGGCCCGGCTCAAGAGCGGACTTCCTCCGACAGTGTAAGCTTCGCAACACGTCGAAGCTTGGAGCCATAGGCGACGGTCATCTCGGTGAGCTCTTCATTGATCGTCGCGATCACCTCGTACAAGCCGCGCCACACGGCCTCCGTGTCCTCGATGCGCACGGCCTGGCCACGGTGGATCGCCTTCAAGACCTGGGAGAGATTGCGCCCAACCATCCGGACTTGGTAGGCGAGATCCACGATGACCACAGTGTTCTCGGCAGAAAGTGCGGGGCCGGCCTGCACCGACGCCCGGATCAACCTTCGTACGACCTCGGCCTTCGGCAAGCCGAACAGTGCCACTGCCTCCTGAAGGCGCCGCTCATCCAGCTCCGACAGCTCCGTGCGGAGCCTTGGTTTGCGTCTCGGCATTGCAGCGGAACTGGCCACAGCCGTCCTCCCTTCTCTTCTCGGCCGACGGGCTCAAGCTTCGCCGGCAGGCAACGCGCGTCAGCGCCCTGGCTGCGTCCAGCAGCCTCCCCGGTTTTGGCCCACAAACCGGTATCTTGTCAACCAATATCTATTAACCTGAACTTCAATGGCCCAGGGAGAGCAGCCGCCCCATGCCCTGCCGTGCCCCCCTGCGCTGTGCCGCGATCCGCCCCATAGCGCTATCCCCACCCGTTCTTACCGCAATACTGATTTGACGCCTTTTGATGTGAATACACCTGACAGGACCCCCCGCTATGCCTCAGGGGTCGGGATTGATCTCCTCCAAGATTGCCGTATGTCGCGAAACGCGAGTTACAGCATTACCCGGAAGTGTCATTGCCGCCTTGGAGCAAACGTGCCTTGCGGTATTGCCGCTTTGCCGAAACACAGCACCGCCGCATTCTCTCATTGGAGGACCGCGCGAACAACGACTTGCACGATTTCTGACCTCGTAATATCTAATATACTGTTTTGGTCATTTCGCTGTCGCGATCGCGGCGCCACGAGGAGCCTTTCATGCCGAGCATCTTCGCCATCGCAAACCCAAAAGGAGGCTCCGGGAAAACCACCGTCGCCATTATCCTTGCCGGCGAGTTCGCCAATCACGACTATTCCGTCGCCATCGTCGACGCGGATCCTCAGGGCTCCGCCTACCAATGGCATGCATCTTCGGTCGCGCGGGATCTCAGTCCGAAAGGGATCGATCTCGTGCGCGCGCCGGATGAACAGAGCCTCGCACAAGCGCTCGAGCGCCTTGACAGCCATGACGTCGTCGTCATCGACACGCCGGGCTATTACGGACCAGTGCTTACCCATTCGGCGCTGCGCGCCGACCTCGTCGTCTTGCCCTGTAGGGTTCACACCTTCGACGCATCGCAGGTCGTGCGCTCCATCCGCAACCTCGAGCAGCATGCCCACGCAGCCAATCTCCCCATGAGCCAGCACCGCGTTCTCTTCAACGAATATGACAGTCTCGACCGCAACACCAGGCCGCTGCGCGAAGTCCTCGCCTATCTCAACGCCGAGCAGGTGCCCATCTGCGCCAACGCGCTCTATCGGCGCGTCACCTATCGAACGATGACCAGCGGCCACGGTACACTCTACCAGATGAGCGACACGGATGAGTCGATCCGCAAGGCCCGCTACAATGCCGACCAGGTCGTCCGCGAATTGCTCGCGGCGAGCCAGGGCGTCAATAACGGCGACAATGCCGCATGAACGAAACCGCCAAACCGCCCCGTCCTGCCCTGCCACGCGACGCCTTTCGCGCCCAGCGGATCTCGTCTGATCCGCCGCCCGGGACCAAGCCCGTCGTCATCACACCGCATTACGACGATCAACCGACAACGCAGGCGTCAACCTCCGCTGCCCCGCAAACTCCTCACGCAACCCTGCCCAACAAGATCGAGGCGCCTAAGTCGGCACCGCCGGCCAAACCGAAGAGGGAAAATCCGCGCAAACCGTTCGATGCCTATGGCGAACGCAGTTCGTCGCGCCCTTATGCACTTCGCTTGCCCGACGCCATCGACCTGGTCCTCCGGCAGATCGCCGCGGAGGAGCGCACGCATCCTCTACGCATCATCGATCGTGTTCTCCACGACTACCTGAAACGGATTGGACGTCTCCCGCCCTCGCACGACGCCTGACCACCAGCCCTCCGCCGTACCTGCAGCGCTATTTGGGAGCGCGGTCCGGCTGCGGGCTGGCTCCGCTACGCTTCGGCCGCTCGCGCGGCTGGACAGCCGCTTAAACAGCGGTGAGACAGGGCAACAGGCCTCACGCGAGCACGAATTCGATCGGCAAGCCGCTAAACGGCATCCGAGAAAAGGGCGTCCGGACCGGCTTGACGTCCAGATGCCGCCCGCCATGCAGAGATACTCTTTGCACAAGGAAATAGCCTTGGAGCCATCGCCCAGGGGACGATGTGCCGCTCCAACTCAACACGCCCAGAAAGCGCTCGCCGTGCGCAGCCAGAACCGGAGAGGAGCAGGAAGGTCCATTCTATCGCCAGCAGGCTTATTGGTTTTAGTGGCGAACGGCAACGTTGGCTCATGCATAGGCTTGCGGTTGTTCCTACTCAGTATCGGGCGGGCCTTCCATTTTGCGGCGGGCGGCGTCGCGCGGGGCCTAACGGCATCAGCATCAGCCAGACAGAAAATGGGAGCGCTTGGGCCGAAACTCAGTCCGTACATTATCTCGTATGTGGTCACTGGCAACGTAAGGCCCGAGTCCACGGTCGTTCATCAAGTGGGAAGCCAAAGTCCCTCGCACCACCTATACGGCCGGCTCGAGCCGGCCCGTATTGGAAATGTCTGCGCGCGACGGCGCTTTAGGAGGTTAGATCCGACACGCCGTGCCTTCAGAGAATATTCAATATATAAGAACATTCATATACAAGATAACCTCATTGCGGTATTGATGGTCTCCGCAGGCGCAGGTGCCTCATCTGGAGTTCATCGATTTCATGTCGCCCGTCCGCAAGCCCCAGCCGGTCGATCATTCCATCCTCAATGAAATGCTGGCGTTGCGCCTCCAGCAGCTTGAGATCGAGAATGGCGGAATGGAAGCCTTCCTCCCCAAGACGGGTTTGGCGCGAGGGACCTACTACACGATGCTGCGCGGTATCGGAAATCCGACCCTTAAGACGATGGAGCGTATCGCTTCCAAGCTCAATATGACCGTATTCGAGTTGTTGGGCTTCGAGATCGACGATGCGCGCAGGGCGCTGAAGAAGCGCGGCGTCGACTATGACGAGTTGACCTCAGCCATCCGGAAAAAAGATGAAGCTACCCGGCGTGTAGCGCGGCAGACCCGGTCGCAGAAGCTGTCGGGCTGAGAGAAACAGAAGGGTGCGCGACCCCAGGACACCGTCATCCACGCCGGCGAGTGCCTGGACCAGTTCGCAAAGTTCGGCGCCGACAACGCCAAAGAAGAGATGCCGAATTTGCCGCAGCTAACGCGATGCTGAGTTCTGACCGCTCGTTTTGCAGGCAGGGGGAACGCCTGGAAAAACTGCGGACCTACAAGCCCTCACGCCCACTGGCCGATCCGTCACTGGATATCTGACGGCAGGAACGACAGGTAAAGCCAAGCTGGCGCTTCAGCTGCTCGGCTACTTCATCCCCCCAACAGAAATTTGAGACCACAAGTGAAACCGCGCCGATACCGCCGGCCAAAGCGCCTCCCGCCGCGGCGCCGGCACCACGTCCTGCTTGCAACCCGGGCGAGGACCGCGATGCAGAGGGGACATGTCGCCCACAGCCGTATGAGGCGAAAAGCAGCCCTCAAAGCACCAAAGGAACTATCTCGTCCAAGATGGTCGATGATGGTCAGACAAACCTCATATCTGACCAGGAATGCCAGCCGTTGAGCGGCATCGAAGGGCTCAAGGAACAATTCAGTTATGCTTCAATCGGTAACACCGCCGTGGCGTATGTTCGTGGCGATTTTCTAAGCCGAAAGCTGGGCTCAACTGACGCCTGTCACAGAGTAAGCCGAACCCCGGCTGGAACCGGGGTTCGGTGGCAGTCAGGTGCGGGTGGCACCATCACGCTGCGCGATGTCGGCATAGGCCGATAACGTGCGGTTTGGCTGGAAGTGCAGGTCACGCTCGACCGGCAATCCGAGTCTGCCGCGCACCGCGGCGAGCTCCGCAAGGCTGACGCTGCCGAGTTCGGGGCTGCCGACCCCGAGATCACATAAGCCGAAGGCGATGTCGGGATCATCCGGATCCATCTCCGTGAGGAGCCAGGTCGCGCCGGCGTCAGGCGTGAACAGTTTGACGACGGGCACGAAATCGATCTCGTCGCTGGTACCGCGGAGAGGCTGCTGCTGGCGACCATTCGCCAGCAGCTTGTCCCGCAGATCTTGAGTCAAGAGCTGCATGTCCGCCTCCTACTTGTCTTCTTCGACTTTGGGGGCGCGCAGCACGACGCGTCCGTCCAGGGGCAGGGCCTCGAGGAGGAGCGTGCCGCCTTCGCCATCTTCGTGGGCGAAGAATGCACCGATGCGTGTCCAGAAGCCCTTCTGGCCTTCTTCCTTGGCATCCCGCACCGTATAGGCGAGGTACATCGGGGATTTCGACTCGGTCTTCTTGGTCTTGGTGTTGTTAGTGTCTGTCATGGTCTTTTCCTTTGGTTGATGGTTTGTGTCCCGGAGGACGGTTCCAAAGGGGCCGGCGCCTAAGATGGCTTGTCCCCAACTCGGGAGCGCAGCGAAGGAGCGGGCAGGAACGGGACAAGACAGCAGCGTTGGCCAGAACAACCGTCGCTAATTCCGGACAGATCCATCAACGGGAATGCCTGCAAAGACCGAACACCAAGCCATGACCAGAAATCCGCATGCCGCTCGCGCCTAAGGCTTGCGGCTGGGGAAGGGGGATCTGGATGACGGCAGGCAGTCTTTGACAACAGCAGGCGAAAGATCGGCAGGATATCACGATGCCCCGCACGGCCGTCGCACGAGCGATCCGGAAAGGTGGAGACCGGGAGGGGTTTGAAGATCATGTGGGAGGCTGCGGGCTGCTGCTGCAATGGTCGCGACGCAGCAAATGTCTTGGACATCAGCGGCTCATCGGGGTCAGGATGTTCGTCCGGACAACCGGTTTCGACCTCTTTCACGCCTGAAGCCGCCGCAGGCGGGGCAGGGGTCGTGCTGATGCCACTCAAGCAGTTTCTCGCGGGCAAGCGTCGGGCCGAAATCCCGGTAGCGATCGCGCACCAGATCCAATGCGGTGTTGCGGAAGTCCTCATCATGGCGTCGATTGTTCGGCCGGCCGCGCTTCTTGGACGCCAGCCCGCCGGCGCCGTCCAGGGCATAGACCTGCAACAGTCGATGAACCTGACTGCGACTGAGGTGAAGGAGTTCCGCCGCCTGGACGACGGTCAGCCGTCGGTCGCGGATCTTCTGGATGGCTTCGAGACGATGCAGCTCTCTTTGCGACAAGGTGACCAAAGGCATGACGGCTCCGCAAATGGGCCCGGTCTCACGCCAGGCTCTGTGAAGTCGCCAGCCTTCCTTTCCAGCTTCATGTTGACCAGCCTCGGAAGCGGGAAGTGTCGCATCTCTAACTGGGGCAACTGTCGCATGTCCCGTGACCCATAAGTTGACTCGCCGACCTGCGGAAATCGGGATGGTCTGGTATCCGCGTTGGTCGCGCGTGCTGGGAGGCCCTTTTGTCGTCCTCACATTTTAGAACTAGCTGAGCTTCCTTCCTCAAGCTCGTCTCCTGAATCTGGCGCGATGTCCGGTGCGCGATCCAGGATTGCCAAGGCCGCTTCGGGGTTGCTTTTCGGAAGGGGCTCGGAAACAGCCAGGCTGTCGGGGGATGTGTCCCAACGTAGCGCCTGTGCAGGCTGCGGCCTCCGTCCATTCAGGATCAGATCAAGTTCATTGGTTCGTGCTTTGGATAGACCTGCTTCGTCCGCGAACCGTGGCCAGCGATCGACAGCAGAGCGGATGCGTTCGATCACGTTCAACGCTTCTTGTTCGGAAATGGAAGCGCCTTTGGCGACGGCAATCAGATGCTGTCGTCCTGGGTTCAATCCTTCCCCCGCGATCGATGCGCTGTGCTGTCCTCCGGGGCCTGCCGAGAAAGTCAGATCGTACGCCGGAGAGAGTTCCACCGCCCATTCGGTCCCATCAGGAATGCATGGTTCTTCGAATGGTCGTCCCGGTTCCGCGCGTGCACATTGAATGCCATGTGACCGAACATGCGGAGGACCTCCGCGCTGTCTCTCGTCATCATGTGCGTGAGCTTGTGAAGGGCGGCGTAGTCCAGGGAGGCTTCGCGATGGCTCGCATACAAGAGGCCGCTGGCGGTATGCATGTGCAGCCGTCCCTCGGGCGTGCGATCAAATCTCTTTGTTGCGAACAGACGATTGCCCTTCTTCGTCTGCAATATCCGTGTCTCGGCCATCGCCAGCCCGGCCTCGCGCGCCATGAGAGCATATGCTTGCTCCTCGACGCCGATGTCCGCTGGATCGTCGGAACTTCGCGATTTCACCATCCAGCGATCAAACCCGGGCTTCAATTCATGGCGTAGTCAATCACGAAGGTATTCTGATCCGGGTTCAAGCCGATCATGATCTTTGGACGCGCCCCTGCGGAACCGCCTTGGGCACCCTGCAAGGCATCGATATCAGCAGTGTCCATCTGGTTCTGGACAAGCTCCACCTGTTCAACGAACCAGTCTAGGTCCCCTGCAGCCGGCTCTTCGCCAGGCAGTTCAGGAATGTAGGCCAACGCGCCCATTCCCGTCGTTCCCACCGCGGAAAGGCGGTCCAAGGGTGTGAGCATGTGATAGTCGACGCCAGCCTTTTGAAGGCGGCGATCCAGCAAAAGGCGTCCCCATCCATCTGGAAGGCTGTCGTTAAACAAGCCATGCAGCCCATCGAACGGATCGAGCTTGGCTGCAATAAGACCCGCCTTGGCAGCCAAATTGAATGGAGAAATCAAGAGCGGCGCAGTTATGAACTCAGCCGAGTACTCGAAGTAAGCCCGTCGTTCATCGGTGCTCCACGCAAGCGTCCCTAGCTCTCGCTGGCTCCCTTCGAGATCCAGGACTACCTTCATTTCCCTGATTGGCCTGAACTTCATTTCTTGCGGACCCTCTGCCTGGCCGGGCGCCCGATTACGTCTTCGAGTGTTTTCGGCGGACGTGAAGGAAACAAACCTTCGAATTCAGCTTCCGCCTCCAAGGCGAATGCGAGCTTCACGACAGCTTCGAAGGATGCCTTGCCGGTCTCCTCGAAAACTCTCAGCGAGCCGTAGGAAACTCCAGCCTTGGAAGCCAGCTCCCGTTGGGTAAGATCGGCATCGATCCGCCGCCGCTTCATCCGTGCTGCGGCACCTTGGATAATTTCCATCGGCGATGTCATATTGAATGTTAACATGATAGCATTTAACGCGATTTACTGTGTTAAGTGCATTTATAATGGCAATTACCGCAGATGTCAAATTATAGCTGCGGCGATTGCCATGATCCGAACGCTTCTTCGTGGGTCGCGCGCGGAGGTAGATTCAATGTCGGCGAGGATAAAAATGGTCCCCATCATTCGGAAGGCATCCGAGGACGATTTCCAGAAGATCATGGCCTGGCTGAGGGCGGAGCGAGAAGAGACGGGCGAAGGATTCTACTGCAACCGATCAGTGATCGAGGACGCGCACGCGGATGGCGAGATGATTGCCCTGATCGAGAACGACATGCCTGTCGCGTTCATTGCCTATGGTGTGATTCGTAACGGCATTCTGGAAGTCCGGCCTGACCGGAGGGACCTTGGATACGGCAAAGCTTTGGCAGAGGACGCTTTGCAAAGGGCCATCGATGACGATCGTCGCTGCATACTCGGCATTGAGTGTGCGCCGTGGGCCTCGATACCCTTTTGGGAGAAGATCGGCTTCCGGATATATTCCCAAAACTACGCCTACATGTTGCTTCCGAAAATCCTGAAATTGCCGGAGAGGGGCACAGAGGCAGACGTGACGATCTCGCTGTATCGCGACCCAGAGCAACACAGCCCCGAAGGCAGCGTGCCGCAGGCTGTGTTCAAGCCGAAGGCGGTCAGAAGCGAGGATGGCCTCATCCACCTCGGCCAAAGAATTATCTTCGACAACAAAGCCGATAACAGCCGCCGGGATCCCGTTGCGCGAGTATCGATCGACGGGCGAGATGTCTTCTTCGACAAGCTAAAATCCGACGGAGCATCCCAGCTTGGAATCCGTCGAGACGAGGGCGGGAACTTCTACGCGGATCACCTGCGCCTATAAGGGGGTATCCTAATGCAGGAGGTACGGCAGTTGACTGATCTCAGTTTGATTGATGTGGCACTGGCTCCGGGCGCGGTAGTCATCGGGTGAGTTGCCGGACGGTCTACAACGGTGCGAGATGCCATGTTCATGGATCGCATTCCTTAGCGGCAATGATATCGGTGCCTCATTTGTGAGTTCGTTTTGGGTGCGCTGGCTTGTCTCGAACTTCCGACGGCGGCCGCTTGCGTCCCTGCACCCTGCACACAACGACGGAGTAGGCCGTTTTCCCGGATGTTGGCGTCTTATGCTCGAGGCTGATGACTTCACGAAGATGTCCACTGCCTCCGCCCCGGTCCACCAAATCGAGAACCATCAAGATGCAGAACGTGACGTTTGTGCTCTGGTAGGCGACAGTCTGCAGTCCGAACTTTTTCACCAACCCCGCAAGGTCGTAATTGCCCGCTGTTTTCTTGAGCTCCGCTACTGTCTTGAATCCCTCCTTGGAGAAAAGGACATCGACGCGGCCGTGTGCAACACCGCTGGGTTCCTTTTGGCAAGGCGGCTGCAGTGAAGTGGCCTGTAGAAAACTGAAGTAGTCTCGGTGCAGGTCTTCCTCGACGGGAGGTTCCGTCTTGCTAAGATTGAACAGGTAGTCAATGTTGTTTATTGCAGTCGAATTAACGTTCGCGCGTGACGAGACAAAGCGGATCGTGTGGAACAGGATCACATCAAAGAAACGCCGTGCCATTTCCTTGTTTCTATAGTCGCCATTCTCGCGAAGTCCTGTGCTCAGCCGCTCCCAGATGTCGACTACGATTGGGTCGGCGGTTGTAAGATCGTCGTCCACCAAGCTGGCATGCAACGTTCTCAAAGCTTCTGATTTCGCGGCCTCGCTCATTTGACCGCTTGTTGCGATTTCGGCGGCGGTCAGAAGTCTGCCCGCCGCCTCAGTGGGGTTTCGTTGAAGGCTGGCCTCCAATGCCAGCGATACCTGCGAGCGCATTGATGCCGCGACAGGGGCGGCGACATTGCTTTCGTTTTCAATGAGCCATTGATCCAATGCAGCAAGCTGGACCCGTTCCTTCTGTAGCGATCCCAAGATGCGCGGACGGATGATCGCCTCGATGCCACCATCGTCCGCCCGGCGCAGGATCGAGCGGCTCGCCGTGAATACCCTGAGTAGCTCTTCTTCGATTACCTTTGCCGCATTGAGCCAAGCCTGCTTCACGATGCTGGTGTCCAGATGCGAAAGCCGCATTGCCAGTTCGGACCAGTGGAAACTCTCCAGGGACGCAGTGCCGAGCCAGGATTTCCTGTCGATCGGCCGATCCGAGGGCAACAGGAACGCCGCGTATTCAAAGGCAGCCTGTCGAACGCCGTCGAGCAGCTTGCCGATGCTTCCGTCATGCCTGCCGTGCATCTCGTCCTTGGATCGCTCGGACGCTGGCAGGCTAGGGGGCATCTCGGGGATTTGCTGAAGGCCATGCGTGCAGCCTTCGACGAAGCCAATGACAATGCTCCCTCGATCCTCTTTCTCGATGAGATCGACGCGGTGGGCGATCGCGAGAAATTCAGCGGTCACAACACACAGTATTCCACCGAGGTGGTGGCAGCACTGCTCGAATGCATCGACGGCGCCGAAGGACGGGAAGGCGTCGTCATCTTCGGCGCCTGCAATCACCCTCAACGGCTCGACGCGGCGCTCGTCCGGGCCGGCCGTCTCGACAGGCATGTCAGGATTCCGTTGCCCGACCTGAAGGGCCGCGAGGGGATTCTTCGCTGGCATCTGCAGGGCTTGCTTGTCGGCGCCGATCTGTCCGGCGTCGCGGGCAGGACGGAGGGTGGGAGCGGTGCGGCGCTCGAGCAGCTCGTGCGTCGGGGCAGGCGACGGGCAAGGCGCGAGCGCCGGAGCATGGCGCTCGACGATATCGCGGCCGAGCTGCCTGTCCTGGTTTCTCTCCCGGAGAAAATGCGGCGCAGGTTCGCCGTCCATGAAGCGGGGCATGCGGTGGTCTGCCTTGCCATCGGTGCGGCCGAGATCGTCCGCGTGTCGATTATCGAGACGTTCGACATGTCAGGCGGCCGCGTACAGGATGGCGGCGGGGTTGTTTTCGACGAACCGGGCCTGCGCGAACGGACGCCGTCGCAGTTCCTTGACCGGATCGCCATGGTTCTGGGCGGGCTTGCCGCCGAGGAGGTTCTGCTCGGAGCGAAATCCGCCGGCGGAGGCGGTACGCGCGGGTCCGACCTGCACAATGCCACGCTGTCCGCGCTGACGTTCGAGGCTTCGTACGGTCTTGGCGAAAGCCTGGCTTACCTTGCCGCCGACAACGAGGACGACCTGTTCACCGCCATGCGGTTCGACCGCGGCCTTCAGGAGCGCGTCGACAAGGTGCTGATGGAGCAGTTCGAGAGGGCGAAGCGCATCATTGGAGAACATCGGAGGGAGGTCGAGCGGATCGTCGAAGCCTTGCTCGCCAAGTGGGCGCTGTCGGCCGAAGAGATCAAAGAGATTGTCGAGCTGCAGCCGAGGCTGCAGCTCGAGTTGGGAAAGAGGGCAGTATAGTAGTCATCCAGGCACGCAAGTTGCCTTTCCTTTCAGATATACAATCATGTAAAGACTACGGGGCGAGGGGACAGAACATGAAGCTTAATAGGTACAAGGTCACGAACTTCCGTTCGGTCGTCGACAGCGCCTGGGTGGATGCGGAACAAGTGACAGCGCTGATCGGTGTCAACGAATCCGGCAAGACGAATCTCTTGCTGCCGCTTTGGAAATTGAACCCAGCAAGGGAGGGGGAGCTCAAACCGACCTCGGACTATCCAAAGGGGAACTACGCTGCTGTTCGCGCCAACCCAGGGAACTTCCGTTTCGTTGCTGCGGAATTCGACATCTCCGAGCACGCCGGCAAGCTTTCGGACATGACCGCAGTCGGCCGGGAGTACCTGGATGTCGTCGAAGTCAGCCGATATTTCGACGGCCGTCATGAGATCGCATTTCCGAAACACGAACCGCAGACGGAAGCGACCTCCGAGGAAATCCGAAAAGTCATTGAAGAGGCCAAGAACGAGATCGCGTCGATTTCCCCGCTCGCGAAGGAATCTTCCCTGAAACCGGAAATGCTCAAATCGCTTGAGGAGGCGAACGAGAGTGTGAAATCGCAGGAAATATGGTCGTCAACAGGCATTGCCGAGGTGGCGGCCAAGCTGGAAACGGCGATCCCCGAAATTCCGGCGCCCACCAGCTCGATAGTACCCAGGTTCCAGCAACTGTTGGACGCGTTGAAGGCGAAAAGAGGCAGATTGACTGCGCCGGGACCGTCCGAAGTCGCGGAAGTGAAGGAATTCATCCTCTCGAAGCTCCCTAGGTTTGTCTACTATTCCAACTACGGAAACCTGGACTCCGAAATTTACCTGCCGCACGTTGTCCAGAATCTGAAACGTGAAGACCTGGGCGCTCGGGAGGCCGCAAAGGCACGGACGCTTCGCGTCCTATTCAGTTTCGTGACGCTGCATCCCGAGGAAATCCTCGAACTCGGCCTGGACTTCAAGGATCCCCAGGGTCGTCAGCCGAACCCGACCGAAATCGCAGAAATCGCGACCAAGAAGCGTGACCGGACGATCCTACTGAATTCGGCGGGGACCGATCTCACCAAGAGGTTCCGGGACTGGTGGAAACAGGGAAATTACGCCTTTGAGTTCCAGGCGGATGGCGATCATTTCCGAATTTGGGTGAGCGACAGCAAGCGCCCAGAAAAGGTTGAGCTCGAAGACAGGAGCAGCGGCCTGCAGTGGTTTCTGAGCTTCTATCTGATATTCCTGGTCGAAAGCAGCCGCGACCACCGCGACGCAATTCTACTGCTGGATGAGCCGGGGCTGTCGCTGCATCCGCTGGCCCAACGCGACCTCTCGGCGTTCTTCGAAAACCTCTCTGGAACCAATCAGATCGTTTACACGACGCATTCTCCCTTTCTTGTCGACGCAGACTCACTCGACCGGGCCCGTAAAGTCTATGTGGGTGACGATGGCTCGACCAAAGCCTCGGCCGACTTGCGAAGGGGTAACGACGATCCGCGCAAGAACGGGGCCACGTACGCGATCTATTCGGCTCTGAACATGAACGTCGCCGAGAGCATTCTGCTCGGCTGCCATCCGGTAATAGTGGAGGGGCCTTCAGACCAGCATTACCTGGCTACCATCAAGGCGCTGCTAATCGGCGGCAAGAAGATCAGCCCGAAGCGGGAGTTGGTGTTCCCGCCGTCCCACGGCGCCAAGAACGCAAAGGTCGTCGCCAGCATCCTGACAGGGCGTGACGAAATCCTTCCTGTGATGATCTTTGACGGCGACGACGCCGGGCGGAAGATGGCTCGGGATATGGAGAACGGCCTCTACCAAAAGGCGAAGGGGCGGGTTCTTTCGACCGACAAATATGTCGGCTTCGCGAATTCGGAAATCGAGGATCTCTTCCCGCCGGCCTTTCTTGCGGAGGTGATTGACCGTTGGGAACGTGGACGCGGAGCCGACAAGGCATTCGCCGACGTCGTGGAGCCCGGGAAGCCGATTGTTCCGCAGATCGAAGCCTGGGCATCGTCGCAAGAGATTGGGCTGCCTGAAGGTTGGAAAGTCGATGTCGCGCGACTGGCAAAGAAGCGCGCACTGTCACGCGGGGTTGAAAAATTCGAAAAGGAATTCGTCGACCGCTGGACGGAGTTGTTCAACGATTTCCAAGCTATGGAACCCGAATAGACCCTAACTTGTGAAGTTCTCGAACCTGATAAGGCGGAGGGAAGCGAGCCAACTTATGGGTCAAAACCGCAACTTATGAGTCAAAGGACACTGTCCCGTGACCCATAAGCTGACTCTCAGGCCGCTTAAATCCCAGCGACTCCGATATCGTTTTCGATCCATAAGTTGCGTGAGATTTAACTCATAAGTTCAACAAAAGATGATTTTTGACGCATAAGTTAGGTAAGTTTTTTGTAGTAGTGGATCGGAAGATTTCTTAGCAGCGCTTGCCGTTCTCGCTAGGAAGATCGAAACAGGTGTGCTGCATGGAATCATCATGTGGCGTCTCCATCCGAAGCCTTGCGACGAAACCGCCCTGATGCGACCCTGTTGGAATCCGCGAAAGGGAAAAGGGGGGGAATGCTGACATGCCGCTCGACGAAGCATTCCTTCGTCGCCTTTCGGCGGCCTCCGACACGACACTCGAGATTTTCGTGCATCATCTGGTCTCGCTCGAGACGCAGATCTATCTGGACCATGAAATCTACGCAGGCTCCGGCGACAAGGGACGCGACGTCGCGGGTTTTCTGACCAACCGCCGGCACGAGGGCGAGTGGCACAATTTCCAGTGCAAGCAGTACCGTCGGCCGCTTGGCCCGGATTATGTCCTGCTCGAGCTCGGCAAGATGTTTTATCACGCCTCCGAGGGGGCGTTCATCCTACCGTCCAAATATGTGTTCGTGGTGCCAGGAAACCTGTCGGGACCCGCGCGAGTGCTCTTCGACCAGAAAAGCCGGATGAAAGTGGCCCTTATCGAGGGGTGGGATGAACAGTGTTCCAGGAAGATCGTCAAAGGCACGAAGATAGCGCTCGGCGACGGCATCCGGACGCTCGTCGACTCTTTTGACTTCAACGGCGTGGAGGCCTGGGGGAGCGGCAAGATCATGACGCTGCCGAACGTGGTCTACGCGGCGGCAAGGGCTTTCGGCGACGATCCCGGCGACGCCCCGCTTGGCATGGTTCCTGACATGGTCGATCTGCGGTCCGAGCATTACGGCGAGCAGCTCAGGATGGTCTATTCCGAGCACGACGGATGCGTCTATGCGGATGCGGCGGCGATCCTCGCCCACGAGGAGCACGGCGAGGACTTCCAGATGCACCGTCGACGCTATTTCGACGCCGTGGAATTTGAAAGGTTCTTCATCGGCAAGGTCGGCCACGAAGTGGTGGGCGAGTACCAGGACAATCTCCGTTCGGCAGTTCATGAAGCGTACCACTCGGGCGGGGGGCTGCCTCGAGTTAGGGCTGTGATGGATGCGGCCGGCAGCGCTAGAATCGGGGACTCTTCGACAGGCACAGCCGCGTGACGACACGCGTGAGGCAGGGTACCTGCCACGTGTTTGCCAACGAGCGATCGATGCCGTGGTGGAAAAAGAAATGAGCGCTTCGCGTTCCCAAGACCTTTTTAACGGTGTCCTCGAAACGGGGATGCGTTCGGTTGTCGTTCTGAACGAGTTCAGCCCGATGGAGCTTGATCGAGAACAACTCGGGCTGCTCGATTACTTCGTCGTCCATTCTTCGCAGGCGGGGGGACCGGACGACATGCATCCGACCTACAAGTCGAGTTTCACGGAGTATCACGTCCGACGCCGCCGGATCGACGACGGCGTCAAGATGCTGATCCGTGTTCGGTTGATCGAAGTCGTCGCCGACCCGAAGCGCGGGGTTTGTTTTCGCGCGGGCGACGACGCGCCCGGCTTCGTCGACCTGCTCAGCTCTCCGTACAACCGGGAATTGGTCGAACGCGCGCGCTGGCTGCGCTCCCGTCACTACGAGGACTCCGGCTTTCTAGCTGGGCTGAGGCAGAAGATCGAACGTTGGGTGGTCGAATTCCAGCAGCGTGAAACACCGGGAGCAGCTCAATGACTTCCGCCCCCGCCATGCGCCTCACGCGCCTCAGCTTCACAGGAAAGGACAAAGAGGCAGCGGCCGTCGATTTCGGACGCGCCGTGTCGCTGTTTTATGGCAGCTCCAACGCCGGAAAGTCGTTCATCCTGAAAGCCGTCAACTACATGCTGGGGAGCGGGGACCCATTTCCGGGCATCGAGCAGTCAGAGGGATACGAACTCGTCTTCCTTTCGTTCGTGCTCGAGCCAGAGGGGCGGCCCGTTACGCTGCGGCGCTCCACGCGCGGCGGCGACATCGAATGGGTCGAAGGAGCATCGGACGAAGTTTCCGCGGCGTCGATGCCGTCCGAGGCACTGGGTACAAAGCATGGCAAGGCCCGCAAGGGGTCGACGTCGCTTTCCGAGAAGCTTCTCGGGTATCTTGGAATTCACAACGCGAAGATCGCAGTCACCCAGGCGGGGAAGAAGGACACGTTCAGTATCCGGAACTTCATGCCATATCTGCTTGTCGACGAAACGAGCATGCTCGGGGACGAAAGTCCGTTGAGGCAGCACTCGCGGTCGGTGCCCGGGGCCGACAAGAACCTGTTCCGGTTCATCATGACGGGTATGGACGATACCTCGATCGTCAGGGTGCAGAATTCAAACGAGGCGAGGACCTCCAAGGCAGCCAAGTCCGAACTCCTGGAAACCATGATCACGGAGGCCGAGGCCCGCATCGCCAGATTTCCCGAGAGTTCGCCGATCGATGTCGTCGACGACGAAGGCTCGGACGACGTCGAGCACGAAGTCCTTTCGTCGCTGGGCGACACCTTCGCGGAAGCGCAGACAAAGCTTGACAGGCTGCGCGTGGACCGCAGGAACCTGATGATCGATATCGACGACGTGCGCGACGAAGCGAGCGAAATCGACACGTCCCTGATGCGATACGGCGACCTGGAGAAAACGTTCATGTCCGACATCAGGCGGCTCAAGGCGATCGAGGAAGGAGGCTATTTCCTGCTTCGCTTCGACGACCAGCCGTGTCCGGTCTGCGGAGCCGAACCCGGCAACCAGCATCGGCCTCACGAACAGGGTGAACTGGAGCGGCAGCATCAGGCCTCGGTCGTGGAGATCGCGAAGATCGAACGCGACATCAAGGACCTTCGGGAATTGATTGTCTACCTGACGGCGCAACTCGAGCGGCTGCGCGGGCGGGAACGCCGACTGAAGGATACGCTGGACGATGTCGACGCCCAGATAAAAGCGGCGGTGCCGCATGAGGCATCCTTGCGGCGCGGCTACCTGGATCTACAGTCCAAGTTCAATCAAGCGCGCCTCAGGAACGAAGCCGTCGCCGCCCGTGACGCGCTGCAGCGCCAGCTGGACGAAGTGAAGAAACTGAAGACCTCGAGCGGCCGCGCCGAAGGGATCACCATGGGAATAGCCCCCACCATCGGGCACGAGCTGTCAATGGTGGTTGCCGATGTGCTCCGGAAGTGGGAGTACCCGCGTGTCGACGGCGTGGTCTGGAATAGCGATTTAGACGACATCCAGGTCAACGGTCACCAGAGACGGCAGAACGGCAAAGGCGTGAGGGCCATCTACCACTCCGCGCTCAAGGTCGCCGTGCTGATCTACTGCCGCCAGAAATCCCTTCCGCACCCGGGGTTCGTGTTCTTGGATTCTCCGTTGCTGACCTACCGCGGGCCGTTGCTCTACGAAAAGTACGGCGAACTGGATTCGTATGAGAAGCAGATCGTCGCAACGCCGCTCGGCCGGCGGTTCTACGAACACCTGTCGTCGCTGGCGGACATCGGACAGTTCATCGTAGTTGAGAACACCGATCCGCCATCCGGCATCGAGTCTCTGGCAAGGGTTCAGGCATTTGCTGGCGAGAACGGGGACGGCCGACAGGGTCTGTTCCCGTCGCTGACGTGACCATCAGGCGGTAAGTACCCCCGGGGGATAGCGCGCAGGCGCTCCCGAACACTGACTTAGATTGCTGATGGCCCTTCAGCGTTGGCCCCTGACGGGACCTGATAAAGCCATAGAGACATCGGCTTCCGGTCTGCTTAGGCGCTCCATTCGAACCGCTGCTTCAACCTGTTCAGCGCCGTGTTGTAGGGAAGCACGCGCTCGTATTGAAGGCGGCCGACTGCAATGCCGGGCGCGACGCCGCATTCCACGGAAAATGCTCGGATGGAAGCCTCGTCGAAGCATCGGTTGGCAACGAACGATTTCCACATTGGCTTGGGGATCAGACTCGACGCCGCAAATTCATTTGCTTCAGCTTCCTTAGGATCGTCAATGTCACCTTTGTCGTCGTCGATGAACAGGCCTTTCTTGCCGTGCAACAGGATGTGTCCCGCCTCGTGGAAGAACGTAAACCAGAGGTGATCGTCAGACTTGTGCCGAAGGCTCAGCTGGATGATAGGCGTGTCTCCTGCCCACCTGGCAGCGCCGCTCAGCCTCGTGCCCGGCAACTCCGGAGAGAACACGAGAGCGACACCCGCGTCGGCGCATAGCTTGCCGAGACGGGTCTGAATCTCTTCGGGTCCGGACAATGTCAACGAGCGGGCTTGCTTCAGGCAAGCCTTGAACCTCATGGGGTCGTAGTCGGAGCATTGAATGTCCGCGGCGATGCGCGCCCCCCAATGAAGCCATGCCATGACAGCTTCGGGGTGGCCGCGGAAAGACTGCGACCGCCGATAGGCAACCGAAGCCCGTCGGCTGGCGAGCATGTCGTTGCATGCCTCGACCGAAGCCGCCCCGAAGAAATCCAGGATGCATCGAACTGTTTCCGCTGGGCTTCTTGGGGTGTCGAACATCCGGTATCGGACCATGTCCTTCACCGGAAATTTCTTCGCCCAGGCCGACTGCCGAACGAACTCTTCTTCCTCCTGGCGCTCCGCCAGCTTCAATCGGTAATTGCTCTCGAGATTGACCCAGACCAGCGGTTCCATGTCGAGGACTCTGCCGAAATGGAGCGCCGTCTCCTCAGTGAGCGGAGCTTTTCCTGAAATGATCTCGCTGATGAACTTAGGCGTCCGCCCGCATCGTTCGGCGAACGCTTGCTTGGCGATCCCGCGTTCCTCCAGGATTTCGTCCAGGATTGCGCCTGGGGAAACGATGTAGTCCGGTTTCTTGGTCGTTACAGTTGCCATCAGTGGTAATCCCCTACGTAAACGATCTTTACCTTGGTGACCTTCTTGAGGTCGATGCCTCCGCTTTCCAGCTCTGGTACCGGGTCGTGATCCGGCACCAGACAGATGCAGATTCCGTTCTTCACGGCCACGGACCACTGGCCTTTGCGGTCACCTTCCAGAAGGTGCCGCCTGAACGGCTTGTCGGTAGGGACGTCGGCCAGCGCCGGCGCTGCGGCGAGGAATGCATGGCGATTCTGAAATGCCCCAGCGACAACGGTTCCGAACTCCTTCACCAAGGCCTTGCTGCTGATGCAGAGTTTCTCCAGCTTCGTGGTTGCATACTCAATATCCACCAGAAAATCCTTAACCCATTAGGTAAAGCAAAAATAGCGAAGGTCAAGTGCTGGCCATCGCATCGCGGAGAATCAATGTTGGCAGGGAACTCGGTCTGGTTGCAAGGCAATCGAATTTAACCCGGCCCATCCTTCAATCCCGCCACTCGCGCTCTTCCGTCGCGCACCATCTCCACCATCTCCGCGACCGAAACGCTCAAAGTCGCGGCTGCAGCCGGAAGCGGCAGTCCCGGCTCCGCCCCGTCGGATGCCTTTTTGCTCCGCAGCCAGTCCATGAGAATTTCTGGCGCATTGCTTCTGATGATGCAGGGTACCCCTTGCTCAGCCTGCATCTCGGCCACCATCGTAAGCGCTTCGTCCAGGCGTTTGTTCTCGACGATCTCCGACCTGTGAACCGAGCGCAGCTTGTCGAAAGTTCTGTAGGGCAAACGTCTCCAATGACGCCCGGCCTGTTGGTCCTTAGGCGTAGATTGAAGTTGTCTCTGTGTTGCGATTTTCCCTGATGTTAGCGGCTGAAGGGGATCAGAGCCACGACAAATGTCGCATCTCTAATTTGCTCAAATGTCGCATTACTAAATTGCCGCTACAATCCGATGTTGCATAATATACATTATGGAACACGATCTTATGTTGGTAAATCAGTGCGTTAGGAAGAAGATCGCTCGACGGCCGCTGATCATCCCCTCATGAAGTTATACAAATACGCACCGATGAGCAGATCGTCTTCACCGCCGGCAACCCGCCGCTGCGCTGCGGCCGCGCGATCTACTGTCGGCGCAACGACATGCTTGAACGAGTTGGCACAAACAGGTTCGGGCCGAACAAGAAATGACCTGCCCGATCGGGCAAGGACTTCTCTCCCTGTGAAAGCTCCGGGGCTTCTCTACGGCGCGTTTTGGATAGCGCGTTCAGCCCCTCCGCTTCGCCGCCCACCAAGTTGGGCGGCGGCCCTTCGGGCTGGGGAACACGCGAGCCGTCGATCGCTGACAGTACCGCAAGCGGATGCGTTCCATCAATACTGCGAAGCGCCGGCAACCGATTGGGAACACTCATTGGACACGATCGGCGTAGCACGACATTTCAGGCGAACAATCACGGCGCAGCTGGTGTATTGAGCCGGGCGCATCAGCCGCATGAATCGGTCAGGCGTGATCGATTCGTCGAAGTCGTTGGACGTTGCTTCCAAAGGAAGCGAAGATTCCAACTATGCCGAAACCTGTGACAGAACCGCTTCATCTTCGCCGCATCGATCCGGCTCGCAACATGTCTCGGTTCTATGTGCTGTCCATTCAGCCGACATTGTTCGGCGGCGCGTCGCTGGTCCGCAACTGGGGCCGGATCGGCACAAACGGCCAGGTGATGATGGAAACCTTCGATGAGCGCGCGGATTCCGACGAAGCGTTCTCCCGGCTCGAGCGCCGCAAACGTAAGCGCGGATATATGGCTCCGTAGGAAATCAGGCCGATCGCGCAGTATTCCGGGAATTTTCAAGCGTTGCGCACGCGCGGACTACCAACCCCGTGTTGTTGTGTGCCAAACAGTGACCAGCAACAACGCGAGGAGCACGTTCCATGACGACCGCAAATGAGATCGCTGACAAGATTGCAGCCGACAACGGTCTGACGAAGATGCAGGCCAGGAGCATCGTCGACAGCGTGTTCAAGGCGATCGCCGATGCGGCCGCGAGCGGTGCCGAGACGAGCCTGCCCGGTTTCGGCAAATTCAAGGTGAAGGACACACCTGAACGCGAGGGCCGCAACCCGTCGACGGGCGCGACCATCAAGATCTCCGCCTCGACGAAGCTGTCCTTCACGCCGGCAAAAGCCATCAAGGACGCGCTCAACGGCTGATCTTGCCGGGATACCCTGACAGAAAGAGCCCGGCGGTCTAGCTTGTGGTGATCAGGTGCAGTGAAGACTTCCCGCTCTTCAGGGCCGCCGCCGACAGCTTGCGGTCAAAGCTCGCAAGTTGGCCACCATGCGCCTTGGCGAGCGCAAGAAGATAAGTGTCGGTGACCTGTGCCGAGGTCAGGATTTTCGCAGCATCGATGTCGCCGGAGCCAACCAGGCTCACATCGTCGGGCCAGAAGCTGTGCCCATGCAGGGCTCGCAACTTGGTAACGATTTGCGCAACGACTGCAGGCGAGCCGGGAGAATTAGGATATTTTTGGTTGCCGACGATGCGCAGGACGCCGTTTTCGGTGATGGGACAGGTAGCCCATGCGGCGTAGCCGGTCACTTCGAACCAGCCATGTGCATCGTCATGGGCGACATGGCCAGGATCGATCAGCGCGATCAGCACATTGACATCGAGCAGGAAGGTCACGGCAGCTCGTCACGTAAGGCGTTGACCGTCTCAAGCGTGACAGGAGGGGCATCCGGCCGAGGCGACAGCAGAGGAATCCCGTTGCGCTCGCCGCCGGCCTGCGGGCGGCGCAGCGAGCGCCGGGCGAGATCGGTGATGATCTCGCCCACGCTGCGATCTTGCTGCCGGGCCATGGCCTTGGCCGCGACCAGGACGTCGTCATCGATCGCCAGTGTCGTTCTCATATCGCCCTCCTTGGTTCGCATCAATCATCACGCATCATATAGAGCAGCGACGGCAGATACTCAAGCGGCTCGAGGTATCGGACACGAAGCCGCATCGCCGTTCCAGACGTCGACCAGTTCGGTCCACGCACCGCCCGGCCAGACGGCGATGTCGACGGAACCAAGGGCTTTTGCTGATGCGCGATGGTGCTCGTCATGTAGGTGTCCTTTCGGTTGACCAGTTCGCCAGTGGAAGGCTGAAGGCCCCGCCTTGCGGCGGAGCCCTCGCGCGAGATCCTCAGTCCCGGTTTGATCGGGACCAGATCAGCTGCAGGCCTTGCTCGCCGTCAACTTCGATCAGGGTGGCGTAGATCGGAGCGGGGAAGCTCGGGTCGTCCAGCTTGACCGAGAGGTAGTCACGGCCTTCTGCGGAGACCTTCTGCCAGGCGGCGCCCAATTCGACATTCGCCGCCGCGAAGATGCGGAAGTGCGGGCCCTTGTCCGAGGGGTTCTCGACGCGGACCAGCTTGGCCTTGACGTTGAGGTTGAGGGTTTTGATCGTGCCGGTGAAGCCGTTGCCGGTGGAGGTGAAGGTGCCGATGGTAGCCATTTGTCTCATTCCTTTGTTGGTCGGGCCGCGCCCATCGCGACCTCGATGACGGTCGGTGGAACGGAGGCGATCGACCCGCACCCACCGGGGTCCCCGTTGCGCGTGCGCAAATGGGGTGGTCCTTAGGGCTGGAACGAAGTGGAAGGCGGCCGGGAGCGACTTTCTTGGATCGCGAGGAATGGCGGCGCAGCCGGCAGGGGAAGAAGTCGCGCAGGCCGTTGCCGGGACAAGATCGAGAGCCCGCGCTGCGGGATCGGCGTTCGGTCAGACCAGTCACATCGAGGACGCAGATGGACGTGCTTTCGGAAACAGGAATGAAGACGGGCGTTCCACCACCGCCTCATCGCCATGAGACGGCGACTTGTGTGATCAACTGTCCGTCCGGACGACGGCAGCCTGCGAATCTGCCCAGACCCAGTAGGCAGGGTCGTGCTCACAAGCACCAACGCCGACACCAGAACCGAGACGTCGTGGCAGGGTGGCAATGTGAGCGCTCGACGTCACTGGTCAGGCCGACCGGGTAATGGCATGGGGTCCGGAAGTGGCCCGTCGAAAATCCTGGAAAGAGCAGTGGATCAGATATTTGGGCGTCCAGTGCTTGGGGTCTCTGTTCGGCGCGTTTTCACAATAAAGGACTTGGGCGGGCGATGAACGGCGCGGGTGCGGCAGGAAGAAGCCCCCGCTCTCCGGCCGGAGGTTATCAAAGGCGACGGATAGGCGCGGGATATTGTGCAACCAGATCGTCGACGGTCAGCAATGTAATGCCCTCGACGATCGACTGAGCAATCAGGATCCGATCGAAGGGGTCCTTGTGGATGGGGGGAAGCCCCTCCACGGCTATGGCATGCTCGCTTGTGATTGGCAGCTCATAATAGCCGTTGTCGATCAGGGCCCTGCGCAAAAGACGCGCATCGACCGTGAAATCAGCGCGGCCCAGACCCCGTTTGATCGCAATCTCCCAGAGACTTGCAGCGCTGAACGTCAGGTCGTTGTCGGCACTCTCGATGTCAGCGAGGGCGGCAGGCGGGAGCTTGTCGGGCTCGCCCGCCGCCCAGAGCAGAAGATGGGTATCGAGCAGAAGTTTCATGCGTCGCCGCCAAACAGCTTCTCGATTTCCTCACCGGCCATGCGATCAAAATCGTCCGGAACGGAAAACTGCCCGGCCATAAACCCGACGCGACGCGTTTCGCCGGCCGCAGGAGCGTCTATCGCGACGACCTTCACCATCGGCTTGCCGGATTTGGCGATGATGAAAGATTCGCCCTTGGCCGCCTTGTCGATAAGGCGTGACAGATGCGTCTTGGCCTCGTGGATATTGACGGTGCGCATTGCTGGCTCCATGACTTAGTCCATGCAACTTAGTCTATGCGTGCCTGACGTTCAAGTGCACCTGCCGAAGAAGGCTGAAGGCCCCGCCTTGCGGCGGAGCCCTCGCGCGAGATCCTCAGTCCCGGTTTGATCGGGACCAGATCAGCTGCAGGCCTTGCTCGCCGTCAACTTCGATCAGGGTGGCGTAGATCGGAGCGGGGAAGCTCGGGTCGTCCAGCTTGACCGAGAGGTAGTCACGGCCTTCTGCGGAGACCTTCTGCCAGGCGGCGCCCAATTCGACATTCGCCGCCGCGAAGATGCGGAAGTGCGGGCCCTTGTCCGAGGGGTTCTCGACGCGGACCAGCTTGGCCTTGACGTTGAGGTTGAGGGTTTTGATCGTGCCGGTGAAGCCGTTGCCGGTGGAGGTGAAGGTGCCGATGGTAGCCATTTGTCTCATTCCTTTGTTGGTCGGGCCGCGCCCATCGCGACCTCGATGACGGTCGGTGGAACGGAGGCGATCGACCCGCACCCACCGGGGTCCCCGTTGCGCGTGCGCAAATGGGGTGGTCCTTAGGGCTGGAACGAAGTGGAAGGCGGCCGGGAGCGACTTTCTTGGATCGCGAGGAATGGCGGCGCAGCCGGCAGGGGAAGAAAGTCGCGCAGGCCGTTGCCGGGACAAGATCGAGAGCCCGCGCTGCGGGATCGGCGTTCGGTCAGACCAGTCACATCGAGGACGCAGATGGACGTGCTTTCGGAAACAGGAATGAAGACGGGCGTTCCACCACCGCCTCATCGCCATGAGACGGCGACTTGTGTGATCAACTGTCCGTCCGGACGACGGCAGCCTGCGAATCTGCCCAGACCCAGTAGGCAGGGTCGTGCTCACAAGCACCAACGCCGACATCAGAACTCGAGACGTCTTGGCAGGATAGTAATGTCAGCGCTCGACGTCACTCGTCAGCATGACCGGGGCATTCAACCGAAGCCGAGACTATGGCGCCGGTTCAGCAGAACGCTGCTGGCAACGGCGTATCGGGTGCCAGCTTCAGTCGGGATCAGCGTCACCGTGCAGGCGATTGCATCACGGAAGCTAGTCGGACGAAAAGTCCTCGGGCCACATCTGCGCACCATGGAGAACACGCAGGATACGGATAGCATCATGGGTTAGAACGTAGGCTGCAATATATGGCGTTCGGGAGATGACCAGCTCCCGCGTGCCGGGCACTCGTCCAGGGCGTCCACTCTCGGGAAACTCGACCAGGCGGAGCACCGCCTGCGCGATATGCTCGTCAACGGCAGCCGCCGCGCGCGGGCTTTCGGCTTCGATATGGGTGAAGATGTCGTCGCGATCAGCAAGCGCAAACGCTGACCATTTCAGCCTCATGACTGGGTAGTTCCTGCCTTGCGTAGCGCGGCAGCGCGTCGGGATGCAAAATGCGTCTCTACATCTTCAGCGGTGACATCGGTCCGGGTATCTTCGAGTGCCTGCATCACTTTGGCGCGAAACCATGCATCATGAGCCTCGCTGTTGCTGATCAGTTCCAGCGGCAGTGCACCTTCATTGGCGGTGCGCGTCAGCAGGATGCGTACTACGTCGGAAACCGTCAGCCCCATGCCTTCAAGCACGGACGCCGCGCGGTCCCTGATGTTGGAATCGATACGTGTCTGCACGAGTGCGTTTGTCGCCATGGTTGTCTCCTGTCTCGAATCCACAATGTAATGCACTTGAATGACTGTTTCTAGCTACGACGACCACACACTAATCGCGGCATCGCTGGCGAAGAATGCAGGCGGCTTCCATGCGGTGGCAAGGCGCAGGCGGCCTATACACACCTAGCTGCGAACGCAGCGTGGCCCTTAAGCGCTCTGGATGGCCCAGCGCCATGCGATTGGAGATGCAGTATCACGCAGCGTGCTCGACCAGTGTCCCCTGCGGCTGGAGATCATGCAGATAGTTGACCGCCCGCTGGGCATGGGCCGCCGCGGCGAAGATGAAACGCTTCTCGTTCCTGAGAATCTCAAGCCAGCTTGCAAGATAGCTTGCGTGGTCGGGCCTCGGCTCGAGCTCGGGAACGATGCCGAGATCGGCCGCCAAAAAACAGCCGCCCAGATCGGCCACGAGTTCCTCGTGCGCCCTGAAGGAACGATCCTTGTGATATCGTGAGAGATTGCGATCAAGCCGCTTCTCAGCGCCGACCCAATGGGTCAGTTCGTGCCCAAGGGTCGCATAGTAACTCGGCGCGTCCCGGAAACTCTCGAACGGAGGCATTTGCACATTATCCAGACTCTGCGTACCTGTCTCACAGGCGTCAGAGTTGGCGGCTATCGTCGACATCCAAAGACGCAGATCGTCGAGTGATGCGGGTGCGAAGTTTTTGCCGGGGCGGACTCGAGCCCGCCCCGGCAAAAACTTCGGTGCCCTCTGGAGGTCCATTGCCGCAGTTGTTCTTCACCGATCTTCCGCCCTGCGCCGGTCCGTGACGGTCGAGGGCGTGACACAGGAGCTAGCCCCTGACGAGATAACTGCCGCGGATAGCATCGGCCTCGTCGAAGGCATGCCGTTTATTCTCGGAAGAGACGGAACCTACGATCATCACCTCAACCGCTTCCTCCGATCGTGCCCGACCATGGGTGTGCGTTCGTTGAACAGTCTGCGTGCCTATGCGCGGGATATCGTAGTCTGGATGCGCTTCCTCGAAGAGCGCCGGGGCGGCAAATCTCTCTGGTCGGCCGACCGCGATGACATCGCCGCATTCCACCAAGCCCGGCGTCTGTCCGAGCCTCCGTTCCGCATATCCGCTTCTTCCTGGAACCGGATGATCGCGGCGCTCGACAAGCTTTATCATTGGGCTGCCGAAGAGAAGGTCATTGCCGCCGCTCCGTTCACCTATCGGCAGCTCTGGTCGCGCGCGTCAACGTCGGGTGCGGTCATGGCCGTGGCAGTGAACTGCGCCAAGGAGAGCGGAGCTCGCAATGGCGACATGCGCTTCCTCGACCTGCCGCGCTATCTGGTGTTCCGCGATGTCGGGCTACGCGGCAGGCTTCCCGATGGGCGGGAAGACCCAACATGGCGAGGCCGCAACGGAGCGCGTAATGCGCTGTTCGCGGAACTGCTGATCACGACCGGCTTGCGGCTGCAGGAAGCATCGAGCCTGCTGCTGAGCGAACTGCCGGAAGTGGACACGCGACCTGATTCCACGGCCCGATCTCTCGCCTCCCGACTGGCCGCCGCGACCGCGAAGGGTTCGCGCGGCCGGGACTTCCTCATGCCGATCCGACTGATTGGGCAATTGCAGGACTACGCCCGGATCGAGCGGGAGAACGCTCTCGGGCGCGCGCGGCGGAGCGGTCGCATCCGCCGGACGCACAGCCCGATTCCAGTGGCCGGATACGAGCATCGGGCTCTTCGCCTGAACGATGGCGACCGCGCGGTGAGGGTAAGCGTCGATCAGTTGACGCCTGCGGAGCGGCGGCGCCTCGTCGATGCCGCGAAGGGTGTGCCGCTGGCGCTCTGGCTGACGGAAGACGGAGAGCCAATGCCGATGGCATCATGGGAAGCCGTGTTCGGACGCGCCAGTGAGAGATGCCGTCGCTTCGGCTTCGCGGACATGCACGTGACCCCTCACACGCTTCGCCACAGCTTTGCCGTCCATATGCTGACGCTGCTTCTGCGCGAGCAGGTTGGCTGGGTTGTCAGCGAGCGATCACGACATCTCGGCTCCGCCTATCGCCGGATGATCGGCGATCCACTGCTGAAGCTCCAGAGATTGATGGGGCACAGCAGGATCGAAAGCACCTATATCTATCTTGATCATCTTGCGGACAGCCAGGAGATCGTCGACGCGGCGGTGGGCAATCTTGGCCTGGATGTTGCCGCCGTGGAGCCGGCGCCATGAGCCGGGGAAGACGGGCAAGGTTCCCGCCCGGATCGGCTCCCCCGAATGAGAACGCCGCCGCAGCCGTCATCGTGGCCGATCCGCGCCGCTTCTCCGTGCGTATCGATGCGGGCAGCGAGTTCATTGTCGATCTAAGTTCCTGGTCGCACCCATCCTTCGTTGCCGAGATCGCCCCGCTGCTGCGGGAACGTATCCGCCAGATGGGGCCAACGCCGATAGGACGTACGGTACAACGCACGGTCCTCAATCTCCGCCGGTTCTGGTCGTTCCTGGATGCCTGGGAGATTGCCCTCCGCGAACTGGGCGACATCACTGTCGAGCTGATCAACGATTATGAAGCGTGGCTTGAGCAGAATGCCGGGAACCGGCTGTCCCAGCGACACCTCCTGGCTGCGCTGATCAGCGTGCTCCGCATCGCGGTTGAGGATCGCCGCGGCGTGCTGACGCCGGACGTCGTATCTCGCCTGCGCTATCTCGGTCATGGCGATAGTGGCGGCAGCCGGCCCCGCGACGCCTACAGCAGCCGGATCGCCGAAGCGCTGCGTGCCGCAGCACGGGCTCAGATCACTGACGCCCGCCAGCGCATCGCGCTCGGTGACGATGTCCCGCCGCCTCCACCGGAGGTCGCCGCATGTACACGCCTGCGCGCGCGCCACGATGCCATCATCGTCGAGATCATGCGATCCGGACAGATTGTGACGCGAAACCCCGCCTTCAGGCGCTTCATCAATCTCGCGGCTTACCGAAAGGTCGATCACAGGATCGAGGCGCCACACCGGGGGTTCCACCTCACGGCGATCGACCTTGCGGCATTCCTGGCGCTGCTGTCGCTGGAGACCGGGATGGAGATGGAATGTCTGATTCACCTGAAGGCGGACTGCCTGCGCAATCCCACCAGAGGCTATGTCGAGATCGAGTATTACAAGCGCCGGGCACGCGGCTCGGAGTGGAAGCGCCTTCGGGTGCGGGATGGATCGAGCGCTACGCCCGGTGGGCTGGTCAGAATGGCGATCGCGTTCACCGATCGTGCCCGACGACACACCGGGTCGGATCGCTTGTGGGTCCTCTGGACCATCGACGGCTTGCGTCCAGCCAATGAAGAAGGCGGACAAGGCATCGCCACCTTCGTCGAGCGCTACCAACTGGTCGATGACGACGGTGTGCCGCTGCGACTGAGATTGTCGCGGTTGCGGAAGACCCAGAAGGCCGAGTGGTATCGACGCACGAACGGCCAGCTCGAGCAGTTCGCCGTCGGCCATTCGATCGGTGTCGCGGCCCGCCACTATGCGGACATACCGGCCCTGCGCCATGTTCACGAGCAGACTCTGGCCGACGCGTTCCACGATGCCCTCGACGCTGCGCTGAAGCCGCGGATCGCTATGAGCGAGCGGAAAGAACTTGTCGCGGAGCGGCAAGACCCACGTCCGGCAACGGACGAGCAGGATGTGTGGCTCGCTCGATGCGGCAGCTTTTACGAAAGCCCGTTCGCGGAAGCGGGCAAACCCTGCCCGACCCCGTTCTGGGGGTGCCTTGAATGCGAGAATGCCGTGATCACCGAACGCAAGCTCCCGGCGCTCATTGCATTCCAGTCCTTCATGGCCGAACAGCGCGCCACCCTCAACGCCGACGAGTGGTCGATCAAGTTCGGCCGCCCCTGGCATCGTATCACGAACCAGATCCTGCCGGCCTTTGCGCCGCCGATCGTGGAAGCAGCACGGACACGCAGCGCTGCAGAAGGGTCGACGCTCCTCTATCTGCCGGTGGAGGCGACGGCACGATGACGGCATCGAACCTTGCCCCTGCGACAGCCTCTTCGGCCATACGCAGCCAGAACGACATCGTGCTCTGCTCGATGAAGCTCAAGGAAGGGACCGACCCGCAGACGCTCTCGCGCTTCGGCGACGACGTGTGGAATCTCGATCCGGCAATCTTCCATGTGACCGCGCGCAATGCGTTCCGGACGATCGACTTCACCGACATTGCCTGTCCGGCGGAACGGCTGACCGCCAAGGAATACATCTACGCCTGGCTCAACGAACGCCTTCCGGATCGCTCTGGGCGGCTGCGGCCGTTGAGCGCGCGCGCAGCACTTGCCACCCTGCGTCAGTTCATGGCGTTCGTGCGGGAACGGGAGGGCCGCTTCGATTCCGCCCTTATCGATCAGGACCTGCTCGACGCTTATCTCGCTCTCCAGAAGAACCGTTCCGTATTGCCGAGCCGGGTTGGCGCCTGCCTTAGACCTGCCGTGCAACTGCACCGGCTCGCTCGCTTCCTGACCCTTGGGGGTTTGCGCTTCGTTCCCTGGAACGGGACGCCAGCCTTCAAGGTGGCGGGCTGCGGCGGGCGAGCATATGAGAACGTGACGCCCCGCATTCCCGAGCCGGTGATCGGTGCGCTGCTGCGATGGTCGCTGCGCTATGTCGAGCTGTTCTCGACCGACATCATCGCGGCACGCGCCGAACTTGACGGGCTCGAAGCGGATTATAGGGCGACGATACGGCAAGCCAGGAAGCGCCCGATGGAAGCCCGTGTGGCTGACTGGGTGCACCGGCGGCGACAAGAACGAAGAGGCGTCCCAGTATGGAACGAGCCCGAGCGCATGGGTGGCATCTGCGGTGCTATCGCGCTCGACCAGCGGCTGGACGGCCATGTTCTGAACATCCGACTGATCGCATTACAAAGCGGGGTAAGCCCCACGAACCTTACGGGCAACAAAGCCGCCTACGCCATGCTTCTCGACGCCGTGAAGGAACTCGGCGTCGAGCAAGGCGGGATGGACACGCCGATCGCCATCGATCCCGTTAGCGGCCAACCATGGCGGCCTCGCTTCGACGCCTTTGCGCTTGCGCACGAGGAGCGGCAACTTCAAACCGCTGCCTACATCCTGTGCGCCTATCTGACTGGCATGCGCGACAGTGAAGTCCAAGCTATGCGGCCCAGCTGCCTTCAGCGCAAGCGCAGTGTCGACGGGATGATCGAAAGGCTGACGATCCGCAGCATCGTTTACAAGGGCCGGCAAGAGCGCGGCGAGCCGGAGGAATGGGTAACGATCGAGCCCGTCGGCCGTGCTGTGGAGATCGCCGAACGCCTGGCGGCAAGGCATAGGCCACGGCGCAAGGACGACGGTATCTGGATCGTTCTGCATCGCGCCGTTGCGCTTGATCGCGGCGTGCCGCATGTGGTCAAGCGGATCAATCGGTATCGCGAGCATCTGGACCAGCGCTTCGGCGCGCCGGAAGAACCGGCAATTCCGCTCGTGGAAGGACGAAGCTGGATCTTCAACACCCGGCAGTTCCGCCGAACCGTGGCCTGGTACATCGCAAACCGCCCGTTCGGTGTGGTCGCCGGCAAGATCCAATACAAGCATGCCTCGGTAGCGATGTTCGACGGCTATGCCGGTTCGTCGGCGTCCGGCTTCCGCCAGGAGGTTGAGCAAGAACACCACCTGGGACAGCTCGACGACATCGTTGTGCATTACGAAGCGGCGCAGCGCGGCGAGCGATTGGCTGGTCCGGGTGCTTCCCGCATTGCGCACGAGATCGATCGTGTCAGACAGGAGATCGGCTCCCTGCCTGGCGTTATCGCAGATGGAAAACGTGTGAAGGCGATGCTCGCTCACCTCGCGCGCACGCTGCACGTCGGCTACCTGAACGACTGCTTCTTCGAGCCGGCGACAGCGCTTTGCCTTGGCCGGTCGACAGGCTCGGCAAGCCAGCCCATCCTGTCGAACTGCGCCCCTGACCGCTGCCCGAACTCCTGTATCGCACGTCGTCACCTGCCGGCGTGGCAAGCTGCGATCGCACATGCCGATGCCATGCTGGAAGAGAAGCGATTGTCGAACGTGCAGCGAGCCACGATCAGGCAGGACCGTGATCGAATGCGCAAGCTGATCGCGCCGCTTCTGGAGGAACGGTCGTGAAGCCGGTTAGCACGTCGACCGAGCAAGCGCTTCGCCAAGCGCTCACCCGGCTTGTCTCGGGGGATGCGATCCGGACGGATGGCCGACTGACGGTCGCCAATCTGGCACGGGAGGCCGGTGTCAGCCGGGCGACCGCAAACCGCGCTCCGGCAATACTGGCGGAACTGCGAGAGGGCGAGGTTGCAAGACCATCCCGATTGAAGGAGCCCCGCTCCCCGCAGATGGACGCGGAGCGGGTCCAGCGTGAGCTGGAGAACGTGATCGCCCAGCATGTTCAGGTCCGCGCCTTGTTACAACGCGCCAGCGAGAACAGGAGAAGCAGGCTGGCCCGCATCCGTCTTGTCAGGGATGGCGGATGAAGCCTGATGCTCTTCAGGGCGTTCCGGCTGCTGCGCGTGCATCCAGTCGGCGGCCTGCTGCGCCTTGCTGGCGGCAATGAAGATGGCGCGAGGATCGCCCCTCAGCACTTCGATCCACGAGGCAATATACGCTGCATGATCGGACCGCGGATGGTGGGCGATGCCCAGATCGGCAAGGACAAGCCCGCTGACAATCTCGACGCAGCATTCCTCGGCGGCATAAGCGGCCGAGCCGAACCGGCCCGAGAGATCGCGGTCAAGCCGGTGCTTCATCCCTGAGGCGTGGCCATTCTCATGCAGCCACACCCCATAGAACGACGCGGCGTCGCGGAAAGAAGCGAAGTCCGGCATGAATACCGTGTCCGATGACGGGAGATAGTAAGCCTCCGTACCGCCGAACACGGTCTTGATCCCGAGGTTGCCGATGAAAGCCTCCGCATGCGCCAGACGCTCGCTCTCCGGCAGGACGTCCGTCGGCGGCTGCTCATACCCATCCACCTGCGCGACGTTGAACACCGAGAATGCCCGGGCAAACATCCGTCGGTGGCCACCATCATCACTGTCATCGTCGTCAGCCGACTCGGAGGAAGCGATCTGCTTCCACAGCACGACGGTGGTCGAGCGTTCACCCTTGCGCACCTGCGCGCCGGCGTCCTGCCATTGCCGGTAGGTTCCCCACAGGCCGTCGCCGTAGCCAACGGCCATGGCTGCGACCCAGAGCGCCACCGTGTTGATGCCACGGTAGCGCTTGCCGGAAGCGATATTGGTCGGGCGGGCACTACTCGTTCCGTTGTGGAACCACGGCGCACGCCACTCGCCTGCACCTTGCTGTATTGCCGCTATGATCTCGGCGGTGATGCGCGTGTAAACATCGGCACGCGCTCCGGACTGCATCTTGGAAGACATCGTGATAGCTCCTTCGGAGCGACGCGAGCGCACGGGTCGCCACCGCTTGCGGGTGGCGTCAGGCTCGGCGTCGATGGAAAGGGATCAGTGAAAAGCCGGTGAGACAGCTTGACTGTTTAGATAACTGCCGATGTCGAGAGCTGGATTGAAACAGGCCTTATCCCCACCGTGCCGGATGACAGCACCGGTGTTCGCGAAGAAGGTGTCCGCGTTTTCGATCCGCTCCACCGGATCGGCTACCGGAGCGGGATTGCCGTAATATTGTGCCGGAAGCCCCTCGATCTGGTCGGCGCAGAACACCGTATAGGCCTTGAGGAAGGGAATGCCGCGCTCGACCTCTTCGCCCTGGGCATCGGTTTCGGTTCGGTTGAAGCGGTTGGCATAGACGACCATGGAGCCGGTCTCGCCCTTGCGAACATGACCGCCGAGCTCGACGCTCTGCTTGAACGTCATCCAGGTCGGGGAAACAAAGCTTCGCGCAACCGCCTCCGACCAGAGAAGCAGCGTATTGATCCCCTGATACGGCAGTCCGTTGTGGCGGAGCGGGCGCGTTATACGCCCCGTGGTGTTCGCACCGCTCCAGGGCTTGACCCAGGGGCGCACTCCCTTTTCCAGATCCGAGACGATGCGATCGGTGATTTTCGCGTAGATGTCGACGCGGGTCTTGTTGTTTTTCCTGTCCATTTCCGAACCTCCATTCGAGGCCGCGCCAATCGCGGCCGTCACGAGGTCCGCAAGCGCAGGACCGCAGGTCCGCGAACCCGCAGAAGAGGAATCGGAAGGCGGGGAAGCGTTGCATGCGGGCCGCAACGTCAGTGGAGGATGGCGCAGCCGTTTCGGGGGCCGAGGACCGGAGCAGGACCAACATTCGTGACGGCCGCGATTGGCGCGGCCTCGACGACGGTTTCCATTTCTTTGGCTTCAGATGCCCTGGCGCACGCGAAGAGGCCGGCGTCCAGTAGGACGCCAGCCTCAAGGGAGGAAGATCGGGCGGAGCCGAAGCTCCGCCCATTGGGGGTTAGCCAAGCGCCGCCATCTGGAGATCGGCTGCCTGCCGGTTGACGGTCTGGCCGGGGTTCTCGGTCTGGCGCTCGTAGGGCTTCCAGCTTTCACCGATGATGTGCTCGTAGGCGGCGACGGCGCCCTCGGCCGCCATGCGCAGGGCGTGTGCCTGAAGGCCCATGTCGGCGGCGAATTCGCGCTTGCGCTGGGCCTTGCTGTTGAAGCCGACCGGACCGTCAATGTCCTCGTCGCGAGTGTCATTGGCGAGCTTGGCCGTGGCGTCCTTGGCCTCGGTAACGGCCTTCGAGTAGAACTGGCCTGCTCCAAAGGCCGAACCGACATAGGAGCCGACGATCCTTTGCAGGTGGATCTGCATGGCTTTTTCGGAAAGCCCCTCGGAGAGGGTATCAGCGCCTTCGATCAGGCTGCGCTCATGAAAGTCCCGGATGCCGTCGCTGTCGAGGACAGGAAGGCCGAAGCTTTCGGATATGAGAGAGGCCTGGTTGCTGTCCGGGCAGCAGAGCCGGACCATTTCGAGGGTCGTGCCCTTGCGGAGCTGGACGACGCGGGCCTTGGCCTTGCTTGAGCGGGCTGAACTGGACATTGAGCTTACCTTTCTAGCGATGCCCTTCAGGTGTTCCGGCCCTTGCCGGTCTTTCCTGCGGGTGCGGTCAAAAGGAACCGGCGGAAGCTGGACACTTCAGGGTCCGGGACCTGCCAGGCGAGCGAGGCCGGCTTGCGGACAAGCGGGGGCCAGTCCTTTCACTGGTCCTTGTGAAGGACGCGGGCCGGCCTTGCCGAGATCGGCGGGTTCCGGCCGCTCCGGCGGCGCGTCAGCGGCCTTGAAGTGGCCAGCCGCCGGTTCAGACCGCAGCAAACCCGACGGGAAGACCGGCAAGGGGATGATCACGGGCACCGGCATGCCGAAGGATAGGCGCCTGTTCGGCTGGCGCCGCAATAAAGTCCCATGGGTTGCCGCACTGACGCCGGGCGCCGTCGATCTGATGATGGTCGCTCGCTCGACACGGATGTTGCCACCCCCGCATCCATGCTTGACCTTTGGCAGCGGCTGGCGCCAGCATCTCGGATCACGCACAGAGCGTCTCCGATTGAAGTCGCTGCCGCAATATCGCCATGGCGCTTTCCTGCCGCGCCAGCTTGCGCGACAAGGCGGCGATCTCCGGCTGGCGCTCAGCGGTAACGGCAGCGAGGTTGGCGCGATACCGTTCGAGGAATGCACCTGGATCAGGCGATCTCCCCCGCCGATACCTAGTATGACGGGATATTGCCGTATCAGGGCCGCCATGCGGCGGGTGATCTGGCGGTTGATCATGTCCAGCTGACGCTGGGTCTGCCGGCGCGCATCCTCATACGGAAGAGCTGAGCACGACGATCTCTGGACAACATCATACCGCCCTTCCCTGCCAGCTGACGAAGCTGGACGGTCCGCCGTAGACGGCGTGCCGCTGCGGACCGATGATGAAGCCGAAGGGGCCGACCCGGTATTCGTCCGAAGGAACAAGGAAGCGTCGCTCCTCGGTACCATGCCCGCGCTTGCCACCGGGGGTCGCGATGACCTCCGTGAAACCGGATTGATGACCGGAAAGGATCGCCGACACGACGATCCAATCGTCGGCGTGCTCGTCGAAGAAGGAGCGCTCGTCCTTCCTCCAGGATTCACCGGTTCCCAGCACGTTGCCTGCGATCGTTTCCCAGGCGTCCGGGAAGCTGTCCTTCATCGTCCTGTTCGCGCAGCGCCGCTCGAAGCTGGTGAACAGGTGCGGAAAGGTTAAGGCCACGATTGCCCAGGCCTCATCCTCCTCGTAGGCGCCGCCGTCGACACGCAGCGATCGATGAACCTTGCGGTTGCGCTCGGGCGAGAGAAGAAACCCACCATGGCCGGCCGCCGAGTGAAGAACGACACCGTCGGCATAGACCGTCGCACCCTGCGACGACCCCAAGGTGTGCTTGCCGATGGTCGCTCTTCACGCCGGCCGAGCGCGAATTTCTCGCACCGGTGTTCCGCCTGTTTCAGCACCTTGGCCCTGAAGGTAGCCTCGTCCGCGAGTTGGCCGGCATGACCATAAAAATCGTCGCGCCGCCATTCCGCGATCGGACGGGCGATACGCCATCCTGTGGCGAGAAAATGCTTCCCGTCGCCTCCCGGCACCAGGGGTGGCGCGATCACGCGCTCGGTAAACAGGGGTCCGGGCTTTGCCGTGTTGGTCTCCAGGTCGTAGTCCTCGATTGAGGCCACCAGCCAGCAATCGGGATCGTCCAGGAACGGCTGGATGTTGGGCCGGCGGTGCGTCTCGCGCACGTCGCCGGTTTCCTCATCTTGCGCGGTCGAGACAGTGGTAAAGTTGATCGGTCCGAACGCGCGCACGAAGCTCGACCAGGCGATGCGCAGCCTGACCTGCGCCGGCTTCCACGGCCGGTCGAACTCCTGGGCCTTCAGCACCTCGCGTACGGCGTCACGGATCGGGACCAGCTTGCGGAGGATGCGGACATGCTTTTCCGGGATGCCGTCGCCGGTCGCGCCCTTCCGAATCTGGATGGTGACGGGCTCGCCGTCGACCATCTGCATCAGCGCGGTGTTCTGGCCGATGAAGTAGCTGCCCTCGCGGATTGTCGCGCCGTCCGCAGCGTTGCGGGCCGGCGCTTCAACATGCTCGCCAGCGTCTGCTCCGATCTCTTCCGGTTCGCCGTCATAGATGGCTTCCGGAAGGAGATGCACGACGGCTGTCAGTGCCGCATCGAGATCCGTGCCGGCATGCGGCAGGCAGGCATAGGTCTCGTCGGGACCGTAGATCCCGCGGCGACGGGCATGCTCGCCGAGCACCATGTCAGGATGCATCGCAAACCAGCGGTTCACGCGGATTGCGCTCTCGTCCTCGGTGGCGGGCTGAACGTCCTCCAGGTCGAGCCATGACACATCGCCTTCGGGCTCTCCGTGCTTGCGCCTGCGGAAGAACAGGATGTCGACGACAACATCCGTCCCGGCATCGGCGCGAAAGCTGCCCTCCGGCAGGCGAACGGCAGCGACCAGATCCGCCATTGTGGCGATGTGCTTGCGGGCGCGGGCATCGGCCTTGTCCATCGTTCCATTGGAGGTGACGAAGGCGGCGAGTGCGCCCGGCTTCAGCCGAGAGACGGCCTTTGCGATGAAGTAGTCGTGTAGCCGGAAGCCGTGCGAACGGTATGCGGGGTCGGATCGGACGATCCTGTCCGAGAACGGCGGATTGCCGACCGCCAGATCGAAATGCTCGGCCAAGTCGACCCGCGCGAAATCCTGGTTGAGGATTCGGGCGTTCGGCTGAAGGAGGCAGGCGATCCGCGCCGTGACCGGATCGATCTCGATGCCGGTGACGTGCGAGGCAGCGCGCAATGCCTCTGGCATCAACGCCGGAAAGAGCCCTGTGCCGACGCCCGGCTCCAGCACACTGCCGCCACGGAAGCCGAGCCGCCGCAAGCCGGCCCAGATCGCTCGGATGATGTATTCCGGTGTGAAATGGGCGTACTGCGTGCAGCGGGCCAGCGAGGCGTAGTCCCGGCTGTCGACCGCCTCCTCCAGATCGGCGGCTATCTTCTCCCAGCCCTGGCGAAACGTCTGCTCGCCGGGGCGGCGGAACACGCCGTTCGCCAGTGCTGAAGCTCCAAAGCCGGTGAACCGGATCAGCGCTGCTTGTTCCTCGGGCGTGGCAAACCGCTGCTGGTCGACGATATCGCGCGCGCCGTATGGCGGCGAGATTGTCACGAGCCCGGTCCCGCCAGGATGTGGCAAGGCCGCGGGTCGCTGCCAGCTTGAAGTTCTCGCCCTTATGGACCTGATGCGCCCGAGCAGGCAATGCGGCCGCGCCGATCGGCATGGCCGGGGCTGGTGAGACGGGAGACGGATCGTCATCGACCGGACTATCGGCGGAGGACGTCGAAAAGGCCGTTACCCCGACGCAGAGGCCCGAGGACAGCGCAGTGTTTCCGAAGAGGTCGAGAGTGAAGGGGTCGTCGGGGCATGGAAAATCTCCTTGGATTTTGGCGAGCGCGATCACGCGGACGGCGTTGTCGGCCGCGTGAAGGGCTGGTGAGGGTGTGAAGGGGCTAGCGGGCGATCAGGGACAGCGAGACTTCGGTCTCGGTCAGCTGCACGAGCAGATGAGTGCGGCGGATGTTCCGATCGAACAGCGGAATGAGCCTCTCGGCGTCGATGAATTCGATCCCGTCGTCACCGCCGAAATGACGGTGTTTGTAATGGAACCAGTCCGGATTGCCGACCGGATGGCACTCGTCGGAATAGACCACGAGCGGGCGGTCACCGTCGGCGAGTTTTCCGTTCGACATGATGTAGACCCCCTGGTCTCCGACCAGCCAAACGCCGGGGATCTCGCTTGCCGGGCCTGAGGCCGTAATACGGGTTGCGGAATCCGCCATTGGCGGCGGCATCGGTCTTTCCGCGTTCGATGACCTTGCGAACGCCGAGAATGGGAAACGTGAACATGGCCGCCCCCCTCACGCCGCGATCGCGTCGGGGAGGTAGCGCAGATGCACCGGAAGCTTGGCCGAGATCTCTTCGTCGGTGAGATCGTTGAGCAGCTTCAACGTCGTGCCCCGGCTGCCGCCGTAGACGGTGATGGTCCGCTTGCCACGTGCAGGCTCCGGCCAGCGCTCCCCGGCATAGCCGCGATAATCATCATGGGTCGCGCTCCAGATGTGATCGAGGCGCTCGGTCCGCGTCATTGCCTTCACCGGCCGCGATTCCCGGTCGACGATCGCGGCACGCATCCGCTCGGGTGAGCCCCTGTCGGAAAGATCGCAATAGCCGTGGAAATGACGGAACTGGCTGTCGATCGTCAGCGCGAAGAAGACGCTGGTGACACTACCGGTCAGGAATTCGCGCATCGCGAACATGTCGCCGCGCATCCAGAGTGGCGGCAGGATCTCGAACATATAGTCGTGGTCTGCCTGGCCGGTCTCGAACCATTCGCCGGCATAGAGCGCGCTCGCGTCCCAGCGGTTGGGCCGTTGCGCGTGACGGTCGAACATGCGGAACATCTGGCGCCGGTCGGCGACGCCCTGAAAGACCTTTCTGATCGGGGATACGGGGTGCATGGCGGGCTCCTTTCAGCCTCGTCGGGCTGGAGCGCGGCTCATCCTTCCGACTTCGCCGTCAATTCAGCCCTTCATGACCCCTCCCCCGCGGCCGCCTCTCCGTCCGGCCGGGTCAAGGGCCGCGCAGCGGGCGAAGCTTCACCCTTGACGCGGCAGGCGGCATGCGGCAGTCGGGTTTCTTCTTCCCTCTCCGTTCCTCTTCTTCTTTCATCATCGCCTGCAGATCGTCGTTCCAGTCTTCCGTGACCGGCCGCAACCGCGCAAAGCCGCATGCCGCCGCGACGGCGATCGCCTCGATGCGTTCGGCATAGGCTTCGCCCTGCACATTGTTGTCGGTCGCGGCGACAAGCTGCGTATTCGGGCGGGTCGCAAGCGTCCGTATGGCCGTCTCGGTCGCGGGCGCCCATCCGCCGCCGGTGCTCAGATAGAGGCTGTCGGGCCGCAGGCTTTCGATCGCGGCAAGGCTCATCGCGTCGATCGCCGCCTCCGTAACGCAGAAGCGAATGGCCTCGCGTGGCCCCAAGCGGAACAGTACCTTCCCGCCGCCGGTGGCGAATCCGCGCCATTCCGGTCCGCGTTCTTCCCAGCCGGTGACGACACCGTCGTCGTCGACATGAGCGGCCCATACACTGCCGCGCGGTCCCTCGCGAAGCCGATCCTGCCGCATCGCCGCCCGGATGACGGATTCCGGGAGGTCCCGCTCGTTGCGCAGATACCGCCCGGTCATGGAGCCTCGCCAGGGCTTGCGACGAAAACGCCAGCGCTCGGTGACGCCGATGTCCGGCGCGTGGTCGCGGGGCTGGCGCGTCCAGACTGGTTCGCTCGGCACGAAGCCGACCAGTTCCGAAACCCGCTGCAGCACCTCCGCGAACCCGATGTCGTCGAGATGCGCCACGAGCGAAAACACGTCGCCTTTAGCGTCGGACAGCGGATCGAACCAGCCCTTGCCATCGTGGATGACGATAATGATATCGTCACCGCGCCGGTATTTGACCGCCCGGCGCGTGCTTTCCTTCAGATCGATCGCGAAACCGGCCCGCTCCAGCACGGCCGCGCAGAGCACACGATCCCTCAATTCCTCGACGTCTCTCTTTTCCATCGTTTTTCCGCCGGATCGCCTTCACACTCCCCGGCCCTTTCCTCGATTGCCTTTCCGTTTCCGCAGCCTTTGCGGAACCATCCTCGCCCCCCGCGAAGAGCGATGGGGGCGAGGGCGCGGCTGGCAACTGATGAATCGATCAGGGCGCGGTAGCGCCACGGCATCGCCAGCCGCGGCGCAGCCTCCCTTGCGGCCGCCGCTCGCAAGCGGCATACGTCCGCTCGGGGCAACCCGGCTCAATGAGCCGGGCCGAACTGGTAGGGGTCGTATTCGTGGAGGACGATGACGTCGGCGTCGTCGAGTTCGTCGCTCGGCAGGACGCCGTATTCGCCGTCGACCTGGAACAGCGTCACCGGGACCATCAGGGTGCGGGCGAGCTCGAACGCGTGGGACTGCGCGAGGCTGAGATTGTGCGACATGGTCTGGCTCCCGTTGTGGCGGGGACCAATTCCCCGCTCGACAGGCGCCCGTCGGGTTCGGGACGGACCGCGATCACCGCAGAGGCGTCAGCCTCAAGGCCGCACGCTCGCGTAGCGGACCCCTTGCGGGTTGATCGGAAAGGTCGGGATTGGACCAAGGGAAATGAGCCGATAAGAGCGGGGTTGGAACCTGCCATGGGCGCCAGTGCGAATAACGCGCAATCCCTCGTCCATGGCCCCTGCATCGCTCCCCAGACAATGCGGATCGTCACCGACGGCTTCCGGTCCTGTACGGCCGGCCAAGTTTCCTGTAGCGAGATCGCGGTTGGGATCGCAACGAACGAGATATCTCGAGAATTCGCAAATGCCTGAAGAGATTGCTGCGCCCGAAACTGAGCTCCTGGAGCTGACCGCGAACATCGTTGCCGCGTATGTCAGCAACAATCCGCTTTCCACGCGTCCGAACTCGGCCGCGTGGCTGCCGATACCTATGCAGCGGTCAGCAAGCTGCGGGAAGCACCGGCGGCACAGCCGGAAGAAAGGCGCGCGCCAGCGGTCCCGATCAAGAACTCGGTGACGCCAGATTTCATCATCTGCCTGGAAGACGGCAGGAAATTCAAATCGCTTAGGCGCCACATCGGTACTCACTACAATACATGACGCCGGATGAATACCGCGCAAAGTGGGGCTTGCCTGCGGACTACCCGATGGTTGCCCCTAACTACACGGCAGCGCGCTCTCAACTGGCGAAGGCAAGCGGGCTAGGAAGAAAGGGAGCAGTGCCTGAGCCCGTAGTTCCCCCCGGCGCCAGCACCGGCGAAACGCCGCAAGATCGGCCTGAAGATCACCAGACTTCCGACACGATGATCGCTGAGGCGAAGGAGTGACATGTGACGGTCCGGCCGATCGTGAGATTTCCCGACCGTCGCCTTCGAGCTGTCGCCGAGCCCGTAACAGACTTCGATGACGAATTGCGGAACCTCGCCATCGACCTGGCGGACACCATGCAGCGGCGCCTGGCATCGGGATCACCGCCCCGCATATCGGCATTTTGAAGCGACTGGTCGTAATCGAACTGTCCCCAGCGCGGCTCCGGACTTACGTCAATCCGGCTATCCTTTGGGCCTCCGCCGAAATGATCCGGCACACGGAAGGTAGTGTCTCGATGCCAGGCGTCACTGAGGAGATCGAACGCCATGCTTTCGTTCGCGTAGGCTATCAGGATTTGGACGGCGTCGAGCAGGTCGAAGAAGCCGACGGCTTGCTAGCTGTCTGCCACCAACATGAGATTGATCAACTCGATGGAATCTTCTGGATCCAGAAGCTCTCGCGTCTGAAGCGGGATCGGCTGATCAAGAGATATGAGAAACTGCTGCGTGTTCCATAGCCTGCTCTGGGGCCACGGGCGCAGTCAGATCCTGTGCGTTGACCCAGGTCGGTGCCGATCAAGCTCGTCGTCGTCGACCGCTCGCACGACGTCGACGTCCATCTCCGCCTCTGCCTCTGGCGCGATGTGGGCGATCTCGGCGCCAACTTTCGCCCTATGGACGAATTCGCGGGCATCGTCATGAGCCCGGGACCGCGCCACGCTGCGCTTCGTAGTACGCGGTGCGCTTGTCGAGAAGAATGAGCACCTGTGCGGCTCGTCGCCAGCGGCGCCCGGATCGCACTCCTCTTTTCGTACCATCGTCTGACGGCCTGTAGCACAGTTACATTCTCCATCTCTCCTGGCGGTCGTGCCGGAACTTTCGGCAGGGATGGACGCCCGGATGGGAGAAGACCCGTATCGCTGGGCTTCAGCTTCGCCGACAGCCTGATCCCGACTGGGAGCCGCCATCCCTCTCGTACGGCAAGCGGCCGTTCTATAAAGCGAGAAAACTCACCAGCTCGCTTGCCGCGGCCCGCGGGGCTGGAAGCCGCCTACAGGAAGGCCGAATATGTCACGACGAGGCGGTATTGCGATTTCCGGACTGAGCTGAGCCGCCACCTGATGCGCGGCCCAGGTAACGTGTTCGCAGGTGCGATACACAGTTTTGTGCATTGCAATATTTTCGGCAACCGATATGATCCTCCTGTCGGCCATCTACTCCTCCCAGATGCGATGCCGACGCTGAATGCAGTGCACCTCCTCCCGCGCTGCATTTCAAATCAAGCCCGCTGCCACCTCCTCCCGGCAGCGGGCTTTTCTTCTGTGCCCGCAGATTCCTGCTCCACATCCTGCCGCGTGGCTTCCACCGCGTCCGGCACTACGGCTTGCTCGCCGGCGGCTCTCGCAAGGTCAGCCTCGCACTCGCGCGCGAATTGCTGAGCGTCGCGCCGCCGCCCGATCTGCCTTCGGGCCGCTTCACGCTTGGTCAGTACCGCTTGGCAGGGTCGCCTTTCGGCGATCCCAACGTCGGATTTGCCGACGGCCGATGCAGCGCCAACGGTGGTCACATGAATAAAAAGTGCCGAGAAAAGAATGGCGTCCATAATTTGCCTTTTTTGGTTGTTCCGTAACGGGCTTCTTACACCCGGACGGCAGCTTGAAAGCCGCCGGACATTTGCGCCACGGGGGTTCAGCGTAGCGTCAGGTTCCGTCATTAGGCATGAACCCTGCGATATTAATGGAGCTCGGCATGTATATTTTGCTCATTGGACACAACGAGGACTTTGTCCGCGATGTACGCGAACATACGATGGGCCACGCGGTCGACTGGGCCAAGGACCTGTCCGAAGCGCGGGATAAAGCAAGTCTGTTCGCCTACGACCTTGTTCTGCTCGACATTGAGCTGCCAGACGGCAACGGCATCGACTACCTGCGGGAGATGAAGAAGCGGCCTGATTCGGCACCGGTCATCATCGTGGCAGGCCGCGATCAGGACGAAATCGAGGGGCTCAACGCTGGTGCCGCCGACTATTTGGCCAAGCCGTTCAATTTCGGCGTACTTTCCGCGCGCATTCATGCCGTGGGGCGTCGTCATGGGAAGTTCCCGGAGCCATATTGTGTCGGGACGCTGTCAATAAACTCGGCCGAGCGGCGCTGCGAGCGCGACGGGCAGCCGGTCTACCTGACTGCATGCGAATGGACAGTTTTCAACTGCCTTCTGCGCCGGCCCGGAACGTTAGTTTCGAAGGCGAAGATCGAGGACGTACTCTTTTCCTTGGGTTCGGAGATTGAGAGCAACACCGTGGAGGTTTATGTTAGCCGGCTCCGCAAAAAGATCGACTGGGAGCGAATAGCGACAGTGCGTGGCGTCGGGTACAGTTTCGTGGCCGAATCGGTCCTAGACCACGTCGATCTTGTCCCAAAGGTTCGGTCAAAGGTTAATGACCTCTTGAAAAAGCCGTGGTTTGCCGGACGGCTAATCCTTGACGTCGACGGCTGCCCCCCTTTGGTGCGCAAATTTGAAGACGCCCTTGCGGTTTCCCTCGCGCTTCATTTCCTACTCGACAACGCACTCACACATGGACTGCCCGATACCCTGGCAACAGTTTCCGTCCGAGCTAACGGAACTATCGCCATTGTAAACGCAGGACCGGTGGTGCCCCTCCCAGACCTTGACGAAATAACAGAGCGATATAAGCGTCGTACGACTCAGGCGGACTCAGGCCGTGGTCTACCCATCGCTAATCATGTTATCAAGCACGTCGGGGGCAGCCTTGAATTTGCCTCGCCTGCCCCAGGTCGCGAGGATGGTTTTGAGGCGATTATTCGAATCCCTCAATGACACTGGTTTGCTGCAGCGACCAGGTTGGGCGTAGGAAGCATTGTACGCTGCTGGGCAACGGAGAATGTCAAACAGGGGTGGTAACCAAACCCGCGGTGGGCCGGCTCGCCAGAGGAAGTCAGGACGGGCACACCACATCGCAATCCACTGGCGTGAGACAAGCATGCCACCCAAGCCTAAGGCGCTTCCCCCTGCAGTCACAACTTCGGATTCCCGCCGTGAGAGCCCGTGCTGTAGCGTTGTTCTGAACGGTCTTTTTCATTCACATGGGACGTTGTTTGCAGTATGCCCGATCGGTGGAAGAACATGGCCGGCAACGCATCGGCGGCATGGCTCTCGGTGGCAATTCCTTCCCGATCGGCTCGTGGGCGGCGGCATCCTGACCAACGCTGAACCATCCAAGGCGTCGCCTCGATCCAATTTCATGGTCGACTATCCCTATGTGTGGAAACTGGCCGAGAGGCACCGGCTGGGTAGCGTCACGCCGCATCATTTCTTTGCGGAGTTGGAACGCGCGGGATCGCTGGAGCGGCTGGTTGACAAGATGAAGCGGTTGCCGGGGCGCCCACCAACAACAACACGTGATCTATCTAGCCCGAAAATTCAGGGTGGTTGGCGGATGTGGCGCAAGCCATTGAAATGACGTAGGATTTGGTTGCTAAAGCCGATCCGAATCATTTCCCGGAGACCACACCCGCCATGAATGATCTTACCCTGCCGCTGAGCGGTTTGTCATCAGTGGGCGGCAAGTCCGTCGTCGCCCGTTTCAACGGCGGCATGTTGTCCTCCAACTGTGGCGTTCTGGTGCTGGCCGAGGTGGAAAAACGACTGCGGGTGGCCGACCGTCTGGCGCGTTGCATCGATGATCCGCGCTGCCCGGACCAGGTCGTCCACAGCCTGGCGGACATGATCGGCTTTCGCATGAAGATGATCGCCGCCGGCTATGAGGATGGCAATGACGCCAACCGGCTGCGCTCCGATCCGGTCTTCAAGATGGCCCAGGATGCGCTGCCGTCGGGTCGGGATCTGGCCTCCCAGTCGCCGATCTGCCGGCTGGAGAACCTGCCCGGCGTGCGGGAGCTGGTCGCGATGGGGCGGGCGATGGTCGATCTCTATTGCGCTTCCTTCCGGCAGGTGCCGAAGCGGATTGTGCTCGACATCGACGACACGTTTGACGCCGTACATGGCGGCCAGCAATTGCGCCTGCTCCGATACCATTCTCTGGACCGCCGGAAGGTGGAGTTTCCCGGCTTTCTCACGATGGCGGGCTGGCGGCGCCATCGTGATTGAGCAACGAGATCGGGACCTGTGCCCGATCGCCCCATGCGGGCGCACCTCGTTGTACAACACGACGACAGAACGCCCACGGGATCGCGGAGCACGAGCTTTTTTACCCGTGGCATCCTTGGGCCGGGAGCCTGGTCCATATTCATGAGGTGGTCGAGAAGGCTGGTAGTGTGCGGCGACGCCGTCGCACTGACACCCGACCAGGCGCTCGCCGTCTTCGAGCTCCTCACCGAACTGCGCGACAAGATCTGGTTATGCTACGCCCTCGACATCCAGCAGGAGATCCAAAACCTCAATGCCCCGACCGATTAAACGAAATCAGCAGGTCCCTACCTCTCTCACAGGAAAACCCCAAACAGCACATGGCACCGTTTATGCGCACTTCCTGACGACCGCTAACAGCCAACTGATCGAAGAGCAAACTCACGGGCATCCGGGCCACTTCCGGCAGCAGATCCAGTTGTTCCTTCAATCGATCGACGTTCTGTGCGCCCTTCGCCGCAATGATGCCGAACTCCGTCATGTGGGCTCGGATAGGCGGGGCCAAACCTTCTTGAGTTCGACGATCCTTTTCATTTTTGTCGCCAATAGGTGTGGTCTGCCCGTTGCCGATTAGGCAGCCGTGGCCGCCGCATCGATGACAATGGCCCCTGTAGGCACGCGCGGTTCCGCGCTTGGATGTATCCTTTGGGTGAGACCATTAAGGCTCCTCGCCCAGCAGGAAGAAGTTGCCGTCCTGATCGATCTACCGGGATTCATTCCCAGTTTCCGCCACCGAGACCGACAAGGGTTGAGCGAAGCAAGGTCTGTTACCTGTGGACCCTCAGGCGTCATCCACCTTCGGTCATCCGCAAAAGGTGCGTTGCCCGGGTCGCGATGACTGCGCGCACGGATTTTAGAATGGCGTGGTCCGCCCCTACATTCGCCAGCTGCGCGAGCAAAGCGTCGGCCTCATCTCCAATGCGCCCGGCCATGGTTGCGATATCGCGGATGAGAAGGCGTTGCGCGCCCCGGGTTTCGGGAACGAGCGTCAGCCAGTGCTTCAGTTGGATCGTGTCGGGAACGGATCGTCCGCCGATCGCCATGGCGAGCTTCTTGGCCAGCCGCGGATAGGCGGCGGTGCAAACCACGTCGTAGAGTGGGGCGAGATTCGGCGTATCGCCGTCATAGAGCAGCGCGTATCTTTCCGTGCGCATCGGCATTGCCCAGGAGATAATGAAAGATCAGCATCCGGATGAAGCGCAACCGGTCCGCCGCCGGTCGTGCGCAGGCCCGATCGATCAGGTCCAGCGAGCTCTTGGTACCGGGACCGCCCTCTTCTTCATATTTGAGTTCGGGTGGAACGCTGAGCGCCTGGCAGAAATCCTCCTGGTGCAATCGTTCGATGTGTCCGCCGTCAGTCCGCGCACGGTCATAGCGCTGGATCAGAAGAAACGCGGTGTCGCCGGCACGGCGCATCTCGACCCTTGGAACCGGCAGTTGGAGACGCTCTGCCAGGCGCAGACAGAAGAGCTCGTTCTCGACGGTTCCTTCCAGCGCCTGGATGACCGGCTTCAGAATATGGGTGGTTGGGCGGCCGCCCTTGGCTAGCCCGATCGTCTCGCCTTCGACGATCACCGCGAGCTTGTCCTGGGCGCCGGCCAGTGAGAGACGAACGCCCTCCTCTCCCCCGAGCAGGGGCCGCTCCCGCAGCTTGCCGATGATTTCCTTGAGTCGCTCTGCACTGAGAGCCTCGTCATCGTCGGAAGGAGCCGGCGCTTCACCAGCTGGATACAACGACAAGGCGCCCGCGCATTCGCCGCCGATGACCTTGAGCAGGCCGAACGCATTGCCAGCCGAAAGGCCAAGCGCTCCGGCAAGACGCTGCCGCGCGCCCTCGTCCGGAAGAAGGCCCGAGAAGAACGGACGCGCGACCCGGTCGGCATAGGGTTCTTCCCGCAGCGGCATCGAGAAGGAAATGACGCGGGGCTGCTGCCCGGCGAGATAGTCGGCGTAATAGGCGTAGCCCAGCGCGCCGTCCTCGTCCTGGCTGAGAATGCCGGCCTTGGTCTCCCTGAAATATACGTCCAGTAGATGAGTCATGACCCGCTATCCCTTCGGCGGCCGACCGACAGGAAGAGGCCGAGGGCGCTGGCCACCTGGAGTGCACGACCAAGTTGGCAGGTCTCCTTCCCCCCTTCCAGTTCGCGCACGAAACGCACGCCGACGCCGGTAAGGCCGGCGAGCTGTTCCTGTGTGAGGCCCTGCGATTTGCGTTCCTGCCGGATCCGAAGGCCGAGGGTTTTGCTGTCGGTTATCGTCTGCATATTCATCCCTATCGGGACGAATCTATCATTCGAAGCGGCCTTTGGAAAGAAAAAGAACCGTTCGGGACGATCACATAAGGAAAACGTTAGTAGCGCCGGTATCAACCCGATCGGGGTGATTTAGCTCGAGTGCTTACTTGACTTGGCGCCTGACTCAATCTTCACTGCCGGACGGACATACCTCTCAACAGGCGTTGCGGTCGGATATCAAAGCAGGAGAGTCTGCTTGTCATCGTCGTCAGTTCGTACCTGAAAGTCTCCGAGCGGCAGTCCCGCGCTCTGCGGCGGCAGGTACCAATTCAGTCAAGGCCGCCGCCATCGGTCCTTGGATATAGGCCGTACAGGCGTCCTTGATAGCATCTAGTCCTGCGTTTCTTTGGTTCGAATCATATCAGGCGGCCTCGGCGAGTTTGTAGGACCATGTGTGGATGACGGGATGGCGATTGACCTCGTCGATACCAGCCATGATGCGCTGTTTGAGCTCATGTTTCGAGGTCACCCGGATATGGCGCAGCACCGAGCGAGCGAACTTGGAGAAGAAGCCCTCAATAAGATTGAGCCACGAGCCGTGCTTAGGAGTGAAGATGAGTTCGAAGCGGCCGGCCGGTCGAGTAGCGAGCCAGGCTCTGGTCTCTCTCGATATGTGCGCGGAATGATCGTCGAGGATCAACTTGATTGCGGTCCCGACCGGGTAGGCAGCATCGAGGAGCTTGAGCAATTCGACGAACTCGCGGCTGCGATGGCGATCTCGCACGAGCGCATGGACCTTGCCGGTAAGCAAATCAATCCCGGCCAACAGGCTGAGCGTGCCATGGCGCTTGTACCATGGTCGCGCGCGAAGGTGGCGTAGGCGCCAGGCACGGGCGGCAAATCCGGCGCCGTCGTTGCGATGGCCTGGATTCCGGGCTTTTCATCGCACGAGATGATCGCCACCAGCTTGCGCCGCCTGTTCGACTTGGCAGAGGCTTTTTTCAGGACCTCGACTTCACGATAGACGCACAGAACCTCGGCCATCTTCTGTTCGAACTCGGCGTCTCGTTGCTCAAGATAATAGCGCACCTTATGCGGCTTGATTTCCTCTTTGCCGAGGATCTTGCACACCGTGCCCTGGACCAGACTGGCCAAACAGGCGTGTCCAACCGTCGGGCCGTGCTCGCGCGCATGGCGGGCCAGCAACCGCGTCGTCCACAACTCGTGCGGATAGCCGTGGTCCTTGGCCTTGTCACAGGCCAACGATACCAGCCAAGCCTTAGCCTCCGGCGTGATCACAGGCTCCTTCCCCGGTCGCGGCCGGTCATCAAGTGCGGCCAGCGGGCCATAGTCCACCGCCCGTTCGACGCAGCGTTGCACTGTCTGATGATGAACCCCCAGCCTTCGCCCCACCGTGAAGAACGACGGCGTTTCACGATAGTTGAGCAGCATTTGCGCGCGCGCCACCCGGCTCGTGCGTTCCGTGCGCGAGCGCGATATCGCGCCCAATTGCACAACCTCTTCCTCGTTCATCGCCAACTCGATCACACGCCGCTGTCCTGCCATGATGCTGCTCCTCGTTTCGCCAATCGCAAACGAGGAATCCACCAAGCAACTGATTGTTCCTTCCAAGCCGGATTCATGGAATCGATCGTCTAGTTTGGCCTCGCGCTTGGTGCGACTGAGGTTCTGAAGTTCGGCGACCGAGGCCCCTTCCCCTAAATCACCGCGGAACACGGTGACGTATAAAAGTAGGCGGCAAGCGCCGTGTCGCCTCTCGGCGACCGGTTTCTCACCGCCTCTTCCCGAACCGGACTTGCGCCTTTCGTTACGCATCCGGCTCTCCAGAAGACATGGCGAACTCAGGCGTCCCCATCCAGGCGAGGCGGTATCGGCAGCTCGGGGTCATTGCGAGCAGAAATTGCTCGGTGAATCCGTCCCGCCAGACCGTGCGCGTGCACCGCAACTGACTACCCGGAGCGCCCATACATCTGGCGCTTGATGGTCTTGAGACGGTTAATCTGTCTCTCGACGGGACTGGTGCTCCAGGGCTGGGTGATTGCGGCCCGAACAGCCGCAATGTCACGGCCGATGCCTGCTGCAAGTGAAGCCAGTTCGCTGTCCGTGGCGTCCTCAATCCATTGCTCGAGGCTGGCATCGTCGTCGCCGCGTATCAGTGCAGCGAAACGTCGGGCCAGGTCACCCGCCTTCAAGAGCTCCGGCGCGCAGTCATAGAGATGGCCCAAGAATTGTTCGGTCTGCTGATCGAGCAAAGTCGGGTCTTCCCTCAGCAGCCATGCACAGTTTCGGCGCGACGGCGGCCGCCATCGCGCATTTGGCGGAGCGGTCGATGAGCACTGCTGGCGGGCGGCGGTCCACCTGTAGACGGTCGCCCTGCTGCCTGCAAAGCCGCGGCGCTTGATTTCGCTCCACAGGTGCAACCCGTTGCGTTGGCCTTCCTGCCAGCGTCCTTCGAGATACTCCTGGAAAGGATCTATGAAAACCGAGCGCGCGGGCGGCCGCCGGTGCTCGGGCTCCCCGCCCGCTGCAAGCCAGCGCTCGACCGTTCTCACGCTCATGCCGGTCCGGGGCGCGATCTGTCGCGGCGACATGCCGGTCGTCCGCAAATCAAGGACTTCAGCATAGAGTTCACTGCGCTGGTTGCGGCACGACCGGCGCAGGCCATCAAGCTTCGGGGAAGTCTCCACTGATGGTTCCGGATTGGCGTCGGCATCGCCACTCATCTCGGCCATCATCGCCTTTCCGGCGGCACTGACCGCTTTGCGATGGCGGCCGAGGGCCAGACGCAACGCTTCGCCCAGGTTCTGGAGAAGATGCCAGCGGTCGGCGACCTGCGTTGCATGGGGAGCACCACGACGGGCGCCGTCAGCATAAATGCCGGCGCGATCGCGAGCGATGACTTCGATGCCCGGATAACGTTTCAGCCATGACGCGACCGTGTTGGCATTTCGGTCGGGCAACAGATCGAGGACGCGGTTGCGCTCCAGATCGCAGATGATCGTTCCGTAGCGCTGTCCTCTGCGCCAGGCCCAGTCGTCGATGCCAACCACCCGCGGCGCTTCCGGCGGCTCGAACCCGGCCGCGCGGATCATCCGCAACAGCGTGTCGCCGCTCACCGGCATGGCGAGTTTGCGCGACAGGCGCGAGCCGGGTTCACCGCCGGCCGCGAAGCCGATTACCAACTGGCTCTCGCCGAGGCGGGCGGTGCGTCTTGCTTTCGGCTGCACCGTTTCCGGCAATCGTTCCGTAAAGATCCGCTGACGGCATCGCGGATCGGCGCAGCGGAACCGCCTGGCGTGAAGCCGGATTTCGACAACCCGTCCCTGCCACGGCAGATCAGCCACCCGGCGCATGTAGTGGCTGTGGACGCGGCCGGTTCGGCAGCCGCAGGAGGGACAGCACGATTCTGTCGCCTTCGGCCGGGCTACAAGCACCACCGTGTCGGCCTGTGGGAGAATTTGGACAATCGAAAGCTCGGGCGAGACCAGCGAGCAGCATGGAGCACGGGCGAATCACCGGCGTCGACTGCGATTCCGACTCTATGGACTCATTCGCACCGCCCGTGAATCCCGGCGTGCACCAAATATGCGGAAGAACCCCAAATTGTCGCGCCACACGGCCGGGATTTCCGGCTCGACGACCTCCTCGATGCGTTCGAGGTGGGCAGCAAAGCCCTTGCGCGGACGCGGGGCGCGCTTCGGCTTGTTCCCGACCGCGCGGTCGAGTTCGCTCCGGATTTCCGAAAGGCCGGTCTCGACCTCTTCGAAGGCAAAGGAGGCCTGCTCGTCGTCGATGGCCAGGCGTAGCCGCTCGGAACGCGTGCCATGTTGCGTGCGCTGCAAAACTTTCAGGATTGACGTGAGATTGGCGATCCGCTCGCTGGCGCTTTTCTCGACAGCTTTCAGCCGGGCGACCTCCGCCTCAGATGCTGCGATCCGAGCGTCGGCGACTGCGATCCGGGCCTCGCTTGCAGCCTGCTCGCGAGCCATGGAAAGGATCATCGCCTTCAGCGCATCAACGTCGTCGGGAAGGGCAAGACCCGGTAGAACCATGGCAAGCAACAGAGCACAAAAACAGCCGCTTTCCCAACCGTTCCAGCCGCATGATTCATCTTGCCGCAGGCCGGTTTCAGCCCGTCGATAACGGCCGCCTGACCCTGGCCGGACGAATCTTTTTCCAGTCCAGTCCGGCCAGAAGCGCCATCAACTGGGCGTGGTCGAGACGCATGCGCGCGGCCGATATCCCCGGCCAGCAGAAGCTGTGATCTTCCAGAGTCTTCGAATAAAGACAAACCCCGCTGCCGTCCCACCACACGATGCGAACCCGGTCCGCACGCTTCGAACGGAATACGTGAAGTGCCCCCGAGAATGGGTCAGGCCGCCATCCCTGACCAGCGCCATCAAAGATGCCGCGCCCTTGCGGAAGTCGACCGGCTGGCACGACACGTAAACCACCACACCGGAAGCGATCATGCCTTACGAACCGCGCGGATGATCCTCGCCAGGCGATCGGGATCGACATCGCCGCCGGCGCGCACCACTGCGTCGCCAATGACGATTTCCACCGTGTCGCTGCCCACCGCTTCAAAGCGCGTGAACTTCGCCGGCTTGCTCGCTCCCTCCGTCAGTGGCGCAACCATGCCCGACGAAAGCGCCTTGCGGCGCCACGCATAGAGCTGCGAGGGGTCCAGCCCCTCGGAACGCGCAACCGCCGAGACATTGCCCCCCTGGCGAGAACGCTTCGGCGACAAGCCGTGCCTTCTCTTCGTCCGACCGATGGCGCGGCTTGCGTCGGGACGGCACAGGCTCCGCCGTCAAAATCTCGAATGTTCGATGATGGCTCATATTGTCGCTCATAGGATTCTCCGCATGATTCATGCTGAAAATGAGCGATCAACCGCCTGCACGCTACGTGGGGATGCCTACGCGCTTACCCTTGAGGCCACTCAAGATCGCTGTCGCGCAACTCGCTCGTAGCTTTCAGGCTACTGTCAGCTAGCTCTGCAAGAAGGGTTGTTGTGGGGACAACCAGTCAGGAGATCTTATGAACTAGGAGACCTTATCAATACCGTCCGGCGTTGCACGATCGCCAAATGGCAAACGACGCCGGATCATCGGCAAACACGTCACGGACCAAGGAGAAGCCGTCCCATGATCACCCAACAAAAAATGCCACCTCACGTTTCCCAGATGCACTCAAAAACGCTCGAGTCAGACCTGGCAACATGCTGATGGCCCATCTGGCCCGGGGCTGCCCACGAGCCACTTTGTCCCACTAAGGGCGATGAGCATGCAGCACCTTCAAAAATAAGGACAACTCACTTTGACTCAAACCTTGCCCATCGGCCGGTCACGAAAAGAGAAGCCATCAGTAACCCTTCGGTTTGGCTGCCTGCGCGGGACACTTTTTGCGACCGCGCTGGCGTTTGTGACCACCGCTCCGGTTTTAGCGGCCAACGACGACATCAAGGCAACGAATTTCCTGCTCGACAACGGCATGGAAGTGGTCGTCATCCCCGATAACCGCGCGCCGATCGTCACCCATATGGTCTGGTACAAGATCGGCAGCGCCGACGAGCCGCCCGGCAAATCCGGCATCGCGCATTTCGTCGAGCATCTGATGTTCAAGGCGGCGACGATCAACCATGCCGCCGGCGAGTTCGACCGCGCGGTGGCCGAGATCGGCGGCTCGCACAACGCCTTCACCTCTCAGGACTATACCGCCTTCTATGAGACGGTGGCGCCTCCCGCGTTGGAGCAGATGATGAGCTTCGAGGCCGACCGCATGTTCAACCTCAGCATCACCGACGATGATATCAAGACCGAGCGCGACGTGATCATCGAGGAGCGCCGCTCGCGCATCGACAACGATCCCCAGGCGGTGCTGGGCGAGGCGGTCGACGCCACGCTCTGGCAGAACCAGCCCTACCGAATACCTGTCATCGGCTGGATGCAGGAGATGGAGAAGCTGGACTGGACCGACGCCAGGGCCTTCTACGACAAATATTACACGCCCAACAACGCCGTGCTGGTGGTGGCCGGGGACGTCGCGCCGGAGACGGTAAAGGCTCTGGCCGAGAAGACGTATGGAACGGTGCCGGCGGCTCCTGGTCTAACCCGCATCCGTCCGGTCGAGCCGGGGCAGAACACTAAGCGCACGGTGACGCTGACCGACGCGCGCGTGTCGGTGCCGAACTTTTCGACGCATTGGGTGGTGCCGTCCTATCGCACCGCTGAGCGCGGCGAGGCCGAGGCGCTCGACCTGCTGGCCGAAATCCTCGGCGGCGGCACCCGCAGCCGGCTGTACCAGCAGTTGGTAGTGAAACAGGGCATTGCCGCCGAGGCCGGCGCCCATTTCGAGGGCACCATGCTGGATGCTAGCTACTTCAGCATTCACGGCTCGCCGCGGGGCGACGCCAAGCTTGCCGACATCGAGGCCGCGGTCGACGCCGAGATCGCCCGCATCGCCAGGGACGGCGTCACCAGCGACGAGCTGGACAAGGCGAAAGACCGCTATGTCCGCTCAGTAATCTTCGCCCACGACCAGCAGGACTCCATCGCCAGCATGTATGGCTCCACGCTTGCCACCGGCGGCAATCTGAAAGACGTCGAGGAACGGCCGGACCGCATCCGCAAGGTCACCGCCGATCAGGTCAAGGCCGTTGCCGCCCGCTATCTCGTGTCCGACCATTCGACCACCGGCTATCTCTTGCCTCTCTTGCCCAATACGGAGAATTGATGTGACGATGAACCAACACCGTGCCGCCTTTGCACAAGCCCTGCCTTTTCCGCTTTCAGCGGCACAAGGCAGCGTCGCGCGCTTCGCCACCCCGCTGGTCATCGTCATTCTCGCCATCCTCTTCCTCATCCTGCCGGCGCTCAGGGCCCATGCGGCGATGAATATCCAGGAGGTGAAATCTGAAAAGGGGATCACCGCCTGGTTGGTTGAAGACCATACGCTGCCGATCGTCACCATGGATTTGGTCTTCGACGGCGGCACCACCCAGGACCCGGCCGGTAAGGAGGGGCTTGCCAATTTGATGACCGGCTTGCTCGACGAGGGCGCCGGCAGTTACGACAGCGATACCTTTCAGGTGCAGCTCGACGATGCCGGCGCCGAGATGAGCTTCGACGCGCGACGTGACGGCATCCATGGCTCGATGCGCATGCTTTCCGAGCACCAGGACGCCGCTTTCGATCTCATCAGACTCGCGTTGAACAGGCCCCGCTTCGATCAGGAGCCGGTCGAGCGTATTCGCGCCCAGCTTCTCTCCGAAATCATTGCCAACGAGCGCGAACCTCAAGCGATCGCCGAGCTTGCCTGGCTGCGCAGACTCTACGGCACGCATCCGTATTCGAGGCCAGACGAGGGCACCAAGCAAAGCCTCGCCCGCATAACGCCCGCCGATCTAAGCGCCTTCCACAAGACCGCTTTCGGTCGTGACGGGCTGCACGTGGCGGTCGTCGGCGACATTGATGCCAAAGCCCTGAGCGCAAGGCTCGACCAGTTGTTCGGCGATTTGCCTCAGAAGCAGGCGCTCGCCCCCGTATCTGATGTCACCCCGAAGCTCGGCGGGTGGACGTTGGTCAAATCCGCATTGCCCCAGACTTCGCTCCAGCTGGCTTTTCCCGGCATCGGACGCAGCGACCCGGAATTCTATGCCGCGCAGCTGATAAACAATATACTCGGAGGCTCGCCATTTACCTCACGTCTTTTCCAGGAAGTGCGCGAAAAGCGCGGCCTTGCCTACGGTGTCCCCTCTAGCTTGGAAGGCTACCAGCATTCCAACACGCTTGTCGTGACGACATCGACGCGCGCCGACAGGGCGGCCGAGACGCTCGACCTGATAAGACAAGTAATCAAGGAGCTGGTGGACACAGGCCCAACATCGGCCGAGCTCGAAGCGAGCAAGAAGTATCTGATCGGTGCCTATGCCATCAACAATCTGGGTTCCTCCAGCTCGATTTCAGCCACGCTTGTCGGATTGCAGCTAGACAATCTCGGCACCGACTACATCCAGCGGCGCCCGGCCCTCATCGAGCAGGTGACGCTCGACCAGGTCAGGGCGGCGGCGAAGAAGCTGCTTTCGGCCGAGCCCGCCATTATGGTGGTCGGCCCGCCGGGGGGCAAAGGATGAGCCCAGGACCCATTTGCCTTCCTTCTCCCCCTTCCATCGCTTAGAGAGTGAACTGCCACCATGTCCGAACAACCCTTGCCGACGCTGCCGATATGGCGCGTCGATCACATCGAGCCCTCGACCGAGAAGTTGGCGCTACGCGCCAACGGTCCGATCCACCGCGTGCGCTTCCCGTCCGGGCACGAAGGCTGGTGGGTGACAGGCTACGACGAGGCCAAGGCGGTGCTGTCCGACGCGGCGTTCCGGCCCGCGGGAATGCCGCCGGCGGCATTCAGCCCGGATTCGGTGATTCTCGGTTCGCCGGGGTGGCTGGTCTCGCACGAGGGGGGCGAGCATGCCCGGTTACGCATGATCGTGGCGCCGGCCTTCAGCAACCGCAGGGTGAAGCTGCTCGCGCAGCAGGTCGAGGCGATCGCCGCGCAGTTGTTCGAGACGCTGGCGGCCCAGCCCCAGCCCGCCGACCTGCGGCGCCACCTCTCCTTTCCGCTTCCGGCCATGGTCATCAGCGCGCTGATGGGCGTACTCTACGAGGATCACGCCTTTTTCGCCGGGCTGTCCGACGAGGTGATGACGCACGAGCATGAAAGCGGCCCGCGCAGCGCGTCGCGCCTGGCCTGGCCTCGCCTGGCCTGGCCTGGCCTGGCCTGGCCTGGGAAGAACTGCGCGCCTACATTCGCGGCAAGATGCGGGACAAGCGCCAGGATCCGGGCGACAACCTGCTGACGGATCTGCTCGCGGCGGTCGACCAGGGCAAGGCGACCGAGGAAGAGGCGATCGGCCTGGCGGCGGGCATGCTGGTGGCGGGGCACGAGTGCACTGCCGCGCAGATCGAATTCGGCCTCTGTTGCGCGACGCCGGGGAGGCCATCGCCCCGCTGGGGCCGCGTGCGGACGTGCACTTAAATGGTGCGAGAACGACCGATGCCGAACGTGTCATCGCAGCCATGGAAAGATGTGGCTGGGTCCAAGCGAAGGCGGTACGCCTGCTTGGACTGACGCCGCGCCAGATTGGCTACGTGCTGAGGAAATACGGTATCGAGATCAAGCGTCTTTGAAACAAACGACCGAAGCGAGTGGCTGGAACAAATCAAGCATGGTGCTTTGGCGCATTGAGACGAGTGGATGCGGGGGCTCCCGCGTCAGTGCCAATTCCGATCCGATCGACACAGCCCGCCTGATCTCAGGCAAGAACATGGGGGCTACACCCGAGATGAGGGGTTGCTACCTAGCAAATGAGATTGGCAGGCAGGAGGGCGTATTTTAGCTATTTCAACCTGGTTGGCCCCCACGACAGGCGGCCGTTATGTCAAGCAAAATAGTACGAGGAACCGATGCTACCAATCTCCCGTCATACCCTCTGCGCGCTCGCTATCCTTTTTGGTGGACAACACGCCCATGCTGTTACGTGCCGGGATCCGGACTTACCGCTGAAGCCCACGATTGCTTTTGGAGAGAAAATCGTGGACGGCAAGCCGACCACGATCGAAGAGCATCCTTGGCAGGTCGCACTCCTTATTAAGGGGAACTTCGTGTGCGGTGGATCTGTGATCGCAGAGCGATGGATCGTCACAGCGGCGCACTGTTTAGCGGATGAAAAAGACGACGTGAAGGTCGAGGTCAAGGTAGGCGCTACAGATTACCATGATGGCGTTTCGTTCTACGCAAAGAGTTTTTTTGTTCACGAAGAATATAACCGGGACACATGTGAACATGACGTGGCGCTGGTGCGAGTGGACAGTACGCAACCCGCAGCAATCATCCCCCTTGCTACCTCCAGTACGCAAATTGCTATTGGCGAGGGACTTACCGTGTCGGGTTGGGGAAATACGTTAGACGTTGGAGAATCGTCAGACGGTGGAGAACCATCAGACCAGCTCCTAAAGGGCACCGTCCCGTACGTAGAGAACGAAACGTGCAATGGTCCGGACTCATATGCTGGGGGGATCTTTCCTGGGATGATGTGCGCCGGAAGCATCAGCGGCGGGACCGATGCTTGCCAAGGGGACAGTGGAGGTCCTCTAACCAAAGGCAATAGCCCAGAGGACGCCATCTTGGTTGGAATTGTATCGACTGGGGACGGTTGCGGAAAGCCGCTGAAGTACGGTGTGTATACGCGCGTGTCGTCTGAGCGCGAGTGGATCTTGGATAAGATGTCACAATTCGGTAACTGAGGCGGCGAGTCAGAATGCGTGCAGGATGGAAAATTCACGTTGCCGCCTCTATCTGAACGCGCAGATTGTGAACTAACCGGAGTTCGGCTTAACAGGTGCCCTCACCGTGTCACATGAATGCTGTGCAGGCTACCGACAAACCGGCCGGATGCGAGTTGCGTCACGCTAATGCGAACGAGAACTCGTTCCGTTTCCGTTTCCGTTGCCGCGTCGCAGCGCACCATCACATTCCCCGTGCAGTTTGCGGCACGTTGTAATTGAAAGCTTCATTCCTTTGGCACGATTACTGCGTCGGATGATACGCAAACGTTGGACGATAGAATGAGCGGTGAGCGTCATGCAGTTTCTTGCGTTAATGGTCCACTCAGCCTTCACGCAGTGGCAGCCGCGCAGACGCTGACGGCGCGGGCCATCCCGATAGTCATCTATCCGGTCTGCGGAGAACAAGAATCAGAATGGGAGCGAGATCAGCATGTACTCGAATTTGAAACGTTTGGCCCAAGCAACTGCCATCGCCTCGCTCTGGACCATTGGGTCAGTCGCGCTGTCGATTTTGTATGGGTGCCACACGATGGAAAATATGGATGCAGGCCTAACATCGTTACGAGGTCAACCGTATCAAGAGGCGTTTCGCGTTCTCAGCTTTCCCGATGCGGAGAGCATGATAGCCCATAAGCGTGTTTTCACGTGGGTAACCCGGGACGCCGGCTCATACACTGTTCCAACGTTTAATTCGGGCACGGCCTATGTGAACGGGGAGCCGATCTACGTCGAGACCCAAGGCACAGCAACCGAGATCTACGACGATCACTGCAAAATCGACGTGATCGTTGGATCCTCCGACATGATTGAGGACATCAAGTACGATGGAAACATCGGAGGCTGCGAGAGGTATGCACGCCGGCTTCGTCCCAAGGCTCAGTAACTTCAAATTTTTAGCGATCACGTGTAACCTTATACAACTTCGGATTTCCGGATTTACCCGATCAGTTAGCCCGGAAAATTCATGGCAGGTTGGCGGATGTGGAGCAAACCGTTGAAATGACGTAGGATTTGGTTGCTTAGGCCGATCCGCGCCATGTTCCGGAGACCACACCCGCCATGAATGATCCTACGCTGCCGCTGACGGGTTTGTCATCTGTTCGCAGCAAGTCTGTCGTCGCCCGTTTCGACGGGGGGATGCTATCCTCGAACAGTGGCGTTCTGGCTCTGGCCGAGGTGGAAAAGCGGCTGCGTGTCGCCGAGCGTCTGGCGCGGTGCATCGACGATCCGCGCTCCCCGGACCAGGTCATCCACAGCTTTTCAGATATGATCGGCTTTCGCATGAAGATGATCGCCGCCGGCTATGAGGATGGCAATGACGCCAACCGGCTGCGCTCCGATCCGGTCTTCAAGATGGCCCAGGATGCGCTGCCGTCGGGTCGGGATCTGGCCTCCCAGTCGACGATCTGCCGGCTGGAGAACCTGCCCGGCGTGCGGGAGCTGGTCGCGATGGGGCGGGCGATGGTCGATCTCTATTGCGCTTCCTTCCGGCAGGTGCCGAAGCGGATTGTGCTCGACATCGACGATACTTTGGATCCATTGTCATAATACCCCCTGGTTCACGGTATCTGTTCGAAGAGGCTGGGATTTTTGTCTATCGTCTTGATCCATAGGCCTTTTCTCTGTCCACGCACGACATGGACGGATTCGAGTTCGCCGCGTTTTACTCGCTGCAACACGACCTGGCGCGACAGGCCGAGGTTCTCCATGGCGTCGCGGATGGGCTCAAAGCCTTCGCCAGGCGTGGCCAGGAATCGGGCCTTTAGTTCGGCGGTCAGGCGAATGCGCCATGGCGCACCGGGTGTCACCTGTTCGCCCGGGATGAGGCCGTCGTTGACATGGCGGTGGAGCGTCGATGGCGCCACGCCGAGCGCGGCAGCGGCCTGACGGACGGTGACGATGTCGCCGTCGGCGGCTGGTGGCTTGGCCTTGCAGGCGGGAATCTTCCAGTGCTTACGCAGATAGCCGACGCGTCGTCAAACCGGTGGCCGTACGCCGTTCGGCGGCCCTGGCGGTTGAGGACGCCGGCAATGACCGCGTCGGGATAATGCGGTGCCAGCCGCCGCAGCAGCGCCAGCGTGTCCTCGTCGGTACGAACCGTCGCCGGCCGCGAGCGCGGCAAGGCGACGGTGAGGCGACTCGTAGCGTTGCCCTTCCAGCGCAAGACGAGAAGCGCCGCTGCCTCGTCGCGATCGACATGGAGGGTGACCTCATCGAGGAGCGTGCGCAGCAATTCCTTGCGGTCACGCGGCGTGGTGGTGGGCGCGTACCAAACGCTCGCCAGATCGGCCCCGAGGGCAAGCAGCGTTTCCCGCTCCGTGGCCGACAGGACGCGCGGACGCTGCTCCTCGCGCCGCGCCAGTTCCGCCTTTGCCGCCTCCAGTGCGCGCAACGCCTCCTCCCACTCCTGCTCGAGCCTGCGGGCGACCAGGCGATTGTCGGGATCGACGGCGCAATAGCGGCGCTCGGCGCGGTTGACGGCGAAGGCGGCGCGCTCCACGTCGAGCCGCCAATGCTTGAGTGCTGCCTCGCGATCGTTCTCCAGCCGCTCGGCCGCTTCGAGCGTGGCGGTCAGGCGCACCGGCTCCAGCGCCTCCAGGAAGGCCGCCACCACGGCTTCATCGATCTGCCCGCCGCCAACATTGAGGCAATGGACGCCTCTGCCCTCGACGACCACCTTGCCGGGACAATGGTAGCCCGGCGTCACGGTGCGGCCGCGATAATGGGTGTGCAGCCGTCGCCCGCAGTGGCCGCAGCGGGCAATGCCCTGCAGCAGGGCGCCACCCTCTCTGGCGGCGCCACCGGCCTGTTCCTGCGCCTTGGCGTGCGTCCGGGGTTGGGTGTTGGCCGCCATGCGCTCTCGATTGGCCTCGAAGGTGGGCCAATCGATATAGCCCTGGTGGTGGTCCTTGATCAGCACTTGCCAGTCTTCCATCGGCAGCTTGCGTATCCGCTTGCACCGCGCGCCGGTTTCGTCGAGCACCGTCTCTCGGCGATACTTGCCATAGACATAGGCGCCGGCATAGACTGGATTGCCAAGCACACTGTGAATCGCGTGGTAGCTGGCCTCGCCCCAGCGCAGCTCGGTGCGTGCATTAAGCCACAGCGGGAACTTCATCCCTTGCTCGCGGAACCACAGCCACACGCGGCGCGCCGAGCCGAGCTCGGCAAAGCGGGCAAAGACGGTGCGGATGGCATGGGCGACGGCCTCGTCGGGATGGATCAGGATCTCGCCGTCCGCCTCGCCCCAGACGAAGCCGATCGGTAGGCCGCGGCGCAATTCACCGCGCGCTGCCTTGTTGCGGATGCCGCCATTGAGGCGGGCGCGCAGGACGTGCAATTCGGCCTCGCTCATGGCGCCTTTCAACCCGAGCAAAAGCCTATCGTTGAACAGAGCCGGGTGGTAGATCCCGTCGGCATCGCCAATCAGCGTATCGGTCAGCCCGGCCAACTCGATCAGCCGGTGCCAGTCGGCATTGTTGCGCGCCAGCCGCGAAACCTCCAGGCCAAGCACGATGCCGACCCGGGCCAGCGCCACCTCGCTGGTCAGCCGCGCAAAGCCGGCGCGCATGACGCTGCCGGAGCCGGACAGGCCAAGGTCCTGTCGATGACCAGGACACGCTCGTCCGGCCAACCCAGCTCGCGCGCCCGACCGGAGAGCGCGTATTGCCGCTCGGTCGATTCACGGTTGTTCTCCACCTGTGAGGCGCTCGACTGGCGCAGGTAGACGACAGCCAGCCGGGCCTGGTGACCGGCGGCGATTTTGCTGTGTTCAGTCATGACCGGCCTCCCTCACTGTCAGCATGCGCGCGATCACGAGGGCGAGCCGGCGCAACGCCTCCGCCCGCGCCTCGGCGTCCAGCGTCTCCCAGGTGGGTGGGTCGGGAGGCCGCTTGCGGTCTTCCTCGGCGAATCTCAGCTTCAGTTGCATGTCGCTCCTCCGTGTCATCGGGCGGCGACTCGCCGCGCCGTTCAAGAAGAGCGTCGGTCAGAAAGCGCAGATGCAGAAGGTCTGAAAGCCGCCCAATGCTGGAGTGATTAGCCGGCGAGGCTGTGGAATCACCCCCCAGGCCCCCGAGATCCGTCCACGCGACGGGAATGTAGGTCCGGCTGCCGTCCGGCAATTCTAAAAGCAGCGTTGGCTCGCCGCGGCGTTTGAGGCGGCTGATTACGGCCAGAGGCCGCCCTTCAAAGGCGTGGCCCTCCCGCATGATCGTTGCCGAGGCGGGAAGGTCCTGGTGATGGGCAGTCTGGAGATGTTTCCTTTGACGCCGTACATGGCGGCCAGCAATTGCGCCTGTTCAACGCGTATTACGACGAATACGGCTTCCAGCCGATCGTGGTGTTCGATGGCGATGGCCGGTTCGTCAGCGCGATCCTGCGACCGGCCAGGCGGCCGAGCGGGGCTGAGATCTGCCCCCACCTGCGCCGCCTCGTGCGGGCGATCCGGAGCAATTGGCCGACCACACGGATCCTGATCCGGGCCGACAGCCACTACTGCGGTCCGCAGGTCATCGACTGGTGCCGCGCCAACGGTGTAGACTTCATCCTCGGCGTGGCGCCCACCACGACGCTGCGCGAGCATGTCGCGCATCTGGAAGCCACCACGCTGGCGCGTTTTGAGGCGTCGGCGAAATCGAACAAGGTCCGCCGCTTCAAGGAGTTCTTTGACGGCGCCGCCAGTTGGAGCCGCGTCGAGCGCATCATCGCGCGGGTCGAGGTCGGCGCCAAAGGAGCCGACACCCGCTTCATCGTCACCAATCTGGCCAGTGGCAAGGCCAAGGCGCTCTACGAGGACCTCTACTGCCGGCGCGGCGCGGCCGAGAACCACATCAAGTCCTGGAAGACGCATCTTGCCGCCGACCGCACATCCTGCACAAGAGCGACGGCCAACCAGTTCCGGCTCTTCCTGCATGCCGGCGCCTACTGGCTAATGTGGGGCCTGCGCGCTGCGATGCCGAAACGCTCGAGCTTTGCCGTCGCCCAATTCGACACGCTGCGATTTCGCCTCATCAAAATCGCCGCGCGGGTGGTCGAGATGAAAACGCAAATCCGCCTGCACCTGCCGACATCCTGCCCCGACCAGCGTATTCTGCGCATCGTTGCGTATTTCAGTCGATCGTGAGCACGGATTTCACCGCATCGTGAGCACGCATTTCGCGGGATCGTGAGCAGCGATTTCAGACGATCGTGAGCAGCCTCCTCGCAGGTTGTGGACGCTTCGGCCGACATCTCAACCGGGCTACAGGTTGCCTCGTCAATGCAACGAGGAAGCCTGATGCCAACCCAGAGATTGTCGATGCGCCGGATCAGAGAAGTTTTACGTCTAAGGCATGTCCAGGGCCTGACCGAACGCGTCATCGCGCGCACGCTCGGGGTGAGCAATGGCGTCGTGCATGGCTACCTGCGGCGTGCCCGTCTTGCGGGGCTGAGCTGGCCGCTGCCTGAAGGGATGGATGACGAAGGCCTTGAGCTCCTTCTCTTTCCGGCACCGAAGGCGGCGTCGCAAAGCCCCCCGCGGCTGGTGCCCGATTGGAGCTATGTGGAGAAGGAGTTGCGCCGCCGCAGCGTCACGCGGGTGCTGCTGTGGGAGGAGTATCGTGCCGCCAATCCAGACGGCTTTGGCTATACCTGGTTTTGCACGACCTTCGAGGCCTGGAAAGGGCGCGCGCGCCCGACGATGCGCCAGACGCACCTGGGCGGCGAGAAGGTGTTTGTCGATTTCGCTGGCGATACCATCGACATCTTCGACCCCATCACCGGCGAAGCGCGTCCCATGAAGCTGTTCGTCGCAGCGATGGGCGCCTCGAACTATACCTACGCCGAGGCGTGCCCGAGCGAGAGCCTGCCCGACTGGATCGGCCTTCACGCCAACCTGTTCCGGTTTCTAGATGGCGTGCCGAAGTTCGTGGTTCCCGATTTTGTTCCCGGGAACAAAATCGTAGTTTTGTGTCCAACGCCATTATGTGGCGAACGGGAGTTAAAACCCACATTTGCGAACCTTATCGCTGAGCTAGCGGCAACATAACGGAGCGCTCATGGCATGGTGATCTCGTTGTTCCCTTAGGAGATTGTCATGCTTGAGAAGTACTACATCCGCCCCGCTACTATCGATCGCATTCACGAGTCCTGGATCGCCTCCACAGTCGAACAATACGTCGGCTGGATGGCAGAACGCCGCTATACGGATCGCAGCGTGTCCCGCCGGATTCCCATCGTGGTGAGTTTCGGCGAGTTCGCAAAAGCTCACGGAGCCAGCGAAGTTAAGAACCTACCTGATCACGTCGAGCCTTTCGTGCAGGCGTGGATTGGTGAGCGTGCTAGACGACGCTCGGGCCGGCGACGCAAGCAGATCGGCAATGAAGTACGCAATCCCATCCGCCAGATGCTCAAGCTGGCGGTCCCCGGCTATTTTGGCCTGGGTCGTCTCCATAAGCCGGATAACCCTTTCGAACGTCAGGCGCCGGGGTTGTTGAAGTACCTGACCGAAGAGAAGGGGCTTCGTCAGAGATCGATATACCAGTACCAAATTAGTTTGCGTCAGTTCGCAACCTATCTTGAGCGCATCGGCGTCGACGACCTCGCAAAGCTGTCGCCAATCGTGCTCAGCGGGTTCATCGCCGAGTACGCTCCGCCACGAGTTTCCTGGTCGACGGTGCGCAATGCATGCGGGGTGCTACGGGTCTTTCTGCGCTACCTCCATCGTGAGGGGGTTCTGGCCAAGGATCTCAGTTCGCTTGTCGAGTTTCCGCAGTCGTACCGGCACGCTGGTGTTCCGCGATCGATCAGTTGGGAACAGGTCGAGCAAGTGCTGGCAGGCATCGACAGACGTGCCCCGACCACGTTTTGCCTGGAAGGATGACAAAACCCTCATCAACTGGATCAACTCGCTGTAGCGCATTATGTGTCCTCTCGCCCGCGGCCCACCTTCGAAATACCGGCTCAAACCCGTTGCCAGCCACATAATGGGGTCGGACACAAAACTACGATAATCTCAGGGCCGCCGTCACCAACCCCGACCGCTACGACCCCGGTCTCAACCGGACCTATGCGGAGATGGCGAGCCATTACGGCACCGCAGTTCTCGCAGCCAGGCCGAGACGCCCGAAGGATAAGGCAAAAGTCGAGGTCGCCGTGCAAATTGCCCAGCGCTGGGTCCTGGCGCGGCTGCGCAACCAGCGCTTCTTTTTCCTGGCGGAGCTGAACGCCGCCATCCGTCTGCTCGTCGCCGAACTCAACGCCCGCCAGATGCGCGGCTTCGGCTCCAGCCGCGCCGAGCTCTTCGCCGAGATCGACAGGCCGAAGCTGGGAGAACTGCCTGACCAGCCATACGTCTTTGCGCGCTGGAAGCGTTGCCGCGTCGCGCCCGACTATCACGTTGAGGTCGACGGGCACTGGTATTCCACGCCCTACCGCCTCATCCGCGAGCTCGTCGATGTGCGCATCGCCGACAACACCGTCGAGATATTCCACAAGGGGCAGCGCATCGCCAGCCACGCCCGTGCGCCCAACCGGCGCGGCCACACCACCGTTGCCGATCACATGCCGAGCGCGCATCGCCGCTACGGCAAGTGGACGCCGGGGGGACTGATCGCGGCCGGCGAGAAGATCGGTCCCGCCACCGCCGCCTTCTTCCAGGCTGTCATCGCTGACCGGCCGCACCCCGAACAGGGCTTTCGCACCTGTCTCGGCATTCTGGCGCTGACCAAGAGCTACGGCCACACGCGCGTCGATGCAGCCTGCCAACGCGGCATCCTAATCAAGGCACGCTCCGTCGCCTCGATCCGTTCGATCCTCAAGAACGGCCTTGATCGGGCCTTCCTCGACGACACGCCCGACCACCAACCCCTGCGCCACGGCAACATCCGCGGTCAGGGCTATTTCCACTGAACCAGGAGTTCTCAATGCTCGCCCATCCCACGCATGAACGGCTGATCGCACTCGGCTTGACCGGAATGGCCAAGGCCTTCGAGGAGCAGCGACGATCACCGGATCTCGATGCCCTGTCGTTCGAGGAGCGCATCGGGCTTCTTGTCGATCGCGAAGCCGCCGAGCGCGACACCAAACGGCTCACCACACGCCTCAAATTCGCCGCGCTGCGCCAGAGCGCGTGCGTGGAAGATGTCGATTTGCGCACCCCGCGCGGCATCGACCGCGCCGTCTTCGCCCGGCTCGTCGCCGGCGACTGGATCGATCGCCATGAGAATCTGCTGGTCACGGGCGCAACCGGCTTGGGAAAGAGTTGGATTGCCTGCGCGCTCGGCCACAAAGCCTGCCGCGACAATCGATCGGTGCTCTATCATCGCGTCCCGCGCCTCTTCGAGGCGCTCGCGCTGGCTCGAGGTGACGGACGCTATGGTCGCCTGCTCAAGACGCTCGGGCGCGTTCAACTCCTCCTTCTCGACGACTGGGGCCTGTCTGTTCTCAACGCGTCCGAACGGCGCGACCTCCTGGAGATCCTCGACGATCGCCACGGCCGAGCATCGACCATCGTCACGAGCCAAATTCCCGTGGAACTCTGGCACGACGTCATAGGCGATCCCACCCTCGGTGACGCGATTCTGGATCGCCTCGTTCACAACGCTCACCGCCTTCAACTCACCGGAGAAAGCATGCGAAAACACAGTGCCCGCGCCCGCCCTCTTGACGGCGCCTCAAACACCTGAATCAATGAACACGTCGGTCGAAACGGCCGCTCATGATCGCGCGAAATACCTGCTCACGATCAAATGAAACGAGCGCTCACCATCGCCTGAAACGGCTGCTCACAATCAGCGAAATGCGCACATCGTCCTCGATCGCATCCCCCAACTCGCGACATAACGATGGGGCGCAGGCGCCCCGAAACGAACCCGCCGACCGCAACCTGCAAACCCCGCCTGCCATCACGACGGATCATCGCCGGCGCCCGACGAGGCTCGCCGAAAAGCGCTCAACAGCGGCCACATCGCCGATGCAGGCCGCCGAAAGCCGATCGCCGTGCATCAAGGCGGCTAGTGTACCGTCGCAGTGATTATGACGGGTTAGTCTACGCCGAGAACGGGCAGGTCCTGTGGCGGGACGAGCAACTGGATGCTGCGAGCGACACCGGGCTGCTTGTCGATCAAGTCGAGTTGGTTGAGGGTCTTGAGCATCTGATGGACTGACGGTGCGGTGACCCTGAAGTAGCGCTGGAAGTCCGCCTCCGCCGGAGCGCGGCGATTGATCTGCGAATAGGCCCAGATGAAGGCGAGGTACTGGCCCTGTTTGGCGGTGAACCGTTCTGTCGGCGCCGGCGTCTTTTGGTCAAGCAATTGATTCATTGTAGATTCACCTACGGCTCTTCCACCAAGAAGGGCTTTGGGAATGAACATACGATATCGGGTCGAACTCAGCCAATCCGAACGAGACGAGCTGCGTGCCTTGGTGAGCGGGGGTAAACTGCCGGTGCGGCGGCTCAAGCGGATGCAGATCCTGCTGGCCGCCGACGCCGGGGTCGCCGACGAGGCCATCGCCATCTCGGTGCAGACCAGCGACTCGACCATCTACCGCACCAAGAAGCGCTTTGTGGAGATCAGCCTGGAGGCCGCCCTCAGTGAAGGGCCGCGTCCGGGGGCGGCTCGCAAACTGAGCGGCAAGCAGGAGGTGCAACTGGTGGCGCTGGCCTGTTCTGATCCGCCGCAGGGATGCGCCCGGTGGACTTTGAAGCTTCTGGCCAACGCCCTGGTCGAAGTGATCGAACACCCGAGCGTCTCACGCGACACCGTCCGCCGGCGGTTGAACGACAACGATCTGAAGCCCTGGCAACAGAAGATGTGGTGCATCGCCAATATCGATGGGGAGTACATCGCCCGCATGGAGGATCTCCTCGATCTCTATGCCGAGCCGCATGATCCCAAGCGACCGGTGGTCTGCTTCGATGAAAGTCCGATCCAGCTCATCGGCGAGGTGCGCGTGCCCATCGTGCCGAAACCCGGAAAGCGATACCGCTACGACTCCGAGTACAAGCGTAACGGCACGGCCAACCTCTTTGTCATGGTCGACGCCAACCGGTCGTGGCGCAAGGTCAAGGTCACCGACCGGCGCGCCAACGAGGACTTCGCCGATGCGCGACCTGGTCGACGTGGACTATCCCGGCGCCGACAAGGTCCGCGTCGTGATGGATAACCTATCAACCCACACCGCCTCCGCTGTCTATCAGACCTTTCCAGCAGTCGAGGCGCGTCGGATCTTGCGACGCCTGGAGTTCCACTACACACCAGGCACGCCAGTTGGCTCAACATCGTCGAGATCGAAATCGGCGTCATGCGCCGCCAATGTCTTGATCGCCGCATCGCTAGCCGCGACCTCCTTGAAACAGAGATCCGGACCTGGGAACGCCGCCGCACCGAAAGTGGCGCCCGCATCCGCTGGATGTTCTCCACACAGCAGGCCCGAGCGAGAATGGCAAAATCCTATCCCACGCCATCTCTCAAAGAGTCATAATCACCGCGACGCGACACTAGGTGCCTAGCTGCCCGACCTCAGACTTAGGGTGAACGTACCATTGTCAGCGATTTGCGCTCGCAAAGATTCTGTGAAGTTGTTTGTAGGGTAAGCGGTGCGCGAAGGCACCTTGCAATAGGCCGATGAACATGGAGTTTTCGGGCCATGACATTGGAACATGCAAGGGGCGATCTGGTCGCCGAGTTAAGCGGTGCCGCGGCGGCCGAAGATCGTGCAACGATGCCCGGGCGCTCGCGGCAACGGAGGCTATGGAGTTGCACCGAGAAGCGCGCGTTGGTCGACCTGGCGAGCGCGGCGGGGTCGTCGGTGACGGAGGTCGCGGAAGCGTTCGGCGTAGCTCCATCCCAGCTCTATGCCTGGCGCAAGCAGATGGCCGGCGGCGAGCTCGATACCGATCAGGCGATGGCAACTTTCGCACGGATCGAAGTGAACGATCTGCCCGAGGTCGAGCGTCCGGTCGCCGATTGCCCGGACCCGGCCGGCAGGATCGTCGTGGCCTTTCCGAATGGCGCGCGATTGCGGATCGACGGGACCATCGATCCGACGGCGCTGCGTATCGTCCTGTCGGAGTTGACCAGGTGATCACGGTGGTGCCGACCGACCGGATTTACCTTTGCTGCGGCGCGACCGACATGCGTCGCGGGATCAACAGCCTGGCGCGGATGGTGCAGCAGGTGCTCGCGCTCGACCCGCACACCGGCGCGATCTTCTGCTTCCGTGGACACAAGGGTCATATCATCAAGATTCTGGCGCATGACGACCAGGGGTTCTGCCTTTTTACAAAACGGCTGACCGATGGTTGTTTTGCCTGGCCAACCACCAAGGATCAGGTCGCCGTGTCGCTCACCAAGGCGCAGCTTTCGCTGCTTTTGGACGGGATCGATTGGCGCCGGCCGAGCAAGATTTATCGACCGCGTTTGGCTGGCTGATTTTGATGTTTCTTATTGATTTTGTGTTGATTCTTCTTCCGTGACGAGGGTCTTTCGGGTATAGGTTTTGGGTGTCGGAACAAGCTCCCTCAACCGCTGATTTCTTCGCTCGGATCGCCCTTCTGGAGGCGGCCGTTTCTGCCCGTGACATCACCATCGCCGAACGCGATGAGCAGCTTCGAAGAGAGCGCGCCGAGGCCGCGCTTCGCATCCAGCGCCTGCAGCTGCGGATCGATCGCTTCAACCGCAAGGCCTTCGGCCGCTCCTCCGAGAAGCTGGGCCAGATGCGGCTCGAACTCGAAGATCTCGAGACCGATTTCGCCGCCAGCGTGCCCGATCTCGAGCTGCCCATCGTTGCTGACACCGACAAGGTCCGGGTGTTGCCGTTGCGTAAGCTCAATCCCAACCTGCCGCGCAAGCGCATCGTTCGCGAGCCGTCTTGCGCATGTTGCCCGGGCTGCGGCGGCGATCTGCGCGCCATGGGCGAAGATAGCGACGAGATGCTCGATCTGGTTGCCCAGGCCTGGCAGGGGATGGAGACCATTCGACCCAAGTACAGCTGCCGGACCTGCGATAAAATCATCCAGGCGCCCGCACCAGCCAAGGCCATTGCACGCGGCAAGCTCAGCTATGCCGCGCTCGCCCATATCATGATGGCCAAGTGGGGTTATCATCTGCCGTTCTACCGTCAGGCCCAGATGATGGCCGCCAAGGGCGTCGATATCGAGCGATCCACGCTTGCGCGCAGCGCCGGCTACGCCGCCGCCTTGCTCGATCCGATCTACAATCGCATCCGTGAGATCGGCCGTACCCGCAGCAAGATTCACACCGACGACACGCGGCTTCCGATCCTGGCGCCCAGCACCGGCAAGACGCATAAGGGCGCGCTCTGGGTTTACGTCGCCGACGACCGCAACTCGGGTTCGAAGGAGCCGCCGATCGCCTGGTATCGCGCCACCATGGGCCGCGCCGGCGAGAGCGTAATGACCGAGCTCGCCGGATTTACCGGCACGCTCCAGGCCGACGGTTTCAGCGGCTATAACCAGATCTACAAGGGCGGTGCCATTCGAGAAGCTGCCTGCCTGGCCCATCTGCGTCGCAAGATATTCGACGTTCACGACAGCCAGCCGACCGAGCTCAGCACGACGGCGATGGCCGGTATCCAGGCGATCTACCGGATCGAGGAAGAGATACGGGGGCTCCCGCCCGCCGAGCGATTGGCCGCACGACGAAGTCGGACCCGACCACTGGTCCGCGCGCTGCGACGACAGCTCACGCGCCAGGGCAACGGTTTGTCGCGCCATGCCGATATCGCGAAGGCCTTCGCCTATGGCACCAGACGATGGCGCGCGTTCAATCGCTTCCTCTACGATGGCCAGCTCGAGCCCGACAACCTGATCGCGGAGCGGGCCATTCGTGGATTTACAACGACCGATTCATACTGCACCTCCTCCTCAAACGTCTGGAAACAGGGACTTTTGGTTTTCCATTTTGATGCGACACGGGCCCCTGTGACGCGGAAACTGGGTTACTTGATCCTTTTCCAGGTCAGTGGCTCGTATTTGGTGCGGCGCATCCGGAACAACCTGCTCGGTAGGGAGCACGCCCTCCTTGATCAGTCGACGGACACGATGGGCTGTAACTCCAAGCTTTTTGGCAGCTTCGGTCAGCGTGAGCCATTCGCCATTCTTTTCGGCGGATCGGTAGCCGTGGATTTTATGGACCGTGCGCAGTGCCCCGACACGGCGCGCCGTCCAGGTTTTGCCTTGTCCGGTCTGCATTCCCATCCGGTTGAGAGTGGCGGCAATGTTTGCGTCGGACCAGCGGGTAGCCATAGACCGCATGACGGCAAGGGCTGCCTCCGGAGTACTCTGGCCATGTTCGCCCGCTTTGGGTTTGCGAATACGCAGCTGGGAGTGTTGCCCACCCCTCCAGTGGATCGTCAAAATGACTTCACGTTGTTCTTCATCGACGTCAGCGATGATATCAGACACGAGGGTGCGAAGGAGCTGCTGACGACAACGCATATCGACGTCAGGTGCGCGCCAGGCAGCCTCCAGGTCGGTGGCAATGCCAGCAAAATCGGGAACTGGGGTGACAAGATCGATTTGTCGCGCTTGGGCCAAACCCGCTTCACAGGCTTCCACGCGCCTGAGCGTTGCCTCCCAGCTCTTCTCAAGTTGGGCAGCGATCAGCCGGTTGTCGGGGTCGCAAGCGGCATAGCGACGTTCAGCGAGAGATGCCTCGTATCGGGCTTGCTGCAAGTCCAGCTCCACCATACGGTGTCGTTCTTCCAGATTATCCCGATGCGCACGGTCAGCTTCCATTGCGGCCTCGATCGCCATTGGCGTCACGGCCCTCAATATCTCTTTGCCGATGGCAGGGTCGATGCGAGATGCGCCAAAAGTCATGCATCGTGGCTTGGCCAGCATCTGGTTGATACGTTCGCAGCGGTAATAGGGATGACCCGGAGGCCGGCCCGAATAGACAACGCCCAACCGCCTTCCACATCGGCCGCACGTGAGCAGGCCCGCAAGCAGCGCCCGGCCGCCACGACCCGACTTGATGCCGCCTTTCTGTCCAAAGGCATTGACGGCGATATGGCTCTGGTTCCTCTCAAACTCACTCCAATCGATATAGCCTTCATGATGATCCTGGAGCAGCACTTCCCACGTTCCAAAGGGCTTGTCGTGGCCGTAGCTTTTGCGAGCCCTGCCATCGACAATCTCCGTTCGCTTCTCGCTTTTACCATAGACGTAGACCCCGGCGTAGAATGGGTTCTTCAGGATCGAAATAACACTTCGATAGCGAACCGGCACCCAGTCGAAGGACACCGTTTTGCGCCCGTCAGAAGGACGGGGAAAATGGAAATTATCAGCCGTCAGCGAAATCAGCACCTGACGGGCGCTGCCAAGCTCGCGGAAGCGCGAAAAGATGAGGCGGATCGCCTGCTGTACCCGAAGATCAGGATCAAGCCCCAGACCGTATTCACGATGCCAGATATAGCCGATCGGAACACTGAGGCGCAGTTCCCCCCGCCGCGCTTTGGCGCGAGCCGCGTCAAGCATGCGCGTTCGCAAAATGCCGAGCTCAAACTCGCTGATACTGCCCTTCATGCCCAACAACAATCGATCGTTCGGCCGACAGGGATCGTACACCCCGTCGAGATCTATGACGCGCGCTTCAACCAGGCCGCACAGTTCCAGGAGATGGTGCCAATCCCGACCATTGCGAGAAAGGCGCGATGCGTCGAGACAGAGCACTGCGCCAATTTTGCCCGTGCACAGGCCGCTGACCAGTCGTTCGAAACCAGGGCGGTCTACAGCACCGCTGGCGGTACGACCAAGGTCATCGTCGATCACATCGACGTCACGGAAACCCCAGCGGCGCGCGACATCGACAAGTTCATATTGTCGCCGCTGACTCTCCAGGTTGTTCTGGACCTGACCGGGGGTCGACTGTCGAACGTAGACCACAGCTTTGCGCTTCAGCACCGTGGCTGGAAGGAGATCATTGCCCATCATCGCTCGTCTCCTTCGTCGCGACGCCGGCCGCGGCCATCAGGAGGGTCGCCAGCCTGGCGACAACAACGCTTCGTTCCGCGTCGCTCAGGCCTCGCATCTGCGGCGTATCGAGCGGCATGCTCAGCTGCTGGGTCAGCAGCGGTAGCGACGAGGGTCGTGGTAGTGCCTTCATGGCGCGCCTCCTGGATGGCCGTGAGTCCATCCGTCGAAGTCTGCCTGAAACCGCGCTCGGTAAGCAGTCTATGAAGCTCTGCAAGCCCAACCACCGCAACGCGCGGTTCGCCCATCTCCATGTCGGCGCAAAACGCCCGATCCAGCATCCACTCCGCCACCTGGATGATCTCACCCGGCCTGATCTCTACCCGGATGATCGCGCCATTGGCCCGGTCCTCGCGACCTTCATGCCGAAAACGACCGCCGTAATATGGATGCCAGCGATAATGAAACTCTACCATCTGCCCGACATGGGCAGAATGACCCTGCGATGGCAGTCGGCAGGCGCAATTGGCTTTTCTCGGGCAGCTTCGCCGCGGCAGAGCGGTTAGCTGTCGTGCTCAGCATCATTGAGACGTGCAAGCTTTGCGGCGTCGATGCCGAAGCCTACATGGCCGACGTCACCGAGCGCATCCAGAATGATTGGCCAGCCTCGCGCTGGGACGAACTGATGCCGTGGAATTGGGTGCGCCGCGAAGAGATGCAGCTCTCCTTGGCGGCATGAGCGCGATCGATGACATGGCGCTGTCGGACGAGGCGCTGGAGGCCTGGATGGCCGTCAAGGTCAACCGTCGCCCGCTGGTGCGGACCATGTCGGCGCTGGATGGCTTCGTAACGGCGGCGGTCACCGGCCGCGGTTCGCGGACCCGCAAGACTGGATGTGCCCGCTCATGGGGTTGCCGCGCGACGTCTTGGCCAAAGGCTCTGCAACCGATCACGCCGTGTTTGCCAGCGTCGCCAGGATCCACAACCGGATCAACGAGACGCTCTTCGACAGACCGCAGGATTATGCGCCCCGATTCGCAACCAAGCCCAGCGGCGGCATCGACCCCCGGCCGTGGTGCCAGGGGTTCTACGCGGCCATGAATCTCAACATCAAAAAATGGAAACGGCTACTCGACCTCAACAACCCCAATCACGGCCTGCTGCTGCCGATCCTGATCTACTGCGTCGACAAAAGGGGAGGCCCGTCCTCGGCAAGCCCAGGCCGGGGCCCGAGACCGCGCGCTTCATCGAGCATGAGGCCTACAAAGACATCGCCCTCGTCATCCCCGCACTGCGCGAACTCCACTACGTCACCCGCTATGGCTATGGCAACCCGGAGTGATCGCCGCCGGCGCGCCGACTAACGGCTGACCTACCATAGACGCATCACAAGACGATATTGGGAGGTGCCTTGGCGCACCGCTTACCTATTTCCGCCCGACCGAGGTTGACCTGCTAATCGGCGATGCCTCGAAGGCGGCCACCAAGCTCGATTGGAAGCCGAAGACCACTTTCGATGAGCTCGTTTCGGAAATGGTCGAGGCGACTGCCGCGCGTACGGAATCACGGTCGCTTGACGAAAAGACAATGACTTCGCCGGAAGGCATTGGCGGTCCAAAGCAATTCGCCTCGCTGGGCCGGCCTTTCAGGCGGTCCGCCGGCATCCGGTCCTTTGGATCGGCATATTCGCACATCCTACAGAGCAGAAAGCCATCCGCTCCATTCATGCGATCGACGATTTCGCAAAAAACTGGGCTTTCAAAGAGATCGGCGTATTCGTCGCATAGAAGGTTGCCCAATACGTGACGCCGTTCAAATCCATGGAGCAGAGAGTGACGTCGCCGTTTGGTAGAAGAACATTCCGATACTGCCGTTCGTCCACGCATGCCAGCGCTCCGACCACTGGCTGCCGTGGTTCAATGATCTTGGGGTCGACGCTTCCACCCCTGCTACTCACTGGTCGTGAGCGAACTAGAGCTTCGGCAGGGATAATGTCGACGATATCGGGATGGGCCTCGCCCAAAACCACGAATCGAGGGGATCTTCGCGTCGACGAGTTGACGAACCAAATCGCGATACTGGTCTCCGACAAGACGGCTATTCATGTACGCTCCATCGTCGAAAACATGGACCACGAATACCCGCAAGCGCAGCGCTTGCAAGCGTTGTAGATCCCGCTCCTTCATTCCCACAAGCGTCGTGAAAATCCTGATGCCGTGGCCTCTGGCGGAAGCGTGCTCGACCATTTCGGTGCAGTCCGGATTGAGCCAAGGCTCGGAGTATCCGGCGAAACTAATGTCGACGGAAGTTGGTACGCGCGCCAGACACCGCTTGAAATCTTCAAGACTAAGTTGCTTCGAATGAGATACCTTTCTTTGCCGGTCCGCGAACTTGTCCTGCGTACAATATGAACATCCGACGATGCATCCTGTGGTCGTCGTTATCTCCAAACTCTGCCGGCTGGGATGGCAGAGCGCAGTTCCGGTAAAATCATCTGTTATGACTCCCACTTCTCTGGTCCTGTATAACGTCCAGAAGGTGTCGTTCGGCTTCATGACAGCGCCCGTTAAGACGTTCCGAATGAACTCGGCCCCATCTTCGCCTTGTCAGCAGTCAACGGCCGGCTCCTCAATTGCCGAGCGGACAAACGAACTGTGAGTGCGGGTCAGCGGCACGGCAGGGCGGCGCAATCTGTGGAGCGTCAGCCATTGCGAAAGGTGTATCCATAACCGTTGATCGCCGGCGCGCCGCCGAGATGCGCGTAGAGGATCCTCGATCCATCTGGAAAGAAGCCTTTCTGGATGAGGTCGATCATCCCTTGCATCGATTTGCCCTCATAAACGGGATCGGTAATCATACCCTCGAGCCGCGCACACATCCGGATGGCGTTCTTCGTTTCCTCGGACGGGATGCCATAACGCGGGTATGCGTAGTCCTCGAGCAACACCACGTCATCCTCGACGGGTTCCGTTCCGAGATCGACGAGCTCCGATGTATGTTGGGCAATCTTTAGCACTTGCGCCTTGGTTTTGGTGGGCGTGGCAGAGGCATCGATACCGATCACGTTGCGCTGTCGACCGTCCTTGGCAAATCCGACGAGCATGCCGGCATGCGTTGACCCGGTGACCGTGCAAACGACGATATAGTCGAAGGCAAACCCAAGCTGCTTTTCCTGGGCGCGCACTTCCTCCGCGAACCCCACATAACCGAGGCCGCCGTTCGGGTGAACAGACGCCCCGGCTGGTATCGCATAGGGTCTGCCGCCCCTTGCCTTGACCTCGTAGAGGGCCCTTTCCCAACTGCGGCGGATGCCGATGTCAAAGCCCTCGTCGACCAGGCGCACCTCTGCGCCCATTATGCGGCTCAAAAGAATGTTGCCGACCCGGTCGTAGACGACATCCTCATGTGGAACCCAGCTCTCCTGAACCAGGAGACATTTCATGCCGATCTTGGCGGCGACCGCGGCGACCATGCGGGTGTGGTTGGACTGCACGCCCCCGATGGTGACGAGCGTATCGGCATCTGACGCGATCGCGTCGGGAATGATGTATTCGAGCTTTCGGAGCTTGTTCCGCCAAACGCGAGACCGGAATTGCAGTCCTCGCGTTTGGCGTAGATTTCCACCTTTCCTCCTAGATGCTTGCCGAGGCGATCGAGCTTCTCGATGGGTGTGGGTCCAAAAGTGAGCGGATAGCGTTCGAATTTTTCTAGCATGTTCTCTCCAGCAACACGTGATTGAGCGGAACCACCTCCGCCCTCGCTCATGAGCTTTGATTTGGAGCCAGCTGCGTCGTCGGACGTTGCAAAAGGCTCCCTTTTTCTTTCCAGCGCCGCGTTCGTCATCGAGACAAAGCCACCCGCGTGCTGCGACGGCTATTATGTGCGAACCGAACCCAAACAGCTGGATTCACCCTAGACGGGCCAGTATGCGGTCACCTCTGCCCATTTCAAGCACACCTACGCTTGGACGGTGAGCTCGATGTCCCTGGTTGATCCAAAGTGGCGTAGATTTCCCATGGATCACGACGCCTCAGCAGGGAAATGCCGGGCCAGGCTGAGGCACATCTGAAGGTTCATTCCTCACCTCATCATGGTCTGCCGGCTGGGATCGAACTTCCTTGCAACTACTGAAAAGCTCAGTCCTTTGGCCAGCTCTGCTAGCGGAGCCAGACCGCCAGATCAGAAAGAGCACGCTTGCGAAATAGACCACCTGAAGCAGCAGCCAGCAGGCCAGCGTCGTGACGACTGCCAGACGGATCGAATGCGAAGCGAAGTAAACAGTCACAGCATTGCCGCACAGGACCAGCACAAACACGGCACAAAAGATTCTAAAGGGCAACGCCGTTCTCCTGGTTTTCGTCTCGTCAAATCATGCTGCTCATGCAGCGAGCTCGTTGGCCGCAACATGGGTTTGGCAGGTCTTCGGGCAGACGCGGCCGCAGGCTCCGCAGCCAATGCAGCGGCCGGCATTATCGACGAACATGATCATGCGGTTGAGCTCCCCGTCGAAATCGTCGTCCTCGCCGTCGCAGGCGCCGAGGATTTCACCCTCGTCATCGACGCCGTAAAGGTGCATGACCTCGCGCGAGCAGACCTTGAAACAGCGCCCGCAGCCGATACAGATCTTGCCATCTATGGCGGTCAGATATTCCGGCAGCCATATGGAGCCGTCGCGGGTGGTGAATGTGCTCCTCATCGTAGATTCTTCATTGCAGCAAGCTCTCTCTTGGCACCATCCAACTCGGCAAAAACGGCGTACGCTTTCTCGGCAACTTCCTCTATCTCAGTCCATTGGACCGGGAGATCCTCTGCAAGGTCGCGCAATTTCATCTTGGCAACTGCCGCCCGCAGCTGAAGCTTTCGGACTTTCTTCCCCATCTCATCCAGGTTTGACATGAATCCTTCCTCGAAAATCGGTTTCTTCACGCCCGCGCCACGTCGGGATAGGCAATAGCTGCAGTCGCATCGTCGACCAGTTTCGTACCGGCCTCCGCGAGTTTCCGGAACGTCTCGAAGCCGAACCGGTGGACGTCTTGACAGAAGGACCAACCGCCCGACCGTGAAAAGCTCGTGCCCGAAGCCCTCATGGGTTTCATCTCCGTCATCGGCGATGTCATCAGGCCGGAGCGCTCCTCGATCGCAAGCCCGACGGCGGTGTAAAACGTGTCGAGCCTCCACAGCACGTCCGGATCGGGATCGCCGATGATGGGGATCGCACGGCGCTGTTCCTTCGTGATGATGAAGTCGGCCAGCAGCTCGGCGTCCGCTCTGCCTTGCCATGAGCCGTCGAAGTCCTGAGCACGGATCAGCCGCAGGAGGCATTTGACGAACGGGCGGGCAAGGGCCGCCTCGTCCTCGGCGACAGCAGGGCTAGCCGCGGCATCAGACATTTCGCCTTCTCCTCAATTTCAGTCCTCGTCCTCGATGGACGATTTTTGTTTTCGGGCGCCTGCTTCGGGCACACTTGCGCAGCCGACGTCCGGCTCCAGGCGGCCGAGTCCACGCAAGTGATGTCCCTGTGGCCGACCTTGAAGACGTCCTCGACTGTGACGTCTTCCACCGCGGCCAAAATTCGCGTCGAACATCGCGTCTCCCGCGATGCGGCCGGAGGTCATTACAAGATTTGAACTCCAACCTGCGGCAAGCGATGCGCCCTGTGCTGCAATGGACATACTTACTGCGGGCTCGCCGCAGACAATGGGCGAATTGGCCAGGGTTCAATTCCAATTGTCATCCCTTTGCGATCTTTGCTCATGAGGCGACTGCGGTTTGATTCTCAGGAGCCTTGTTTTGCGGAACCACGCAAAGATCCGCGTAACAGGCGTGCTCACCCGTGTAGTTGGCCAGGGCTTGGAGCAATGGGGTAAGGTAGTGCTGTTTGATGTGGTCCGGCATTGGCTCCCGATCACCCAGCGATTTCAGTGCAACCTCGATCAACTCGATCGCACGATCCTTGTTGCCGCTCTCGTAATAATACTGAGCGAGCGGGACGTACCAAAGGAATTTAAGGGGGCCGTCGCCTTGTGGAGGATTCAGGGTCAGTATCTGTTCCGAGAGCTTGTCGCCCATCGCAAAGCGCTCAGCACGCGGGAGATGGGAGTTGTCCATCTCGGGATCGAAGAGTTGGTTCAGGGCCATGACCATCCAAGACACGGCCTCGAACTTTTTGTCGATCGCGTCCTCGACCAACTGGCGCATGAGTGGCAAGCCGGCCCGCATGTCGCGCAGCTCGTGAAGCAGTAGATTCGCATGAGTGCGCCGGAACTCGATATTGTCTGGCATCAAGGCGAGGCCTTCTTCGATGGCCGTGAGTGCCGCCGTCCAATCCTTGGCCTCCATCGCCGGCCGAAGTTTGGCGTATATCGGCTTGGTCAGCGATTGTTCGCGCGCTGTGCGTTGGTGACTGGCAATCCGCTCCTTATCAGCGGCTTTCGCTTCATCGCTGGTGCGCCAGCTGCCGTTAAGCACTTTCGGCAAAACCTCATAGAGTTGCATCGGATGACCGATAAAGGCGATGTGGCCGTCTCGGTCGACCACGAACGAGGCCGGAATCCCGACAGACAAGCTGGGTTCCATCCAAAGCTTGTTCATTTCGCCTGTGTAGTCGAACGCGATCCGATAGTTCAGATTTGAGCACTTTTCGGTCAACCACGCGTCCAACTTGGTTCGGGCCTCAACGGCCGTTGGAGCGTCTTCATCCGCCGCGACCCCGACGACCTCAAGTCCGCTGTCCTTGTATTTCTCCTGCAGCTGCGCCAGATGGGGCATCGCCGCCACGCATGGTCCGCACCAGGTCGCCCAAAATTCGACGATGTACACTTTGCCGGGCTGGAAGTTCGTGAGGGGCTCGCCACGCAGCCAGTCCTCCACTTTGATCGAAGGAGCCGGGGACTCCATCTGCAATATCATGTTGCTCTCCAAAGCTATTGCCAAAGGTCGCGCGACTTTATGCGCGAGCTTGTTCCCCCCTTAGAGACGGGGCAGAAGGTTCAAGGAAAGGAGAGCATCGCTCGTCTTGTTCGTCTGCATGCAGTCAGCCTTCACTCAGTGTTGCCGCATCTCAATTTGCAAAGGCCGTGCCAGCGCGCTCAGCGCGCAATAAGCCCATGATTGCGCTTTGAAAAACCTCCAAGTGGCCAAGATGGCCGGTTGTATTGAACCCGACATGTTTTCTGCCGCTGTCAGGTTTTGGACACGCATCACGCGCTTCGCGCCGACAGAAAAAGCGTGGCTGCGGACGACGCAACATATATTCGGATTGAGGGACGGTAGATGGACATCATGACTGCGTTGGCTGGCGCCATGCTCGTATCATCGTCCGCTTCACGCCACCTGGCTTGACCTTCTTGCCGTTCCGGTCCCTGAGGCGGTAGCGCATCCCGCCATTGCGATTGCAAGGTGGCTACTCGATCCGAGCCTGTGCCCTGCCCTCTTCCGCCCTGCGATTGAATTCCTAGCTGGCGGCATTGGAGTTCTTCACGACGAAGCCGGTCCAGCTGCGGCTCGCGAATACCGCCATCGTCAGATTGACGATAATGATCCTGGCGAAAAAGGCCAGGATGAGTGCCGGCATGTGCCGGCCGGCGAACTCTCCGGGATTTTGCTGCTCTCGTGTCGTTATCTTCGATGGTGCCTATGCACAGGCGCCACAGGGACCGACTGGTGCGAATATGAGCGTTGTCGGAATTGACCAGCCCAAAGACCGCTCAGTCGCCACGCGGTCGGGCCGGACCGGCTGAAAACGCTGAAGATGCGGCCGTCCTCGCCGCTAGTGGCGACCCTCCCAGGCGATGACAACGTGATTGATGCCATCGATTCACGCCGACTACGGCCAAGAGCACAACCGTCTCGACTTGAAGTTGAGAGCCTCGGCCACGGCACGGTCTTTGCGTCGTTCAGCTCCCAGCCAATAGTGAAGGAGATCGCGATAGCGCGCATGCGATGCCGTTACGGCTCCGAACTCGGCCTGCCGCGCTGAAACGGCTCTCCTTCTCTCCTGACGCCGACCTGCGAAGCCGCGGTTTGGCTCTATTGAGGAGCGCCTCTACCTCTGCGCGGCGGGTGGTCTCCGCGTACGGATCACCTCGGGCGAGCAGAACCCCGAGCGCGCGCTAGACACGTCCGGGATGTTCTCGGCGACGGCGCGTGCACATTGGCTCCGAGGAGCTTCGCGAAATTTCCCGCGTTTGCCGCGACCTTTCTTCGAATTGGCATCAGGATAGGTGACCCAAGGGAGTAGAGCTTCGAACAACTCGGTGCTCCCTGGAACCAGTCAGCGAGCCAAAAACAGCGGCAATGGCAGCTTCCCAACTATCCATCTCGTGACACCGCCGAAGAGCCGCTCACGCAGCCGGCGGCTGCCATATGCGCCCATGACGATCATGTCTGCGGACGTGTCGATTGCGTGCTGCGCGAGGACCGTTGCCACCGGTTTGCCGGCACTCGGCAGCCGGTCAACTGACACTCGAGCACCGTGCCGAGTAAGATAGGCAGCGATGTCGGCTCCCGGCTCAGCGCCGTTTCCGTTGAAAGTAGCCTTCGGATCGACCAGTGTGACACGAACTTCCTCAGCTCGGGATAGCAGATCCAGCGCTTCCCGAACCGCGCGGGACGCCTCGACTCGCGAATCCCAGCCAACCAACACGCGCCGCGGCGACAGCGTCGCCTCAGCGCCCTTGGGCACAACAAGTACCGGCTTTCCCGTATCGAACAAGCTGCCGTTGATAACAAGGGGTCCGAGATTATTGTCGTTGAGAAGTGCGGGGCCGACAATTGTCAGGTCGGTGCAGTGCGCCCGCTGTCGCACGGCGTCGCCGACGTCGGCCTCATCGCAGTAGTCTGTATCGACGTCAGAGCAAAGCGACATGGCTTTCAGCAGTTTCTGAATTTCCTTGGATGTTTTTTCCAGATGGGCCATGTCCTGCGAAAATGTCTCGATCTGCCTAAACCGTTTGTCCAACATGGCAATGGCCTGGGCGCGTTGTACCGGCCACTCGAGGATGCCATCGCCGAGCGGCGGAGGCGACATAACGAGCGGTGGAGGCGACATAATCAATACGGAAAGATACGCGCCGACCTCGGCACACAAGCCGGCAGCTGTTCTGACGTCCTGATCGGAATGGTCAGAACCCGTCACACAGAGTACGCTTTTAAAACCCATTTGCCTGCTTCTTTCTAAGTATGTCGTACCTGTAGGCACGTTTCGAAGCCGCAAGAGTTGTGCCACTCCTCATCTCCGTCGTGCTCAGGGCCACCGGTTCGCTATTTAGCCGTCCGGCCTCTCGAGCGAGTAGCCGGCCGACCTGGTGGTACGGATGACGGTGGAGGGCGAGGCCGCCTTCAGCGCCTTTCTGAGCCGGCTCATATGCACATCGACGGTGCGCACACCGACGTGGATGTTGGCCGGCCAGGCCGCGCCGATCAGCTCGTCCCGAGTGAAGACCTTGCCGGGAGTCTCAAGCAAAAGCCGCAGCAGGTTGAACTCGATCGGCCCGAGATGGATCTCGTGGCCATTGCCACGAACCCGGTGGGCATCGAGCCTCATTTCAAGGTCGCCACAGGAGAGCCAGCCGCCGTTTTCAACCCCGTTTGCACCCCGCTTCGTAAGCGCCAGCCTCGCCCGTAGACAATCAAGCAGCTTGGCCGGGGCGATCGGCCGCACAAAGCTCTCGTCAATGCCTGCCTTCAGGAGATCGAGGTGCTGGTTCTCGGCGCCGGGCGCGATCAGGGCAATAATGGGCAGCGCGCCGGTCCGGGGCTCCCGCTTGAGCCGGGCGCAGATTGCGGACCCGGTTATGCTCCCTGGCCCGCAGTCCAGCACCACGGCCTGGAATTCCCGTTCGTCGGCCATTGCAAGTGCTTCCTTCGCGCCGCCTGCCGGCTCACTGGTGAAGCCGTCGACCTCCAATATGTGGCTCAGGAACAGATAGAACTCGGCATCTTGCGAACAGATCAGGACGAGTGGCTTCATCAGCGCTACCCCAGGAACCAAATCGGTCTCGACCGCGTCGGTTGAGTGGGCTGGCCATCGGAGCTGCTCAAGACCTGACATGACCCCCCTGTCCGAAACTCGGTTCCATCACGCCCGTGCCACGTCGGGATAGGCTTCAATAGCTGCGATGCCATCGCCGACCAGTTTCGTGCCGGCCGCCGCGAGCTTCCCGAACGTCTCAAAGCCGAACCGGTGGACGTCGCGCAGGGTCTTCGACAGGACGACCAGCCGTCCGGCCGCGAAGAGCACGCGCCCAAAGCCCTCATGGCTCATCTCCATCATCGGCGATGCCATCAGGCCGCAGCGCTCCTCGATCGCAAGCCCGACGGCGGCGTAGAACTTGTCGAGCCTCCACAGCACGTCCGGATCGGGATCGCCGATGATCGGGATCGCACGGCGCTGTTCCTTGGTGATGATGAAGTCGCCCAGCAACTCGGCATCCGGTTTGCCTTCCCATGACCCGTAGGAATCCTGAGCACGGATCAGCCGCACGAGGCATTTGACGAACGGGGTGGCAAGGGCCGCCTCGTCCTCGGCGACAGCAGTGCTAGCCGCGGCATCAGACATTTCGCCTTCTCCTCATTTCAGTCGTCCTCGAAGGATGGCTTCTTCTCGGTGACGCCTGCCTCCGCCAGCACCTTGCGCAGCCAAGGGGGAGGACACGTCCTGAGCATCATCTGCGTGCGCAACAGCACCTCCTGGATGCTTTGGGGCTGCGGCACCTTGATCGGATGGATTTTTGCCGAAACAACCTTGGCTGCCGAAGGTCCGCCGATCGCCAGACAAAACAGCAGATGACAGCCCTTCAGCGCCTCCACCTTCGGCGTGATGCGGTCATCGCCCTCGCTCCGATGCTCGCCGCTTTCGTCGGAAACGTCGTCGAAGGCCACGGCTTCCACGAGCTTCCACTCCTCGCGCGTCACGTCGTAGACAGCAAAGCGTTTGGCCGACCCGAAATGGGCATTGAGGTCCTTCATGTCTTGCGTGGCGATCGCCACGCGCAATGCGCCTGTTCGTCGTGTAGGCATCACAGCGTGAACCTCGTCAGTGACGAGTGAGAGGCGACGGACGGGGCCCATCTGGCGTTTCTCGCTTGCGGAGGGGATCAAGTTCTTCAGGTGTCGGCGCCTTCCAGTAAGCCTGGAAAATGTTGGCAACTTCGAAGACCAGGTCGCGGGTGCCCTGATAGAGGATTGTGAGCTTGTGCTGGCTGCCGAGCCGGTCGAAGACGGGAAAGCCGACGCGCATGAGCGGAATGCCAAGGCGCTGCGCGGCCTGGCGTCCATGGGAATGGGTGACGAGGAGATCAGCGCCGGCGGCAAGAGCTTCCAAATCGCCGAGATCGCCGATTTGAACCGACTGCGCTGGTACTTTTTCCAGAATTTTCGACATATCGGTCGTGGCGACGGCCGCCGCGATTTCGGAGCCCATGCCGACGAAGAACGTCGCGAGTTGATAGAGTTGGTCTGGTTCAGCAGCGATCGCAATTTTCTTGCCTCCGAAATGGAAATGTCCGTCGAGTAACGCATCCTGCAATTGGCCCCGGCGACGGCGCACCCCGGCCGGCACCGAGGCGCCCGAAATCGCGGACAGCAGCGAGACGAACCGATCGGCGCCCTTCAATCCGGTCAGCGACTGGAACAGCACGTAAGGCACGCCGGTCAACTTCTGCAGCACCTGCGCCGGGCGGCGCATATGCTCGCCGATGGCGATGCAGTGCTCGGCCGTGCCAAGCTCGCGGATATCCTCGACGCTGGTGCCGCCATAGGTGGTTGTGACCCAGCGGTCGGGCACGGTGCCGTCGAGCGAGCCTGAAACGTCCGGCAAAATCACCGGCTTCAGCCCAAAGCTTTCAACCATCTCACGCAAATGCTCGATGTCAGCCACAGTGAGGTTCCAGCCCGGCAGGATCGCGATCTTCTTTGACTGCCGCGCCTGTTCGCCGGGCCGTGTGATGCCTTCGATCATCGCGGTGACAGCCTTGGCCCAGCCCTCTTCGATCGCGCCGTCGAAATCCGGCGTGTTGGCCAGCACGATCTCCGTACCCGCGATTTCTTCCGCGTGCTTCAGTCTGATGTCGGCGATGTCTCTTGCGGAATCTTCGCCCCGCGTTTCCACCAGCGCCGTCGTGCAGACCCCGATCAGCTTTGGCTTTGTGCGGACCTTGAGGTTGAGGATCGCCTCTTCCAGATTGTCCGCCCCGCCGAGGATTGTCGTCACTTCGTCCATCGCGGTGGTCTGCAGGGGGATCGCTTCCTTGAAATGCCGCACGAAGAGCACGAGCGCGAAGCTGGTGCAGCCCTGGCTGCCGTGGAACAGTGGCATCGCACCCTCGACCCCAAGAAAGGCCAAGGCCGCACCCAGCGGCTGTGACGATTTCAGCGGATTGACCGATGCCGATTTGGTCTGGGAAAGGATGCGGGCCATCGGCTTTCCTCAACGCTCGCCGCAGTCGTCGGCCGTCGTGCCGGCGACTTCCTGGACAGCGTGCAACGTCGCGGCCTCGCTCCTCGTGCCCGGCAGTTCGTCCTCCACCGCAGGCTGGCAATCCCACGGTGCCGGCTCGCGCACCTGGGACCAGATCGGGTTATGAATGGCGAGGTCGATCTGGCGTACGAGTTCCACCATGCCGTCATAGCCCGCATAAGGGTGCTGGCGCTCCTGGTTGATATCGAGCCAGGGTGTCTTGGCCTTGAGCGCGATGAATTGCGTGCGCCCGCCCGACAGCATGATATCGGCCTTGTGTTCTGAGAGCATGGCGTAAAGCTCGCTCGCTGCCATCTGCTCGAACATGTGGTTGTCGTCCTTCAGGATCTGCTTGATGCGCTCCTTGTCTTCGACCGTGGATTTCTTGACCGAGGTGCCGACGATCTCCATGCCGATCTCCATCAGCGCGTGGACGATCGACCAGGACTTCACGCCGCCTGTATTGAGCAGCACGCGCTTGCCTTGAAGCCGCCGCCGGTAGGCCTCGAGCTTCCTCCACGCAATCGCCTCTTCCACTGTGATCAGCGTCCGTGTGCGGTTGAGGATCTCGCGATCGGCACCCTTCCTCACGAGCAGCTCAGCAATGTTGCGAAGTGCTTCCGAGGTGTCGGTAATGCCGTAGAAGGAGCCTTCGAAAAACGGGATGTCCCAGCGCTCCTCCATCTTGCGGGCAAGATTGATGAGTGCCGTCGAGCACACGATCATAGCCGCCCGGGCGCGGTGCGCGGAAGCAACGTCAAGGTAGCGCGCGTCGCCCGGAATGCAGGCGCGCACCCGGATGCCCAGTCGATCAAGCAGCGGCTTCACCAGCCAGAATTCGCCGGAGAGGTTGAATTCGCCAAGGATGTTGATGTCGTACGGCCCGGCGTCGTCGGGTTCTACCGTGCCGATGACGTGATCGAGCAACGCCTCGGCGGCGAGCTTGTTGCCGAGGTTCTTGGAGCCGGCCAAGCCCGGGGCATTGACCGGCACCACCGGCAACCCGAATTTTTCCCGCGCACGCTTGCACACGGCCTCGATGTCGTCGCCGATCAACGCCGTCACGCAGGTCGAATAGACGAAGATCGCTGACGGCGCATAGGCTTCCCTAATCTCGCGGATCGCCTTGAAAAGCTTGCGCTCGCCCTGCCCCATCACCACGTCGAGTTCGGTCAGATCGGTTGTGAAGCTTGTGCGCCAAAGCGTTGGCCCTGACGAAGCCGCGCCGCGGTTGTCCCAGGAATTGCCCTCGCAGGCGAGCGGCGCATGGACCAGGTGCGCGACGTCGGTGATCGGCTGCAGCACGATCTTGGCGCCGTCAAAGGCGCAGCCGCCGGCTGCCGCCCCGGGGGTCAGCGGCTTCGAGCAGCCCTCTTTGCGCGCCTTGGCATCCTTGCCGCGGTTTTTATCGCAGGCGGGCTCGTTGAAGACATCCTGGATTTTGGCGCTGAGCGAGGACATTGCGTCGGTCTCCAAAAGTGCATTGGAAGGCGGCCAGCCTCGGCGAAAGGCCGGCCGCCGCTGCTAGCGGGTGAGGTCATAAGAATAGTCCGTCACACCCGTCTCGCTGGTCTCGCGATCGAGCTTGTCGAAGATCTTGTCGAGGATCGTCGTCAGGACGCGTAACCCGCCCTGGTAGCCCATGAGCGCAAAGCGATGGTGATGGTGCCGGTCGAAGATCGGGAACATCAGCCGGATCAGCGGCGTGCCGGTGTCGCGCTCCAGATACTTGCCATAGGAATTGCCGATCAGCAGGTCCACCGGCTCGGTGAAGAGCAGCGAGCGCATCGCCCACAGGTCCTTGCCCGGCCAGACCTGGGCATCCTTGCCGAAGGGCGAGGATGCAAGCAGTTCCTTCATCTCGGCTGCCCATGCCGAGCTGCCGTTGGTGGCGAGGCAATGGGTCGGCTCGCCGCCGGTCTCCATGACGAAGCGGGCCATGGCGTAGACGAAGTCCGGATCGCCGTAGATCGCATATTTCTTGCCGTGCAACCAGGACTGGCTGTCCGCCATGGCGTCAACCAGTCGGCCGCGCTCAAGGCGGATTGTCTCGGGGATATCCTTGCCGGAAATCGCCGAGACCTTCATCAGGAATTCGTCCGTCGCCTGGACGCCGAGCGGGTAATGGAACGAGGCCGTCGCCTGCCCGACTTCCCGGCAGTAGTCCAGCGTTTTTCGGGTGTTGTAATACTGTAGCGAGAGTGTCGCCTCGGCGTTGAGTGCCTCCTTCACGTCTTCGATCTTCGTACCGCCGTCATACATGCGATATTCACCGTCCGACGGCGTGTCGAACTGGTCGGAGGCGTCCTGGATGAAGGTGTAGGACACGCTCATCAGGTCGAGCAGGCGCTTGAGTTCCCGGTTGTTGCCGACGCAGAAGCCGTCGAAACCGGGAATGATGTTGATGGTTCCCCCGGCTTCCGTGCGCTCCTGGCCTTTCCAGAAGTGCTCCAAAATGCCCTTGACCATTACGTCATAGCCATCGACATGGCTGCCGACGAAAGCAGGCGTGTGGGCGAAGGGCACGTCGAAGTCGCGCGGGACCGAGTTTTCGTCCTTGGCGTTCTCGATGAAGCTGTGCAGGTCGTCACCAATGACCTCCGCCATGCAAGTCGTCGAGACGGCGATCATCTTCGGATCGTAGAGCTGGTAGGTGTTGGCGAGCCCGTCGACCATGTTCTTCAGGCCGCCGAATACGGCCGCATCCTCCGTCATCGAGGAGGAAACCGCCGAAGCAGGCTCCTTGAAATGGCGCGACAGGTGTGAGCGGTAATAGGCCACGCAACCCTGGCTGCCGTGGACGAAGGACATGGTTCGTTCGAAGCCGGCGGCCGCGAACACCGCGCCGAGCGGCTGGCAGGCCTTGGCGGGGTTCACCACAAGCGCTTCGCGGGCGAGGTTCTTTTCGCGGTATTCCCACGTCTTGGTGAATTCGCGTTGATCGGTAACGATCTGATCCGGGTGCGGACATTCGAAATTCAGCTTCTTCTCGGCGAGCATCTGCCTGTATTCCGGCTCGCGGAACAGGGGAGCGTGGTCGAGAATTTTTTCAGCCGACTGTGCCATTGGTGATTACCTCTTTTTCATCTGGCTCGCCCCATAAGGCAGCTCAGGGACGTCGAGACGTTTCAGGTGTCCCGCGGGCCACGGGGCCGCGGGCGTTCTTCGTCTCATTGGGAAGACTAGGCTAAGGCCGGGTGTTATTCGGCAGCCATCGCCCGCCCACGGCTCGGGCTTTTTTTCCAAGGGGCGTCGTACAGGCCCCAGACCGGGTTGTTGATGGCAAGATCCACGTCGCGGGCGAAAATGGCAAAGCCGTCATAGCCGTGATACGGTCCCGAATAATCCCAGGAGTGCATCTGACGAAACGGTATGCCCATCTTCTGCACGGGGTATTTTTCCTTGATGCCCGAGCCAACGAGATTAGGGCGAACCCCCTCAATGAACTTCTCCAACTCGTAACCGGTCACGTCATCATAGATCAGCGTGCCGTTCCTTACGTAATGGCCTGTGCGCTGATAGTCGTCGTTGTGGCCGAACTCGTAGCCTGTGCCGACGATCACCATGCCGAGGTCCTCGTAGGCTGTGATGACGTGGCGGGGGCGCAGTCCGCCGACGTAGAGCATGACAGTATTGCCTTCGAGGCGCGGCCGGTACTTGGCGATGACGGCATCAACAAGCGGTCTGTACTTGGCGATAACCTTCTCAGTCTTCTCCTCGATTTCAGGGCCAAAATGCTTGGCTATCTTGCGCAGGGAGGCTTCGATCTGGGAGGGGCCGAAGAAATTGTACTCCATCCAGGCGACCCCATACTTTTCCTCCATGTGCCGGCAGATGTAGTTCATCGACCTGTAGCAATGGATGAGATTGAGCTTGGCCTTCGGCGCGCGCTCTATCTCGGCGAGCGTGGCGTCGCCCGACCAGTTGCCGACCACGCGCAGCCCTATCTCCTCGAGCAGGATGCGCGAGGCCCAGGCGTCGCCGCCGATATTGTAGTCACCGATCACGTTGACGTCGTACGGGCCCGCCTCGAACTCCACGTCCTTCTTCTCGAAGACCCAGTCGCGGATCGCGTCGTTGGCGATGTGGTGGCCGAGCGATTGCGAGACGCCGCGGAAGCCCTCGCAGCGCACCGGCACGATCGTCTTTCCGTGCTCCTTGGCCTTGTTGCGGGATACTGCTTCGGTGTCGTCGCCAATCAGGCCGATCGGGCATTCGGATTGCACGCTCATGCCGTTGTTGAGGGGAAACAGTCCCTCAATCTCGTCGATGATCTGTTCCAGCTTCTTGTCACCGCCGAAAACAATGTCCTTCTCCTGGAAATCGGAGGTGAACTGCATTGTCCCGAACGTGTCGATGCCCGTCGTGCCTACATAGTAGTTGCGGCGCTGCGACCAGGAATATTGCCCGCAGCCGACCGGGCCGTGCGAGATATGGACCATATCCTTGATTGGACCCCACACCACGCCCTTAGAGCCGGCATAAGCGCAGCCACGAATCGTCATCACGCCCGGAATGGACTTGATGTTCGATTTGACGTCACATTCGGAGACGACCTCGCCAGCCTCGTCCCCGCTCTTTGCGACGCTAAGGTGCTTTTTGCGGCGCTTCGCCGCCTTGTCGGGATATTGCGACAGCACCTCCTCGATAAGCTTTGCATGGAGAGTGCCGTCATTCTCGTAATCCAGGCTCATGGGACCCCTTTAAAGGTTCGAGTGACGCCTCACCGACGAGGCGCCGTTCTTTGAAAGGCGCGTCAGCTCAACGCGGCGCCTCGTGGCGGCAGCGCTCGTTACTGGGCGGCCGCTTTCGTCGCTTCCTTGGCCTGAAGCTCGGCAAGCATCTGCTCGTCGGTCTTCATGATGCCGAAGTCGAGCAGCATGTCCTCGAGCTCCTCCATGGTGATCGGAGTCGGCACGGTGCCCTGCCCCGAATTGCCATGGATCTTCTCGGCCAGCGCGCGGTATTCCCCCGCCTGCTTGGAGTCCGGGGCATACTGGATAACCGACATCTTCCTGAGCTCGGCGTGCTGGACGATGTTGTCGCGCGGCACGAAATGGATGAGCTTGGAATTGAGCCTGGAAGCCAGTGCTTCGGCGAGGTCGAGCTCGCGGTCGGTTTGACGCTCGTTGCAAATCAGGCCGCCGAGCCGCACGCCGCCCGAATGGGCATATTTCAGAATGCCCTTGGCGATGTTGTTGGCGGCATAGAGCGCCATCATCTCGCCGGACATGACAATGTAGATTTCCTGGGCCTTGCCCTCGCGGATCGGCATCGCGAAGCCGCCGCACACCACGTCCCCGAGCACGTCGTAGGAGACATAGTCGACATCGTCATAGGCTCCGTTCTCCTCGAGGAAGTTGATCGAGGTGATGACGCCGCGCCCGGCGCAGCCGACACCCGGCTCGGGACCGCCGGATTCCACGCACTTGATGCCTTTATAGCCGACCTTGAGCACGTCCTGGAGCTCGAGGTCTTCGACCGAACCTTCCTCTGCCGCGAGGTGCAGGACCGTATCCTGCGCCTTCGAGTTCAGGATCAGGCGGGTGGAGTCGGCTTTGGGGTCGCAGCCGACGATGAGGATCTTCTGCCCAAGGTCGACAAGTGCGGCGAGCGTATTTTGGGAGGTGGTGGACTTGCCTATGCCCCCCTTGCCGTAGAATGCGATCTGACGCAGACCTGACATTTAGCTTTCCTTCCTTCGTTCCATCCATCGCGGCTGCCCGCGACATGCCGGTCGGCAGCTCTCGCCGCCTCACACCCAAAGGGTCTCAAGATGCGTGCCAATTGGCTTGATCGAACACAAGAAAAATTTTGATGTTGCTTTTCAGCTATTTAGCCTGAGGGCAAACAGTGCTTGTCGGAACAAGCCCGTGTAGCGGACGCGACAAAGGCGACAGAAAGATCGGATGGCGTCTGCTCGAGACCGCTACAGGTTGACCTCGGTGTCCGGAGCAAGTTGGAGCAGCGAGTTAAGGCGACTTTGGTCGAGAGACCTGCTGCAGAGACTTCGGTCCACGCGTAGCTGTGTATCGCTCCAGGCTGCTTTTGATCCCGCGCGGTTCAGCCTTTGTCTTCGCGATCACGAGGTTTGCTTCTTCGCACCAGACGTCCTGTAGGCTTGGCTGCCATTTCTGCTGATACGCTTGGATTGACCCCAAGGCGAGCATTTGCACCAACGGAAAACGAGCACAACTGGCCGAGCTCATGGATCGTCACGCTGGGAATAGCTGCCTTGGCGATCTCGCACAGGTGTCGGTTATGCGTCAGGTAGATCACCTGACCGGCACATGCCATCTCACCAAACAGTTTGAAGACCTCCTCGGATCGGCCGTGGTCGAAGGTCTCCATTATATTATCGGCGATAAAGGGCACGGAGGGCCTAGACGGAACCGTCGGCCGTCAGCTCCGAGATTGACGGGCGCGCCATCGACGACCGTTTCCCAGATCAGGCCTCCGTTCCTACTGACCGACAGGCCTCCTTCAGTCGCGGCGTAAATCGTGTCGGCGTCTGTGCCGATGCGGCGAGGTCGATCAGCTTGGGAGCGGTCCAACCACAGACCACATCTTCCCGGCAATGTCGGGCAGCAGGCGCTGTACGTGTTCTTGCTGCTTGCCACCATAGTTCAGTTCGGACCGGGCCTGCGCTTCTACAGGAAGGGTTTGCCTGCCCTGTGATCCACAGCCCTTCGTTCGCCGACGTAACGGTTACCGTCCAGAGCGAGGCGATCGCAGTTGCTTGGGCAAAACGTTTCAATTCGACTTCATGCTGATCTTTTGCGTTCAGGGAGCCACGGCGCCTGGGTTGACTGATGAACACCGTCCGTTCGCGCATGTGGAGTCGAATTAACTCTTGGCGTAGAGGAGGCAGGCTCATCATCCAACAGTAGCCGGAGTTCCGCTGGGTCGAATGCCATCATTGGTGGGGAGGCGGGTTCATCATCCAACAGCTGCCGGAGTTCCCCTGGCTCGAATGCCATCATTGGTGGGGAAGCGGGTTCATCATCCAACAGCTGCCGCGGCTCCTCCTCGTGCGGCAAGCGCCCGATCAGCCGGTTTTGCAGCGCCTGCCGATCGGCGATGAGGTTGTCGAGGTGCAGCGGCTCGTGATCCGGCCGCTGCCCGTCCACCAATCGTCCAACCAGCGCCCACGTGCCTTCCAGCACAAAGACGCCGCAATCGTAACCGTTCGGCTGTCGCGGCATGCGGGCTGGCGTCAAGGTGGCGTTCAGCAGTCTTGCGAGTTGTCTTGCAGGCACGTCGTTGTATCCCTCTCGCTGAAGGGAGTCGTAGTGATAGGCGAACCGCCTTTCCGGGTTGCGGCGATCAACGAGCAGCAGCGACCAATGGGTGCCGGGGCTATTGGGAGTGCCATTGTTCAATGGCAGGAACAGGAAGTCGGCTGGGGCGTCGTTTTGATTATAGATGGACTGCAATGTGCCTCGCGCGTTTTGCGGCTCCATATGGCGCAGTAGATGGGATACCGACGGACTGACTAGCCGTGTCCGGGCGGCGAGCGTCGGATTGATCCCCTGCAGCTGCTGCTCTACGAAATCGTAATCCCTCTGCACATGGGCGTCGCTCAGCCACTCGGCGGCGCCGAGCACCGACCCGTTGGTGACATTGGACGAGGCTGTCGGATCCAACGCCCCGATCTGGGCATCGGAGGAGGTGGTCGTGGACGTAGTCACATCAACCACGGGAAGCCCGCGGTAGGTGTCTGGCAGCTTGGCGGTGACTGGCCAGCCGGGACCTGGAGCCCTTGCCGGTGCCGCTGGCGCAGCTTCACTCATGGGCCGAGGTCGAGTGTGATGGATGAGCTGAACGTCATCGGGGCCTCCCTGCCTCAATACGGCGGCGGACCCTGTCCCTTGCATCATCTGCTGCCACTCCGTCTCGACCATCTGCCCGCGCGGACGCACCGGTGCAGAATGAGCATCGTCGCGCAAGTCGACCGGTGTGGACGGCAAATCAACTAGAGAATCAAGATCGCCGTAGATGTCTGAGGGAGCTCTCGCAGAAGGCGCCGGCGCAAAGTGAGCATTGTAACCTAACTCAGCCGGATCTGGATCAACCAATGCTTCAAAGCCAGGATAGAGATCCTGAGCTCTGGCAGTTGATGGCGATGCCGGGTCTTGCATCCGCCGCCGCACCAACTCCTCGCTCAGCCACGCCAAAGCTTCATCGTCCGAGGAGGCTGGCACGGGAGAAAGCTCCTGCGGCGAGCCGGGCTGTCGAGCGCCCTGGTAACGACCCGGTACTGGCCCGGCAAACAGCGGCGGAAAGTCAGGCGATGGAACCCAAGCGTTGAGCTCGAATGATGTGGGCGGGTTCTGATGAACCATTGCCTCAAACCCGCCGTCCTGCCGGCTTGGCAGGACGTTGCTCCCGGCCAACTCGTCCGCGGCCGACTGGTGGTCGTTGCGCCAGTTCGAAGGATGAAAGGCTTCTGCGGAATCCGGCGGCTGATGATGGTCGCTTGACCCGAGAAATGGCTGTGGGCCGGCCTTATCCAATCCCCCCCAAAGCAGATCCTGATCGTAATCTTCCATGGGTGGCAAAGCGATAGCTTCATGCGGGGCACTGTGCTGCGCAGTGGCGCCTCCGATCCCGCTAGTCTCCGCATGCAGCCTTGGGATGTATTCTCCCTCTCTCTCCCGCATAACGGGCCGCCCTTCCAATGGCAATGCGTTCACCTGGTAGGTGGATGAGCCAGTGCGGCACCGATGTTCCGATGACCACCGGCGTCCTGCTTATAGCCCTTGACATCTCCATCCAATGCGTTGCCGGAAAGCCGACCAGCAATGCCCTTTTTGTTGCTTTGACTTAGGTAGTCACTGAAGCTCTTAAGAGCAGTTGCATTCGTACCGCCGGTGTTTGTCCCTGCTTCCTTCCTGTACTCTTCGATGATAGCCGCGTCCTCCGGATACGGAGTCAACTCAGCGCGGCCTGCGATCGGCACGATTCCCCCCGTCGACTGCGAGGTCCGGAGATGACTTATTGCCGTAAGCAGCCTCGAGGGATTACCCTTTCCGATGAATTCGCGCGCATCATCGGTCAGCGACTGCTTGTCGAGCCGATCCTTCACGGGATCTTTATTATTTGCGAAGAGCCAGTGGCCATAGCGGAGAAGAGTACTTACATTATTCTTGGCGGTGGGCTCGGAGGCCCCGCCTTTGATGAGGGCCTCCTCAAGACTGAAAATAAAGTCTTGATCCCTGAAATGAAGAGGGCGCTTGCTGACCCTTTTCAAAAACTGAGTTGACTGAGCCGGCTGCGGCGCCGAGCCGGCCGGCATTGCTCAACCACCTTCATCTGTATTGGCGATCTCGCTCAGTTGCCGCTCAAAGGCCGCCGCACCTGCGGACGGAGCCGCGGGTGAGCTCTCTTGCGGGCAAGCCCTGTTCGATTGTCCACGCACCCGCTTGGTCGAGGTGAAGTCCATCCGTTCTCACTTTTAGCAATACAAGCCCGTTTGAAGCTGGGCTTGGATTTGACACAGGCAAGCTGTCGAGAACCTGACGACGACAACGTTCCCGTCAAGACGGATGGGTTGCTAAGTTTTCGGCAACCAGAGGCATGGCATGGCCTCCGGTGTTTCGCTGGAGAAGTTCAGATGTTCAACGGTCGCCATTTCGACCAGTCCGCCATCCTGCTTTGCGTTCGCTGGTATCTGGCCTACGGCTTGAGCCTTGGCAATGAAGGAAATGATGGCCCGAGCGTGGCATCAGGCCATCGATCATTCGACGATCTATCGCTGGGTCGTTCGCTTCTCGCTGCTGAAACGCTTCAATGGGCGCAAGCGTGCCGTGACCGGCAAATGGCATGCGGACCAATCGGGCGGCCATTGTTTCCTACAACACAACCACCCCCCTCCGGGACCGTTCGCGGCTCAGACTGACGCCGATCCAGATCCGCAGAGCCAATACCTCAACAATCGGTCGAGCAGGACCATCGGCGCATCAAGTGTCGTGTACGGCCCATGCTCGGTTTCAATCACGCGCCAGCGCGATCGGCACGCTGGACGGGGATCGAGATGATCCACATGATGCAAAGACGACAGGCGAGGATCTGACGATCCGCAAGCTGCATGAAGGCAAGACTGGAGGAGCGGTGCCCACGCTGATGCCGTTCGCACACCAGCCTGAAACCGCCGATTTTAGAGCATCCTCAGCAGCGCGCCGCCTATCGAATACCCCGCGCCAAACGCGCAGATCAGGCCGAAATCGCCGGGCTTCATGTCGGCGTGGTTCTCCGATAGCGCGATGATGGCGCCGGCGCCGGCGGTGTTGCCGAGCCGATCGAGGACCATCGGCGCACGGTCGTGGTCGACCTCGTGGCCGAAGGCCAGTTTCAGGATCATCGCGTTCATGCGCGCATTGGCCTGATGCAGCCAGAAGCGCCTGACCGCCTGCGGCGTCAGCCCGTGCTCGGCGAGGAATTCGACGATGAACTTCTGCCCGGCGACGGTGACTTCCTTGAACACCTTGTTGCCGACCTGCTTGATCAGATTACCTTCCAGATTGATCATGTAAGGATCATCCTGGGCGGTGCGGGTGTGGTAGCCCAGATTGGTGCGGATGTTGTTCGACATCTGCGTCCAGATGCGCGTGTCGAGCACTTCGAATCGTCCCGGCCGCTTCTCGCCTTGGGCAAGACCCTCCACCACCATGGACACGGACGCGTCGCCGAAGATGAAATGCGTCTGCCGGTCGCGGAAATTGAGATGGCCGGTGATGATCTCCGGCGTCGTCACCAGAATGCGCTTGTGCGCGCCCGACCGCACAAGGTTGACGGCGATGTGCAGGGCGGCCGCCGCCGAAGAACAGCCAAGCCCCATGTCGAAGCCGGCGCCCTTTGTCCCCAACACTTGCTGCATTTCGATGGCGATCGCCGGATAAGGCCGCTGGTGATGCGAGGCCGAGCAGATCACCAGATCGATATCGGACGGCTTCAGCCCGGCATGATCAAGGGCTTTCCTTGCCGAAGCGATGCCGAACTCTGCCTCCAGCGACAGCGCATCGTCGGGCCGCGCCGGAATGCGCGGGGCCATGCGGGTCGGGTCGAGAATGCCTTCGCGCTCGATCACATGGCGGGTGCGCACGCCCGAGGCGTGGACGATGAAGTCGCTGTCCGACTTCGGTAGCAGCGGCTCGTCGGTGCCCTGGCGGCGCGCATTCTCCATTTCGACCCAGGCATTGAAGCTGGCGACCAGTTCTTCGTTGGTGATCGTGGGTTCGGGGATTTCAACGCCAATGCCGCTGATGATGACGCGATGCATGTTTCAGTCCGTCCCATCCGCAGGCGCTGGGGCTCTCGCGTGGGCGCCGAATTCGCGCGCCGGCCGCGTTCGCTCATCCTCGAATTTGACATAGAGGGCGCCGGACCAGTCAGCCATGTCAGCTCCCACAATCATTCGACGGTGACCGATTTTGCGAGATGGCGCGGCTAGTCGACATCTGTGCCCATGACCAGCGCCGTGTGGTAGGCAAGAAGCTGTATCGGCACCGAGAAAATCATCGGCGCGACTATCTCGTCGACTGCCGGCAGCCCCCGCAGCCGCCAATTCGTCCTTCAACTCGGCGAAATTCTCGATAATGCCGTTATGGACGACGGCCACACCATCGCTAAAGTGCGGATGCGCGTTGCGTTCAGTCAGTGCCCCATGAGTTGCCCGGCGCGTGTGGGCGATGCCAATGGTGCCGCCCAGCGGCTCTTCCTTCAGCCTCGCCTCGAGATTGACGAGCTTGCCCTCGGCGCGCCGGCAGTGCAAGGCGCCCTCGGTGATCGTCGCAACGCCGGCTGAGTCATAGCCGCGATATTCCAGACGCTTCAACGCGTCGACCAACCGCTCCGACACTGGCTGTTGCCCAACGATGCCAACAATCCCGCACATGCTCGTCTCCGATTTCTCCCGGCAGCCTGGGTCGACCGGAAGGACACCCGCCCGGCCGTTTCTATTCAGAGCCTCCTAGGGGAATTCGGTACGACTGGTAAAATCGATTATTGGGATAACTGTCATCCACCCAGTGGATGGGGCCAGGACGCGTTTGGGCGACGTCCTCGATCATCCGGCGGCGAGACAGCAAATCTCGGCGATACGGGCCTCCTGAACGATCCGGGACGCGAGCACCTCACGCAGATTGCGCAGATTGGCCCTCAACGTCTAATGATCGAAGACGCACCCCAGCAACGCCAGATCGGAGGGATTGAAGACGGCGGATTGCGCGAGCATTTCGACGAAATCGGCATGACACCCCCCTTCGCTGCAGGCTCCGTCGAGCACAATCGATAGTTGGGCGCTATTGCAAGGTCCAGGCTGGACACTACGGCAGCAAACGTCCCGCGATCAAAAACAAGTGCTCAGGAGAAAAACCCGCCGCGCTTCGCGGCGCGACGGGTCGATCGGGCGTTGCATGCGTCGTCATGAAACGCTGGGCCCACCCCTTTGCCGACCGGTGTTCCAGGAGATACCCTCGCGCTGAACCACGCCAGAAACCTCCTTGCCGATGGGCCGCTGGAGCACCGGCCGCCATGGCACCAGCGTGAGCTCGCGCGACCTCTCGATCGCGGCATATTTGCCGCAGGCGAGCTCAACCGATCGGCGCAGCGTACCCTCTATTCGATCTCCTGCCCGGGCTTCGGCATACGAGAGCCCAAGTTCCTGCGAAAGCTGACCGACAACACGGTTCAGCTCACGCTGACGCAGGATCGAAATCATGTTGGCGCGATAAACTATCCGGTTCTGCTCTTCACTCGCGAGACCCTGCACGAGCAGCCACTGCCGCCTGCGTGCCTGCGCCGCCCGCACATCACGGCCGAAACCCGAGCCATGCAAAGCCTCCGGTCTGTCACAGACCAGCTCGCGGTCAATCCAGGTGGCGCCGTCGAAACCAATCTGTTGCTCAAGCGACAATGAGGAGAGCTTCTCGACCGTGACAGGTTCTTCCCTGGCACGCTGACGCTCGTAGACGACGACGCGTTTGGGATGGTCCGGCCCGATGACCCAGGTGCCGTCAAGCTCGCGCTTCACTCCACCTGTGGCGTGGCGGATCGCTTCAAGGCGCCGGACGTTGCGTTTCGGCGAAAGGTTCGGTGACCGACGGATCATGCTTGAGATGGATGTCGATGTTGTAGCGCCCGTTATGGGCGGCCACGATGTCCGCGATCGTACGGTCAAACTGCCTTGGCTCGGTGTTCCTCGGGGTGACACGAAAGCAGCTCCGCTGGACAACCAAAGGGTTGTTATGGCCAGGGATCAAAGCCCGAAGGGCCGAGACCGCCGTGAGCAGAGCTAATGAAGCGGGCTCGGTTCACGAGAGCCCGCCGCGCGTCATCAGGCGCGCGGGCGCCCGCCAACGTTAATAGGACGGGTTTGCGATAGTGGGGCTTGGGGGCTTGATTGATCCTGTACTCGAAATCTTCGCCCAACATGCGCAATATTTCATGTGGATCGAAAACCGATCGTTTCGGCGAGGTCGAGGATCCGTTCCACATCGACGCGCGCCGACTATCCCTCTTGGATGGCCGCGAAGGATGCTTCTGGTCAACTCTTGGATTACAGCAGCGGTGGACGGTCTGGCGAAAGTCCCATTTTCGAGAAGAACACGTTCCATACCTCAACCTCGCCCAGTTGATCAGGAACATGGTTCTCCTGATGGATACTGCAGCGCTCCGGGACTGGCCCTGTGAACTTCGACTTATCATATGCATTCCCGTTGGCGCGGAAATAGGCCACATGGAACCTTGAGTGTCCCAATTTTTTCTCAAGTAGAGTGACCATCTCCTGGAGATCGTCTACGCCAAACGTCTTTCCCATCTGCTGATCCCCCGGAGCATCCGTCGCGGAGACATAACGCACAAACAACGTCTTTCGTGTCCGAGCGATGTCAAGCATCTTATTGTATTTGTAAATCAGCTTCTCTCGGCAGGACCGTAACGCTTCCGGCGTGAATATCACTGCGTTGGACGTGGTCCGATCGAATTCATGGTGGTAAACTACCCCGTAATTCTCGCAAAAAGCTGACGTCCCATTGAAGCAGGCTGATACACGAAGCCCAAATCGCGCTCCATCATCTGCCAATATTTCCTCGATGGAGGCTATAGGTGTCACAATCCAATCAAAACAGCTGCTCGGGCGCCGTTTGAAATAGCGTCTGATTTGCGTCGCAGGAGTGCAGTCAGATCCAAGGCTAAAAATAGCTTCGTAAGGCATTGCCCGGTCCTTAGGTGGTACCAGATTAGGAGTGAAAGAACGATGCTTTCCAGCATTTCGAAAGATAGGGCAAATCGATTGTATTGATGCGGGCCATCAGCGCTGCGGATGTGGACCACGCAGCATCAAACCGGTCCAAGCCGGTCATCATCGCGCGGCTTAGGGTCTATGTCCGCGATAAGCTGTTACCGGTGGGTTCGTTCCTCGCCGAATGGAGGCAGCGGTAAGCGAACGCACTCTCTGCCGGCGGCGGCTCGCTGGCCGTGCGGGCGAAACGAAATCGTCGAAAATGGAGATCATTCAATTTCGGAAGCAGATACAAGCTGCAGTCGTGGGGCAGCGTGTCTGGCGATACCCTGGTGGCAACCGTGTCCTTGATCGCCTGCTTGAACATCGACAGTGATCACCATCGGCCGTGACAGCGACCGGCTGGCGAGGCACTGGCCATCGGGCGGCTGCCGCCGTGGATGTCATTTAGTCACCGGAGGGCAGCAGGATGGTACTTCAGACGCCGCGTAGGCACGATGGCGTCGACGCATAGCCGCAACGGGCGGAGCACGGAGGCGCCGGAAACGGCGATCTGCAAACTCTGGCAATCCTGTCGCAGCAGCACGTGCTGCATCCCTGCTCGCGTCAGCAGGACGTCGTTGGCGCATGCGTCGCCTCCGTGCGGGATGTGTTCCCGCCATCGAAGGGCAAAGCCGTCATTGATGCAGCCTGTAGACCCTTACAGCTCGCTAGCGAACGACGCGGCCACGATTCGCCTGACCGGAGGCTGCGTCGTGGAGACTGACAGCATTAATGCTGACAAGGCCTTCCCTCTTCATCCGCTGGCCTTTGACCTCGATGGGTGCGCGGCGTGGCGGCACCCAGCCGATCTGGCTGAAATCGGGGATCAAGAGGCGGCTCCGATTGATTGGTCTATCCGGACCGGAAACAGCGGCTCGCAGACGGCAACGCCTTCGGTGAAGGCCGGCCGCCGTTCCGCTGCCAGCGTCTCGACCGGACGCTCGCTCTTCGATGGATAGAGCGTGGTGCCGATGATGGTCCGCTCGCCTGCTTGGTAGGCGGCAACGCGCCGCGCCGCCGCTGCGTGAACGCGCTTCTGGATATGCCCGCCCTGAAGGCTGGACAAGATCCCGCCCTCGGCCTCGATCGTCTGCAATTCCGTCCAGGCCAGCTCGCACAGTTCCGCGGTCAGCGCTTCGACCGCGCCGGACCCATAGGCAGGATCGGCGACATGATCGATATGGCTTTCATTGGCCATGATCAGTTGCGCGTTGCGGGCAACGCGGCGCGCAAAACCCGCCGGCAAGCCATGCGCGATCGTGTGCGGCAGGATGGAGATCGAATCGGCGCCGCCAGATGCCGCGGCAAAGCAGGCAATCGTGGTGCGCAGGATGTTGGTCTCCGGGTCCATCGCCGTCATCATGCGAAACGACGTCTCGGCATGGATATTGGCGGTGGTATTGGGGATCGAACAGGTCTCCTGCAGCCGTGCCCAGAGCCTGCGCAGCGCCCTGACCTTGGCTACCGACAGGAACTGGTCCTGGTCGACGCTGAGCGCGAAGCCGATATGCGGTGCGGCATAGACAAGCGGCTGCCGCGCCGTCTCGAACATTCTGAGATAGGAGACAGCCGAGGCCAGCATGATGCCGAGCTCCTGCGCTTCCGTGGCGCCGGCATTGTGGAACACGCGGCCGTCCGCCTCCAGCAGCACGCCCGGAACGCCCATCGAGAAGAAATGCGCCAGTGACTGCGGCATCGAGGCCTGCAAAGCCTCGATCGACATGCGCAGCCGGCCGGTTCCGGCAAAGATCGCCGCCGGATCGATGCCGAAGGAGAGGTTGAGCTTTGCCGGGTCCGACCGCCGCTTGCTCAGGAACGCCACCAGCCAGTCGGCCACGGCGCGGCTCCAGGGATGGGCATCGATACGGATCTGGATGCGGTTGAGTGGCACACCGTCCAGCACCGTCTCCAGTGCCTGCGCCGTCCTGGGCAGGCCGTAGCCGAACGCGTTCGGCGCCCCTTCGAAGACAAGCGACAATCCCGTAGCGCCTTGCGCTACGTCCTCCAGGGCCTGGGCTCTGGCGCGCTCGATATCCGGATCATCGACGCGCTGGCTGACGATCCAGGGCAATTTCGGGTTTGCGCGCACGATCGGTTCCGCTGCGGTGCTGCGGTCGTAGAGCGGTTCGATGCGGATGTTGTCGTCGGTGTGCGAGACCAGCTTTTCCTCGAAGGATGCGCCGGCCAACGCCTTTTCCGCCAGGGCCAGCCATCGCTGGCGCTCGGCATTCTCGGGTTCAACATCCCCGGTCAAGGCTCCAGCTCCCATCCTTCTTCCTCGTTTTTATGCGTCCGCATCAGACTGGAACACAGTCTACGGTTCCCGGTCCGAGATCGTATGCAATGCACTTGTTGGATCTGAATTCGACCTATCGGATTTATGTCAGCCTGTGGCACAAACCATGGCCGATTGCCACATACCGGCAAAAATGACGATATCGGCAGCAACCCACGAGCTCCATCCATCTGGTCGGGAAGGGCATAGTTCAGGGCGATGCTGCGTGATCAGGTGGGTGGTCTCCGGCTGTTTCGTTGTTTTTAAGTTTGCAACCGACATCGAACTGATGTGTACGACCCCGGCTCAACAATCCCTGCGGGTGGGGGTGAGGCGTCCGCCTTCGTCTCATGGCTAAATCCGGCATCAAAGACAGCCGATGGCGCCACTCGCGGCCAGTGCCGACCTTTCGAACAGGGCAAGGACTGCCTTGTCATCAGATGGATCCACCATTGTCGGCAGGAAGTGGTTGCGCAATGTCGCGCTCGATCAGCCAGAGTTCCAAGGCCTCTACCATCTCTTCGGCCGATCTGCCGAGCGTCTTCAGATGGATTTCCGGTTTTTCCGGCGCTTCGTAGGGTGAATCTACGCCGGTAAAGTTCTTGATCTCGCCATTCAGCGCGCGGGCATAGAGGCCCTTCGGATCGCGCCTGGCGCATTCCTCGAAGGGCGTGTCGACAAACACCTCGATGAATTCGCCGTCGGCCATCAATTCGCGCGCCATGCGCCGCTCGGCGCTGAACGGCGAAATGAACGAGACAATGACAATCAATCCGGCATCGGCCATCAAACGCGCCACTTCGGCGACGCGGCGGATGTTCTCGACGCGATCGGCGTCGGTGAAACCAAGATCGCGGTTGAGACCGTGACGGACGTTGTCGCCATCCAGGATGTAGGTGTGGCGGCCGGTGGCGAACAGCTTCTTTTCGAACAGGTTGGCGATGGTCGACTTGCCGGAGCCCGACAGTCCGGTGAACCAGAACACGGCGGGCCGCTGGTTCTTCATGTCGGCACGGACGCGCTTGCCGACATCGAGCGATTGCCAATGGATGTTCTCGGCCCGGCGCAGCGAGTGCAAGATCATGCCGGCGCCGACCGTGGCGTTGCTGATGCGGTCGATCAGGATGAAGGCGCCAGTGGTGCGGTTCTCGGCGAAGGTATCGAAGGCGATCGGTGTCCGCGTCGAGATGTTGCAAATGCCGACTTCGTTCATGTCAAGCGACTTGGCCGCCTCATGGGCGAAGTCGTTGACGTTGATCCGGTACTTCAGGTCGGTGACGGTGGCGCTGGTCTGATCGGTCTCGGTGCGCAGGATGTAGGAGCGGCCGGGCAGCAGCGCATGTTCGTCGAACCAGACGATGTTGGCGGCGAACTGATCGGCGACCTGCGGCCGCGCGGCGGGCGAAACCAGCATGTTGCCGCGTGAAATCTCGACCTCGTCGTCAAGGACCAGCGTGATGGCCTGGCCGGCGGCGGCCTGGGCCAGGTCGCCGCCATAGGAGACGATCCGCTTGACGCGTGAGGATTTGCCGGACTTGGCGACGACGACCTCATCACCTTGTGCAACCGAACCGGACGCGATCGTGCCGGCAAAACCGCGAAAGTCGAGATTGGGGCGATTGACATACTGGACCGGGAAACGGAACGGCAATTCGACCACTGCTTCCTCGACCGAGACGGTTTCAAGATGCTCGATCAGCGTCGGACCGGAATACCATGCCATGCTGTCCGAGCGGCTGGTGACGTTGTCGCCGTAGCGGGCGGACATCGGGATCGGCACTATGGTCTGGAAGCCGAGATCCCGCGAGAATTGCCCATAGGCCTCGGTGATGCGTTCGAAGACCGCCTGGTCGAAGCCGACGAGATCGATCTTGTTGACGGCCAGCACGATGTGCCGGATGCCGAGTAGCGAAGCGATGATCGAATGGCGTCTCGTCTGCGGCAGCACCCCTTGCCGGGCATCGATCAGCACGATGGCCAGGTCGGCGGTCGACGCGCCTGTCGCCATGTTGCGGGTGTACTGTTCGTGGCCGGGCGTGTCGGCAACGATGAACTTGCGCTTCGGCGTGGCGAAGAAGCGATAGGCGACGTCGATGGTGATGCCTTGCTCGCGCTCGGCCTCAAGGCCATCGACCAGAAGCGCGAAATCGATGTCGTCGCCGGTCGTGCCGTGCTTGCGCGAATCGCGTTCGAGCGCGGCGAGCTGGTCCTCGAAAATCTGCTTGGTGTCGGAAAGCAGGCGCCCGATCAGCGTCGACTTGCCATCATCGACGGAGCCGCAGGTGAGGAAGCGCAGCAGCGATTTCTTCTCCTGCGCCGCCAGATAATCGCGGACGCCGTCGGTGGGTGCGAGGCTCTTTGCCATGATGTGGCGCATGGTCAGAAATACCCCTCGCGCTTCTTCTTTCCATCGAGCCGGCTTCATCGCGGTCGATCAGGCGACCCTGCCGTTCGGAGGTACGCGCCGTCAGCATTTCGCCGACGATGGCTTCCAGCGTGTCGGCGTCCGATTCGATGGCGCCGGTCAGCGGATAGCAGCCGAGCGTGCGGAACCGCACAAGGCGGTCCTCCACAGTCTCGCCGGGGCGCAGTTTCATGCGCTCGTCATCCCGCAGGATCAGCATGCCGTCGCGCTCGACGACGGGCCGTTGCTTGGCGAAATAGAGCGGCACGATCGGGATGTTTTCCTGCAGAATGTACTGCCAGATGTCGAGCTCGGTCCAATTCGACAGCGGAAAGACGCGGATCGATTCACCCGATGCGATGCGGGTGTTGAATATCTTCCACATCTCGGGCCGTTGGTTCTTCGGGTCCCACACATGCTGCGCGTTGCGGAAGGAGAATATGCGCTCCTTGGCGCGCGATTTCTCCTCGTCGCGACGGGCCCCGCCAAAGGCGGCGTCGAAACCGTATTTGTCGAGCGCCTGGCGCAACGCCACGGTCTTCATCACATGGGTGTGAGTGTTGGAACCGTGATCGAACGGATTGATGTTGTCGCGAACGCCATCTTCGTTGACATGAACGAGCAGATCGAAGCCGAGTTTCTGCGCCATCTGATCGCGAAAGGCGATCATCTCGCGGAATTTCCACGTCGTGTCGACGTGAAGGAAGGGGAATGGCGGCTTGGCGGGATAAAACGCCTTCATCGCCAGATGCATCAGCACGGACGAATCCTTGCCAACGGAGTAGAGCATGACCGGCTTGGTGAAGGCGGCCGCAACCTCCCGGAAGATGTGGATGGACTCGGCCTCCAGACGTTGCAGGTGCGTCAAAGGAACATTCATGTCGGCACTTTCTAATCCAGCCTTTGACGGCGCTTAAAGCGCCGCCCCGGGCAGAACTGCCAGTCATCCCCGAGGCGGGCCCTTGCAAGCGCGAATGTGCGCCGGACGTTCGACGCTTGCTGAAACCATATGATCACAGCTTTCGTCATCGCGACGATCTGAGACATCCGAGAGATTGCCCCAATGGTGTGCTGTTCAATCAGCCGGCAATATCATGCGCCGGCCAAACGGAATGAACGACCATGCCCGTTCGTGGAGATAGTACAGCACGATTTTTGTAATAACTTCAGCACTGGCGATCAATCCCGCGGAAACGACGTTTCCAGTTATGAGCCAGCTCAGCGCGAACGTATCGACACTGCCTGTGATGCGCCAACTGACAGCCTTGGCTATGGATCTGCCGTGGGTCTCGGGAACAGGAATGAACATGCGCAATCGCTCCAGGGGGACGTCAAAACCGACCTGATTTGGTCAGCGTGGTTTGATGGTGGGAACGTTCTTGATCCTGCCTGTCGATCAGGTCGGGAGGAAGTACGTTGGCGCTCATGCCCTTCTTGGCAAGTCTGCAACAAGAACGCCCTTAGTTGATGCCAATCGCGGCCAAGTGGCAGCCCCGTCGTGGAGCAAGCCCGCTACTGGCTGAGAAGGCCAGTCACACGGCAGCGACGTCAAAGAACCTCGCATAAGGTCCGTCTGCGAAGTGAAGCCGCAACTCGTCGAAGTTCTCTACCGTTTCGTCGAGCGGTCGCGCTTCCTGGCGCTGAAGGATGGCGCGACCGGAAAGCTGAAGCCCCGGAACCCCCAAGAAATCCCAAACCGCTCCCAAACATGCGGCGGGTTCTTGAAGAAGGCTCTCATATTCGATTACCAGCACGTGGGACGGCGCGAAGGCGTGCGCAACTCGAGCGTAGAAAGCGTCGGCGGTTTTGAAGTACGCCTCGCATTCGTCGATTGGCAATCTGACCCGTGGTGGCGGAGCCCCATCCTTGTCCGAACTGAACTTCAGCCATTGGCCGCTTTGCCGTGCCTGCACGAGCGACCTTAGCGATTCCAGTATGTTTCTCCGGACCACGAGGATGACCTTGAGTCCTGGCCAACGGGCCAGTTCCGCAAAAAAGCCCGGATGATCGTGAAACTGAGGTTCGTTGACCTTGCAGCCAACATGCGTCACCGTCTTGTCGCTCCAAGTGGGACAGCGCACGTAAGCAAGCTCTAGGAGCTCGCGATCGCCGAGCAGCAAGCGATCCTTATCGGGCCAGTTGGTGTCGTACTCGTTGAGCAACTCACCGTTACTCAATATGTTCGGATGCTCGTTTAGCAATACTTCCAGGTAGTGTGTCCCGGTCCTTGGCATAGCAAGGATGGCAAAAGGCTCAGGTGTCGGTGAAATGTGGGTCATGGTGTGTGTTCCAGCTGATGATAGTTTCGACGGTTCAGGGGCGCCCAGGACAAGAATACTGGATGTGATCTCTAGACGCGGACGGATGCAATCCGCGCTCATGCAGCCGGATCGCGCCATGAGGTTCTGGTATCGCAGACCGGCGTGGAAGGCTGCGTCCAGTCGCGTGTGCGCCTCAGCTTGTGTGTTCTGCTGTCCCCAACTCACAGTCGCTGGGCCAAGCACGCTCGCGGCTGTAGCCGTTCGCGATGCTGACTCTCGTTCTCCTTCTTGTATTCGAAAGTAGCATCAACGCAGCAGGCGCCGGCGAAGCAGCACCATCGAGAGGAAGAACGGCACTACCGCGTATATGCAAAGCGCACCAATGTGCAGGGCGATGTCCCCAGCCGGGCGATCAAGCATGCCCGGACGAATCAGGTCGATCGAATGCGCCAGCGGTAAGATGCCCGCTATGTGCTGAAAGGTGCTTGGCAGTTGAGTGACCGGGAAGACAGCGCCGGACAGGAACAACATGGGTGTGAGGAAGAGCGTCTGGTAGAATATGAAGTAGTGGTAACTGGGCGCAAGCGCGGTTACGATCATCGCCAGGCTTGCAAAGGCCAACCCAGTGAGAGCGATGACTGGTAGCACATAGAGGACGGACCACCATGCTGAGTAGCCCGCTATGACGGCCACCATCGCAATTGCCGTACCGGCCAGAAAGGCCCTTGTGGTTGCCCACACCAACTCACCGAGAACGATGTCGCCCAGGGTAAGTTGTGTGTGCAGGATCGCTTCCCAGGTCCGCTGTTCGTTCATGCGAGGGAAAGTCGCATAAATTGTTTCGAAGGTGGACGCGGTCATCGCACTTGTCGCGACCATGCCGGCTGCCAAAAAAGCAGGGTACGACGCGTCTTCAACGCGACCTACCATCATTCCGAGACCAGTGCCGAGTCCGAACAGGTAGATCATAGGATCGGCGAGGTTACCGAGAATCGACGCGAGCGCGACCTTCGTCCATGCCAGATAGTTGCGGCGCCATACCGCAATCCAGTTCCAAGCGTTGGCGGGTAGAGCCGCCGAAAAACCTTTACCCATCGTTCACTTCTCCATCTCGCGTCCGGTCAGCCGCAAGAAAACGTCCTCCAGACTGGGTGGACGCTCCAGAAGGCGCAGACCCGCGCGCCCGCGCAGTTGTACGCGAACCTGCTCCGGATCGGCCGTATAGCAAAAGAGCGTCTCGCCGCTCACCTCGACGCGCTGCACGTATGGCCTGATCAGCGAAACCAACTCCTGGGGATTCCCGCCGAAGATCTCGATCACCTGGCACCCGATGTGTTCCTCAATCAGGGCATGAGGGCTGCCTTCGGCGAGTTTGCGTCCATGCTCCAGAACGCACAGCCGATCGCATAAACGCTCGGCCTCTTCCATAAAATGGGTAGTCAAAATGATCGTCTTACCGCGCCCCAGCAAGAAAACGCAGACGCTCCCAAATCAGGTGTCGCGCGTGCGGGTCGAGGCCGGTCGTCGGCTCGTCCATCACGAGTAGCTGGGGGTCGTTGATCAGCGCACGTGCCAGTGTCAAACGCCGTTTCATGCCGCCGGATAGTTCGCCGACACGTGCATCCGCCTTGCTCTCAAGACGGGCGAACTCGAGGAGCGACGGGATGACCTCTTTGATCTTGCGTGTGCTCATGCCGAAGTAGCGCCCGAACACCAACAGGTTCTCTCGTACGGTGAATTCCTGGTCAAGGTTGTCGAACTGCGGAACCACGCCGATGCTCTTGCGTGCCAAGCGGCTCCGCGCACCCACTGGCTCTCCAAGAACCGTGATCTTGCCCGCATCAGGCACTGTCATGCCGAGGAGCATACGCGCAATCGTGCTCTTGCCCGCACCGTTCGGCCCCAGCAAGCCGAAGCACTCTCCCGACGCAACGGTGAACGACAGCCCGTTCACAACAAGCTTGTCGCCGAAGGACTTCTTCACGCCGGCAAGGTCGATTGCTACTTTGGACATGTGCCTATCTCAGTCTTGAGAGGCCGATCAGCCGGCCGGTAGCTTACTTGCGAATATTTCTTGGCAGAACCGGCCATCGCATTGTGACGGCCCCTTTGGATAGTCACAGCCGAAGCAAGCGTGTGTCGCTCTCACCGGACGGATTAGCGTCGAGATGCAATCGATCGCCGTGCTGACAATTGATGGATGTTGCCCAAGCTCACAACGTGTCCATCCAGCCAACGCACTCGATCACTCGGCGCTGCAAACGCTGTCCGCGTTCACCAGCTTTGAAGAATCGCGCGGAAGATCCGTTCTTCGAATTGCCTCAGCACTTCCCGAACTGCCTGTACCAACTCCGGCAATCGGGTTTGCGACGATGATCTGCTTTTTGTCGGCGTTGGGCAGGGTGGCAGTCTTGCGTGAAAGCCAATCACTATTGCTCAAGGTGCACAAAGCATAGGCTTTCAAGGGGAGTAACAGAAAGATGTTGATAAAAGTGTGCAGAGAAAAGCCGATAAATCGAGCTTGCCGAGCTCGACATGCTGTCACGGTGCACCGAATTATGGTCATTGCTGCAATAACCAGGATTGTCGTCCAAGGCAGCGTGGCTGTCAGTGCAAACTGTGCAATCCCGGCTATTACCGACAGGGCAAGAAGTAGCGGGCCAAGATTCTGTCCGACGACGTCCAATGTAAGATAGCGATCGAGGCCGGGCAACAGGCGCAGCGCAAGCAGCGTGTCCCGGAAAGTGCTCCGTGCCCAGCGAAGTTGTTGGCGCAGATAAGGTCCTAACCTATCGGGGACCACCGTTACAGCAATAGCGTCCGGAACGTACTCGGTTCGAAAGCCTGCCTCCAGCATGAGGATCGTAAGATGGCGATCCTCACCGAAGTCGCTTGGCTTGCCCCGAAACATCTGCGTCTCGTACTGGTCTAGCAGCGAAAGCAGCGAAGATCGGCGGTACATAGCACATGGGCCGCAACAGCACATGACAGCACCGAAGCGGGCTTGCGCCGCTCTCTCCTCGTTGCAGGCCAGCCAGTACTCCATATCGATCAATCGGGTCAGCCAAGTGTCGCTCCGGTTGCTTGCCGTCAACTGGCCCATGGCAGCGCCGATTGCTGGATCCTGCATCTTCCGTGCAAGCTTCCTGATGACGTCGGACGCAAGTGTCGTGTCCGAGTCGACGTTGAGCACCAAATCTCCAGATGAGCGACGTATCGCGGCGATCTGCGCTTTGCGCTTGCCGACATTCTCTGGGAGCAGAATGAAGTCGAATCGCGGGTCGCCGGCGTAATTGTCGTGAACGGGAATGACGGCGTCGCGATTTCCAGAACCGTCATCAACCACGTAGACACGTAGCTTTCCGGCGTATTCCTGGTTTGCAATGGAATCTAGGCACGCCGAGAGCGTAAGCGGGCCTTCGTTGTAGCAGGGGATGATGACATCCACGCTCGGCCAGAGGTCGGAGCCGACCAGGTCTTCCGACGCCGGTGCAACGGTTGGCGGCAGGGAATAAACCGCCTGCATGCCCTTATAAACAGTCGAGAGCAGTGCATAGCACGCGACGGCGACAGTACTGGTCGTGGTAAGCAGGTCCATGGGATCTCGTATGTTCAGCGATGTTGAGGGAGCGGGCGGATTACAAAACCGCGGTGATGCAGCGCTGGAATCAGGCGGGATAGCGCCGTGACAGTCTGGTCACGCAGACTGGCGTAAGTGGCCGATTTCAACTCCTCGGGCCACCCGTCGTGCAAGAGCACAATTGCGCCCGGCCCAACACCGGCGAGCACCTCATCGACAATCGCGTCGACGCCAGGGCGAGCCCAGTCTCGCGGGTCAACTGACCAATGGACGCATGCCAATCCAGCGCGCGCCGACGTAGTGAGCACGTCCTCGGTCCAGACCCCATACGGCGCGCGCATGCGCCGCACCGTAGCCTGGGGACACGCCATCCTGATGGCGTTGCTTGCCTCGACTATTTCACGTTCGACTTCGCCGGGTTCGCATCTGGACAGGTCCGGATGAGTCATCGTGTGATTGGCTACCTCGTGCCCTTCTGCAATCATTCGTCGGATGAGTTCCGGCTGGTCTGCTGCGTGGGCACCGATGACGAAGAACGTCGCCGGCACCCGATGTTGCGCCAACAAATCGAGGATCTGCGGTGTGCAAACTGGATTGGGCCCGTCGTCAAACGTCAAATAGACGCTGCGATCTTGAGTGCCGTCAGCGCAGTCACTGGGCACTTCGCACATGTAGTCCACATTTTTCATAGGTTTGGAACGCTCCGATCGATCAGGGTGCCGGGCGGCCACTCGCCCATCGAGCATCGAATTGGCGCAACATGGTTCGGCATCGCCTGCCAAACCGTGTCGGATGGAATGGAGAGGTTGTCGCGTCGTGTCGACGCGATGGACCTTGCACGGGTCACCGAAGAACCAAGCCGCAATCGACATGCGACTTGATTGATGTTGGGCGTATGCCGGAAGGCGTACACCAGAAAATGCTCCTCGGAGCCGAAAGTGCTCCTCGGAGCTAAGGCAAACATCGACAACGTTCCTTTAGGACTTACTTGAATTCTCCCTATGCGACGTTCTGCAAAATCGGTAAAATCGTTTGTTTCGATCAGACGCATCCACGCTTTGGATAGCTGATGACATGCGTTTTCAAACGGCTCGATGTAAATCTCCTCGTGGTGGACGACGCGCGCTCGGCGGGCGCGGCCTCACTGCCGCGGCAAGCCGAAGCATCGGATGACACGAGCCCTTTCGAACAATCATCGTGACTAGCCCGCCAGCTTGCGGCGCGCTTTGGCGTCGCATTGGGTGGTCCAGCGCTATCGAGCTACGGGTAGCGCTCGGCCTGGGGTGGCCATCGCCGCAGCGTTCTGGAGCATCGGCGTCCATCATCATCGAGCGGATCGAGCAGACCTCGAATCTGACGCTGCATCGGCAGAAGCTGGCCGCACGCGGTATCTTAGTGTCCCGTAATGCGGTTTGGCAGTTTCTCACGCGCGAGGGGGGAAGATGGGCCAGCTCATCCACACAACCACATCCACCGAATGCGCAAACCACCTCGCAAACGCTCGTGGGCATGCTTCTATCAAAATGCTCTAAGCCAAGCGGCCATGTCGTCGCGCGGCTGCACGATTCTTTCAACGATGAAATATTGCCATGAACAGCCGCGAACGTATTCTACCGCGTGCGGAAGCACTCGCCCCCTAAGTTCGTTAGAGTGGAGACCTCTCGCGTGATGCCTACCCGCACTGTGGCTCATCTCCCGCGTAATCTCGGCCGCCACTACCTGCGGCTCTTGGCCATCAGGGCGGCCGACGGCCAAGGGTGATCACGCTGCTCTGCTGGGCTATCTGCTCAATCACGCATATTGCTGCCCCTTCGGTGATGCTGGATGAATCCCAGATCTTCGTGGCAGATAGCTGGTTGCGCAGGTCGCGGACCGTGACGCAAGGGCGTTTTGGAACAGGTAAGCTCCGGTCAAGCCCGTGCTCAGATCATCGCCATGCCGCCATTCACATGGATGGTCTGGCCGGTGACGTAGGCGGCTTCGTTGGAGGCGAGATAGGCAACGGCGGACGCGACTTCAGCGCTGGTGCCCATGCGGCGCGTCGGGATCGCCGCCATAATCGCCTCCTTCTGCTTGTCGTTGAGCTTGCCGGTCATCGCCGATTCGATGAAGCCCGGAGCGACGCAGTTGACGGTGATGTTGCGGGTGGCGATCTCCTGCGCCAGCGACTTGGAAAAACCGATCATGCCGGCCTTGGAGGCGCAGTAGTTGGTCTGGCCGGGATTGCCGGTGACGCCGACCACCGAGGTGATGTTGATGATGCGGCCGTGGCGGCGGCGCATCATTGGATGGGTGAGTTCGCGCGTCAGCCTGAACACGGCGGTCAGATTGACTTCGAGCACGGTGTCCCAGTCGGCGTCAGACATGCGCACGAACAGGCCGTCCTTGGTGATGCCGGCGTTGTTGACCAGGATGTCGACACCTTCGAGATCGGCCTCCGCCTTCTGGCCGAGCGCCTTGACCTCGTCGCGGTTCGACAGATTGGCCGGGAACAGCTTGACCCGGTCGCCAAGCTCGGCGGCCAGCGTCTCCAGCTTCTCGACGCGGGTGCCGTGCAGGCCGACGACGGCGCCTTGCGCATGCAGCACCCTGGCGATCGCCTCGCCGATGCCCCCGGATGCGCCGGTGACGAGCGCCTTGCGGCCAGTCAGTTCCAACATTTATTATGCTCTTTTCAAATGCTGCAGCATCGCCGCGCCAGAAGTCTCGGTTCGTGGCAGCTTCCTCGCCGCGAACTCGCGCAGCGCAGAGGTCTCGGCCACGATAATTCCAGGCGCCGGATGACCGACGTGATCACCTCAATCTGCTGCTTCCCTGGGCTACTGCAAGTACTTGCACTCCAACCCTTCAGCCCACCTGAACAAGGAGGCCGCTACGGACCGATCGGGGATTCCGCAAACATCGGGATACGGAAGGTGACCTTGCCGGCATGTCGTCCTACACCTGCCTGAATGCCAGAACTGCGTTCATGCCGGCCATGGCGAAGGCGTTGCTCAGTGCCACGCGGACCTTGCGCTCGCGCGCGACGTTGGGCGTGACATCGAGATCGCAATCGGGGTCTGGCTCGCGATAATTGGCGGTCGGCGGCACGACACCCTCTTGGATTGCCATCACGCAGGCGATCATTTCAAGCGCGCTCGCGGCGCCGAGGCAATGCGCGTGCATGGACTTGGTGGAAGAGATGGACATCGAGTTGGCGTGGCCACCGAAGACTCGCTTGATCGCCTCCGTCTCCATCCGATCATTGGCCTTGGTGCCCGTGCCGTGCGCATTGATGTAGTCGACATCCTGGGCATTCAGCCCGGCATCGGCAAGGCAGGCGCGCATCGCCGCCTCCGGCCCCTCGACAGCCGGCGCGACGAGGTTGAAGGCATCAGCGGAAAGGCCGATGCCGGCGATCTCGGCAATAATCGTTGCGCCGCGAGCAGTGGCATGTTCATAGCTTTCCAGCACTGCCATCCCCGCACCCTCGCCCAGCACCAAGCCCCTCCTGTCGGAGGAGAAGGGCCTGCAGGTATCTGGCGCAATCACGCGCATTGCTTCCCACGCTTTCACCACACAAAATACGAATGGCGCGTCGCTGCCTCCGGCAAGCATCACGTCGGCCCGGCCGCACCTGATCTGGTCTACGGCTGAGGCAATCGCATGGTTGGCAGAGGCGCAGGCGGAGGTGACGCCGAAGACCGGCCCGCGCAGGCCGAGGCTCATGCTGACCTGGCCGGCAGCGGCACTCGGCATCGCCTTGGGTACGTCCATGACGCCAGCACGGCGCGCGCCGTTCAAAAGGAGAGCGCGGTAGCTTGCCTCGATCGCTTCCCAGCCGCTGCCGCCGACGCCCACTATCGCACCGAAGCGATAGGCATTTCGTTCATCGCAGGAAAGTCCGGCCTGTCGCATGGCTTCCCGCGCTGCAAGCACGGCAAGCAGGCTGAAGCGGTCCATGGTGACGAGCTGCTTGCGGTCGATGTCGTGCTCAGGGAGCGTCTTGATCTCGGCACCGATCGTGCCGGTCAACCCATGAAGCTCTGAAGTGACAATCGGGCCGATTGCTGAGCGACCTTCGCGCATCTCTTTCCAGATGGAGGGGGCATCAGTGCCCAGCCCGCACAGCCCGCCTATTCCGGTGATGACGACCCGCCTGTCCATTCAAGCTGCCTCAGCAAGCAAGCTGCGGATGGCTTTCACGATGTCGCCAACATTCTGCAGATCCGACCACGCCTCCGATGTGTTCATTTCGATCTTAATGCCATAGGCTTGCTCGAGGTCCCAGAGCACGTCCGCCAGTCCCAGCGAATCGATGCCGAGCGCGGTCACTTCCGTCTCCGTCGTTATTTCGCCGACGATGGGTCGAAACGCTCCCGCAAAGTTCTCAGATTCGACGCGTTTCTTGATTATGGTAATGATTTCCGTCGCGAGTTGATCAGCCATTCTGTCTGTTCCTTTCGATTTCAGCTGGTTTGACGTGGGCGCGGCTCAACTCCTGCGGGCCGCGTTGCGAAAATAGCCACCGACAAAGCTCATGCTCATAAGGGCGGGCTGAGTTCCGGCCGATCGGCGGCGTAGGCTCTGATGACGAAGAAGGTCGCCGGCACCCGATGTGGCGCCAGCACACGACGGATCTGCGGTATGCAATGTGGGTTAGGCCAGTCCTCAAAGGTCGGCGTCAGCGCATCACCCGGCACTCACATGTGTAGTCCTGCTTACAATTCTGGACCGTTTCGGTCGATCAGGGTGCCGGGCGGCCACTCGTCCATCGAGCGTCCAATTGGCGCAACGAAGACGATCACGTCCTCGACGCGGGTAGGTGGCATGTAGGGATGTATATTTGCGAGGGTGGACCGTACCTCAACCCCCGACACAATGCTCGCCAGACCGCCGCGGCAGAACCTCTCAACGTGGTTCCGCATTGCCTGCCGAACCGTGCCGAACACAAATGGAACCCCCATCCGCTGCAGCAATGGGTACACAACGCTCAGTGAAAAGCTGATTCCGAGTCCCTCAAGATCCGGACGGACCCCGTATAAGCCAATTTCGGCCACCAGTAGATCGACCTCGCCAACTTTGATGAAGCGGCGCAGTATGCCAATATGAGCCGCTATGCCGTGCGCGTCGTAACCGATTGCGCGGAATTCCGGCCTTGCACCGGCCCAGCTACGGCCGCCTTCGAATGGCTTTGCGAGGAAGGCCCCATGCCGTCCATAAGTCTTTAGAAAGAAATCGGAGAGTTCGACATGGTCGGCCAGTTGCAACTCATTTTCCCAGCACAACTTCCACCGTACGTCAGAGCCCATGGAAATACCTCATCTTGATTGCTGTTTTTGAGATAAGCGCCTACGCATGGAGAGCTTGTCGCGTCGAGCTGACGCGATGGACCTTGCGCGGATCACCGAAGAACCAAGCCGCAACCGACATGCGAGTTGATTGATGTTTCGGCGTATGCCGGAAGGCGTACACCAGAAGATGCTCCTCGGAGCTAACGCAAACATCGACGATTTTCCTTTAGGGCTTCTTTGAATTCTCCCTATGCGACGTTCTCCAGAATCGGTAAAATCGTTTGTTTCGATTGACGGCATCCACGCTATGGATAGCTAAAGACATGCGTTTCAAAGGGATTGACCTAAATCTCCTCGTTGTGCTCGACGCGCTGCTGGTGGAGCGCAGCCTCTCGGCGGCGGCCCGCCCCATCAACCTCAGTCAGCCGGCCATGAGTGCGGCCGTCGCCCCCGCTGCGCGATTTTTTCGGCGATGAACTGTTTACGACGAGCGGCCGCGAACGTTTTGTGACCCCGCGTGCGGCAGCACTTGCCCCCGCGGTTCGCGACGATCTCTGCACATCCAGTGCTCGATTATGGCTGTCCACCACAAGCAGCTGTCCGGCAGCTTACGTTCGAGAGATACATGTCGATGAGGCACGTCTCGGTCAGGTTCGGGCGTATTCTGAAGCCCTCCATCGAGGAATGGTTCTTGCTTGAACCCCCGTCGCGACCCATCGTCGGCATCGGCGGAAGACACTGTTCCATTTGCCATATTCATCAGGCAGATGACGCCATTGCGCCCCGGTTCGGGCCATACATATCATGCCTTCGAAATAGCGCCGATTATCCTGCGCCGGACGGCACCCTCGACCCCGCTGTGCTGGCAGCAACGGCCCGATCAGTGCCCATTCCTCGTCCGATACCCCAATCCGCGCGCCCAACGCTGCCTCCAAAAGACAGCCTTGAATCAGCGACCGAGTCTAGCGTCAAGCTTTGTCCACGAAGCCTAACATTACAGTTGCGTTTTAGATTTCAGATGAGCTCGTCGAGCGGCCGCCTGATGGGCGCGCCTCCAGCATGACCATGCGATGACGTAGGCGGGGTTTATGCGACGCTGGGCGAGTCTGATGGCGATGCGCCGGACTTCCTGGATAGACCAGCGGATCAAATCCTGATGGTCGGCATCCGCGGTTTTTTTGGGGCGTCACGTCATTGGCGCGGTATCGGATCACCGCCATCATGGCGAAGGCCAGCATGACGAGGGAGACGTGGCGATGCCAGCCATGCCATGACCGGGTTTCGTTGTGATCGAGTCCGAGCTCGTTCTTGGCGGTCTCGAAGCTGTCTTCGATCGCCCAGCGATGGCCTTCAACGGAAACGAGCGTCTGGATGCCCGTCCCGGCCGGGCACCATGTGGTGAAGAATGCGAGATCACCGTCGCTGATATTGCGCCGGATTAGGAGGCCACGGGTCCAAAGCCCCGATTTCGTCTCGTTATATTCGTCGGCATCGAGATCGGCGAGTTCGCAGTAGGCCCAGTCATGAAGCCGCGCGCCTTTGGTGCCCTCACCGGCGGAAAGACGCTGCCATGCAGTTGGATCAAGATCACGGGCGATCTCCTGAGCTGTGCCGGCGACCGGAGGCTTACCTGACCAGGAGCCGAAATGGTGGTCCGATTTGACCCCAAGAACGTAGCCTTTGCAGGCTCGGCGCAGGGTTCCTTCGACGTCCCCGACGCTATACACCGCATCTGCGGCCACCCATGAAAATGGCACATCGGCTGCTAGCGCACGCCGTATCATATCGACAGCCAAGCCTGGCTTGGTAGCGAAGGCTATAGCCTCAGGAACATGGGTTGCTGCAAGCCTTGCCCGATCTCCGGTCCAGCTTTTGGGCAAGTACAAGGCCCGGTCGATAAAGGCATGACCGCGAGCGGACACATAGGCGGCGAACACACCGATCTGGCAGTTCGTTATCTTGCCTGCCGAACCTGTATATTGACGCGCAACACCGCACGATGTCTTGCCCTGCTTGAGGAAGCCCGTCTCGTCGATGACCAGGACCGCATCATCCGTGGCGAGGTTTTCTACAACATACTCTCGCACGATGTCGCGAAGTGCGTCCGCGTCCCAACGCCCGCGACCCAGAACGGCTTGTTGCCGCCACGGGCCGGGGTCACCGGCCGCCTCAGCGCGCATCCAACCTGTCTTACGCCGCTCGTCACCCAGCAGGCCGTCCAGGAAGAGGTTCGCAGAGGCTGAAACTCGCTCCTGCGTAAACAGTCCGCGCATGCGAGCCTTCACGTCACGCAGCGATGATGCCCAAAGCTCAAGCGTCGTCTCGATTGATGCACCTGTCATCCATGACCTCCGAATCATGGAGACCCATAGATTCAGACCGTAGATAAATATGCAACTGTAATGCTAAGCTAATAGACTCAGTGTCTCCAAACTTGCCCCAACACATGTGTGAGTTTTGCTACGCGCGCGAGTGCGCCTCGCACTCGTGCTTTGCCAGCCGCCCGCGGGCTTATTTCGTCACAGCAAGGGCATTGTCTGTGGCTAAAACCGGCCAGTATTTCGAAATTGCCAGAATGGCGCCGACGGAAGAAAAATGACCGTAGTCGAAATAGAGAAACTCGCCTGCGTCGGCGTAGGGGCAGCGTCCTGCGCTACAGAGGAATTTCAGCGGATCGATAAAGGTGGCGCCTTTGGTAAATGAGCGCACACGATTGTTGACGTCGGGATCCATGGCCATTGGCCAGTATGTATCATCCGAATTTCTGCGCTTTGCGAAGAATGCGATTTTCCGAACGTCGGTTATGAATTGCGGAGACTGGCCGATGACGAACACGCGCACACCCCGGCCACGAAGCGTATCGATCGTTTGCTGGAGACCGTCGAAACTTCTCGCCTCGTAGTCGGTCCACCGCCCGCTGAGGACAACCGTCTTGATGCCTGCGTCCCGGATGATCTCCAGGGCCTTCTGATTGAACCGTATGCAATCCGGGCGTGCATACGAGAAGTAAGAGAGAATCGGTGGACAGCCTGCGTAAGTATATTCCACGACGTTGGCTTGAATTTTCTTTTTGTTGGCCTCCAGCCCTGAAACATAGTGGGCGGCGAAGGAGTCGCCCCACAACAAAACGGTCGTAGCGAAGCCGCGAGTGCGTGTGCAGTCCTCGATGTTCCAGCTTTCGATCCGGCTCGAGCCCTCGTTGAAACAGGTCCCCTCGAGCCAGTCCCCGGCAGGAATCCGCTGCTGGGCATACTCCGGGAACCGTTGCGGAAAGCCGTTGCCGATCGCCCCGGCCGCCCCGCCAACGCAAACAAGAGCGATCGCACCCGCTGAAAAGGCGAAGATCGGCAACGGGGCGGTGAAGGACCTTTTCTGCCGAAACGGCTGCTCGATATACTTCCAGGAGAATGCAGCCAATGCGAAGCTTGCAACCGTCATCGCAATGATTATCGACGGGTCGAGATTTTGTAACGAAAGATAGTGCGCGAACGCATTGATCGGCCAGTGAACAAGATACAGCGAATAGGAGATGAGGCCGATCAAGACCAGTGGCCGGACTTCGAGTATGCGGCTAGCAATCGTCGAGGGGCTATTTTGGCCGACATAGATAAGGAGGGCCGTTCCGAGGCACGGATACAGCGCGTTGTAGCCCGGGAACGGATCGCTCTCCGAAATCGCGAAGAACCCGATGGCGAGAAGGCCAAATCCGGCCAGCCCTACCATTTCCATAAGAAATTGATTGTTCAACGGCGGGGGCCGTTTCAGCATGAGCACGGCGCCCAGCATGAGTTCCCAGACTCGTGTCGGCAGCAGGTAGAATCCAGCGCTTGGCGCCAGCCATGTCGCCATGACCGCGAGCACGAAGCTGCCAAGAATGATCGGTAGGAGTGCTGTCAGCCAGCGCTTCGCAAAATAGCGATAGATCAGGAACATCAGGATTGGGGCAAAGATATAGTACTGCTCCTCGACCGAAAGCGACCACGTGTGCAACAGCGGTCGGAGCTCGGCATCGATGGAGAAGTAATTTGACGTTTTCCAAAAATAGATGTTTGACCAGAAAGTCGATGCCGCTATGACGCTGAGACTGAATTCGTGCAGATCTGACGGAAGAAGAATGAACAATGCCGCGATGCTGGTGAGGAGCGTGACAAAGATCAGGGCCGGCAGAATGCGTCGGGCACGGCGCCAGTAGAAGCTGACGATCGAAAACTCGCCGCGTTCAAGGTCTTCCAGAAGGCTTCCGGTGATCAGGTAGCCAGATATGACGAAGAAGATGTCCACACCGGTAAAACCGCCGGGAATTGCCGAGATTCCGAAATGGAACAGTACGACCGGCAACACCGCAAGGGCCCGAAGGCCATCGATATCACGCCTGTATGTCATTAAATTAGTCCTCTGTTCACAGGCCACGGCGAGTGTCGGCAGCACACAGTTTGGGCTGGCGTCGGTACCCGCAGCCCTTGGCGGCCACTCCCCTTCCGGTCGCCCGCAAAGCTCTCCGGACGTGTACGACCATGTCATCGACGCCAGCCTCCTTCGCTGGGACAATGACATTTTCGGGGAAGGCATTCGGGTTAAGGCGTTCTCTGCTATTGACCCGCCGAACCAAGAAACATCCTGTGCCAGGTGTCCTGACGTGATTTCCAAGCATGAGGATCCATTGCGATGCTGCGTAGTCGGTTCCAAAAATCGGCACCAAAACTCAGTCGACGGCGGACTAACGTCTCCTCGCGCTATTGAGCAAATCGATTTTGTTTATGCGGCCCCATCCAATTGATGGATGCATGCCCCCCGGGCGCCTTCACTGCCGGAATTAAGGAGACTGGGGCGGACGATGCTCGGTTCAGATAGAGGCGAACGAGACGATCAGGCTGTGGCGTGCCCGGAAGCGGCCATCCTTGCTACAGCCTGATTGATGGTTTGCACGCCAAGCTTTGCCTTGGCGTTTTCCAGATGGAAGGTCACGGTGCGTTTCGAGAGGCCGAGGATCTGGCTGATATCCCACGCCGCGCCGCCCATTTCAGAGCTTCGAACTCCCGCGTCTTTGCGCCATCCACCACGCAATTGCCGGCGAGCCTGCGCCGGACATGAATGTGGAAGTTGATCGCTACCAACTGCAAGGCTTTTTCGTAGCATTCCAGCGACCGCAAGACAGGCGGACGCGCCTCATCTGAAGCGAAGGTCAGCCAGCAAAGCGGCCGCGATGATCATGCATGGACATGGTCAAGCCGCACCGAATGCCAAACTGAGCTGCGTTTTCCAAAACTTCTTGCTGCGAGGCTGGCAAATACCGATGATCTCGATCCAGCCCCCAGTGGAAAGTATTCAAGCCTCGCAGCCCGCGCAGGATCACCGGATCGACGCTGTGGTAGCGCAGTCGCAGATAATTGGAGGTCCAGGAAGAAGGATAATTCGAGATCACTAACGGCGTGTCGCTGAAGGCTGGCGGGTAAGTGAAGTAAGCGAAGAGCGGAAATTCCAAGCCGGCGGCCGAGGCCATTGCCTCGTGGAGATCCGCAGCATCGACGCTTGCTGAAAGTTGCTCGATGAATTTTTCAAATAGCCGATGCATCTGGTTTTCCGTAAACTCCGCGGATGTTCCTCGATGGGCTAAACGATCGCGAATCGAAGCGACGCGCAGGATCTCGTCCCCATCGTCGCTCCCATTACTTTCCTGCTTCTGCTTGAAGACAACGCCGCGAACCTGACCAATTGCCAGGCGGTGACGTAGACACATTGTCGATGAGCCGTGTGTCGCCCAGCCAAGCCGCGACAAGCAGCCGTGCCGGTCGGTCAAGGCTTGCCAAAGCTCGCAGATATGTTTCCCCGCGAAGTTCCAGGTATTCGACCTCGCGATAGCCGGCGGCCAGAATTGTTGCACGCGCTTCATCAAGCGTTGGCTGACGGGAGAGCCGCGCTCAAGCCGCTCGGGCGTATCGAAGAGGACCGATGCCAGCTTTGGGGCGATGACGCGTTCCACTGGCGAGAGCCGGACGTTGCGCAATATCAAGGTCCCTCACCATGCGTCTGACAGTCTGAAGCTGCTGGAAATCCTTCTCGCCAAAAAACGCGAAGTCAGCGCTGGTCTGCGGAAAGAGCTTGGCCACGACCGTCGCCACACCATCGACAGCCAGCTGCGCTCAACCCGCGCCTCCTTCCCTTGCGTTACCCGCTGCGGGTGTCGCGTTTGGCATATTTTTGTGCAAATGCGAAGAGCTAAAAAAGCGGACTTGCGGATCTGCGGTGTTGACGCGCAAACCTCCACGCTTACACTAAATCGATTAAGGCGCCCCTAGCTCTGGGCCAACCACTTCGCGGACATGGACCACAAGAAAACAGGAACCAGGAAAGACAGAGCCGCCATCAAGGCCGGCCAAGTCAAAGTCGATTTGATCGCCGTTGTCGTCGCCGTCAATGACAGTGAACCCTGTGTCCTAACAATCGGCCGGATGAACACCCTTCCCTCCGGACCGTTTGCGCTCGAGCACCGATCGCTGCAATCCGGCCTGAGGGGGTGGGTCGAGCATCAGACCGGCCATCCGCTTGGGTACACCGAGCAACTCTACACGTTCGCGGATCGGGACCGCATCGGCGCCGAGCGCGAGCGCGCCATCTCCATCAGCTATCTCGCACTGACCCGCAAGGAACAGAGCTCGACCGAGTGCGGCTGGCGAAGTTGGTACGAATATTTTCCATGGGAGGATCACCGCTCCGGCACGCCGCCGGTGATGCTGGATTTTGTGCGACCGCGCTTGATCGAGTGGGCGGATGGCGCAAGCGACGCAGCCACGCGACGCGAACGCCGTCAGCGGTCGGCGATAGCGTTCGGCTTCGATGATCGCCATTGGAACGAGGAACTCGCGCTTCAACGCTATGAGTTGCTTTACGAAGCAGGCCTGGTTCAGGAGGCCGGAAGCGGAACGGACGCGACCCCGCTTCCCCTGGTGCCCAGCGAGTCCATGGTCGCCGATCATCGCCGCATCGTGGCGACCGGCATTGCGCGGCTGCGCTCCAAAATCAAATACCGGCCGGTCGTCTTCGAGCTTATGCAGCCGACTTTCACACTGCTGCAGCTGCAGCGAACGGTGGAAGCCTTAGCTGGCAGGCTCATCAACAAGCCGAACTTCCGCAGGCTTGTTGAGCAGCAGGAGCTGGTCGAGGAAACTGGCGAGACTTCCGTTGATACGGGGGGGCGACCAGCAAAGCTCTATCGTTTCCGCCGTGGGGTCCTCGATGAAAGGGCGGTCGCGGGCACGAAATTGCCGCTGACGCGGGCTTGACAACCTTATAGTCAAGGTAGACATATCCCCTTATTATCAGATCGAATATAATCGGAGGCGCTGATGACTGGGGCGTTACCTACTGCCGCGTCGTTGTACGAGCGCGTCCGGCGCGTGGTCCCGCCAGTCGAATGGTCGGCCTTTGCAAACGACATTGATGCCATCCTCGCGCTGAAGCGGGAGCGCAACGCCATCATCCTGGCGCACAATTATCAGACGCCTGAGATCTTCCATTGCGTCGCAGACGTCGTCGGCGACAGCCTCGCACTGGCCCGTAAAGCAATGGCGGTGGATGCCGACATCATCGTGGTTGCCGGCGTGCATTTCATGGCCGAGACCGCAAAGCTGCTAAATCCGAACACGACCGTGCTCATCCCGGACATGGGCGCCGGTTGCTCACTGGCGGATTCGATCACGGCACAAGATGTGCAGCTGATGCGGCAGCGCTATCCGGAGGTCCCGGTTGTCACCTATGTCAATACGTCCGCCGCCGTGAAGGCCCAATCCGACATCTGCTGCACCTCGGGCAACGCCAAGGCGGTAGTGGAATCGCTCGGCGTGCCGCGTGTGATCATGCTGCCCGATGAATTTCTTGCGAAGAACATCGCCGCCCAGACGAAGGTCGAGATCATCGCCTGGAAGGGTCATTGCGAGGTGCATGAGCGCTTCACCCCGGCCGATATCCGCGAGCTCCGCGCTGCACACGCGGGCGTGGTCGTGCTCGCCCATCCCGAATGTCCGCCCGACGTTGTCAGAGAGGCGGATTTCTCGGGTCGACGGCCGCCATGTCGGATTATGTCGAGCGGGAGAAACCGGCACGGGTCGTGTTGATGACGGAATGTTCGATGAGCGACAACGTCGCGGTCGCGCATCCCGACGTCGAGTTCGTTCGCCCCTGCAATCTTTGCCCACACATGAAGCGCATCACGCTCGCCAACATTCGCGCCGCGCTCGAGGAGAACCGGTACGAGATCCGGATCGATCCCGGGATAGCCGACCCCGCCCGCCGCGCGGTCGAGCGCATGCTTTCAATATGAACCTTGATGTCCTCGACATCGCCGGAGCGCCGGTCGTCATCGGCGCCGGCATTGCCGGCCTGATGACGGCGCTTCATCTAGCGCCGGAACCGGTCGTGCTTCTGTCCAATGCGCCGCTTGGAACCGGAGTCTGCAGCGAGCTCGCTCAGGGTGGTCTTGCGGCAAGTCTCGGCGGCGACGACGACCCCGAACTTCATCTTTGCGACACAATTGCAGCCGGCGACGGCCTCTGCGACGAGGCGACGGTGCGGCGAGTGGTCCGGGCTGCAACCAATGCGATCAAGACCCTTGACCGCTTCGGCGTCGCCTTCGACCGCTACCCTGAAGGCGCTTTGCGGCTCGGGCTTGAGGCAGCACATTCGCAACGGCGGATCGTGCATGCCGGCGGCGACGCCACGGGTCGGGAGCTGGTCCGCGCACTCATCGCCGCAGCGCGCCGGACAGCCTCGATCACTATTCTCGAAAACGTGGAGGTCCGCCGCCTGATCGTGGAAGACGGGTCGGTCATCGCCGTGGTCGCGGTCGGGTACGCGGGTGCGGTCGCTTTGCCCACGCGCCGCGCGGTGCTGGCAACCGGCGGCATCGGCGGCCTGTTTTTCGACACGACAAACCCGCCTGGCTCATGGGGACACGGGCTGGCACTCGCTGCCTGGGCCGGGGCAGAGCTCGCCGACCTGGAATTCGTGCAGTTCCATCCGACCGCCCTCGACACCCCGGGTCGGCCGATGCCGCTGGTGAGCGAAGCAGTGCGCGGCGAAGGCGCGATGCTCATTGACGAGCGAGGAGAGCGCTTCCTCGCTGAAACGCCTGGCGGCGAGCTTGCGCCTCGCGACGTGGTGGCGCGCGCCGTTTGGCATCAGCTTGCTGCCGGGGGCCGCGTGTTCCTGGACGCGCGGCGATGTCTCGGCCCTAGTTTTGAAAAGCGCTTCCCAGGCATTGCCGGTTTGTGCCGCGAGGCAGGCGTAGATCCTGCGACCGACCCGATTCCGGTGCGCCCAGCGGCACATTATCACATGGGCGGCGTTGCCGTAGACGCCGCCGGCCGCAGCTCCGTCGAGGGATTGTGGGCGTGCGGCGAGGTTGCTTGTACTGGCCTGCACGGCGCCAATCGTCTCGCAAGCAACTCGCTCACCGAAGCGGCGGTCACCGCGAGCTGGGTTGCTGAAAGCGTTGCCGGCGCATCGTATACCCGGCGACGGCGTGTATGTTCCACGTTGGTGCCTCCACGGCCAGACGCTTCAGGCATCAGGGCGGTCGTCTCCGCCGCACTCGGCATCATCCGCGATGGCCAGACGATGCGCGAAGCGGTGGCGACCCTGCTGCCGATGGCAGGTCACGACGGCCCCAAGTCCGGCCCGGCTTTGGTCTCACTGATGCTGGCCGTTGCAGCCCTACGGCGAGAAGAGAGCCGCGGCGCGCACTGTCGATCCGATTTCCCCCGGCGCGATGCAGACGCTTGTACGTCACGTCTGACGCTGAACAGCGCAATGCAGGCCGCCGCCGCGCTCAGTTGCCGGGCACCGATACGGAGCACGTGATATGGTTTCATTCTCACCCCTCCCCTCGACACTGATCGAACCGATCGTGCGCGGTGCCCTTCTCGAAGACCTTGGCAGATGCGGCGACCTGACCAGCGATGCAGTGATCCCCCACGATTGCATTGCCACCTTGGTGCTCAAATCGCGACAGGCGGGCATCGTTGCCGGGCTCGATCTGGTCGCGTACGCCTTCCTGCTCGTGGAGCCCGCGATCGACATTCACATTTGGCGTCCTGACGGCAGTGATGTCGGGGCGGGCGAAACCATCGCGAAGCTGTGCGGACCGGCGCGCGGCCTGCTCGCAGCCGAGCGCACAGCGCTCAATTTCCTGTGTCGCCTGAGCGGCATTGCCACAGCCACAGCGGCGATGGTGGAGTCCGTGCGTGGCCACAAGGCGAGGATCGTATGCACTCGAAAGACGACTCCCGGCCTGCGCGCGCTGGAGAAATACGCCGTGCGCGTCGGCGGCGGCGCCAATCACCGCTTCGGGCTCGACGACGGCGTGCTTATCAAGGACAACCACATAGCGATCGCCGGTGACATCCGCACAGCTATAGAGCGGGCGCGCGCCGCCGCAGGCCACATGGTGAAGATCGAGGTTGAGGTCGACACGCTGGAACAGCTGGATATCGCGCTCACAGTTGGAGTCGACGCGGTGCTGCTGGACAATATGTCAGTCGAGGACCTTGCCCGCGCCGTGGCAACGGTCGGCGGCCGCACAATCACCGAGGCCTCAGGTCGGGTGACACCGAAAACGGCTCCCGCAATCGCAGCCACCGGTGTCGATCTCATTTCCATGGGCTGGCTGACCCACAGCGCGCCGATCCTCGATATCGGCCTGGACATGCCAGCCCTGGGAAACATCGGCACCCGCTTGAACTGATGGAGACGAAATGAAGAGCAGTACCCCTCGGACCTGCACGCAGCGAAAAGGTGCTCGAAGCGAGCCTGTTACCGTTCAACGACGTGAGATTCGAGGCGCATTGCGCTGACGACGGTCATAGCGCTGCGAGCTCCGCCGGTCGATTGACCCCTGCACGCGCTCGCCGACCAGCAACAAAGGCCTTTTGAAGATGACGATTGAAATGAACGCGGAAACCGATGTGAACCAGGTTGTGGACACCATCGACGTAGCGCTACCCCGATGGAGCAGCAAGGAGGCGGAGGCGATCCACGCCATGCCGTTCAATGACCTGCTCTTCCTGGCTCAGACGGTTCACCGCCAGAACTTCGATCGCAACCGGGTGCAGCTGTCGCGGCTGCTCAGCATCAAGACCGGCGGATGCCCGGAGGATTGCGGTTATTGCAGCCAGTCTGCACATCACGAGACCGGCTTGATGGCCGCGAAGCTGATGGAGGTCGAACGGGTCATCACTGAGGCGACCAAGGCGCGTGACGCCGGCGCCACCCGCTATTGCATGGGCGCGGCCTGGCGCCACCCGAAGGAGCGTGACATGAACGCCCTGATCGCCATGGTCGAGGGCATAAAGGCACTCGGCATGGAGACCTGCATGACGCTCGGCATGCTCGAACTTGGCCAGGCGCAACGCTTGAAGGCGGCCGGCCTCGACTACTATAACCACAACATCGACACCTCCGAGCGCTACTACCCAGAGGTTGTCTCGACCCACACCTTTGCCGACCGGCTGCAAACGCTTGGCCACGTGCGCGAGGCTGGCATAAAGGTCTGCTGCGGTGGCATTTTCGGGATGGGCGAGGAAAAGGCCGACCGCATCGACATGCTGGTCACGCTAGCCAACCTGCCTGAGCCGCCCGAAAGCGTGCCGATCAACCTTCTGATCCCCATCAAGGGCACGCCGCTTGCCGAGGCCGGCCCCCTCGACCCGATCGACTTCGTGCGTACAATTGCGCTCGCTCGCGTCATGATGCCCAAGTCCTTTATAAGGCTGTCCGCCGGCAGGACGGCGATGAGCGACGAAATGCAGGCACTGTGCTTTTTCGCCGGCGCCAATTCCATATTCGTTGGGGACACGCTGCTGACGGCAGAAAATCCCGGCGAGGACAAGGATCTTTTGCTCTTCCGGCGCCTTGGCATCGAGCCAATGGCAGTCGAGGCGCAATGAACGGGGCACCGCTTGCCCGCTATGAGGCAACCTTGCAGGGACTGGCGCGCAGGGACCGGTTGCGCACACTTGCGCCACGCGCCGGGCTCGACTTCTCGTCGAACGACTATCTCGGGCTGGCCGCCTCCAGGAGACTTGGCGAGGCGGTTGCGGCTGCCATTGCGCAGGGTACGCCGGTTGGCGCAACCGGGTCGCGGCTGTTGCGCGGCAACGCGCCGGAGCATGAGCAACTGGAGGCAGACGCGGCGGCGTTCTTCGGCACCGAACGCGCGCTGTTCTTTGGCAGCGGCTACATCGCCAACTTCGCCCTTCTGACCGCGCTGCCACAGAAGGGCGACCTGCTGGTCCTCGACGAACTCGCCCATGCCAGCATGCATGAGGGGGCGCGGGCAGGACGCGCCGAGTTGAAGCTGGTTGCGCACAACGACGTCGATGCTGCCGAGGACGCGATCACGCGCTGGCGCGCCGAAGGCGGCATGGGACGCGTCTGGATCGCGATCGAAAGCCTCTACAGCATGGATGGCGACCGCGCGCCGCTAAAAAGTCTTGTCGCGCTTGCCGATAGGCACGAGGCATTCCTTGTCGTCGACGAAGCGCATGCCACCGGTGTCTGGGGACCGGATGGCCGGGGGCTGGCCGCCGCATTCAAGGGCCGCGACAACATCGTCGCGCTCCACACATGCGGCAAGGCGCTCGGCGCGTCGGGCGCACTGGTCACCGGACCGCGAACGCTGTGCGACTATCTCATCAATCGGTGCCGGCCATTCATCTACGCCACCGCGCCATCGCCGCTGATGGCGGTGGCAGTGCGCGAAGCGCTCGCCATGCTGTCCGACGAGCCCATGCGCCGCGTTCAGCTGCAGGATCGCGTTGCCTTCGGCGGCCGTCAATTGGCCGAGCGCTGCGGCGTGAAGCCGAGCGGCTCGCAGATCCAGCCCTTTGCCATCGGCGATGTCGGGCGCACCATGGTGGTGGCGGCGGAACTGCAGGCCCGCGGCTTCGACATCCGCGGCATCCGCCCGCCGACCGTGCCAGAGGGCACATCGCGCCTGCGCATTTCGCTGACGCTCAACGTCGACGAAGCTGCCATCTCGGCCATGGTCGAGGCGCTCGTTGAGGTGTTGGCCCAAACATGACCGGAGCGGCATGACCCAACGCATCGTCATCACCGGAACCGACACCGGAATTGGCAAGACCGTGTTTGCGGCTGGGCTCGCCGGTTTGCTCGACGGCTTCTACTGGAAGCCGCTGCAATCGGGCCTCGACGGCGAGACCGACAGCGAGGTGGTTGCGCGGCTTGCCGGCTTGCCCTCACAGCGCGTGCTGCCGGAAGCCTACCGCTTGAAGAGCCCGCTGTCGCCGCATCGTTCGGCCGAGATCGACGGCGTCGCGATCAAGGCTGCCGATCTTGCTTTTCCCGTCCTGCCGACGCCGCTCGTCATCGAGGGCGCGGGCGGGCTGATGGTGCCGCTCAACCGGCGCACAAGGTTCATCGACATCTTCGCTGAGTGGCGGCTGCCAGTTATTTTGTGTGCCCGCACCACGCTCGGCACCATCAACCACACGCTGCTGTCGATCGAGGCTCTGCGGGCCCGCTCCATCCCGCTGGCCGGCATCGCTTTCATCGGCGATGAGATGGCCGATACGCAACGGACAATCGTGGAAATGGGCGGGGTGCCGCAGCTCGGCAGGCTGCCCTATCTCGATCCGCTGACGGACAAAACGCTGCGAGACGCAATGATTGCCGGCTTCGCCTTCGCCTCGATTGCGGGAGGTGACTGATGTCGCAGTCCCATGTCTGGCACCCCTTCACCCAGCATGCGCTCGAGCCGGCGATTCCTGAAATCGTCATGACCGAAGGCGCCTATCTCCACAAGGCCGACGGCGCGCGCATCCTGGACGCCATCTCCTCCTGGTGGGTCGTCACGCATGGCCACCGCCATCCGCGCATCATGAAGGCTATCGAGACAACCGCGTCGAGCCTCGACCAGATCATCTTCGCAGGCTTCACGCACGAGCCGGCAGAGCGCTTGGCCAAGGCGCTTGTCGGCCTCGTTCCCGGCGGACTCGATTGGGTGTTCTATTCCGACAGCGGCTCAACCTGCGTCGAGGTCGCGCTGAAGATGGCGCTGGGCTATTTCCGCAACATCGGCGCGCCGCGCTCGCGCATCGTCGTCATGGAGCACAGTTATCATGGCGATACCATCGGCACGATGAGCGTCGGCGCCCGCGGCGTGTTCAATGCCGCCTACGAGCCGCTGCTGTTCGAGGTCGACACCATCCCCTTCCCGACCGCCGGGCGAGAGCAGGAGACGTTGGATCGTTTCGAGGCTGTCAGCCGCGACCGGCACGCCGCCGCGCTGATCGTCGAGCCGCTGGTGCTTGGCGCGGGCGGCATGCTGATGTATCCGGCCTGGGTTCTGGCCGAGTTGAAGAAGATCGCGGAAACCTCCGGCACGCTGTTGATCGCCGACGAAGTGATGACCGGCTGGGGACGTACCGGAAGCATGTTCGCTTGCGAGCAGGCGTCCATTTCTCCGGACATCCTGTGCACGTCGAAGGGCTTGACCGGTGGTGCTGTCCCACTGGCCGCCACGCTTGCGACCGATGCCATCTTCCAGGCTCACTATTCCGAAGACCGTAAGAAAACCTTCTTTCATTCGAGTTCCTACACCGCCAATCCGATTGCCTGTGCGGCTGCACTCGCCAATGTCGAGATCTGGCGCGACGAGCCGGTGGCCGAGCGTATCGCGGCCCTGAGCGCGAGGCAGGCCGCCGGACTTCAACGCTTTCGCCACAATCCCTACTTCGCCGACAGCCGGGCGACCGGCACGATCGCGGCCCTCGATCTGCGCACCGGCTCTGCCGGCTATCTGGCCGAGATCGGGCCAAAGCTGCGCGCGTTCTTCCTCGAGCGCGGCCTGCTTGTGCGCCCGCTCGGCAATGTCCTCTATCTTCTCCCACCCTATTGCATCACCGGCGACGAGTTGGAGGGGCTCTATGACGCCATCGAGGAGGCCGGCGAACGCTTCGGGTCCAGGCCATGAGCAGGTCGTCGCGCATTCTCGGGTTTGGCCATCACGCGCCTCAGCGCAAAGTGGCGAATGCCGAGATCGAGGACAATCTCGGCCTCGAGCCGGGCTGGATCGAAAGGCGCACCGGGATACGGTCGCGCTTCTGGGCAGCGGACGAAGATACGCTGTCTGGTCTTGCCACGCAGGCTGGCGACATGGCGCTGGCGAACGCCGGTATCGGTCGCAGCGACATCGGGCTGTTGTTGCTTGCCACCTCGACGCCCGACCACCTTCTGCCGCCCAGTGCACCCCTGGTCGCGCACAAGCTCGGCCTTGGCCGCGCAGGCGCGGTCGATCTGACCGGTGCCTGCGCCGGCTTCATCTATGCGCTGATGTTCGCGGACGGATTCACCCGCTTGCACGGCAAACCAGCGCTGATCATCGCCGCCAACATCCTCAGCCGCCGCACCAACCCGGCCGAGCGTGCCAGCGCCGTGCTGTTTGCCGATGCCGCCGGCGCCCTGGTGATTGGCCCCTGCGAGGACCCCGATCGCGGCATTCTCGGTGCCTCGGTGGATTCCGATGGCTCGCGCTACGGGCTGATCCAGATTCCTGCTGGAGGAAGCAACAAGCCGTTCCACGGCGACCTCGACCTCGAGCAGACTCGAATGACGATCACCGACGGCCGTGAAGTGTTCGCCAAGGCCGTGGAGATGATGACTGCCTGCTCGCAGGACGCGCTCACTGCTGCCCGAATGCGGCCGCAGGACATCGACCGGTTCGTGCCGCATCAGGCCAATGCCCGCATTTTCGATGCCGTTGGGAGAAACCTCGGCATAGCAGATCATGCGATCGTCAAGACGATCGTCGACTACGGCAACTCTTCCGCCGCGACGATCCCGCTGTCGCTGTCGCTGGCCAACCAAGCGCAGCCGTTCCGGCCGGGCGAGAAGATCCTTCTGGCGGCAGCGGGTGCGGGTCTCAGCGGCGGGGCCCTCATCGTTGGAACTTAGCGGAACGCTCGGCCACGCACAGGACTGTCATGAATGAAGCTAGGATGGCCCAATGCGAAAATAGTCGCCTGCAAGCTCCATGGCTCTGGTTCCCTGACGCGAGAGCCAATCACCGTGCCGACGACTTTTTCTCGAGCACGACGAGCGGCAAGGCTACCTGACTGGGCGAGGACTGCCTGGCGATGGCTGCCGGCGTGGAGGTGACCGAACCAGTGCGAAAAAAAATCTCCATATGCCCGTTTCAACGACGCTCGCTCCATTTCGAAACCAGGTGTTTCGCCCGATCTGGACGGCCACACAAATATCCAGCCTCGGGTGGCTCGTGCAAACGGTTGCCATCAGTTGGGCAAGGGTTGAGAGGAAGAATACTGGCAATGTGGATGCGGCCTGCACGAGCGCAACCATCAAATCGGACGCTGAAATGGTTGCCATCACCGCTTATGTCTGTCGGATACAATATTGTGCGCAGCGTTGGTCCGGCTTTTGGCGGCGTAATCCTGGCATTCCTTCCTTGGACGGCTGGCCGCTTTCGCTTTGGCTGCGGTGAGTGATCTGGCGCCCCTGGCCGTCTACCGACATTCGGATCTTGGTAATCGAAGGCTGGTTATGGCCCTTCTTCCCGGTCGGCGCCTGCTGGTTGGCACGAACCAATGGGCTGTCGAGCATCACTTGGTAATTCTGACGATCCCGATCAGGTCAGCGAATATCCGTTCCCATACCGGCCTTACCGCGCCTGAAGTGTGCAGGCTTTCGAGGCGCTGGCATTGCTCGCTGCTCAGTTCATATCGCCGGGCCATCCCTCGCTCCAGATCGAATCTCAACGCAGATTTGAATCGTGAAATGTCGATTGGCCAGGTGAGGGTTATGATGGCCTGTCAGCTTTGCTGAGACTGACCTATGGCCAAAAGTCCCGTAGGTGCAGTGTGGAATGTCAATCCACAGACTCCCACCATATTGCGCTTAGAGGCGCCCTCCTTCTGTGGCCGAGATGGGCGCCAAGGCTGTTGTCGTGGCCGCGCCGCGACGCGGGTGAGCTCGACGGTTTGTCAGCCGCACCTCGGTGCGTGTCGCTGAAGACCAATGGCCTCTGGAGTGCGAACCTGCGGGCCTTTTCCCTGCTCGGCCTCCCGCTTGGCCTTCGCTCAGCGATTTGCGAGAAAGGCATCGAAGGCGGCAGCAACAGCGCGAATCACAAAGCGATGTTCCTGCCGCACGCGGACGATACCATCTTCGATGTCGACGATCCCGTCCTTGACCAGCATCGCCAAGCGTTCGGCGGAATCGGGAAAACGGATCGGATCAAATTCGTGGGCGGCACAGATTGCCCGCACATCGGCCTCCAAATCGCACATCAGCCGCTCGATGATTGCGGCTCGCACGCGGTCTTCGTCGGTGAGACGATAGCCCTGTGACGTCGCCAGACGGCCAACTGCGATATGACGGCTGTAGCAATCCCGTGTGACCTCGTTCTGGACGTAACCCTCGCCGACGCGCCCGATAGCCGACGCGCCGAAACCGATCAGGGTTTTGCAGGTATCGGCCGAGTAACCCAGTGAGTTGCGCCGCAGGCGCCCGGTTTTCTGCGCCAGCGCGAGTTCGTCGTCGGGCAAGGCGAAATGGTCGAGCCCGATCTCTCGGTAGCCGGCGGCAACCAGCGTCTCGGCCACGGCCGCAGCCTGTTCGGCCCGGGCAGCACTGTCCGGCAGCGCTGTCTCCTCGATCAGGCGCTGATTCTTTATAGCGGATGGAATGTGCGCGTAGCCGAACACCGCAAACCGGTTGGGGCGCATGGCGACCGCCGCCGTCGCGGTCTCGACGCAGGACCGCACCGTCTGATGCGGGAGACCGAAGATCAGGTCGAAGTTGATGCGGCATACTCCATGCCGGCGCAGCATTTCGACGGCAGCCGCCGTCTGCGCCTCACTCTGGACCCGGTTGATCGCTTTTTGAACAATGGCATCGAAGCTCTGCACGCCGAGGCTGGCGCGGTTCACGCCGGCTGCTGCTAAGGCTTCGGCCATCTCGGCCGTGAACGTGCGCGGATCGATCTCGACTGCAACGGCGGTCGTCTTCCTGAACGCGAAGCGGCGGCGTAGGCACTCCATGATGGCCAAGAACTCCGCTGGCCCGATGAGGGTTGGCGTTCCGCCGCCGAAATGGACGTCGCTCACGGGCAGCGGCTGCGGCGGTTGCTCCGAGACCAAACGGATCTCGTCACGCACCACCGCCAGATACTTGAGGATCGGAGCATCTTGGCGGGTGATGGTAGTAGGGAAGCCGCAATACCAGCACGTCGATCGGCAGAATGGAATGTGGAGATAGAGTGACACCGGATCGTCAGCCGGTAGGTCCCTGAGCCATTCCGCATAAGCCTCTGCACCGACCGCCGCGGAGAACTCCGGCACAGTCGGATAGATGGTGTACCAAGGCAGGCGGGCCTCGCGATATTTGGCCAGAAACGAAGTCTGCAACAGGTACCGTCCCATGCTGATAACGGTCATCCTTACCGCTGCGCTCTCCTGTGTCTTTGCGCTATGTCAGTCCGTTCCGCTTTTCGCCGCAATTTGCCTTTTGCCAGTGTCAATGCTCACGGGGCGATGCCACCGCCGATGAGTCTCCGTTGGGATGGTATGAACACCTAGCCGGTTAGCTACGGCGCTATCGCTTCCCCCGAGACCATCGCCCACACCGTTCGGCTCTACTTCCGCTCTCATTTTCAGCCGGGCGCCTAGATGAAACGTTGGTGGAGCGCGGCATTGCCGAATCCTGACGACGTACGAGACTTTGCTCGCCGGCTGCTGGTTGAGGCTTATAAAGACCGTCTGACATCTCGATGAGCTCCTGGTCGCGCGTTGATCAGGACGGGAATGCGACGGGATTATCGAGGCCGCCGCAATGCCGAAACTGCCACGCACCTGCTTACCTGATGCCGATAGCAGGACCGCGCCCAAGGCGCACGATGATCGATGCATCGGCAAAGCGCCAGGTGGTGCCGCAAGTCGAACATCGTTCTCACACGGTCTGAACAATCGCACCGAGAATTCGCATGCTGCTGCAAAAACCGAACGGGCCATCCCGGCCAGCGATCCAGAGGCGGTTTACAACGGTTCGCGTCGGTCTTCCCAGACCTGCGAAATCACCTTGTCCGGACTGGTTTCCACGCGATCATGGCCGGCTTCATACCGGCTAGGCGCGGCCCTCCGCCCAACCGGCCCGGTCGTCCTTCGACAATCGCGTGCCCGACCTTGCTCGTGGATTGTGTCAGGGTCCGTTGGGGTCTCGTCTGATCATCGAGCGGTTCCGCCCAATGATGTCTCCCGAGGTTCCAAGGCGGACAAATGCTGTCACCATTGAACGAAACTGTCGCATATCGAACAAACAAACCAGATTCCAAACATTTGCCCTTCGTGCTCAGCCTGACGCCCAAAAACAAGAAACGCGACGCGAATGAGACTGGCCAATTTGACGGTCAGCGCGCAGCTCACGTCTTCAGCGTGGCACGAGACTTGCACAATCGACTCCGAAAGCGGTTGTGACGGTCTGCCGACAATAGCGGAGATGACTATGGCCAGGCCATGGCTCAGAAATGCGATTCCACGGGCCAACTGACGATTTAGGCTGACGAGTAGCGTCGAGCGCAGGGCGCCGACCCAGATCAGTGTGACGGATATGGCGGAGAAGCAGCGCTATGCCATTCTCCTTCGATCATGGGACTGGTGAAGGGCTCATTCTTGGTCGCCCGCCCCCTTTTAATCTTTGAATGGAGATCAAGAATGAATATCAATAGCCTTCTTCTCGGCTCCGCTGCGGCCCTGACCGCAATTTCCGGTGCGCGCGGCGCCGCCGCCGAGCTGGAACCCGCTGAACACGTCAAGATCTGCGACGTCTACGGCGCTGGCTACTTCTACATTCCCGGCACCGAGACCTGCCTGCGCATTGGCGGCTATGTTCGTTATGACATCGGCGCCGGCGACCTCGGCTCGAATGACGGCGCAAGAATTTCAGCTGTGAGAACTGGCGAGGATCGGGGAACATGGTGGAACAACACGCGCTTGGCATTAAAAACCTGGACGGGCCAGGAGACCGAACTCGGCACTTTTAAGACCTATTCCGAAACCCATTTCAACTTCGGCAACCGCAACATTTATCCGGGTCCGGATAGTCCTCAGAACTATGCCTTCAACAGTGACGTCATGTTGACTTTCGCCTGGGTTCAGCTTGGTGGCCTGCGAGTTGGTAAGGACTGGTCGGCCTTCGACACCTTTATTGGCCACGCCGGCAACGTTCTCAATGGCAAGCTTGCTCCTTACGGCGACGCTGACACCAACGCAATTCAGTACTACTTCGACGCCGGCAATGGCCTTTCGACTTTAGTTTCACTCGAGGAAGGCTCGAGCGCAGTCGGTACTATCGACAGCTATGTTCCGCACGTCGTCGGCGGCATGAGGTATACGCAAGGCTGGGGCGCGATCACTGGCGTTGTCGCTTATGATAGCAATTACGGTTCGGTGGCCAGCAAGGTCCGCCTTGACGTGAATGTCACCAGCGAACTTTCACTATTCGGAATGGTCGGCTACGGTTCCAACGGCACGCTCAACGATGACTCCACTAACCTCATCGACGCCCACGGTCGTGGTTTCTACAAGCAGTGGGGGGGGCAATTGGGCCTTCTGGGTCGGCGGCGCCTATTTGCTAAACGAGAAGACGTCGTTGAACCTTCGACTATCGGGCGATCAGTTCAAGAACTATGGTCTGGCTGCCAACGTCGCCTATACGGTCGTGCCAGGTTTTACAGCGACGGTCGAAGTCGACCATTATCACTACGGCAATTTCGGCGTCGGCATGGTCGACCCTTCCAACGTGAATTGGACTAACGCCGACAAAAAGAACAGCGTCGGCGGCATCGTCCGTTTCCAATACTCATTCTAACGGACTGAAAAGCTGCATCTCGGTGTCCTATTGAGCGGACCTATTGCCGCGTCTGTGTGAGCGAAAGCGAGTGTTAGCAGGGTCATGAGGAACTCGAAATTGCTGGATCTCAGCCGATAGTGCGACAGCTCAGTCCCAGGAATTCTAAAACCCCGTGTTGCTCTGGTTGCTTTACAGCACGATCTTGACGACCGGTGCTGTACTGATTCATTCAGAAGTTCCTGCTGCGCGCGATACTCAGGCGAGAATTTGCCCTTGCTGCTCAACCGGAAGACGCGGTCGGCGTGGAGGCCCGTCCCGTTCGGGACGCCGCTGCGCAGCACAGCGCGCCGTAGGAGACAATCGGTTGGCCAGAGAAGCCGCTCGCGCATTCCAGCGCATCGCCCATAATCAGACGGTAACGACACAGCCGAGGTCCTGTTCGTGCCAGTGAACGATGCCAGTGCTACGGATCTTAGTCGCCGCGGCAGCCATAGCGCCAGGCGGCGCCCGCCTTGCTGCGAGCTCTGCTGCAGGCTTGTCATTGTATCCCCCGTTTGAGTCGCAATGATAAGCAACCGGCCTTTCCCGGTCGCTGCGGTCTACGAGCAGCAGCCATCTTGGGGAAGGTAATGAGGAAGGCGCCGTTCTATCATTGTCTCTCGTGCGAATGATTGACGACCAGGTTGTGGAGGTTCAGCAGGTCTGGCTGCCTGCTCTGCAATCGCCGAACCAGCGCCCGCGTGCCGGCCACCACAAAGAGGCCGCAATCACGAGCGTTCCGCTGCTGGGCCATGCGGGGCCACCCGCCTGATGGGCCGTCGAAACATACAGTTTCCGCGGCCAAAGCGGAACGCGCAAAGACACAGGGGGGGCGCAGCGGCAAGGATGACAGTTATCAGCAGGGGACGGTAACTGTTGCAGACCTCACCACTACATGGATAGCCAAGAACTCCGCTGGCCCGATGAGGGTCGGCGTTCCGCCGCCGAAATGGACGTCGCTCACGGGCAGCGGCTGCGGTGTTTGCTCCGAGGCCAAACGGGTCTCGTCACGCACCACCGCCGCATCTTGGCGGGTGATGGTGGTAGGGAAGCCGCAATACCAGCACACCGATCGGCAGAACGGAATGTGGAGATAGAGCGACACTGAGCCGGCAGGTCCCTCAGCCATTCACCATGAGCCCTGGCACTGACCGCCGCGGAGAACTCTGGCACAGTCGAATAGATGGTGTACCAAGGCAGGCGGGCCTCTCGATATTTGGTCAGAACGGTCACCGAGGTCGCCTTGAAACCACCCGGTTTCTCCGCGCTCAGATGGGGCGGCAGCCTGGTCAGTGATCGCCGCTCTCGACGCTCTGATGACCCGAGCGCAAGCTCCCGGCCGCGGCACGAGCATCAGCCTCTGGCCGCGGCGTTTCACCCTAGACGGGCTTGATCGGGCCCGCCCTTCGGTGCGAACACATCATGCCACCGGCAGGGCAGCGTGCGACTCGCCGCGCCTGGCTGAAATGCGAATGCATCCATTATGTGTATACCTACAATCCGAACATTCGATTGTTCAAGTCACTTCTCGAAAGCTAACCCTTCGTAGCCACGGAATCATGGGGTTCTCGAGGGCGACCTCGGCCTAACGAATGCAGGGGCCGCACGTAGGTGGACGATGCGCAGAGAAATTGCAGGCGGAGTTGTGGCATTTTGGGTTGACCAAGCGGCATTTCGGCCCGTCAACTCGTCTTCACATGTTCCGTCCCCGCCTATTGCAGGAGTGCGGCTTGCACGCTCCTGCGATTACCCGTCGGAGAGAGGGTTACGAATACTGCGACGAGTTGCGCGACGTCTGCTGTCGCACCATCCCATAGCGGTCGGTCACCTGTCCTACCTTGATAGGAGATGAAATGCGAACGCTGCTCGTTGACCATCATGCGGATCTTACGCGCGCCGTGCGAGTTGCGCTCGGCGATAGCGGTTTCGCCGTTGACGTCGTTGGTACACTGGAACAGGCGTCGAGTGCATTTTGTTGCGCGAGCTATGAAATTCTTCTGCTGGAATTGGTTCTGCCGGATGGCGATGGTCTGGATTGGCTGAGGCAGCTAAGGAGCGACGGACATTCAGTTCCTGCCGTCGTGATGAGCAACATCGACCATCTTGAGCAGCGAATTGCGGTTTTCAATGGTGGCGCGGACGACTTTCTGGTCAAGCCGGTGTTTACTGACGAACTCATCGCCAGAATGCGAGCTGTTCTGCGCCGGTCGACACAGATGACCGACCCGATCATCGTATTTGGCAATCTCCACTTCGATCCGATCGGCCGTCAGGTTTCCGTTGCTGGTCATCCGCTGATGGCCGCACGCCGTGAACTATGTATTCTAGAGCATCTGCTCAACCGTGCAGGCCGCATCGTGCCGCGTGCGCACTTGGAAGATCACCTCTATTCGTTCAACGATGAAGTATCTGCCAACGCGCTTGAAGTCGGAATCTATCGCTTGCGCGGACATCTCAATAGGTCAGGTGCAACGCCACGGATCAAGACCGTGCGTGGCATTGGTTACATTCTCGAATGTCCGACTAGCGCGACATCCGCATAGTTGGTCGAATTGAAAGAAAAGACTGCCTTGAAAATCATTCCAACTGGTCATGCGGGCACTGATCCGCGGCCGCCGCTCATCGTCGGCCCGAGACCTATTGTTTCGCGCTACTTGAGCCATGTCCTCTGCGCGCTCACTTTGTTTTCTCCTCTTCCCGCCGCTGCCCAGAACAAGCAGGTTCAAGCGGCACCGCGTGCCGCTTCCAACAGCATCAACGCCACGCTGAACCTTTCCTCTTCGCTCGGCAAGACAGTTCATTTGCCCGCGGCAGCCGCGACTATCTTTGTTGCCGACCCGGCGATCGCCGATTATCAGGCACCCTCAAGTACAACCATCTTCGTATTTGGCAAGAAATCCGGGCAAACGAGCCTATTCGCCCTGGACGAAAACGGCGAGGCTCTCGCTGAGTTTCGTATCGTCGTCACGCAACCGATCGGGGAACTGCGCGCCATGTTGAGGGACCAGGTCGGCGACTATCCGATCCGAGTCAGCTATACGCCGCGCGGTGCCATCTTAAGCGGTACAGCGCCCGATGCCGAGACCGTCGACACGGCGAAAAGAGTTACTGAGCAATTTCTCGGGGACGGTGCGCAGGTCGTCAATAACATCAAGGTCGCTGGATCCTTGCAGGTTAACCTCAGTGTCCGCGTAGCGGAGGTCTCCCGTAGCGCGATGAAGGCACTCGGCATTAACCTGTCCGCCTTCGGTCAAGTCGGCAATTTCAAAGTGGGTTTATTAAGCGGCAAAGGTGCTGGCGCTGGTGCGGCGAATGGGGGCGGTACAGCAGAAATCGGATTCGACAATGGTGCTGTGAACGTCGGCGCGGTTCTCGATGCGCTCGCCGAGGAGCACATCGCTTCCGTGTTGGCCGAGCCAAACCTCACCGCTATGTCAGGTGAAACTGCCAGCTTCCTGGCCGGTGGCGAATTTCCCATCCCTGTCTTGCAGGAAAAGGGGCAAGTCTCGGTTGAATTCCGTCACTTCGGCGTCAGCCTAGAATTCGTGCCAACCGTTCTCAACAACGACCAAATCAATATTCGCGTAAAGCCGGAAGTCAGCGAACTATCGTCTCAAGGGGCTGTTCAAATCAACGGCATCTCCGTGCCGGCAATTTCCACCCGCCGCGCCGACACGGTCGTCGAACTCGCCAGCGGGCAGAGCTTCGCGATTGGTGGCCTCATCAGGCGGAGCGTCAACACTGATATCAGTGTTTTTCCTTGGCTGGGCGAGTTGCCGGTCCTTGGCGCCCTGTTTCGTTCGTCCTCATTTCAAAAGCAAGAGACGGAACTGGTTATTCTGGTGACGCCTTACATCGTGAGGCCAGGATCGAACCCCAACCAGATGAGCGCACCGACGGACCGGATGGGGGCGCCTTTGGACCAGGGGGCCACTCTGACGAATTCGTTGGCAAGTCCGCTAGGAGACCAGCGCCCTAGTCCCGCACTGGTGCGTCAGGCGCCAAGGGCGGCCTCGGCTTTATCATTGAATAGCGGTCTACGAATGACGTTGCGGATCATAAGTCTGGTGATCACTCTGACGGTAAGCGTAAGTGGCTGCACAAGCACCGCGCCGATTGTCGAGCCATTGGCACCGATCCTTATCGGGCAGGAGACCACCGTACTAACGTTACACAGCCTTCGCGCTTCCGAACGGCGGCGTTTGCGCGTTTTCCTTGAAACGGCAAGTCACGGCCGGCGCGATGCCCTTCACCTCCTTATCAGCGGGGCGTTCGGGCTCAGCGCAGAGGCCGTCCATGAGGCCAGGCAGATGGGCATCGGCGCCTACAACATCCATTTGCTCGACCAAACCAACGGCGGCGCAGTGCGAATAGAGGCGATTGTCTATCGTGCCCGCCCTCCTGTCTGTCCTTCGTATTCCGGCCCTTTACTCAATGACAAGTCCTTCGACCAGACGCTTGGCTGTTCGATACGCCATAACCTGGCGGCAATGGTCAGCGATCCGCGCGATTTGCTCGACAACAAGGCTGTCAAACCAAGCGATGGTGATCGTGCGGCTGTACCAGTAGCCAGATACAGGACCTTCGCGAAGGACAAAGACGGCTGATGTCAAGTCGCCTCGTCTCTACCTGGTACACCCCGGCAGCTGCTCCAGCACCTAACGCGCGGACCCATCGGATTTGGCGCACGATCATCGCCTCATCGAGGTCGTTGACCTGCGACGATCCAGATGGATAATAGCTGCTCCCTCACCACACTAGGGCGCACTTGAGTGGACGCTGCAGGCTCGCGACTTTCCTTGGTGAGACAGCCGTTACTGTCACGCTGATGGTGTGAACGGAGTTGAGAGGATCCGCTCCAAGGCACCTTTTGAGGGCAAGACGATGGCATGCGCACTGAGCGGACCCTTTGTTGGCGTTTTAAGCTTCGCGTACCTGAAGTGCCACCGCTTGGATCAATGGCCAGGCGCCCAAATATTGGCCGGTTCGTGTCGAACAAGATGGCGCGGCGCCGCGCTCCAGGCGGCGAGTGTTGCGGGGCCGGCGGTGCCCCATGGCCGCCGGAGGATCACTTTCTTCAGCGGGCGCTGCGCGCCTCAGCTTGATGGCGCCGTGCGTCGGCGCGACCGAGCTGGCTGGCGCCACGCTTAATTTTCTGCCGCAATCGAGAACGCGTCGTCAAACCCAAGTCGCATTGGGCCTTGATGATCGCTCTGCTTTGGCGCGCACAATCCCCTCTGCCGGGTTCTTTTGTCGAGCTCTCCTTCTCACCCGCCCGGTGTGACACCACTTCAAAGGCGCAGGTCAGCCGGATCAAGCCGGACCTGCTCTAGACACTTTGGAATAGATGGCGATCTTCCAGGCGCGCCGGTCAGATCGATAGCGCCGCGGCAGCAAAGTTTACGCGGCCGCTGATTGGCAGGATGGGGGATCGCGCCGAGGAAGCGCAATCCGTTTATCAGGCCACGTTCTGAGATAATTGCGGCGTGCCGATCGGGCTAGGAATACCTGCGGCGGGGATCGGTTCCGCATTCAGGCGTGCCTGCAGATTGTTCAAATACTCTTCTGCATAGGTTTGCGCCGTTGAAAGCGGCAGATTGATGCCGGCCGTCGCAGCCTCTTCCAATGCCTTCCTGATGAGCCCGTTGCGAATCGCGAGTTTGACCTGGGGGCCGGCGACAAGACTGACCGCCTGCGCTGCGACACCGAGGCCAGCTTCTAGCAGCGCCTGCTTCATATTGCCTCCGGTAATAGCTGTACGGACAACATTTAACGCTTGCGCCTCGCACGCAAGCGCCATCGATGCGAGATCGGCCACTTGGCCCACGGCCGGAATGAAGCTGAGTAGACCAACCGCCGTCGCAGTCCAATCAACCACTGTCGAGTACACCTTGAGCACGTCGCCGACTGTGTGGATGAAGGCCCCGCCGTTCTTTTTGGAAGACTTGATATCGGGCTGGTCCGCCGCACCCATCATCATGTCCGCGACGGCCTCCTGCTCTGCAGCGGCTTCAGGCACATGGGTTTTCGTTTTCTGAACGGTGCTGTTCGCAACAGACATGTTGTCATGGAATTGCGCGAAGTCTTTTTTGCTGATGTTACCGGAATCGACCGTATGCCCGCCGCCGAAGTCGAAGAACTCATTGTGGGGCTTATAGCCCGTAATTGAATTATTCAGCAAACCGAACAAAAGCGGATCGGAGAGTAACTGCGAGGCCGTTTGGCGTACCTTCGGATCGAGGCTCTTGTCGTCTGCCATGCTCGCCAGCTTGTCACGAGTTAGGTCACCGCTCCCAAAGAAGGCGCGCTGATTGCTGTTAATCATCTTGAGCGTGTTCAGCTCGGTTTGCGTGAGGCTCATTGACGATGTAGCGGCTTTGAGGAACTCGTCTTTATGGACCGTATCTGAACCACCGCACAGCTGCTTCCAGGCATCCGGGTGATTTAGGAAGTGTTGAGCAGCCGCAATGACCTGAGGCGGACATTTGCCGGTTTTCGCTTGGCCGTCGACGATCCGCTTGAAATCAGCCAGGCTTAGATCCTTAGGCAGGTCGTCGGAGTACCGGTAAAGCTCGCGCAATGCATCGCTCAAGGTCATGACCGAGGGCTGAGCATTTCCGGCGCTGTCGGATGGAATGTAGTTCTGCTGGTAGCTTTGCGCCTGCCGGTCCTGAAATTCGGCAACTTGTGAGTGATGGTGGGAAAATCCAGACAAATCCTTCGCCGTGATCTTGCCTCCACAGCGACCATCGCCCTGCGATCCGATCGCGTAAAAGAGTTCGGGATCCTGCTGCAGTCCTTCGATCGCCGCTTTCAGATCCGGCGGCGTAGAGGGATCATTGGCTTTATCGCCAAGCGACTCCCAACTGAGTGGACATTGGTCCTTGTGACGGTTCAGCACTGCCACGATCTGCAACTCGGCCTTGGTTAGCGAGCCGCCGTTCCACGTGATTCTCGAGCTTGGCACGGGAGCCGGCGATATGAAATCGGAGGCGATCGCAGGAGGCTGCGGGGCCTGATCCATCGATTCGATTGCCGCCTTCATATGCGACGGCAGCAGGTCCAATGGGTGCTGCCGCAAATCTTCCAACGTCGATTCGACATCCGGCGCCAGCGGACCCCGGAGCGCGCCAGGATTGGTCATGTCTCCGAGCAAGTAGGTGGACAGCATTGCCTCGAAGGACGATGCGCTTTGCTGAGTCTGCAATACCGCGGCAGAAGGCTTCAGGCCCGACCAGGCCTGTACGGGCTGTGGGAGATTCGAGGTGATGGATGATGAAAGGTTGCTGGCCGACATTGTGCATCCTCAGACGTGACGTTGAAATCCCAACAAAGGCCTCATGTAAGCCAATGTTTCACGAACGTTCCGAGCGTTGGCCGGTCGCCAAAATGGCCCCTAGCAGTGCCTTTAATTGCTCCGCTCGTTGTTAGCCCCAAGGTCAATTCCAGCCAAAAGCCAGCGACATGGGGCTTCCGATTCCCATCATGAGCGGCTTAGCTTTCGAGAAACTGACGAATTTCAGAAGAATTCACAATCAGGAGCGGCCGACGTGATGATTTCTCCAGAAGCTGCGGCGTCTCCTTAGATGTCATCTCTGGCTCAGCTCAGGCTTCCCTGCAACGCTATCCGGTTGCGGCACGTCAGAAGAATAAGAGACTTCCGGTTGTCCGTTACGGACGACCGTGGTGGAGGAACCCCGAAACAATATCAGTACCGATTCCCTTGGCGGCGTCTCAGCGACGTGAGGCTGCGCCTGCGCCTCGGCCACTAGGCCGTTGAACGTCTGATCCACGAGCGCGATGAAGCGCGGTGGACCGGAAACCAGGACGAGGCCATTTCCGGGCGTGGGTCTCACTACATAGCGGTCATCGGAGATGCCAAGCCTATCGAGGGCGCCGTTGAAGGCATCGAAACGAACCGAAGTGAGCACAAGCATCCGAGTTTGGGCTTCTTTTGCAGCGGACACATAGAGCACAAGCCCATCATAGTACCATTGGAGATGGTACAGGTTGGTCAAGCGGTCCAGGAACTCGCGCGGTGGCAAATCCGGCATACGCCCGCGAATCCGCCCCTTCACCTCGGTGCTGATATTGACCCTGATGTTCAGGTTGTTGCCGAATTCCTGCAACGCGGCAGTGAGATCCTGGTCTAGAACCGTATACCTATAGGGTGTCGAGGGAAGCGATAGGGGGGCGCCGACAGTTGTTTGGATGCCGGCGGAGAGAAAAAACCCGACACAGAGAAGTCTTTTCAAGCTGTGCAGGATGGTGGATCGTATGAGCGTTCTTGGCATCTCGCCCTGATAAACCAAAGGATGGAATTTTCACAAGTCACCAAAGTCGTCAAAGTGACTTTAAATGACCAACCGACGCTCCCGTCAGCTTGTCGTCAGCTCGCCTCCCTAAGGGATTGACTCAACAGCGGGTGATGAACCGGCTGGACTCGTCACACGTTAAAGAGAAGCAATCGAGTCCTTGTATGATGATGCCTGTCACGTCGATCCCTGCCAGTGTTACTGACAGTCTCTCCAGGGTTGGCTCACCGTCATTCGGCGAGCAGGCCCAGTTTGACCACGCTCTAGCCCAGGCGGCTGCCTCGATGAAGAACGATACCGCTGCGGCGGCGCCTGTTCCTCCGCCCTTGGATGTTCAACGCGCGACTGCGCAGACAAGTCCACTGGGACACCGCGTAATGCAGGCGATTTCTTCGATGCACGGGGACAATGCAGTTACTTCTGCCGCGCCCGACCATCAGGTAGCCCTAACGAAGGGCGCTCTACCGGGTGCGGCTGAGAGGCTTCCGGTCGAAGGTGGGGCAACGGGGACGTCGGACGTTCCGCGAGCAGGGGGTGACTTCGAAGCGATGGTTGCTGGTCTGCGGGATCTCTACAACGGCGTCACCCAGGTTGCGCTTGTTTCCAAAGGTGTCAGCGGCATCACCTCATCGGTGAACAAACTAATAAAAGAAGGATGAACGGCGCGAATGATTGGCTTAGCCCATGGCGAAATCATGCGTAGTCGCCCGTCTGGTCGGCGATCGCTTCATTTTGTCGTGCTGCCACTTCTCTTCGCCTTGAGTGGTTGCAAGGTCGATCTCTACGCGCAATTGCAGGAGCGCGAGGCGAATGAGATGCTCGCGCTTCTGATAGACAACGGAGTTGACGCGGTCCGGGTTGCCGCTAAGGACGGGACCAGCACGATCCAGGTTGACGAAAAGCGGCTTGCCTTCTCAATCAACCTCTTGAATGCCAAGGGGCTGCCGCGCCAGTCTTTCAAGAACATCGGCGAGATATTCCAAGGATCAGGACTGATTGCCTCGCCGACCGAGGAGCGCGCCCGTTACGTTTATGCTCTGAGCGAAGAGTTGTCGCGCACGATCAGCGATATTGATGGCGTCTTCTCAGTACGTGTTCATGTCGTTCTGCCGAATAACGACCTGTTACGAGCGGGCGGCACGCCATCCTCGGCCTCGGTCTTTATCCGGCACGACGCCAAAGCAAATATTTCCGTTCTGCTGCCGAAAATAAAGATGCTCGTCGCCGACAGCATCGAAGGCTTGTCCTACGAAAAGGTCGAAGTGGTTTTGGTGCCAGTGGAACGGTCCGTACATGAGCAACCCTCCGTACCGGCGACTGCGTTGGCCCAAGCGTCTAAATCCTTTCCTGCGCCACTTCTGGCGATCGTGATGGGTGTTGCCGCAGCTGTATTCGCTGTGGCGTGCTATCTCTTAGCAAGTGTTCTTCGGCATCGGCGCAGACAATCATCGGGCGAATTATCCAAGATCGGGGGCCGCTCGGGTGTTTCCGTTGTCGAGGCCATTCGAAAAAAAATCATTGGCCGTGCGGCATAGGTGATATTCTCAATGCCCATTTCGATGCAGACTAGCGATCGCGATCATTCGTCGCAATTACGTTCCGTGTACTGGAGCAAGCTTGCTGCTTCGGCCCATCCGACTCGTATTGCCGCCTGTCTGGATCCGACGTTATCGGCTGCGACAGTGGTGCTGCTGCAGACCTGTGCCAGGCTGCAGCCAAAATTGGCAGAATTGCTGCTTGACAATGACACGGATTCGAACGGATGCGGCTGGGGGCCGGATCTTCTGCAGGGGCATGACCCGCGTCGGGCTGCCCTCTTTGCGGGCAGTGTTTGGCATGCTCGTTCGCTGCTGAAGCTTGTTTCACAACGTCACCTCACGGTGCTAGTTGAACATATCGGCGCTGATGCGCACGCTTTTGGCATCCGACATCTGGCGTATGCGATCACAGGCAGTTTGATCGCTGATCCGAAAAAACTCGCGCTCCAAATTGAACACGATGGACATGCCTGCCTTGGTGCTTGGCTCGATCAGAGTCCAGTGCTTGAGCGTAACCGCGTGCTTCTACGGTTGCCCCTCGGGACAGCCGCCGAGAATCCAGCGCCCGAGCACGGCAATGCCTCAGGCCAGTTGTTTTCGCTCGTGCTAGCCCATTTTGAGACGGAGATCCCGGCGCTATGACAGCCGATGTTTCCGCGGCGCCCGTCGCACCGCAAATGCGCCCAGTTGGGCCACTGATACCGGCAAGTGAGCTCGAAATCTGGCAGTGCGCCGCAGAAGCGCGCGCTGCGGCAGAACGGCATCAGCAGCGGGTTCGCAGTTGGGCACGCGCCGCTTATCAGCGTGAGCGGGCGCGCGGCCAAATCGAGGGTTTGAATGCAGGCGCGGAGGAATTGGCACGGCTGATTGCGGGGACAGTCTCCGAAGTGGCGCAACGAAAGGCGGTTCTGGAGCAGGAACTGCCACAGCTCGTGATGGAGGTCCTAAGCGATATTCTGGGCGCTTTCGACCCGGGTGAGCTGTTGGTGAGGGCTGTTCGTCACGCCATTGAGCGCAAATACAGCGGCGCGGAAGTTTGCCTTCATGTATGCCCCATGCAAGTCGATATGCTCGCGCGCGAGTTTGCTGGATGCGACGGAAGGGAGGGTCGGCCGAGGGTTCGGATCGATCCGGATCCGACGTTGTCGCTTCAACAGTGCGTGCTGTGGAGCGAGTATGGCAATGTCGATCTGGGACTTGACGCACAGATGCGCGCGCTGCGTCTCGGCTTCGGGTTGCTGTCTGAGGAAGGCGAACCGTGACCACACCGGTACCAGAGCATAGTAATTTCGCTGGCATCCGGGCTCCCGATCCGGCGATCTCGTCTTTGAGGTCTGCAGCAAAGCAAATCGACACGCGTGTGGTGCGCGGACGGATCACACGGGCTATCGGTACACTGGTCCATGCTGTCTTGCCGGACACTCGTATTGGGGAAATTTGTCTCCTACAGGATCCGCGAACCGGCCTGTCGCTGGAAGCCGAGGTGATCGGCCTGTTGGATGATGGGGTGTTGCTTACGCCGATCGGCGACTTGGTCGGCCTGTCCAGCCGCACAGAAGTCGTGGCCACCGGACGAATGCGTGAAGTGCCAGTCGGCCCCGATTTGCTCGGCCGCGTGATTGACAGCCGTTGCCGTCCACTTGACGGCAAAGGCGAAGTTAAAACGGCCGAAACTCGTCCGCTGCGCGGCAGGGCACCCAATCCGATGACAAGGCGCATTGTTGAGCGGCCATTCCCGCTCGGAGTCCGTGCCCTGGATGGTCTCCTGACATGCGGCGAGGGCCAGCGAATCGGGATCTATGGCGAGCCTGGTTGTGGCAAGTCGACGTTATTGTCGCAGATCGTAAAAGGTGCCGCCGCTGACGTTGTCATTGTCGCCCTCATAGGCGAACGCGGACGTGAAGTTCGTGAATTCATCGAGCGGCATCTTGGGGAGGCCGGCCTGCGCCGTACGGTCGTTGTCGTTGAAACGTCCGACCGCTCAGCAGTGGAGCGGGCGCAATGTGCTCCTATGGCGACTGCGCTCGCCGAATATTTTCGCGAACAGGGACTACGCGTCGCTCTGATGATGGACTCGCTGACGCGCTTCTGCCGCGCCATGCGAGAAATAGGCCTCGCTGCTGGTGAGCCGCCGACCCGACGGGGCTTTCCTCCTTCCGTGTTTGGCATGCTGCCAGGCCTGCTGGAGCGGGCCGGCATGGGTGAGCGCGGCTCGATCACGGCCTTCTACACTGTGCTTGTCGAAGGTGATGGCACAGGTGATCCAATCGCCGAGGAATCGCGCGGCATTCTCGATGGCCATGTCGTCCTCTCACGCGCTATCGCGGCGCGATCGCATTTCCCCGCTATCGATGTGCTGCAGAGTCGCAGCCGCGTGATGGATGCGGTCGTTTCTGGGACACATCGCAAGGCAGCATCCTTCTTCCGCGATCTCCTGTCGCGCTATGCCGAGAACGAGTTTTTGATCAATGTCGGCGAATACAAGCAAGGCGGCGACCCCCTAACTGACCGGGCTGTCGCGTCGATTGGCGAGCTGAGGGAATTTTTGTGCCAGACCGAAGGCGAGGCGTCGCATTTCGAGGAGACGGTCGCATGGATGTCGCGTCTGACCGCGTGAATCGTGTTCAGGCCTCGAGGTTACGGCTCCTGAAGGAAATGCAAGAGCGTGGTGCCCGTAGGGAGCTGTCCAGGAAGGAAACCGAGCGCCATATGGCCACCTTAGCCGTACACAATGCCTCGCAGGGGCTTGCAATCGCACAGCAACATTGCGCTTCGGCCGAAGCAGCGCTCTACCAAGAGCTGATGACGCTCGACAGCTTGTCCAGCGCAGCACTCGACCGTCACGACCTTTGTATTGACCGGCTTGCGGCTGAGATCGCTTTCAAACGCCAGATGCTTGATGATGCACGCCTTGCTCAAGAAAAGGCCGAGATAGCGGCATCTGAGAAGAGGGAGCTATGGGTCAGATGTTCGGCGGCAACGCACAAATGGCAACAAATCGACGATGACGTCAGGCGCGCCGTCGATATTCAGTCGGATGTCGCAGGCGAGATAGAGGCCGACGATGAAATGTTGCTTCGGTATGGGAGGGTTTCTCTCGCCCAGATGTCGCGCAACCAGATCCGATAACCGCAGGTTCTGTGAATGACGCGCTCGTGCAGTTTAGAGCCGCTTTGGTAACCACTGTGGTCAGACCCGCTATACTCGAACCAGCGCTAACACTGTCCCACGAGGTCGCCTCGTGGCTCAATGATATAGCGACTTCCCGCACGCCGTTTCAGAGCCGGATCGGCGACAAGTCGCTATCGCTGCGGATGGGCGGAGTTGTGTGGCAGCAGGAACCTACTGCCATTCCGATGCTTGACTGCATTTGGCGGGTGGGAGGTGAAATGGTCGTCTTGTCGCTGTCCCGACCGCTTGTAGAGGCGCTCGTCTCGACAGTGCAGAGTGACCTTGCTTTCCCTTCCGAGCCAACTGCTTCGCTCATTCTCGAACTTGCACTCGAGCCGCTGATAGCTCGCCTGGAGCATAGGACACAGCGGAGCGTGCACCTCCTTTGCGTGCGTGAAGCCATGACACCGGCACCTTATCTCGATCTGGATATCGTCTTCGGTCCCGTCAGTGGCAAGGGTCGTCTGTGCCTGTTCTCGCCTCTTGATGGCTTGGTGCCGACTGCGTTCCGCGCTTTGGGCGGACTGATTGGGCAGTTGCCGCGACAGCCGCGCGGGCTTTCCACAGAGCTTCCGGTCATAGTTGCAGGAGAGATCGGCACGCTTCGCGTTCCGGCGGCGCTTCTTCGAAGAGCATGTGCCGGTGATGCTCTGATACCAGACATAGCGCCGTTCGGCCGTGGCCAGATCACCCTATCAGTGGGTCAGTTATGGACCGAGGCAGATCATGAGGGCGACCACCTAATCCTGCGGGCGCCTTTCCGCCCGCGATCGTGCCCGTTGGAGAATGCGCATATGAAACAACCCGAATCTCAACTAGGGCCGTCGGAAGCCGATCTCGACGAAATCGAGATCGTGCTTGTCTTTGAATGCGGCCGCTGGCCTATCCCTCTAGGAGAATTGAGGAGTGCCGGCGAAGGGCATGTTTTCGAACTTGGTCGGCCGATCGATGGTCCAGTCGACATAGTTGCTAATGGTCGGCGTATCGGGCGTGGCGACATTGTGCGCATCGGAGATGAGCTGGGCATCAGACTCTGCGGCAGATTGGCATGCAATGACTGAGATTCAGCCGGCCGTCCTGACGCTTCTTGCGGTTACCGCCGGACTTGGGCTGCTGGTTTTAGCAGTCGCCACGACCACGGCGTTCGTAAAGGTATCGGTTGTTCTATTCCTCGTCCGCAATGCGCTCGGGACCCAGACGATACCACCGAACGTGGTACTATACGCCGCGGCATTGATCCTCACCATGTTCGTTAGCGCGCCTGTTATTGAACAGACCTATGATCGCCTCACAGATCCGAAACTGCGTTATCAGACGATCGATGACTGGATAAGCGCCGCCCACGAAGGAAGTGAACCCTTGCGCGATCATCTCAAGAAGTTCACGAACGAAGAGCAGCGGCGATTTTTCCTTTCCTCGACTGAAAAAGTCTGGCCAGAGGAAATGCGCGCCAAAGCCACACCTGATGATTTTGCCATTCTCGTACCATCTTTTCTAATTTCAGAACTCAAGCGTGCATTCGAAATCGGCTTTCTACTTTATCTGCCCTTTATCGTCATCGATCTTATCGTAACGACAATCTTGATGGCGATGGGCATGTCAATGGTATCCCCGACGGTTATATCTGTACCTTTCAAACTATTTTTGTTTGTCGCTATTGATGGCTGGTCGAGATTGATGCACGGACTTGTGTTGAGTTACACGATACCGGGAGGTTAACTATCACTGAATCGACTATTGTCACACTTATGAGCCAATCTTTGATGGTTTTCATGATCTGGGTTCTGCCGCCGCTCATTGCATCGGTGGTTGTTGGCCTGGGCATTGGCATCATCCAGGCGGCAACGCAGATTCAGGATGAAAGCTTGCCGCTCACGGTGAAGCTTCTGGTCGTTGTCGCGGTAATTGGCCTGTTTGCCCCTGTGCTCAGCGCCCCGCTCATAGAGCTAGCCGACCAGATCTTTACTGAGTTTCCCGCAATGACACCAAGCTACTAGCCTCCGCCATGTATGCGTCATCGGGCGAGATTCAAATCCTGATCCATGCGGCTCTCGAGCTCGTCGTTGCGGCCAGTCTTGGCGCAGCCCGCGCGATAGGCATTATGCTGGTACTTCCTGTATTTACACGATCTCAGGTCGGTGGGCTGATCCGCAGCTGCCTGGCTGTTGCCTTCGGACTGCCGTGCTTGGCACAGGTGAGCGACGGGCTGCACGCGCTGGATCCTGAAACGGTTCTAATCCATGTAACTCTGCTCGGTTTGAAGGAGGTTTTTGTCGGCGTGCTACTTGGCACCTTGCTCGGCATCCCCCTATGGGGCCTTCAGGCGGCTGGTGAGTTTATCGATAACCAACGTGGCATCACCAGCCCGTCCGCTCCGACCGACCCCGCGACGAACAGCCAGGCTTCCGCTATGGGCGTTTTTCTCGGGATCACTGCAATCACGATCTTCGTCGCATCAGGAGGTATGGAGGCTGTCATCAGTGCTCTTTATGGCAGCTACCTGATCTGGCCCGTTTTTCGGTTTCACCCCACATTGAGCCCGCAAGGAGCAATGGAGCTATTAGGGCTCCTCGACCACATTATGCGCACGACATTATTGGTCTCCGGCCCTGTAGTGATCTTCCTGCTGCTGGTGGATGTATCAATGATGATACTCCGTCGCTTTGCGCCGCAATTCAAGTCGAGCCAACTGTCCCCGACGCTCAAGAATATCGGCTTTCCGATTATCATGGTCACCTACACCGCCTATCTGGTCGAGGGCATGAAACTGGAGATTGCACAAGCGAATGGCGCGCTTGAGTGGTTCGGCAAGTTGCTGAAATGAGCGACACGAGTGAAGAAAAGAATCACGCCGCCACCCCGACGAAGCTAAGGGAAGCGCGCAAAAACGGGCAGATACCGCGCAGCGCCGATTTCGTCCGCGCGGCCGGCACTTGCGCTGGGTTCGGCTACCTTTGGCTGAGAGGGAGCGTGATCGAAGACAAATGCCAGGAAGCGCTATTATTGGTCGACAAGCTGCAGAACCTTCCTTTCGATATCGCGGTCCGGCAGGCATTGGTCCTGCTGATCGAACTCACCCTGGGGGCCGTTGGCCCGCTGCTTGGAGCTCTCGTCGCCGCGGTAATTTTGGCGGGATTGATAGCCAATGGTGGATTTGTCTTCTCTCTCGAGCCTATGAAGCCCAAGTTTGAGAAGATTGACCCTTTTCAAGGGCTGAAACGCATGGTGTCTGCGCGTTCAGCAGTCGAGCTTGGGAAGACACTGTTTAAGGTAGTGGTCCTCAGCACCACCTTTCTTATCTTGCTTTTCGGCATGTGGAAGACGGTGATCTATCTGCCAGTCTGCGGCATGGGCTGTCTCGGCTTGGTCTTTACGGAGGCGAAACTGCTGATGGGGATTGGCGCCGGTGCACTTCTGGTGGGCGGGCTGATCGATCTCCTGTTGCAGCGCTCGTTGTTTCTGCGCGAAATGCGCATGACCAAGACCGAAGTGACGCGCGAGTTGAAGGAACAGCAGGGGACGCCAGAGTTGAAGAGTGAACGGCGTCGCATCCGCGACGAGACGGCTGGCGAGCCTCCGCTTGGGTTGAATCGCGCCACGTTGATCTTCAGAGGAAAGGCGATACTGGTCGGTCTTCGCTACATTCGTGGTGAGACCGGGGTGCCGGTCCTAGTTTGCCGCGCCGAGGGCGAGGCCGCTTCGCACATGTTCTATGAGGCGCAGGCGCTACATCTCACTATTGTCGATGATCATGTCCTAGCGCATCAGCTCATCAGCGCAACGAAACTGGGCAACGCCGTTCCCAGGCAACATTTCGAGCCCGTCGCGAGAGCACTCTTCGCCGCAGGCTTAGCCTAGATGTGGCGCCTCAACAGGCTGTCCTCGGTGAGGCCGAGTCTGCTGATTGGCGTTGTGGGATTAGGCTGCGGTCTGTTCCACTATTCTAGCCATTAAGCCAGGCAGGCAGCTCGACGGCGCGATCATGGGAAGTCGGGCATGGGACGGCATAGGCCTATTCCCCAAGACCACGCTTAATGAAGCGCCCGGCCTTGCGTTGGTCTTGGCGTGTAATACCAAGATTCACTGATCAGAACTCCTGAGCCCAATCTCGCAGGCCGATAGACATGATCCGCCATGGTTGCTCGACGAGCTTGTTCCATGCGTCGCAACAGTGATCGACAATTTCGTCGTAGGAGCCGAACACCCGGTTCGATAACCAGTTGTCGCGCATGAATTGCCAGATGTTTTCCTGCGGGTTGAGCTCCGGGCATTTAGAGGGGATCGCGATGATGGAGGTGCCGTAGCGGGTCGTGTTGGAATTCGGCGGAGCAGCCTCCGGTAGGTTAAGATTAACGGCTCATGCGGCGAGGTCAATCTGCTGATCGAGTGGCTTCGTAGGAAGCGTCTGCCAGCCGTCGATCTTTCGCATCGAGATTTGACCGGACGCCATCAACGCCCAGAACAACATTGCCGCGGTTTTCGGCCGAAGGCAGAACGGTCTGGGTCTTGATGCGCCGCTTGAACTCCTCATGCAGACGCTCAATCGCGTTTGTTGTTCTGGCGCTTTTCCATTGGCTCGGCGGCAGCCGGGTGAAGGCGAAGAGACGCTCGCCGGCCTCCTCCAGGCTGTCGGCCACCGCCCGGCACTTGAGCCGCCATTTGCGCAGGAACGCCTTGCGGCGGCTCTCGATCTCCTCCGGCGTGGCCGCGTAGATCATGTCGGTGTAATCGGCGCTGATCTCCTCGTGCAGCCGCTCGGGAGCATGGGCAAGCAGATTCCTGTGCTTGTGAACCGTGCATCTCTGCACCGGCACCCCGTCCACAGCGCGGCGATCGCCCTGTCCAAGCCAGGTGCGCCATCGACGATGAGAAACTCAGGTCGGCGCAGGCCGCGCCCGACGAGATCGTCGAGAATGGCCCGCCAGGCCTCCGTCGTCTCGCCACCCATATTCTTGACCGCGAGCAGGATCTTCTGGCCGTCCGCGCGCACACCGATGACCACGAGCAGCGAGATCGAGGTCGCTTTGCGGTCGAGCCTGACACGAACCACCGTCCCGTCGAGGATGAGGCGCACCATCGGCTCGTCGGCCAGAGAGCGGGCATTCCAGGCGTCCCAGTCCGTCTTCACCTTGCGCCAGGTGCGGCTGACGACGTCCTTGCCGATCGCGCCGCCGAACAGCGCGGCGAGCGCACGCCGCACGCGCCTGGTGTTCGTGCCCGCCAGGTAGCTCGACGCGATCAGCGCGTCGGCGGCCATCGTGCGCCGCTGATAGGCGCGCAAGGCCTTGCTCTTCCATTCCACCGTCTTGTCCTTGCCGGCATCGAGGCGCGCCCGCGGAACCGTGATCTCGGTGGTGCCGAAGGTCCCCGTCAGCGTGCGCGTCCGGCTGCCGTGGCGGTGGCCGGCGACACCGGTGGTCTCCTCACTGCGCGCCGCCGGCTGCCGGCCATAACGGGGACGGGCAAGCACCGCGTCCAGCTCGGTCTCGAGCATCGTCTCGATGAAGCCGCGCACCCGCTCGCGCAGGCCAGCTTCGATCGGATCAAACCAGTTGTCGAAAAGATAGCTCGTCGCCTCATCCCCAGGATGAACGGCTTCCGCATTCATGGTAGTCCTTGTCATGGCGTAGTCTCCTGTCCGGCGCTCTAACGCCGGATGATTCGAGGTTTGACACCCCGGAGACTACGCCAACTCACAATTCCAACCACTCCTGCGACGGCACCATGATGGAGATGTTGGTTGGCAGTTCGAGCTTTGGCGTCAGGTGCCAACCAGCCTGATCCATAAGCAGCACGGCGTGGGCGCCGGGCGCGACGGTCAGTGAGATCTCTGCCAGGTGAAGGTTCATGGTGTCGGTATTGCAGTGTGGCAGAACGAGGCCGGCAGCCTTGCCCTCCTGCGGGCATATCGCCCCGAAGATATAGGCGGACTTGGTGCGTTGATCATGCGGTGCGGATGGCCGCGTTCCTCGCTTCGCCCAACGCCTCGTGATCTTGTTCTTTTGCCCAATCCGGGCTTCGTCCTGGAACCAAACTTCTATCGGCGTGCCGCGCGGGAGGGACGCTCTGACCTTGTCCAACTCGGCGGCAAAGCCCCCTTTTTGAAGGCCTCGATCGCGTCTGGATCCTGAGCATGATGCTTGGGCCGCGCTGAAAGCTTGCGGTAGCCGAGCACTCGCAGCTCGCGGCTCAGCGTCGACCTCGAAACCGACAGCGAGAATTCGTCCCAGAGCATTTGCGCCAGGTCGATGATCCGCCAGCGCACGACCCCGTGAACGGCCGGTGTCGGGCCCCTCTCGATCGCATCGACCAGAGCCGCGCGATGTGTCGCATTCAGCAGCGACGGCTGCCCTGGCGCCTTCCGGTCGATCAATCCGTCAGGTCCGGTCGCGTTGAACTTCACTACCCAGTCCCGTGCGGCGCGGCAATCAACGTGAGAGCGCAGCGTCAATCAGGATGAGAATGCCGGCGGATTGGAACGCAGGGAGGGCGTAGCCCGACCGGAGTTTCAATCCGCCGGCGGCGCGCTCCTTATCGGGGGCGTTCGTCTGGTGATCACGGTCGACCGGGTATGCCGGTGGTTTTTCCGATTTGGAGGAATCACTTTGTGCCCGGCCGCCATGTAACCGATCACCAGATGAGGCTTTTCATGAAGTTCCGGCAGACCAATACGACGGCAGTCGCGGCGGCGAAGGCGTCGATCAGTATCGCCACGGCCTATCGCATCGAGAAGGATTCGAGACTGCCCTCACAGAAGAAGGCGCCGCGGCAACGGCGCCGTGCCGACCCTCTCGCCGATATTTTCGAAGCCGAGGTCGTACCCATGCTGAGGGCAGCTCCGGGCATTCGGGCGATCGCCATCTTCGACGAGATGATCCGGCGTCATCCCGAGCTTGGAGCCGGCATTCGCCGCACGATCGAGCGCCGGGTCCGAGCCTGGCGCGCCGTCCATGGCGAGGAACAGGAGGTCATTTTCCGGCAGGTTCACGTACCCGGGCGCATGGGATTGTCGGATTTCACCGACATGGCCGCCGCCGGCGTCACGATCGTGGGCCAGCCACTCGATCACCGGCTCTACCATTTCCGGCTCGCCTATTCCGGCTTCGAGCATGCGCATGTCGTGCTCGGCGGCGAGAGTTTCGTCGCTCTGGCGGAAGGCCTGCAGAACGCGCTGTGGTCGCTCGGCGGAGCTCCCCGCGAGCATCGCAGCGACAGCCTGTCGGCGGCGTTCCGCAACCTGGATAAGGACGCCCGGGAGGACCTGACGCGCCGCTACGACGAACTGTGCGGCCACTACGGCATGACCCCTTCCCGCAACAATCGCGGCATCGCGCATGAGAACGGCTCCGTCGAAGGCCCGCACGGCCATCTCAAGCGGGCGATCAATGACGCGCTGCTGATGCGGGGATCGAGCGATTTCGACGACCTGGCAGCCTATCGTCGCTTTGTCGACGAGATCGTCAGCCGCGTGAATGCTCGCAACTCCAAGCGCATCGACGTCGAGCGGGCCGAACTCCAGGAACTGCCCGTCCGGCGCACTTCCGACTACGAGGAGGTCACCGTGCGCATCACGTCATCGGGCGGGTTCACGCTGCGCAAGGTGTTCTACACCGTGCCCTCACGCCTGATCGGCCACCGCCTCAGAGTGCGGCTTTTCGATGATCGGCTGGATATCTTCATCGGCGGCACGCAGCTCATGACGCTGCCGCGCGGGCGCGCCTCTTCAAACGGCAAGCACGACCAGGTCGTCAATTATCGGCATGTCATCCATTCGCTGCGCCGCAAGCCGATGGCGCTGCTCAACCTCGTCTATCGTGACCAGCTCTTCCCCCGCGAGGCCTACCGGCGAACCTTCGACGTGCTCATAGAGCGACTGCCTGAGCGGCAGGCCTGCCGCACCATGGTCGAGCTTCTCGCAATGGCGCACGAGCGCGGCTGCGAGAGCGAACTGGCTGATCAACTGACCGCCTCGCTACAGGCACGGCGATTGCCCAACATGGCTGCTTTGCGGGAACGGTTCGCGCCGGATCCCGCCCGGCTGCCGAGTGTCGTCGTGCGTCTTGCTCCGCTCAACGCCTATGAAGCCCTGCTTGGCCCCAACCTGACAGGAGATGCGGCATGAAGACGAACCCCGCTGTCGATTCCGCCAGGGTGAGCTTGCTCCTCAACGAACTGCGCCTGCCGGCCATCAAGGTTATGTGGCCGCTGTTTGCCGAACAGGCCGACAAGGAAGGCTGGCCCGCCGCCCGCTTTCTCGCCGCGATCACCGAGCACGAGATGGCCGAACGCGATCGACGCCGCATCGAGCGGCATCTCGCCGAAGCCCGCCTGTTGCCGGGAAAGACCCTCGATGCTTTCGAGTTCGAGGCGGTGCCGATGATCTCAAAGGCGCAGGTGATGGCGATCACCGCCGGCGACAGCTGGCTCGAGAAGGGAGCGAACCTGCTTCTGTTCGGCCCGCCCGGCGGCGGGAAGAGTCATCTCGCCTCGGCCATCGGCCTCGCCCTCATCGAGAACGGGTGGCGGGTCATGTTCACTCGCACCACCGATCTCGTTCAGAAGCTTCAGGTCGCGCGCCGGGAGCTCGGTCTCGAAGCCGCCATCAATCGGCTCGACCGCTTCCACCTGCTGATTCTCGACGACCTTGCCTATGTCACCAAGGACCAGGCCGAGACCAGCGTGCTGTTCGAGCTCATCAGCGCCCGCTACGAGCGGCGCTCCATGCTCATCACCGCCAACCAGCCCTTCGGCGAATGGGGGGAGTTTTCCCGGATCCCGCCATGACGCTCGCCGCGGTCGACCGCCTTGTCCACCACGCGACAATCTTCGAACTGAATGTCGAGAGCTACAGGCGCCGCGAGGCCATGGAGCGAAAGCGAGGGCCAGGCAGGCCGCCGTCATATGCGACGCCCGCGAACGTCGCTCCTGATTGACGCGCCGCGACAATCAAACCGATAAAACCTCTTGCGCGCGACAATCAATGCCGCGATCATCACCAGCGCCGCGATACCAGATTCTCATCCAGATTGTCGCGCGCTTCTCTCCCAGATTGTCGCGCTATAGTCCCGGATGATCTGCAGCGTTACTCCGCCGATCCGCGCTGCCTCCGTCCGGCTCGCACCCTCATAGATCGCCGCCAACGCGAGCAGACGCCGAGCCTGTGCTCCAGCCTTTGATCTACGCGCGGCTGCTCTCACCGTGGCGGCGTCAAAATCTGTGCGAAGCGCGATGGGCATGGCGAACTCCGGTCCGGTTGCCATGTTGAATCAATTCAAGCCGCTGCTGGCAACCCCTCTAGAGTCAGCCTCAGTGAAACTTGGTATAAGTTTGATGCGGATGGGCTTGAGCCCAAGGATGCGGCAATCCTCGCGAAGGCTTTCGCCTTTTAGCCGAAGCCGGCCTAGTAGGCGACCGCCTCGTATGGTCGAATTGGTAGCTCGTCCGATATCCCTGCACGCGTAGTGTCACCGGGCAGACGGATGCAGGAGGGCGTATCACCGGATCGACCTCGATCGCGGCGACTTGAGAGGCCTTAGCCATTAGACCGCCAGGACCGGGTGTTTTGCGCGTGAAGGAGTGCCGCTGAGCCTGCCGACGCTCGCCGACCAGGTTGGCGCGGCCACATTCGCGTTCGTGCCCATCCATCGTCGATCGAGCCTCATGTCCTCCTCGCCGACCGATGGCACGGCGGCGATACAAACGTGCCGGTCCTCGCCAAGGGCAAGACCGATACTGGCAGGCTGCGGGTCTATGTCCGCGTTCGGCGGTGTCGATCCGCCCGCCGGGCTGTTTCATTATTCGCGCTACCGGCGTGCCGAACATCCACGGGCCCATCTTGGCACCTGGTCCGCGATCCTGCAGGCCGACGCCTATGGCGGCTATGGCGAACGCTACGCCCCGCCGCTACTCGAAGCAGGGCGCATGCGCGCGCAAATTGTTCGAGCTCGCCGGGAGCCAAGCTTTGCCACAATCGCCTAAAAGAGGACCATAAGCGTACCAGGGCAATCTTTACGTTAAGGTCGGATTGTACAGGGATATACTTGCCACAGAAAGCGGCTTGTTCCGCCGTCCCGGCTCCGGTTTCGCCTCTGCGCTTTCAAGGCGCGCCAGAAGCCGGGCCCGCTCTCCCGCAGCCTTTTCCACGCTGGCCTGCTTGACGTGGCCGTAGCCGCGAATGAGAGCCGGGACTGACGCCAAGGCAGCAGCCGCCTCTAACTTCGCTGGCGTCAGGATGCGGGCGATGCGGTCGACATCGGCCTCGTAGCTTGCGAGCAGGCCGCGCTCCGTCCGCCGCTCGGCGGAATAGCCGAACAGATCGAGCGCTGATCCGCGCAGGCCCTTCAGCGACGCAAGCAGGCTGAATGCCTTCATCATCCCCGGCCCGAAACTTGATTTCTTTGGCTTTCCGTCCGCGCCGCGCCGTCCCATGATCGGGGGCGCGAGGTGGAATTCCAGCCGGTCGTATTCTTGGAATTGCGCCGCCAGTTGGCGCTGGAACGATCCGTCCGTGTAGAGGCGGGCGACTTCATACTCGTCCTTGATAGCCATCAGTTTGAAGAGGTTTTTCGCCACGGCCTCGGCGACCGGGGCGGAGCCCGGCAAGACTGCCTGCTCGGCATTGCGGACGGCCGCGACACGATCGGCGTAACGCTTCGCATAGGCGGCGTTCTGATAGGCGGTCAGGAACTCCACTCGACGCGCGACGATCTCGTCAAGCGTCTTTGCGATACCGGGCTCCGCCGCCTGGCCAGGCCGGCCGAGCATTCCTTTGACGAAATCCGGCTGATGCGCCGCGCGCCGTCCCCAGCGGAAAGCTGCGATATTCATGGCGACCGACTCGCCATTGAGTTCGATGGCGCGTTCGATCGCCTCCGCCGGCAGCGGCAGCCCGCCATGCTGGTAGGCAAAGCCCAGCATGAACATGTTGGCCCCGAGCGAATTGCCGAACAGCGCCGACGCAGTGCGCGTGGCGTCGAAGAAATGCGCCTTTTCGCCGGCAGCCTCGCGAATGGCCTCCTTCAACTGCTCCACGGGCAGCGAAAAATCGGCCGAGCGCGCGAAGTCGCCCGGCATGATCTCGGCGGTGTTGGCGACGAAGATCGTATGGCCCTCGCGCACCGCCGCCAGCACCTTCTTGTTGCCCGACACGACCAGGTCGCAGCCGAGAACGAGGTCCGCCTTGCCCGCCGAGACGCGGATGGCGTGGATATCCTCAGGGGTTTTTGCGATGCGGACATGTGAAAAGACCGCCCCGCCCTTCTGCGCCAGGCCCGCCATGTCGATCATGCCGCAGCCCTTGCCCTCCAGATGCGCCGCCATGCCGAGGATGGCGCCGACTGTGACGACGCCGGTGCCGCCGACGCCGTCGATGATCGACGACCAGCCGTCGCCGTTGAGCGCAAAAAGCTGTGGCTCCAGCACGCCTTCGAGCGGATCGGATTTTCCTGCCATGCCTTCGGCCTTGCGAATCTTCGCGCCATGCACGGTGACGAAGGATGGGCAAAAGCCGTTGACGCAGGAGAAATCCTTATTGCAGCTCGACTGGTCAATGCGGCGCTTGCGGCCGAACTCAGTTTCGACGGGTTGGATCGAGGCGCAGTTGGATTGGACGCCGCAATCGCCGCAGCCTTCGCAGACGAGCTCATTGATGATGACGCGCTTGTCGGGGTCCGGAAAGGTTCCGCGCTTGCGGCGGCGGCGCTTTTCGGCCGCGCAGGTCTGGTCATAAAGCAGCACGGACACGCCCTTCACCTCGCGCAACTGCCGCTGCACCAGGTCGAGATCATCGCGATGGTGGATGGTGGAACCGGCGGGAAACCCTATCCCGGCGGCGGCATACTTGCGGGTTCGTCGGTGACGATGGCGATGCGCTCGACGCCCTCGGCGTGCACCTGGCTCGCGATCATGTCGACGGTCAGATTGCCTTCGAGCGGCTGGCCACCAGTCATAGCGACGGCGTCGTTGTAGAGAATCTTGTAGGTGATGTTGGCCTCGGTCGACAGCGCGAAGCGGATCGCCAGCGTGCCGGAATGGTTGTAGGTGCCGTCGCCGAGGTTCTGGAAGATGTGCTCGCGCGTCGAGAACGGCGCCTGGCCGACCCATTGCGCGCCCTCGCCGCCCATCGCGGTGAAGCCGACCGTGGAGCGGTCCATCCACAGCGCCATGAAGTGGCAGCCGATGCCGGCTGCGGCGATCGAGCCTTCCGGCACTTTGGTCGAGGAATTGTGCGGGCAGCCGGAGCAGAAGAATGGCGTGCGCGCGCCAATGTCCTTCTTGTCGGCAAGCATCGCCTGGAACTGCTTTAGCCGAGCGACCCGTGCAGAAATCTCCTCCGACGGTCCGATCGTCTCGACGATGCGCTCGCCGAGCGCGATCGCGATATCATTAGGGTCGAGGGAACCCTTGGCCGGGAAAAGCCAGCCGCCGCGCTCGTCCTTCTTGCCAATCACCATGGGTTGCATGGCCGTGTTGTAGAGGCTCTCGCGCAGCTGGACTTCGATCAGCGAGCGCTTCTCCTCGACGACGATCACCTTCTCCAGGCCACGCACGAAATCCGCAATGTGCTCGAAGTCGAGCGGCCACGGGCAGCCTATCTTGAACACCCGCACGCCGAGCTGGTTGGCGCGGGCTTCGTCGACGCCGATATCCTCCAGCGCCTGGCGTACGTCAAGATAGCTCTTGCCGATGGTGATGATGCCGATCTTCGGATTTCGGCCGCCCGAATAGACGATTCGATTGAGATCATTGGCCTTGATGAAGGCCGCCGCTGCGGCACGCTTGTGTTCGTGCAGACGCGCTTCCTGGCCGAGCTGGTCGAGCTCGTGGCGGATATTCAAACCGCTGGGCGGCATGTCGAACTCGGGGATGATGATGTTCAGCCGGTCGAGCGACGCATCCACCGAAGCCGTCGATTCGATATTGTCCTTGACGCATTTGATCGCCGCCCAGGTGCCGGCGAAGCGCGACATGGCGTAGCCGTAAAGGCCGTATTCGATCAGTTCCTGCACGCCCGCCGGATTGAGGATTGGGATCATGGTATCGACGAACACGAACTCGGTGGCGTGCGCGTTGCTGGATGATTCCGCCATGTGGTCGTCGCCCATCAGGGCGAGCACACCGCCATACCTGGACGATCCGGCGAGATTGGCGTGGCGAAAAACGTCGCCGGAGCGGTCGACGCCCGGACCCTTGCCGTACCAGATCGAAAAAACGCCGTCATATTTGCCTTCGCCGAGCAGTTCCGTCTGCTGCGTACCCCAGCAGGCCGTAGCGGCCAGTTCCTCGTTCAGCCCGGGCTGGAAAACGATGCTGGCGTCGGCAAGCTGCCGTTTGGCTTTCCAGAGCTGGAGGTCGAGACCGCCGAGCGGCGAGCCGCGATAGCCCGAAACGAAGCCGGCGGTGTTAAGCCCCGCGCGGCGATCGCGCTCGCGCTGCATGAGGAGCATACGCACGACCGCCTGCGCGCCCGACAGGAAGATGCGCTCCTTGGAAAGGTCGAATTTGTCGTCGAGCGCAATGTCATGAAGCGTCATCTGCAATTCCTTCGACGCGACAGCTCAAATCGGGCGTCCGCTTCAGGCAAGTTTTGGCCGGAGTGTTCCGCGCACCAGCGCCGCTCGCCCTCTTTGCGATAGTTGAGGTGCGGGGCCGGCAACCCGTGCAGTTCGCGGCATACGCTGTTTGGCTCAAGACCAGAGAGGCTCAACTGCCAGCATCTGGACCAACGACCCTCTGGCCTCCAGATTTCGGAGGTATGACTCATGGTGTCACCACAAGCGGCACTTTACTGCGAGCCCCCGACTATATCGCGTGTCGAGCAGCCGGTGTCGACCGGTGCTCCACCGCGGCAAGCGGATGGCGTGGGTAGCCGCTGAGCCCTCCGGTCAACAGGGACTTGCAGAACGCAGGGGTGAGCTTGCCGCGGTGGATTACGACGTTCTCGTGACCGATCGCAGCCCGGGCGTCCTGCCACTGGCGATTGTGGCCGCGCTGTTCATTGGATTTGACGTGGCAAGCGACGAAGTCGGCGTCATTCAGCGTCGCCAACTGCCCCGCATGTACCGACTCCTTCGTATGGATGTGCACCCACATCGGTTTCGGCATTGCACCATTGCGCAGCGCCTTGGGCTGCAGCCGGATCTCGAACAGCGTCCCTGGCTCCCCCCTCAACGGCTCCGGTGGATCCGCAGGCGTCAACTCCTTGGCCTGCCGCAAGTGTTCAAGGTACTTCTGCGACGGAAATGCGTAGGTCTTCATGCATTCGATCGTAATCGTGGCCTTTTGCTCTTTCAAAGCCTTGGCCAGTCCCTGCGCCTGGCCCAGCATTCTCTTGAGCTGTTGTGTGTCTTCGTGCACTTTGGGTACTTGCGAAGGCGAGAGTCGGAGGAGACTATCATGCTGCTTAAACGCGGCCAGACAGGCCTGCATCTCGGCGGCCTGGGTCTGCAGACGCTCGACCACGGTGTCCACGACGTGTTCGGCGTTCTCGGGTTTCATCTGGCGCGCTTGCGAGACGGCCTTTTGCTGACCAGCCAGATCGAACTTCAGGAGTTCGGCCAACCGTGCCAGCATCTGCTCCGAAGCCGGGGCCTGCCAGATCGCCAAGCGTGCCGCCGCCGACGACGCACTCGCATCCGGCGCCTCCTCCGCACTCACGAGCTTTTTCGTACCTAGATCGGAAAGCACGAGAACCTTGGCTGCTGGCGCCGGGTCGCCGTCGTTTGCAGCGACTTGCGGCTTCGGCTGGCCGGCGGCCGAAGAGCTAGCACCGGCGGCCTGCTTGTCTTTCCCTTTCCCGTTCGCTTTCCGTTTCTTGCCCACTGCGGTGCCTTGGGCCCCTGCAGCCTCGCTGGCAGTGTCGGCCGGTATCGCAGCGCGAGCGTCGGCCGGCGGTGCAATGATGGCTTTGGTCTGCAGTTGTTGTGCCAAGGTTTCGGCGATTGTAGCCGTGCCGGCAGTGCCGGCCGGTTTTGCAGCACCAGCGGCTGCCGGCGATGCAATGATGGCTGGCGACTTCGGCTGCAGTTCCAGGAAGTGCATGACCTCGTGCGCAGTGATCCATGCATCGTCCACGATCTGGCCCAACAGTTCCAATGGGAGGCCGGCACCTGTTCGGTCATCGCCTAACTTGGCAAGCATGTCGTGCAACGCCAATCCAAATTCCGAAAGCCGCTCCATGACTCCTTCCAGCACGGCGCAGTGCTCTGCGTCGAGTGGGCGCCCTTCGCTGGACATCACAGCGTCGCGGGTCGAGTGGAATGCCGGAACAACGTCGCTGACGAAGGTCCCCAGCAGACGCACCTTCCGGTCCTCACCTATGAGGATTTCCCTCACGGCTGCTTCGAATGTGCTCGCCAGCGGCTCAATCTTGAGCTGCGCGAGAGCGACCCGCGATTGCAGCACCATGACCTTCAAATTCGCTGCCCAGCCGGTGTGCAGGCGCAGTGCGGCCTGTTCGCCCTCTCGCATCTCGGCCGTTGCGCTCGGTAAGTTGGCAGTGGCGGCGCAGACGGACCGCATCCGTTCGCAGCGCCGCAGCTTCTTTTCCCACCACTCCATGAGGGCCACATAGTGCTTCGCCACACTGGAAACTGCTCGGCTCAGCGGGTCGCGGGGAGTGTTGGATGCGCGCAACTTGTGGAGTACCGCGTCCGCAGCCTCCCTTTTTCGCGCAAGGCGTAGAGTATATTGGTGGCCAACATGTTGCAGTGCTTCGCCCGATTGAGCGTTTCGTCGCGGAATTCACGCGCCCGATCGTCGGACAGAATGCTACGCGCCACTGCCGGGGCAGGCTTGCGTAGTAGTTCAGAACTGTCGAGCCTGCATTGATGAGCCGATCCATCTGATCTTGCGCCTCCTCCCACGAGTTGTGTCCGCGCAGGGCCGCATCACGGCAACCGTCAAGCTCGTTAAGCAGGCCGAGCATTCGTAGCTTTGCCGCGTTGATTTCTTCGCCTGTCAAAGAAATGGGAACTGCCACACTCGAACTTGCAGGCTGGCTGGCGACCGGCGCCGTAGCTCCGCCCTCGGACGCCGTGGCTCCGCCCTCCGAGACTGAGGGAAAATCGCGTTGCCGCGCAATCGCTGCAGGTGGCGCAGCGGCTTCACGTGGCGCAGCAGTCAGGGTTCGATGTTCGCCAACGGAGTGGCCGGAAGACCCGTCGCCCAGGGCATCATCGGCACCGCGCGCGGAGGATGTCCCTCTATCTTGAGCCCCAGAGCGGATCCGCTCGACAACGGATCCGAACAATTGACTGCCTTCCCCAGGAGCAACACTGGATTGCGAGCGCGAACTGCTCGCCCCCAACGTGCTGTCGGCTCCAGCATTCCCTATGCGCGATCTGCCAGATCGACCAATGCCCGTCATATTATGTCTCCGATATTGGCAAGAATGCGCCCATTGTGTTGGGTCTGATGTCGCTCAGCCGTAGTGGATCTGGCCCCTGACCTGCGGGAGCTTGGTGCGCCCTGTACCACTGCTCTTTGTCCTCAGCAGAGACTAGTGTGGGCTTGCTTGCTGCCTTCACCGGCACGGTTGTTCGCCCACTTACGCCGAAAATGAGCTGCCGCTGGAACCTGCTCCGGCTAAGCGCATCCGGGCAGCCATGTCTGCAAACCTTTGGCTTCTGCGTCCGATCGCCGGGCGGTTACCAAGGTCAGCTTAGCCAAAGTGGGGGTAGTGCACATCGGACGAGCCACCAATTGACCATACATGACGATTCGCACTCCTATGTTTCGCATTGAGTTCAGGCTGGCTTGGCGTGGCAGGTCTAGACCGCCTAGCTGACGATTAGCTGACGAAGGGCTCCTCGGGACGCAAAAACCGACCTGGCTCATGCGTTAGCGATTGGGGTATCTTAGTTGGACGTGAAGGGAGCGCGACGGAAATGTCAGGCGAGGGCTCGGGCCATAACTTCCATTCCGCGATAGCGTTGACGCGATGGAGCGCTTTGAGCCGGCTGCGCGAACAGATTACGGAAGGTCGAGAAGATCGAAGAAGTGCTGCAGGTTTTCCAGCGAACGGAAGCCTTGCTCGTGCGCTTTCGCAGCGGCTCGTGGGAATTCTTGGCCCAATGTTAGGGCCCCTGTGCGCGCGGTGCTCGACATCCGGGATGACCTGCCGTTTCGTCGCTCTGTAGGAACGCAGTTGTCGGTAATGATGCGCGTTGGTGCCAGGCCTGTTCTTCAGCAGACGATGAGCAGGCGCCTAGCGCCCTTGGTACTGCGGCGATCCTGGACGTTCCCGTCGAGAACATATCAGTCTTGCTCGACAGCCCGCCACAACCCATGAACGTGCGTCTACCCCAGCGCCTCCTCACAAGATCAGCGCGAGAGCCGTGCCCTCCCCTGATGCGGTCGGCTGCAGGTTCCCAAATGGGCGATTTCCCGGTTCGGCCAATACCAGTCATGGTCTAGCTCCGATTCAGGGGAGATACGTTCAGCGTTGTCGGTGATCCTCAGACGCTTGGTCGTCGAGCGCTGCCTGGCCCAAATGAACGCAACCGCCGCTTCTCTTCGTGCCACGTCGATTCCGGCGTGGCGCCCTGCTTGATGTCAACGCTCTCGCGCAAGAAGGATGGCAATGATCCAGTGGACACCGCGTTTAGTTCCCCGAAGCTGCTTTGGTGGCCCGCTGAAAAAACTTCGCATCGAAGGCGGGGAGCACAAACGCGCTCAGGCCGGCGGGTCACTGACCGGCAGCGGCTATTGATAGCGCAGTGGCGCAGCCTGACGCGCCGGAAGCGTAGGACGACCGAATGGATATCCAGGTGATGCGCACGCAGTAGCACCGTAGGTTGGGCGGCCGACGCACGGATCGCAGACGTTTAATATTGGCACAAACAGGCGTCGCGTGCGTGCAATCGGTGACTAAGAGGGAGCGGAGAGCAGGAGTACGGCCACAGCACAGCTGATGGCAGGCGGCAACCGGCGTCACCTGTGAAGAGGACCGCACCGACGGTGGGCGCTCAGTCACGGCCTGACATGTCCTGGCTTTCTTTGCGCGTTCTTAAGGCGACATCATTCGCGTCACTACAACTGCCGCGCTAGAACCGACTGTCCACATCATGACCTTGCCGCGCACGAAGGCCAGATCGTGCACGACCATTTATTTTGCGGTAGCGCGGCATTTTGTTGAGACTCGTCAGCTTCTCGAAAGCTCACGCTCATAGCTTGAGGAGATTGAGCTTGTTACGCGTCGCCGCCAATGGAAACAGATGCCGGAGTAACTGATGGTCGCAGCAATTGGTAGTGGAGGTGGCAACATCGGTGTTTCCTTGGCCCAAAAGGGCCATGGACATTCGAATGGACAGCCGCATCAAGGATCCTCCGGGTCTTCTGCTCAGAACAGGCCGGTTGGCGGGAGCGAACCGGCGGATCGTCCAACCATTTCTGACCAAGCTGCAGTTCAAAGCGAGTTCGAAAGCACTCTTCGTGCGATTGCGCTGCAAATTGCGAGCGATGCCATGGATGAAGCGGAGGATGCTATGGCAGAAACTGAAGAGGATGCCTGACGTTGGATGGTCCGCGTCAGGACGTGCGTGCTGTTGGTGACGGCACAGTTTGAACAGAAAGGAAAACAACATGAGTAAAGTAGGTACTGCTACTAGTGCGGCTGGTACTGCCGCCTCAGGTGCTGTAGACGTAGCTACCAAAGCTGCTGGGGCTACCGCGTTCCAGGCGCAACTCGCGGAGCTAACGGCGGTTAGCTTGGAGGCTACGGCTAGGAGTATACAGCTGCGCACTCTTACGACCAACCTCAACACAATCAAGAAGGCGGCCGACGAGCGCGTTCAGTAGTGTCGGAAGCGGGGCTCTAGAGTAGCCCCGAACGTGTCCCCAAGTGGCGCGATGTGGAACCAAGATAAGCCGCATGGCAATTGCCGTGCGGCTTATCTTCTTGTTCGGGAGATCATCCTTGAATGACGCCGTTTCCCTTCATTTCGAAGTTCTGTCGGGGCTCTATTGCGGACTGACCGGTAAGGCGGCTCTAGAAACGGGCTTGATCGGCAGTGGCCTCGATGCGGATATAATCTTCGTCGAGCAAGGACTCGCGCCGCATCATTTTCGTATGACTCTTCTTGGCAATTCGATCGAGGTCGAGGCGCTTGCAGCCGGCCTCAGGATGGAAGACAACAGGAATATTGCGGCAGGGGAGTGCGTTGTGGTGCCCCTTCCGGTCGTCATTCATGCAGGCGCGATGTCCATTCTCTGGTCAGTGCAGGATGCTGCGCCAGCCAGTGGGATCGGCATACCACGTCTTTCCATCTCCGTGCTTGCCTTGGTGTTACTCGGCTCTCTCGGGATCGGCGCGCTCTCGGCCATTTTCTCCTACTACGGCAACGCTGGGGCATCGAGCGCCAATTCACCTGGTGCCGACCTTGAGTCCAAGCTGAGCAATAACCGCGCTGACGATCAGACTAACGTGGCAGCGGCCAAAGACCTGCAACAGGAAGTCGACAAAGCGGGCCTGCTCAATATTAAGATCGGCTCCGCCAAGGGTGTTGTGACCGCTGAAGGGACCGTCACGTCTGCATCGGTCATCGGTTGGCAGAAGGTTCAGCAGTGGTTCGATCATCGCACGAAGGGCGCTCTAACACTGGTCAATGGAGTGGTCATCAAAGAGGAGAAGGCGCCATCCGCAATCGCCGTTGAAGCTGTTTGGCGCGGGCCCCTGCCGTATGTCGTAATCGCTGGTGAGAAGTATTTTGTCGGCGCCATTTTGGATGATGGGTGGATGGTCGATCGGATCGAGGACCGTCGTGTGCTGCTCAGCCGAAATGGCCGCCTTGCTGCTCTCTCGTTTTAATGATTTCCAAGTTCGCAGGCCATATTAAGGAGAACGCCATGGTCAAGCTGCCCCATCTATCCTGTCGCCTCGCTATCGTGCGGTGCGTGAAGGCATCGTCGTCCCGCGGGACGAGTTACGGCGAATTGTGCTGCTCCGGCAGAACCGGAGCAGCTTGATCAAAGGCTAGCTGCTCCGGTTGCGGCTCGCTGCCCACGGTAGTTTTCGGGATATACAGCTGCTGCGGCTTTTCGCGTATGCGTTCATCTCGAAGGTCATCAGCGGTGAGGCCCTTACGGTTCTGGACAGACTGGGTACCTCCTGGCAAGCACGTCCTCGCGCCTGCCTCTCGTTCTCAAGCGCAAGCGATGCCCTCTGATGGGTCTTCGAAAGCTGCGTAGCAGCAGAGCAATTCTCAAACCATCATAGAGGGGCCTCGGATGGCCAACGTTTTGCGTAACTTCATCGAGCGTGCGCCGGCCAACCCGGACTTAATGGTCGCGTTGATGCTGCTTCTAGCCGTAGCTATGATGGTCATGCCAATCCCGATCATGGTGATCGACACGCTGATCGGATTCAATATGGGATTGGCCATACTGCTGCTATTGGTCGCCCTGTATGTCAGCACGCCACTCGATTTTTCGTCGTTGCCCGGCGTCATTTTGATATCCACGGTATTCCGTCTGGCGCTCACCATCGCAACGACGCGACTGATCCTGGCCGAGGGGGAGGCAGGTAGCATCATCCACACCTTCGGCGATTTCGTAATCTCAGGCAATATCGTCGTAGGTTTTGTCATATTTCTGGTCGTGACCATGGTGCAATTCATGGTCCTCGCGAAGGGCGCCGAACGTGTCGCAGAAGTGGCGGCGCGCTTCACGCTCGACGCTCTGCCGGGCAAGCAAATGGCGGTCGACGCAGAGTTACGCAACGGCCACATCGATGCCAACGAATCGCGCAGGCGGCGCGCCACATTGGAGAGGGAAAGCCAACTTTATGGCGCGATGGATGGCGCGATGAAATTTGTGAAGGGCGACGCCATTGCCGGGCTGGTGGTTATCTTCATCAACATGCTGGGTGGGATTTCGATCGGCCTGCTCTCGAAGGGCATGTCGTTCGGCGAGGTGCTGCATCACTATACTCTGCTGACGATAGGTGATGCGTTGATCTCGCAGATTCCGGCCCTGCTGCTCTCAATTACGGCGGCGACCATCGTCACTCGCGTAACTGGGGCTGCAAGTTCCAACCTTGGTACGGACATAGTCAAGCAACTCACCGCCAGTAAGCGAGCATTGCGGCTGGCGGCCTGCGTCTTGGTTGTGATGGGGTTCGTTCCTGGTTTCCCCCTGCCCGTCTTTCTGATCTTGGCCGCAGTCTTCGCCGTGGCAAGCATTGTCAAGGGTGATGTGCCGGGCGCCGGCAAGGTCGATGCTGCAACTGCAGCGCCAGTAGAGAAGGAAACCGTCCCTGCAGAGGCATGTCCGATCGCCTTCTTCCTTGCGCCGAGCCTTACGCATGCGATCGACCAAGTTGAATTGCAACAGCACATTGCACGCGTATCGCAACTAGTCTCAGCCGATCTCGGCATTGTCGTTCCGCGCATCCCGGTCGCGGTCGACCAGCAGCTGCCCGAGTCGCAATTCAGGATAGATGTCGAGGGCGTGCCAGTCGAACAGGATTTGATTAATCCGACACAGCTCACCCTCACCGACGATCTGGCGAGCATTGAATCGAGCGGCATCCCATTTCGGCATGATCCAGAAATGGACAAAATCTGGGTCGAACAAAGCCATGCGCCGGCTCTCAATGCCGCCGGCATCGGGCATCACCGTCCCAGCGAACGCCTCGCGTTGCGTATCCATGCGACCTTGACCCGCTATGCACCGCGCTTGGTGGGCATCCAAGAAACCCGCCATTTGCTGGGTCGCATGGAGCAGGAATACGCTGATCTGGTGAAGGAGGTGCTGCGCACCACGCCGATCCCTCGGATTGCCGATGTGCTGCGCCGCCTGCTGGATGAAGGTATCCCCATCCGCAATACCCGACTCGTCTTGGAGGCATTGGCCGAATGGAGCGAACGTGAGCAAAACGTCGCACTGCTCACGGAATACGTTCGTTCTGGCATGAAGCGGCAGATCTGTCACCGCTATGCCACACACGGAATCGTGCCCGCCTTCGTTATCGAACGTGAGACTGAGGATTTCATGCGCAGCGCCGTTCGGGATTCGGCTGCAGGCCCATATCTCGTGTTAGAGGATCGGCAAAGCGAAGCGCTGCTGTCACAGATGCGTCAGATCCTTTCCAGCGCAGCACCGGGTCAGACCCTCCCTGTCGTATTGACTTCAATGGATGTCCGACGTTTCGTCCGCGGTTTTCTAAGCCGACACGGGATCGATCTTGCTGTTCTGTCTTATCAGGACCTCGCCTCCGACTTCACGATTCAGCCCGCCGGATCGATCAAGCTCCGACTGGAACCAATATTGGAACGTCACGGAAACCGCGCAATATCGGCGTTGCCGCCAACTGAAAGCCAAAGCGCTCGATGATAGGGAAAACCAAGCATGAATTCACATGAGAATGCAGTCGCTGCGCCGTACTCAGTTCTCTTCGCTGTGCTCGCCATTCTGCCTCTCGCGGGTTGCACTAGCTGGAATAAGCCGGGTCTTTCAGTGAAGGAGACATCGCCACCAGAGTTGCTGGGCGCCAATAACATCGATCCGGCTATGCGCGAACGCATTTGGCGCGCAGTCAGTCAGGATTCTCAAGTGCAGGCTTTGCGGGATGATCTGAAGCAGCATCCAGACAATGTCGATGCGGCAATCCGTCTTACGAAGGCCTTGCTGGCGCAGGAACGCGCGCATGAGGCGCTTCAGGTACTCGACAGCGTCTTAGTTGCCGTCCCAGGAAATTTGCGTGCATTGAATGCGAAGGGAGTTGTCTTGGATAACGAGGGGCGGCATGACGCGGCACAAGCGCTATACCGCCAAGCTCTCGAAGCAGAGCCAGAGAATCAGATGTTGCACCATAATCTCAACCTGTCGCTAGCGTTTGACGGGAAGTCCAAACGGAGTGCGTTGGCACCATCGCGATAGAGGCATAGCGGGAGCGCTTTACGCGAGCTGTGACGGCATTGGACCTACACAAGCAGACACAGCAGGTATGCAGGCGGTGTTACGTTAACTGGCGGTCAGCTTTTGGAGCATAGGGCGACGGTATGAACCGTTCGCCCGTTAGCTACAATCGCCACGGCCGCCCGAGGTCATTGCTCACGCGGTCCGGCTTTATTCCGATTTCCGCTGAGCTTGGGTCTGGTTGACGAAATGCTGCTGGAGCGCGGCATTGTGGTCCCCTACGAGACAATCTGTCGTTGGGTCAGGAAGTTCCGGATCGAGTACATTCGACGACTGAGCAGGCGATGATCGACAAAGTACTTGAGACGGTATTGCAGCGCGGGGCGGCGGCTCTTGCAGCGAAGCGGCAATCTGCTGCGGCGTCCCCGCCCTGGTGGTTATGCGGCGCGCATCTATGATGCGACATGGCGCGGCACAAGCGCTATCTTGGCAAGCTCTCGAAACAGAGACGTTGCACTCCGGGAAGTTCGAGCGGAGTGCACTGGCACGATCGCGGGCGCGGCGGCCATGGTCGTTCCTGATCCTGCATGCTGCGGCCGAGCCGTCGGGCACATTCCATCCCCTTTGCTAGCCTCACGAGGCGTGCACGCGAGAAGCGATGGCGCTGAGGCGAGCACCGCATGTGCTCGAGCGGGATGCCGGAACTGCACCTGATGTCGAGACGATCTCTTTCATGGCGGGGGCGCTTGTCACGTGGTGGGAGCAGGTCAGATGGGGGGCTTGAGGCCAACGAGGTGGCGGCCGTCGAGATCGGCACGCCTGTCGCCGCCGGAACCGAGATCCACCGGTTCGGTGGCGCACTCCGGGGGAGCGTATCCGGCAGCCCTGCGTGGGTCACTGTCTGGCGTGTGCGTTCCGGCAGGACTCACAGCCGGAATTTCCTCATTGCTCTGACAACTGGCGCTTTCGAGAAGCCGACGAGTCGAAGGCCGTCGAAGGCCGATGAGGGCCGCGGTGATTTGGCCCTCTGGGCGGGGGCAACTGCGGTCGAGCTGCGCATTTCGCTGATTGTGAGCAGCCGTTTCAGGCGATGGTGAGCGCTCGTTTCATTTGATCGTGAGCAGGTATTTCGCGCGATCATGAGCTGCCGTTTCGACCGACGTGTTCATTGATTCAGGTGTTTGAGGCGCCGTCAAGAGGGCGGGCGCGGGCACTGTGTTTCCGCATGCTTTCTCCGGTGAGTTGAAGGCGGTGAGCGTTGTGAACGAGGCGATCCAGAATCGCGTCACCGAGGGTGGGATCGCCTATGACGTCGTGCCAGAGTTCCACGGGAATTTGGCTCGTGACGATGGTCGATGCTCGGCCGTGGCGATCGTCGAGGATCTCCAGGAGGTCGCGCCGTTCGGACGCGTTGAGAACAGACAGGCCCCAGTCGTCGAGAAGGAGGAGTTGAACGCGCCCGAGCGTCTTGAGCAGGCGACCATAGCGTCCGTCACCTCGAGCCAGCGCGAGCGCCTCGAAGAGGCGCGGGACGCGATGATAGAGCACCGATCGATTGTCGCGGCAGGCTTTGTGGCCGAGCGCGCAGGCAATCCAACTCTTTCCCAAGCCGGTTGCGCCCGTGACCAGCAGATTCTCATGGCGATCGATCCAGTCGCCGGCGACGAGCCGGGCGAAGACGGCGCGGTCGATGCCGCGCGGGGTGCGCAAATCGACATCTTCCACGCACGCGCTCTGGCGCAGCGCGGCGAATTTGAGGCGTGTGGTGAGCCGTTTGGTGTCGCGCTCGGCGGCTTCGCGATCGACAAGAAGCCCGATGCGCTCCTCGAACGACAGGGCATCGAGATCCGGTGATCGTCGCTGCTCCTCGAAGGCCTTGGCCATTCCGGTCAAGCCGAGTGCGATCAGCCGTTCATGGGTGGGATGGGCGAGCATTGAGAACTCCATGGTTCAGTGGAAATAGCCCTGACCGCGGATGTTGCCGTGGCGCAGGGGTTGGTGGTCGGGCGTCTCGTCGAGGAAGGCCCGATCAAGGCCGTTCTTGAGGATCGAACGGATCGAGGCGACGGAGCGTGCCTTGATTAGGACGCCGCGTTGGCAGGCTGCATCGACGCGCGTGTTGCCGTAGCTCTTGGTCAGTGCCAGAATGCCGAGACAGGTGCGAAAGCCCTGTTCGGGATGCGGCCGGTCAGCGATGACAGCCTGGAAGAAGGCGGCGGTGGCGGGACCGATCTTCTCGCCGGCCGCGATCAGTCCCCCGGCGTCCACTTGCCGTAGCGGCGATGCGCGCTCGGCATGTGATCGGCAACGGTGGTGTGGCCGCGCCGGTTGGGCGCACGGGCGTGGCTGGCGATGCGCTGCCCCTTGTGGAATATCTCGACGGTGTTGTCGGCGATGCGCACATCGACGAGCTCGCGGATGAGGCGGTAGGGCGTGGAATACCAGTGCCCGTCGACCTCGACGTGATAGTCGGGCGCGACGCGGCAACGCTTCCAGCGCGCAAAGACGTATGGCTGGTCCGGCAGTTCTCCCAGCTTCGGCCTGTCGATCTCGGCGAAGAGCTCGGCGCGGCTGGAGCCGAAGCCGCGCATCTGGCGGGCGTTGAGTTCGGCGACGAGCAGGCGGATGGCTGCGTTCAGCTCCGCCAGGGAAAAGAAGCGCTGGTTGCGCAGCCGCGCTAGGACCCAGCGCTGGGCAATTTGCACGGCGACCTCGACCTTTGCCTTATCCTTCGGGCGTCTCGGCCTGGCTGCGAGAACTGCGGTGCCGTAATGGCTCGCCATCTCCGCATAGGTCCGGTTGAGACCGGGGTCGTAGCGGTCGGGGTTGGTGACGGCGGCCCTGAGATTATCGCAGACCACGAACTTCGGCACGCCATCTAGAAACCGGAACAGGTTGGTGTGAAGGCCGATCCAGTCGGGCAGGCTCTCGCTCGGGCACGCCTCGGCGTAGGTATAGTTCGAGGCGCCCATCGCTGCGACGAACAGCTTCATGGGACGCGCTTCGCCGGTGATGGGGTCGAAGATGTCGATGGTATCGCCAGCGAAATCGACAAACACCTTCTCGCCGCCCAGGTGCGTCTGGCGCATCGTCGGGCGCGCGCGCCCTTTCCAGGCCTCGAAGGTCGTGCAAAACCAGGTATAGCCAAAGCCGTCTGGATTGGCGGCACGATACTCTTCCCACAGCAGCACCCGCGTGACGCTGCGGCGGCGCAACTCCTTCTCCACATAGTTCCAGTCGGGAACGGACCGCCGAGGGCTTTGCGACGCCGCCTTCGGTGCCGGAAAGAGAAGCAGCTCAAGGCCTTCGTCATCCATCCCTTCAGGCAACGGCCAGCTCAGCCCCGCAAGACGGGCACGCCGCAGGTAACCATGCACGACGCCATTGCTCACCCCGAGCGTGCGCGCGATGACGCGTTCGGTCAGGCCCTGGACATGCCTTAGACGTAAAACTTCTCTGATCCGGCGCATCGACAATCTCTGGGTTGGCATCAGGCTTCCTCGTTGCATTGACGAGGCAACCTGTAGCCCGGTTGAGATGTCGGCCGAAGCGTCCACAACCTTCGAGGAGGCTGCTCACGATCGTCTGAAATCGCTGCTCACGATCCCGCGAAATGCGCGCTCACGATGCGGTGAAATCCGTGCTCACGATCGACTGAAATACGCAGTCGAGCATCCGGACGACAGACTGAGTTCGCGGGCCGCGCGGTTCAGCACAAGCGTCAGCGGCTCGCCCGATTGCACAATTTACTCGTTGCGGTTCTCGCGCACCTCGCGCTCCGTGTTGTCGGGTTTGTCGCGTCCCAAACAGGGTGATGTTTCAGTCGGCGTGCCGCCGCACTCTCAGTTAAGCCATTGAATAGACATTCGGAACGGTTGTTCTGAGGCGCTTCCTGCGCGGGTTGGCATGACTCTTGAGGTTCTCATTGTGCGGCGGCACCTGCCGCGGACCGGCATCACGGATTCATCGTCCTATTTGAGCTCTAGAAAGGAGACAACAATGAGGGCGGATATGTCAGCTTACGGTTTGACCGAATTATCTCCAGAACAAGCCTCTGCAATTTCGGGAGGGCTATTCTGGGGAGTAGTTTGGGCAGCTGTTACGGTCCTAGCGTTTGTAGCTGCCACGATAGCGGAAGGGGCAGTGCGTGATAGACACGGATAGAACAATTTAAATACGCTTCATACTGTATGTATCCGAAGGTCCTTTTTTCCTGAAACAGACAGCTCCACCGCAGCGAGCACCTCTCGCAACGATCAGGAGATCTTTCGTCATCTATAGTTGTCGCGTTCCAAACAAGGTGATGTTCGGTCGTCGTGCCGCCTTACCTCAGTTAAGCTTAAACATGCGGAACGGTTGTTCTGAGGCGCTTCGCGCGAGTGGCATGACTCTTGAGGTTCTCGTTTTGCGGCGGCACACGCCGCCGACCGGCATCATGGATTTATCGTTTTATTTGAGCTGTAGGAAAGGAGACAACAATGAAGGCGGATATGTCAGCTTATGGTGTGACCGAGATAACCCGTGAAGAAGCATCTGCAACCTCCGGAGGGTGGTGTTTTTGGCTAGTTTTAGGCGCTGTTGCTGCCGGACTATCGGGGATAATAATAACTGCGAGTATTTTTCTTGCAGACGCCATGAGGAATCATAAGTAATAAGGCGATAACTAGCCAATTCGTGAACAATATCTTACTTCCACCTGAAATAGCCTGCTACACCGCAGAGAGCATCCTCGCCCGGCGATCAGGGCGAGCTTTGGTCATCTACAAGGTGGTTGTGCTCTCTGTGGTTGCGGCATTGGTGTCGCTGCCACTCATCACCATATCCGTGTCTGTCCAAAGTGCCGGTATCATTCGCCCCACCGTCGAGAAGACGCCCCTGGTCGCGCCCGTCTCCGGACGCATCTCCCGCATCCTCGCCGTTGAGAACGATCTGGTTGCCGAGCGGCAGGAGGTCCTCGCCCTGGATGATGAGGTGGTTGAGGAAAAGCTCAGGGCGCTTACAGGCGATATTCGCGTAAAGAGCGATCTTGCCCGTGACCTCGAAACCCTAATCTCCTCCGGCACGCAAGCCAAGGACCCGATCCACCTCTTGACCGAGTCCGCTACGGCCGAGCGGGCGCATTTCCTCAACCTGCTGCGGGAGAACCGATATGCCCGCCGTAATGCCGCCGCGGAACTCGACCGCGCTAAGCGACTGTTCTCCGCTGCTGCAGCGCCCGAAACGGCAGTTGAGGAAAGGGCTTTCGCCCTCCAGACAATTGAGGTTCAGGGTGATATTCTCGCCCGGCGCAAATCCGCCGAATGGAACCAGCAGCTCTTAGACGTTAAGCTGCGCCTCAGCGAACTCACGGCCACCTTGCATGAGCTCGAGAACGAACGGGATCTGACCCGCATTCGAGCCCCCGTATCAGGCTCTCTCGAGCAATTCTCAGGCCTCACCCCCGGCAGCTACGTCCAGGCCGGGCAAACCGTGGCTTGGGTCTCGCCGGACGCCGAACTGGTGGCGGAAATCTACGTTTCCCCCAGCGATATCGGCTTTGTGCGACCGGGCCAGTCGGTTCGTCTGCAAGTGGATGCCTTCAACTACAATCAATGGGGTGTCATTGACGCGACAGTGCTCGACGTCGCGCAGGACTTCACTCTCCATGACCGGAGCCCGGTCTTCAAGGTCCGCTGCGCGCTCCTTCGTAGCCGTCTCGCGCTCGAGAACGGGGTCATCGGTCACCTGAAGAAAGGCATGACCGTGACGGCCCGCTTCCTCCTGGGGGAGCGAACTCTCCTGCAACTCCTCTACAATGAGGCCGACGGTTGGCTAAATCCGCTCCTGGCGGGCCACTGATCCTCATTTTCCAAACAGTCAGCGAGCCGATGTCGAGCAAGATCATCAACTTCAAACAGCGCGACATCACCGATTGCGGGGCCGCCAGCCTTGCCTCTGTCGCGGCCTTCTATGGCCACAAGCTGCCATTGTCGCGGATCCGCCAGTATGCCTCGACCGACCGCTCCGGCACCACTGTGCTGGGCCTCATGGAAGCGGCCCGCAAGCTGGGCTTTATTGCCAAGGGGGTGAAGGGTGGCTTCGACAGCCTATACAAGATCCCCAAGCCCGCTATCGCCCACGTAATCGTCAAGGACGTCCTGCACCACTTCGTCGTAATCCAGGCGGTCGACGCTAGGTGGGTCACCGTCATGGACCCAGCCTATGGCGAAGTCCGCAAGCTGTCGCACGAGGAATTCAAAACCCAATGGACTGGCGTCCTGGTGCTCCTGGTTCCGGCAGACGCCTTCAAGCCCCGCGACGAGACCACCTCACCCCTAGCTCGCTTCGCGCGTCTGCTTGCGCCACACAGGGCGGTGATGGCGCAGGCTCTTGTCGGGGCGCTGGTGACGACGATCCTCGGCCTCTCGACGGCCATTTACGTCCAGAAGATCGTCGATCATGTGATTACAGCTGGCAACCGCAACCTGCTCAACCTGATGAGCGTCGCCATGCTGCTGATCTTGGTTGTGCAGGTCCTGATCAATCTCCTCAGAAACCGGCTCGTCTTGCAAACCGGGCAGAAGATTGATGTCCAGTTAATCCTCGGCTACTATAATCATATCCTAAGCCTTCCCCAGAACTTCTTCGACAGCATGCGCTTGGGCGAAATTATATCCCGCATGAACGACGCGGTGAAGATCAGGAACTTCCTGAACGACGTCTCGATCAATATGTTCGTCGACGCCCTAATGATCCTGTCCTCGCTAGGGATGATGTTCATCTATTCTTGGAAGATCGCCTTGGTCGTGGCGGTCTCCATCCCCTTGTACCTCTCGGTCTATTGGATCATCAACCGGCTGAATAGAAAGCGCCAGCGCGCCATTATGGAGAATGCCGCCGATCTGGAGGCGCAACTGGTGGAATCACTCGGAACTGTCTCCACGATCAAGACGTCCGGCCTAGAGAGCTTCGCCAGCTTAAAGGTGGAGGCCCGCTTCATCAAGATGCTCCACTCCGTCTACAGTTCCGGTCTCATTTCGATCTTCGGAGACAGTGCCTCGACCTTCCTCGCTGCCCTATTCACCATTGTGCTGATGTGGTTCGGAACGTCGCTCACCCTCGATCAATCCATTACGCCCGGTGAATTACTGTCCTGTTATACGCTGCTCGGCTATGTCACCCGGCCAGTTGACAGCCTGATCCAGACCAACCGGATCGTTCAGGATGCACTGATCGCGGCGGATCGCCTGTTCGACATCTTCGACTTGGAGCCGGCAAGCGGCGGCGGCATCGATGCCACCAAATCCGACATTGGCGACATCCACCTGGAGAAGGTCACGTTCCGCTATGGTAGCCAGATCGAGCTTTTCCAGGATCTTAGCGTCACCTTCCGCCGGGGGGAAATGACCGCGGTGGTGGGGGAAAGCGGCTCGGGCAAGAGCACCCTTGCGGCGCTGCTGCAGAATGTCTACCAGCTCGAGGGTGGACACATCCGGATAGGCCGTTTTGCCCTCCAGGACCTCTCGACCGTATCCCTGCGCAAGGTTGTCGCTGCGGTGCCGCAATCGATCGACGTGTTCTCGGGCTCGGTGATCGAGAATATCGCCCTCGGCGAGTTCGAGCCGGACATCGAGAAAATCATTCGAATCTGCGATCAAATAGGGCTGCGGGAGTCGATCGAGCGCTGGCCCGGTGGCTTCCACGCCAATCTGGGCGAGAACGGCCTACGCCTATCCGGCGGGGAAAGGCAGCGTCTTGCGTTGGCTCGGGCTCTGTACCGGGATCCGGAGATCCTCATCCTCGACGAGGCGACCTCCTCTCTCGACTCTTTGGCAGAAGCGTTTGTGCTAAAGCTGGTTGAAGAACTGCGTCGAGCCGGCAAGACTATCATCGTCATCTCTCATCGGCTCAGCACCATCTGTGGGGCCGACAAGATCGTGGTCTTGGACAAGGGGCGGGTTGTTGCGGAGGGAACACATGCTGATCTGCTGACAGCTGAAGGCGCCTACGCTCGCCTGTGGCGAGCTTGAGCGCATTCTCCTCCTGGAGCCGCATCGGCCTTGCATTTCGCGCCGTCTCGACGAATAGTTAGCGGCGCTAGCCGTCACGCCTGCGGCCGCTCGGTCGGCCCCGGATGAGGGCCTTCAAGATATGCACAGATACATGTTCCAGGAAAGCCGAGGTTCGATCCGACGCTGACCCGTGGGCGGGGGCTACGAGCCGGTGCCGAACCGAACCGTCTCAGGCAACGCCACGTATCTCGTCAAACATTGGGGCATCGGCGCGGCTAAATTGTGGCGAAACCGTGTCACATTGTCACCAATCCCAACAGACACTCCCTCAACGTGACAGGACGTTTCGCAAACAGCGCGGCGCCCCCTACTGGCCGGGCTAAGGACGGCGTCGAAAGGTTTACCGGCCGGCGCTTCCAAAAACACTGATCCAGTCGTGCAAAAACGACAGACGAGGTAGACGTTTGAGTCCGCATACCTGCCTGGCCAAGCAGTTCGCCGGCCTCACTGCCTGACCAGCATATCGCAATGTCCATTTTCTGGGGTTGAAATATATCCTTCAACGAAATTCACAGAGACTTAGCGCAAAAAATTGTCGGCAATGATACGCTCGCCACAACATCCAAGTCCCTGACGGCAAAACCCTGACTTGTTTCATATGTCCGGCCGCCGCGCAGCATTTAGTCTTCGATTGAGCGAATGCCAAGAAGAGATCTCATCCTGGTTGAAGGAGATGGAGTGAGAATGTTTGCTTATGCTACCCGGATTGGTGCTGACCGATGATGACACTGGTCAGACGTCTGCGGACGGCAGCGCATCTTGATCGCCTTCGAATCCTGGGCCTTTGCGCGCATGCAGACCTAACTGTCTGCGAGCTGGCCGAGATTATGGGTCTGCGTCGCGAGCACGTTCTGCGACACCTTAGGCTGCTCGCCAGAGCCGATTTTCTTTGGTGCGACGATCAACGTCGGTCCTACTATCTGAAAGCAGGAGGCAAGGACGGCGGGCTGGTTCAATTCTTGGTCGATCTCCTGCCCCCCAACGATGGCCATCATAAACGAGACCTCCAACGCCTCGAAGCGACGATGCAAGACGATCGGGCGAAGGGGACCTCCTGCTTAATCGTCGAGACAGACCAACCCAAAAAAGCGGAGCGCGAAACTATCATGGACAACTCCGCCGACGGCGCCATCGCGCAGCCCGACACCTACGGACGGTCTCCCTTGGCCGCGGTCGATTGCCGCGTTCACGAACTGCTTATAAGACAGGAGCGGCAGGAGCGCACGACGCTCAAACTGATCGCTTCTGAGAACTTCGCCTCTTCGGCCGTGCTGGAAGCGACCGGCTCGATTTTCACGAACAAGTACGCCGAGGGATACCCCGGTGCGCGCTACTACGCGGGAAACGAGATCGTCGATGAGCTTGAGAACCTCGCCATTGAGCGCTTGAAAACACTATTTGGCAGCGAACACGCCAACGTCCAGCCTTATTCCGGCTCGCCGGCCAATCAGGCTGTCTATCGCGCGCTTTTGAGCCCGGGAGACAAGGTGATGGGCTTGTCTCTCCCCGGTGGGGGTCATCTGACACATGGATGGGCCGTCAACTTCTCCGGCGCTGATTACAAACGCGTCCCCTATGGGCTGCACGAAAAGACGCAGCAGATTGACTATCACCGCTTGCGCGAGACGGCCAAGCGGGAACGGCCGAAACTCATTTGGGTCGGCGGAACGGCTTATCCGCGTGTTTTTGACTATGCGGCAATGGCCGAAATCGCTTCGGAGGTGAACTCCTATCTGGTGGCCGACATCGCACACATCAGTGGCCTGATTGTCGCAGGAGCGCACCCGAACCCCGTCGGCCATTGCGACGTCGTCAGCAGCACGTCTCACAAGTCAATCCGCGGTCCCCCGCCGGGGGCTTCATTTTGTCAAGGAATGAAGATCGCTACCAGGCGCTCTATCATCCGAAAAGCAAACACAATCTCGCCAAACGTATAGACCGTGCGGTGTTCCCTCTCCTGCAGGGCGGACCGCATATGAATATCATCGCCGCTCTAGCTGTCACTTTGCAGGAAGCCGCGACCCCGTCCTTCCGTGTCTACGGTCAGCAGATCGTCAAGAATGCCAAGGCGCTGGCCCAGGCGCTTCTGGAGCGAGGGTATGACCTGGTCACCGGGGGGACTGACAATCACATGCTGATCCTGGATATGCGCGATCGACCACTGTCAGGCAAAGCCTATGCGGAGCGATTGGCAAAGGCAGGCATCATTACGAATTTTAACATGGTGCCGGGCGACCCGCGCCATCCGGCGGTCACAAGCGGAATTCGCCTGGGGTCGCCAGCAGTGACGTCCATGGGCATGCGCGAGGCGGAAATGGTGCAGATTGCCGCCTTCATCGACCTGGTCTGCCGCCAGCCCAATGATCCGGATGTCCATGCCTGCGTGCGGAGAGAGGTCGCCGACTTCTGCGCTGCGTTCGAGGTCCCTGGCATCACCGACAGGTAAGGCGGGCAAATCGAAGGTTGCCACCTAACTCCAACATCTGAAGCGAGGACATTCAATGACTAGGCAGTTCGTATTCTCTTCCGAATCCGTCGGCGCGGGACACCCGGATAAGATGGCCGACAACATCTCGGATGCCATCCTGGATGCGATCCTCCGCACCGATCCGAAGGCGCGCGTCGCGTGCGAAGCGTTGGTGAAAACAGGGATGGTCGTTCTGGCTGGCGAGATCACTAGCGATGCGCAGGTCGATTACAGCCAAGTTGCCCGCGAGACGATACTCGATATTGGATACGATGACGATGCCATCGGCTTTGATGGTCGCCGTTGCGCCGTCGTTCTGGCTCTCACCGAGCAGTCGCCCGACATTAGCCAGGGCGTTGACGAGGGACGAGGGCAGGATCTCGACCAGGGAGCGGGGGACCAGGGCCTCATGTTTGGCTTCGCATGCAGCGAGACCGATACACTCATGCCTTTGCCGATCCAACTCGCCCACAGTCTGACGAAAAGGCAGGCGGAGGTGCGGAAGGCGGGACAGCTTGGCTGGCTGCGCCCGGACGTAAAATCTCAAGTGTCCGTCCGCTATGAAGGTTTGCGCCCGGTGGCGCTGGATACCATAGTCCTGTCGACGCAGCATGCGGAGGAAGTCTCACAAGAAACAGTCCGCGAAGGCGTCATCGAGGAGATCATAAAGCCGGTCCTGCCTGCCAACTTGGACACGACGGGGATCAGGTTCCTGGTCAATCCAACCGGCCGGTTCGTGGTCGGTGGGCCACGCGGCGACTGCGGGCTCACCGGACGCAAGATCATCGTCGATTCCTACGGTGGGATGGGTCGTCACGGCGGCGGCGCCTTCTCGGGCAAGGACCCATCCAAGGTTGACCGCTCGGCCGCCTATGCCGCGCGGTACGTCGCAAAGAATGTCGTTGCCAGCGGCCTTGCGGAGGTCTGCGAGGTTCAGCTTGCCTACGCAATCGGCGTGGCTGCCCCGGTGTCTATCCTCGTCAACACTTTCGGGACCGCAAAGATCGAGGAAAAAAAGATCGAGCGCCTTATTCTCGATCTTTTCGATCTCCGACCGAAAGGCATCATCAAGATGCTTGATCTCTTGCGCCCGATTTACCGCAAGACCGCGACATACGGGCACTTCGGCCGTGAAGAGCCTGAGTTCACATGGGAGAAGACGGACAGAGCTGACGACTTGCTGCGTGAGGCAGGACCGGCAGCTGCGTGAGGCGCCGATGTTGGATCCAGCTACATGCGGCAACCCATTCCAACTCCCGAGACCCGCGCCCGGCCGGCATGGCAGAAGGCCAGCGGACCGTTGAGCGGAGACTTTGATGCCGGAATATGACGTGCTTTGCATCGGCAATGCCATTGTCGACATCATCGCCCAGTGCGACGAGGAATTCCTCGAGACCAACGGCATCATCAAGGGCGCGATGAACCTCATCGACACCCAGCGCGCCGAATTGCTCTACAGCCGCATGGGCCCGGCGATCGAGGCCTCCGGCGGCAGCGCCGGCAACACGGCGGCCGGTGTCGCCAGCTTCGGCGGTCGCGCCGCCTTCTTCGGCAAGGTGTCGAATGATCCGCTCGGCGAAATCTATATCCACGACATCCATGCCCAGGGCGTCGCCTTCGACACCAGGCCGCTCAAGGGCCTGCCGCCGACGGCGCGCTCGATGATCTTCGTCACCCCCGACGGCGAACGCTCGATGAACACCTATCTCGGCGCCTGCGTCGAGCTAGGGCCGGAAGATGTCGAGGCCGACAAGGCTTCCGGCGCCAAGGTCACCTATTTCGAGGGCTATCTGTGGGATCCTCCGCGTGCCAAGGAAGCGATCCGGCAGACGGCGAAGCTGGCGCACGCAGCGGGCCGCGAGGTGTCGATGACGCTTTCGGATTCGTTCTGCGTCGACCGCTACCGCGACGAATTTCTCGACCTGATGCGCTCGGGCACCGTCGATATCGTCTTTGCCAACAGCCACGAGATCAAGTCGCTCTACCAGACCACCTCCTTCGACGAGGCGCTGGCGCAGATCCGCAAGGATTGCAAGATCGCCGCCGTCACCCGCTCGGAAAAGGGCTCGGTCATCGTGCGCGGCGACGAGACCGTGGTCATCCAGGCGACGGCGATCAAGGAACTGGTCGACACGACAGGCGCCGGCGACCTCTATGCCGCCGGTTTCCTGCATGGCTACACGCAAGGCCGCGACCTCAAGACCTGCGGCGATCTTGGCTCACTGGCGGCCGGATTGGTGATCCAGCAGATCGGCCCGCGCCCGCGCCAGAACCTGCGTCGCGAAGCCGAGCAGGCGGGACTCGTCCATCCGCACGTTCCAATCGCTGGCTCTCGCCTTCCCGTTGAGAAGGCTGTCCAGGGACCGCGGGTAAATTGAAACCCCACGATCCCCGATAGGCGGCGGCTTTCCGTCTGCGTCCAGATCAGCAGAGGGATAATATCTGGGTTCCATCTTGTCTTCGCGGCGGCAGAGCCAAGCCTCGTCTCAATCGGATTTAGGCAGAGAGTTGCTGCTGGGCAAAGCGAAACCTTGGCGCCGGAGCCGTGCTTCAGTTCTCCTTTGGCACCGCCGTGCCAGATTCTGGCCGGGTGGTTTAAAACACCCGCAGAAATCGCGCACCGATCCCTCGCGGTCGACCTGTTCTTCCTTTTTGAATAGTTAGGACCGACACATGGCAGTTCGCGAGATAGCTGCGTCTCGGCGCTACGCCCTTCAGCTAGCCCGCCTTAGCCCTTTGCGCCTTCTCGGCCGCGGGTCTCAAATGGGCAAGTGCTGCGCATGACTCCCTCATAAGCGGATCGTACGAGACAGATCTCGGCGCCCCCTTCAAGAATTCGCCGCGCATGTCGACCGCAACGGCTGCCTATCATCGTCTCGTTGCTCCCTCCGCCGTCTTTTCCCGTCGAGGCCTCATCGATAGTATTGCCGTACCATCTGTGTTGATGCCGTAGCCTTGCCGAAAGCTCTATGCCATACGGATGTTGGCGCAGGCGTCCGCCAGGTCGGGCTTCAGCTCCAAGGAAGCACCTACCCCATCCGAATACCGCGTGGCAGGGACGCGCATGACGGCCGTGCCGATATACTGCCCGGACAAAGCGATGGCTTGATCAAGGTGTGGTTGTCCGGGGGGAACCAGCATGACCCGATTGCCGGATCAAAGGTAATGGCAAGCGGATCGGGCTCAATGAACTCGCGACGATCTCCGGCGCCAAACCTGGATCGCCGTGCGGCTGAATAGGGCAGCGCAGAGCATAGGTAGCTCATAATCAAGGTTTGAGACAGGAGCGGCAGCCGACGAGCCGCGCCAGGCGATCGTGCTGGAGTTCTGGATGGTACGCTGGCGGTGTCAGCGGTCCACCAGCCATGCCGGCGGGGATGACGGCGTGGGCAATGCAGTTGACGATGAGCCTTACTGCTTGAGTCTTCCGCAATGCCCAACGAGCTCGCGCAGGAGACCGATCAGGCGTTACCCACTCGTTGTCGGATTTCCGACGATGTCGGACATGAGACACAACGCTATCAGCGTGATCGCTTGTTCTGAAACGATTTTCCCAGTTGGCACGACACATGCAGTCCTATCCGCAAACGCACTGCCGCGCCGCACCGACTGAGAAGAACTCATCCCATGATCACGCTTTTCAAGTATGCGGTCGCCGCCGCGAACACTGAGCGTTCCCGAGCCGACGGAAGCCTTTGCGCTTTCATTCTTCAGGTTGTCCGGACATGACCGCATTCGATTTCCGCCCAACGCTGAATGCTCCCGACGACGATCCCTACCTTTGGCTCGAAGATGTGGAAGGCGAACGGTCGCTTGACTGGACCGCCAGCCAGTCGGCAAGGACGCTGAAGCACTGCGGGGGAACGCGGTTCGAGCGCGACCGCGCGGCCCTGACGATGATTTTCGACCGTTTCGACAGGATTCCCGCGATTGCTCGCCGCGGTCAGTACCTCTACAATTTCTGGCGAGATGCCGGAAATCCGCGCGGATTGTGGCGCCGGACCACCCTTGCCACCTACATGAAGGCGGATCCCCAGTGGGAGCTACTGCTCGATCAGGATGCCCTCGCGGCTAGCGACGGAGAGGACTGGATCTGGGGCGGCGCGTCGATCGAGCCGCAGAGACGGGAAAAAGCCATTCTGCGCCTGTCGCGCGGCGGCAGCGACGCGGTCGTACATCGCGAATTCGACCTGAGGTCTCGGAGCATTGTCGCTGACGGTTTCAATCTCCCGGAGGCCAAGGGCGGCATTGATTGGCTCGACCCTGACACGCTTCTGCTTTCCAGTGCGCTTGGTGATGGCATGGCCACCCGCTCCGGCTTCGCGCGTACCGTGCGGTTGTGGAAGCGGGGCGCGGATCCCCTCACCGCGCCGGCAATCTTCGAGACCGGCTGTTCCGGATCCCTAGGCGTGTCTGGTCATGTGGACCGCACCGCCGAGAGCGAGCGCCTTTGGTTCATCGAGAATACTGGCTTCTTCGAGCAGATAGTCCGAACCGGCGACAAGAGCGGGCCGAAGATTGAAATCGACTTTCCTCGGGACGCCTGGTGGGGTGTCTTCGGCGATTGGCTGGCGGTAAAGCCGGGCAAACCCTGGACGGTGGGAGGGACGACCTATGCCTCCGACGTACTGATCGGCATCTCGCTTTCCTCTTTCATCGCCGGCGAGCGCGGCTTTGTCACCCTGTTTGAGCCAGGCGAGAGGCGCTCCCTGCAGTCATTTTTCTGGAATAACGGGGAGCTCATCATCTCCTACCTGGCGAACCTCGTTCCGCGTTTCGAGACGTTCACTCCGGGCCGGCAGGAATGGACGCGCCGAGCCCTGGACACGGTGCCCGCCGAAGGGACTGTCCACCTGTGGTCCCTCGATGCGGAAGATCACGAGACCAATGGAGAGATCCTCGTTTCGGCTCAGGACCCGATCACGCCACCGCAGCTGCTCCTATTGGATCTCAATGACGCGCCGCCTCTCGGTAAGCCAGTGATCCTGAAGCGCAACCCGGAGAATTTCGACGCATCCCGACTGACGGTCACGCGCCACGAGGCAGTCTCGATCGATGGTGAGATGATCCCCTATACGCAGGTCGGTCGGGCGGACGGGAACGGCGATGCCCCGGTTCATCTCACCGCCTATGGCGGGTTCGGCATATCGCTCCTGCCCTCCTACAACTCCGCGCTGGGCAAGCTGTGGCTCGAACGCGGCGGCACGTGCGTGGTGGCGAACATCCGTGGGGGCGGCGAGTTCGGCACCCGTTGGCACGACGCCGGGCGCAGACAGGGCAAGCGTCTCGCCCATGACGATTTCGCCGCCGTTGCGGCCGACCTCGTGCGAAGGGGCATTACGCTGCCGAGGCGGATTGCCGCCGAGGGCGGCTCAAATGGCGGCCTCCTGATCGCCAACATGCTTACCCGCTATCCTGAGCGTTTCGGCGCGCTGTTCTGCACAGTCCCGCTTATCGACATGCGCCGCTACACCAGGCTTTTGGGCGCAAGCGGGATTGACGAATATGGCGATCCCGACAAGCCGGAGGATTGGACTTTCCTCAAGGAAATCTCCGCCTATCACGCCGCGACGGCAGGGCAGCCCTATCCGCCGATCCTGCTCGCCACCACGAAGCGGGACGACCGCGTCCACCCGGGCCACGCGCGTAAGATGGCCGCAAAGCTGCAGGCTCTTGGCTATCCCGCCTACTTCTACGAGCCCAGCGCGGGCGGGCACAGCCACGGCAAGGACAACCGGGAGCGGGCAGCATTCATTGCCCTGGGGAACAATTTCCTTCGCAGTGCCATCGGCTGGCAAGCCGATGGCGTTCGATAGGTGGGCGCGCAACCCGAACAAGGCAACGTCAAACAAAAGTGAGCACAGATCGGTGATTGCGCGAAGCCGCGAATAAAGTCGGTGCAGTCTCGTGCAAGTTAGCATGAGAGATTGCTTCAATATACATTCATCAGAGGAGATTCTTAGCAGTGAAGTTCATCATTTCTGAAGGTAAAGGAGAGAATAACATGATGAGAAAGCGAATGGGCGTGGCGCGGGGAGTAACAGCGGCCGTCGGTCTGATGATGGTGGGACAGCAGGCCGTCGCGGCGGAGCCTCCGGTAGCCGCAAGCGTGCCGCAGGCAGGGGTCTCGCTCACGGAAGCGCCAAGCCCTTGGCAGATCCGCCTGCGTGGGTTGGGGGGCATCACTGAGGATTCGGGATACGTCAACGGAGTGCCCGGCTCCGGGCTTTCCTATTCGGACACCGTGATCCCGGAACTCGATATCTCGTATTTCTTCACGGACAACATCGCCGCCGAACTCATACTCGGCACCACCTATGCCAACATCGACGGCCAAGGAACGCTCGGCGGGCTGGGCAATATCGGCAAGGTTTGGCTGCTGCCGCCTACGCTCACAGTGCAGTATCATTTTACCGATTTCGGCGCCTTCAAGCCCTATGTCGGTGCCGGCGTGAACTACACGATCTTCTATAACCAGCATGCCGGCAGCGCCGATGATCTCAAGGTTAAGAACACGTTCGGCACGGCGCTGCAGGTCGGGTTCGACTACATGGTGGATCAACACTGGGGCGTCAACTTCGACGTGAAGAAGCTTTTCCTCAAGCCAGACTTCGACGTCACGGTGGCCGGGGCAAAACTGACTGGAAAAGCGGCGCTCGATCCCTGGTTGATAGGCGCAGGTGTCACTTACCGCTTCTGATACGGAAGGCGAAGGTGGCTCTCCGACAGCCGATCTGACATTAAGGGCGCCTCGTGCGCCCTTTTGCCGTCGGCCCGCCGGTCCACTTTTGTCAACCAGACGTCAACCCAGGTTGTCCGAGCTGTCGGATATGCGACCTATGCCTGCACCAGCACAACGTGGGATGTGGAGGCCCCGGACACGCAGCTCAGCCATGACTACACGCCGCCGGCTGAGAATAACCCCGACCAGAGGAGCGTCTCGCCCGACGGCAAATGGATCGCCTCTATCGATTGCAGGATGTTGCGCTGAGCCGGGACGGATCCGAGGGCAATTACTACGTCTTTTCGACACTGAGCTGGTCGCCGGACTCGCGCCACCTCGCGGCTTACCGCGTTCGCCCCGGCTACAAGCGGGAGATCCCCTACCTCAATTCGTCGACGGACCAGTTGCAGCGCGAATATTCAACGATGGTCTATCCCAAGCCGGACATGTCCTTCCGCTGCCCCAGCCGGACCTGTTCGACATTGCCAGCCGGCGCCAGGTCGCGATTGACAACGCCCTGTTCTCGAATCCCTTCGAACTTTCCTCTCTCCAATGGTGGGAGGACGGGCCGCAGCTTCACTTTCGAATATAACCAGCGCGGGCATCAGCTCTATAGGCTCGTCGAGGTAGACGCCGCCACTGCCGCGCGCGCTGCCTGATCGATGAAACCAGTGAGACCTCCGTCGATTACCGGCCGCTGGCGGCGGGATCAGGAAGGTACCGGAAAAACCTTTCGTCACGATGTCGATGACGGGAAGGAGATCATCTGGGTGTCCGAGCGCGACGGGCACGAGCACCTGTACCTGTTCGCCGGACGGACGGGCGCGCTCAAGAGCCAGATCACCCGAGGTGAGTACGTGGTCCGGGGGGTAAACCATGTCGATTCGGTCAAGCGCCAGATCCGGTTCGAGGCGAGCGGTTGAACCCGCGAGAAATACACCCTCCCGGAACAGTGCGATGCGCCGATGGGTCCAAGGCCTCGTTCCGTCACGGTCATTTTTGAGCAGGTGCCGGCCTTGGCCGCAACGGCGGCGGACATCATTCCTTGGATGCCACCGCCAATGACCAAGAGTCGACGCGTCATATCCCGCTGCCCATTTCTTCGCCTGCGGTGTCGCACCAGCTCTCGAGGGAGGTACGGCTGATGAATCCAGGATGCTCGGGGTTCGCGTATGGCGAGCGCCCAAGAAGGCTGTTGAGGATGCGACGTGCTCGCCAGGCCAGCAGCCTAAGATTCGGATCGGCCAGCCCGCGCTGCCCGAGGTTCGCGTTCTGTACGAAGATGCGTCTGTCACGCGGTCCGTCCCAGGACACCGAAAAGTCCTCGCCAATAACCATCTCTTTGTCGATCTGTTCCAGCCGGTCCGCGATCGGTTCCAAGAAGCCTGGCACCGCGTTCTCGTAACCGGTGGCCAGGATGACGATGTCGGCCGTGACTTCTTCGATATCGTCAATGCCGCGCTGCAGGGTCAGCCTGTGACCCGCGCCGGCGTTGATGCAGCGCGAGACGTTGCAACCCGGCCACAGTGCGATGTCGCATTGGTTTGGCTCGAGAAATTCGTGGCGGTACAGCGCCTGATACACAGCGCGCAGCGTGCTTTCCGAAATGCCGTCCGAGGCAAGCACAAAACGCCGAAGGAAGAGCTTGCGCTGCGACTCGCTCATCGCCGCGAAACGATCCGAAAAGCAGGGCATGAACAACTCGTTTGTGAACGGGCTGTTGTCGATGGGCAGGTAGTTTTCGCGCTGTGAGACCCAAGTGATCGAGGCAGGCCGCTGTTCGTTCGGCCGGCTGACAAGATGCAACAGCACCTCGGCTCCCGACTGTCCCCCGCCAACCACGCAGACATCCTTTTTCCGCACTTCTGGATGGATGTGCAGTACATCAGATGAGTGGAACAGGTTGGCCCCAGTCCAGCCCTGAAACTGAGGCGGAATTTGCGCCTGCTTGCCAATTCCGACCACCACGTTTCTGGCGCCAAGAACCGCGTCGTCCGTCCGCACCTGAAACTCGCCGTCAAAGCGGATTTCGCGCACCGTCTCTCCGCCGCGGACAAGCGGATTTTTTTGGAAAGCCCAGTTCAGGTACTGCTCGAACTCAGCTCTGAGCACGGCCTCGAACTGTGCGTTCAGGAAGTGGTACAGACGCCCGTTCTCGTGCAGGTAGTTTACGAAAGTGTAGGCCGATCGCGGATTCACCAGCGTGACCAGATCCTTGAAGTGGCTGACCTGGAGCTCCGAGGAATCGAATGCGCTGCCTGGATGCCAGCGGAAGTCGACTTGCCGATCCAGGAACAGTGCCCCTTGCCCGATTTCCTCGTGTAACTGACACGCAAGGCTCAAATTAGACGGGCCAGCACCGACCCCAATGCAAGAGTGCTCCACTTGTCTTGCTCCTATAGCGTTTCCCAATAAGGGATGTTCGCGGCAAGTATCGGCCATAGCTGTTGGGCTTACCCTCCAGCAGTGATTCTCGACCTTGGTGCCGCTGGATTTGCAGCAGTTTGTCCTCGCGTTCGTGTTGTCGGGTGTGAAGCCCGTGGATCCAGCCCAGTGATAAGATCAACAACTCATGCCGGCGACATGTGGCGATTGGGCGGATTGTCGTATGTCCGCCACGTCGCCGTCAGCGACATGCTTCCAAGCCTCCCGTATTTAATCGGCGCAGTCGCCCGCCTTGGCCATGATGCGCCGACCTTCGACCGGCTTGGTGACCGTCAAGGCTGCGGTGTTGAATGCAGCGACAGTATTTTTCGATGAGGCTGATCAGAGGAGGACATCCGCTGGGGCGTTCTGAATGTCCCTGCATCGAACGTGCCAGAAGGAAATTATGTCAAACCAACGGGCAGCAGGTTTGTGATCGGGTCGGGTATCTGCTCACGGCAGACTCAGACCAAGTTGCAACGGCCAAAATGTTTAGAGAACGATTCCCCGATAAGCAGATCATTAGTGTTGCCCGCCGGGCCGATCTCACAGCAAAAGAGATTTTGCCTCACGTTCACGATATCCGGTCAATCGAGAAAGCGACTATTGAAGCCTGCCAGTTTGAGGGTGCGGTCATAATCGTGAACGGTGAAAGGCTGGCTAAACGACCAGCTGAATATGCGCCGCCCGAAACTGCCGCCATTCAAATTGCAAACTGAGACAACCGCAGCGTTGTGCAGACTGTTGCGGATGGAATGCTGGACGAGACAATTAGAGCGTTACTGCATAGGACCAGTGACGCGTCAGACGCGATAAAAAGTTCCAAAGGGCAAGGCCGTTCTCCTGGTTGGAAGTGATGCGGGTCGGCAGCTCTCGCCGACTCGCACTTAAGTTTCAAAGCTCGTGCCATTTGCTGAGCTTTGCTGGATGGAACCGCAACAGAGCCGACTCAACCGAGGCCCAGAATGAAGCGCCGATTAGGTGAATGGATAGGCCGCGCGTTCAACGGGTAGAGTGAGGTAAATCGCTCGATGTCTGCGGGGTCGACGTCGACCGGCTCCATTGCCACCATCCACTCGACGTTTTCGGTGCATGGCGGTGTCGTCAATGACCCCTCGTAGGTCCAGTAGCCAAGCGACGCCGGCAGGAGCCCGTTGGGATCGACCTCGTCGACCGCGATCTCCTCGCCTGACTTTCCGGGAAAGGCCGCGGCAAGGCCGGCAAAGCTGACATTTGTCGCGCCCGGCCTCAAAAAGACGCCCAGCACACCCAGACCACCGCTCTGTGTGTCCTTATGAACGAAATGCGCTTCCATCGGGAAGGTCTTGCCCGCCACCTGGTGTTCGCTCGGCGCATGAAAATGGAACTGTACCAGTTCGTAGACACGATCCCCGCGAGTCAGCGTGCTGCCTTCCGGCATATTGATTTGGATGGTGTGACCGTTGTTCACCATGTTGCCGCCGCCTTTTCCCCAACCGATGGCGATATGTGGAATCTCGGCCTTGACTGCGCTCTTGATATTGATCGGTGATTGCTGCGTGCCTGCCGAGCAGGCGAAATTTTTCTTGTCCAAATCGGCCCAGTGCTCCGGTCCGTCCGGGCCTGTATATCCCCAATGAGTGCTGACCGCATGCGCGGCTTGAACGCAAACCAGGCATGCTCCGAGTGCGACGAACCCTTTAATCAGATTACGACGATGCATATTGTTTTTGCTCCTTAATGCGAACTGATGTTTCCGATTGCCGCTGTCCTAGCAGGCCCCTGATCGCCAATAGGGCGACGCATGTGGTCAAGTGCGGGGCGACGCCTGGCGCAAGCCTTGGCTTCCGTCCATGAAGCAGACTGGCGGCTTCGACTCCGCAACCGCGCTGATTTTAGGCTAACTGATTACAGGTTGACATTGAGCAGACCTGAACGTGGTGGCACACCAATAACACTCGCGGCGGTACCGCATCTAGGGTTGCGTACAATCTTGCGAATTGTTCTCGCTATTCGCGGCGGCAGAGGCAAAAGTGCTTCGACATTCGATCGTGGAACTGGAACACAGCGCCCACGGCAGCCGTCACCAGCGTAGGGGACTTTTTCGCCGGGATCGTAGAACTTCTCATTCTCCTCACAGAAACTACGCGGTTTGTCGCGGCCGTTGTCACGGGAGAGTGCGTCCCAGCCTTGTTCGCGACCGATTGATCCTTGCCCTCGCAAGCCAAGGTGGCGTCATCGCCTCGACTAACGTCGTTCCAGACATTGCCTTGAAATCCAAGAGCACGTCGTGACCCTCGCTGCCGAGGGTTTCGGGAACTTGAGCTACCCGAATACCCATTGTTATCCCAAATACTACTTGTGATACGGCCCACCAAAACCAAGCGCCTTCATATATTTCTCAGCGGAGCTTTGGAAAATCGATTGGTTGGATGGCGCACATTTACGGGATGGATATCTTGATGTCGCGTTCGCCTTTCTGCTTACCAATGCCCCGGCAGCGGCGGATGAGCAGCGAGGATCCGGCGGATGCGGAGGCGAAGATGGGTTTCGGTGTTCTGCAGCACCCCGCGCGGTCTCTTTGGAGCAAGTGATGATCTAGTCACCCCGACCATGGCGCGTGTTATCGCGTGTTATACGGCGAACAAAAAAGGCGACGGGCGGCGGCGGGCAGGGACGCCGGCGACCAGTTGCGTTCCTGCGCGTCTGTGGCATGCCGGGCGACATAAACAGGTTGGGGTCCATCGCTACTTCGAACCCAACATGGTCTGAAACCGGTCTGGTCGCCATCTGGTTTATCTCGGAGGTCAGTGTTCATGCACCGGATTGAGATCGCACTGCTGATCACACAGTCGCGGTTACCAGTAGTTGTACAGTCCCGCCGGAGGCGGCTGTTGCGGGGGCAGTCCACCCGCCACGAGCGCGGATGAGATCGGTCGCGAATTCAAGCAGCTTGGGCCCTCCGCGACGCACGGCCGACAGGCAGAATTATCGAAGCAAGTTGCGTGCCGGACTTGCGCCGATGATGCTGCACCACTTCTCCGTGCGCGCGGCCCGGCCAGGTCACGATTTCGTCGGGCTTTCGACATTCTCGTGCAGTCTCAGACACAACATGGTTTGCTGGTGGATACCTCACCTCACCCCACCTCAGTCGCGCAAACGGACCGACCTGCCCTGAACGAACGCGGCAGCCACCTGAGCCAGAGCGGAAGTTGTGACCGCCTGACAGTACGCGCCCGTAGTGCGACCTTCGGGGTGTGATTGGACGCCCACCGCAAACTGCCTGTCTTGCGAGCCCGCGGATTTCCGAGCTTTACGACATCGCCGATCGATACCACTTCGATCCAGGGAACGCTGATACGGTGACCTGGTCGAGCTCAGTACCTTTGCTGAGGGGCGAGTAAGCGACTAAAGGCGCGCCCCGCTCCTGCTCGCGCCGAACGGTTGCCTGCGAAGCAGTGAACCCCTGCTTCAAGTCAAATGGCATGGCGCTTGCGATGTAGTCCCTAGAACGCATCCAGCACATATGAAAGCCACGAACGAACATGGCCTACACGCGAAGCTGCATGCAAGCGCCTGAGGAAACTATGCCCATTCCGGCTATACATCGACGTATCATCCCTTCCAGACCTCCGTGCTCGGTAGCTGTCTTGCGCATGGCTGTTCTGGGACCGACGCGCCAATTCATGGCGCTCCCCCAATTGCTGGCCGGTCCTGATCAATGTGTGAGTGTCAAAGAACTCCCAAAAAGGGATGCCCAAGCTGACGTCGGCGCGTCACTGCCAACCACCTTCGGTACTCCGAAATCGGGGCTCTCTCGCAACCCAACAGTTGGCGCGTCACAGCCCTATTTCGAAACTGCCCCTTCTGATCACCACGCCTGTTTCCTCGATGACGAGCAGCGGGTCGTCGATGTCCCCTTCAGGCGATCGCCGCAAAAGGCTGTCGGCGCCGCCCGATGCCACCAAGATCACCTATGTCGACGTCGTTCGGGTGATGAAGACCAGAAGCCAAGATGCTCCCATCCCACGAGAATCAAAGCGGGTCGGGAACCGCAAGACCTTATCTCGTGCCTGGGGCGCCGAGGCCGACAAATGTCGGCACGCCCAGAAGGCGTGCACAAGTTTTCATTTAAAGGAGCAAGCTGATGACGGTCCACAAGAGGGTTCCCTTCGTCACCTTTCTCACGCGTGTGCGCGATGAGTCAGTTCAGGGGCCCAATCCATATCGCTGGGAAGAAAAGACATCCGACGACTACTTTGCCGGCAAGCGCGTCATCCTGTTCTCGCTACCTGGCGCCTTCACGCCGACCTGCTCGACCTACCAACTGCCCAAATTCGAAGCCCTCTATGACGAGTTTGAGAAGGAGGGAATTGAAGCCATCTACTGCCTTTCCGTCAACGATGCCTTCGTCATGAATGCGTGGGGGAAATCCTTGGGCCTGCAGAAGGTGCGGCTCATCCCGGATGGATCGGGCGAGTTTACGCGCAAAATGGGCATGCTGGTTGCCAAGGACAATCTCGGCTTCGGTATGCGCTCTTGGCGCTACGCCGCCCTTATCAACAATGGCGTGGTGGAGCAGTGGTTTGAGGAGGATGGTTTCTCCGACAACTGCGAGGCCGACCCCTATGGCGTATCATCCCCGCAGAACGTTCTTGAAACCCTCAAGGCTGCCGCATGACCTAGCGGCGTCAAAGCCTCGCAGATCCCATTGGCCACCGCCAGAGCCACGCTCGACAGGAGTCGCGCCCACCATGCAATCCTCAGCAAGCCTGCTTCAGCGTCAGAAGCAATCTATGATTGCGTCGCCTCAACTGATTGAGTCGATCCGATTGCTGCAACTGGCGCATACCGAGCTGCATCAGTACGTGGGGCAGGAAATCGCAAAGAACCCGCTTTTGGAGTTGGCGCCAAGCGAGGAAGGGCCGTCTGGAGATGATTGGTCGATTCCGGGAGAGGATCCCGACATCGGCGCACGTGAAAAGGACTTTGACAAGCCGACCAGTGCCGAGGCCCCGGAAAGGTTCATGCAATCGAAATCGACCGGCAACACAGCCAACGCCCCGCCGGGCGCGGGCAATGCAGTCGACAATTTTTCCGTCTCCGCCGAAACATTGCACGACCACGTCGCGCGTCAGATCGCCCTCACTGCGTTCACATCGCAGGAGAGGCTGATTGCTGGCCAGCTTGCCGCTCACCTGGAAGATACTGGCTATCTTCAGGTAAGCCTTGTGGAACTGGCCAGCAGCCTAAACGTCCGGGCGGACGATGTGGAACGGGTGCTCGGAATCTTGCAGCACTTTGATCCACCGGGACTTTTTGCGCGAACTCTCAGCGAATGCCTTGAGATCCAGTTGCGCCAACGAGACCGGTTCGACCCGGCGATGGCAGCGTTGGTTGCCAACCTTGAGATGCTTGCGCGACGCGATTTTCAGGCATTGAAGCAGCATTGCGGCGTCGATGAAGAAGACCTTCTCGACATGTTGCATGAAATCCGTGCTCTCGACCCCAAGCCTGGAAATCAGTTCCACACCGGAGGGCCGGAATGCGTCATGCCTGAAGTCTGGGTCATGCCCTCGCCTGGCGGTGGGTGGCAAATCGAACTTGATCCGAACACGCTACCCAAGCTGCTGATCAACCATACCTACTTCGCCGAAGTCTCGCGCGCGGCCGTCCAAAATTCGAAAGATCAAGCATTTCTCCACGAATGCTTGCAAAACGCGAACTGGTTAATCCGCAGCCTCGATCAGCGCGCCAACACGATTCTTAAGGTTGCGACTGAAATCGTGCGCCAGCAGGAGGCCTTTTTGGAACATGGCGTCTCCCACCTGAAGCCTCTCAATCTCAGGACTGTCGCTGAAGCGATCAACGTGCACGAGTCGACGGTAAGCCGGGTGACATCCAACAAGTACATGCTTACCCCACGCGGTGTTTTCGAGCTGAAGTACTTTTTCACTGTCGCGATCGCCTCCTGCGAAGGGGGCGACGCGCACTCCGCCGAAGCTGTGCGCCATCGGATCAAAGCGATAATCGCCGGAGAATCGCTTGCTGACGTGCTTTCCGACGATGATATCGCTGTCCGGCTCAAGGAAACCGGCATCGATGTTGCACGCCGCACCGTCACAAAATATCGCGAAGCGATGAACATCCCCTCCTCTGTGCAACGGCGACGGGAAAAGCGCTTATGGCTAGAGGGCGATCAAGGCTCCGCGGCCTAGAGCGGTTCACGCCTTGATGGAATCGAAGGGGATTCCCGATTTGTCGGTTTTGTGATTCAAGATGCTGGCTGGAGTGGAGGCCAGCATCTGATGACCCGACCTCTTTCCAATGACCTTCGCGAGCGGGTTGTGGCGGCGGTTTTGAGTGGTGAAAGCCGCCGGTCTGCCGCCAGACGGTTCGGCATTTCGGCTTCGGCCGCGGTGAAGCTGTTGCAGCGCCATGGGACGACCGGCTCGGTAGCACCGGGCAAGATGGGTGGGCATCGCAAGAGGCTACTGGAGCCGCACCGTGCCTTCATCGAGGCGCGTATACGTGAGATGCCGCATCTGACGCTGCACGGTCTGAAGGATGAGTTGGCTGGTCGCGGGGTCAAGGTCTCGCACAACGCGGTGTGGCTGTTCTTGCGCCGCGAGGGCCTGAGCTTCAAAAAAAACGCTGTTCGCCCTTGAGCAGGCGCGCGCCGATATTGCCCGCAGGCGTCAGCGATGGCGATCCTGGCAGACCGGTCTCGATCCGCAGTGCCTGGTCTTCATCGATGAGACCTGGATCAAGACCAACATGGCTCCGTTGCGAGGCTGGGGGCCGAGAGGCAAGCGGCTTCGCGGCTTGGCTCCGCACGGCCATTGGCGCACGCTGACCTTCCTTGGAGCGCTGCGCTGGGATCGGCTCGCGGCACCTTGTGTCTTCGACGGGCCAATCAACGGCCAATGCTTCCGCGCTTATGTCGAGCAGCAGCTCATCACCGTGCTGAAGCCCGGCGATATCGTCGTCATGGACAACCTGGGAAGTCATAAGTCGGCGGCCATCAGGCAGATGATCAAGGCTGCTGGCGCCAGGCTTTGGTACCTGCCGCCCTATTCTCCGGACCTCAATCCGATCGAGCAGGCCTTCGCCAAAATCAAACACTGGATGCGCCAGGCTCAGAAACGCACCGTCGAGGAAACTTGGCGCCACATCGGCCACCTCGTCGAAACCATCGAGCCAGCCGAATGTAAGAACTACTTCGTAAACGCCGGGTACGCTTCCGTCAAAACGTGAAAGGCTCTAGCAGCGCTGACGAAAGCGGCGCTTAATCCAAAGCGATCCCGTTCTTGATGTGTGCGAGGCGGCTTTCGCCTTGCTCGGGGCCGAAGCAGCTTTCGAAATCATTGCATTCCCGGCAAGTGGGCGCGGTGCATAGCGAAAAACCTTCGGCCTCGCAGAGTTTGCGGTAGAAGTACTTCTTCCATTTCATGTTTTGGGTGTTGCCGGCTGCCAAGGTCGGAAAATGCGTGGCAAGCAGGCGGCTGAGCTCGGCCCGATTGAGAAGGCCAAGATCCTGCCAGAGATGGTTGTTGCGCATGGCACGCCGGGCGACGATCTTAGCGAAGCAGGCGCTCGCCGGATCGCCCGGCCGGGCATGCGCCAGCAGCAGGCTGTGCAGAAGTTCTTCTTCCATTTCCGGCTTGGGGTCGCATAGCTCGTCCAAGGCGAAGGCGTTTATCGCGGTAGCGGGGAAACTGTGGGTCAGCACGTCGCGCAGCTCTGCGCGCGAAAGGCCGGTCGACTCCGTCGCCGTCGCCTCGCCGGCCTCGACCTCCTCGAGCGCACACGAAAGCACACAGGCAAGCACATGCTGATCGAACCCCCTCTTCAACTCGATCCGCGGCCATTGGCGGGCGCAGAGCCAACCATAGTGATGAGCGAACATGGTGCCGTTCTCCTGGTCGTCTGCCGCGACCTTGTCGGCCGCAACATGCGTCTGGCAGTTCTTTGGGTAAATGCGGGCTCCGCAGCCAATGCAGCGGCCGGCCTGGTCGACGAGCATGATCATGCGGTTGAGCTCGGCGTCGAGGTGTTCGCCCTCGCCGGCGCCGAGGATTCACTCGCTGATCGACGCTATGGAGGTGCACCGCGCGCGCGAGCAGACCTTGAAGCAGCGGCCGAAGCCGATGCAGGTCGTGCCGTCGAGAGTGGTCAGATATCGCGGCACCCATCTGGAGGCGTCGCGGGTGACGAAAGCGCTCATCGGGAGTTCCCCAATGCATGGAGCTTTCTTGCAGCTGCTGAGCGCCCGGGGTACCGCGGACATGCGGAAGCTGCATCCTCACTATGCGAGCGGCATAGTGACACCGCTTCCGGGCCGCAGACCAGAGCCACAGCGATGGATAGCCTGGCAAGGCACTGGTTTGACTGATCCTCGACATAGGTTACCCCCAACCCCATCGCGACAAGCGACCTGGAGATTCCGTCCTACCTTGTCCGCGCGCTTCTGCCCTTTCGAGACGACAAGCAGATGAGGTGGAAGCTCAAGCCGTTGCGGATTTCAAACCCTCGCCTGAGGGAGGGACTTGTTGACCGCCGGGATGATCTTGTCTCCCCAGAGCTCGATCTGGCGCAGCATTGTCTTTTGGTCGAAATCCCCCAATTGGGTCTGAATTGCGATCTGGTCCGGTTTCAGGATATCCATCTCTTCCAGTAGGCGATCAATCACGCGATTCACGCTGCCGATCGGCAGGTTCTCGCGCATAGTCTCCAATGACAGATCCTGCTGCGTCGGCGTTTCCTGCAGCAAATAGCCGTCCAGGCTCTGCTGGCGGCGCTGATGCAGTGCTTCAGACAGCCGGCGCTGGAAGCGGGCATTGTCGAGATAGCTGTTTATCTCTGCCTGGTCGTCGCTGGCATAGCAGCAACGCAGCAGCGATATCTTGGCGTCCGTGACATTCTTACCTTCGGAAGCCGCCGCCTCCTCGATCGATTCGCGCAGCGTGCTCAAAGTCTCTAAGCCGTTGTGGAATGCTGTGACAAAGAAATTGTGTCCCTCGCGATAGGCCCGGCTCATGCGCAGGGGACCGCCGGCGATCCAGATCGGCGGGGTCGGCTTCTGGACGGTGGGCACCGAAATCGCCGTCGGGGGTATCTTCTCATACCGGCCATCGTGCTCGAAGATATTTTGGTTGAGGCCCTTCAGAAGGATGTCCAGATATTCCGAAAAGATCGCTGGCGCCTCATCGATGTTGACGCCGAAGCGTTCGAACTCGAATTGCTGGTATCCCACGCCGACTCCGAGCTCGAGACGGCCGTTCGCCACGACGTCGGCGAAGCCGATCTCGGAAAGCAGTCGCTGCGGGTGATAGAGCGGCAACACGCAGACGGCAGTGCCGAGGCGAATGGTGCTTGTCAGGCCGGCGCAGTGCGCCACCATCATCAAGGGCGACGGAACAAGGCTGTAATTGTTGAAGTGGTGCTCGGCGAACCAGGCGGTGTTGAAGCCAGCCTGCTCCGAAAGAACGGCTTGTTCGATTGAGTTGCGGATGACGCTGTCGGAGGATTGATGATAGCCGCGCTGGGCGGCCAGGATGAAGGTTGCGAATTCCATGGTCTTTCATGTCTCCAGAGGGAATTGGTAGATCAGGGGATGCGATCGGCATGCGCGCAGAAGGCTTTGGCCACGGTGTGGATCCGATGCTTGGCGGCGGCATAGTCTTGCGGCAAACCGCTCGCATTCTGCGGTTGCACGCGCGCCCGCGAGCGGTTGGAACTGCTTCGACCGCGATGGGGACGTGTTCGTCGCCGCCGAAAATCTTCGATCCTAGACAGCGCTGCGGGCGCGGCGCGGGCGGAGCTTGAAGCCTTGGATGTCGTCGGCTTCGACGAGCCGCAGCCGTCGCCTGGCGAATGGCGAATGGCGAATGGCGATAATCAACCAGCGTCCTCCGCAAAATATTCGTCATAGAATTCGCTGGCGTTTCCCGCGTCGCCGAACGAGGTCCAGCCGCCGTCCACATAGAGGATCGAGCCGTTGATGTATGAGGCGTCAGACGAAGCGAGGAAAAACGCCGCGTCTGCGACGTCTTCCGGCCGTCCCATCATGCCCATCGGAATTCGTCGTGCGATCGCTGTTGAGTCGATGCGGCCGGCCTTCAACTGAGCAAGTGCAGGCGTGCGGATGTAACCGGGAGCGACGGTGGCTGTCCGAATGCCGATCGGCCCGAGTTCGGCCGCCATGCATCGGGTCAGCATGTCCATCCCCGCTTTCGAGGCGCCGTAGGCATGGCGCGGCGCAAAGGGCAGAAAGCTGTTGATCGATCCGAGATTGAGGATCACGCCGCCGGGGCGCATCGCTTTGGCCGCCTCACGCGCGCAAGTGAAGGCGCCGGTGAGATTGACATCCAGGACCTGGTCGATTTCTGCCGGCATTTGTTCGATGCCCGCCACAAAGGTGTCGGCAATAGAAGCACCGTTGACGAGGATGTCGATGCGCCCGAAGCGTCCCCTCATCTCCTCGAACAGCGCCACCACCTCGCTCTCGATGGCCACATCCACGAATTTCGCCAGGTTCTTTCCGCCGAGCGATCCAGCGAGTACAGTAGCGGCAGCGCGATCTTTATCAGCAATCACGACGGTATCGCCGGTCGTTGCAAAACGGCGAACTATGGCGGCGCCTATGCCGTTCGCGCCACCCGTGACGAGCACGATTCGCGCATCGGTTCGTTCGCTCTCAGAAGAGAGTTCGGATCTGGGCGTCCCTTCCACCGCCGGGTGCGCGTCCCCCGGCTGGTTGAATGACGTCCAGCCGCCGTCGACCACCAGCACCGATCCGGTGATGTAGCGCGCCTCAACTCTGGTCAGAAAACGCACGGCCCGGGCGATCTCGTCGGGCCGCGCCATGCGGCCCATCGGCACGCGGCGGCGTACCGCCGCAAGGTCCATTTTACCCGCGCGTTCCAGTTCTGCGACCATCGGCGTGCGCACATAGCCTGGCGCAACCGCCGTCACGCGTATGCCGCGCGAAGCCCATTCGCATGCAAGCGACTTCGTCAACGAGATCAGGCCCGCTTTCGAGGCTGCGTAGGCATTGCGCCTGGGACTGCCGACCATCCCCGCCAGCGAAGCGACGTTGACGATGGCGCCGTCCAGCTTCATCCGCCTCGCCGCTTCGCGGGCCATGACAAACGGCCCAATCAGGTTTACTGCCAAGCCGCGCCGGAAGGCATCGGCTGCCGTGTCGACAGTCGCAGTCATGGTCGGTCCGATGGCCGCGTTGTTGATGAGAACGTCGATCTGAGCGAACTGCGCTTCGACCCGGCCATAAAGGGCGAGGACTTCCACGTCTCGCGAGACGTCGCATTCGAGGCCAAGATGCGGGTCGCCGAGGCCACGGGCCAGTTCAACCACGCCGCTGCCCGGAAGGTCCACCGCAACAACAGTGTCTCCACCCCCAGCAAGGATATCGACCAGGGCCCGGCCGATCCCGCCCGCGGCGCCTGTAATGATGACGATGCGTCCTTCCCGCTTCATAAGAACTTCTCCGCGCCGAGCCTCAGCGATGTCACCCCATCAATATTGGGCGGCCAAATGATCCGTTGCGGCAAAGCAGCACGTCCTGGTGATGGCCAGTTGGCCGGCGAAGCTGGCGACGGACCCTTTGATGAGAGCCGATCTGGATCCATGTAAGCCACTTGCCTCTGCGAACCGGTCCTCCGGTCTGAGCTTGGGGGTCGGAGACTGCCGCGCAACAGAGTCCCGTTCTTGCGTCAGCAAATTTATCAGCGACAGAGCAGACCGCTGTTGCGGTCACGCCGCTACGGGACAGAAAGACAATCCTCTCGGCTACGTCTTTACCGGGCAGGCTCTCACCGGGATCGCTGTGCCATTGCAAAATCATCATAGCTTTTGTCTCCGTTCGGAACCTCAGCAGGCCTGATGGCGAGGAGGATGCGATGCTTCTCAAGCGCGTAGACTGGGTCATCCGGATGAGGTGCGCCGATAGGCTGCCGCGACCCGAACCGTTCTGCCTCAGGGATCGCTGCTGGGATCTGCTCCTCGAGCCAATCGTAGACCACCGTCCGTTCGGCAATCCGCCACTCCCCTTCCCTTTTCTGAAACAGATCGCAGTAGCGCCCGCAGAGGAGCGTCTGGCGTACTTCTCCGTGTTTGTCCGGTCCGCGTTGCAGCGCGGTGAAATAGCTCTCGACCGCGGCTTCTGTCGGGGTGATGAATTCGATCAGGATGTTCGTGATCTGATGGATGTTGCGATGCCCGGTCTGGAAGACCCCGAGCGCAAACCGGATGAAGCCCTCTGCCGAGCCGCAATAGGCGCCGTGATTGTCATGCGCATCGAGCCAGTACGCGCTGCGCAACGCCGCCTCGTCCGCGCGATCTATCCCGCGGCAGTACCGATAGAGGCAGTCGCGGATCGCTTCACGGTCGAGTAGTTCGGTAATTTTTCCCTGGTCCATCGTCTTTGTCGCAAATCCTGTGATCGGAAGAGGTTCGCTAAGCCGCCCAAGTTTTTTCACACCATGGGAGCACCTCGTTTCCGGAAATGCCCCTGCACCGTTGGCCCAGGACGGCGGCGCGCCGCATGCCGTTCTTTCCAGTGTGCGGCCACATGGTCGACCCGCAATTAAACCCGCCGGCCTCTCGGTTGAATGACATCCGATTCAGCCCGCGCAGCGGGTGTAGCGTCGAGTTCCAGTGCACGTTCGGGGCAAGATCGCGTGCCTCGTGACGCAAGTAGGTGCTTCCCCTCCGCAACCTCAATGTCACCAGGCAGGATGTAGCCCTCCTCATCGAGCTTGAAGATATCGGGCGCTTGCGCCGAGCATCGCGCGTGGCCCTGGCATTTGGGTTTATGGACGATGATGCGCATACCGCTACCTTCAATTTCCGTGCCCGCTCGGGGCTGGGCTTCATCAGGACCAGTGCAGGATCAGATTTTTGATCCCGAATACATGGCCGCCAGAGGTGATGGGTGCCGTACCTTTCTTGATCCGGAAGGCCGGAATGCGCGCCAGCCACTCCTCCAGGCCAATGACAATCTCTCGCCGGGCAAGGTGTGAGCCAAGACAGCGGTGGGGACCATAGCCAAAGGCGGCGTGGCGGTTGTTCTCTCGCGCCAGATCGATCGTGTTGGGGCATTCGAATTCTGCCGGGTCACGATTGGCAATCATCGTGGCGCAGGAAACGTAATCCCCCTTACGGATCGGCACTCCTTCGAAGTCGATGTCCTTGGTTGCCACTCGGATCATCTGAACGGTCGGATAGGCGCGCAGCAATTCTTCAACTGCGAGCGCGATCCGGTCCGGTTCGCTCCGCAGCAGTTCCTGATCTTTGAGGTTGCGGGCGAGATACGCCAAGTCAAAGCCTATGGCAGCTGCCACCGTGTCGAGCCCCGCGACGAACACAAGCACGCCGATGCCACGGACTTCCACGTCGCTTAGCTGGCGGCCCTCAACCTGTGCCTGCAGGATGAAGGTCATAAAATCGTCGACCGGGTCCTTACGGCGCTTGGTCGCAAGTTCGTCGATAAAGGCAACAATTGTCTGGGCAGCGGCCGGTCGTTTCAGATGGTCGCCGTGGATGAGATCTTTCGCCCAGCCGACAAATGTATCGAGCCGGTGATCCGGCAACCCTAGAAAGCGAAGGAAGATGTTGACCGTGAAAGGAAAGGCGAACTCCTTCATGACGTCGCAGCTTGTGCCCGCTGCGGCAATCCTATCGATCAGCGCGACCGCTCGCTCGCGGATAGCCGGCTCCAATACCATGGCCCGCTTTGGCGAAAGCAGCGGATTGAGCAGTGAGCGAAAAACGCCATGGGCCGGTGGGTCAAGTTCGAGCGGGATCATCGGCCAGTTTTCGCCCAGCGCGGATGCGAAGATGCTGCGATGGCTAGAAAAGGTTTCAGCGTCCTGCAGCACCCGGCGCTGGTCGCTGGCGCGAGTGATGACCCAGGTGCCGCGGCCATCGCGCGTGTTGTAGGGAGAATAGAAGATCGGCGGCCCGGCATGGACGCAAGCGACCGCTGCGTGCGGGTCCCCGTTGGGCGCCGGCAGCATGCCTGGCGACGTAAACAGGCTGAAGTCCCTCACCATTTCGGGCGGGATGTGATCTGGAACCCAGTTAATCGCCATTTGGCTTCTCCTCAATGTCAGGCGTTCTGGCGCTCGATCGGGATCCCACGGCCGGTCACACGTCGATTGCCAGCGTTCGGCACGTCCTGGCTCAGGCGCCGTAAAGATTGGCCGTCACCGCTGAACTCCATCAAGCAGTGCTGACGTCCCCTGACTAAACTTGTCGGGGCAAGTTGCGTGCCGATTAGCGCACCGTTTGCGTTGCACCAGTTGGCCCGAACCGGTGGCCCGGTCTTGGCGGCCTTTTGGTCGGATTGCGACATTCTTGTTCAGCTTCGGACACACGAAGGAGCAAATGAAAGGACCCTCAAGCATGCGAACGCCGCGACCCGAGCCGAATTTGGTCCTCACCACTTCCCGAGTGGCGCGCTTGCTGAGAGCTGGAGGATGTCAAAGCCCCCTCGACAGAGCGGGAATAGCAACAGTGCGCGTCGTGGATGCTGCCACAGCGTGTATTCGCAGACCGCCGTGACTGCGCACACAAGAACGCGCTGGATCTAGAGACAGCGCTCCTTACGCGGTCGACACACAGTGCCAGCCAGTGTGCGACAATGCATCGGCCGGCCCGTCCGGAACGGCTTACCTCTTTCCCGAGCCGGTGCGGAAGTGCAGATTTAGCCTAACCATACAGCACCATTGCTCGGTCCGGGTGACCAAGCGAATGTGCGGCATGAGGTAGCAAAAGCCACCGATCATTATTCAACCCGTTGATAGCGAGTGACTATTTTCAACGTCTCCGAGGGTGGCGGACGGAGGCTTGACGCAGCCGTGCGGAACAGCTGCGGCATGTCTGAACCGTCGCCACCGACCGATTTTGGTGCTGTCTAAGACGTGCTTCCCGACGTGCGGATTGTTTTGATAGGCATGTCGGTGTCAAAGAATAAACCTTCCTCTTCAATCCCATTGAAGTGGCGCTACCTGTAGAAAAGCACTTTGCCCCCAGGAATGAGTTGTCGGCAGAAGTCGTAGTCGGCGATGTTCCGAGTCAACAGGACAAGCCCCGATTTCGATGCCTGCAGATACAGAGTGCAGTCATGCAGGCAGCGCAGCTTCTGGTCATCCTGGTAGCCCTGCAGGCGACAGAGCACGCCGTTCAGAACAGCAGCGCGGCCGAGGACGTCGGCATCGGGCGTTAGGATCCGGTGTCCGGGCATGGATCGGATTACCTCGGACACAGCCTTATGCACGCCCCCGGTGCGGGGATCGTCGGGCTTCAGGACACCAAGCGTGTGGGCCAACTCCTGGATGCAGATGGCTGAATGGTTGTTATGCCGACCGTCCATAATCTGCTTCACCAACGCAGGCGCTTTGCCTTGGAGCCTGTCGATGTACACACAGGTGTCGAGCAATAGCGCTTGCCCGCCGAGCTCGCCCTCGTTCACGAAGGGCAGCTGATCATCAGGTCGGCGAGCAAGTGTTTTGGTTGGAAAGCCACGAAGCGAGCGAAGGGCTGCTTCAACATCAAATTCTGACACTCAAACCTCAATCAGAAGCCGAGCTTGATGTCTGGATCGATGGTTCCCGCAAGCTTGTCCATGGTCGCGGGGAAATTGTCCTCGAGCGCGACATTCGCAAGAGCGAATTCAAGCAGCTCGGTGTCACCCTTAATGCCCGTCTGGCGCTTAGCCTGCTCAATGAGGGCATGGCTCAAACGTGCTGTGATCCGCTCGTCTTTAGAGCCGATCAGGCCTTTGCGAATGGCAGCACGAAGCGTCTGCCGAACGACAAACTTCTGCTCGCCCGGCATGTCCTTGTTGGCGTCCTTACGGATCAGACTCCGCTTGCGCTTCTTTTCGCAACGAGGCGCTGTTGCGGAGCAGTCGATAACGACCGCATTCCCAGCGTCTTCGTCATATCGCCATCTCCGATGCTGTTAGCCAAGGCGTGTGTTTTGTCGAACATAACAGGTGGGAGCTGCTTTGTCACTCGGAAGCTCGCTCAGATTGCTGAGCAGTCATTCGTTCCGGCAAATGTGCGGCGTGCTCGGTCTCGGCGAAGGGCTCCAGCAAAGGCTGCAAAAAATCGATCGGGTGCCTCCAAGTAAAACGGTATGGCGCTTGCTCTCATCGTTAAAGCCCATCATGGCACGAAGAAAGCTACAAGCAGAACCATGGCCGAGACGCGAAGCTCTGTAGGAGCGCTGAGGAGAGCATGCCCCCGTTCCCGCCGCGGGACATCGTTTCCTTCAGACTTCCGTCCTCGCTAGCTGCTTTGCGCATGGCCGGCCCGAGACCGAAGGTGATGGTCGCCATAGAATCGCCCGATGCGGTGCCTTCCGACAATGACACCCTCGTCCAGCTCAGAGAAGCCGGCACCGATATTGCACGCGGCACTATCACAACATGTCCGGCAGCGATGAACATCTTCCGTCAAACGCCGGGAACAGCGGCGCTTCTGGCTTTAATGCGTCAACGCAGCCAATCCATTGTGCAGCATCCAAACTGGCGAGCTTATCGATGACCGAATCCGCGACAGGCTTCCTGGAGGCTGTTCCGCACGACCCAAAAAAGCCAGATGAACGGTCGCGTCCCGCATGGGGTGCGGTCATTTCGCTTGCCTTGGGCACCTTCGGGCTGGTGACGGCAGAGTTTCTGCCGGCCAGCGTGCTGACGCTGCTCGCGCACGATCTCGGTATCACCGAGGGTGCGGCTGGACAGACGATGACAGCGACCGCGATTGCTGGGGCGATCTCGGCGCCGACGATGGCCATCATCACAAAGCGCCTGGACCGCAGGATCGTACTGTGGGCGATGATGCTGCTGCAGATCCTGTCCAACGTTCTAGCGGAAGTCGCGTGGTCGCTGCCGGTTTTCCTGGCGGCGCGCGTCGTGCTCGGCATCGCGCTCGGAGGCTTCTGGTCGATTTCGGCATCGGTGGCAATGCGGCTCGTTCCAAATCACCTCCTGCCGCGTGCCATGTCAATCATCCTCACCGGCGTTTCCGTCGCTATCGTTTGCGCGCCTCCAATGGGCGCCTATGTCGGCGACATCTGGGGATGGCGAGCCGCCTTCACGATCGCGGCAGTCGTTAATGCCGTTACACTGCTGGTGCAATTCGTAACGATCCCGATGCTGCCTCCGGTGGAAATAGCTGGATTCCGCAGTCTGCTGGATTTGGCCAATAAGCCGATGATCAAGATGGCGCTTTTGGTCGTCCTGCTGGTCGCTTCTGGGCACTTCGCCAGCTTCACCTACATCCGCGCCTTCCTTGAGAGGATTCCCGCGCTCGATAGCAAGACAATCCCGCTGGTATTGCTCGCTTCCGGCATAGGCGGCTTCTTCGGGAATTTAACCGGCGCATTCCTGGCCAAACATAGCCTCAAGGCAGTCGCGGCCCTGCCACCCTTGCTCATAGCAATAGCCGCTACCTCGCTGCTGATGGTGGGAGCATCGGCCTCCGCCTCGGTGGTAGCAATTGCCGTATGGAGCTTTGCCTTCGGTGCGGTGCCGGTGGGATTACAGACGTGGATGGTGCTGCGCGCCGTTCCCGGGCAGGCCGAAAGCGCTGGTGTGCTGATGGCCGCAACGTTCCAAGTGGCCATCGCGGCCGGCGCGATTTTCGGCGGACTACTGGTGAAATATGCCGGCGTTCACAGTGTCTTTGCCTACAGCGCGGTTGCCACGTTCCTCGCCGCCCTCACAGTTTTCCTGCTTGGCCCGAAGCGCGCAACCTAGACCGCCCGACAGGCAATGCCTTCAGCTCAGCGCGCTGAGAGATGCAATCGCATCAGCCGCCTGGATCGCGGCTACTGTCACTTCAACGTCGGCTTCAGATCGGGCATGGACAAGCGCCAGCGCCCTCACCGGCCCACCTCCGCGCCTACGGGGAGCGGTCAGCGTTCGCCCGGGCGGACTTGGTCAGGGTTACGCAGCCCGGGCGAGCGCGGATCGCGCTTGACAGCTGATGGTGACCAGGCGCGGTTCTAGAAGCGTCGACCCGTTTCCGGTCTCTCGCAATGGCGGCGACACGCTCGAGGAGCGACGTCTCCCCGGATCGCGTTATTCTGGTTGCCAGTTTCGGACGGCTTGATCGCCTCCAGCTCATCTGGTCCCGCCAACCCCGGGCCTCTATCCGGCAACTGGCCCGGCCGTCCAAGGCATGCCGACCTGCTGTACATCCAGCACTACCATCAATGCTGAAAACACTGGATTTTGTCCGTAGCTAGATGTTGCGCCTCCAGAGGTTGTACAGGTCACAAGCAAGGAATGGCGCAATGAATACCTTGCGTGCGGCTGCATAGACCAAGCGTTCGCGGCCTTTCCGCGTCCTTTGATCGAGGCCATCTGCTTTTCGGCCTATGCCCTGTCGGCACCGGACTTCCTGGCCCTGGCGTCGACCGCGCCTTGCCGGCGACGCGGATCTTTCGAGTTGCCTTTGTGGAGGCCGTGCTCTGGCACAGTGATAATGGGACCAATCGATTTCACGTCCATCACTTGCCCTCCGTCGAGCAAGGCCAGAATGTTGGACCCTGGAGCGACAGACCCCCCTGCGCGGGGCAGCTGAGCCATAGCTTCAGCGCGGCGTTCGGGTCGTCGAAACGGGAGCTATGATGACCATACTCTCCAACGGCATAGGCAATCTCGGCGATGGAACCTCCAATCGAGGCGATCCGCGGCGGATCCGAAAGACAGCTGCGCCCTCGGTGGCAGCGGCAGGCAGAGCGGTAGCCAGCAGAACCCACATTACCGGCGCGGGCACCGAGCGAAAACGGAAATCACCATGCATCGGTCTTACCTCACGCGGTCCGTCGGGGTTGGAATACGCGGCAGGGTCTCGGCCAGGAGCCGCCAGTCGCCGCGCTCGCATTCGCCTTCGGGGCGTTCGCCGAAGAACTGGATGATCATTCTGCCGTCGGCGCCATAGGCTTCGAGTGAGGTGAGGTGACCGTCCCTGGTCGGCTTGCGCACGGCCCAAACCTCGCGGATGTGGTGGGTTGTGAGATGCAGGCGGAAGGTTTCGTCCAGCACATTGATCCGCGGCCCGATGGGCTTGACCGACTTGATCGGGCCGGAATGGATCTGGATGCAGCCACGATTGCCGACGAAGCACATGATCGGCATCTCGTCTTCGCTCGCGCATTGGAACATGGCGCCAACGGCGGCATTGTCGAGTTGCCAGGCGTAATCCTGGCCAACCATGCGCAGCGCCCGGCAGCGACTGAGCTTCAGCGTCTTCAGCATGTCGAAGAACTGATGCACGTCGGTCAGCCGGCTCCAGTGCTCGCGCAGCTCCGTGACCATGGCGGCTTGGTCCGGAACCTCTGCGTCAGAGTCGGCTCCGTTTGCCTTGACCCACAAGATCGGCTCCTGGTTCGAGGATGCGAGCTCCGCCACCAGCTTTTGATAGGCGTCGAGGTTGGAGGCCGGCCTGACATCCACCTGATGCACTGCTGCGCCGGCAGCGTCGAAGAATTGCAGGCTGCGGCGGATGTTGCCGTCGTCGCGCTTTTCAACGGCAAAGCCATGCGCCCAACCCTTCGGGAAGATGCGCAGGTTGATGGCGTCGCCGAGAACCATGGCATGGTGGTTGCCGGTTACGACCTTGTTGTACAAGCCAATCTTCTCGTGCACGGCACTTTGATTTCGGGTCACCGCCCTCACCTCGCCCACGGCTTCGAGGCCTATCAGCAGATCATTGACGCGCGGCTCGATGCGCGCCGCGCCGGAACCGCAATGCGCCGCGACCAGCTCCGCTTCCGAAATGCTCAATTTGGCGGCGAGATCATGCTCGCGGATTTTCGGACTGTCTTCCTGTGCCCGCCGGATTTGGTCCGGAGAGGGTTTCTCGCGCTGGTCCATGTCTTACCCTGCTTCCACATAATTGTTGAGGATCAGCGGTCCTGTTCCAATCGAGCCCGCCCGTGTGCTCGATGCCGATCTCTTGCTCGGCCAGGACCACCGGCTCGAAAGGCGCTGGCTGCTCTACGACGGCGCAACGAGACTGACAGTGAGATGTCGGTCTCCCATCAAGCGGTCGCCGGCGACTGGCCGGTAGCGAGCGATTGTAGAGGTCGACGCCAACCGACCGATCCCGCGTTTGGGGGTGGACGGGCGGGGCTGCTTTCCTTCAGAAAGCGGATCTGGTCAAAACCTGACATCTTGCTTCCCTTACATCGTTCCACTGATCGCGAGGCCACCCGCGAATCAGTGTCGGTCGGCAGTTGTGCCGCCTTCCAAAGCGGGGCTTCAAAACTCGTGCCAATTGCGCAGAAGCGACCTCGGAAAGACGTTCGCATACGGGTCAAGGGTTTAGGCAGGAGTGGCACGACCCACGCCGAGACCACTGTGTCGCGGGTTGTGTCGCCCAGCCGTCTTCCAGGAACGAGGACGGGATTGCTACGGCGCAATTCACGTGACGAGCGACGTGCGCACTTCCGACAATGTCGCACATCCGACACAGGGCTGAAGGGCCAAGCTTTTGTTTTAAAACCGGTTTACTTTGGCATGGCACGTGCACTGTCGTCCGCAAATGCGTAACGGATTGAGGAGAAATTCGAGCCATGATTACGCTCACCCACACCGCAGTTGCTGCCGTCAAGACCGTCCTTTCCCGCGCCAGCGAGCCGGCGGAAGGCTTTCGTATCATGGTCCAGACCGGCGGCTGCGCCGGCTTCAAATACTCGATGGGCCCCGAGAGCGTCTTGCGCGAGGGCGATGCGATCATTGAGGCAGATGGGGTCAAGGTATTCGTGGACGTAGGGTCTCAGCCCCATGTAGCAGGCATGACCGTCGACTTTGTCACGGGGTTGGAGTCCTCCGGCTTCGTCTTCGATAATCCCAACGCGCGGGAGAAGTGCGCTTGCGGCAAGTCCTTCGGCTGATCGCCCGAGAAGCCGCATGTGGAACTTTAGCGGGAAGGCCAAGGAACACTTCAGCCGGACGCATGCCGACGTTCTGGAAACAGCCAATTCAGGAGGTAAGCTCGGGACCATCCGCTACGGCGACATGTTTGAATCTCTCATCGGCATCGACCGGGGGACGTCAAGGATCACTGCCGCCGAGCGCCGGACCTTCAGCGGCCGCGCCGCGGTCGCCTCATTGTCGGCGGCTATCGAACTCACCATCGGCAAACCGCCATGGAGCAGATCAGTTGCTACACAAAGGCTGCCCGCGACTGCCTCGCAGCCATCGTGGAAGTGCTTGTACTGGTCCAGGGAGAAATGCCCGCGGCGGGGTCTATTGCGGCAGAGCAGGTCTAGACGCCCGCCAAAACAGACGCCCGCGCCCTCAATAAGGAGGCAAGGTCGAAGCCCGTCTCGGGACCGGCGATCGCTTCAGGTGGGATGCGCGGAACGTCCCCGCCCGAAACAGTTCAGCTCCTGGAGGGCCCGAAGTTGCCGGCCGCCCAGTGACGGCGCTGCAGCAAACTCGACTGATAGTAGACGCTGTCGGGCGTTAACCGGAGGCCCTCGCCGGGGAGGCGAACTTGACGATATCGACGGCGACCATGTCGACGTCAGACTTTCGGACGCCTGCACCGGCCGCCAGTCTCCACCACCCACCAAGGGCCTGCGCCAGAGCTCCATGCGACCGATCTCCCGCGTCGCTTCGTTCTGGTCAACTGACGGATCACAGCATGAGACCTGTCTATCTCGACAACAACGCCACGACACGGGTCGATCCTGAGGTCGTTCAAACGATGTTGCCGTTCTTTACGGATCGATTCGGCAACCCTTCGTCGACGCATGATTTCGGCGCCTCGGCCTTTGCGGCGGTGAAAAAGGCGCGCCTGCAGCTGCAAGCGCTGATCGGCGCCGAGCTCGACCATGAGATCATCTTCACATCGGGCGGGACGGAAAGCGACAATGCAGCGATTCTTTCGGCGCTGGAGGTGTTGCCCAGCCGGACAGAGATCCTGATTTCGGCGGTCGAGCATCCTGCGGTGCTGACACTCTGCACGCATCTTGAGAAGACGCGGGCCGTCACGGTGCACAGGATCCCGGTGGATCGCCAGGGCCGGCTCGACCTCGACGCCTACAGGGCCGCCCTGAGCCCACGCGTGGCAATCGTCTCGATCATGTGGGCAAACAACGAGACCGGCACGATCTTCCCTGTTGGCGAGCTTGCTGAGTTGGCCAAGGAAGCCGGCGCCCTCTTCCATACTGATGCTGTGCAGGCGGTCGGCAAAGTTCCGATGGACCTGAAATCGACCGCAATCGACATGCTGTCGCTGTCCGGCCACAAGCTGCATGGCCCGAAAGGGATTGGAGCGCTTTTTGTAAAACGTGGCGTGCCCTTCCGCTCGATGATCAAAGGCGGGCACCAAGAGCACGATCGGCGTGGGGGCACCGAGAATACGCCTGGCATAGCCGGGCTGGGCATGGCGGCCCAACTCGCCTTGAAATTCGTGGACGACGCGACCACACGGGTAAAGTCGCTGCGCGACCGCCTTGAAGACGGGATACTCGAGCGCGTCCCAAACACCTTCGTCAATGGCGATCCGCTGGAGCGGTTGCCAAACACCGCAAACATTGGCTTTGCACATGTCGAAGGCGATGGAATCCCACTTCTCCTCAGCCGCGCCGGAATTGCGTGTTCCTCCGGCTCCGCATGCACCTCCGGCTCATTGGAATCGAGCCACGTTCTGAGGGCGATGAAAACGCCGCACGGCGCAGTCCGCTTCTCCCTCGCGCGCGACAACGGCGAAGCGGACATCGACCGAGTGCTCGAGGTCTTGCCGCCGATCGTGGAGAAGGTGCGTGGCTTACCCAGTCCTGGTCCGGCGAGGCGAGGTAATGAAGATCATCAATCGGGTCTAGGCCAGAGCGGCAGCAGAATAGACTTCCTTTCATGAACCGTGGTGTCTTCCTCAACGATACCACCTTGCGCGATGGCGAGCAGGCACCCGGCGTTTCCTTCACCATTGCGGAAAAGCTGGAGCTCGCCGAGTCTCTCGCGGCAGCCGGCATCCCAGAGATCGAGATCGGCACGCCGAGCATGGGCGGCGACGAGATCGAAACAATTCGCGCCGCGGTCGCCAGGAGTCTCCCGGTGCGGCTCACGGCCTGGTGCCGGATGACGTCGCGGGATCTCGAGGCGGCGATCGAGAGCGGCGTCACCGCCGTCAATCTGTCGCTGCCTGCATCGGACATCCAATTGGCCGCCAAACTCGGCCTCGATCAGGGGGCAGCGCTCCAGATCATCGCGCAGATGGTCGGGCGCGCAGCCGCCCACGGCTTTTTCGTTGCCGTCGGCTGCGAGGATGCCTCGCGAGCCGATCGGGATCATCTGGCCCGCGTCATTGAGACGGCCGCGCGAGCCGGCGCAAGCCGCGTCAGGCTGGCCGATACGGTCGGCGTTCTCGACCCTTTTTCGACCTTCGAGATTGTCGCTCAGCTCGCGGCGCTGTCTCCCATCGACCTCGAATTCCATGCACACAACGATCTCGGCCTTGCGGTCGCCAACACGCTGGCAGCAATCCGCGCCGGCGCCCGCCATGCCTCCGTCACCGTCCTGGGGCTCGGAGAGCGGGCGGGCAATGCCGCGCTGGAAGAGGTGGCCACCGCGATGGCCGTTCTCGACGGCGCGGATACAGGCATCGAGCTGACCGCATTGCCGGACCTCGCGGCCCAGGTGGCTTGGGCCGCCTGCCGGCAGACCGCGGCCATGAAGCCGATCGTCGGCGCCGATGTTTTCAGCCACGAGTCCGGCATTCACGTCGCGGGGCTGCTGAAGGACCCGCGTACCTATCAGGGGCTCGATCCGGCTCTCGTGGGCCGTTGCCGGCGAATCGTCATTGGCAAGCATTCCGGTGCGACTGCGATCGCCTATGTGCTGGGCGATAGTGGCCGCGATCTCGACCCGGATCTGGCAGCCGCGATGGTTGCCCGCGTCCGCCGCAAGGCGACCGAGACCAAATCCACCGTCACCGCAACTCAACTGGTCGAGCTCTACGACACACTGCGCAGCGAGGCAGCCGGCCGAGACCTTGGAAAGGAGTAGGTGGCGATGTCATTTATCCTCGACCATTTCCTCCGGATTGGTAGCCGCGCGGGGCGGCGTAAAGCCGCTCGGCTCGCCCTGATGGTCCATAAGGTCATTGCCGATGTGAAGGCGCGCGACCGCCGGGTCGGCGCCCATGCGCTGATGGAGAACGTCCCGCCTCGCGTGACGCTGGTCGGCGTTGCGGCGTTCCTGAATGGCCGCTTCGATCTCGACGTCACCTGCCCGATGACGGCATCCCATTCGCGACTGCAGATTAGCCGGTGCGACGAACGCACCTGACACCACGGTTTCCGACCCAATGGAGAGTGCAATGACTTGTTCTGCTGATGGCCATACCGTCGACGTGACGGACATTCTCGCGCGACTGAAGGGCCTTTCGGCTGCGGAGGAGTTCTTCTCGGTCCTTGGCGCTTCCTATGACCCGAAGGTGCTCGACGTCTCACGGCTCCATATTATGAAGCGCGTGGGGGAATACCTTGCCGAAGAAGATTTCTCCGGTCTGCCTGACCAGGTGATCGCCGCGCGGGTGCGCACCAAGCTGGAACGCGCCTACGAGGACTTCGCTGCTTCCTCGCCGCTCACGCACCGTGTCTTTAAGGTGCTTAAGGACCACGATCCGAACAAACCTGCCATGCCGGGCCGCACCTTCGTCCCGTTCGACGCCGCATTGAAGCGGTTCGAAAAGGAATGAGCGCGACACGATTGCGACGCGACATTGTCGAGAAGCCGACAAATCCGGTCATCATGACGCCGCCCTCAGCGCAACCAACCGAACTTCCAGGAATATAGGCACGCAAAACAATTGGCACGAATGATGCGGGGGAGAAGATGAACTGCCAAGTCCGTATCCCGATAGGAGCCTAGAGAAACCGCCAATGCACATCGTAATCTGCATCAAGCAGGTGCCGGACTCGGCACAAATACGGGTCCATCCGGTGACGAACACGATCATGCGCCAGGGTGTTCCGACCATCATCAACCCTTATGACTTGTTTGCCCTGGAAGAAGCACTCAGACTGCGCGACGCTTATGGTGGCGAGGTCACCGTGCTCAGCATGGGTCCGCCCATGGCAGAGGACTCGCTACGCAAGGCGCTCGGTTACGGAGCCGATCGGGCGGTGCTCTTGACCGACCGTTATTTTGCCGGCTCGGACACGCTGGCGACCTCCTTCGCTCTTTCCCAAGCAATAGCGAAGGTTGGCGAAACGTTTGGCCCGCCCGACATCGTGTTCACCGGCAAGCAGACGATCGATGGCGACACCGCCCAGGTCGGGCCTGGCATAGCCAAACGCCTCGACCTCCAACAACTCACCTACGTCGCGAAAATCGGCTCCATTGATCTTGCTGCCCGCGAGATCGAGGTCGAGCGCCGCTGCGAAGGCGGCACGCAGATGCTGAAGAGCAGGCTGCCTTGCCTCATCACCGTGCTGGAAGGCACAAACGAGATCCGGCGGGGCTCGTTCGAGGACGCGCTGTGCGCCGCGCGCAGTCAGATCGTCAAGTGGACTGCGGTCGCCGCTGGCATTGAGGACCTTACCAGATGTGGGCTGCGCGGCTCGCCGACGGTCGTCAAGCGCGTTTTTGCCCCGACTGCGCGGGCGGAAAAAGCGGAGCAAATCGAGACCGCGGAGAAGACCTTGCGCGATGCCGCTGACGAACTCATCGCCGCAATCTTCACCCGTCAGCCGCCGCTGGAACATGAACTCGCCTTCAACAACGGCGCGTGACGGCCAGGAGTAGACAATGTCGACAGCGAATCGAGAACCCGCTCGCCCTGCCGCCGGCCGTGCCGGCATAAAGAAAGAACTGCCTGACCGTTTCAAGGACTACCGGCACGTCTGGGTCTTCATCGAACTCGAACGTGGCCAAGTCCATCCCGTGTCTTTCGAACTGCTCGGCGAAGGCCGCAAGCTGGCCGACAAGCTTGGCGTCCAGCTTGCGGGCGTCGTGCTCGGACCGCCAGGAGAAGCCACCTGGTATGCCGTTGCCGAGGCGTTCGCTTATGGCGCCGACCTTGTCTACATCGCCGAGGCACCGCTGCTCGCCGATTATCGAAATGAGCCGTTTACCAAGGTGATGACGGATCTGGTCGATACCCACAAACCCGAGATCCTTCTTCTCGGAGCGACCACGCTCGGCAGGGATCTTGCCGGGTCCGTGGCGACGACCTTGCAGACCGGGCTCACGGCCGACTGCACCGAACTTGACGTGGATACCGACGGTTCGCTCGCGGCTACCCGTCCGACTTTCGGCGGTTCCTTGTTATGCACGATCTACACGCTCAACTACCGGCCGCAGATGGCGACAGTGCGAGCGAGGGTCATGCCCATGCCGCAGCGCACGGATAAGCCCGTCGGGCGTATCATCCAGCACAAGGTATCTCTGGCCGAGGACGAGATCGTGACCAAAGTCCTCGGCTTCCTGCCTGATAGCCAGTCGGCAAAGGCAAATCTCGCCTATGCCGACGTCGTGGTTGCGGGAGGCCTTGGCCTCGGCGCGGCGGAGAACCTGCAGCTTGTGAAGAATCTCGCTCGAGCAATTGGCGCCGAACATGGCTGTTCGCGCCCGCTGGTCCAGAAAGGCTGGATGCCGGCTGATCGACAGATCGGCCAAACTGGCAAGACCATCCGGCCGAAGCTTTACATTGCGGCGGGGATTTCCGGCGCCATTCAGCACCGGGTTGGAGTTGAGGGCGCCGATCTCATCGTGGCCATCAACACCGACCCGACCGCGCCGATTTTCGATTTTGCCCACCTCGGGATCGTGACCGATGCCATCCGCTTCCTGCCCGCACTTACGGAAGCCTTTACCCGGCGGCTGTCTCCGCACAGTCGCGACAAGCTTGCAAGCTAAGGAAGAGGATATGATCGAGGAGAAATTCGACGCCATCGTCGTCGGGGCCGGCATGTCCGGGAACGCAGCTGCTTACATCATGGCAAGCAACGGCCTGAACGTGCTGCAATTGGAGCGCGGTGAATATCCGGGCTCCAAGAACGTTCAGGGCGCCATCATGTACGCGAACATGCTGGAGAAGATCATCCCCGATTTCCGGGATGATGCGCCTCTTGAGCGGCATCTGGTTGAACAGCGGCTTTGGGTGATGGACGAGACCTCCCACACCGGGATTCACTATCGGTCGGATGACTTCAACGAGGTAAAGCCCAACCGCTACACGATCATACGCGCCCAGTTCGACAAATGGTTTTCGCGCAAGGTGCGCGAGGCCGGGGCGACGGTTCTGTGCGAGACGACCGTAACGGAACTCGTCCGTGATGCCCAGGACAAGGTGGTCGGCGTCCGCACGGACCGGGCCGGCGGGCCGATCTTCGCGGACGTGGTCGTTCTCGCAGAAGGTGTCTCGGGACTGCTTGGCACGCGCGCCGGCCTGCGCAAGATGCCGAAACCAGAAACCGTGGCGCTCGCCGTAAAGGAAATGCATTTCCTGCCCGAAGAGGTCATTGAGCAGCGGTTCGGCGTCAAGGGCGATGAAGGCTGTGTCATCGAGGCGGTGGGGACGATCTCCCGCAGCATGGCTGGGCTCGGCTTCCTCTACACCAACAAGGAGTCAATCTCATTGGGCATAGGCTGCCTCGTCTCCGATTTCGCCGCGACGATGGAGAGCCCTTACGTCCTTCTCGATGCGTTCAAAAACCACCCATCGATCCGGCCGCTGATCGCCGGCTCTGAGGTGAAGGAATATGCCGCGCATCTCATTCCCGAAGGCGGCCACAAGGCGATTCCGCAGCTCTTTGGCGACGGCTGGGTCGTGGTCGGTGATGCCGCCCAATTAAACAACGCGATTCACCGCGAAGGTTCGAACCTCGCCATGACCTCCGGCCGGATCGCGGCTGAGGCAATCGTCGGGGTCAAGCGCCGCAACAATCCGATGACCAGACGAAACCTCACCATCTACAAGACCATGCTGGACAACTCCTTCGTGGTCAAAGACCTTCGGAAATACAAAGACATGCCGGCCTTGATCCACACGAATTCCAGCAACTTCTTCACGACCTATCCGCGCTTGATATCCCTGGCCGCGCAGAACTTGATGCGTGTCGACGGCACACCGAAGATTGAAAAGGAAAAGGCCACCACGCGCGCCTTTATCAACGTGCGTTCTCGCTGGGGGCTGGTCAGCGACGCGGTCCGCCTGGCATTGGCCTGGCGCTGAAGGAAGACAGGATGACGATCGCAGTGACGAATTTACGCGTCGAGGACAAGCTTTACCAGAACCGCTATCTGGTCGATCCTGGCCGGCCGCATATCAAAGTGCGACCGCACGAGAGCCCGAGCGCGAACTTGCGCGCGCTTACCCACATCTGCCCGGCGAAATGCTATGAGTTGAACGACAAGGGTCAAGTGGAGATCACCGCCGACGGCTGCATGGAGTGCGGCACTTGCCGGATATTGTGCGAGAGCAATGGCGAGATCGAGTGGAACTACCCGCGCGGCGGCTTCGGTGTCCTCTTCAAATTCGGGTGATCGGCGATCGCACCGTTTCGGCTGCACCTGAAATGCAAGCAAACGCCAAACCATTTTTTAGACCGATCTCGCAGTTTGAGAGGAGCTCATGAATTCTGTGCTTTCGAATTTCAGAATCCAAAATGGCGCATGGAAGGAGCACTCTGGAAGACCCCTGAGGTGTTTCCATGGCTCTCATGCCGAGCGATAGGCTCGAAGAAGAAGGACCTTCGAACACCCTGCCTGAACCACGGATCAACTCCATCCACGAACCGGACATCTCCCCCAGGGGATTCTACGAAATATCGCAGGTCCTGACTGCCCCCACCCGGCTTGAGATTACGATCGCCAATGTCGTGAATACCCTTTCTTCATTTGTGCAATTGCGCCATGGAGCCATCGTCGTCCTGGACGCCGAAGCAGCGCCGGGGATTACCGCAATCGTCGGCAGTTCCCACCCATCTCAATCAGAAATTGGCCGCGTCATACCGCAAGCCGCGATAGACCGGATCGTCGCTACGGAGGCGCCGCTCATAATACAGGACGTTGGTAAGTCCGAACTATTTCAGGCTGAGGTTCAGCCGTCTTCGAGTGGCGGCACGATCCCAATTACCTTCATCGGAATCCCGCTAGTAGCTGAGCACGAGATCCTTGGAACATTGTCGATCGACCGCGTCGGTGAGGGCGAGAGCATCTCTTCCGGCGACGAGGACGTACGGTTCCTGACCATGGTGGCCAACCTTGTCGGCCGCACCATTCGTCTCCATCGTATGCTGAGTATGGATGGTCAGCGATACATTGAGGAGCAAGGGCGACCGGAGAAGTCGTTCGACGAGAACAGGGCCGACGCAGCCCGGCATCGGCATATCAAAATCGACGGGATCATCGGGGAAAGTCTCGCACTCAAGCGGGTACTCGAAACCGTCTCGGTCGTGGCGAGAACCAATTCCACAGTGCTTCTGCGGGGCGAAAGCGGCACTGGCAAGGAATTCTTTGCCCAAGCCATCCACAAGCTTTCAGCCCGGGGGAAGAAGGCTTTCGTCAAATTAAACTGCGCAGCACTGTCTGAAAGCGTTCTGGAATCAGAGTTATTTGGGCACGAAAAGGGCTCCTTCACCGGGGCTATCTCGCAGCGCGCCGGCCGCTTCGAACTGGCAAATGGCGGAACGCTGCTACTTGATGAAATCGGCGAGATTTCGCCTGCCTTTCAAGCCAAGCTGTTGCGCGTCCTGCAGGAAGGCGAACTAGAGCGAGTCGGCGGCACGAGAACGCTTCAGGTCGATGTCCGGCTCATATGCGCCACCAACAAGGATCTTGAGACGGCTGTCTTAAATGGGGAGTTCAGGGCCGACCTTTATTACCGCATCAATGTCGTGCCAATCATTCTACCCCCGCTCAGAGAGCGCGCCGGCGATATTCCACGCCTTGCGAACGCGTTCCTCGAGCGGTTCAACAAGGAAAACCATCGCGAGCTCGCCTTCGCGCCGCTGGCGCTTGACCTGATCTCGCAATGCTATTTCCCTGGCAATGTCCGCGAGTTGGAAAACTGCGTTCAAAGGACAGCTACACTTGCGCGTTCGACGACGATCACTCCATCGGATTTCGCTTGCCAGAACAACCAATGCCTTTCTTCGCTTCTCTGGAAAGGTGCCGGCCCTTCGCATGGCGGCAATGCCACGGACGAGCTCTCGAAGATGCCGATCCGGCGCATCGAGGCCCCGGAAGGGTTCTCGCCCGTGAAGGCCTGCGATCCCAATGATCCCGCTTGCCCAGCAAAGGGCCGGCACCTGACGGAACGCGAGCGGCTGACCGACGCGATGCAGAAGGCCGGTTGGGTTCAGGCCAAGGCGGCTCGTGTCCTGGGCCTCACGCCGCGGCAGGTCGGCTACGCTCTGCGCCGGTATGGTATCGAGGTGAAGAAATTCTAGCCAGGCGTGCTGGCGACTTCAAACGTCAGTTCGGAGTGTCTTCCTCACGCTGTGCGTGCCCAGGACGCGGTGCCTCCTCGACCCGATTGGCTTGTGCACTGTCACAAGCCGGACAAAATTGTGCCGGAGCAAACCGACAGAATGCGACACTCAGAGCCAATCGGGAACTAGAACCGCTCTTTGAGCCGGCATAACTCTTGCGCCTTGAACTGCGACGTTACCAGCAACGGAGCCGTTTGATGTCCGCACCGACAATTTCGCTTGAGGGCCTGACCAGCACGACAGGCTTCGACGAGTTGCTGGCGACCGCGAGATCCGGTGGCTGCGCATCTTCAACCTGCGGCGTGGCGGGAAAGCCGGAGGACATGGATCCGGCTGTCTGGGACAAGATCAAGGATCACCCGTGCTTTTCGGAAGAAGCGCATCACTTTTTCGCGCGCATGCACGTCGCGGTCGCACCGGCCTGCAATGTCCAGTGCAACTACTGCAATCGCAAATATGACTGCGCCAACGAAAGTCGGCCTGGCGTCGTTTCGGAAAAACTGACACCCGACCAGGCGCTGCGCAAGGTGATCGCGGTCGCCAACGAGGTGCCGCAGCTTTCCGTACTCGGGATCGCCGGACCGGGCGATGCCTGTTACGACTGGAAAAAGACAAGGGCAACCTTCGAAAGCGTCGCCAGAGAGATCCCCGACATCAAGCTTTGCGTCTCAACCAATGGGCTCGCGCTGCCTGACCATGTCGCCGAGCTCGCCGACATGAACGTCGATCACGTGACTATCACCATCAACATGGTCGACCCGGAAGTCGGCGCAAAGATCTATCCTTGGATCTTTTACGATCATCGGCGCTACGCCGGCATCGAGGCCGCCCGAATCCTGCACGAGCGGCAGATGTTGGGCCTGGAGATGCTCACCGCGCGCGGCATCCTCACGAAAATCAATTCGGTGATGATTCCCGGCGTCAACGACGAGCATCTGATCGACGTGAACAAATTGGTCAAGGAGCGTGGCGCGTTCCTGCATAACGTCATGCCGCTGATTTCCGACCCGGCGCACGGTACGCACTACGGCCTGACTGGGCAGCGCGGTCCAAATGCAACAGAGTTGAAGGCGCTTCAGGATCGTCTCGACGGCGGCGCCAAGTTGATGCGCCACTGCCGGCAGTGCCGGGCCGATGCCGTCGGCCTGCTCGGCGGGGATCGTGGCCAGGAATTCACGCTCGACCGGATTGCCGGCAAGGACACCTACGACTCCAGCAAGCGCGAGGCCTATCGACAGGTGGTCGCGCACGAGCGCCGTGATCATGTGGCGGCCAGGAGCGCGGCGATCGGAATGGTCAAGGCAGCAGGCTCCGGCAAGTCCCTTCTCGTCGCGGTGGCGACTAAGGGGGGTGGCCGTGTCAATGAACACTTCGGCCATGCAAGGGAATTCCAACTTTTTGAAGCCTCGCCGAAAGGGATCAGAATTGTTGGGCATCGCAAGGTCGAGCAGTATTGCGTCGGCGGCTGGGGCGAAAAAGCCACCCTCGACGGCGTCATCGCTGCGCTGGAAGGCATAGACATCGTGCTCTGCGCCAAGATCGGAAATTGCCCGAAGGATCAGCTCGCGGAAGCGGGAATCCGAGCAACGGACGCTTATGGTCATGACTACATCGAAACCGCAATTAGCGCAGTTTACGCCACCGCGTTTGCGATCGGACCACTGGCTGCAACGGCCTAGCCGTCTCATTCCAATCCACCAGGAGATAAAATGGCTTTCAAGATCATCGCGTCCCAATGCACCCAATGCGGCGCCTGCGAGTTCGAATGTCCCTCTGTAGCGATCAAATTCAAGGGCGAGGCCTATGTGATCGATCCCGACAAGTGCACCGAATGCAAGGAGGCCGCCGATACGCAGCAATGCGTATCGGTATGTCCGGTGCCGAAGACCTGCGTTCCTGCTTGACTCCGTTTCGGCTTCGCCGCGACCGCGTCGCCTCAGAAGGCTCTAACTCGAAAGGAATGAATCGCATGTGGCTCGGACGCGAACAGGACATCGAAATCCGCAAGCCGCCGCGATTTACGCCGGGTGAGCGGGTGCGTGCCACACGACACATAAAGAATGACGGCACCTATCCTGGCAGGGAGATCGGCGAAAACCTCGTGCGGAAGGGCGACGAAGGTTATGTGCGCGACATTGGCACCTTTCTCCAGCAGTTCTTCATCTATGCGGTCGAATGGATCGATCGCGGCACGGTGGTCGGCATGCGAGCGCGTGAACTGATGAGCCTCGACAAAGCGGAGGCTCCTTGCAGTGCCGAAAGCAGTGCCCGTGAAGGAACGGCTCGATGAAAGTCATGATCCGCAGGACCGGTGCTGGCTTGTCGGCGTATCTCCCAAAGAAGGATTGCGAAGAGGCCATCATCAAGCTGGAGAACGAACATTTGTGGGGCGGGGCCATAACACTCAGGAACGGCTGGCAGTTCGTCCTACCCGACCTTCCGCCCGATACGCGTTTGCCGATCACCGTCGAGGCAAGAAAGATCTCCGACGAGGACTGATGTTGCGGGTGGAAGAGGGTGCGAGAGGAATGAGCATGAACACGATCCTGAACTTGGGCCACCTCGTCGTCATCCAGGGCAGTTTTGCCGAAAAGCTGCTTGACCTAGCGCGCAACGCGCTCGGGGCCGATGAGATGATCCCATATCTCGGTCCGGGCCTTCTCCGCCTCAGTTCCGCTGAACCGTCGGTACCGTGCACGCCGGAAGCCGTCGCCGCGGCGCTAAATAGCCGGGCGCCAGCCCCTTCAAAGATTCGCACCAATATGTGGTCCGTCGCGCAGTTCATCGAACAGCGCCGGCATCGCCGGACGCTTCAGGCATGGATGGCCGAGATATTCGCAGCGCCGGCGGCGCCGACTGTTCTCCACACCTGGCTCGCGAGGCTGCCGCTCTCCCTGATCATCGATAGCTGGTACGACAGTGCCATGCGCACGACCCTCGCAGAGGCCGGCCGAACGGACGTCGTTGAGATACAAGGCGTCACGCGGGCGAACGAATTCGGTGACATTTGGACGAAAGCCTACGACTTGTCTGGGACCGAACTCGAACCCGGATCAGCCGCAAAGACGGTTCTCTATACGCCTCACGGCAGCATTAGGCCGGCCGCAAACTTTCTGGTCGCGGATTCCGATTATGTCGAAGTGCTCACCGAGATCGATCTCCAGACGCCGATTCCTGATGTGGTGAAGGAACGGCGCACCTATCGAGGCCTTTTCTTCGTCGGTTGCCGTTTCAACGATCAGATGCTGCGCACCTTCGCCCGACAGATAATGAAGCGCTCCAAAGGTCCACACTATGCGGTGATGGACGCGGCAATACTGACCAAGAACGAACGCCGTTTCCTTGCTGCAAGCGCAATTACGGTCATCGATATGCCCTTAGGTGAAGCCGCTGCTCGCCTCGTCGGATCGGGCACTGCTGTAGATGGTGGCCAAGATTTTCGTTAACGGGCGTCGTTAGTTGTGGGTCTCTCGCTTGCCTCAGGAAGCGTCGGAATTCAGTCTGGAACATACACGTGGGTACTGATGCAATTGGCGGCGCGACGAAGCCTCTGAATTCGTCCAAGCATGAGCAAGCGGCCGGGTGGGGCCGTGGCTTCAGCACGCTGCTGCGCATTACCCGCATGAATTTGCGGAACCGGTGGCAGGTCGCCTTCGCTTTCGGATCGACGATCGTAGCGGCAATCCTCCAGCTGCTCATTCCCCAGCTTCTCGGCCGGGCTGTCGACCTGACTCAGATAGCGATTGGGGGCGGTATTGCGGCGATCGCCGCACAACAAGCGCTCTGGACTTCGGCTCTCCTGCTGCTCGCCGCGAGTACGCTACGCGGCCTGTTCACGATGGCGCAGAACTATTTTGCGGAGGCCGTCGGGCATCACGTCGCGTACGAACTGCGACTTGCTTGCTACGACAAGATCCAACGTCTCAGCTTTTCTTTTCACGACCGGGTTCATTCAGGCGATCTAATCACCCTCGGCATGCTCGATCTCGACGGCGTGCGGATGTATTTTTCCACCGCCCTGGTTCGTATGCTTCTGCTCACCATGCTGATGGGCATCGGCGCCTACACGATGATATCAACCGACCCGATGCTCGGGGTGATCGCGCTGAGTTTCGTCCCTTTCGTAGCCTGGCGCTCGTCGGTCACACAGCTAAAGCTACGCGCCACCTGGCTCGACCTGCAGGAGCGGCTTTCGGTTCTAGGCCGCGTGATGGAGGAGAATCTCGCAGGCATCCGCGTTGTCCGCGCGTTTTCGGCACAGGCCTATGAGATGGTGAAGTTCGACCGCGCCTCGAAGAACGCGCTCGCCCTCGCCCACGAGCAGGTTGACGTCTACGTGCCCAACACGTCGGCGATGACGCTGTCATTCTTTTTGGCCATGGGGTTGGTCCTCTGGATCGGTTGCAACAAGCTCATCGCGGGCCAAATCAGCGTCGGAACGCTCGCCACGTTCCTTGCGTTTATGACCATTCTGCAAATGCCCGTCCGGCAGATCGGCCTAATGGTCAATGGCTTCGCCCGCGCTTACACTTGCGGCTCGCGCCTCTTCGGTCTGCTCGACCAGGACATCACGATAAGGGATGCTTCCGGCGCCAAACCGCTCGAGATCAGTGAAGGCACTCTGAGCTTCCATAATGTCTCGTTTGTATATCCCGGCACCGGAAACCGCCCCATTCTGAAGAATATCAGCTTTTGCGCCCGTAGAGGCGAAACGATCGCTATCGTCGGTCCGCCGGGTTCGGGCAAATCGACAATCGCTCACCTGATCGCCCGCTTTTATGACGTCACCGGGGGCACCATCACGCTTGACGGGCAGGACATCCGCGCGGTCACCCTTGCCACACTTCGCAAGGAAGTCGCAGTCGTACAGCAGGATGCATTCCTGTTCACTACCACGATCGAGAACAACATCGCTTATGGCGATCCCTGGGCGAAAGAACAGCGAATCAAGCGCGCCAGCGAATCCGCCCAGTTGCACGATTACATCCTCAGCCTCCCCGCAGGCTACAAGACGGTCGTTGGCGAACGCGGCGCCTCCCTCTCGGGCGGCCAGCGCCAGCGTCTCACGATAGCTCGCACAATGATGCTGCGCCCATCAATCGTCATTTTCGACGACTCAACGGCCGCGATCGACGCCGCCACTGAGCAGCGCATCCGCGCGGCGATACGGCGATTCGCCAAGGATAGGGTGACGATCATCATTGCCCACCGGCTGAGTTCGCTCAGGCACGCCGACCGGATCCTGTTTATTGACAATGGCGAGATCGTGGAACGCGGCACCCATCAAGAGCTGTTGGCTAAGCGAGGACGCTATAAGGCCCTTTATGATCTCCAGTTGCGCCCGGAAGATGACAGTGCGATCACGCACAGAGGCGCGCCCTGATGACCAAGGGGCACGCCGCCGAACTTGAAATCGAACCTAATGACGGCGGCGGACGCCCCCCGCACGCGGTGGTCGGCTCCCACCGCATCAAGGAGGAGATGTTCGGCAGGGCTTTCGACAAGAGCATCGTTCGACGCATCTGGGCTTTCGTTCGTCCCTACCGTGCTAGGGTAGTCATCTCGAGTGCCGCATTGCTGATCTTCGTCGGCACGCAGCTTCTCATCCCCCTGATCATCCGCCGCGCGATCGATCACGCCATAACTCCGGCAGGCGTTGATCGCTCCGCCCTGCTCAGGGGCGCCGGCGCGTTTGCGCTCGCTATTCTGGTTAATTTCGGCGCCGCCTACGCGCAGGAAACCGTAGTCGGAAAAATGGCTGACAACGTCCTCTTCGATATCCGCCGCGCAATGTTTGCCCATCTGCAGAAAGTTTCGCTCTCCTTCATGGACAAGACCGAGGTGGGACGCCTGATGTCCCGCCTTCAAGGCGACGTTAGCTCGATCCACGAATTCGTCGAGACCTCAGTCTATTCCGTAGGAGACATTGCTCTTCTCTTCGGCATCGTTTTCGTGATGCTGTGCCTCGACTTCCGCCTCGGCTTCCTGACACTCTCGGTCTTGCCGGCCCTGTTGATCATCCGCATCGTATGGCTGCCGCGTGCCCGCGAAGCCTTCATGGCGGCACACGAAACCAATTCGGTCGTCAATGGCGCGCTGGCGGAAGCCATTCACGGCGTGCGCACCGTCCAGTGCATGGACCGCCAGCAGATAAATTTCATGCTTTATGACGACAAGGCGCATGCCGACCTCAGTGCTCACCTGACCGCTGCCAAGTATGCACAGGTGATGGTGCCGATCGTCGATGGCCTCACCGGGCTCGCCATGGCTATCGTCATCGTGGCCGGCGGCTCCATGATCATGAATGGTCGCATCGACGTGGGCGTTTTGGTCGCCTACCTATTCTATATCCAGCGCTTCTTTGACCCAATTCGCTTCCTTACCCTCCAGTATTCGGTCATGCAGCGCGCCATGGCATCCGGCAAGCGGCTGACCGATGTGCTGGACGTTAGGATCGAGGTTCAGGACAAACCGAATGCCAGAGTGCTTTCGCCGGAAATGGATGGCTCGGTCGAGTTCAGGAACGTCACGTTCGGCTACAAATCCGGCCATCCGGTGCTGAAAAACGTTTCCTTCAGGGTCATGCCTAGCGAGACGGTCGCTTTGGTCGGGCCGACCGGTTCTGGTAAATCGAGCGCGATGGCCCTCGTCCACCGCTTCTATGATGTTCAGCAGGGCCAAGTGCTGGTCGGCGGATACGATGTGCGAGATCTCACCCAGGAATCGCTCGGCCGAGAGGTCGCCATGGTGCTGCAGGAGCCGTTCCTGTTCACCGGGACGGTCTTCGAAAACATTCGCTACCACAAGAAGGAGGCCACGTGGCACAACGTGATCGAGGCCGCCAAGGCAGTCGGCGCCCATGACTTCATTATGAGCCTTGCAGACGGATACGATACCCAGCTCGGCGAACGCGGCGGCAACCTTTCTCTCGGCCAGCGCCAGCTCGTCAGTTTCGCGCGTGCTCTCGTTGCGGACGCCAAGATTCTCGTTCTTGACGAGGCCACCGCCAATATCGACAGCTACACGGAAATGCTGATCCAGAAGGCTCTTTCAAAACTGCTTAAAGGCCGCACTGGCCTCATCATCGCCCACCGGCTCGCCACGATCCGCAGTGCCGATCGCATCATCGTGCTTCAGAACGGCCAAGTCCTTGAGACCGGAAACCACGACCAACTAACGGCCCTGGGTGGGCTCTATTCCAAGCTATACAATCTCAACTACTCATCCTTCGACGACATTCCCGAAAAGAAATCCGATACCGGGGTGCAAGCCTCCTCTTCGACCTAATGCAAACTTCTGCGCTGTGACGCCAATTGATCTCCAAGCGAATTTCCTGGTCTAGTTGGCGCCTGCCTCTTCCATTTGGCGCATGGCCCCCACTGAAACACCAGCGCATGAATTGTCTTGGTTATTGGCTTAGCCGTCCTTTCACAGACGCTTGATCTCGATGCCGTATTTCCTCAGCACGTAGCCGATCTGGCGTGGCGACAGTCCAAGCAGGCGTGCCGCCTTTGCCTGGACCCAGCCACATGTTTCCATGGCCGCAATGACACGCTCGGCATCGGTCATTGTCGTACCATTGAAGTGGACTGCGCCGGCAGGCCCTCGCAGCGGCTGCCCTATGGTTTCAGGTGGGACTGCGACGGCGGCAGAACTAGCGGCCGCAGCCGGCGGTATCGCCGGAATCACCAGCAGCGGCACGATCGGCCCGGGTTGCATCGCGACGTTGCCAGATCTGGATTTACGCAGCGCCGCAGCGAAGCATTGGCCCTGGCGGCAGGCAAAGTCGTCTCTTCCGATTGATGGTCCCGCCGCCAGGACCGCTGTCCGATACACGCAGTTTTCGAGCTCGCGAATGTTGCCGGGAAAATCGCAGTTTATCAGTACCTCTATCGCACTCGGATCGAAGGTCAGCATGCGGCCGTTCTCATCGTTAAAATTCTTGAGAAACTCAGCCGCGAGGAGCGGAATATCACTGCGCCTTTCGCGTAGCGCCGGCACCAGTAAGGGAACCACACTGAGGCGGTAATAGAGGTCGGCGCGGAACTCGTTTCTTGCAACTGCCTCTTCCAGGTCCTTGTTCGTGGCTGCGATCACGCGAACATCAACTTTAATGGTCTGGTTGCCGCCGACGCGCTCAAATTCCTGCTCCTGCAGCACGCGCAAGAGCTTTGCCTGGAACGAGGCCGAGATCTCGCCGATCTCGTCCAGGAACAACGTCCCCTTGTCGGCGAGCTCAAAACGCCCCTTGCGCGAATTGAAAGCGCTTGTGAATGCACCCTTCTCATGACCAAACAATTCGGACTCCAGGACTGTCTCGGACAGCGCCGCGCAATTGAGCTTGATGAAGGGCCGCTTGGCACGCGGCGACAACTCGTGAATGGCCTTGGCGACCAGCTCCTTCCCGGTACCGGATTCGCCCCGCAACAGAACCGTAATCTTTGCCTTGGCTACGACCGTGACCTTCTGACGCAGACCGCGCAGCGCCGAACTGTCGCCAATCATCCCCTTGACGTGAATCTGGTTAGGCTCCCGCGCCGGGTGCTGGAGCTCGGAGAACCCCTTTTGCTGCCGGTCCTTCTCTGAGATCGGATGCACGCGGTCGCCCAAGTAGGAGCGATGCAACTTCACTGCTTGTCCCACTAGGTTGGCGATTAGGGGGAGCAGATGGAGGTTGTAATCGAGCCAAAATCTAGAGCCACTGTCCACTACGCGGTCAATGGTCAGCGTACCCACGACATTTGCATCGACGCGAATGGGAACGCCGATGAACGACACTGGTATATTGTCCGAGACCCCGAGCGCATCCAAGTCGGCGGTGGTGAAGGCCGAATGAACCGCAATGTTCTCGGCCATCAGGGGCATAGCCGTCGTCAGAATCTGGTCGATTGCCTTCCGCGGCATGTACATCCGGCCGCGCTCATTGCAGCTCTCGTTGCAGCTGGCGCCAACGGTGGTTTCCAGTTCGCCATCACCGTCGAAGAGAGAGATCATGCCGTGCCGCATCTGCACAAACGACCGCAGGAGACCTACGACCTTGGCCAACGCGACTTCGAGCCGAGAGTCGGCGGTGAGTGCTTGCGATATTTCGGAGATGCCCGAAAGCGCGCTCTCTTGCGACGGCACCACAGCGACCGCGTTGATCGTCGCGGATTTGGAGTCGTCCGTTTTCGCGCCCAGCGATGTGCAGCATATCGGCGTCTGCTCAGCAGTCGGTTCGGATTCCCGATTATTTTTCAGGTCTAGCATGTCATCCTCGATCTCGGGCGGCGAAAGCAACACTCGCGCAATATGAGCCTGCGACGCCGCAGCGCGTAGACGCTCCCGTCAAGTGGCGTGGCGCGTTTCAGGCTCCTCCCGAGCGCAACCATACTTTGGTCTACAGACGGGAAGGAGGGAGGCTAGTCAACCGAGCTTTCTTTTATTTGTGAAAGCAAACTCGACGCCCATGAGGGAATCCCATCATGTAATTTTCGGGCAGGTGGATGTAACGGCCGTGCTCGTCGCTGCCAAGGCTACGGACCTGCGGCCTCGCGCGGGCCCACTACGGCCGCTTCGAATGGCTTCGTAGAAGGCGCAGGCTGACGATAAGCACAACGTCCACCGCACTCCCTGCGCATGGAAAGACCTCGTAACTTTTCGTATTTCCTTGAGTAGGCGCCTAAGCACACATCGAGCTGACGCGATGTAGCTTGCGCAGATCAGCGAGGGGCTTAGCAGGAACCGACGTGCGATCCGGCTGTTCGGCCTAAACCGGAAGGCATACGTCAGATAAATGTGCTCGCAGCCAACGCAGACATCAAGTTTTGTTTAGGGCGCTTTTGAAAGTTGCGCTTGCGACGTTCTGCAAAACTGTGATTGTTTCGCCGAAATATATCCGCCATGTGGATAACGGAAGACATGCGTTTCAAAGGGCTTGACCTAAATCTCCTCGTTGTGCTCGACGCGCTGCTGGCGGAGCGCGGCCTCACGGCGGCGGCCCGCCGCATCAACCTCAGTCAGCCGGCCATGAGTGCGGCCGTCGCCCGGCTCCGCGATTATTTCGGCGATGAACTGTTTACGACAAGCGGCCGCGAACGTTTTCTGACCCCGCGTGCGACAGCACTTGCCCCCGCCGTCCGCGACGCTCTCCTGCACATCCATTGCTCGATTATCTCCTCGGATCCGTTTAACCCAGCTCAATCCGATCGCCGCTTCAGGATCATTATTTCCGATTTCGCCACGCTCGTGTTTTTAGAAAAAGTCGTGGAGCGTGTTGCACGCGAAGCCCCCGCCGTCAGCTTCGAATTGCTACCTCTCGACGACAACCCCGACGAGCTTCTCCAGCGCGGTGACGTGGACTTTCTAATTCTTCCGGATTTCTTCATGTCGAGCCCCCATCCAAGCGTGGCGCTGTTCGATGAGACACTCGTATGCGTAGGCTGTCCCACCAACAAGCAGTTGCCACGGCAGCTTACATTCGAGAGATACATGTCGATGAGGCACGTCTCGGTCAGGTTCGGGCGTATGCTGAAGCCGGCTTTTGAGGAATGGTTTTTGCTTGAGCATGGTATTAAAAGACGTGTCGAGGTCGTCGTGCATGGCTTCAGCATGATCCCGCCGATGGTGTCCGGCACGGCCCGTATCGCGACCATGCCCTTGCGGCTGGTCAGGCATTTCAAAAAAACGTTCCCCTTGCGGATCGTCGAACTTCCGCTGCCGCTTCCCGCGTTCACCGAAGCCGTCCAATGGCCGGCTCACCACAGCAGCGATCCGGCAAGCATCTGGATGCGGGAGATCATGATGCAGGAGGCATCTCGGATGGCTGCTCCGCTGTGAAACCAAGGGAGGCTCCAGGCGCTCCTGGATTTACTCAGCGTCACGCCACCCACTCTCACGTCGTTGTCAGGAGTGAAGAGACGACGGACTCTGATCCGCGGGTCGGAGCGCCCCTTTCCTGAAGACCGTCGCGTCGCGAGAATTCGCCTCAAGCTTGTCCGACGGACCGAGCCCAGCAATCGTAGAAGCCGCAGTGAGTTCCGGCCGGGCTACGGCGGAGGCTCCGATGATGAGGGACGTGAGTCGCTGCCAATTGCGTGAACCTCCGCGCTCGCGCTGCGCAGGCTTTTTGGAAAAGGGCGGATTCGACATGCTTAGCCAGTTGCAAGCCATTCTCCCCGCACAACCCCACCCCACTTCGCAGTAAATAGAAAATTTTTCTCTTTCGAGCTGGTCATAAGGCACAGGTCACGCGATAGAGCAGCGGGTGATCGGTGCGTCAGGTGTTTTGTCCATGCGAGATTTCGGAAAAGTGATAAAATGGTTTGTTTCGATCAACGGCATCCACGCTATGGATAGCTAAAGACATGCGTTTCAAAGGGCTTGACCTAAATCTCCTCGTTGTGCTCGACGCGCTGCTGGGGGAGCGCAATCTCTCGGCGGCGGCCCGCCGCATCAACCTCAGCCAGCCGGCCATGAGTGCGGCCGTCGCCCGGCTGCGCGATTATTTCGGCGATGAACTGTTTACGACGAGCGGCCGCGAACGTTTTCTGACCCCGCGTGCGGCAGCACTTGCCCCCGCGGTTCGCGACGCTCTCCTGCAGATCCAGTGCTCGATTATTTCCTCGGATACGTTTCACCCAGCTCAATCCGACCGCCGTTTCAGGATCATTCTTTCCGATTTCGCCACGCTCGTGTTTTTTGAGAAAGTCGTTGAGCGTGTTGCGCGCGAAGCCCCCGGCGTCAGCTTCGAATTGCTGCCTGTCGACGACGGCCCCGATGAGCTTCTCCAGCGCGGTGACGTCGATTTTCTAATTCTTCCGGATTTGTTCACGTCGAGCGCGCACTCAAGCGTGGCACTGTTTGAGGAGAGACTCGTGTGCGTAGGCTGTCGCACCAACAAGCAGTTGCCACGGCAGCTTACGTTCGAGAGATACATGTCTATGAGGCACGTCTCGGTCAGGTTCGGGCGTCTAATGAAGCCCTCCATCGAGGAATGGTTCTTGCTTGAACATGGCCTCAAGAGACGTGTCGAGGTCGCCGTGCAGGGCTTCAGCATGGTCCCGCCGATGGTGTCCGGCACGGCCCGTATCGCGACCATCCCCTCCCGGCTGGTCAGGCATTTCGAAAAATCGTTCCCCCTGCAGATCGTCGAACTTCCGCTGCCGCTTCCCGCATTCACCGAGACCCTCTGTTGGCCGTCACTCCACAACAGCGATCCGGCAAGCATCTGGATGCGGGAGATTATGATGCAGGAGGCATCTCGGATGGCTCCTCCGCTGTCAAACCACGGGAGGCTTCCAGGCGAACTTACATTTGGTACCCCTGCCACTCCTTAATCTGGCGTCAATAGCCGGCGCTGAATGAAGTCAATGCTGGCAGCAAGTGCGCCTGCAAGATCGTCCAGCGTGCGGACCACCTCGATCAGCTCGAACGAGAAGGGTCCCTCATAGCCGCCATCAAGCAGCGCCTGGATCTGGCTGCCATTGTCGGAACCTCCAAGGAAGCGATCCGGGTAAATCCAGAACGTCGGGTCATTCACACCTGAAATGTGCACCAGGCCGGTAAGCTCGGAGAACAAGAACGTCTCCCCGGCCAGGGTGTGGTGGAACGTGTCGTGCACGAGGCGGAACACTGACTGGCCGTCAACCGCGGCAATGGCCTCGGCCGCTTGCTTCTTTGATCGAAGCGAGCAGGTGCGAAAGCCCAGCGGCTCGATGAGACCTATCAGACCGCGCGGCTGGAGGATCGGCTTGAGCGCGTTGAGAGCGACGCGCAGACTGTCATGGCGCTCGCCATTGCACGCCCACGAGCCGTCGTTGACCGGTTCCAGCACGACCGTCTTGGCCCCGCACGCCGCCGCATAGTCGGCGAGCTTGATCGCCGCCGACTGACGCGTGGGAGTCCAGTCGTTGAAGCGCTGCAAGGCGTTGACCGAGATTATGGTTACGCCAGCTTCGGTGGCGGCAGACCGGACGTCCGCAGCAGGAATGGCGCATGCAACAGGATTGCTGAAATGAAGGTCACGGATTTGAACATCGGTTAGGCCCTGGTCACGCGCAAGCGCGAAAAATGCACTGACGTCAAGAGGGGGCGCTGCCATGTGGTTGACCGCAAAGCGGGGAGATACCTGGCGCATGGCTTGGCTTTCCTTTCAGAAGTGCGGCCGCCAGTTTGCCTGTCTGGCTTATGCCGCGCCCCCCAGCGCAGGCCGATGCACAAGCCTGATTGAAGCAAGCCAGTCAATCGAGCGTTCCTTGCATTTATGAAAGGAATTTGGGCTCCGTGATAGAAACACATCAATGTCAGATGTTTTCCGGGACATAGATGTCGAACGGCAGAAATGTCTCGCCCGGCATTTCCGCGGTGCCGGTCTTGATGCCTCGGTCTATGAGTAACATCAGCTCCTGGCAAAGCCGACGCAGTGGAGTGGCGACGGCCATGGTGACGATTTCATCTGCGAGCGCTGCCCGCGACTCGGGCGTGATTTCATTCACGATCGCGACAAGATCCACACCTTTGCCCTCTTCGCGCAGCGCGGAGATAGCGCCCTCCATGCCCCCGCCGGCCATATAGAAGCCCACGAGCTCAGGTTCCCGCTGAATGAGATCCAGCATGGCTTCGTAAGTGATCTGCCGCTCTTCCAGGTTCACGAGCGTATCGAGCACTTCGAAGGTAGGTGCGTTCTCACGGAAATAGGAACGAAAGGCGACCTCCCGGAGCTCATGCCCCTGGAAACGGTGGCTGCCAACAAACACGGCCACCTTCCCAGGCCGTTTGGCGGCCTTGGAAAACATCCAAGCGGCCGTCCGCCCGACTTTGCGATTATTAAGACCGATGTAACCCTCGCGCACCCCGCAGGCGAAGTCAGAAAGCAGCGAGAACACCGGGATGCCTTTCGCCTTGAGCTCCTCGACCGCTGCCGTGATCTTCGGGTGGTCCGGCGCCACCATGGCGATCGCATCGCAGCGGTTCCCAAGGCTCTTAAGGAGCGGGATCAGATCCCCGGGCAAATGTGACGGAGCAAATTCGATGAGCGGAATGCCGAGGAAGGATTGGGACAAACTTACCGAGGCCTCGACCTCGCGCGCGAACTCTTGGTAGAAATGCTGGGCCGGTTTTCTCAAGATGAAGCCCAGCCGGTAGTGCGGCAGGTGCCGCTTCAAGCGGTGCTTGATGAGACCGGCATTATGATAGCCGATCGCGTGGGCTGCTTCGTGGACGCGCCGCGCAGTCTCCTCGCGCACAGGAAGGCGGGCGTTCAGAACCCGATCGACCGTTGCAACACTGACCCCGGCTTCGCGGGCAAGATCGACAATTGTGGGACGTTTGGCCATTATCAAATCTGAGTGGTTATGAGCGGCGTGGCTCTATGATCGAGCAGCCTGGGCGGTGATCCCAGACTGCAAGTGAAGGCATTTCTCCATGTGGCTGACGCTGGGCCGCCGTTTCCGTGGCTCCACGGCTTTAGAAGGTCAGCTTGAAGCTGGCCGACAGGGTAAGGGCATAGAAGTCGATGCCGGCGACAAACTCTTCGGTTCCTCGTTTGCCGGTCGCTATATCGTACACCGCCCTATCGCCTTTCTCGTGGAAATACTTATCGAAATTGCCGGCCAGGAAGAAGCTGGCGCGATCGGTCATCTGATAACCGGTCTTGGCGCCGACCGAGATGAACGGCACCGTGTCGAGGTCTGCCTCAAATCGCAGGCCACGGACCCAGTGATGGTCAACATCGCTTGCATCAACGGTGAAGCCGCTGCGGAGCAGGCCCGAGAGCGTCCAGTTGCCGAGCGTCGTGGCCGCTTCCGCGCCAAGGAAAAGGCCAGGATAGCGCTGCTCGTAGCTGCTGCCGAGTTGGCGATCGGGGAAGTTGCCGACACTGTCCCGGAAGGCATACTTACTATAAGTGTACGGGCCACCAAAGGCGTTCCACTTCACGTTGGTGTATTTGAAGCCACCATGAAGGTTGATGGTCGTGGCATCGTTGATCGCGAAGTCTCGGCCTGCTGCGATATCAAAATTGATGTAGTGGACAAGGTCGGTGTCGGGGTGGATCGAGCGATGCGACCAATCCCCTTCAGCAAAGCTCGGCGCAAGGTCGGACCAATCATAGTCTTTCATATGGCTGTTGCCGGAGAAACCGAAGACGGCGTTAGCTGAAATTGTCCAGTTGTTCCAGACCTCCGCCTTGAGGCTGGTGGTCAGAACCGGCGCGTCGGTTTCCCAGATCAATTTGCTGACAACATTGCCCTCGTCATCGTAGAAAAGCTCGTTACCTTTTAGCCAGGTGTAGCCGACGCCACCAACAAACACGACGCTCCTGTCTGGCGCAGCATAGATGGTTTGATCCGCCGCCGTGGCGACGGCCGACGTGGCGCAGAAAGCGCCAAAAGTCAAAATTGGGAATGAAGTGCAGCGATTCACGAATTACCCCTCCTTCGAGCCGACGGCATAAGCCGTGTGGCAGCCGTCTTCCTGATCCTTGATCGAACGGATCTGCCGTCCGTCAGCTTCAGGCTTGGTCTGCAGCGCTTCGCGCGATTGCGATTTGGCGATCGGCACGTCCCATTTCCCGCCGGCCAGTGCGGGGCCGACGGCGGTCACGTTCAGAAAAAGTGCTGAGATCTCCATCTGGGGTCCCTTCTTTGGTTGTTCAGATTACAACCTTCTGGCAGCCGTAGCTGACAGCAACCTGAAAGCTTCGGCGATGTTTGCGCGACGTCGGTTCACCCTGCGTCAGGTTGTGCGCTCCGGGCACCGGTTGAAGCCGATCCGAATACGCTGCTTGGACCGGGCAACCCGATCGAGAAATGCATCGAATGCGGCAGCAACAGCGCGAATTACAAAGCGATGCTCCTGCGGCACGCGGATGAAACCGCTTTCGATGTCCACGATCCCGTCCTCGGCCAGCATCGCCAAGCGTTCAGCTGGAAAGAGAAGACGCATCGGATCAAATCCGTGGGCGGCACAGATTGCCGGCACATCGACCGCGAGATTGCACATCAGCCGCTCGATGATTGCGGCTCGCACGCGGTCTTCGTCAGCGAGACGGTAGCCCTTCGACGTCGCCAGACGGCCAGCTGCGATGTGGTGGGTGTACGAATCGCGTGTAACATCGTTTTGGACGTAACCCTCGCCGACACGCCCGATAGCCGACGCGCCGAAACCGATCAGGGTTTTGCAGGTGTCGGCCGAGTAACCCAGCGATTACGCCGCAGGCGCCCGGCAGTCTGCGCTAGGGTGAGTTCGTCGTCTGGCAAGGCGAAATGGTCGAGCCCTATCTCTCGGACGCGCCGGCGCCTGAAACACGGCGTCTTCCACCCCGTCGTCGATCTCCAGGCCGCCATCAACCGCTTCATCACGGAGCACAACCAAGAGCCGAGGCCCTTCATCTGGAAGGCCGATCCCGACGAAATCATCGCCGCCGTCAGGCGCGCGAACTTCGCGCCAAAACGATCGCCTCAAGCCGCGTCCTGTCCGATGCCGTAACGTCGATGCCGATACCTGTGCGCATCCCGGCAGCCTCGCATGCCACGCTCCAGGATGGAATCCCCGCCGGACTCTTTTGTCTCGATCAATCCACTCTCATGATTGCTGACAATGGCCTTTGATAAGCTGCGGCCAGCCGATCCGATCGGCGGTCGAGGCCCATGTACGGCGGATATGAGGTGCAAGAGGCGGGACTTGAACGTCGGTCAACAATCTCTCATCCGCGGGTCGGGCCCCATGACCTGGTTTCGTTTGGGGCTGCCTCTGTCTAGGTGGCGAGCGTCGAGGCTCATAGTGGAGACGAGGGCTCCCCGGCATTGTCCCACCTCCAGCGCCGCATATCGCGCCGAGGCTGATCTTGGGGTTTGCATCTCCTCTGCTGGCTGTCTGTCAAATAGCGGTCACGCCGCCTTTGGCGCGGCTTGAACCGTGCAGGCGATCGACCAGATGAAGCCCACCATCTCGCGTGCGATGGCGACGGTGACGACGTTGGCGTTCTGCCGCGCGCACTCAGCCGACGGTATCGGGTGCACAGCCGAACCTGCGCTTTCCATCCGATGTCGCGAACGACTTTTGGCAACGCCTCGATCCGGTCGACCTTGTGCCGGCCGATGCGTGCCCTCATCCGGTAAGCCCAGGCGCCTTCGACCAGCGCGCGCCGGGCATGGGTGTTGCCGGTCTTGGTGATGCCGCCGCGCCAGACGGTCTCGCCACTCAATTGCTCACCAGGGACCAGGCCGAAATAGGCCATGAGCTGGCGTGGGCTTGAGAAGCGTGTGAAGTCGCCGACCTCCGCGACCAGCACCACGGCATTGATCAGCGCGATGCCGCATTGCCTGCAAGGCATCAACGACCGGGCGCTGGTCCCATTCTGGGAGCAGGCTGAGTATCTGTTCCTCGGGCGTTGTCACGTTGTTTGAAATGTGGCCGCGTGAGGCCGACACCGCGCTTTTCAGGCAGGCCGTGCACTCACGGCTTCCCACGCGGCCATGGCTTGGCGTCGATGGGTTCGAATTTGTGCTGCCGAGCGGTTGGTCTGGGAGGGGACGAAGAGATTTCGGACGGCGGAGAAGATCGACACGAAATGCTGCAATGAGCCGACCGACCGGAAACCCTGTCGCGTTCGTTCCCGTTTTCGGAACGGCAGGTGAGAATTCTCCGCCCGGTTGTTCAAGCCTTTATGCGAGCGGTGTTCCACGTTCGGCATGAGCTGGCGTTTGGCCGCCCCGTAGGAGCGCAATTTGTCGGTGATCATACGCTTTGGCGGCAGACCCTGCTTCTTCAGAAGTCGCGTCAGCAGGCGCCTGGCGCCCTTGGTGTTGCGACGCGTCTGGACAATCTCGTCGAGCACATATCCGTCCTGATCAACCGCTCTCCACAACCAGCACTTCTGACCGTTGATGCGCACCACGACTTCATCGCCAAATCGCCGATTCTGAGGCTTGAGGAACGAGAATGGATAATTTTGTCGAAGGGCTGTCGGAAGTCACCTGCGATGTGCTGGTGATCGGCGGCGGCACAGCCGGACCGATGGCGGCGCTCAAGGCAAAGCAGAAAAATCCCGCTCTGAATGTCGTCCTGCTCGAAAGGCCAATGTGAAGCGTTCGGGAGCTATCTGCATGGGCATGGACGGGCTGAACAGCGCCGTCGTCCCGGGATATGCGACGCCCGAGCAATACACCAAGGAGATCACCATCGCCAATGACGGCATCGTCGATCAGGCGCCGGTCTTCAAATATGCCTCGCGCTGCTATGACATCATCCAGGAACTTGACCGTTTCGGCATCCGTTTCCAGAAGAACGCCAATGGCGATTTCGACCTGAAGAAGGTCCACCATCTGGGAACCTATGTGCTGCCTATGCCGAATGGCGATACCGTCAAGAAGGCGCTCTACCGGCAGATCAAGCGCGAAAGGATATTGGTCTCCAACCGCTTCATGGCAACGCGCCTGTTGACCGCCAACGACGGCAGGATCGCGGGCGCCACTGCTGTGAACACGCGCACGGCTGAATTCCTCGTGCTGCGTGCCAAGACCGTGATCCTGTGCATGGGCGCGGCGGGCCGGCTCGGATTGCCGCATTCCGGCTATCTCTTCGGAACCTATGAGAATCCGACCAATTCCGGGGACGGCTATGCCATGGCCTACCATGCGGGTGCCGCGCTCGTCTCGAATGCTATCAGATCAATCCGCTGATCAAGGACTATAACGGCCCGGCTTGCGCTTACGTGGCCGGTCCGTTCGGAGCCTATACCGCCAACAGTGAAGGCAATCGCTTCATCGAAAGCGACTACTGGTCGGGACAGATGATGCAGGAATTCTACAACGAACTACAGTCCGGCAAGGGGCCAGTGTTCCTGAAGCTCAACCACCTTCATGCCGACACGGTCGGCGAGATCGAAGAGATCCTGCACAAGGTCGAGCGCCCGTCGCGCGGCGGGGCTCTGTCGCAATTCCGGGATGTGGACGGGAAGAGCGTCGCCTGGGAGCATTGATCAGGCGGTGAGCATTTCGAATTGCTCGGCAATTGACGGACTCGGATTGTAGGCGAACCTCGCCTGTCGCTTTCGCATCATGTGGACCAGCTCGATGCCGGAGAGGGTGATCTGGGCATTCTCCATAGACTTGAAGCCGAGCATGGATCGAACGCGGCGCTTGATGCGCCGGTGATCCTGTTCGATCCGTGAGGTATTGGCTCTTGCGGATATGGATCGGTGGTTTGTGTGATCGCTCCCGCAGACGGCTTTCAGTATCGCAGGAAATGATTGCCTCACGATTGGTCTGACTGCCGTCGACGACGATGCGGTTCGGGCGTCCATGGTGTGCAAGCGCCTTGCGCAGGAAGCGTTTGGCCGCCGGAAGATCACGGTGTTCGCTGAAGAAGAATTCGACCGTGTCGCCGACGCTGTCGATGGCGCGGTAAAGGTACATCCAACGGCCGCGAACCTTGATATAGGTCTCGTCCATATGCCACTTGCCGGTGACGGTCCGCTTGCGTTTGTTGAAACGCTCCAGAAGCTGGGGCGAGAAGTGGACGACCCAACGATGCACGGTGGAGTGGTCGACGTTCAGGCCTCGCTCGGCCATCATCTCTTCCAGATCACGCAAGCTCAGATTGTAGGCCAGATACCACCGCACGCACTGAAGGATCACGGATCGATCGAAGTGCCTGCCTTTGAACATTGAGCGCTCCCGAAAATCGAAGAGCTGTCATGCCCCAGTCAAGTTACCGAAAAGTTTGCGACACATCCAGGCGGATGCCTCGTCGGTGACCGAGGCGGACCGTGCGGCTGAGCGGGTGATCCTTGAAGGGCTGCGCGAGGCGCTGGCCGGCGTAACTTGTGTGGCGGAAGAGGAAATCGCCGCCGGCGTGGTGCCGGTGCTCGAAGGCGATGCGATCCTGCTGATCGATCCGCTCGACGGCACCAAGGGATTCATCAACCGCAACAGCGACTTCACGGTGAATATCGCGCTTGTCCGCCAAGGCGTTCCGGAATTAGGCGTAGTTTATGCTCCGGCAAAGGGTGTGTTGTACTCCGGCCGTCCGGGCGAAGCGACCGAGGTATCAATTGCGCCGGATTTCCAGCCGGCGGCCCGCCGCAAGATATCCGTACGAAGGGCAGCCAAGCGGCTCACCATCGTCGCGAGCCGCCCCCACCGCACGCCCGAGACCGACGAATTCATCGCCAGGTTCCCGGGCGCGGAGATCGTCTCTGTGGGCTCTTCGTTGAAGTTCTGCCTTTTGGCGAGCGGAGCGGCTGATCTTTATCCGCGCTTCGGTCGTAGTATGGAATGGGATACTGCGGCCGGCGATGCCGTGCTGCGGGCGGCTGGTGGACGAACAACGCTTCTCGAAGGCGGCCCGCTTCGCTACGGCAAACTGGGGCAACAGGACGAGGCGGATTTCGCCAATTCCTGTTCATAGCAGACACGTCACCGGCTGCGATTGATCAAAGTTCGCACTCTGGAGAATAACTCAACCGATTGGTCGGAGTGGAACAGACGCTCGTCACTTCATCAACATCTGCCAGTTGCTGCTGAATTTCACTGGGGAGCGTGAGCAGCGACTGTCCGTTGTGCGGCGATAGCGAGGTAACCGGAGAGATCCTCCGGCCACAATTTGTTCTCGCAAAACCCGGCCACACCTTGAGTCGCCAAGAGCTTTTGCTAGTCTGCCACAGCACCGGCCTTCAACAGCGGCCCGCGAGGATATGTGCCACAAGACAGTCAAACCCTTCATGGCGACGGCATCTCGGCTGTTATAGTCGGCCAGGGCGCCGAACTGGTGTCGCTGCAGGATGCGCAAGGATTTGAGTTCCTCTGGCAGGCCGGTCCGGCCTGGCGGCGCCATTCTCCGTTGCTGTTTCCGATTGTCGGCCGGCTGAAGGGCGATCAACTGCGTCACCGCGGCCAGACCTATACGATGAAGCAGCACGGCTTCGCGCGCGACAAGCCTTTTGTGTGGGCGGACAGGGGACCTCGATCCTGCACGCTGGTTCTTACCGACGACGCCGACAGCCGCGCGCACTACCCCTTCGCGTTTCGCCTGGCCGTGACTTACACGCTGGAACGCCAGCAACTCGGGGTGACCTTCGAGGTCACCAACATAGGCGACGAGCTGTTGCCGGCCTCAATCGGCGCGCACCCGGCGTTCAATTGGCCGTTGCTGTCGGAGTTACCTAAGGAGGCCTACCACCTGACATTTGCCGATGATGAGCCGGCGCCAGTTCCTCGCCTTAGCGATGGCCTCCTGCTCGCAGCACCGCGGCCGACGCCCATCGAAGGCAGGACGCTTGCACTATCCGAACGGCTGTTCGATGACGACGCCGTCATCCTGGATCGTCCCGCAAGCACCAGCGTGCGCTACGCGGCCGAGCGTGGTCCGGCGATCGAAGTATCATGGCAGGGATTTTCAGAACTGGGCATCTGGTCAAAGCCGGGCGGCGCCCCGTTCCTGTGCATCGAACCCTGGCATGGCATAGCAAGCCCTGTGGACTTCGATGGCAACTTCATCGATAAGCCGGGCCTGATGCTGGTCGCACCGGGGGCGAAGCGGTCGCTTAATTACGAGATCAGACTGGAGCAGGGGCCATGGTGATCCCCGGACCATCCGGAGAAGCAACGCTCGTGGGGTACCCAATCAAACTTGGCTTCGTCGGCAGCCATGCGCTTACTTCGCCATTGTTATCGGCTGAAATCCCATCAAGGGCGATCCGGTATCGATCTTGTTGTCGCCTTCCAACGAAGAGATCGCGGCAAACTCGCTTCGCGCTATCCGAATGTGGGGGTTGCCGCAGACAACCAGGCTGTGCTCGAAGAACGCGACACTATCACGCTGACGGTCCGGCCGCAGATTGCCCCCAGCTGTTGTCCGAATTGCGGTTTCGGCGCGACCACCACTTTATCAGCCTGATCGCCACGCTATCGGGATGTGTCGCAAACTTTTCGGTAACTTGACTGGGGCATGACAGCTCTTCGATTTTCGGGAGCGCCCAATGTTCAAAGGCAGGCACTTCGATCGATCCGTGATCCTTCAGTGCGTGCGGTGGTATCTGGCCTACAATCTGAGCTTGCGTGATCTGGAAGAGATGATGGCCGAGCGAGGCCTGAACGTCGACCACTCCACCGTGCATCGTTGGGTCGTCCACTTCTCGCCCCAGCTTCTGGAGCGTTTCAACAAACGCAAGCGGACCGTCACCGGCAAGTGGCATATGGACGAGACCTATATCAAGGTTCGCGGCCGTTGGATGTACCTTTACCGCGCCATCGACAGCGTCGGCGACACGGTCGAATTCTTCTTCAGCGAACACCGTGATCTTCCGGCGGCCAAACGCTTCCTGCGCAAGGCGCTTGCACACCATGGACGCCCGAACCGCATCGTCGTCGACGGCAGTCAGACCAATCGTGAGGCAATCATTTCCTGCGATACTGAAAGCCGTCTGCGGGAGCGATCACACAAACCACCGATCCATATCCGCAAGAGCCAATACCTCACGGATGTATTTGACAAGGGCCGTTCTGCTCTGATGTCCTGGAAGTGTGCTCTCAGGGCGTTCTGTCCCGGCAGACGGTCGAGACCGCGGCGCGCGCAGCAAAGTCAGGGCTGGCCGGCAGGCCAGCGAGCAGTATGCACGACTTGGCCTTGACGGAGCGAGCACGTCGCTATCGTTCGCCGGCTGCGGGATGGATCGGCGAAGCTGTTTTTGTTATTCTGTCGCGGCTCGGGTGACCGGGTGGCGAAGAACAGGGTCGAGGTTGCAACCCTGTCGCGCACCCTATGATCGTCGCACCTCATGTGCGGCGCCCGAGCGCCCCTTCGGCGATTGCTGTTTCCATGTAGCGACGAAGCGACGGTAGACTTCCTCGGCGTTGCCGATCGTCTCGCGCTCGCTCTCGCGTACCGACTTGTTGCTGTAGTCGGCAGCAGATTCCTTTGCCCTGCCGCCGCGATGAGATGGATAGCCGGCGGTCAATTCCAGCTTTCGGAGCTTCCAATCCAGCAGCGCCGAGCGGCTCCAGATGTAGTTTTCGTCCTTGGTCAGCATGTGCCAGACGATGACCGCCAGCTTGCGCGCAGTCGCGACCGCGGCAACGTGCTTACCTCGCTTGTCGCGGATGCGCATGAAGAAGGCCCGCAGCGGGCCAGGCACGCCGGAAATGACCCACGCCGCCTCGACCAGCATCGACCGCGCGTGGGCTCGGCCTTGTTTGGTGATGCGGCCGTGATAGGCCGGCTTGTCGCCGGACTGCCGGACCCGCGGGTTGAGCCCAAAATAGCTGACAAGCTTTTCCGGTGATGAGAACCGTTCGACATCGCCAATGGCCGCCACGATACTCAGCGCGACCGTGACGTTCACGCCGGTGATCGTCATCAGTCGCTTGACCCGAGGCTCCTGGAGGGCCGTCTGCGCGAGACTCTTGTCTACTTGTGCAAGCTCACCACCAAGGCGATCGAGTTCACCGGCATGGCGAAGGACGACACGGCGCTGATCCTCGGCGAGCGGCTGAGCCTCCAGCCAAGCCCTGCCCCGCTTTGAGAACAGGGTGCCCTTGTAGGGCGGGATCAGGTTGGCGTGCAGAACGGAATGGATTCGGTTTTTGAGACGGGTCATCTGGGAGACGAGCTGCGTTCGTTCGGCCACCACGCGACGACGCGTCTCGGTTTCCTCGTCCGGCATCCAGACTTCAGGCAGAAAGCCACTCGCATGAAGCTTCGCCAGCACTGCCGCGTCGATCTTGTCGGTCTTGACCTTGGCCCAGGCGATGGCCCGGACCAGGATCGGATTGGCTATAACCAACCGGGACTGGGTCTCCGTGCCCTTCTTTATCCACTTCCGAAGAAGGTTCGCATTGACCCCATGTTCGAGTGCAAGCCTCGACACCGACACGCTAGGCTCAAGGCAGGCCGAGACAAGACGGTCCTTTGATGCAGGGTCGTATCGGCGTCGCCCGTTCCGACCAACAAGCCTTACCAGCAGTTTCTGATCATCTTCTTCCATCACAAGGTGTCCACCTATTTTGGTGGACACCTCATGCATCAGAGCACTCAACACCAAAAGGTGCGGGGAAATTCGCGCTTACCACCAAACTGTCTGGCGGGCACGTTGTCGTCAGGTTCTCGACAGCTTCCCTATGTCAGATCCAAGCCCAGCTTCAAGCTGGCTTATATTGCTGAAAGTGAGAACGGATGGATTTCACCTCGACCAAGCGGGTGCGCGGACAATCGAACAGGAACGGCCTGCAAGAGAGCTCACGTGCGGCTCCGTCCGCAGGTGCGGCGGCATTTGAGCGGCAACTGAGCGAGATCGCCAATTCAGGTGGAGGTGGTGGAGCAATGCCGGCCGGCTCGGCGCCGCAGACGGCTCAGTCAACTCGATCCAGAAGGCTCAACAAGCGCCCTCTTCATCCCGAGGATGCTCTGCTTATTTCGGGGTTTGAGGAGGCCCGGTGCTGTCACATTGATTGAGGGGTAAGGAAATTGAGGTAGCAGCGCGCCCATGACCGTGAGTGCACCGACCTACAAGAACCACCGCTATCCGATCGAAATCGTGGCCCGTGCTGTCTGGCTCTACTTCCGCTTCAATCTGAGCCTGCGCGATGTCGAGGAAATGCTGCTCGATCGCGGGATCGTCGTTTCCTACGAGACCATCCGCCGATGGTGCCGAAAGCACGGCCCTGATTATGCGCGCCGCATACGCCGCAAGTCGCCGACGAAAGACGATGTCTGGCATCTGGATGAAGTCGTGGTGCGCATCAACGGTCAGAAATGCTGGTTGTGGAGAGCGGTTGATCAGGACGGATATGTGCTCGACGAGATTGTCCAGACGCGTCGCAACACCAAGGGCGCCAGGCGCCTGCTGACGCGACTTCTGAAGAAGCAGGGTCTGCCGCCAAAGCGTATGATCACCGACAAATTGCGCTCCTACGGGGCGGCCAAACGCCAGCTCATGCCGAACGTGGAACACCGCTCGCATAAAGGCTTGAACAACCGGGCGGAGAATTCTCACCTGCCGTTCCGAAAACGGGAACGAACGCGACAGGGTTTCCGGTCGGTCGGCTCATTGCAGCATTTCGTGTCGATCTTCTCCGCCGTCCGAAATCTCTTCGTCCCCTCCCAGACCAACCGCTCGGCAGCACAAATTCGAACCCATCGACGCCAAGCCATGGCCGCGTGGGAAGCCGTGAGTGCACGGCCTGCCTGAAAAGCGCGGTGTCGGCCTCACGCGGCCACATTTCAAACAACGTGACAACGCCCGAGGCATGCCCGTGGTCGACATCATTATCGTGGACAGCACTGCGAGCGCGTATCAGAATACGATTCGGTTTGCTTAGGCCACTTATAATATGCACTCACCGCTTTTAACGCTCCTGATGGCATTTAGCGGCCAAGCGCTTTTTCAGGCCAGCGAGGCGATCGTTAGATCTAGTCACGGGCCCGGCCACTTAGCAGGCGCGCTGGGCGCACGATCGATCGGCCGGTTTAATGTCTCCGCAAGCTGATGACCGGAGAAGGCGGCTTCCAACTGCGCTTTGTCCAATTCGCCCTCCCAGCGGGCGATGACGAGCGCTGCCACCGCGTTGCCGACCAAGTTCGTCAGCGCTCGGCACTCCGACATAAAGCGGTCGACGCCAAGGATAAGAGCGAGGCCAGCGACGGGGACACTGGGTACTACGGCGAGCGTAGCAGCAAGCGTGATGAAGCCCGCACCTGTTACGCCTGCAGAACCCTTTGAGGAAAGCATCGCAACGAGCAGCAGGAGCACCTGATCGACGATCGACAGATCCGTGTTCGTCGCTTGTGCTATGAAGAGGGCGGCCAGCGTCATATAAATATTGGTGCCGTCCAAATTGAATGAATATCCTGCCGGGATGACGAGACCCACGACAGAACGTTTGGCGCCAGCCCGCTCAATCTTCTCCATGAGCGAGGGGAGCGCGGCCTCCGAAGAGGACGTTGCCAGAACAAGCAGCAGCTCTTCCTTGATGTAGCGAATGAGAGAAAAGATGGAGAAGCCGTTGTAACGGCAGACCGCGCCGAGCACCCCGAACACGAATAGGAACGCGGTGAGATAGAACGTCGCCACCAGCATGGCGAGGTTGACCATCGAACCGATTCCATATTTGCCGATGGTGAAGGCCATCGCGCCGAAAGCCCCGATCGGTGCGGCCTTCATCAGAATGCCGACCAGCTTGAACACCGGCGCGATGAGCGCCTGGAGCAGAGAAAGCACAGGCTTCCCCGTCTCTCCACCCTTTGCCAGGGCGATGCCGAACAGAACCGAGAAGAACAGGACCTGCAGGATGTCGCCCTCCGCGAAGGCACCGACGACCGTTGACGGGATGATGTTCATCAGGAAGCCGATCCCCGACTGCTGGTGCGCCTTTGCGGCATAGGTGCTCACCGCCTGGGCATCGAGCGAGGCCGGATCGATGTTGAGGCCGGCCCCGGGTTGAACGACATTGGCAACTATGAGGCCGACGATCAGTGCCAGCGTCGAGAAGGTTAGGAAATAGAACATCGCCTTCCCGGCGACCCGGCCCAACTTCTGAAGATCGTTCATGCCGGCGATGCCGGTCGCAATTGTCAGGAAGATGACAGGCGCGATGACCATCTTGACGAGCTTGATGAATGCATCTCCGAGCGGCTTCACGCTTTCGCCGATCTCCGGATAGAAATAGCCAAGTGCGACGCCAAGCGCGATTGCGGCAAGCACCTGCACGTAAAGCCGCGCAAAATGGGGTTTATGAGGGCCTGCGTTCGCGCTGCGGATCTCTGGAGCTAACACTGTCTCTCTCCCTGACCGGGTCGGGGCGGGCGCTTCCTCCCTTCCCAGGCTTCTCCCACGCGGCGCCCCGGTCCAGCGCTGCTGCCATCTCGGTCGCAAGTGCCGTGCCAAATGAAAACCTTCGCCAGACGCCCCTCAGGCTTGCGGTTTTGCCAGCAGTTGGATGTGTGATCGTCGTCGATCTTGCTGAGAGCCGGTCAAGAGATCGGGAGTCGGGCCCGGGCGCCGGCGGTGACCCGCTTGAGTCGTGGCTTGGACGGCGGAAACGTCTCCGAAACCGTTGGAAAATGCGTGGCGGCGGGTGGACAAGGGCGTAGCGATCGGCCTAGACGACGTTCGCAACTCCCTGAAATCCGCGAGAACACTATGAGGCAGCAGAAGCGACCCTTTGTCGTCGAGATCAAACAGAAGCGTGGGCTCGTGAAGCGGCCACAGTCGATCTGGGGCGGCATCGACCTGGCCACCATCTCGAGCGAAGTCGCGGAAGCGAAGACGGAAGATGCGATCGCTGAAGCGACGCCGCAGCCGATTTTCCCTGGTGAAGATGTTCGTTCTGAGCCCATGCTCGCCATCGGTGAAGCAGAAAGCGACGTTAAGCACGTGATCACGCCCGACGCGGCGCTTCCCGAGCCGCCAACGGTTGAGGAAGCGCCGGTTCCAGAGGCATCGAATGCACCGGGTGGAGACAGACAGACCCGCAGGAAGAAGCGGTCGCAGGACGATGTGCCTTTGCCGCGAGGTGAACGATGGAAGCGGCGCCTACCATGGGTGCTACGCCAGCGCCGGCGTTAGCGCCAGGATCGACTGCGTCAGGATTGAAGCTGCCTTTATCGAACTGCCTATGACAGGCCGCGAGTGCTACAATGAAATAAGGAAGGGCTTGAAGGGGTACGGAAGGGGTTTGCCTATCAGCCGCTCTGGGATTTTGGTGCGAGAATGAAATCGAAAACTGGCTCAGGCTGGCCAAGGCATCGACTCCCGCAAAACAGCCGGGGAAGTTATGGCCGCTTCGGCATATACTGCAAGCGCGGCAGGTTTCATTCTGAGTGCGGCCTCAAAGTCCCGGTTCGGCAAATCAATCACCTGGCGAAAAAGCGCTGCAGCCCTTGCCGCATGGCGCGCGGCAGCGACCCGCTTTGCCTCGCGGATTTTCACCCCGGCCGCGCTAACAGAATCAATCCCTTGAAGAGCAGGCGATGCTGAGCGCTTTTTTTCGCAGCGTGCCAAATGGGCTCCCAAGCCTCGTGAGCTTCCCAGTAATACCGTCGTTGAAAAGGTCGATACCCCATCGAAACTCGTTTGAGCTGAGTGCTTCGTCAACGGCGACGGTCACCGGGTCGCTGTCGTACTGTGACCCAACGGGTCGCGCACAGGATGCGGATGTTTGCCAGGCAGGTATGCGTAGCTCGGGAAATTCTTTTCGGGCAGCAAGCGAGAACGTGACCTAGACCCAGCAATCATGAAAGCCACGTGGATGGCAATTCACATGGAATCTGATGGGATAGCTGCGCACGCCCGTTCCACAGGACGTATCTCCCGCGGCGCCCCCTCCTGGCGCTTAAGCTGCGAGATCGAAGCGGTGACATGGTCAGCGAGCACGAAAAACTTGCGGCACGCACGTGGAGATCAAGTCGCAGTTTGGTCGATATACCTCCATCGCGCCCTATAGGAGTCGAGCAGGAATTTGGCCGCCAGGTAAGAGCAGCGCCGGGCCGGCTAGAGACGGCCGAAGTGACCTGAGCGACGAAGCTTCGCTAGCAGGATGCTGGCCGTTCCGGAGTGATCAAGCCTCGCTTGCTCACTCAGCGGAGACGCATTCCAGGCGGCCAATTCTGCTACCAGAAGTGCGGTGTCTCCGTTTATCGATGCGCATCTAAGGTGTCCGTTCTTCTCCATCACTATTATCGCCGTGCCGGTTTCGCCATAGCCAATCGCAGCCATCCGCTGGACCCAGGTATCGCCGTCGACGCGAACATCGAACAGAACCGACCCTGCGGTTTTTTCTGCGGCGTCAGCCACACGATCACAGAAGGGTCGATTGAGGCCCTCGATATTCCCGAGTGACTGCTCAAACAGGGCCAATTCAACATGCTCCGCCACCATGGCTGCGAGAGTGCGCGCCGGCTGGCGCAATCGGCAAGACGCCAACGCTGATTATCCACACACCAGCCGCCTACCCGGCCTTTTTTATAGTCAACAACAGGCGCGCCTCCGCGTAAGCACCGTCTTGCCGGCGACCGAGGGCAATAACCGCTCGACGTGCTCGAAATGGGTCAGGGCCCACGACAATCCCGTCGCGACACTGCGCGCGATCGCGGAAGCTCAGTCTCTCGGATCGGCAACAGGCAGATTGGTGCCCGCGGACATCTGGAAACACAGCGCGACACATCCTCGAGCGATTTTGCGACCAGCTCGCGGGCGTCTGGCGTCGAGACCAACCCGTAAATTGTGTATTGCAATATCTTCGTACGGGCCGTGGCAATGCGCCGTCTAGGGCGAATGCTCCGGACTTCCAAGCCTTTCTTGCCTTGCCCGCATTCGACAAACACCTTTTGTCCCTCCACCAGCACGCTGAGCCCTGAGCGGGTCAGGGTGCTGGCATGAACGAAGACGTCCTTCTCACCGTTGTCAGGGGCTTGGAAGCCGAAACCCTTTTCGGGTTTGTACCACTTGACCGTGCCCCCGCTCTCTAGCTGCGCACCCGTCTCGACCATGGTCCCTCCGGCGACGCGCGTATGTGACGGAGTGTTCGCGATCTCATCGCCGATCTCCAGCACCTGCGCGACTTGATGACCTTTTGGACTTTTTTCGACCGTGACCTTCAGAAGCGTGCCCTCGGCAACATCTCGGCTTCCGGCCGCCTCCAACACTCGGACGTGCAGATAGGCCTCCGTGCCGTCCGACAGTTTGACGAAGCCAAAACCCTTGCTGACTGTGAACCACAATACCTCGGCGTCGACGGGTGGACGGTCACGGTCGCCGGGCGCTGAAAGTAGCTTGGCTCGGAGGTCCGTTCCGAAAAGGAAACGGGGTCATCGTCATGGCGGTGCCCGCGGGGCTCGCGATGGTCTCGATAATTGCCCATGATCATCTCGACTGGCATGGATGGCGAACTACGCTACCGTCAAGACAATCTCAATCGGGCGACGCGTTTATGTCAAATGGCCGTGATGGCCGCAGCTGTGCCCAGCCTATCGGTCGAACCCTTTGAAACTAGATTCATTTCACCTGAAACAATAGTGCCGGCGAGTCGATTTATTGACTCGCATAGGCTGTGCTGGAGTGCGCGTGCGATGATGGCGGCGCGGGCGAACTGGCAGGGCCTTCAAATTCGGAGAGGTTGCCGGCGCGTTGCGCCATGCGCGAAGCCAAGCTGTTTGTATTCGAGAAGCTCCCGAAGCAGCCATATGGCAGCGAATGACCGTTTTGCAGTGGTTTGCCGATCACTCGCAACGGCTGGGCTGGCGACCTCCCTTCGCCAACGAAAGCGAGTTCAAGCGCTTTGCAAGAACCGGAAGGGCTCCCGTTTCCTTTTTTCGCGGTCCGCGGAAAGTCTTCAAACACGACTATTGTGGTTCGCCTGTCGTATTTCCCAAGGCCATCGCACGGTAGAGTGACGGCGCTTCGCCGCGAGCGCGGGCAGGGAATGGCAGAATGCCATGCCAAGCATGGCAAGACGGCGTAGACCGTCACGCTCTTCAAGCAAGAATATTCGCCAGGGGATTGTCATCATTGATCCGGCTGTCGGAAGGCTCGGACGGCTGAAAGAGGGCGATGGCTATGATATGGTCAGGAACGGAATCGCATTGTTTCCGCCAGGTACCTGCGCGGATCACCTCCCAAAAATGGGGGCCGGTCCGGGCACCGTCGCGGGATTTTCGCGGCCGGGGTGGCTGTCTGTCGCCCGCAGGGCGAAGCGCAGCCGATGAGGACCTCCCGGAGACTCAATGCGACCGAACTGTGCATGCTCTATAAGAGACATCGGCTGAGGTTGCCGAGTTTGGCAGCGATGCCGAAAGCGTAGTGCGGCGACCACCGTCTTGCGAGCGAGCTTGTCGAGCTCCCCCTGATCCGTGACGCCGAACCCCCTAGTGATAGATGATTTCGGATGCATGCTGCTCGCGATCCGCCTCGGTTTCGTTCGAAACGCCAGTTTGATCAAATACGCGCCCGAGGAGCGCGATTTCTTCGGGAGTGAGCACCTCCCCGCTAAAGGGCATAGGGCCTCCTCAAAACAGGTGGCAGTGACAAAGGCGCCCTTGATGCGAAGCTATGACGACCACCGTCCTGTCCTTCGGCATGATTTTGCGAAGGCCCGCGGTCTCCCGCGCGTCGGGCGCCGTCAGACTGCTCGTCGATATGTCCAGAGCTGTGCGGGCGGGATATTGCGGACCACGAAATCATAGTGAGACACGACGTAGCGGTCGGGCATTTTGATCACCGGGGACAAAGGTCCGTAGGTGATCTGAATCACAGGTCTGCCAGCAGGAATGCGGGCTAGCAAATCCTCGAGCAAGGCAATGCGCTGTTCCATCGGAAAGCTCAACATCGGCACCGCACTTATGACACAGTCGAATTGCTCCCCGCTCCGCTCGGCAAGCACTTCCCCCAGCGCGAACGCATCGCCCAATCGAAAGTCCACGCCTGGAAAGCCTCGCGTCAAGCGATGATAGAAATCTTTCGAATATTCGACCGAAATCAGCTGATGCGGCTTGATGCCCCTTTCCAGGATAGCCTTGGTGATGACGCCAGTTCCGGCACCAAGTTCCAGAACCGGCAATCCGGATGCTGGGTTAATTACGCTTGCCATACGGCGCGCGGCATGCACGGACGTTGGCATGAGCGCGCCCACTCGTTTCTTGTCCTTCTGCCAGCCCTTGAAGAATTGCACTTCCTCTTCAAACTTCCTGCCGAGCCGCTCCTTCAATCGAAAGACCATATCCACTCCCTGCTACCACTATTTGTCTGGGTCGTGACGACGCACGTTTGTACAAGCGTTGCGGCATTTTCAAGCCCGGGTACGAGGGATTCCCTCTCCTGAGAGCGGCAATTTCTCTAATGAGCTGCCTGTTGGCATAGACTCCGCGGCTCTGCCCTCTCCGCAAAAGCTGGCTCATATGAATGCCGGTCGATCGCGCGACCAAACACTGGCCCCGGCCTCAACGTTGCTGCGACCAGCCGCCCCCCTCTCCTCCCGAGACCAGCTTCGGCGCTGCTCGACCGACGTGATCACCTCGATCAGATGCTTCGTCACAGGGCTACTCCCAGTGCTTGCACTAGGACTTGCAGCCTTCAGCATACCCCAGGAAGGCGGCCGTCACCGTCGGAATACGAGACAACCAGACCATCGCCCCCAAAGTGCCGGTTCTGCTATTCAAACACCTAGCTCCTGACCAAACTGCTTCGCAGCAATGCCAGGAATGTCGCCGATCCCGACAGGTTTCCCGATTAAATAGCCTTGAGCTTCATCGCATCTGACGCGGCGCAGATAGTCGAGCTGTTCGGGAGTTTCTACGCCTTCGGCCGTTACCTCAATTCGAAGCTCATGCGCCAACTCAACCAATGATCTTACAATCGCGGCGCAGTCCGCATCGGTGAGCATATCCTGGACGAAAGATCGGTCGATCTTGAGCCGCGAAAGAGGCAATTTACGAAGATAAGTGAGTGATGAATAGCCGGTGCCAAAATCGTCAAGAGCAACTGTTACGGATAGAGAACCTAACGATTGTAATAATGAAATCGTTTCTTCAAAATTCGAAATCAGCACAGTTTCTGTGATCTCGACCTCCAGTCTTCGGGGCTCCAAACCGGCTTCAGCCAAGGCCACCACAATTCCATCCAGTAAGGCTTTATTCTTAAGCTGTACTACCGACAAGTTGACGGAGACCCGCAAGTCGTGCGGCCAACGGGCAGCCGCCAAACAAGCCGTTTTGACGACCCAGTGTCCGATGGAGTGAATCAAACCCGTTTCTTCAGCGATAGATATGAACTCCGACGGTGGGATCGCGCCAAGGGTCGGATGGTGCCACCGCAGAAGCGCTTCAAAACCTCGGATGCGATCGCTGCTGAGGTCGAGAAAGGGTTGAAATGCGAGCGAAAGCTGGCCATTGGCCAGCGCAGATGCCAGATCGCGTTCAAGGGCATGGCGCCTTGCAGCAGCTTCATCGTCGCTTCCGCTGAAAAACTGGATGGAGCCCGCCCCCAGCGTCTTAGCCCTGTACAGCGCGGTGTCGACGCACCGCAAGAGTTGGTTGGCATCCAAACCGTCCGTGGGCGCCAAAGCGATACCAATAGAGGCCCTGCAATATATTTCGCGCCCTTCGATCAAGAAAGGCGCGCGCACGGCATCTATGATCTGTTTGGCTAAAGACCCGATTTGATCTGGCCTGATATCGCGCGTAGCGATTATTGCAAATTCGTCGCCCTCCAATCTCGCAATGCCGTCGCTCTCCCGTGTCGATTTCCGAAGTCTCGCAGCCACTTCGACCAAAAGGACATCCGCTATTGCTCGGCCAAAACGATCGTTCACCTCGTCGAAATTGTTAAGATCGAACAAAAGTAGCGCAAAGTGCTGGTCAAACTGCCTTGCGTCCACCAACGCGCTGTCCAGCCGCTCATTGAAGCTGAACCGGTTTGGCAAACTCGTTAGAATGTCCCTGCGAATGGCATTTTCGCTTTCCGCTTGCAGAATGAAGCGTTGGGTAAATTCGAACGCGTGAGCAAGCACTGCACGAAATAGCGTGATGGCGTAGCTTACTATCAGGATTGCGACGGGCAGATTGACGGCGTCTCCCACCCACACAATCGCCACCGCCGAACCGACGAAGATCGGTAGCGTATACGCGACGGCCGCAATAGGAATTGTGGAAAAAGAAGCGGCACCGCCTGCGATCATCCCCGCACTCAGGCAGGTAATGACGACCTGGGCTGCGCTTGTTGCCCCGCTGAAGAACAGAACGGGAAGTGCTCCCCACCAAGTGCCGAACAAGAAGGCGTTGCGCACCAGGTTTTGCGTTGTCCGGCGAGACACTGACCTTGGTTTGACTGACTGAAACGATGATCTCGCTCTTAAGCCTACGACAGCTGAGGCTACGATGATAACACTCGCCCAGAGGACGGCATTCGTTTGGTCGGGCGAGCCCCAAAGCGCCATAACAAAAGTGGCCGCATTGAGTATGTTCGCAACCATGCCAAGAGGCGTGTTGCGAAGAACGAGACTGACCTGCTCCGCCCTGATTCGGCTGGCAAGGGGTTCGATTGTCGAGGGCCCGCCAAAAACTCGCAGGTCTCCCGCCAGAAGGTCACCGAACCTTGCGGCAGAGAGACGCTGCCTCACTCTTTCACTCCCCCGCCCTAGAGTAGTAGCTGCGTGTTTGTTCCCTAGCACAGAACAATTCGGAAAAAAGTAAATTTCAACCGCAAAATTTGGACAGCTCAGTTGGGAAGCCAAGGGCTCCCTAATTCGAAGATAGCGAAACGCGATGCTCCCTTAGGACCTCGCTGCCGTATTGCGCCGCCATCTCGGCATAGCGGTTGACCTGCGTAACACTGCACCATCTACGAACGCTCGCGAGTATTACCACGAACGTGCGACCCGCTTCCGCACTAGAGCATTTTCCGTGAACGCCGAGTCAGATTTGGGATTCACGCGGTGGCGGAAGTCTGTTTCATTTTCCCTGTGATTCGCAGGGAGATGACGATGACACGCAGCTTGAGTGCGGACCTTCGCGGTCGGGTGATTTTGGCGATATCGGAGGGTGTTTCGACGCGAGAGGCAGCACGCCGGTTCCGGATCGGGATTGCTACGGCGGGGAACTGGTATCGCCGCTATCGCGAGACAGGCGAGATGGCGGCCCGCAAGCAGGGCCAACCGTCGTGCTCGAAGCTTGATCCTCACGAAGCCTTCATCCTCGGCCTGATCGAGGAGACGCCCGACATCACTCTGGCGGAGATTGCCGAGAGGCTGGCGGCCGGGCATGGCGTGGGCGTGGTTCCTTCGACGATCTGGATGTTTCTCGACAGGCGCTGCGTCACGTTTAAAAAAAGACGGCGCATGCCAGCGAACAACAGCGCCCCGACGTCAAGGCGCGCCGTCGCGCCTGGTTCGACGGCCAGCTCGATCTCGACCCCGAGAAGCTGATCTTCATTGATGAGACTGCCGCCTCCACCAAGATGGCGCGGCTGCGCGGGCGGGCCAAACGTGGCGAACGCTGCCGTGCGCCGGTTCCTCATGGTCATTGGAAGACCACGACCTTCACCGCTGGACTGCGGCTGAACGGCCTGACCGCACCGATGCTGCTCGACGGGCCGATGAACGGCGCCGCCTTCCTGGCCTATGCCGAACAGGTGCTCGCACCTGAACTTTCTCCCGGCGACATCGTCGTCATGGACAACCTGCCGGCTCACAAGATCACCGGCGTTCGCGAGGCCATCCAAAGGACCGGCGCACGGCTTCTGTTGCTGCCGCCCTATTCGCCCGACTTCAATCCGATCGAGATGGCGTTCTCGAAGCTCAAGGCCCTACTCAGAAAAGCAGCTGCCCGCTCCATCGATCAACTCTGGTCCGTCATCGCCGACTGCCTCGACGCCTTCAAACCGGCCGAATGCCGAAACTACTTCGAGGCAGCCGGATATGACCCGGTGTAAGTCGAATCTGCTCTAGGCCGCGCTGTTCTTGACCACGCGCAGTTCGTGGTTGCTCAGCCGTCGGGAAGCGGGCGTCAGGCCTTTGCCGCTCGTATGCTGAGCGAAGTCGGAAATCGGGCAGGGTCGGCCAAGTAGGTAACCCTGGATCGCATCGCAGGCTTCTTGCCGCAGGAAGGTCAGCTCCGCGTCCGTTTCGACGCCCTCTGCCAGGACCGGGAGCTTGAGGCCCCGAGCGAGGCCAAAGACCGCACGCATGACGGCAGCCGCCTCATCACTGGTATCCACCGCCCGGACTAGAGACTGGTCGACTTTGATCTTATCAAACGGGAATGCCCGCAGATTCGATAGCGACGAGTATCCGGTGCCAAAATCATCCATGGCGATTTGAACCCCAAGGCTTTTGAGCTGACGCAGGGCAGAGAGCGCCCGCCCGATATCCTTGATCAGGCAAGTTTCGGTAATCTCCAGCTCGAGGCGGAACGGATCGAGACCGGTTTCTTTCAGCACTGCCCCGACCAGCTCGGGCAAATTCCCGCCGTGGAGTTGCATGGCCGAAACGTTGACGCTGATTGCTAGCGGTTGTTGCCAGCTTGCCGCTTCGGCGCAGGCGGTCCGCAGCACCCATTCACCGATCTTCAGAATGGCGCCACACTCTTCCGCGATCGGGATGAACACGGCCGGCGGAACGGCGCCGCGTTCCGGATGATCCCACCGGAGCAGCGCTTCGAAACCGAAGACCTTGTTGGACAGGAGTTCCGCCTGCGGTTGATAGACGAGGCGGAGTTCCTTGCGCGAGATCGCGTGACGGATGTCGTGCTCGAACTGGCGGCGATCGCGCAGGTGCTCACCCATGGACGGCTCGAAAACGCAATAAAGGCCACGGCCCTGCATCTTGGCCTCATAAAGCGCAGCGTCGGCATGGCTCAGAAGGGTCTCCCGATCGGGTGCATCGTTCGGGAATACAGCGATGCCTATGCTGGTGCCGATGGTGACACCGGCGGGCAGGTTAGCGCCTGTGTCGTTGAGTGCGTCCAGGATGGCTTCAGCAGTGCGCGTCGCATAGCCCGCGCTCGGCAGACCGGGAACAATCACAGCGAACTCGTCGCCGCCCAAGCGCGCAACCATCTGCCCTGGCTTAAGGACGCCCCTGATCTTCTCGGCCACACACTGCAGCACGGCGTCTCCGACGAGATGGCCGAAGAGGTCGTTGATCTCCTTGAAGCGGTCGAGGTCGAGGAAGAGGACGGCAAGGCACCGCTCAGCGCCGCGATGCGTCGTAAACTCGGCCTCCAGCTTTTCGTTAAAGCTCGTGCGGTTTGGAAGCTTGGTCAAGGGATCGTGGTGGGCAAGGAAATGAATCTCTTCCTCCGCCCGCTTGCGCCCGCGGATATCGCGCACGGCAAGAACCTGGTGTTGCTTGCCGGCATAGAGGATGCTGTGCCGGATCAGCTCAACCGGGACCGTGCTGCCGTCCGTCGCGCATAGTCCCACCTCCAGCGGCGTTTGCGTAGTGCCCGAGAGCTCGCCTTGGGAAACCGTGGGAAAGAAGGACGCGAGCGGGCGGCCGGCCGGCTGAGAGCCGTCGACGCAGGCAAGCGCGGCGAAACTGCGATTGGCTGCCACGATCTCGGTTTCGTTGCACACGATCAGCCCCTCGACGGCCGCGTCGGCCAGCTCCTGCATGCGCGCTGCTTCGCCGGCGCGACGGAGATCGCGCACATCGAGGGCGAGGCCGATGATGGCCAAAAGGATGATGACGATCGAAACGAGGGCTACGCCAGCGGCCATCCAGTCCGCGGGCAACGCCGTTGCGGAAATGACAATGCGCGGGTCTGGCATGATTGCGGCCGCGCCCATCGCCGTGAAATGGTGGCTGCAAATCGCTACCGTCAGCACGAGGGCGCCGAGCGCCTTCCACTTGACCGTGTTGGCGTGAAGGGCAACCGGCAATGCGGCCGCGCCGAACAGCCCACCAAGAATGATTGAGGCGGCGACGAGCGGCACATCCCAGACGACGCGGCCCGCGATCTCGAATGCGGCCATGCCAGTGTAGTGCATCACCGCGATGCCGCCTCCCACGATCGCACCGCCGATCCAGCGTCCATGTGGAACGCGTGGCGAGGTACTGATCGTGAGACCCGTCCCGGTCAAAGCGATCGCGGCCAGCAACGACATGATCGTCAAAGCGATGTTGTAGCCGCTCGGTACGGCGGGCTGGAAGGCCAACATGGCTATGAAATGCGTCGCCCAGATGCCGAAGCCGGTGGCGACCGCGGCGACGGCTAGCCAGATCCGTCGCATTTCGCTTTCACTGCGCCCGACATGGTGGAGGAGGTTCACGGCCGTGAAGGAGGCCAGGGCGCAGATCAAGGCCGCTAGCGCGACCAGACGCAGATCATGCTGCGTCGCAATGCAAGTGTAGACTTTCAACATGCTCTTCCCCCACGCAGGACGATCACCCGCTTGGGGAGAAATCTACGGCCAAAACTTGAATAAAGCGCTTAAGCGGAAAATCCGCTTTGATCATCGTTACCGAAGGTCGTGAAAGAACCCTATGGCCCTGGCTCGCTGCAGAATGGGGCGGGCCGGTCGCGCCATATATGGGAACGCCTGATTGTAGGCTTAGGGCCAAGACTTACGAGTGATTCCTCGACCGCAACAACGGTCACCGGGTCGCTTTGATAACTGTGACCCAAGGGGTCGCGAACCGGATGTGGATGTTTGCCAGGCAGGTATGCGTAGTCCGGGAAATTCTTTTCGCGAGGACGTGACATAGACCCAGCAATCATGAAAGCGCGTTGGTGGCAATTCCAGATGAAGTAATCGCTTGCGCCAGAGTGCCAGCGGTAAAGAAATATCTTGCGCTGCCCCGACAAAATGCGCTCATGGTGCCATTCCTCCATGGGCACGTGCGCCGGGAGGGCACCTCTAAAACGACCGATAGACCGAGGGAGGGCTCAACCCAATGAGCAGGGTGCCGCGCGCAGATGCGAGTCCAGCTTCGTCGGCGACATTTGCGCCGCTCGAGAATGCGACCTTTCGATCGATCTGGCTTGGCACCCAGGTCGCCAGCCTTGGCTGGCTAATTCAAACTGTCGCCATCAGTTGGCTGATGGCGACCATCTCGACTTCGGACGTGATGGTCGCCTTGGTTCAGGCTTCGACGACACTCCCCATATTCGTCCTGTCGATCATCGCCGGGGCCCTGGCGGACAATTACAGCCGCCGCAATCTCATGTTCGCTGGCTGGTGCATGATAGCGTTATCCTCGGCGATGCTGACTGTTCTTGCGGCCCTCGGGATTTTCATTCCATGGATGGTTCTCGCATTCAGCTGTTTGGCCGGAGCGGGTGCCGCTTTCACCGATCCTGCTTGGCACGCGTCGGTGGGCGATATCTTACGAAAACGCGAAGTCCCAGCCGCGGTCACGCTCATCTCGGTTGGATACAACGCCATTCGAAGCGTCGGCCCGGCGCTCGGTGGCATCGTCGTTGCCTCCTTTGGACCTCTGACAGCTTTCGCTGTGGCGACACTGACCTATGTAGCGCTGCTGTGGACCCTAGGGCGCCGCAAATGGGATGTTCGCACCTCACCTCTCCCGCGCGAGCCTTTGACCACCGCCATCCATGACGGAGCGCGCTTCACGGCCCTGTCGGCGGAGATCAAGGCGGCAATCGCGCGTGGAGCGCTTTTTGGCCTGACCAGCATCTCCATACTCGCGCTGCTGCCTCTCGTTGCCCGCGATCAACTAGGGGGAGGACCAATCGTTTATGGTATCCTGATGGCCGGCTTCGGGACGGGCGCCTTGTGCGTCGGCATTTGCAACAATGTCTTGAGGCGGTCGCTATCCCAGGAGCGGCTTACAACACTGGCATGCATTGCCTGTGCGGCGTGCTGTCTATCTCTTGCTCTCACTACTTCAGTGGCGGTGGCGGCTATTGCGCTGGCGCTCGGCGGAGGGGGCTGGGTCGTCACCTGGACGGGGCTTGACGTGAGTGTCCAATTGGCAAGCCCAAGGTGGGTCGTTGGTCGCACGCTCTCGATCTACTATGCCCTTTCGTCGGGCGGTATCGCAGCCGGCAGTTGGCTGTGGGGCACAGTGGCTGAGAACTATTCGCTTACCTTAGCCCTCGAGGTTTCCGCTGGCGCGCTCGTAGTGGTCGCGGCCACCGGCTTCCTGATGCCTATCCGTCAATGGCAAGACTCTGATCAGGATCCTTTTGGCTTCGAAACGCCACAGCTCGCTCTCGACCTGAAGCCGAGAAGCGGGCCAATCGTCGTCAAGATCGAGTACTCAATACCGGAGGCGAACGTCGAAGCTTTCCTGGACCGGATGCAGGAACGACGGCGAGTGCAAAGCCGTGTCGGTGCTCGGCACTGGAATCTCCAACGCGATCTTCAAGATCCTTCGCTTTGGACAGAAACCTTCCGCACGCCGACCTGGATGGACTATCTGCGCCTGAACCATCGCCTCACGGCGGCGGACAAAGCGTTGGACCAACATCTGCTCGAATTGAACATGGCAAATCCGCCTCGTACCAAGCTCTCGATTGAACGACCGACCGTGGCAACCCGCAGGCGGGATCAGTCGACGCGATTTTTCTTCCGGCTGTGATCGCCGGCTTTGGGTTGGTAGAGCTTGGGGGACAGCGAGATGACCGGTTTGGTGAGATTTGAGAGGCAAGTCGTGGTCCAGATTGGCCGCCACAGCCCAGAACGTGCCGTATTCGATGTCAATGATGCGGCCGCCATCTTGCTGCAGGTTTCTGGTCGTCAGACGGAGAAGCGCAGGGCAGCGATGGACGCCTGTTTGAAGGCACTACGGGGTAAGGCTCATCCACCCGCCGCCCGAAGAGCCTTCGTCGCGGCCGCGCGCGAAGCAAATATCCTACGCGGCGATTGACAGGTCAAAAATCGTTCGACGCTGACCGAAGCGGCGAGAAAATATGTAAAGAGCCGCTTTGGCTGACAAGAATGCACCGGTCTACGTCTTCAGCAACGCCGGCAAGCAGCGTAAAGTCTTCGCCCGAAATCAGGTGGTATCCGATCTCCAGGGTGAACGCGCCGCTGGCCGCCGGGCCGCAGGTCCTGCTGATCAAGGGCGGCCACGCATCGGGACATCGATCAACCGATGTTCTGTTGCGCTTCGATCAAGAACCAATCCGCTTCGACACACCGCGCCTGATCTCATCGATGCGCGGGACGGGTTGCATGCTTGCCAGCGCGATTGCGGCGCATCTGGCCAATGCGAGATCGCTTCAAGATAGCGTGCGCGAAGGCAAGCTGGCAAGCTGTTCGTGTTCGAGAAGCTCCGGAAACATGCAGCCGAAAACAGCGAGTGACCGTTTTGCGGCGGTTTGCCGACCACCACATGGGAGCGTCTGACGAGCGATCTCCCTTCTCCAAAGAAAGCGAGTTCGAGGGGCCTCTGAAGGAGCGGAAGAACTCGCGTTTCCTTTTTTCACGGTCCGCTGAGAAGTCTTCAGCCTAAACATGATTATTGTGGTTCGCCTGTCGTATTTCCGAACGCCATTGCACGGTAGAGTGACCGAACCTCACTGGCGTGGCACGGAAGGCCAGGAGGCCATCGTACAAGCTGAGGCATAGGACGGCGCAGACCGTCCGCTCTTCAAAGAAGAATATTCTCCAGGGGGATCGTCATCATTGATCCGGCTGTCAGGAGGCCTGGGCAGCTGAAAGAGGGCGATGGCTATGATATGGTCAGGGACGGGATTGCATGGTTTGCGTCAGGCACCTGCACGGATCACCTCTCAAAAATGGCAGGCCGGTCCCGGCATCGAAGCGCCGTCGCGAGATTTTCGCGGCCGCGGTGGCTTCGCTGTCAATTGTCCGCAGGGCGAAATCCGCAGCAAATGAGTATGCGCTAAAAGGCATAGCCGCCTCCGCAAGCGGAGGCGGCTACAAAAGCGCAATCGATGCTAATTTCGTGACGATCACCGTCGTGTCCTTCAGCAGGATTTTGCAGAATGCCGCCACTTTCCGCGCGTGCTGCGGCTCAGACTGCTCGTCGGTAAGTCCAGAGCTGTGCGGGCGGGATGTTGCGGACGACGAAATCATAGTGAGACACGACGTAGCGGTCGGGCATTTTGATCACCGGCGACAAAGGTCCGTAGGTGATCTGAATGACAGGTCTCCCGCGAGGAATTCGGGCAAGCAAATCCTCAAGCAATGCAATGCGCTGTTCCATCGGAAAACTCAGCAACGGCACCGCACTTATCACACAGTCGAATTGCTCCCCGCGCCGCTCGGCCAGCACTTCCTCCAGCGCGAACGCATCGCCCAATCGAAAATCCACCCCTGGAAAGCGTCGTGTGAGACGATGATAGAAATCCTTGGATTATTCGACCGAAACCAGCTGATGCGGCTTGATGCCCCTTTCCAGGATTGCCTTGGTGATGACGCCAGTTCCTGCGCCCAGCTCAAGAACCGGCAATCCGGATGCCGGATTGATAACGCTTGCCATACGACGCGCGGCATGAACGGACGTTGGCATCAGCGCGCCCACTCGTTTCCTGTCCTTCTGCCAGCCCTTGAAGAATTGCACTTCTTCTTCGAACTTCCTGGCGAGGAGCTCCTTCAATCGAAAGACCATATCTGCTCCCTGCTCCTGCTATTTGTCTGGGTCATTTTGACGACGCACGTTTGTCCAAGCCTTGCGGCTGCTCAATCATGCGGCATTAGCTGCCGCGAGCAGCTCGCCTTTGCGCTGCCCGGGCAGAACGCCGACGTTATCGATAAGCCGCGTCCCGCCGAGCCAGGCGGCGACGATCAGGCGGGCCGGTCGGTCCGCGGCGGAAAGCGGCGACAGGTCCTGGTCTGCTCTCAGCTCGAGATACTCGACTTCGTCGTAACCGGCAGCGCGGATCGCTTGCCTGGCCTCGGCAAGCACAAGCTCCGCCGGCGCTCCCGCCGACAATCGCCCGGCCGAGGTGGAGAGGACTTCGGCGAGCCTTGGCGCTGCCAAGCGCTGTTCGGCCGAGAGCCTGACATTGCGCGACGACATCGCCAAGCCGTCGGCTTCACGTACCGTTGGACATGCTACAATCTCGATCGGAATCTCGAGATCGCGGACGAGCCGGCGAACCACGTGCAGTTGCTGGAAATCCTTCTCGCCGAAGAAGGCGAGATCAGCACGCGTCTGGAGAAAGAGCTTGGCGACGACGGTTGCCACGCCGTCGAAATGGCCGGGACGGAACGCGCCGCACAGGCCCCTGCTCACCCCACTCACCGAGATCGTAGTGGCGAAACCTTCCGGATACACGTCCGCTGCATTTGGCGCGTAGAGCAGATGAGCGCCAAGCGGCGCAAGCTTGGCGGCATCGTCATGCTCAGTGCGCGGATAGGCCGCGAGATCGGCCGCGCTGTTAAACTGTTTCGGGTTGACGAAGAGCGTCACGATAACCCGGTCGGCCTTGGCGAGCGCGGTTCGCACCAAGCTCAGATGGCCTTCATGCAAGGCACCTATAGTCGGCACGACAGCGACCTTCAGGCCCTTCTGACGCCATCCGGCCACAGCCATGCGCAACTCGGCGACGGTTCGTGCGATCGGAATGATCATCCGGCTTCTTCTCCATTCACGGACCTTGGCGCATCGCCGAAGACATGGTCGGATCCCGGAAAGCGGCGGTCGCGCACTTCCTGCGCATAGGCCGCGATCGCCTCCCCGGCGATCTCACCGAGTTCGGCACAGCGCTTGACGAATTTGGGCCGGAAGTCGCCGAAGGTGCCCAACATGTCGTCGACGACGAGAATCTGTCCGTCACAGGCTGCCGAGGCGCCGATACCGATCGTCGGGATCGCCACCTCTGCGGTGATGGCGGCGATCATCTTCATGCGAAAGCCGATCATGTCCGCCAGGCTGTGGACGACCTGGTCCGGGCAGCGCGGATCATCGATGCAACGCGCCAGACGGTCGGCCACCCGCAGTCGTTTTTCCACCTCGGCCAGAGCCAGAACACCGCTGTTCGACGACAGCATGCCGCCGTCAAAACGAGCGATGACGGATTTGCCGCCCACTGATGACAAACCGCTCAGCGGCAGGTAGATCATTCATGGCGGGTGTCGTCTCCGGGAAATGATTCGGATCGGCTTTAGCAACCAAATCCTACGTCATTTCAACGGCTTGCGCCACATCCGCCAACCACCCTGAATTTTTCGGGCTAGGTCCCTCGGTATGGACCGAGCATCAATCAACCGATACTTGAGACGCTTTCCAATGCCAGTCAGGCAGCTGCCAGCTAGGAAATCCGTGCAGCATGCCGGCGACGGCCTCCGTCAGCGCCATCCGCTTTATGTGCCGGCCTCTGCCGAATCTGACCGGTGGCAAAACATCGGGGTAAGCGTCCTTTCCCGCGAGTTCTATTGCAAATGGCACTAACTCCTCGCAATCGCATAAGACCTCGCCAGTCTCCCGGCGGTACTGGCTATTTTTGTAACTGAGGGCCTTTGTCAGACGCCACGCGACGGGCCTCTCAGACATGATCCAACAACACGTGACACCAGAGCGCCGATAGCGCTCCGTCCTGGTTAGGAAATCGTCCAAGTGCTGGCTTGAGAGTTGAACCTCGAATGCGACCCGCCTGCCGTCAGCCAGAAACACCAGCACGTCTGCTATCCATTCGGCGCCTGCTCCGTCTGTCCCCCAGGCCTCAAGCTCCGCCCGAAAGCCCATTGCCCGCGCAGCCTTGACCACATCAATCTTCAGGCGGGTGTGTGCGTAGCTCTCCGGGCCAGGAAGCTGACCTGTAAATCCAGGTGCGTGCGCGAAGAATCGTAGACCCCGGATTGACGTTTTGGGCACCGCCGGCCAGGCCGTGCGCGGCATTCGCCATGTCCCGAGCGGCGCATTGCAAATACTCAGCCAAGCGGCATCCGAGGCCGAGAACGCTTCGGTCATGTCCCCTATCGCCGCGTTGTACGCGATCTGCCCCAATTACCCGAACCCTCTCACATAATCATATCGTTGAGTCTTTATACTACCACCACCAAAGCCCCTGCGGCGCGGTAGATCAACCGACTTTGGTAGACTGGCGTGTCTCGGCTACATGAAAGTTACATGAAAGAAATTTAACGAGATTGGATTGCGTAAATTATTGAAAAATATGGTGGGCGGTACAGGATTCGAACGACCCCTACCGTGTGAAAGCGTTTCGTCCCCCGAGAATCGTCTTGTTGCGCAGGGGCGCTTTTTTGTCTCAAGGCTCAAGCAGCTTGGAAATGCTGCTCGCTAAGTAGTCGACAAGCCGTCCCACGCCGAGGTGGTCCGGAAACCGACATGCGGGCAGTTTTCACGTCGATACCAAGGGCTCGATGCAGGCCAACGGAATTGATTATCGTTCGAGATTCAAGCTAATCACAGACTTGACGAACCAGCTTGGTTCAACAATAATCATAGTGAACCAACGAAAGTTATACCCCCATGACCGCCTTCACCGTCCGTGTGCCGGACGAAACCGCAGACAGGCTGGACCAACTCGCCGAAAAGCTTGACCGCTCACGCTCCTATGTGGCCGCACAGGCCATTGAGGACTTCGTGGCCCGGGAAGAGTGGCAGCTGGCTGAAATAGAGGCCGGGTTGGCCGAGGCCCAGCGCGGCGAATTCGCAAGTGACCATGATGTAGCTGCCGTGGTCGGAAAATACGTCAAGTCCGCCCGCCAATCATGAGCCGTAAAAGAATCCGCTGGACCCAGCGGGCGTTGCGGCGGCTTGACGAAATCGGCGCCCACATCGAGAAAGACAGCTCCGATGCCGCCGGCCGTGTCGTAGCGCGCATTGTGTCAGCGGCCGAGCACCTGGCCGAGCAACCGGCCATGGGTCGCATCGGACGCATCAAGACGACGCGGGAGCTCGTTTTGGCTGATATACCCTATATCATCCCCTATCACGTCAATGGCGAGACCGTCGAAATCCTGACTGTCATGCACGCCGCCCAACAGTGGCCGCAGGCCCTGTAAAGTCGCTGCACCAGCAAATTTCCGGCCGTCACGCCAGAATCGTATTGATGATTTTGGGGCGCTTCCGCCATTCTTGAATTACGCAACGATAAGCCCCTGGCGTGAACCGGGGGCTTATCGTAATCAGTCGCGGACGATCTGTCCGCCGACATCCAAGCCGTCGGGCAGAGCGATAAGGCCCGTGCCACCGAAGAGGTAGAGGTCGTCCCGACCTTCGGCCCGTCCGGCATGGCGGCGAGGTCCGTGCGGCCGGAGAGGTCGAGATTATCGGGGGTAGACGAAATAGACATTGAGGATTCTCCTGTGTCGGCCCTCCGTCACGCCGGAAGGCGGGTGCCGGGGGATCGCTACAAGGAGCGGAAACGGGACATTGGAAATGTCGCCGGTTCAGTATGGGCGAGGGAATGCCGTTTGCAAAGGGGACCAAAAATAGCAGATTCAGGCAATGCCATATGCCCTCCCCCGTTACGGCCGGCAGTAATACGAACGGCCGTTGCGGCTTCGCCGCTCCGGCGGCCGCCTCTCAAGGCGGCGAACCGGTCGGCCAGCCGGAGTGGTGGCGTGTTCAGGTTCTCTTCGCCACCCTCGCCGCATGGGGTTCTGCTGCTGCCAGACCTGATTCTCTTAGTCTAGCCCAATAGCTTCTGCGACCGGGTCTGCCGCACTACACGCCGGGTGGGGGGAAATGGAATGAAGCGACCCTATAGTTCGTTGAGCATCGACCAGCTTGAGGCGATACTGGATAAAGCCACGGCAAGTGGTGATACCAAGGCTGTCAAAGTCATCGCGCGTGAAGCTGCAGTGAGGACCACAGCTCGGGCCGGGAGGCTTCTGGTCCGCGCCAAATCCGCATTGAACGTCAAGCAAGCGGACCTCTTCGACCGAAGCGCCCAGACGTCTAGGAAGCGGCCGCCGTGGTGCACAAGAAAGCGGCGGCGAAGCCCGTGGGTCGTAAACCCACGACGGAGCAGCAACAGGCAATTGACGCTTTCCTGTCCGGTGGCTCGCTCCGCATCAATGCTTATGCGGGCACCGGCAAGACCTCGACGCTGCAGTTCCTTGCCCACGGCACTCGCAGCCGCGGCCAGTACATCGCCTTTAACAAGGCGATTGTCGGAGACGCCCGTGAGAAATTTCCTCCGACGGTAAATTGCTCCACCACCCACAGCCTAGCGCTGAAATCGCTGCACTCAGACTACAAAAAAACCAAGGACAAGTTCGCCGGCAAGGTCGGCACGAAGCAACTCGCTGAGATACTTGGATTCAAGAAGACCTGGCGAGTTGACCGTGACCATTCTCTACAGCCAGTGTCACAAGCTTATTTGATCCAGCAAACAGTTAGACGGTTCGCTCAAAGCGGCGACGAGGAAATCTCTGACGCGCACGTGCCTCGGCACGGATCGCTGCTTACGGCCAGCGAAGATACTCTCAAGGCAGTGAAAGAGTTTGCGTGCAACAATGCCAGGCACGTATGGCACCGCATGTGCGACCCAAAGGATGCGATCCCGCTGGGTTTTGACGGGTTCTTGAAGCTTTGGGGGCTATCCAAGCCGCAGATCGCAGCCGACTACATCCTTCTAGATGAAGCGCAGGACACCAATCCCGTCGTACTCGAGGTGCTGCGGCGGCAAAACGCCCAGCTTGTCTACGTTGGCGACCGCTACCAGCAGATATACGAATGGCGTGGCGCGGTGAACGCGATGGATGCGATCAAGACTGATGCCATCGTTAGCCTGACCCAGTCGTTCCGGTTCGGTCCCGAGATCGCCGGCGAAGCATCCCGCATCCTGCAGCGGCTCGGTGAGAGCGTTCCGCTGACCGGCAATCCCGCTATGCGGAGCCGGGTCGGTAGCTGCAACCCCAATGCCATCCTTGCCAGGACCAATGCGAACGTCATGACGGCGCTAATCCAGTGCCTCGATGAGGGTCGCAAGCCGCATCTCGTTGGCGACAACAGGGACCTCAAGGAGCTGCTGTGGGGAGTGCGGGACTTGAAGGAGGGGCGTCCACCGATGTCGCCGATTTCTTCGGTTTCACCAGTTGGGAGTCGGTGGTCGACTTCTCCAAGACCACCGAGGGCGAGCACCTGACCATGTTCGTCAACCTGGTGCAGAGCAAGGGCGAGAAGCGCCTGCTGTGGGCAATCAACCAATCCGTCAGCGAGGAGCAGTCTGAGATCATCATCTCCACAGCACACAAGGCCAAGGGTCGGGAATGGAAAAATGTTCGACTGATGGACGACTTCCTGAAGACCCGCGAAGCACGGACTCCCGCGGAAAAGGCCAAACAAGAGCAGGAGGACGCTGCGGAACTAAGGCTTTTCTACGTCGCCGTTACACGCGCGAAGGAGGCGATCGAGATACCGATCATGGGCAGCAAGGGTGAGCCGCCTCCAGCTTCGGCACTCCTAGCAAAGTATGAGGAGCAGGCGCCGGCTAAGACCGCTGTCGCGCCACCGGTTGACTGGCAGGAGGCGTTGGTGCATGGGTCCGGACTTGAGGGGATGTCGATCTTTGAAGCGGCAGACTATGCCGTGGCCGCCTTGCGGCGGGCGGATTTCGGGCGTGCGCAGGCAAGCATGCGGTTGAGGACGGCGCAGCCGATGGCGACTTCGGTCTGCTGAACGGGAAGCGACCGTGCCCGCAAACGCCGCCCGATGGTGGACTTTTATCGCCCTATGGCGGTCTCGACCAGCGAGCGTTTGCCATAACCGTTGGAGACCTGCCATTTCATCCGGCCGTCTCTGCCGATTGCGGCGATATGCTGGTCCCTTTGGCCGGCAGGTCTATCGTCGAATGGTTCGACCGCGTTGACGCGAGGCGGAATGACGATTGCGGCGGCAGCGCTGTGATCGATGACTGCGTCGTAAGTCGGTTTTCCGTCATAGGCGCCGTCAGCAGTAAACTGTCCGATCGGACCGCCAATCTGGTCGAGCAGTGGCTCAACTTGAGAGACATCGCCAGTGTCCTGATCAGTCAGGGTATGGGCAATGATCTCGCCGCTGTCGGCATCCAGGGCCAGATGCAGCTTGCGCCAACTGCGACGGGATCTGGCGCCGTGCTTCTCCTCCAGCCACTGACCCGCGCCGTAGACCTGCAGGCCGGTGCTGTCGACAAGAACATGCACTGGTCCCTCCGGCGGAACCTGGCGATCATGCCGTTTGTTGGGCGATTGCCATGTCCGCGCCCGACGGCTCAGGGTGGTATGATCGGGGACAGCGAGCGCCAGCCCCATCAGTTGCAGCACCGATTCCAGCAAGCCTTCTGCCTGGCGCAGCCGCAGGCCAAACACAAGGCCCAGCGTCAAGGTGGTCTCGATCGCCAGATCAGAATAGCGGTGCTGGCCGCCACGTGTCTTGCGTCTTGGCGCTTGCCACCTGGACAGGGCTTCCGGCGTCACCCACAGGGTCAAACTGCCGCGATGACGAAGTCCTGCCTCATATTCTGGCCAGTTCGTCACCCTGAACTTCATCTTCTCAATATGATGGCGGCGGCTGGCATTGTGTTTGAAAGGCATGGCTACGCTACAAAGCCTATTGCGGTTACCGCTTGCCTAAACCCACACCAATAAAAGATCCGTGCACCAACGCCGCGACGATGTCCGCCCGATCAAGTGCGGCTTCCGCGATACGCGAGACGATGTCGCCAAGCTGCTCGGCGCCGCAACCTTCGACCGCGAGGCAGTGGAGAAGCTGCGCGCCGAGCGTATCGCGGCGGTCGACGAGGTCTCGCGCAAGCTGACGACGGCGCTGCTCGACGCCGCCGCGGTGCTGACGGCCGAGCAGCGGGCGGAGCTGGTCGAACTTTTCTAGGATCGCAGCTGGCACCGACGCTGGTAAGCTCTGTACCGGCACAGGTTCGAATCGGAGTAGACAAACGAGCATGGCGGACCAGGTTCTCATCGTCGACGACGACAGGCGCCTGTCCGCCATGCTCGCGGAATATCTGACGGGCAACGGTTTCGTGTGCGAACGGCGGATACAGCGGGCGCAGGCATTGCCGATATCGCGCGGCTGTCGCCCGATGCCGTGATTCTCGATGTCATGCTGCCCGACATGGACGGCTTCGAGGCGCTCAAGCGCATCCGCGCGAACTCCGACGTGCCGGTTCTGATGCTGACGGCGCGAGGCGACGAGACTGACCGCATCGTGGGGCTGGAAATAGGCGCCGACGATTATCTGCCGAAGCCTTTCAATTCGCGCGAATTGCTGGCGCGGTTGAAGGCGATCCTTCGCCGCCGCAACGCCGGCTCCCCGCGCATCCTGCGCTTCGGACGGCTGGAGATTGACCCTTCGTCGCGCTCGGCCCGCGTCGACGGGCGCGACTGCCCGATGACCAGCTACCAGTTCAACCTGCTGGTGGTGCTCGCCGAAAATGCCGGGCGTACGCTGTCGCGCGTGCAGCTCATGGACATGGTCAAGGGCGAAGAACTGGCGTTCGACCGGTCGATCGACGTGCATGTCTCGCGCATCCGCGCCGCGATCGAGACCGATCCGAAAGATCCTCGCCGCATCAATACGGTACGCGGCGCGGGCTATTTCTTTGCCCGTTTCCAGGACGGTGACAGATAAGCCATGCGCAACAGCCTTTTCGTCAAGATCTATCTCACCGTGCTCGTCAGCTTCGCTGCAGTGGTGATCGCCAGCGCGACCTTCCTGCACATGAGCCGGGAACGCGACCATGCCGCGTGCGACGCCTTCGCGGCGATGCCGCCGGCGGACTCCGACCCCGCTCTGCTGCAGGCGACGGCCGAGCGGGTTCGGCGGCCTTCAATGCCGACATCTCCGTCTTCGGCCCGCAAGGGGGGCTGGTTGCAGAGATCGGCCGGCCGATCTCCCCGCAAAAGTTCGGATCCCCGCGCAGGATCCTCCCCGGCGGGCATCACCTGCTGATCAGCCGGCAGTTGGACGGAAGTGTGATCGCGGCGCGGCTGAGAATGCCGCTCGGCCAGGCAGGCTTTCTCGCGCTGATCGCCGCGGTGATAGGGCTTGCCGCCTTTCCAGTCGTGCGTCATCTCACACACCGCCTTGAAGCAATGCGCCAGGGCGTCGATCGCTGGGGCGCAGGCGCTCTCGACAAGCGCGTCGCCGTGCGCGGCAGCGACGAGGTGGCGGCGGTGGCGGCGAGCTTCAACCGCGCCGCCGAGCAGTTCGAGCGGCTGCTTGCCGCGAATAGCTCGCTGCTTGCCAATGCCAGCCACGAGTTGCGCTCGCCGCTTCCGCGGCTGCGCATGGCGATCGACCTCATCGCCAACGAACAAAGCGGCCCGATGCGCGACGAGATCGTGCGCAACCTCGCCGAACTCGATGCGCTGGTGGAGGAAATCCTGCTTGCCGGCCGGCTCGACCATATCGAGAAGCTGGAGCCGGTGGATCTGCTGGCGCTCACGGCCGAGGAAGGCGCACGGTCCGGCGTCGACGTCTCAGGCGAACCTGGCGTCGTGTCGGGCGACCCGAAGCTGCTCACGCGGTGGTTCGCAATCTCATGCAGAACGCGCAGAGACATGGCTGCCCGCCAGTTAGCGCGCATGTGGGGATCGAAGGCGGCTCGGTGGTGCTCAAGGTGTGCGATCACGGGCCGGGCCTGCCGGAAGGAACCGGTGAGCGCGTCTTCGAGCCCTTCTTCCGGCCACAGGGCCGCAGCGAGACGGCCGCCGGCTGGGGCCTCGGTGCCTGTCGCTGGTGCGCAAGATCGCCTTGCGTGACGGCGCAACCGTGCACCACGAATCACCATCCGACGGCGGCGCCTGCTTTGTCGTCACGTTTTCGGCAATATCTTGATACGGCGGGCGCATATCCTTGTGAAAGCAGGGCGGAAGGAGAGGTATGATTAACGCACGAATTCCCGACGGGTACTGGTTCCGCGAAAAGATCAGCAGGCGCGGAGGGCAGCGAACCTCGAAGGAGGACGGATTTAATGAACGATCCGGCCGTCCGTCGGCGGGAGCAGGCCTTGGCGAGGCTGACCGCGGCTGAATAACGCTGGTCGCTCCGCCGTTCCCAGCACGTCGCGAACAAGCTGTCGAAGCTCACATGGGCAGTAATAGGACGTGAGGAACCAAAGGGAAAACGTACAATGATCACCTCACCAAAAGGCCTCTCGAAGCCCTCGACGAAAACTCTGCTCGGCCGCCAGACAGGCGTTTCGCGGGAAACAATCTTGGCGGTGGCAATGGCTGGTCGGGCTCTGCCACCGCTCTTGCTGCCACTGCGCGAAAGGGCCAAGCGCAACCGTTCGACCTGGATTCAGTATTCCCCTTTTGCCTCGCCGACGACGAGGCTCTGTATTTTCGTCGGCAGTGGCGACTGGCATCGCGTCTTTTCTGCTTCGTGCACGGTTGCGGCCTTCGGGATCGATGTCCCGCCTGCCGCGGCGGGATTGCCCCCTTCGATCAGACGGAGCTGATCCCGCAGCATTTCTGCCCCGCGCTGCTACCTCAATTTCCTTACGGCTCAATCAATGTGACACCACCGTCCGGACCCATGCACCAACGCCGCAAAGCGCCGCTTGATCAACCCAGTCACCCAAATTCCGTCATAGCTCTGGCCGAGATGCCTCCTGCATCATTATCTCTCGCATCCAGATGCTTGCCGGATCGCTATTGTGGAGAGCCGGCCACTGGGCGGCTTCGGTGAAACCGGGAAGCGGCAGCGGAAGTTCGACAACCTGAAGGGGAAACGTGTTTTCGAAATGCCTGACCAGCCGGAGGGGCACGGTCGCTATACGAGCTGTGCCGGACACCATGGGCGGGATCATGCTGAAGCTCTGCACGACGACTTCGACACGTCTTTTAAGACCATGCTCAAGCAAGAACCCTTCCTCGATGGAGGGCTTCAGCAAACGTCGGAACCTGACGCAGACGTGCCTCATCGACATGTATCTCTCGAATGTAAGGTGCCGTGGCAGCTGCTTGTTCGTGGGACAGCCTACGCATACGAGCCTCTCGTGGAAAAGCGCCACTCTTGGATGCGCGTTCGACATGAACACATCCGGAGTGATCAAAAAATCGACCTCACCACGCCGGAGGACCTCATCGGGGCTGCCGTCGAGAGGCATCAATTCGAAGCTGACGGCGGGGGCTTCCCGGGCAACACGCTCCACGACCGTTTCAAAAAACACGAGCGCGGCGAAATCGGAAATAATGATCCTGAAGCGGCGATCGGATCGAGCAGGGTCAAACGGATCCGACGACATAATCGAGGACTGGATGTTTAGGAGAGTCTCGCGGACTGCGGGGCCAAGTGCTGCCGCACGTGATGTCAGAATACGTTCTCGGCCGCTCATGCTGAACAGTTCATCGCCGAAAAAATCGCGCAGCCGGGCGACGGCCGCACTCATGGCCGGCTGACTGAGGTTGATGCGGCGTGCCGCCGCCGAGAGATTGCGCTCGGCCAGCAGGGCGTCGAGCACGACGAGAAGGTTCAGATCAAGCCCTTTGAAACGCATGTCTGCGGCTATCCATCCGTCCAGGTGGCCCGCGATGGGATCAACCCGACATGGCCGATCACCGGAATGGCCTCGTCGGAGAGCCGCTCCACGGTCGCCAGACTGGCGCTGCAATAGACGGCGTCGGCGCTCGCCTTGTAGAGCGCGAAAGCCCAGCGCACAAAATCGTCCGCCATGCCGACCTCGAAGAAATTGACGCCCGGCACCGCAAACAGGCTTGGCGCAACCTCGCGGAAATGCGGAAGAACCATGATCTCAGGCGGCACCGAAACCATGTCGACGCCGGCCCTCTCGGCAGCCTCCAACTCGTCCAGCGTCTCCACGCGGATCATCGTGAACTGATACTTGTCTTTCAAGGCGCGGATATCCGCTACCGTGGGTCTCTTCCTGCTCATCGGCTGCACCTCACATTTTGCGCGATCATGACGCCAGCAACGTCTTGAGTTTCACGTCGGGCGACATCAGTTCCGAGGGTCAGGCCGCGCCGCCTCGCGATCAGCATGTCGGCCAGGCGAATGTGCGGGCCACGGCGTTGCCGGGACCGATGCCGCTCGCCAAAAGCAGATGTCTGTCCGCGGCCGGCGCCGCAGGCCTCGATCCAATCCGTCACTTTCATCTCCGTGGATCTTGTCTGATCGAAGTCGGAGGCGGCGGCGGGCCGCCGCCTCCGTAGCCTTGGGAGGCTGTTGTTCCGCGGCAACCTTGGTTTCGGCGTGGAACTCTTCGCGATACGGCCGCGCCGTTGGCGGCAGCTCGCGCTTGACGAAGTAGTCCTCGTTGCGCAACTGGCGCAGGAAGGTCGGGATCATTTCGCCGGTTGCCGGCGATCGACGGCGACGGCTGGTCGTGCTTGACCAAACCGTTCAGCTTCAGCAGCGCGTGGTACGGCACCATCGGGAACCTGTGGGGCTTGATATGCTCGACGGCGCGCTGCGCGTAGCGCCCTATCAGACTGTAGTCGCGTTTCGTCTGCCTATAGTCGTCGGCTGCGGCAGTTGCGTTCATCACGATCTTCCTTTTTCAGGCTAGGACCAAGGCTGACAAACCGTCATGCAACAGAACTACCATATTCAATCATTTACCTCAACAGATCTTGCAATTTTTCTATCATCCACTATCATTCCTTCGAAACCTCAAAAGGAGGCTAGCCTTGGCCAAGCGACCAACGGTTTCGGATTTGGCTCGGGCATCCGGGGTCAGCGTGGCGACGGTCGACAGGGTTTTGAACAGCCGCCTTCCGGTGCGCGAGGAGACGGCGCAGCGGGTCTACGAGGCGGCGACCGTCATCGGCTACCACGCCGCGCCCCTGATCAAGCAGCGGATCCGCCAGGATCTCCCGGAATACCGGCTCGGCTTTCTTCTGCAGAAGCCCGAGCAGCATTTCTATCAGGAGTTCGCGCGCGAGTTGGAGGCCGCGACGACCCATGCGTCGCGGTTCCGCGGCGTTGCGGTCATTGATTTCTGGTCGAGCCAGGCTCCCGAGGACATCGTCGTCCATCTGGAGAAACTGGCAGCGAAGACGAACGCCGTCGCATTGGTCAGCCCCGATCATCCAACGGTCACGGTCGCCGTGGAGAGCTTGAAGGCCCGCGGTATTCCGGTGTTTTCGCTCCTGTCCGATTGCGCCTCCGGCGTACGGGAGGGCTATGTGGGCCTCGACAACCGCAAGGTAGGACGCACCGCCGCGTGGATGATCGCGAAGTGCGCCAGGCGGCCCGGCAAGGTCGCGGTGTTTGTCGGCAGCCACCGCTTTCACGGCCAAGAGTTGCGCGAGATCGGCGTGCGCGCCTACTTCCGGGAACACGCACCGGACTTCATAGTACTTGAGACGCTGGTCAATCTCGAGACGGCCGATTTGACTCACGATGCAATGCTCGACCTGCTCGAGAGGCATCCCGATCTCGTCGGGTGCTACATCGCCGGGGGCGGCATGGAGGGAGCTATCACGGCGGTGAGAATGGCCATGCCTGCCCAGCCTCCGGTCATGATCTGCAACGAGATAACGCCTGAGTCGCGCGCTGCACTCGCCAACAACATCGTCACCATGGTGCTCGCAACGCCGCTGGCGCGGCTGAGCAGCGATCTCGTCGATCTCATGGCGCATACCATCAAGGACGGCGCCGCCAACGCGCCGGGACTGACCTTCCTGCCCTTCGACATCTACCTGCCGGAGAATATCTAAGCGTCTCTGCGATAAAATCTATCATAGATGGGCGTTGGTGCATGGGTCCGGACTTGAGCGGATGTCGATCTTTGAAGCGGCAGACTATGCCGTGGCCGCCTTGCGGCGGGCGGATTTCGGGCGTGCGCAGGCAAGCATGCGGTTGAGGACGGCGCAGCCGATGGCGACTTCGGTCTGCTGAACGGCGTTGGTGCATGGGTCCGGACTTGAGCGGATGTCGATCTTTGAAGCGGCAGACTATGCCGTGGCCGCCTTGCGGGGGGCGGATTTCGGGCGTGCGCAGGCAAGCATGCGGTTGAGGACGGCGCAGCCGATGGCGACTTCGGTCTGCTGAACGGGAAGCGACCGTGCCCGCAAACGCCGCCCGATGGTGGACTTGTATCGCCCTATGGCGGTCTCGACCAGCGAGCGTTTGCCATACCGTTGGAGACCTGCCATTTCATCCGGCCGTCTCTGCCGATTGCGGCGATTATGCTGGTCGCTTTGGCCGGGAGGTCTATCGTCGAATGATTCGACCGCGTTGGCACGAGGCGGAATGACGATTGCGGCGGCAGCGCTGTGATCGATGACTGCGTCGTAAGTCGGTTTTCCGTCATAGGCGCCGTCAGCAGTAAACTGTCCGATCGGACCGCCAATCTGGTCGAGTAGTGGCTCAACTTGAGACACATCGCCAGTGTCCTGATCAGTCAGGGTATGGGCAATGATCTCGCCGCTGTCGGCATCCAGTGCCAGATGCAGCTTGCGCCAACTGCGACGGGATCTGGCGCCGTGCTTCTCCTCCAGCCACTGACCCGCGCCGTAGACCTGCAGGCCGGTGCTGTCGACAAGAACATGCACTGGTCCCTCCGGCGGAACCTGGCGATCATGCCGTTTGTTGGGCGATTGCCATGTCCGCGCCCGACGGCTCAGGGTGGTATGATCGGGGACAGCGAGCGCCAGCCCCATCAGTTGCAGCACCGATTCCAGCAAGTCTTCTGCCTGGCGCAGCCGCAGGCCAAACACAAGGCCCAGCGTCAGGGTGGCCTCGATCGCCAGATCAGAATAGCGGTGCTGGCCGCCACGTGTCTTGCGTCTTGGCGCTTGCCACCTGGACAGGGCTTCCGGCGTCACCCACAGGGTCAAACTGCCGCGATGACGAAGTCCTGCCTCATATTCTGGCCAGTTCGTCACCCTGAACTTCATCTTCTCAATATGATGGCGGCGGCTGGCATTGTGTTTGAAAGGCATGGCTACGCTACAAAGCCTATTGCGGTTACCGCTTGCCTAAACCCACACCAATAAAAGATCCGTGCACCAACGCCTGACAGCACCTCAAGGGGAACCTGTAGTAGAGCCAGACTGCATGGGCGATGATCTGCGGCGCGAAACGATGGCGCTTGTAGCTGACGGTTGCGGCGTTCATGCCGTCGCGTTATGCCGCAAATCCCTGACCGCGAGTTAAGTTGATAACGCCGACAGAACAGTTGCGTCAAGGCGAATCGTGCGGCGCGCGGCCATGCGGTGGACATGGTTTTCTCTTCAAGCAATGCCCGCAAAAAACGTCTTCGTTGGCTCGTTCAGCATCGCCGAAATCTGCGAGCGCGATGGCGCACCCCACCAGTCGCACAAATTGAGATAGCCGAGATCGCTTGCACTGTCACCGAATCCGATCGCTGGCCTATCTTCAGACTCCGACCGGAGTTTCTTCAAGAGGAACTCTACTGCCCGGCGCTTTGAAACCGGCGGGGGAATGAGCGCGAAGTTGTTTCCGTTGTGATGCCGTATCCAACCCGCATCGTCGAACTCAAATTTCAGTTCCGCCAGCCTCTTGCCATCACCATTATTTTCTTTGAAAACGGCGTATGTGGCCATCTCGCTTTCTTCAACGATCCACGAACGAACAGACATTTTGCCAGCTGCGGCTCCTTGCCGACCTATTTCAAGTACCTTGTTCAGTGCCCCCCTGTGAGGAATCAGTTCCTTAGAAATGACATCGTGCCATTCCTTCAGATGCGCACCGTCCGGCTTAAGGATGACAGCGCCGTTGGCAACAATTGCATAGCTGTTGAACGCGATCTTGACGTTCCCGTAGGCCGTCGTGCCACGTGCCGTGACGGGAATGACTTGTGACGTACCCAGCAGCCAATCGATCATCGCAACCTGGCGCGGCGTCGTCATGGAATGATGTCCGTTCGAGGAGATCGCAGCTAGCGCCAGTTTATGCTGGCTGCCTTTCGGCACTTTGCACGCGTTTGGAACAATGTGTCATCCAGATCGGCAAAGACGATTGGCTGCATGGCGTGATCTGCGGATTTGATGGGTTGATCAGGCAATGCACTCGATCCGTCATCCATGTTTGGAATCCGTTTTCGTCGACTCGGAAAGATCCCGGGCAGATCACTTTGGTTTTGCGTTCACATTTATGCCAACCGCCCCCCTCGAAACGACGGCCAGCCCTGTTATAATCGCAAAAATGACATTCTGTCCGCTAATCAAGAGTTGCACTCACGACCGCCTATCAGCAAGCCGGATGAATCGAAACGCTTGGCCCACGCTCGATCCTGGTTGAGCGGTTTGGAAGTTTGACCAAAATGCGATAGAATCAAAGTTCTAAACCTTTTTTATCAAAGTAATGGCGCGATATGGCTGGATATTTTTCGGGACGACTTGGAAGGGGACTTTCCTCTCCCGGATCAAATGCCGTAGCGCTGCCAGGTCAGCGTCCTCAACGGAAGACAGGAGTACAACTTGAGGCTTGCGGCGCAGAATTGCTCGCGTGGCTTCCGCAATTCCTGGCTTGATCCGATTAATATTCTCGACGGCGAACTGTGCAGCAACTCGATTGATTGCCTCCCGCGATCGTCTCTGATGGCTTGAGCGGTCGTTGTCCATCCGCTGCGCGAGATCATTAGTTTGGTCTAACGCGGTGACGGCATGTGCCCATACATTATCCACGAAAGCAGCTGAGATATCATGAGACACCAAGTGATCCCATAGGACTGTACCGTGAAAATCTTCCGGACCTATGACGTCCTCGTTCAGTATCGAACGGCTGATCAGCCCGGACACGGTGCTCCCGAGTATTCCCGATGGAATGAGCCAGTCCTCGGCCGACGCCGCAAGCCATGCCCGGCCACAGGGGTCAGACAGAACCACCAGCTTGGGCGGCTGTGCAGAAAACGAATGGAAGCTCCGTTCCAGCTCGGTGGAGATGGCGCCTTTGCCGGTCCAGCCATCAACAAACAGTAGACCTTCAATGGGGCGCCGCTCGATGATGTGGCGCATTGCATTACTGTCAATTCCGCGGTCCCGTATGACCGAAATGCCAAAGTGTTGCACGTCCTTTCCCATGCGCGACAACGCACGCTTGAGGAGAACACCCAAAGGCACCCCGGCCCGAACGAGGCTCGCCAACGTGATCGGGCCTTTAATTTGATTTGAGATAGACCGCGCGAGAGCTGCTACCTCGCGTCCCATTCTCGCAGCGCCAACTGACATCGCTTCGTAGAATATCGCCATGTAGCCGGCTTCGGGCGCGCTTTCGAAAGAAATCATTTCCGAATAATGGCGTAGGCCGGACTGTATCGCCGTTTCCTTCGACGCGTCGTCGATTGGCTCCAAAGTTACGAGCTTCAAAAGAAAAGTGACGTCCGTACTACGATACGTACCAGAAAGTATTTTACTCGTCATCGTCAACAATGTAATTCCTTCTGCAGCCACTTGCCGTAACTTCAAGCTATGGTGTGCGGCTGGAACGATGTGAATGTTGGTATGATGATAATGATTAATGAGGAGGTACTCTCTTAGGCCGTACTAATGATACCCTTTCCAAGAAGTGCATGAGTTTAGAACTTATATTCGCTTCACTCGTCTCGGAGCACAGGAGGATTTTGACGTATTCTGACGGGACGACATTGTACAGATAATTAAACACATGCCCGCCGTAATTGTCTTCAAATGCGAGTTTCGTTACAATCGCGTGACCCACTGAAATCGGTGATCGGGTAACCGATGAGTAGTGGACGTTAGCTCCTTCCAGCTCCAATTTTTCCGCAAGCAGGAACGGCTGCCAAATGTTTTCTCCTGTACCAAGGACCAGCGTAGCGCCCGACGATGCCGCCTCACCATCCAGTTGAAGATGGTGCCGGGAGACACCCAACCGAGCCAAGTTGATATCCCTGTCAGGCGAAATGACTTTACCCCTGTTTTTCTCAACAGATGGCACTTCCGGCGCGTCGATGTTCAAACCGTTTGCATCCCAGCGATACCTCCCGGAAAGGATTGACGCGCGCTTCACGTTGGCTGCGATTATCTGTTCGACAGCACCATCTGACCAATCCGTAAGGGTAACGAGAACCGTATTTCGAAGGTTCGACCTGATGCTGGCAGGCAGAGCTGCGAACAGATTACCGAATGTTTTTCCGGTCGACGCTTCATCGTCAATTAACACAAGCGTCCGGGCGTTCTTGACCATCGAGACCAGGACTGGCACGAGCGGCCAGTGTACGAGATGTTCTGGGGCGTGACTGTGCTCCTCCTGGAATTCACAGATTAGGGGCAAACCTAGTGCGTGTCTGGTGGTGCAAATGTAAACGGTGTCGTGCCGGTCATATTGTTCTGAATATTGCTGGTGCACGCCCGCTCCCAGCCCGACAGCAGTTTCGGCCATGCCTATGAACAGGATTGGCCCTTCGAGATCGGGTGAAATTTGGTCGGCCAGAAGTTTGTACGTCTTTCGCATCAGCGAAGGCCGAACGGGACTGTGACGGCCAAGCAGCTTGGAAGCGAACAGGAAAGACCGTTTGGGATTGATGCGCTCCGCGAACCCGAACGTTGCATCGGGGGGCATTAGGCTGCGATCGATTTCAACCGATATGGTTCCGCGGGCGAGTTCGGCAGAAAGATATTTTTTAAGTGCGTTGTCCAAAATGTCCCACCCGGGTCTTTGATTTGGGGCGTTGTCACGGGTAACTTCTCGTGAGGAGGTGAGTAGACGCTGGTTCATGCACACCAGCTACAAACGCCAGCGCTCTACCGCCGAGATTGTCCCCATGCGGTAGGGCTTTATACTGTTGATCAGGATAGACACGTTCTCGGCGTATCTTCCAGAGCCGCCGCGAAATGCCGACAGGCGCCTGCTAACCATGTGCAAGAGGGCCTGACACCAAAGCATCATCACCGACAAGCAGCGTTTTCCGTGGAGCGGCTACGGCAGGTCATGCCGAATGTCGAGCACCCGCGCGCACGGCATCAACAACAGAGCCGAGAATTCTTACGAGTCGCTGCGAAAGGCAATTCCGTACTACTGGGCCAATTGCCATGTCATCTCCGTTGGTTGGGGGCAAAACTGTTACAGCGGCTTCCCAAGGTTGATGTGCAAGAGAGGTGCCATCCTGAGGACGTAGCTGCGCGCTGATACTAAAGTTGGGCCGGCGCACCTTCACGTCGCGCTCTTCCTTCTTTCCTTCTTTTCGCGTTGAGGGCTGCGCACGAAATGCAACACGTTTCGCTATGGTGCGCCCTGTTCGATAGTCGACAGTTTGGGTCAATAGCGACAGTGTTGTTTGCATAGGATCGAAACGGCGCCGTAAAGTGAGAGCGGCGGTGCAAAAATAGTCCACGGTAGCGGCGGGATCGTCCCGCTTCGGGCGGCGTAAAAGCCGGCCACCTATTTCCCTTCTGCGACGAATGCAGGAGGGCCTGGGGATCTACACCGTGGAATTATATCTGAAGGTTCGACTGGCTTGCTCGGAAGGGATGAGCCGGCGTCATGCTGCAAAGCATTTCAACATATCGCGCGACAGCGTGGCCAAGATGCTGTCCTACTCGACGCCGCCTGGCTATCAGCGCCGGTCGCCGATCCGGCGTCCGAAGCTGGATGTGTTTGTTTCGACGATCGATCATTGGCTTGATGAGGACGTGAATGTGCCGCGCAAGCAGCGCCATACGGCCAAGCGGGTGTTCGACCGGCTTCGTGACGAGTGCGGTTTCACTGGTTTTGTTGCAACGGCTGAATAGGGGCGCAGAGAGGCCTGATGCGAGGTCCATCAGCCGGCGAGGATTTCGAACTGCTTGGCCAAGGACGGATTCGGATTGAAGGCGTACCTCGCCTGTCGCTTGCGCATCATGTGGATCATTTCGATGCCGGTCAGGATGGTGGCTGCGGTGGCCGTCGATTTGAAGCCGAGCATCGGCCGGACCCGGCGCTTGATGCGCCGATGGTCCTGCTCGATCCGATTGTTATCAGGCATGAATAGGCGCGACGCGCCAATCCGTATTTTCTTGCACGGATGGATCGACTACCGTCCACCTACCGGGATTGGGGTGTCGGGAGCACGCATGGCGGGCAGGCCGAAGTACCTGATGAACTGAGAGTTCGAGTTGTTATCTGGCCGCCCCCTTCGACTTGCCCGGTTGCGCTGCGAGCGCGGATCCGTAGTTGTCGTGTAGCCCGCCGGCTCCCATGGTTGCTGACCCTGGAAAGGAGCCGGGAATGAGAATCATTGCCCTTGATGTTCACCGATCATTCGCCCAAATGGCGATCTTGGAGAAAGGCAAAATCCGGGATGCGGGGAGGATCGATCTTGAACGCAGCCGCCTGTTGCAGTTCGCCATGAAGCTCAAGCCGGATGACGAGATCGTCATCGAGGCAACAGGCAATACAAGTGCGATCGTGCGACTATTGTCGCCTTTTGTGGGCCGCGTGGTTATAGCCAATCCGATCCTGGTCCGGGCCATCGCCTGGGCCAAGGTCAAGACCGACAAGATCGACGCGGCAGTGCTGGCGAAGCTTCATGCGAGTGGCTTTCTGCCTGAAGTCTGGATGCCGGACGAGGAAACCGAGACGCGTCGTCGCGTGGTGGCCGAACGAACGCAGCTCGTCTCCCAGATGACCCGTCTCAAAAACCGAATCCATTCCGTTCTGCACGCCAACCTGATCCCGCCCTACAAGGGCACCCTGTTCTCAAAGCGGGGCAGGGCTTGGCTGGAGGCTCAGCCGCTCGCCGAGGATCAGCGCCGTGTCGTCCTTCGCCATGCCGGTGAACTCGATCGCCTTGGTGGTGAGCTTGCACAAGTAGACAAGAGTCTCGCGCAGACGGCCCTCCAGGAGCCTCGGGTCAAGCGACTGATGACGATCACCGGCGTGAACGTCACGGTCGCGCTGAGTATCGTGGCGGCCATTGGCGATGTCGAACGGTTCTCATCACCGGAAAAGCTTGTCAGCTATTTTGGGCTCAACCCGCGGGTCCGGCAGTCCGGCGACAAGCCGGCCTATCACGGCCGCATCACCAAACAAGGCCGAGCCCACGCGCGGTCGATGCTGGTCGAGGCGGCGTGGGTCATTTCCGGCGTGCCTGGCCCGCTGCGGGCCTTCTTCATGCGCATCCGCGACAAGCGAGGTAAGCACGTTGCCGCGGTCGCGACTGCGCGCAAGCTGGCGGTCATCGTCTGGCACATGCTGACCAAGGACGAAAACTACATCTGGAGCCGCTCGGCGCTGCTGGATTGGAAGCTCCGAAAGCTGGAATTGACCGCCGGCTATCCATCTCATCGCGGCGGCAGGGCAAAGGAATCTGCTGCCGACTACAGCAACAAGTCGGTACGCGAGAGCGAGCGCGAGACGATCGGCAACGCCGAGGAAGTCTACCGTCGCTTCGTCGCTACATGGAAACAGCAATCGCCGAAGGGGCGCTCGGGCGCCGCACATGAGGTGCGACGATCATAGGGTGCGCGACAGGGTTGCAACCTCGACCCTGTTCTTCGCCACCCGGTCACCCGAGCCGCGACAGAATAACAAAAACAGCTTCGCCGATCCATCCCGCAGCCGGCGAACGATAGCGACGTGCTCGCTCCGTCAAGGCCAAGTCGTGCATACTGCTCGCTGGCCTGCCGGCCAGCCCTGACTTTGCTGCGCGCGCCGCGGTCTCGACCGTCTGCCGGGACAGAACGCCCTGAGAGCACACTTCCAGGACATCAGAGCAGAACGGCCCTTGTCAAATACATCCGTGAGGTATTGGCTCTTGCGGATATGGATCGGTGGTTTGTGTGATCGCTCCCGCAGACGGCTTTCAGTATCGCAGGAAATGATTGCCTCACGATTGGTCTGACTGCCGTCGACGACGATGCGGTTCGGGCGTCCATGGTGTGCAAGCGCCTTGCGCAGGAAGCGTTTGGCCGCCGGAAGATCACGGTGTTCGCTGAAGAAGAATTCGACCGTGTCGCCGACGCTGTCGATGGCGCGGTAAAGGTACATCCAACGGCCGCGAACCTTGATATAGGTCTCGTCCATATGCCACTTGCCGGTGACGGTCCGCTTGCGTTTGTTGAAACGCTCCAGAAGCTGGGGCGAGAAGTGGACGACCCAACGATGCACGGTGGAGTGGTCGACGTTCAGGCCTCGCTCGGCCATCATCTCTTCCAGATCACGCAAGCTCAGATTGTAGGCCAGATACCACCGCACGCACTGAAGGATCACGGATCGATCGAAGTGCCTGCCTTTGAACATTGAGCGCTCCCGAAAATCGAAGAGCTGTCATGCCCCAGTCAAGTTACCGAAAAGTTTGCGACACATCCACGGCGGCAACTGCCACAATGAACCGAAAGAAGGTGCGGCCCGACCAAAGCTGGCATTGGGAAGGGATTGCTTGATCGGGCCTGACAAAAGCGAGGTTGAGGGATGGCTATGGTTGCTGTTCCCTTAACGATGCAGCACGGAAACGGCAATCGGCTTCTCTGGGGTAGGGGCCTCAATCTCTGTTGTTCCCGCTTCTAGGCGGTCGGGCCGATTTTGGGCCTGACGCCGGCGCTCCATGAATCGGGCGAAAGCCGCCGGGTGGGCGGGATATCGTATGCGGCAACGGCATGATGTGAACCTTGCTCTACCAAGCCGCGCACCCTGCTGACGCGTGTGACGAAATGATCCTGGCTGAAGGCCCGGGCGATGAAGGAACTCATGCCGAACCTAGCGTAGCCTGCCGCCGTGCTCGCGCTCGTCAAGGGGCCCAAGTCACTACGCGATGGCCCCCTCCCACGCTTGACGACCACTGCGCAAGGCGGCCAGCCGCAGAAGGTCGGGACGCGAAGATGGCCGCAGGGTCGAACCGGATAGGGGAATTGATGAAGGAGGAAATTTAAAAGCCGGAAGGAAGCCAGACGATAAGTCACCACTTGCCGGTCGGACGATTGTCCCTCGCGGACGATGGATGAGGTGACGGAAAGTTCGCCGAGATCGAACTGCTTGTCCAGATAATCGTCGGCTCCTGCGTTGAGCCCCTCATGCGATCCTCAATCCGATCGTGAGCCGTCAGGATGATGACCGGTGTCGAATCCAGCCGTTTGCGCATTCGAGCAGGATATGCCCGTAGGGCACCCCAGCTTGCGTAATCCCGCGCTGTGGACAGGGTCTCGGCCCAGTCGGCCCAGTCGGCCGCGTGGCCATCAGCCATCTCGTGTTCGCGAACAGCACTGCCAATGGCCTTGTCGTCTTCGATGACCAGTATTCGCATCCGGTGTGCCGAGCTCCGGTTCGAGGGCAAGATTCTTACCTTACGGCCAAAACCTGACGCTACGCTGAACCGCCGCGGCGCAAATATCGGAAGGCTTTTTCAGGCTGCTGTCAGCTAGGGCTGCCATTGGAACAACCGGTCAGGAGAGAGATGACATGCCTGATCGCCGAATGGTGAACCACGCGACGAATCAAGAAGCAGACGTACGATGATACCTCACAAAAGATACCGCCGCCGACGTCGCCGAATCCCGGTTAGGCGCACCACCACAGATTATCGCAGGGTTCAAGCCCTGGCCTTGACACCGCGGGGTGACCGTCACCGGCGGTGCCGCGTAGTGCTGATCGGATCATCCGCTGTCGCTGAGCCTCTCGCCGCTGGTTCAGTGGATCTCCCTGGCCCGCCATCCCAAATGGCGGATCCGCGACACCTTTTGTCAGGTCCGCGCCACAGGCTTGGTGAGCCGATCTTTTGTTTTGCCGCAGGCTAAAGAGCTGAACAGCAAGCATAACCTTCTGTCGCCGGCTCGATCCGCCAGATTGGCACGATCTTTGAAGCCTTCAGGGTGAGACGACGGCAGCAGCCGACCGGCTCTCCTCTCGCGGGTCCCCGCGATGACACAACCAACGAAGGAATCTACCATGGCGATGAACGCGGCGATTGCGGACGCGAGCGATGGGTCGGCCGTGGATCGGCTGGGCTCAATCGACCTTGCTCGCGGCCTGGCTGTCTTCGGCATGTGTGTCGTCCATGTCGGTGGTCCCATCCCCGACGAAGGAGGACTAGTCGGGAATCTGATGGAACTAACCCATGGGCGCTCGTCCGCCCTGTTTGCCGTATTGACCGGTTTTTTGATCATCCTGATTACCGGTCGCGAGGCGCCCAAGTCGGGGGTAGCCGGTAGACAGGCCATTGCCAGAGTCGCAATTCGTGCTCTTGTTTTGCTCGCGCTTGGCGCAATCCTGACCTGCCTCGGTACGGAGGTACAGGTCATCCTGGCATACTACGGTGTCTGCTTCTTGTTGGTCCTGCCGCTCTATAGGCTCAGCGCACAGCAGCTCGGCTTGCTCGCTGCGGCGGCCGCATTAGTTCTCCCGCAAGTGCGCTTCCTCCTTGAGGACTTCGAGAGCTCACACGACCCGGTGTTCGAGCTCATGGTCAGCGGCCCCTATCCCGCAATGACCTGGGTTCCTTTCGTGATCGCAGGCATGGCCATCGCGCGCCTTAGCCTTAATACGCAAGCAATGCATTGGCGCCTTGGTCTAGCCGGGGTCGCGCTGGCCGTGTTGGGCCATGGGGGATCCTGGCTCGCGCTACGTTTGCTGCCCGGTGTACCCGCCGCTTTGCAGGAATCCGCCCGATGGTGGTCGGACGTTGGCGACCTTCCCTGGTCGCCATTCGTTGCCTCACCTCATAGCCAGATGACGTTCTCGATCCTGGGCAACACAGGTTGCGCAATGATTGTCTTGGCGGCTTGCTCGCTCGCTATGAATGCGCTCCCGCATCTGCGAAAGCTGGTCTGGCCAATAATCGCGGTCGGCTCGATGCCTTTGACGGCCTATGTCCTGCACGTTGTCGGAATAGCCTATTTCAAGCACATTATGGGAATAGATTTGCTTGTAGAAGACGGGAGCCAGTCCATGCTCTTTGGCTTCGTCGTGGTTATAAGCACTTTCGCGGTGCTTTGGCTGCGTGTCTTCCAGCGAGGACCGATGGAAGCGCTGATGGGTAGGATCGCAGATCTCGCGCGTCACATCCGCTAAGCACCAAGTCGCGCCGGCCTCCGATCTACACTTGTGGGGGGCGATGATTGTCGAGCCTGCACCTGGTCCATTCCTAATCTCCTTGTTCGGCTGATTGGCGACCATCTCCTCATCCCGACCTGCCTTCGCGCCGGCCGACAACCCTCCATCAGGTTGCCCGCAGTGGCCGCCTGATCAGCCTCGGACCGCTCCGAAGGTCGGCGCTCCTACAACACGCAACGGGACATGACCCTTTCGGGAAATCAAACACGCTGATTTCGGTCCCTTGGCACTCGCTTCGTCTTTCGGATGTGGCCCGCCTTAAGGCATGACTCTGACGCCATGCGCGAAGAGATCGCCAAAGCCGGCGTCGAGGCGGTCATCCCGCCAAAATCAACCGCCGCCCGCGACCCACCCCGTATGATCGCGAGAAATACCGTTGGCGTAGCCTCGTCGAGCGTCGCCTGTTTAACAAGCTGAAGACCTCGCGCCGTGTTGCCACACGCTACGACAAGACCAAGGAACCCTATTTTGGCTTCGTGGCGATTGCCTCAATCAAACTATGGCTGCCATTTGTCCACGACACCTAACGATTGAGTTCCGCTGTTCGATTGGCTGCCTAGTAGTCGACGATGAGTAAGCATAACGTCATCGCAAGGCTTGCCTATTACGTGGCGCCAGCCGCCGAAATGCGCCGATGCCGCCATCTTTCCGCGAATCAGACGTTGCGGGCATGAGTTCGTTCAGAACCTGCATCATTGATGCTGCCACGGTCGCACCATCCTGCGCCAGATGCGTGAAGTCCACTCAGGCATCCGGAGCGTGTTCGAAGTGCCTTGAAGACGCGGCGATATAATCGCGCCCCTTTCTGCAATGCCATGTGCTTTGAGCCAGTCATGGATCGTTTCGAGGTATTTGAAGTAAGTGGCATATGTTCCGGTAGCGACGCTCAGCGCGTCGAACTCGCTCGAATTCTCGACCTCGATCACCGTCCCCAAGTCCGCCCAGCAACGCCGTCACGTCCGGATCGGGTGGCTGAATGATCGTCTCCCCCAGTCGGTGCGCGAACATCGGCATGGGAAGCGCTTGCGTCACGCGGCTCGCGGGTGCGGTCATGCATCGCGCTTTCGCAGGACGATCTCGAATGGCTGGACAGAGGGTCACATCGGCGCCGCCTGCGATAGCGTGGCGATCAGGCTGATAAAGTGGTGGTCGCGCCGAAACCGCAATTCGGACAACAGCTGGGGGCAATCTGCGGCCGGACCGCCAGCGTGATAGTGTCGCGTTCTTCGAGCACAGCCTGGTTGTCTGCGGCAACCCCCACATTCGGATAGCGCGAAGCGCGTTTGCCGCGATCTCTTCGTTGGAAGGCGACAACAAGATCGATACCGGATCGCCCTTGATGGGATTTCAGCCGATAACAATGGCGAAGTAAGCGCATGGCTGCCGACGAAGCCAAGTTTGATTGGGTACCCCACGAGCGTTGCTTCTCCGGAAGGTCCGGGGATCACCATGGCCCCTGCTCCAGCCTGATCCCGTAATTAAGCGACCGCTTCGCCCCCGGTGCGACCAGCATCAGGCCCGGCTTATCGATGAAGTTGCCATCGAAGTCCACAGGGCTTGCTATGCCATGCCAGGGTTCGATGCACAGGAACGGGGCGCCGCCCGGCTTTGACCAGATGCCCAGTTCTGAAAATCCCTGCCATGATACTTCGATCGCCGGACCACGCTCGGCCGCGTAGCGCACGCTGGTGCTTGCGGGACGATCCAGGATGACGGCGTCGTCATCGAACAGCCGTTCGGATAGTGCAAGCGTCCTGCCTTCGATGGGCGTCGGCCGCGGTGCTGCGAGCAGGAGGCCATCGCTAAGGCGAGGAACTGGCGCCGGCTCATCATCGGCAAATGTCAGGTGGTAGGCCTCCTTAGGTAACTCCGACAGCAACGGCCAATTGAACGCCGGGTGCGCGCCGATTGAGGCCGGCAACAGCTCGTCGCCTGTGTTGGTGACCTCGAAGGTCACCCCGAGTTGGTGGCGTTCCAGCGTGTAAGTCACGGCCAGGCGAAACGCGAAGGGGTAGTGCGCGCGGCTGTCGGCGTCGTCGGTAAGAACCAGCGTGCAGGATCGAGGTCCCCTGTCCGCCCACACAAAAGGCTTGTCGCGCGCGAAGCCGTGCTGCTTCATCGTATAGGTCTGGCCGCGGTGACGCAGTTGATCGCCCTTCAGCCGGCCGACAATCGGAAACAGCAACGGAGAATGGCGCCGCCAGGCCGGACCGGCCTGCCAGAGAAACTCAAATCCTTGCGCATCCTGCAGCGACACCAGTTCGGCGCCCTGGCCGACTATAACAGCCGAGATGCCGTCGCCATGAAGGGTTTGACTGTCTTGTGGCACATATCCTCGCGGGCCGCTGTTGAAGGCCGGTGCTGTGGCAGACTAGCAAAAGCTCTTGGCGACTCAAGGTGTGGCCGGGTTTTGCGAGAACAAATCGTGGCCGGAGGATCTCTCCGGTTACCTCGCTATCGCCGCACAACGGACAGTCGCTGCTCACGCTCGCCAGTGAAATTCAGCAGCAACTGGCAGATGTTGATGAAGTGACGAGCGTCTGTTCCACTCCGACCAATCGGTTGAGTTATTCTCCAGAGTGCGAACTTTGATCAATCGCAGCCGGTGACGTGGTGCGCTATCGCCGCGAGCGCTGGGTGACACCGACCGGCGAAACGATGGTGGCGCCCTTGCCGGCGGGGATCATCGGCGGCTGGGGCGCGAACCTGCGCCGCTTCATTCTGGCCTGTCACATTCAAGGCCAGGTGACGACGGAGCGGTTGACGGCGTTGTTGACCGGGATCGGGGTCGACATTTCGAAGCGCCAGGTGGTGCGGCTGATTTCGGAGGGCCTGGAGGCCTTCGCGGCGGAGGACCGTGACGTGCTGCGCGCCGGGCTGGCTACGGCGCCCTGGATCACCGTCGATGATACGTCGGCGCGCCACGCCCACCAGGACGGCTACACCACCCAGATCGGCGATCGCCGCTTCACCGCGTTCCGCACCGGGCGATCGAAGTCACGGGAGGCGTTCCTGGCGACGCTGCGTGCCGGGCACAGCGATTACTTCATCAATGAAGAGGCCCTGGCCTATATGCGCGGCCGCAACCTCGCCGGTCCGGTGATCGCGCGGCTGGCGGCTGCGCCGCACAAGGCATTTGCCGACAGCGCCGCATGGCAGGCGCATCTGGCCGCACTCGGCCTCGACCAGCTCGCGGTTGAGCCCAACCCAGTCAGGATCGCCACCGAAGGGGCGATGTGGGGAGCGATCCGCCACCACGGCTTTCTTGGCGATACCGTGGTCGTGTCCGATGATGCCGGCCAGTTCCGCATCGGCGACCATGCTCTGTGCTGGGTCCACGCCGAGCGGCTCGTCCACAAATTGATACCCGTGACCCCGGATCAACGTCAGGCCGTCGACATCATGCGCCAGTTGATCTGGTGGTTCTATCGCGACCTCAAGAGCTACCAGCGTGCTCCTTGTCCGCGCCACGCGGCGGCCCTGCGCGCCCGCTTCGAGCGCCTGTTCAAACGACGAACCGGCTACGTCATGCTCGACCGGCTTCTTGCCAGGCTGCATCGCCGCAAGCATGAACTCCTGCGCGTTCTCGATCGTCCCGAGATCCCACTCCACACCAATGGTTCGGAAAACGACATCCGCACCTTCGTCACCAAGCGCAAGATCTCCGGCGGAACCGTCAGCGAGGCAGGCAAGAACGCCCGCGACGTCCTGCTCGGCCTGATGAAGACCTGCATCAAGCTCGACGTCTCATTCTTCCGCTATCTCGGCGACCGCCTCGGCATACCAACACAAGAGTCGATTCCGCCGCTCCCGGATCTCGTTAGGCAAGCCGCTCAAGCCTGACTGCCCGGTAATCTGCCCCGGTTGGACGATCAGGCGACGTTGCCGCCGATCCAGTGCGACAGCGCGGTCTTGGACAGCGCACCGACCTTGATGTCGGCGACTTCGCCGCCCTTGAAGAATATCAGGGTTGGAATGCTCTGCACGCCGAACTGCGCCGCGATTTCGGGATTCTCGTCGGTGTTGAGCTTGGTGATCTTCACCTTGCCGGCCATTTCCGTCGAGATTTCCTCAAGTAACGGCCCGATCGTCTTGCAGGGGCCGCACCACTCGGCCCAGAAATCCACGACAACGGGTTCGGAAGCTTCGAGTACCTCAGCCTGAAAACTGTTCTTGTCGACCTTCACGCTAGCCATGATGAAATCCTTTCGGTGTGGAATGTCGCACCGCCTGACATGTAGCTTTCCTTCTCTTGTTCCATTCGCGGCTGCCCGCGCCATGAAGGCAGCTCTCGCCGCCTTGCACTAAGGGTTTCAAGACTCGTGCCAGCTTGGCCGAGTTGGGCCGAGTTCTCATTTTATAAGGTCTCCTGATTGGTTGTTCCAATAACAACCCTTCTGCCAGCCCTAGAGCAGATTCGACTTACACCGGGTCATATCCGGCTGCCTCGAAGTAGTTTCGGCATTCGGCCGGTTTGAAGGCGTCGAGGCAGTCGGCGATGACGGACCAGAGTTGATCGATGGAGCGGGCAGCTGCTTTTCTGAGTAGGGCCTTGAGCTTCGAGAACGCCATCTCGATCGGATTGAAGTCGGGCGAATAGGGCGGCAGCAACAGAAGCCGTGCGCCGGTCCTTTGGATGGCCTCGCGAACGCCGGTGATCTTGTGAGCCGGCAGGTTGTCCATGACGACGATGTCGCCGGGAGAAAGTTCAGGTGCGAGCACCTGTTCGGCATAGGCCAGGAAGGCGGCGCCGTTCATCGGCCCGTCGAGCAGCATCGGTGCGGTCAGGCCGTTCAGCCGCAGTCCAGCGGTGAAGGTCGTGGTCTTCCAATGACCATGAGGAACCGGCGCACGGCAGCGTTCGCCACGTTTGGCCCGCCCGCGCAGCCGCGCCATCTTGGTGGAGGCGGCAGTCTCATCAATGAAGATCAGCTTCTCGGGGTCGAGATCGAGCTGGCCGTCGAACCAGGCGCGACGGCGCGCCTTGACGTCGGGGCGCTGTTGTTCGCTGGCATGCGCCGTCTTTTTTTAAACGTGACGCAGCGCCTGTCGAGAAACATCCAGATCGTCGAAGGAACCACGCCCACGCCATGCCCGGCCGCCAGCCTCTCGGCAATCTCCGCCAGAGTGATGTCGGGCGTCTCCTCGATCAGGCCGAGGATGAAGGCTTCGTGAGGATCAAGCTTCGAGCACGACGGTTGGCCCTGCTTGCGGGCCGCCATCTCGCCTGTCTCGCGATAGCGGCGATACCAGTTCCCCGCCGTAGCAATCCCGATCCGGAACCGGCGTGCTGCCTCTCGCGTCGAAACACCCTCCGATATCGCCAAAATCACCCGACCGCGAAGGTCCGCACTCAAGCTGCGTGTCATCGTCATCTCCCTGCGAATCACAGGGAAAATGAAACAGACTTCCGCCACCGCGTGAATCCCAAATCTGACTCGGCGTTCACGGAAAATGCTCTAGCTGACAGCAGCCTGAAAGCTACCGGCGATTTGCGCGACGGTGATCCTGCGTGGTGTAAGTTCCTGTCGACCAGGCTAGAGTCTTCCCTTCGAGCTGGAAGCTCGGCACACCTGATTCGTATGCTGCTCAGGTCGCGTCCCCACAGGGGGAGCATGAGGAACTGTGGGGCGGTTATGCGGCGAGAGCTGTTTCGTCTGGTTCGTGATTGTCGTTCGCCATACCGGGATACCATTGCTGGAAGGTCGAGCGCAGGGAGCCGTCGAGGGTCTGCGTGCGGGTTTGCAGCAGAAGATGCGCGCCGATCCTGCTCCACTGCATCTGCTGCTTTTTCGCGAACCGCTTGCTGATGACGGCATTGACGGTTGCCTCGACGAAGGCCGAGGATATCCGCTCACCGGACCGGTAGCGTTCGCCGTAGTTGATCAGGCTTGCGCTGTTGGAAGCGATGTAAGATCGGAACTCGCCGATGGCCGTCAGGAATTTGCGCATGTTCGGGTAATCCGTTTCGAGCGCTTCCGCATCGAATTGCAGGTCGTCGATTTCCTCACGGGCACGGTACGCATTGCCATGCCAGAGATGCCATTTGATCCTGCGGAGGGTTTCAAGGATGGCCTGCCCGGCCCGCTCATTATGGTTTTCGACACCCTGGCCGAATTGGCGCAGGACCGTGATGCGCATGGTGATGTGGAACCAGTCGAGGGGCACCGTAAACTTAACGCTGTGAAAACAAGATCTGGGAGTGAGGCTTTGGTTCATTCGGCGTGAAGTCGCGCGATTTGGCGCCATGCTTGCATGGCAGTTGCTCGCAGTTCTCGATGGTGGGTGGATGGAATATCGTGGCGGGGAACGTTAAAGAGGTTGGCGATCGGGTCGTGGACGGAAACGAAACGCTGAAGATGTCGCGCTGACTTGAAGCGCTTCATGATCCTCTCCCGCCGTCGGACGGGTTGATGAGAGTTCTCCGCCCGATTGTTCAGGCCCTTGTGCGAGCGATGCTCGACGCCTGGCATGATCTCCCGCTTCGCCGCACCGTAGGATCGAAGCTTGTCGGTGATCATCACACGCGGCGAACGGCCTTGCCCTTTCAGAAGCTTTCGCATCAAGCGCTTTGCCGCCTTGGCATTGCGACGGCTTTGCACCAACACGTCGAGAACAAACCCGTCCTGATCAACGGCGCGCCAAAGCCAGTGTTTCTTTCCACCGATGGTGATGACAACCTCATCGAGATACCATTTGTCGCCGAGCTTGCCGGCCGATCGCTTCCGGATATCTTGGCAAAGTGTCTGCCAAATTTCTCAGCCCAAAGTCGCACGGTCTGGTGAGAGACGATGACGCCACGAGCTGCCAGCATATCCTCGACCATCCGCAGGCTGAGCGGAAACCGGAAATAGAGCCAAACGGCATGGGCAATCACCTGCGCCGGAAATCGGTGGCGACGATAAAGAGGATCACGGGAAAATCTGGTCATGCCGCCAGATCCCACATTTTGATCGATGCCCGGTTAACGTTACGGTGCCCTTCGATGACATCGCGGTTGTTGACGCCGCCCCGCGTGTCGAATGCGATCAAGTCACACCAGACGCGACCAGTCGCCCAATCAAGGAACCCGATCAGCTTCGCAGTACAAATAGAGCCGTCCGCCCGCGTCAGGTGGATATCGATGGGGTGCACATCTCCGACGACCAATTCCATCGGGCGCATGCCTTCGATGGAGCGCCTCCCCCGGGGGCGGCTGTCCTCGTATGCTTTGCGGTTCGCTCGAAACTGGTGGACCTTCCGATAATGAAGCTCCTCCGAAACGAGCGTCCACGGGATCGAACAGGCTTGCTCAAAACTCGCTGCATCGCTGGGGCAGAATCCCCACGACCTGGAGGTCTCTACCAAGAAGTTGCGGGCCAAGACCTTGACGTGTCCCCAAGCTGCGCCGGCCGCCAGAAGGCCTCGGATTTCCTGTTTTAGATCCTCTGCAATCTTGGCCTTGGTTAGAACGTCGAACGGTACCAGAGCATCCCACTGCCGACTGATGACAACACGTTTCTTGCCTTTGTCCGCTCGGCCGTGTCGGCCTCGGGTTGCGATCTGCTTCGAAGGGTTTTGGACCGGCGTTTGAATGGGCCTTAACCGGAGTCGCAACTCCGGTGGGAGGGAAGTCAAACTGACAAGATACTGGTTGCCCGCGTTGCCGCCCTTACCCTGAATGACGCGCACCTCTAGGGAGTGCCCTCGCCAGTTGCCACGCAGGCAGGCCTTCCAAATTGCCTGCCGAGAGATTCCTGCCAACTTGGCGAGCAGGTTGAGTGGCACGAACTCTTTCCTCGACATCGTGCGCTATTTCCTAGCGGCAGAACAGGACCACCGAGTAACAGCTGGAGTTATATCTGTCGTGACAATCACGCCTTGCATCGCCACGCAGCCTGCGAAGGCGCGCCTGAAGGCGCACTGCTGGACCTTGGTCGAAAGGGCTGCTCCGGTTTACCAATCCTGTCGTCTTGAGGTTGACCAATCCGTTGTCGACCGTCAGCGGGTTTACCAATAAGGGCGGCTATTCTACGCAAATCCAATCACTTAATGTCGATCCAGAATTAACTGTCATTGAGGCCATTGGTAAACCCGATCTTTGGATCGGAAACCCCTACCCTCAGCCGAAAACACTCCTGTTTTCAATCGCATAGGCCACCCACAAGCGACCCGTAATTCCGGACTGGTAAACCCCGTGAAATGCCAAATAATTCCGGACGTCACACCACACTGCCATTTATGCGACTTTTGAGGCACAAATGGAGAACGCGCGGGAGGGGAGATGTCAGCCTTCTGGCGTGATGAACAGGATTTCCGGCCGTTGGACGATTCGAATCACCAAATCGAAATTCGGGAAGGATCCGAAAATCATGGCGATCATGGCATCATAGTCTCGCCGCAAAGGGTCAATCAATCCAGTGTGTGGCAGCGTTGCGGTCGGATTTCATTGCGCGGGAATTCCGTGTCAGGAGCCCTCAATCGAGATCAGGGACCTCGAGACGCAAACTCTTGATTTTTTTCACACTTGGGCATCCACCTGATCGGTAAGCGCTCATTTCCATGCGCGTTGACGCGGCCCGTTTGACGGGGTCGCTGTCAGACGGCTGCATCGGATCATGCAGCGGCGGTTTTGGCGAAGTTGAAGGGCAGCAGGTCGGTGATGTCGGCGTCTGTGGCGCGCTGCGGCAATTCGCTGAGGACGTGGCGCAAGTAGGCCAAGGGCTCGATGCCGCAAGCTCGGCATGTCAGCATGAGGCTGTAGACGACGGCACTGGCCCTGGCTCCGTCCACAGTGTCGCTGAACAGCCAACTTTTTCTTCCAGTGGCAAAAATCCTGATGTCGCGCTCAAGCAGGTTGTTGTCGATCGGCATCCTGCCGTCTTCGGTGTAGCGCGTCAGGTACTCCCACTGGTTCAGGGTGTAGGACACGGCGTCGCCGATCTTGCTGTCGGGCAGGACCTTCGGGGCTATGTCGTCGAGCCATGCCTTGAGAGCATTGAGGATGGGAACGCTGTGTTGCTGGCGGAAACGGCGGATGCATTGATGTCGCGTTTCGCCCTTGTCCGGCTTTTCGTTGCGCGTCTGGCTTTCAATCCGGTAGAGCTGTTCGAAGAACTTCAGCGCCTGCTCCGGCGGGCCGCCGCCTTTCTTTCTGGTCTTCAGTGCATCGACGAAGCGACGTCTGGCATGGGCCATGCACCCCAGATGGGTCGCTCCTGCCAGCGTGCGCCAGGCGGTATAGCCATCGCTCATCAGGATGCCGCGGTAATCACCGAGGAAGGCCTGCGGATAGATCTGGCCGCGGCCGGGCTGATAGTCGAGCAGCACGATCGGTTCGTCGCTGTCCTCTCCACTCCGATACGCCCACATGAAGGATGTGCTGGTGGCTTCCCTGTCCTTTTCCTTCAGGACCTGGACCGTCGTCTCGTCACCATGGATGAGCGGTTGTGACCGAAGCCGTAGCTTCAGGGCATCATAGATGCGGGAGAGATGCCTCTCGCTCGATCCGATCACCCAATGGCCCAGAGCGCCGCGGCTGACGGGAACGCCGGCACGCTCGAAGGCCTGGGCCAGACGGTAGAGCGGCGTGCCATCGACATATTTGTGGACGAGCGCAAAGGCCAGCGTCGAGGCCGTGGCGATGCTGCCCGGCAAGGGCTGCGCGGGCATCGGGGCAATGACAACAGGCGTATTGATGCCGGTCCGGTCGCAATGGCGGCATGCATACTTGAACCGCACATTCTGCAGGACCTTCGCCTTCACCTCGATATGGAGCTGCTCGGTGACGGCCTCACCCATGCGATGCATCTGGTGGCGGCAGCAAGGACAGGCCTTCTGACCGTCGGCAAGGTCATACTCGACGCGCTCGCGCGGCAGGTGTTCCGGCAGAGGCTTGCGGCCACGCTTCTTTCCCTCCGGCTTTTCGGTGGACGGAAAGCCGGTGTCCGGCAGGTCGACGACATTGCCATCTTCGCTGCCGGCGTCGTCTTCATCGGCAATCTGTTCGGCTTCATTGAAGAGGCGATCAACGTGCTTTTCGCTCTTCGGCGCAAAACGATGCAGCCGCGCTAGCGCCAACTCTTCCTCGAGCTTGGCCACGCGTTCTGCGAGCTGGCGGTTCTGCGCCTGCAGCGCAGCAATGCGCGCCATCAACTCCTCAACAGTCGGTTCACCAGGTCGATTCATCGTAGTTTTGAATCTGAACCGCACCGACGCGTCAACCGCACAATTCGGGAGCCGTCAGCCCGCAACCTGATATTGCCGCACCGGATGGCGCACCATTGCGTCGATGTCGATGCCGTCGAGAATCCAATGGAGCTGCTCGGTCGTCAGCGTAACCACCGCCGTCTCCCGGCGCGGCCACCGGAACTTGTCCTCGGTCAGCCGCTTTAGAACCAGCACGAAGCCGGACCGGTCAAAGAACAAGAGTTTCATCCGGTCGCGACGGCGATTGCAAAATGCAAAGACCGCAGGCGCAAATGGGTCAAGCTCCATCACCTCCTGAACCAGGACCGCAAGGCTGTTGATGCCGGCCCTAAAATCGATCGGCTCGCGGTGCAGGTAGACGTTGAGATCAGCGCCCAGTCTGAACATGGCCCAGAGCTCCAATGATCGCCGTCAACGCGTCTACATCACCGCATTCCAGCACCAGCTTCACGCCGTTCGGTAAAGACGCGCTCACCTTGGCTGCGAGTGGCGATGAGCCCATGCTTTCCTGCTTCGACAGCCGCTCTTCACCACGCGCAGCAGGCCTGTCCACCGAATTGCTCTGCATAGGCAGGCTGTGGTCCGCAGCGGTGACTTGAACTGGAATGAACACAGACGGTGCAGGTGGCGGCAAAGCACCGGCGTCTTTGGTCGTCTTTATCCATTTCCGAAGAAGGTTGGCATTGATCCCATGTTCAAGCGCAAGTCGCGATACCGACACGCCAGGCTCAAGGCAGGCCGCAACTAGCCGCTCTTTCGACGCCGGGTCGTACCGCCTGCGGCCGTTGCGCAAAATCCGCCTCACCAGCAGTTTCTGTTCATCGTCCTCAATCACTTGGTGTCCACCTCCGTTAAGTGGACACTTCATGCCAAAACACGCTCAATGGAAAAAGGTGCGGAGAAATTCGCGCTTACCCTGATCGTGCATGAGTGGATGCATTCACTGTTTCAACCGAGCGACTCCGACCAGGAGATAGAGCGTGCACAACCAGTCGCTAAACGCGGCAAAGACACCCGCTGCTGGCAGTTGGACGAGCTGAGCCGGGCAAACCCTCCAGCACATTGAACCGCCTCTGCGGTCTTGAGGCAGTTGACGTGGGCTAAGCCAGAGGCGTACCGGCATTCTGGAGGCCGAATAGGTCTTAGCGGAAACTCTGCCACGGTTCACGAATATGGAGCGTTTGGCAGCGCATCGGGTAGGAAGACGCCAGTGATATCATTCAAAGGCGCGATCAATGTTCTTCTCAGGATGCTCGGACTGTCGAAGTCCGAACCAATGGAACCTCGGGGCGGGTGGCGGCCGGTCATCGGATTAGAGTGTTGGAAGAATGCTGGGCAGCCGCCCCCTCTTATGTGGAAGGCATGTAACGCGCGGACGCGCGCTACCTTCAAAGCAGAGCTCACCTGTTCGAACGGTCATGGAGTGTCACTGCGCAGACACTCGATTGCTGCGGATGGAAGGGTGTTGCCGAGTGTCGTGTGCCTGGCTCCTGGTTGCAGCTTCCACGATTTCGTACGGCTCAAAGGCTGGTCGGCAGGCGCTCTGTGACGATTGCTTAGGCCGCGGCGAGAACGTCGTCTTCGCCTGCCAGCGCCGACGCCTCAGATACGAACTCCCTCCTTATCGAAGGCATAAAGAATCGAGATGCGCTTTCCGTCCCACACGTAGCGAAAGTGCACCGTCTGCTGAGATCGCTCCAAGACGTCTCCCGTCACTATGGCGAGGCAAATGCCGGCCGGCCGTTCGACGGGACGGAAGAGAATACCCTGGGCGCCCTCCGGCATCTTGGCCCCGATCTCGCGACGCCGCTTCTCGTCCAGCCCCGCAGGCAACCCTTCAATATCGCGAAGATCCCAGAAGGTGCCGTTAACCGGGGTGCACAGCATCCGCATGTCGAGCCCGATTGAGGTCTCCTCAGTCGCCTTCAGGAAGGACTCCCGCTTTGCAACGGATACCGCCAAGGCCGTTTGCCGCTCAAATGCGACCTCAAGGCACGGCCGGCCCTCCCCAAAGAACGTAGTGCCATCGGGGTTACCGTATGCGAACGGCGCGAGGTTCCAATTCTGGAGCCTCGGGTCCGCACTGGCGTCCCCCTGTGCCGTCTGCTGCAGGCGGCCGAGGGAGCGGAGTCTGGGGTTGGTGAGGTTTTCAAGAGCAATGATCTCATCCTGCCGATCACTGTTGATCAACCCCTCATAGACGTTGACTGGAGGAAAGCGGGACGGGATGAGCCGGAACGCGTCTCTGGACCACTTCACCAAGGGAGCGTTCTCAAGCGCCGCGCTGGGCATCGAGGTATCTCCTTACGCGAATGATGCCCGACATGCCCTCCAGCATGACGTCGAGCGCGCTAGCGCCGTCAAAGTACCGGTTCTTTGCACGCACCCAAGCCTCACCACGCTCGTCCTGCGTAAAAAGTATGCGCAAAGATTTCCAAATCCCGAGCATGTGGGAGACCCGCTCCCGGGTGTCGGTGGGCGGCGTTCCGCCCTCCTTCTTCCACTTGAAGAACGTCGATCTCCCCGGCGACCCGAGTAAAACGATCTGTTCTTCGGTCGAAAGGTGCCACTTCTCTGCGACGGCGAAGAACGCCTCTAACTCGACCGGAATCGTAGGTTGCCCGGCGCCCTGCCGGGCGTCGGGTGCTTCAACATGCATCAAACTCCTCCTGTCTAAAAATGGACTTGACTGGCATACCGGTCCCGATATAGACCAGTCCACATCGGGACTCGAATCAAAGAATAGTCCAAACAGGTCTGACGTCAAGAGTCTGGCTGCAAGAGCCGGGCAATATGGAGAACAGCGATGAATGAAGTAGTGGAAATGGAAGGCCGCACTCGCGGCGTTAGCTACCCGGTCAATGGGATCGACGTGGAGTTCTCGGACAACGTCATTACCGGTCGCGAAGCACTGACGCGTTCGGGCAACGTGCCCGCGAGCGAGCACCAACTCATCTTGGTCCGCGATCGCCGAACCCATCTGATCGGCACCGACGACGACATCGACCTTAAGAAGGAAAAGGGCGGCATCCTGCGCGCCTTCCTATCGGACCGCAACTTTGGCTTCACCGTCGACGAGGTTGGTCAGGTATGGGGCACCGACGATATGGAGGTTGACGAATTCCTGTCGATCTGGCCCCCCCGCAACGGGCACCATTGGGTTCTCGAGCGCGAGGAAGAGCTGGACACGGTACTTCGCCCCGGCGGGTTGCTGTCGTTCGGTGAAAATGGGGTCGAGGATGTCGTCTCGCGCGAAGACGTGCATCCCGACAAAGTGCTCGTCACAGTAGTCACCACCGCGGGTACCTTCCCCGCCGAGGGAGCCAAGCGCTACCCGGCCTCAACCCCGATCACCCAGGTGCTCGCCGACGCGGCGCGCAAACTTCATCTCACCGGCACTGAGGGTTGGATCGTCACAGTCGCTGGTCGCGACGTAAGCCCGACGCAGACCCTCGCGGAGGCTGGTTTGGTCGGACAGGTCGCGCTTGAATGGGGTGCGCGCGAGGGAGGCGGCGGTGCTTGAAGCGCTTTCCCGTGCGGCGTTCGACCGCGACATAGGACGCATCAATCCACGATCCGCCCAAATGTACCGCTGGTCGATTCTTGAGTCGAGTTTCCCAATCCTGGACGTTCTTTTTGACCACACCACAGCCGTGCCGCTGAGGCTCCGCCTGAACTGTACCGAATGGGATGAGCTTCCCCCGCAATCGAGCTTCTCGACAGCGCGGGAAGGCACTTGGAAACGGCACCGCCGAACGGTGGTGGCGTATTCAACGGAGGCCCACATCCAAATACCGGGCGGCCATTTGTTTGCATGCGGGGTGCGCGCGAGTATCACGTGCACTCCAGCCACACGACCGACCTCTGGGACAACTACCGCGGCGTGTCCGGAATGGACCTCGGCGGCATCGTGCTCCAGCTCTGGCGGGCATGGAAGAGGAGCGTCGGATGACCGCCGTAATATGCACGCGCGAGATGTTGCGTACGACCATCGCCATTCTCAGGCGCGGCGGAGAACGCCGCCATGAGCGAGTTGTACTGTGGCTATCGACCGCTGCCGTGCGCACGCCGGCTTCGATCATCGAGGTATATGAACCCGAGCAGATTACGGAGATCGACTACTTCAAACTGCCGCCGGCCTCTATGCAGGCCCTCATGGATCATCTCAGGTCTACTCGGCGACGAATCGTAGCGCAGATCCACACCCATCCAGGTCGCGCCTACCATTCCGAAGTCGACGCCGAGTGGGCGATCATCCGGCACGTGGGTGCGCTTTCGCTCGTGCTCCCCCACTTTGCCGCGACGACCACCCCGGAGAACTTCCTGACAGAAGTCATGACGTACGAGTACTCGCCGGCCGGAGGTTGGGACCACTGCTCGAACTCGGGCCTCGATGCTCGTCTGACGGTAACGACATGAGCACCGCCGCTCAGCAGAACGCACTGATGTTGGCCGCCCAGCTAGGTGTCAACGAGGCCGAAGCCAGCGAGCGCCTGAAGCGTACTGTACTCGTAACCGCCGAACCTGGGTGGAAGTCGGCTTGGGCTTTCGAGGTCGGTCAGCTTCTTGGGCGCACGGTCGAGGCCAAGTTCGATCTCGATGATACGGCGCCCGATTTGGAGTTTGTCATAGGCTCTAGCGCTCCCCGCACGGAAGCCAGGCGCCTTTACGCGGACCTCGGCGCAATCGATGCATCCATCTCCCTTGCGCCCACGGGGCGGCATTTCGATAAGCCACATGGTCTCCATGCCGCAGCTGCTGCCTGCGCCGCTGCCGCGGCTGCTGTGTATGTCGTTATCGATGATACCGCGCTACCCTCAGTACGGCTACCCATGCGCCTCGACTACGCGCAGCTCGGGATCCCACAGGGGGTGCTGTTCGGGGCAATCGAACTGAACGACGCTGTGATGGCCGGTGCTGGTGCCGTAGCGCACGGTTTCCTTCGCGCCGCGCGGCATCTGAACGTCCGTGGCGAGTTGGCGATCGTCGACCCAAAAGTGGTACAGGGCGGCATTTTGAACCGCTGCATGTACCTTCGAGACGAGGACGTAGGGAGGGACAAGGCCGTGGCGCTGGCTGAGCGTGCCCAGTCCGACTTCCCCGACTTGGCACTTCGCCCGCACGTGACCGACTTCAAGGCGCTTGTCCGCCATCTTGGTCGTTCCCCGCAAACGGCCTTCGTGACTGTCGACAGTCGGCTCGTGCGTCGGTCAATCCAACTCGAAGTGCCTCACCGCATTATCGACGCCTCTACCACCGATGTGCGCGGTGTGGTGGTTCACTCGAACGTCCTGCCGACAGATCACGCATGCCTGGCCTGCATCTACCGGCATGTCCCAGAAGAGTTTGCGCGCGAACGGTCAATCGCGGAGGGTCTTGGGGTCGATATCGCCGATGTCCGTGTCGGTCTGATTACCCAGGACATCGCGCATCGGATAGTGAGAACGCATCCCTCATTCAACGCGGCGGAACTCGTCGGCATCGCGTTCGACAGCTTGTTTCGCCAGATCTGTGCCGAGCAGGCGCTTGCGACACCCGAAGGCCGGCAGGTGCTGGCACCGTTTGCGTTCGTCTCCGCCTGGGCCGGCGTACTGATGGCAGTTGAGATGCTCAGGTCGTTTGCAGGCTTAGCCACCACAAACTATTGGTCGATCGATCCATGGAACTTGCCAATCGCACGGGGACGAACGCTGCGCCCGCGGCACCCCGACTGCCAATTCTGTTCAAGGCCGGAGTACGAGCCGGTTATTCGGAAGCTTTGGGGGGAACGGGCTGAAGCGCGCTAGGTCGTTTTGCCATTGTGGCTACCTGCGCGTTGCACAGCCTAGGTACCAATGAGCGAGACTGGAGAATCTCCCCTAGAAGGTGACCTGAGACCGTTGTTCCCTCCAGTTCAACGGAGAGTCCGGAGCTGCATTGCTCCGATACCATTCTCTGGACCGCCGGAAGGTGGAGTTTCCCGGCTTTCTCACGATGGCGGGCTGGCGGCGCCATCGTGATTGAGCAACGAGATCGGGACCTTGTGCCCGATCGCCCCATGCGGGCGCACCTCGTTGTAGTATCTGCGCCAATCCTCCAACTTTTCGGCGGCGTCGGCAAGGGTCAGGAACCAGTGGGCGTTCAGGCACTCCGCCCTGAAGCGGCCGTTGAAGGCTTCAATGTAGGCGTTGTCAGTGGGCTTTCCCGGCCTGCTGAAGTCGAGCGTCACGCCTTTCGCGTACGCCCATAGGTCGAGGTCGCGGGAGACGAACTCGGAGCCTTGGTCGACGCGGATCGTCTTCGGATAGCCGATCTTCGGGCAGACCTGTTCCAGTGCCCTGACCACATCCTCCGCCCGATAGCTGAACCGCGGGTCGAGCACAGGCACATAGCGGGAGAACGTGTCGACGACCGTCAGCACACGGATCTTCTTGCCCGTCGCGAGCTGATCGTGGACGAAGTCCATCGCCCAGACGTCGTTCGGGCCGACGGCTTCCTCCCGGCCTTCCCGCAGCTTCGCCTTCACACGCCGCTTCGGCGTCTTGTTCCTGAGCTGCAGGCCCAAGTCCCTGTAAATTCGATAGGTTCGCTTCATGTTGATGTCCCAGCCCTCGCGCGTGAGCATTACGTGCACGCGCCGGTAGCCGTAGCGGACACGGGTGGCGCAGATGTCCTTGATCCGAGCTTCTATGCCGGCCTGATCGCGGCGGCGGGACTTGTAGTGATAGGTCGACGTGTCGAACTCCAGAACCCGGCATGCCCGTCGGATCGACACGTTCCACTCATCACACGTCTCCGCCACCAGCTCGCGTTTGCGACCAGGCCTCACAGTTTTCGGCGAATGACGTCCTGCAGCATCTCCTTGTCCAAGGAGAGATCGGCCACCAGCTTCCTGAGCTTGCCGTTCTCGTCCTCAAGCTGCTTCAGCCGCTTCATCTCGGTCGGCAGCAGTCCGTCGTATTTCTTCTTCCAGTTGAAGTACGTCGCCTGGCTGATCCCCGCCCGCCGACAGATCTCCGCGACGGGGATTCCGTCCGCCCCCTGCTTCAGAATGAACGCCTTCTGCGCGTCCGAGAACTTCGATGCCTTCATCGTCTTCCGCTCCTCCCAGCCAAGGGATGTTACCGCGGAAACTCCACTTTCGAACGATCCAGTTTTCAGGGATCAGAGCAGCTTCTGATCAATGGTTCCTGGCGGTTTGTTAGTGGCGAAAGATAACACTTATAAAGAATTACCTGACACTGTCATCTTGTGCGCTGCGCCTTATCAGGGTGATTTCACCAGGAATGCTACAGGGTATTTAGGCACACGTATTGGCGGTTAACGTGCTGCATCTCCAGAACAATATTCTCGAAATGATCGCCAGGGGCGAAACGCTCGAAGCGACGACGGACCGTCTTTGCCACCAGATCGAGAAACTGTTGCCGGGCGTCAGGTGTTCCGTTCTGCGCGTTGACGGTAATGGCTTGTTGCATCCCCTCCCAGGTTCCAGCTTGCCGAATGAATTTATGGCTCGTCTCGAAGGCCTGATGATCGGCCCGCTGGTGGCCTCCTGCGGCAGTGCGGCCTATCTCGGAAAAGCCGTGGCCGTGAAGGACATCGCGACCGACCCGCGCTGGATCAATTTCAAGGAGCCCGTCCTGGCGCTGGGCCTGCAGGCCTGCTGGTCGAGCCCGATCTGCGACGCAGAGGGCGCTGTGCTCGGCACCTTTGCCCTGTACTTTCTGGAGAAACGCGGCCCCACCCCGCGCGAGGAGAAGGTTGTCGCGTCGTGTACCTCCCTGTGCGCCATCGCGCTTGAGCGTCACCGGCGGGTCGTCGAGCGAGAGCACGGCGCCTATGTCGATGCCCTCACCAACCTGCCGAACCGGGCGAGTTTGGACGTCGCCCTGGAGCGGCTGTCCTTTGGCCAACCGAGCGCCTGGGCGGTCCTGATCATCGACCTCGACAACCTGAAGACCATCAACGACACCTTCGGCCATGCCGCCGGCGACGCTTTGCTACAGGCGGTGGCGTCACGTCTCGCCGAAAGCCTAGCGCCTGACCGTGTGTTCCGCATGGGCGGCGACGAGTTTGTCGTAATCCTTCAGCGAGCCGGAGCGCCCGCTGGCATCGAGAGCACGGCGCGTCATATTCTCGACACTCTGGCTGTGCCCGCCGATTGCGACGGGCACATGATCCTGGCACAGGCTACCATCGGCGGCGCAGTGCTGTCGGCGGGGGACATCGATGCGAAAAGCGTGCGCCAAAACGCCGATTTCGCGCTCTACCACGCCAAGGAAACTTCCCGAGGCGGCTTCGTGCTGTACTCGCCGGGGATCGGCAGCACAATCAAGACCCGGATTGAGGTGATCCGCGATGTTGACGTGGCTTTGCGCGAAGGCCGGATCGACGCGTTCTACCAGCCGATCCTGCGGCTCGACACCCGCGCGATCGTCGGCATGGAGGCCCTCTGCCGCCTTCGCAAGCCGGATGGCGAGGTCGTTTCCGCCGCTGCTTTTCACCAGGCGACGTCCGATGTCAGCGTCGCCTCGCATCTGACGGAACGCATGATGGCGATCGTCGCGGCGGACGCGCGCTCGTGGCTGGATCAAGGTATCCCGTTGCAGCATATCGGCATCAACATCACCTCAGCCGATTTTCATAGCGGCACGCTTTACGCGCGTCTCGAAGCCGCCTTCGGCCGCGAGAACGTTCCGTTGAAGCATATCATTTTGGAGGTAACGGAGTCGGTCTATCTCGGCCAGCGCGATCCGGTCGTCGCTCGGGAGATCAAGGCGTTGCGAGCCCATGGCCTGCGTGTCGCACTCGATGATTTCGGAACCGGCTTCGCTTCGCTCACGCATCTGCTGACGGTGCCGGTCGATATCGTCAAGATCGACAAATCCTTCATTGATCGCCTTGTCCAGGGAGATCCGAGCCTGGCCATCGTCGAGGGCTTGGTCGGCATCGCTCGCAAGCTCGACATCCAGGTCATCGCCGAAGGCATCGAGAACGAAGCCCAGGCCGTTTTACTTGCAGAGATCGGGTGCCAGTTGGGTCAGGGGTATCTGTTTTCGCAAGCGGTACCACGTCAGATAGCGAAAGGCCTTTTGAAGCAGTTCGGCAACCACCTGCTGGGGAGACTAGGATTGCGAGCGGGATAGCGAACCCAATCGATCTGATCGCCTGACGGAAATCCCTTCCTTGGGGGTGGCTTGATCAGCCGATAAAGAACGCTGCGGCACCCCGCGAAAAGAGTCCGGAAAGGAAACAAATATGCGCCTGCCATCTGCGTCACAGTTTATTCGCAAGGCTTTTGGTCGCGTCGGGTCCGGGCAATCACCGGCAGGCTTGGCAATCCGTTCGGACATTCTTCCGGAAGAAACGAATTTCCGGATGCTCGCCGAGAACAGCGGTGACGTCATCATGCAACTCGGACCGGACACGAAGGCACGCTACGTTTCACCGTCATGCACCCGACTTCTGGGATGGCTGCCGGAGGAAATGGTGGGGCATGGTCCGGAGGAGTTCGTCCCGCCCGAGCATCTTCAAAACATCGCTGCGGCAGCCGCGCTCTTGCTTGCCGGAGCAGATGAAGGCGAGCCGCTTGCGATCGAGATCCGGCGCAAGGATGGGGAAACTGTCTGGGTGGAGAGCAAGGCGCGCATCGTCCGTGATCCGGTAACTGGCGTTCCAGGCGACTTCGTCCTGATCATGAGAGATATAACAGAACGCAAACGGCTAGAAGAACAGCTCCGCTCGCTCGCGATGACGGACGGACTGACCGGTCTGGGCAACCGCCGAGCCTTCGACGAGACCTTGGACAGGGAATGGCGACGCACCGTTGGCAGCGCTGGACAGATGTCCTTGCTGTTGCTCGATATCGATCGATTCAAAGGCTTTAACGACAGATACGGTCATCAGGTAGGCGATGATTGTCTTCGTGCCGTCGCTGCCGCTATAAGAGACGTGCTTCATCGTCCCGGGGATCTGGCGTCGCGATACGGAGGGGAAGAACTCGCCGTCATCTTGCCTGATACCGATGGCGAGGAAGCACTTGAAATAGCGGAACGGCTGAGGCTCGCAATCGAAAACCTCGGCCTGCCTCATGGCGACAATCCGGACGGCGGCGGACGCGTCACCGTCAGCATTGGTTCAGCAACCGCACTGTCACGATCGGGCGGGACGATCAGGATGCCGGAAGGCCTGCTTCTCGCCGCCGACACCGCCCTTTACAAGGCCAAGCATAAAGGCCGAAACCGCGTCGAAGTCGCACTGCTCCTCGCATCGGAAGGTCCCGACGCGGCCTGATCAAAGGAGCGCATCGATGGGAGTTCGTGTTCGCCCGCCATCTCTCGCGGCCGCCGGTTGTTGAAGCCAGCGAACGCACCACAGGCCGGCCATGGCATCGATGTGCGGCTTGCCCGCATCGTCGAACACGCGGATGCCCTCGCCGCGCGCAACGATCAGCGGCCCCGTTTCCTCGAAGCGCTTGGGATTCGTCTGTGGATGCAGATGCGCAGCGACATCGCGACCCGCGACCCGCGACCGAATTCGGCTTCGTCGCGGTGCTAAAAAGCCGCCGCTTGATCCCGATGCCTGGCGGCCTTGGTGTTGCGACGCGTCTGGACAATCTCGTCGAGCACATATCCGTCCTGATCAACCGCTCTCCACAACCAGCATTTCTGACCGTTGATGCGCACCACGACTCGGACCGGCAGGAAGAAGCCGGGCTTGCAGGCGATCCATCGCGTGGGTGCTGTCACATTGATTGAGGGGTAAGGAAATTGAGGTAGCAGCGCGTCCATGACCGTGAGTGCATCGACCTACAAGAACCACCGCTATCCGATCGAAATCGTGGCCCGTGCTGTCTGGCTCTACTTCCGCTTCAATCTGAGCCTGCGCGATGTCGAGGAAATGCTGCTCGATCGCGGGATCGTCGTTTCCTACGAGACCATCCGCCGATGGTGCCGAAAGCACGGCCCTGATTATGCGCGCCGCATACGCCGCAAGGCACCAACGAAAGATGATGTCTGGCATCTGGATGAAGCGCCTGCTGACGCGACTTCTGAAGAAGCAGGGTCTGCCGCCAAAGCGTATGATCACCGAGCATAGCCCAAATCGTCCTGGCCATCTTGTTCGCCAGGGCGATCGCCACCAGCATACGTGGCTTCCTTGCCAGCATCTGCCCCAGCCAGGATCCCTTGGAGATCGACTTGCGCCCTAGCCAGTTCAGCCGTGACATCGCCCCGATGATGAAGCAACTGGCGAATGTCGGCTTGTCCTTCCTTCGAAACCCGTCCGAGCCTCTCCTTGCCCCCTGAGGAATGTTGCCGCGGGACTAAGCCCAGCCAGGCTGCGAAGTCACGGCCACGTTTGAAGCTTGCCATATCGGGTCCGAAAATTCTCGGTCGCCAGCGCCGTCAGCGGGCCGACTCCCGGCATTGTCTGCAGCCGTCGCGCCGTACCGGTCTGTGACGCCAGCTTCTTGAGCTGGCCCGTCTTGGCCTCGATCCGTTCCGTCTTCTGGGCAATCTGGTCGATGAGGTCCCGACACTCTTCCCGGACCAGCTCGGGCAAGATCCAGATCTGTTCGATCGTTGCGCCCATTCGGGTCGTCGCCTTCTCACACCCCCTTTACCGACGTCAGGCTGTTTCGTTCTGCACCTCAATCATGCAGCTACGGCCAACGCCGGATTCCGATAATCCTCTTTCTTGGTACCTCTGCGGGTCAATCGACCAACAGAGGACCCGCCAATGCCGGCTTGCCGCGATCCGCAGCTTCTTCCACTTCGTGGCCACCAGGGATCCCGCATCGATCGCTCAATGCGTCGAAATCCTTCAGCTCATGCCGAACGTGGAACACCGCTCGCATAAAGGCTTGAACAACCGGGCGGAGAATTCTCATCTGCCGTTCCGAAAACGGGAACGAACGCGACAGGGTTTCCGGTCGGTCGGCTCATTGCAGCATTTCGTGTCGATCTTCTCCGCCGTCCGAAATCTCTTCGTCCCATCCCAGACCAACCGCTCCGCAGCACAAATTCGAATCCATCGACGCCAAGCCATGGCCGCGTGGGAAGCCGTGAGTGCACGGCCTGCCTGAAAAGCGCGGTATCGGCCTCACGCGGCCACATTTCAAACAACGTGACAACGCCTTTCTTCCTTGTTAGACACGAATTGCGCAGGAAGTCGCGGCGGACGACGGTTGAACGTCTGGCGCTACCTCTGTCGCCCCGAGCTATATGGATCCGACCGCCCGAGCAAGCCTGCTGACGACACACACCCTGAACAGACCGGTCCCTATGAGCAGGCAGGCTACTCCATCTCGGGTCGTGTCCCATCAGGTTCTCTAATCGCCTTTGTCAACGGGCTCCTTTCTCCTCGTTGATGCAGCGCGTGCCGGGCTCAGGGTTCTCTCCGGGGTCGATCGCAAGGATCGACGCATGTTTGCGTTGGAACGGGTGGGTCGAAGTGGTGTTCGCGGTTCCGTTGGACCGCATGCGTGGGAGCGACCTCATCCGTGCAGCGTCCCGGCAAGGACGCATCTCGGGAATTGGAGTTGTTAGGGAATCGAAAGCTCCTCCTCAGGCTGCAGCAGCAGAGTGGAGGAACGGCTCGTTCGTCTTCCACATGGCGTGGAGGATAACGGCGAGCTTGCACGCCACCGCGATCTTCGCCTTCTTGAAGCCTGCGCCCTTGGCGGCGAGTCTTGATAGACCGGAATGCCGAGCTACCGGAGCATATCAAAGCCATTGCCCGCTCCGACCGAATATGTGCGGCGATGTGACGATCCAATTCTTGCGCGTCCGAGTTCTTCGCGCTCACACTCGCGTAGGCGCCAACGATCATCAAGGATGTCGCCACGTGACTGCGATCTGGCGCGATGTTGCCAAGGCGGTGGCCGCCCGATCGGTAGATGAACCCGAGGCGAGCGCGCCTTGATGCGTGATGATCTCAAGAGGGCATTGGCGCTGTAGGCCTCCTCCGCTATTTCGGACCATCAGGGGCCAATCCCGGCTCGGGTGCTGCTAACGTTGATATCAAAATCTTGATGATGGGCACCGACACTGACCGTTCAGGAGGGTGGCCATCCCTCGTCTGAGTCGCTCACCATTCCATCATCTTGAATAAGGTGTCGCTATCCGATGCTGGCCTCCGCCCGCCAGCATTTACACCCTCGTGAATTCCAATTTGATTCTGCTCAACCGCAGCATGCCCTAAATCGTCACCTGCGACCCGATCTCGACGACACGTCCGGTCGGGATCTGAAAATACTCCGTTGCGTCGGCCGCCGTGCGCGCCAGTCCGATGAACAGCTTGTCCTGCCAAACCGGCATGCCGGAATTGGGCGAAGCCTTGAGCGAGCGCCGCGACAGGAAGAACGATGTCGTCATGATGTCGAACTTCCAGCCCTGCTTGCGGCAGATCGCCAGCGCGCGCGGGATGTTGGGCTGCTCCATGTAGCCGAACGTCAACGTCACTCGCATGAACAGCTCGTTGACCGTTTCCATCTTGACGCGCTCGCTGTCGGGCACGACAGGCTGAGGTGCCGTCACCACCGAAAGGATGACGTTCTGCTCATGCAGCGCCTTGTAGTGCTTCAGGCTGTGCATCAGCGCGGTCGGTGCACTGAGCGGGTCGCTGGTCAGGAACACGGCGGTGCCGGACACCAGCTGCGGCTTCTTCTTCAAGAGATTGCCGGCAAGGAAATCGAGCGGGATCTCGTTGCGACGGGTCTTGTCAAACAGATAGCGGCTGCCCCTCAACCACGTCCACATAGCCAGCACAATGGTGAAGGCCGCGGCCAGCGAAGCCCAGCCGCCCTCGAACACCTTGACGATGTTGGAGGCAAAGAAGCCGACATCGATGAAGCCGAACAGCGCCGTCAGCGAGACTGCCAGCCACAGCTGCCATTTCCAGATGCGCGTCATGACGACATAGAGCAGCACGGTCGTCACCAGCATGTTGCCGGTCACCGAAATACCATAGGCCGACGCCAGCTTGCTGGACTCACCGAAACCGACGACCAGCATCATCACCACCAGCGCCAGCAAGAGGTTGACGCGCGGCATATAGATCTGGCCGGACTGCCTTTCCGATGTGTGCAGGATTTCCAGGCGCGGCAGCATGTTGAGCTGCACCGCCTGCCTGGTCAGCGAAAAGGCGCCAGAGATGACCGCCTGGCTGGCGATCACCGTCGCGGCCGTTGCCAGCACGACCATCGGGATCAGCGTCCAGCCCTCGTTCATCTCGAAGAACGGGTGGCCGACCACGCCATTTTGCGCCAGCACGAATGCGCCCTGTCCGGCATAGTTGAGCAGCAGGCAAGGGAACACGATCGCCAGCCAGGCCAGCACAATCGGCTTGCGGCCGAAATGGCCGAGATCGGCATAGAGCGCTTCGGCGCCGGTGACTGCGAGGAAGATAGCGCCGATGGTGACGAAAGCGACGTCGGGCGAATTGATCAGAAAGGCGACGATGTAGTGCGGGCTGATCGCCCACAGGATTTCCGGATCGGCGATGATGTGGTTGAGACCGGAAAGGCCGATGGCCAGGAACCAAACTGCGGTCACCGGGCCGAATACCAGGCCCACCCCACCGGTGCCAAAGCGCTGCACCGCAAACACCATGGCAAGGATGACCAGCGTCAGCGGCACGACATAAGGCTGGAAGGTCGGCGTGACGACATTCATGCCCTCGACCGCCGACAGCACCGAAATCGCCGGCGTGATGACGGCGTCACCGAAAAACAGCGATGCCCCGACGATGCCGATGCCGAGCATCAGCGCCGAGCGCTTCGGAAAACTGCCCTGCGCCAGCGCCATCAGCGACAGCACGCCGCCCTCGCCGCGGTTGTCGGCGCGCAGCACGAACATGATATATTTGATGGTGACGATGATCGTCAGAGACCAGATGATCAGCGACAGAACGCCGAGAATATCGCCGCGCTGGGCGACATTGCCGCCCGACGACGCCACCAGCGCCTCGCGAAAGGCGTAGATCGGGCTGGTACCGATATCCCCATAGACGACACCGAGCGCGCCCAGCATCAGAACCTTGGTGCTGTGCTGCTCGACTTCCGAATGGCTCGATTGTTCGACGGGTTCTGCCTCACTACCAGTATTGGTAAGGGCCATGGACGACACTCCGATAAGCGCGCGGTCCTCTACGCTTGCTGCACTGCAATATCAAGTGCCGTCGCGTAATGACTCCGTTCTGGCATTGCCAGTCTTCCGCTCGGCAGACTCATCAACCTCGAAGAGAGAGTGAGATCATTGTGAGACCATACTAAAGCTGCGGCTAGGACGCGCTCACCATGCTGTCTTGGCGGGCACGTTGTCGTCAGGTTCTCGACAGCTTCCCTATGTCAGATCCAAGCCCAGCTTCAAACGGGCTTGTATTGCTGAAAGTGAGAACGGATGGATTTCACCTCGACCAAGCGGGTGCGCGGACAATCGAACAGGGCCGGCCTGCAAGAGAGCTCACGTGCGGCTCCGTCCGCAGGTGCGGCGACGTTTGAGCGGCAACTGAGCGCGATCGCCAATTCAGATGGAGGTGGTGGAGCAATGCCGGCCGGCTCGGCGCCGCCGCCGGCTCAGTCAACGGGGCTTGGCAGCAACCAGTCTCCTTATCCCCAGGATGCTCCGCCTATTTTGGGGCTCAGGGAAGCCCTCATCAAGAGCAAAGCCTCCGGGTGCACCGTCAATGTCTATGTACGTTCTCTTCTCAGCTTTGGCCGCTGGCTCTTCGCAAACAACAAAGATCCCATTAAGGATCGGCTCGACAAGCAGTCGCTGACCGAGGATGCGCGCGAGTTCATCGGAAAGGGCGATCCCGCGAGACTCCTTACGGCAATAGGTCATCTCCGGACCTCGCAGTCGACGGGGGGCGTCGTGCCGATCCCAGGCCGCGTTAAGTTGACTCCGTATCTTCAGGACGCGGCTCTCATCGAAGAGTATAGAAACCCAACCCCGACACATAGCGGCAGGAGGCATGCAACTGCTCTTAGGAGCTTCAGTGACTACCTGCGTCAAAACAACAAGAAGGGCATTGCTGGTCGGCTTTTCGGCGGGGCCTTGGATGGAGATGTCAAGGGCTATAAGGAGGACGCCGGTGATCAGACCATCAGTTCCGCACTGGCTCATCTTCGAAAATCGGACGCCGGCGTTAAAGCGATGAATCTCGAGCGCCATATTCCCCTCGTTCCTGATCCCGAGGACGCGGCACTGATGGACCCGAGGCGGATCGGCGAGGCGATTGCGCAGCACAGCGCGTCGCAGGAAGCTGGCAGTTGGCTTGCTGCGGCAGCCCACGATCAGGATGTGCCTTTGGAGCTGATGGACGAACAGGGCCCGTCGTCCTCAGCGCTGCGGCCGGCTCAGTCAACTCGGCTTCGGAACCAGCCTCTTTATCCTCAGGATGCTCCGCTTGTTTTTGGGCTTAAGGACGCCCTACTCAAGGGCAACGCCTCCAAGCACACCGCCAAGAATACTGTACGTTCTCTTCTCAGCTTTGGCCGCTGGGTCTTCGCAAACAACAAAGATCCCATTGAGGATCGGCTCGACCACGGGTCGCTGACCGATGATGCGCGCGAGTTCATCGGAAAGGGCGATCCCGCGAGACTCCTTACGGCGATAGGTCATCTCCGGACCGCGCAGTCGACGGGCGGAATCGTGCCGATCCCAGGCCGCGCTGAGTTGACTCCTTATCCGGAGGACGCGGCTCTCATCAGGAAGTACAGAGACGAAGCAGCGATACAGACCGGCAAAAGGAATGCGACTGCTCTTAGGAGCTTCAGTGACTACCTGCGTCAAAACAACAAGAAAGGCATTGCTGGTCGGCTTTTCGGCGGGGCGTTGGATGGAGATGTCAAGGGCTATAAGGAGGACGCCGATGGTGATCGGATCATCGATGCCGCACTGGATCATCTCCGAAAATCGGAGGCCGGCGTTAAAGCGATGGAGCGCGAGCGCCACATTCCCCTCGTTCCTGATCCCGAGGACGCGGCACTGATGGAGCCGAGGCGGGTCGGCGAGGCGATTGCGCAGCACAGCGCGTCGCAGGAAGCTGGCAGTTGGCCAAATGAGCGTGCTGCGGCAGCCCACGATGAGGATGTGCGTTTGGGGCTGAGGGACGAACAGGGCCCGTCGTCTTCGGGGCCGCAGCCGGCTAAGTCAGCTCGGCTTCGAAGGAACCAGCCTCTTTATCCCCAGGATGCTCCGCTTATTTCGGGCCTCAGGGAAGCCCTCATCAAGGGCAACGCCTCCGAGCACACCGCCAACGACTATGTAGGTTCTCTTCTCAGCTTTGGCCGCTGGCTCTTCGCAAACAACAAAGATCCCATTAAGGATCGGCTCGACCACGGGTCGCTGACCGAGGATGCGCGCGAGTTCATCGGAAAGCGTAATCCCAAGACACTCCTTCCGGCAATAAATCATCTCCGGACCTCGCAGTCGACGGGCGGAATCGCGCCGATCGCAGGCCGCGCTGAGTTGACTCCGCATCCGGAGGACGCGGCTCTCATCGCCGCTCTCATCAAAGAGTACAGAGACAAAGCAGCGATACAGACCGGCAAAAGGAATGCAACTGCTCTCAGGAGCTTCAGTGACTACCTGCGTCAAAACAATAAGAAGGGCATTGCTGGTCGGCTTTCCGGCAAGGCGTTGAATGGAGATGTCAAGAGCTATAGGAAGGACGCCGGTGGTGATCCAAGGATCGGTTCCGCACTGAATTATCTGCGACAATCGGACACCGGCGCTAAAGCGATTGAGCGCGAGCGCCACATTCCTCTCGTTCCTGATCCCGAGAACGCGGGATTGATCGAGCCGACGCGGGTTTGCGACGCCGCTGCGCTGCGCAGCGCGTCGCAGGAAGCTTTCAGTTGGCCAAAGGAGGTTGCTGCGGCAGCCCACGATCAGGATGTGCGTTTGGAGCTGATGGACGAACCCGGGCTGTCGTCTTCGGCACCGCAGCCGGCTCAGTCAGCTCGGCTTCGCAGGAAGCAGCAGCCTCGGCCGCAGCCGCCTCTCTATCCCCAGGATGCTTCTCTTATTTTGGGCCTTGAGCAGGCTCTCATCAATGGTGGTGTCGCCGAACTCACCGTCAAGAATAATGTAAGTATTCTTCGCCGGTTTGGTGGCTGGCTCTTCGCAAATCACAAACCGAGCCTTGTTGCTCGGCTCGACAGCAAGTCGCTGAGCGATGGCGGTGAGGTGCTCGAGTTCATCGGAAAGGGTGATCCCAGGAAACTCGTTGCGGCAATAGGTCATCTCCGGACCTTGCGGTCGACGGGCGTCGTGCCGATCGCAGGCCGCGCTAAGCTGAATCCTCCCCCCCAGAACGTGACGCTCATCAACTCCGAAAACGCGGCACCGATGGAGCGGAGGCGGGTCGGCGACGCCGCTGCGCGGCACAGCGCGTCGCACCGGGCTGGCAGTTTGGCAAAAGAGCTCCCTGCGAAAGCGCACGATCAGGATATGCGTTTGGGGCTGATGGACGCACCTGGCCCGTCGTCATTTCTAGAGCCCGCCGCGCGCCATGACCAGGCACCGAATCCCGGAGAGTCCAATCACCAGCGGTCCCGGAACGAGCTGATGGGTGCACCTGCCTGGAGCAACCTCCTGCCAAGCGAGGAGGCCTTCATCGACGATGAGCATGACACAGCTGGGTTGAGGCCAGCGAAGAGGCAGAGGACCCTGGACGTTCCGCAAGGCCTTGCTGCAGAGCCGCAGCTGAACGGGATCGCTAATTCAGGCGGTCGCCTGCTGACGCCGGGCCCCACCCATCAACTGGGTGCATCGCCATGGGAGGCACGGCCGATGATGCAGGGGAGCGGGTACGAAGACGCCGCGGCGCCGCATGCGGTCGCGACGGCCGTCGGGGACGCCGCTGCGCAGCAGGGACCTGCTACTTGGCCATTGGTCCGCCCGGAAGGTTACGATCAGGATCTGATGGTTGAAGACGGCCCACCATGGTCCGGGGTTCCCCCTGAGCTGGCGCAGGACATAATCCAAGCTGGACGGCAGGAACCTGCCAGGTCCACGTCAACCTGGTCGCTGCAGATGCCGCTCAACATTGATTGGAGTATGTGGCCAGCGTCGGAAGCAGCGCCAGTGCACTATGTCAGGGCTCGCTCAGACGCCTACGGCGATTTTGAGGCAGCGGTTAATCCCAATCCGCCCGGGCCAGTACCGGGTCATCACCAGGGCGCTCGACAGCCCGGCTCGCCGCTGGCGCTTTCTCCGCTGCCGGCCTCCTCGGACGACGAAGCTATGGCGTGGTTGAGCGAGGAGTTGGAGCGGCGGCAGATGCTCCGCGAGACGGAGTGGCAGCCCATGATGCAAGGGACAGGGTCCGCCGCCGTCTTCAGGCCGGGAGGGCCCGATGACGTTCAGCTCATCCATCGCGGGCAACTTTCGCCGATGAGTGAAGCTGCGCCAGCGGCAGCGCCACCGGCAAGAACTACCCAACCCGCCTCGCCAGCAACCGCTAGGCTGCCAGAAGCCTACCGCGGTCTTCCAGTGGTTGATCTGACGAGGCCAACCACCACCTCCTCCGATGCCCAGATCGGGGCGTCGCATCCGACAGCCTCTTCCAATGTCCCCGTGGGGTCGGTGCTTGGCGCCGACGAGTGGCTGAGCACCGACCATATCCAGAGGGATTACGATTTGCTGGAGGAGCGGCTGCGGGGGATCGATCCGAGGCTCGCCGGCCAGACGCAGTTGGTGGATCCTCTCATAGCCAATGGTCCCCTGCGCTTGCGCGGTTTCAGCGAAATCGATAGGGAATACGCATTGCACCGCATTGTCTATGATCAGGATGGCAACGACACAGCCGATTTCCTGTTCCTGCCCGTGAACAATGCCACTGAGCATAGCCTCGGCACCCATTGGTCGCTGCTGCTGGTTGATCGCAGCAACCGGGAAAGGCCGGTCGCCTATCACTACGACTCCCTCCAGCGAGAGGGATACAACGACGCGCCTGCAAGACAGCTCGCAGGGCTGCTGAACGCCACCTTGGCGCCAGCCCGCATGGCCAGACAGCCGAACCGTTATGATTGCGGCGTCTTTGTGGTGGACGGCACGCGGGCGCTGGTTCAACGACTGGTGGACGGGCAGCGGCCGGACCACGAGCCGCTGCACCTCGACAACCTCGTCGCCGATCGGCAGGCGCTGCAAGACCGGCTGAGCTTGCCGCCGGAGCTCCGGCCGCTGTTGGCATTCGAGCCAGCGGAAATCTGGCGACTGTTGGATGATGAGCCTGCCTCCCCTTCGCCGCCAATTAGTTTGACCTCACATGCGCGAACGGACGGTGTTCATCAGCCGACCCAGGCGCCGTGGCTCCCTGAACGCAAAAGATAACTATTAACCGCGACCATGCGCGTCCTGGTTCGCATGCTCGGCTTTGATTGGCCTCCCCAGCTTTTTCTGTCCGTAATGTGATCGTGAGGCCGGGGCGCTGCGGTGCTCAGCGGATGTGACGCGCGAGATCTGCGATCCTAACCATCAGCATTTCTATCGGTCCTCGCTGGAAGACGCGCCGCCAAAGCACCGCGAAAGTGCTGATAACCACGACGAAGCCAAAGAGTATGGACAGGCTCCCGTCTCTGCCAACCAGATTTATCCCCTTATGTTTAAAATAGGCTATTATTCCCACAATGTGCAGCACATAGGCCGTCAAAGGCATCGAGCCGACCGCGATTATTGGCCAGACCAGCTTTCGCAGATGCGGGAGCGCATCCATAGCGAGCCAACAAGCCGCAATGACAATCATTGCGCAACCGGTGTTGCCCAGGATCGAGAACGTCGTCTCGCTGTGAGGTGCGGCAACCCATAGCCAACTCGCTGTGTAGGGAGCGTCCGCGTTCATCCACCAGAGGACGGGAGTCTGGCCAAGTTCCCGCAAATCGGCCAATTCGGCGCTTACGCCAGGCAGCAAACGCAGCGCGAGCCAGGATCCCCCATAGCCCAACACGGCCAGCGCGACCCCCGCTAGACCAAGGCGCCAATGCATTGCTTGCGTATTAAGGCTAAAGCGCGCGATGGCCATGCCTGCGATCACGAAAGGAACCCAGGTCATCGCGGGATAGTAGCCGCTGACCATGAGCTCGAACACCGGGTTCGGGTTCAAGCCCTCGGGGACAAACAACCGAAGGAGGAACTCCACTTGCGGGAGACCTGCCGGTCGAGTTCCGGCAGCGCGCCGAAGGTCGTGATGAAGGTGACGACCCCGGTCATCACCTCCGCGATCGGGGGACAGCCTGGTACCTTAATGATCGGCTTGTCGAGGATGACCTTGTCGATCGCTGTCGCCCGGGTCGGGTTTGGCTTGGCCGCCTGGACGCAGCCCCAAGAGGCGCAGGCGCCCCAGGCGATAATCGCCATGGCATCCTCGGCCATCCACTTCAGCTTCTCAACGAAGGGTTTGCCGCCGTCGATGCAGAACATGCCGTCCTCGTTGAGCGGCGGATTGCCCTCGACGGCGAGGATGTACTTGCCTTTGTACTTGTCCTTCGTCTCTTTGAGAATCGCCTCCGCTTGATGGCCGGCGGCCGCCATGATCGTATCGTCGTAGTCGAGCGAGATCATCGACAGCACGACGTCTTTGACGAGCGGATGGGCCGAGCGGATGAAGCTCTCCGAACAGCAGGTGCATTCGAGCCCATGCATCCAGATGACCGGAACGCGTTCCTTGGTCTCAAGTGCTTCAGCCATCGCTGTCGCGGCACCCGGGCCGAAACCGAGGCTCGCGGCCGTCAGGCTGCAGAACTTGGTGAAACTGCGCCGGGTGATCCCCTGGCGACGAATGACGTCATATAAGGTTTGGGCAGCTGCCATGTTGCTCCTCCAGCAATTTCATCCCCCATCCCATCACCCGGATAGACGCCGGGTTCTGCCAGAAATGCTTGCTGCAAGAAGCGGACCAATTTAGTAGGGGTCAGAGGGATAATCACCCGGTCTGGGATAATGCTGTTTCCGACCCCACTGCGGACGTTGGAGGGTCCGCTACCGGGTCGCAGCGCCAGCTCGCGTAGTCACGATTCAAACGGAAGCCAATAGCTGCACCCTTGAGGGGTTACCCCAGGCGGCCCTAAGCCCCAGTGGCGAAAGCTCAAGATGAATTAGGGCATACGCCTCGGCTCACGCCTTTCCGAGGAGCCCTGGATGCGAGATAGTTCGAGGAACCTTGGCCAAGCATTGGAAGTCGACAGCAGGCGCGAAGGGCCTGTCTGCACCCGAACCACAGTCACAAGCTCAGATTTCAAGGGCTTGCGAATGCTGGCAGACGCATGCGGAGACCGTTTTGTCTCTGGAGTGGTGCTATAAGACCACGATAAGATTGTCCCATTCGGAGAGCGCCTCCATGCGGCACCGCTTTCGGTACTTTGGCGGTAGAGCAGGTACGGTGCCGGATACCCTTGCTGCCGAATGCCGGAATTCTTCGCTCGCAATTGCTAGCCCAACATCAACACAACGCGCCGACTGCCGTTGTATCTCGCCGCGAACCGTCTTGCGTTTGTGGCCCCCTCGCCCTCACGGCCGGTTCAGCGTCGAACGTGCCGTGCCGCGATGCATTCAAGGCCGCGACCAGAACGGCACCCGTGCGACTGCGGCAGAAGCCAGGGGTTACGTGCATCACGGCAAGACAATGGCGCCGGCAAGCCCGCCAGCATCGTCGCCAGTACGGGCCTGGGAACCGCCATTGTCGAGGCGCTGGTCAAGCAGCTGGAGGCCAACATCGAGGTCATCAGCGACAAGAACGGCACCAGCGTGTCGATGACAAGGGCAACGTTCACCTCGCGCGTGTCGCAGGCGGCGTAGCATGATCCATCCGGTGGCGGGAGCCGTGGGCGCCGGTCCGCCATCCGGTTGGATCGCGCCAAGGCGCGGGATCTAGTCAATATGTCCAGCGTAGTCGCCAAGTCCGAAGAGCAGAAGGACGCCGAAGCCGAAGTCGAGGGCTTTCAGGACGACCTGGGCCGTTCGTCGTTGCCGCCGAGACAACACATGGTTTTCACCGACGCAAAAGAACCCGGCAATCCCATCATTTTTGCCAATGACGCCTTCCTCGGCATGACCGGATACGCCAGGGAAGAGGTCCTCGGTCAGCCGTTCAATTTCCTGATGGCGGACGCCACTGACGCCGGGGCGCTGAAACGCATCAAGCTCGAGTTCGAAGCCAATGCGGAGGCGGGTACGGAAATCCTCTACAGGCGCAAGGATGGCAGCGAATTCTGGGGCGGCCTTTTCGCCAGCCCTGTCCAGGACAAGAGCGGCGCCGTCGTCCAGTATTTTGCCTCCTTCGTCGATCTGCCAAGCACAAGGAGGAGCAGGCGCAATCCAAAATGCTCATCGAAGAATTGAACCACCGGGTGAAGAACACGCTGGCAACGGTGCAGTCGATCGTCTGGCAGGCATCGCGAGCCAATTCCGATCCGCGGGCGATCCGCGAAACGGCCAAGTCCCTGCTGGATCGGCCAGAAGGCGATCTGCTTTTCTGGCCGTAGTCCTCCTCGACCAACCAGGCCCGGCGGACCCAGCGGCCGGGATTTTGGTGCTTTGAAAGCGGTGTCTTTCCAGTGGCCTGTCCCGGCTTTGGTGCTTTTTACTTACCAAGCTGCCTGACCGCCCTTGCTTTGGCATTAGTGTAACCTTGATTACCGTAATCAGGATTACACTAATGTTCGTAGGTCGCGCTCAAGAGCTCTCCCGCCTCCGCAAGGAATTCTCCCTCGCTAGGCCCTCTTTGCTCGTGGTATATGGACGGCGCCGGATCGGGAAGTCCGCGCTGCTCAAGGAAGCTGCCAAGGACCGTCCCCACGTTCTCTATCAAGCGACGCGTGTAACCCCAACTCTGAATCTGGAGGGCTTCAAAGCGGAAATCGCCCGCTCGCTCGGCGCCGATCCCCTGTTGGACGGCCTCGGCGATTGGCTGAGCGTGCTGACATACCTCGCGCGTAAGGCCGAGGGAACACTTGGGCTGATCGTCGTCCTGGACGAATTCCCCTACCTTGTCGAGGGCGATGAGGCCCTGCCATCGATCATCCAAAAATTCTGGGACGCGGTCGTCGCCGCCGAGGGCAAGCTGAACTTGGTGCTCTGCGGGTCGATGATTGCCCAGATGGAGGATCTGTTGGCCGAGAGGAGCCCACTCTACGGGCGCCAAACCCTACCCCTGGAAGTCAAGGCGCTGCCGCTGCGGGACGCGGCCGGGTTCTTCCCGGATTACCCTGCTGTGGATCGTATCCTTGCCTATGCCATCTTCGGTGGTATCCCCTTTTACCTAAGGCTCTGCGATCCGAGCGCAAGTCTCGAGGAGAACGTCACCAATTTGCTGCTCGCCGATACGGGGGCGCTGGTAGACGAGCCGAACCTCCTGCTCCAATCGGAACTTCGGGAGACCCAACGCTACGCCAGGATCCTGGCGGCGATCGCGGACGGCTGCACCAAACTCGGGGAAATCGGCGGCCGTCTCCGGGACATCAAGGATTCCGTTTCGCTGAGCCCCTACATGAAGCGGCTCGAGCGCATGCGGCTGGTTCGGACCGTACATTCCTTCGACGCCAACCCCAAGTCACGGGACACGCGTTACTTCGTGGACGAATCCGCTTGTTGCCTTCTGGCATCGGTTCGTTCGGCCGAACATGTCAAGTGTGATGCAGGGCTTCGGTCCCGAGATTTGGCGGCACCAAGTGGCGCCGCGGCTGGACGAGTATATGGGCGGCGCGTTCGAGGAAATCTGCCGAGGGCACGCCCGCCGCCATGCGCAGGAGGCTCTTCCGTCTCCGGCCCAGGAGATCGGTCAAATCTGGGGTGCCGAATATGACATTGACGTAGCCGGACGCTTGCTGGACGGATCGATGCTATACGGCGAGTGCAAGTGGCGCCGCGGAATGATCGGGGCGGATGTCCTCGCGACACTGATCGAGCGCGCCGGAAGAACCGACTATGGTCGTGGCGTAGAAGATCGCCACTTCGTCCTATACGCGCGCACCGGTTTCAAGGCAGGTGTCCAAGAGCGTGCCAAGGAGGACGGGCGAATTGTGTTGCTGACGCCCGACACCATGCTCGCCCTCTGAAATCCTCAGTCAAATCGGGCGACGGTCGATGCGGTCCTCGGCCCAGTCACCCTCGCGGTTCAGTCCGACGCGTCCGGCTTTCTCGAGGGTGCTAAGGATCGGAGACTGGCGCTTGCCGATGATGGTGACGGCGCGCGGATCGTCCCCGGACACCCGTGCCTCGTTGCGAACTCCTGTGCGCATTCGGCGGTCGACATCGGACGCTTGGCGGTCCGCAGAATGTCGAGAGTCATCTTGCGCTTGTTTGTCTCGCCGATGACCTTGTCGAGTTGCCTGACGCTTTCGGCCATGGGCAGCCGGCCGCGGCGCTGCTGAGGCTGACCCAAGTCGTTCCCAGAGCTTGGCGCGTGCATCGACAACCGCAAATCGCGTGATGGGTTCGGCGGTTTGCGATGTGTCGCTGCGCGCCCACGATCACGTGGTGCCGGCGGCCGCCGAAACCAAGGCCAGCGGTAAGAATCGGCGTCAAATGGTGCGACACTGCCAAGATGCCGGACCGGCGACGGATGCAAGAATCGACTGACAGCGATGAGCGGCAGCGCCAAAGCGCAGTGACAGGCCGTTAAGCGCCGGGCAGCGTGCCCTTCGCCGACATCTCGAAGACATCGAGCAGGATGGCCAGCCCGACGCCGCACGCGGTCAGGATGAGGCCGGCCATGAAGATGCGGTTGGCGCGTTCGTAGATGGGTCGGCGCAGCGAACTCATGTCGAGCAGCTTGGACAGCGCCCGCATCTGCAACGCGATGCCGATCAGGATCGGCACAACGGCGAATAGGTCGTAGAACCGCCATGGCACGGGGTTTGCCGCCCAATGCGTGACGAAGCCGAGCGAAAAGGCAAGCAGGATGCCCACGACAGTGATTGTGCCATTGCGGAAAATCGTCTCGATCAGCTCTTCCTTCGGATCGTGCTCGTCCAAACGTCCCTCCCCTCCCTCAGTCGTAGCAGGTCTTTGCACAGTGTGAGGCTAAGCTCTCGGGAAATCCCTGTACATCGCCGCCAATTAGTCAAGAGAGCTTCTGGCAAAGCGAACAGGTGGTTGTGCGGGGAATTAGCGGAACTGGGCGGTGAAACGCCGTTGAATTTGGCACAGACTGAGACCGGCGATCGGGGGCCATGTGCCCTATCGTCCCATATGGGCGCTCCTTGTTGTAGTATCTGCGACAATCCTGCAACTTTTCGAAGCCCCCTTGGTCTGACTCGCGCCAGATACCTAACATGATGCCATCGCAACGAGCTGGCGACGGAAGCATTGTCTGCAGTTTGGGATCATGCCAGGCATTGCCTTCTCAAAGAGGTCGCGATCCGTCTCGTCCCAGTAATGGTCGCATTCATTCTTGATTGCCACTTTCCGTAGCCAGCCCCGGCCATTTATTTCCCTAAGATCTGCGATGCAGGTCGAGGCGTTGTCGCCGTTTCGGCGGGCAAGATAGGCAAGACGACCTCGGGTACCTTTCCGGTCAGCGAGTTAAGGAAGGCAACGAGCAGGTCGACTTCTTCGGCCTTCAACTCTTCGCCGAGCTGGGTGGTGCCCATAATAGCCACGGCCTGTTTCAGATCCCAAACCTTGCCCGAATGAAAATAGGGCGCGGTGAGAGTGCCACGTTGCGCAGCGGCGCCACGCGGAAAACAAAGGAATCGTCGGCTGCATTGGTGACGGCAAAGCGGCCCTTGTCGTTTTCCGGCCGTACCTCGGCGCTGGGCTGTTCAATAAGGCCGAATGCGTAATAGGCCTCCCCGCCAACGTTGATGCCGGCATGGCAGGACGAGCAGCCTTTGTCCATGAAAAGCGCCAGCCCCTGTTTCTGTTCGGAAGTCATGGCGGCGTCATCGCCATTGACGAAAGCATCGAAGGGCGCCGGCGTGACCAGTGTCGCCTCAAAGGCTTCAACTGCCTTGGCTAAGTTGTCGAAGGTGACGCGATCGGCCTCACCGGGGAAAGCTGCATTGAACCAATCGACATATTGCGGCATCGACTTGAGCGTCGCGATGACTTGACCCGGAGTGTTGGCCATTTCGACATCGGCTTGGATCGGTCCTTTGGCCTGAGCCTTCAGATCTTCGGCGCGACCATCCCAGAACTGCGCGATGTTAAAGACAGCGTTCAGTACCGTCGGCGCGTTGCGCGGTCCCTTCTGCCAACCATGGCCGATCGAGGTTTCAAGATTGTCGTCGCCCCCGGTGGCCAAGTTGTGGCACGAGTTGCACGAGAAGACACCTGACGCCGAGACACGGGGATCGAAGAACAATGCCTTGCCGAGCGCGACCTTTTCCGGTGTGATCGGGTTGTTGGCGACTGCCGGCGTGGTGGATGGCAAAGCCTCGAAAGTGGCCAGTGCCGTTTCTCTGAGGTCGGCGGGGATCGGTTCCGCAGCAAAAGCGATGGCTGCCGGCAAGGCGACAGCCATCGTCATGAATAGCATTTTCATAAATGATCTCCGAGCGTTGTGCACGGAAGCCATTGTGGGATATGCGGTTCGTGAAAGCCCTGCGCTAGATCAACGGCGGGAGAGGACCGGGCCTGACGGCCAGACTTCGATCGGGCCTGCCATCGAATGGCGGAAGCCGCCACCAGGCTGTGTCCATCGCTCCGACCGTGGATCCCAACACGTGGCCGGCGCCATCGCAATTTGCTCGCGCTGACTGCCTGGTTGGTTCCTTGGGGCGTGGCGACGATCACCATAACAATGCCAAGGCGGAAAGCATCATTGGAAGACCATGAAGGTCGAAGCCGTGTATCCGATGACGTACGAAACCTTCAGCGGCGCGAAACACCTTCGGCTTTTTCATTCTGCAAAATTCAAACGGAGGGGATCGAGCTTCAAAGCAAACTCCGACCCAGTTACGGGACAGCCAACACCGAGCGGATCAACGTGCATGACGGTGGGATGCGGCGCTATAGACCTCGATGCTGGATGAGCATCGCAATGATCCTGTCGAGACAATTGTTGCGTTCAGCGGCAACCCCCACTATGAAGCGACGCTTCGCCGACTATGTTCCAAGCCGCCCGGAGATTTACATGACAGAAGAAGCCGACAAAAACATCGACACCCTCATCGAGCTCACAGCCGATGTGGTCTCAGCCTATGTCTCCAACAATCCGGTTCCGGTAGGGGACCTCCCTGCTCTGATAGGCCAAGTGCATGCGGCTCTGAAAGGCACGGCCGGAAGTGTCTCCGCAGAAGAGCCGGCGGTCCTTAAGCCTGCAGTCCCAATCAAGAAGTCGGTGACACCGGACTACATGATCTCCCTTGAGGACGGGAAGAAATTCAAATCGCTAAAGCGCCATCTGTCGACCCACTACGGGCTGACGCCGGACGAATATCGCGCCAAATGGGGCCTGCCGGCGGATTATCCCATGGTCGCGCCGAATTACGCCGCGGCGCGCTCAGCATTGGCCAAGACGATGGGGCTCGGCCGCAAACCGAAGGAGCCGGAAACGCCGGCGCCGGCGCCGGCGAAGCGGACCCGCAAGAAGGTCACGGCTTAATTCCGGCAACCGAGATTCGTTTTGGAGTGTGCTGCTGCCATTGGCATGATCTGCGCGTAATATGAAAAGGCGGGGGAGCAACCCCGCCTTGTCTTTGCAGACAGCCTGGTTTCAGGAATTCGCGACGGCTTGCAGCAATCTGCTGACCGATTCTCCGGTCAAGCCATGTTCTCGCCCACTCTTGTCAAGCGGGGCAGCCCATCCGGGACGTGCCGCGTGCTTCCGGCTCTTGCGGGACGCAGCCGAAAAATCAGCCAGCTTTGCTGAGGCTGCCAGCGGATGACTTGCCAGTGCGGCGGTCCTGTTCGATCTCATAGTTGATCTTCTGGCCGTCAGTGAGGGTTGAGAGGCCCGCGCGCTCGACAGCGGAAATGTGGACGAAAACATCCTGACCGCCATTGTCGGGCTGGATAAATCCAAATCCCTTGCTGCTGTTAAACCACTTCACTGTTCCGGTCGCCATATGCGTATTCCTTTGTACAATTGCAACGTGGGCAGGCCGTTAGGCCAGTCCGATACATAGCCGAGACTTTAGGCAAAGCAAAAACGAAAAATTGCGGGGCCCGGCTCGATCTGCTGATGGTGGCTCGCGCCATTGGGTCAACGGCCGGTGGTTCACGTCGCCACCTTGGTGCATAACCCTGGCGAGGCTTGAAGGAGTTCGGAATTGGATTGTTTCGAAAGGATCGAGGCGTTAATCGATGCGGCCAGCGCGGATGCGATCGATAGGGCGCGCGTTTTGCTGGATCAGTTGGATGATAAGTCGCAAACAATCGCCCAAGCGATCGACGACTTCCTGCTTGATCTGATGACCCTGGTGTTTGTTATAGAAAGCACCCAAGAGATGTTCCATTATCCGGCGCGGCGGTTGGCACATCTGAAATTGACCAGGGTCAGGCTGTTGATGGCATCATAGCCTTGAGCTTAGAGCCGGTCCAGTTAGAAGGCATCGATCTGTTCGTCGGCTCACCAGCGCGCAAAAACTGCCTGCATGGCGTGTGCAAAATTCCGTCGCCCCCTCAGCCAGCGGCGGCTGCAACTGCTCACCTTTCCAGCATTGCCGCTCCGATCGGAAAAGGAAACGTTCAATGCCACACGGACTTCAGTGAATAGTGCACTCGGTATGGCGCCCACGCAAAAGGCCCCTCTTTGTCGCCCACTTAACCACCCAGCACCGAAGAACCCGATCGGCGGAAATTGTTACGGTTTCTATTGTTCCGACGACTGAACGGAGAAGAGAAAAAATTCTGATCCAAACTGCCCAAACTGCAAAGTGTGTTTCGGCACTTTCGCAGATGGCGAAGCATCAGATGTTCTGCCTTCCAATCGGGGCTGCGCCCGATCCTGGCTGCGCCAGGCTGTAATGAGCGAAGTCCATTTCCGTAGCTGAAAATGGCTATGCGAACAACGTGCGATTTAGGCTCTCGAATGGAAAATCTATCTTGGATGATTTACCCGCCGTGAAGTAGTCGGCCACCTAAACTGCGAATAACGACAATACTAACCCCAGCCGTGTTCCTGGAAAATAGGATAATGCCAAAATTATCCTTTGATACAGTTCTGATCGCCAATAGAGGCGAGATCGCCATACGAATCATCAAGACGCTGCGCGAGCTGGAGCTGCGCTCTGCAAATGTCTACCACGATCTCGATGCGGGGACGCCAGCCGTCTCAGTGGTCGACGTGGCAGTTCCCATAAGGGTCGCACACCGGTCGCGGCCTATCTCGATACCGCTCAAATCATCGCTGCCGCCCACGAGGTGAACGCTGGGGCGATTCACCCGGGCTATGGATTTTTGTCGGAGAATGCGGAATTTGCTCGCAAGGTGTTGCACGCTGCCGAGGCCAGACCCGGCAATGCCACGCTCTCGCCAGGTGCCCTTGAGCGGGCCTCCTTGACGTCGGCCTGCCGAGCTCCCCCTCGCCTCTCCGCCACCTCCACTGCGAGCCTGGCGGCCACCTTCCTTCCTAACCGGCCAGGCTCCCGACTCCTCTGTTCGTTCAGCGTCGACCCTGGCCTGCCTGTCGAGAACAGCGTTCTGCGTCGACCACCACATCATCTCCATTCCAACCCTCTCAGTGCCGCGGCCGTTCGAGGCGCATTTTATCCCTCGCCGCGGCAGCACGCTCAATCGTCTTCCGCACGAGCAAGATATCGTCCCAAGCCGCAAGCGCTTCGCGTTCTGCGCCGTCCGATGTCCGACAATGTCGGATACGCAACATAGCAGAGCCCGATTTATCACATTGCCGAAACGGTTTTCTCATTTGGCACGGCACGTGCGCGGTCATCCGCAAACGCGTCACGGACCAAGGAGAAGCCGTCCCATGATCACCTCACCAAAAAATAACGCCGCACGTCTCCCGGACGCATCCAAAGATGAGGCTCGAGCAAGGCCTGGCAACATGCAGACGGCTCGGGTGGATCGGCGCTGCCTACCGGTCCACTTTCTCCCACACGGGGAGACGGGGACGCAGCGCCTTCAAATTAAGGAAATCACTTTGCCACGAACCTTGCCGATCGTCCGGCCACCACAACGGGAGCCATCCACCAAACTTCCGTCACGGTGGCTGCGCAGGGCATTCATTGAGACCGCCTTGGTTTTCGCGATGACTGCTCCGGTTCTGGCCGCCACCGACGACGGCAAGGTGACGGATTTCATGCTCGACAACGGCATGGAGGTGGTCGTCCCCGATCACCGCGCGCCGATCGTCACCCATATGGTGTGGTACAAGGTCGGCAGCGCCGACGAGCCGCCGGGCAAATCCGGGATCGCGCATTTCTTCGAGCATTTGATGTTCAAGGCCACGGCCAATCACGTCGCCGGCGAGCTGAACCGCGCGGTGGCCGAGATCGGCGGCTCGCACAATGCCTTCACCTCTTACGACTATACCGCCTTCTACCAGAGAGTGGCGCCCTCGGCGTTGGAGCAGATGATGGGCTTCGAGGCCGACCGTATGCGCAACCTCATCCTCGCCGACGATGTCATCAAGACCGAGCGCGACGTGATCCTGGAGGAGCGCCGTTGGCGTATCGACAACAATCCGCGGGCGGTTCTGGAAGAGGAGGTCGACGCCACACTCTGGCAGAACCACCCCTACCGCATCTCGATCATCGGCTGGATGCAAGAGATGGAGCAGCTGAACCGCGTCGACGCCGTCGCCTTCTACAACAAATATTATAACCCCAACAACGCCGTTGTGGTGGTGGCGGCCGATGTCGACCCGGAGACGGTGAAGGCGCTGGCCGAGAAGACGTATGGTAAGCTCTCGCGCGGACCGGAGCAGCTACCGCGAGTCCGGCCGGTCGAGCCGGAGCAGAACACTAAGCGCACGGTGACGCTCACCGACGCGCGCGTGTCGGTCCCGAGCTTTTCGACGCAATGGGTGGTGCCGTCCTATCATACGGCCGAACCTGGCGAGGCCGAGGCGCTCGACCTCCTGGCCGAGATCCTCGGCGGCGGCACCCGCAGCCGGCTCTACCAGCAGTTGGTGGTGAAACAGGGAATAGCCACCGAGGCCAGTGCCAATTTCCACGGCACCATGCTGGATGCCACCAACTTCGCCATCTACGGCTCGCCGCGCGGCGGTGCAAGGCTTGCCGACCTGGAAGCCGCGGCCGATGCCGAAGTCGCCCGCATCGCCAAGGACGGTGTGACAGATGAAGAGCTGGAAAAGGCCAAAGACCGCTATGTCCGCTCGGTGATCTTCGCCCAAGACGAGCAGGACTACCTCGCCAACATGTATGGCTCGACGCTTGCCACTGGCGGTACCGTAAAAGATGTACAGGAATGGCCGGACCGCATCCGCAAGGTCACCGCCGATCAGGTGAAGGCCGTCGCCGCCCGCTATCTCGTGTCCGACCATTCGACCACCGGCTATCTCTTGCCCAAGACGGAGAATTGATGTGACGATGAACCAACGCCGAGCCGCCTATGCACAAGCCCTGCCATTTCCGCTTTCAGCGGCAGAAGACAGCGTCGCACGCCTCGCCACTGCGCTGGCCATCCTCCTCCTCGCCATCCTCTTCCTCATCCTGCCTGCGCTCAGGGCCCATGCGGCGATGAACATCCAGGAGGTGAAATCTGAAAAGGGAATCAACGCCTGGCTGGTCGAGGACCATACGGTGCCGATTATCTCGGTCCGCTTCGTCTTCAAGGGCGGCACCACGCAGGACCCGGTCGGCAAGGAGGGGCTCATTCATCTGATGACCCGCCTGTTCGACGAGGGCGCCGGCGATCTCGACAGCGATGCCTTCCAGGTGAAGCTCGATGATGCCGGCGCCGAGATGAGCTTCGACGCGCAACGCGACGGCATCCAAGGCTCGATGCGCATGCTTTCGGAACAACAGGAAGCCGCTTTCGATCTGCTCAGGCTCGCGGTCAACAGGCCGCGCTTCGACCAGGAGCCGGTCGACCGCATCCGCGCCCAGGTGCTCTCCGGCATCATTGCCAATGAGCCCGACCCCGATGCGATCGCTCAGCGCAAATGGCTACGCGCGATCTACGGCACGCATCCGTATTCGAGGCCGGACGAAGGGACCAAGGTGAGCCTCGCCGGCATAACGCCGGCCGATCTCGGCGCCTTCCGCAAGGCCATTTTCGCACGCGACGGGCTCCATGTTGTCGTGGTTGGCGACATCGACGGCAAGAGGCTGAGCGAAAAGCTCGACCAGCTGTTCGGCGATTTGCACGAGAAGCAGACGCTCTCCCCCGTTGCCGATGTCGCCGCGAAACTCGGACAGCAGGTGGAGGTGAACTACGAGCTTCCGCAGACCTCGCTGCAATTGGCTTTTCCTGGCGTCGGACGCAGTGAGCCGGATTTCTTCGCCGCACTGCTGATGAACGATATCCTCGGCGGCTCGCCCTCCACGTCGCGCCTGTGGGAGGAGGTGCGAGAAAAGCGCGGCCTTGCCTATGGCGTCGGCTCTTATCTGGCCGGTTACGAGCATTCTCATGCGCTGCTGGTTAGGACGGCGACACGCTCGAACCGCGCCGCCGAGACGCTGAGCATTGTGCATCAGGTGGTGAAGCAGATGGCACAGCAAGGGCCGACGGAGGCCGAGCTCGAGGCGAGCAAGAAGCATCTGATCGGCGCCTATGCCATCAACCATCTGGATTCCTCCAGCTCGATTGCAGCCACGCTCGTCGGATTGCAGCTCGACAATCTCGGCACCGACTACATCCAGCGCCGCGCCGCCCTCATCGATCAGGTGACGCTCGACCAGGTCAAGGCTGCGGCGAAGAAGCTGCTTTCGGCCGAGCCCGCCATTATGGTCGTTGGCCCGCCGCTGGGGGGCAAAGGATGAATACAGGAGCCCGTTTCGACTTCCCTCTCCCCTTGTGAGCTTTTTCACGGGGAGTGTGGTCCGGTTCGGCTGGCTAGTGGGGTTTTTTAAAAGCCCGCCGAGCGGTTTTGGGGGCCCTTGCGAGGCATCTGCCGGTTCAGGCGGCCTACTCGCCTGATTGTGGCACGCTCCCCCTCACGCCAGCTTCTCTTCGGGTGGTAGAGGACCCCGATCATGGTCCGCAGATTGAAAGGCGCAGGCCCCCTGCATGCACTGCGTGCGGATGGCGAAGCCGACTTCCGATTTTTTCGCCGAACGAGAACCGCGACCATCGTTAGAAAACTCTCAAAGTAGCTCCCTTTCCAGTTGCGTACATTGGACTACCAGCTGTCCGGCCGAGGCCCTATAAGCAACCCCGGCGTCGCGCAATACACGCCGGACCCTGCTAATATACCCGCTGCGTCGAGGAGGAATCCGGTATTGCCCCTGTGCCTGCCGATGATCCGTCACCTGAAATCCCCCGACCTGTTTGGACCCATTGATCGCCTGCCGGCACTTGGCACGCGCATTAGCAAGCGAACATTCGAGGTCCTCAACCCGTCGACCGGCGAAGTGCTGGCAGAGCTTCCCGACATGGGTGTCGAGGAAACATGCGCTGCGATCGACAAGGCCTATGTCGCCCAGCCTGGATGGGCAGGATTGACCGCACGTGAGCGCAGCGACGTTCTGTGGCGTTGGCATCAGTTGATCATCGACCACGCCGACGATCTCGCCGCTATACTCACAGCGGAGATGGGCAAGCCGCTTGCCGAAGCCAAATCGGAGATGTCGCATGCTGCGGCGTACCTGCAATGGTACGCCGAGGAGGCCAATCGCATCTATGGCGAGACGATCTCCGCACCATCGACGGACCGTCGGATGCTGGTGATCAAGCAACCGATCGGCGTCGTCGGCACGATAACACCCTGGAATTTCCCAGCCTCGATGGTCGCGCGCAAGATCTCGCCAGCCTTGGCCGCAGGCTGCACGATCATCCTCAAGCCCGCTGAACAGACGCCGCTCGTGGCTGGTGCCATGTTCGCACTTGCGCACCACGCTGGCTTCCCCGAAGGCGTGGTCAACCTGGTCTATGCGTCCGAAGGCGACGCGGTCGGTCGCGAACTCTGCGCCAATCCCAAGGTCCGCAAGATCAGCTTCACCGGATCGACCGAGGTTGGCCGGCTGCTGATGCGCCAATGCTCGGACCAGATCAAGAAGGTCAGCCTCGAGCTCGGCGGCAATGCACCTTTCATCGTCTTCGACGATGCCGAAATCGACGCTGCGGTCGACGGTGCGATCCAGGCGAAGTTCCGCAATGCCGGCCAGACTTGCGTGTCGGCGAACCGCCTTTACGTTCAATCGAAAGTTCACGATGAGTTCGTCGAGAAATTCGTGGAGAAAGTCCGCCGCTTATCGGTCGGCGACGGCTTCGCTCCCGGGGTGGATATCGGACCGCTCATAGACAAGCATGCTCTGGCCAAGATCGAATCCCATATTGCGGATGCGGTCGAAAAAGGCGGTACAATTCGATGCGGGGGCAATCGCATCGGCAAGGATGGCACGTTTTTCGAACCAACGGTCCTCACCGAGATTTCCAGCGTGATGGCGGTTGCCCAGGAAGAGACTTTCGGGCCGCTGGCGCCGATCATTCGCTTCGACGATGCGGATCAGGTCGTGCGTGAGGCCAACGACACGATCTACGGCCTCGCCGCCTACTTCTATGCCTCAAACCTGAAGCGTGTCTGGCGTGTGGCCGAGGCCCTGGAATATGGCATGGTCGGTATCAACACTGGACGCATGTCCTCGGAAGCGGCACCCTTCGGCGGGATCAAGCAGTCCGGCATCGGGCGTGAGGGTTCCCGCCATGGCCTCGAGGACTACCTCGAAATGAAATATCTCTGCATGGGCGGGATCTGAAGCATCTGCTTGCACGGTTCGCAGATCCGGCAATCGCGCGAGCGATCTCCGAATACGGGAATCGAATCATTGCTGCTCGATGGGTGCCGGCGTGGGGCTCGGCAACCCGTGGAGGCAATTCTGAAGTACTGGCGGGATATTCTCTCGACGCGATAAGCGCCAGGTTGTCGGCGAAGAGGGGTCGCATGTGGCGGGCGACAAGCTTGCGAGCGACCAGGCGGTTCTCGCCGAGAAGGCTTCGAATGTTTCGAGTTGCAGTTCGGCAAGTGGCCCGAACAAGGTCTCTACATCGGGCTTGTTGCAGTGGCGCGCCGCGTGGGCCGGTAGATCAGCAGCTTCATCGGTTCCGCCCATGGCAGCGAGCCACTGCTCGATCGACTGAAGCTTCTGCGGGCGGCCTGAATCTTGATACGCAGACGCTTGCCGGTAGCCTACGGCATCGCGTGGCTCGCCTGCGTCCGGCAGGGCGAACGGTACTTGACGATGCTTGCGCGACATCAGCTCAGATCGGCATCGGGCGATCCTTGGGGTCTGCGCGTGGAATAGGAGGCAGCGATCGGACATTATGGTCGAGACCCGCGGTTGGATGTGGGGAACATCTGGCGCGAAGCAAACTCCTGGATGATGAACGGATTGCGATCCCAAGGCCGCAGTCCCAGATACGTTGCGTGCCCCGCTCCGGGAGGTTTGTCCACAGCAATACTGGCCGATGAACCTTTGGCTCTGTCGTGCAAGGATATCATCGCTTCCACCGCAACAGGTGGGATCGCTTAGTTTGAAGGCCTTTGTGGACAATGCGGAGCCGCTGGGGAAACTCGAGCTCGGGGGCCAGAAACTCAGCAAGGACGATATCCTCAAGATCCTAGATGCCAAGGGCGCGGCGCAGGCGGTGCAGGCCCTGCTGGAGAACGCGGAGGCGCTGGCGAGGCTGGAGTTCTCCGATTGGCGTCGGTGAGGTCAGCTTTCCCGTCTTTTCCGAATGATGTCGCCCCCGTTGGTCACTCGCTTCTCTTCGCGGTCTGCACCGGGCCGGCCGCATGATGGGGTAGGAGAGCGAGGCCTCTCAATCTGTTGAACGACCTTGGGATGGTCCATCCAGGATCTAGACTGCCAACGAGATCGCCTTGCCCATCGTCCCCTTGGGAGCGATCCGGATCACCCCTCGGGCAATCACTGTCTGTATGTTCCTTTCGTTTATCTGTGTCGTATTTCATGCGACGCGGGGCCGCCGGGACTGGCGCTGCTGGATCGAAAAAGGAATGTCCTTGTCACAGCGCCCGCGCCCGCTTGAGGTCGTCGTGCTCGAAGGCGCTGGCCATGCGGTTTATCTCGGCCGAGCGGGCGCCGACTGCCTTGGCGGCGTCCCGCCATGTCGCGGTCACGGCCGCGACTCCTTTGATAATCGCCCGGGCTTGCGCCAGCGTGAGCGCAAAAAACTCCGACGCGGCCTCCAGCAGATCGAGCGAACAGGTGCCCTCGTCGAGATCAATATTGGTCGAGAGCACCCGCGCCTTGAGATCGGTCGGGATGGGGTTGAGGTCGTATGCCGGTGAAAGCGACCATCCCGCCTTTCCCAGCCACAGGAAGCCGTGATTGCGCAGGTGATCGTCGACATTGGAGATCAGCACGTTGAAGACGACACGCCGATAGAGGGCATGGGCGTCCGTCTTTCCCTGTGCGCCGTGTTGCGCAAGGGCATCGACGATCTCCGGATAGCTGCCACGCTCGCCATCCTTGGCGCCCATCATCGCCATCGCCGATAGGAACGGGATGCGGATCGCACCATCACGGTCGAAACGCCGCGACAGCATGACCGCCTTTCCGGCGACATCGATCAGCTCGTGCAAGGGCGTGGCGATACCTGCCTGACCGGCCAGCCGCAGCGCGATCTCCTCCCAGGTCTCCATGCTGTAGTCGTCGGTCTCCTTCGAAAACTTGGCGATGGAGAGGCGCCCATTTTGATCGATGATCGACGCCTTTGGCCGGGCACCGCCGAGGGAGGAGCCAGGGGCAAAGATGAGCTGCATGTCTTCGTCCGTTTCCTCGTCACGAAGAATTCGCTCGGTGATTTGGAGCAGCCGGCCAAGCTCGATCAGGGCGGGAACGCTATCGCGGATCGGTGCCTGAAAAACCTCGTCGCCAACCCAGCGGAAGCGGAGTGCGCCAAGGCGGGTCTCGTCGGCGACGCCAAGCAGATAGTCTCTTTCCGTGAGGGTGCGAACGGCGCGTCCTTCGCGTTCCGCCAGGCGGCGCTCGGCGCGCTGCATAAGGCGACGACCCCAGGTATCTGGCGCCGAGTCGCTGATGGATCCGAAAGTCGCAAAACCGGCGGAAGGAGCGAAGGCGCCGCGGGTCAGAGCAAGAGCTGGCTCGAGCGAGAAGCGGTCCGGGTCCTCAAGCCATGCGCCGTCATACTCGAAAAGGATGGTCTCCGTGCCTCGGACGCGTTTGCTCCTCGCCATTCCGATCGGGCGTATGCGACCGTTCAGATCGATATGCACCCCGAAGTCAGTCATCGCGCGATGATCCGGCTGGCCGCCTGAGATGGACGTGCTTAGGCAGATCGGCGCTGGCCAGCGCCTGTCCGACGCTGTCGTTTCTGATGTCGGCGACTTGACTCAGGCCCTCTAGCAGGCCGAGCGCCTGCAGGACGCCGGCATAAATGCCGATGCTGACGTTGTTGTCCCCGGCTTCGACCCTTTGGAGTGTCGAGCGAGACGTGAAGGCGCGCTCGGCCACGACCGCCATCGGCAGCCGTCGCCGTCGACGCGCATCGTGAATGTCCGCCCCAAGGTTACGCAGCGCGCGCCGCACGGCAGCAGGAGGGTTGTGTGGGGTTGGCATTTTGACACCTTCGCACTACAAAACGGCCGAATATGTAGCACGAAGATTACAATTTTCTAGCCCGTCAAGGGCGCCGCCCAGCAGGAAGCGACGGTTTGATCTTACCGCGGTCGCGACGGCATCGACCGGGAGATTCCGAACGTCAGCGATCGCGGCGACAGCAGTTTTTCACGTCAGCGTGCTCGCTGGGACAAATATCAATTTGAGTGAAGGGGCCATCTGCCTCAGGATTCGATCGGTCGGGAATTCGGTGATGAAGGCACCCCTTCGATCCGAGCGGGGTATCTCAGCAGCGACGGACAAATAGCAGCCTAGCGTCGCGTCTGATTGGGCGCTGGAGTTGTCGTCGCGGATCTGTTGATGCGGTGATGGACATGGAGATCTCGCGGCAGCTCACGGACGGCGCCGACGCGATCATCCCGGCGAACAGACGTCGGCTCCGTTCGCTCATGCCGGCGATGTTTTCCGATGCCACCATCGCATCGTCGGACAAAAGCTCCTCGACGACGAATTCCTCGCCCATGGGCGCTGAGTCTATCCGGCGCTTCTTAATGACGTCGGAAATCCCTCTCGAGACGGTTGGAAATTGCCTTCTCATATTCCATTCGCCGCAATCCTCATCGGCCGGACATTGCCGCCGCCCAACTTCAACTTCTGAACACCAGGGGCCCATACACCCTGAAACCGAATGCCCGGCAGGAGACTGAGCTCGCTGCCGGGCCGGGTACGCCTTGGGAGGTGGCGTAAGTCAGCGCTTTTTCGGGGCCATGAGACGACTTCTCCTCAGTCCGAACGCCTTTTGCCGTACGCCGCGCATGTACCGTGCCAAAGCAAAAACGCAATTAAAAACAACTGATGGATCAGATTATGCTATATTGCGTGCCCGACATTGTCGGGTATCGGACAACGCTGAACGTGGCTGAATGGCGCATGAATCAGTTTCCCCGGGGGGATTTTGTCCGCTATTCCTTAGACAGCGCCGGGGAACCGGGACCCACTGCACGCCAGGCACACCCTGATCGATTGCGACGGTCTCACGCAATCGAGTGCGACGTCTAGTCGACCGAGTGTCGGTCGATGCGGGGACGGCGCGTAGCGCTGTCAAACTGTCCCGCGCATCATTGCGCGTCTATCTGCGACCGCCGATCCAACAAGACTGCCGGCTCAACTTCGAGTACCTCGCAGGCTTGTCGATCATATCGATAGTGGCGTCTTGCACGCCACGTTCCAGCGCACTGATGTCCGGTCAACGCCGGCCCCAAGGCGTCCTGTGATAGCCTCTTTGTCTGTCGATGCTGTCGCAGATTGCGGGCGAAAGACTTCTCGTATCTCCACACATGAGAGGCCAGCTCGAGCATCTCACCACGGAGTATTCTCGACAAACCGTCACGGGTGGAAGCTTAGAATTGTGAAGGTAAGAACCCATGTCACGTAACTGACGGAACGCCGCGTGTGGTCGGCGACGTCCCCTGGCTGAGAGCCTCACGAGCTACGACAAGGAGCATCACGGTCTACCTTCGGCTCTTGGGTGCCTGCGCCGACAATGCCAGCGAAGAGGAAATGGTCGATCTCATTCTCGGCATCGACCCGGCCCCTGAACCGGTACGCGCCCGCAAGGACTACGACGCCATCATCGACGCCGCGTGAAACGAGCGCTTACTTCGTGGTCGGGGCTTTCGGAATGCGAGAGTGGCTCACGTCGTTCGAGCCTCATGACCCCTGGTATTAGGCGGCACGAACAGGCAGGACGTCAGGTGGAAGCACATTTCCGAGAAGCGGGCGGCATGGCCAAACGGGACAAGCTCGTACGAGCGATGCTGGCCAAGAAGAAGCTAAAGATGGCAACCTAAACATGAAGCTTCAGCAAACATTGACTAGAGGCTCTACGTAAAGTACTTGAACGTCTTTAGCAGTGATCTGGGCTTCCTTGTGGTTCTCGCCCTCGCGGCCGCAGCAAGCGTCGTCATACAAATCGCGCGTTTTTGGTAAATGTCGCCGTCGATTCAGGGATCACCGTCGCGGCCATCACCAACCACTGCTGGGAGCGAGTGAGCAACCCTGAGCAGTTCCGCTTTGAGATAGACGTCGCTCCAAATGAAGGGGACGCTATCCGCGTAGTTACGGAGCGCCACTCTTCGCTGAAAAAAGCCCGAAAACTTTTGCGACCCGACAGATTAAGCAGTGAAGGCCTCCGACGCATATTTGTAGTCTACACCTTCCTTATAAAGAATCACTCGTCCGGGAAAAAGCGTGACACGCCAGGCATCTGGAAGGACCCGCAACGTCTTATTGAGCAAATCACGTACTGTGTCTCCGGCGTCCACCACCACTGGGGCAGCCGAGCGTTGATCAACATGTCCCTTTTTATGATTCGCAGGTTTCTTCTTTCCGGGAAGCAAGTCGGTTTCATATCGAAAATAGAAAGGAAGGTGCGTCTTGAGCTGGATTAGCATTGGAAGCAACTGATGTGGGCCTAGCTTAAAAATATTCAGCTCACGATCGATGTTTATGGGGTATTGAACGTCAAAATTCGAAGGCTCTTGCCCCTCTCGGTTGTGCCCTGGATCATTGGATCCAAAGCCACTGTAGTTCCACAACAGCGCCGTCTCATCTGCCTTCCTCATCGAATCGATAAGGATCGCTTCGACGTAACCGGGGCAGATTACCGGGCAGTCAGGCTTGAGCGGCTTGCCTAACGAGATCCGGGAGCGGCGGAATCGACTCTTGTGTTGGTATGCCGAGGCGGTCGCCGAGATAGCGGAAGAATGAGACGTCGAGCTTGATGCAGGTCTTCATCAGGCCGAGCAGGACGTCGCGGGCGTTCTTGCCTGCCTCACTGACGGTTCCGCCGGAGATCTTGCGCTTGGTGACGAAGGCGCGGATGTCGTTTTCCGAACCATTGGTGTGGAGTGGGATCTCGGGACGATCGAGAACGCGCAGGAGTTCATGCTTGCGGCGATGCAGCCTGGCAAGAAGCCGGTCGAGCATGACGTAGCCGGTTCGTCGTTTGAACAGGCGCTCGAAGCGGGCGCGCAGGGCCGCCGCGTGGCGCGGACAAGGAGCACGCTGGTAGCTCTTGAGGTCGCGATAGAACCACCAGATCAACTGGCGCATGATGTCGACGGCCTGACGTTGATCCGGGGTCACGGGTATCAATTTGTGGACGAGCCGCTCGGCGTGGACCCAGCACAGAGCATGGTCGCCGATGCGGAACTGGCCGGCATCATCGGACACGACCACGGTATCGGCGAGAAAGCCGTGGTGGCGGATCGCTCCCCACATCGCCCCTTCGGTGGCGATCCTGACTGGGTTGGGCTCAACCGCGAGCTGGTCGAGGCCGAGTGCGGCCAGATGCGCCTGCCATGCGGCGCTGTCGGCAAATGCCTTGTGCGGCGCAGCCGCCAGCCGCGCGATCACCGGACCGGCGAGGTTGCGGCCGCGCATATAGGCCAGGGCCTCTTCATTGATGAAGTAATCGCTGTGCCCGGCACGCAGCGTCGCCAGGAACGCCTCCCGTGACTTCGATCGCCCGGTGCGGAACGCGGTGAAGCGGCGATCGCCGATCTGGGTGGTGTAGCCGTCCTGGTGGGCGTGGCGCGCCGACGTATCATCGACGGTGATCCAGGGCGCCGTAGCCAGCCCGGCGCGCAGCACGTCACGGTCCTCCGCCGCGAAGGCCTCCAGGCCCTCCGAAATCAGCCGCACCACCTGGCGCTTCGAAATGTCGACCCCGATCCCGGTCAACAACGCCGTCAACCGCTCCGTCGTCACCTGGGCCTTGAATGTGACAGGCCAGAATGAAGCGGCGCAGGTTCGCGCCCCAGCCGCCGATGATCCCCGCCGGCAAGGGCGCCACCATCGTTTCGCCGGTCGGTGCCACTCAGCGCTCGCGGCGATAGCGCACCACCTCGGCCGACAACGCCAGATCGCGCACCAGGATCGTCTCATACCCCTTGAAGCGAGAGCCCGCAGGAGCGCTCACCGCAACCGTCACCTCGCGGCTCACGCGACCGCCGTCGCGCTTGGCGCCGCGCCGGCGGCGCTTGCCCTTGCCAGATGTCGGCTGCGTCGCCTTCTCCATGCCCGATGGCTTGGTCGGCTTGACCGGGGGACGCGGCGGCAGGTCCTTCAGCCGGGCGATCTCATCCTTCAGGGTCTGGTTCTCGGCGCGTAGCGCCTGGTTCTCGATCTCAAGGCTCTCGACCCGGCCTTGAAGACCGCGCACTTCGCCGATCAGCGCAGAAACCAGCCCGCGGAGTTCCGCGAGCGACAGGCCTTCAAGCGAATCAGTCGGTGGTAGCGTCACGCAAAGGGTGAATCACGAAAGCACGCGCCTGCAAACCCCCACCGCCCGGTAATCTGCCCCGGTTACCGCTTCGACGTCGAAATTCGAGAACACCATGATACGGATCGCCTTGAATCCGATCCGGGAAGGATCCAAATGCTTTCGATTTTGTATGGTGAAGACATGTCGGTTCAAGCGATCACGAAAACCATGCCGGACGTCAGTCTTCCCAGCATATACCGGCTGCTCATCTAAAAAGAGCACGTAGGCTCCCTTCGCCCCTTCGGGTATTTGATCGATCGCCTCCTTTGTAAGGGACGCGAGTGGCACTTCGCTTACAAGCCGAGGCAGATCGTTGCGCAAGACCGTTTCGATGTCGATCTCGTACTCCACATAGCCTTGTGGCCCGGGGCTTATAATCTGGGCCGAAGCTGTTTTCGATTTGGTCATTCTAGGCAAAATTTGGTCGCCCTTAGGATCGAAGCGAGAGAATCACGCAGCGCGGGAAAGTAGACACCATGCCTGGCTGACGACTAGTGCAGCCGAGTTGCGGGTAGCCGCCATTTCTCATGAAACGGACAATGAGGCACTCCGGGTGAATGCGAACATACCGCGACGTGTCGGAGGCACCTTTGGTCACACGAGAAGAACTTTATGAACTAGTCTGGTCCAAGCCTATGCTCAGGGTCGCAGAGCAGTTTGAGGTCCCTAGCAAGCTACATGGCCCGAGTCTGCGTAGCATTGAACGTGCCACGCCCAGAACGTGGGTACTGGGCGAAGATGGCTGTCAAACGGCGCCCAAAACTGACCCCCCGATTGGAGTGCGCCCCTCAGGGTGGACAGATATCAGGCTGCTGATTTGCCAGTCTGCCAGGTGTGTTGATCCTCGAATTGGTGTGGGCTCAGATATCCGAGCGCCGAATGGGGTCAGCGTGTGTTGTAGACCTCCTCAATAAGCGGGGAAGGTGATCAACGACGTCGTCGAAGGTTTCGAAGGCCATCGGGTAGACCGCCTCGACCTTCAGCCAGGCACTCGACAGGCCTGCTACGAACGCGGCCAGGTCGGGTGGCTCGGATGTCGTCGCCGGCGGAGCAGACATTCTGATCGACCGCTTCCTGGCAGGCAGCCTCCACGGCATCGATGCCGTCGGTCAACACCGCGGTCAGGATCGACACCATCTGCCGATCGCCGTCATGCGCCGCCTTCAATCTGCGTCGGATACATCTGCGCGCCTTATCGAGATAATTGCGGCGATTCGCAGAAGTCGACGGATACCGTCATGCATCGTGACCATCTGATACTCCGCTGTGTGACTGTTCCTCCGGTGGAGGCGTCGCATTGTCCGACGACGGCGTTAGTGATTCTAATTCCTTATTCAGCTTCCCGAGCCTAGCCCTGAGGGCCGCGCGGTCAACCGTCGAAACCGGCACAGCCGCTCCTGGTGTACCGGACAACAAACCGACAATCTGGTCCCTTTCGTCCTCAAGCTCTCGAAGCATGGCTCGTGTCTCATTTGCCTCGGCAGCTTCGCTCTGCTTCCGGCGAGCGCGTACGTCCTCCTGCAGACTCTTCTCAACTTGATCGACGCCCGCCTTGATCTCCGGGAAGCGCTCCGCCGCGAACCTTAGGAACTGGCCGAACTCGTAGATATGGAAATCCTGATCCGAACCGGCTTGGAATTCCTCTATCAGCTCCGGACGTGGGCCCAACTTCCGACCTTTGTGAATCCACCACCAGTCTTCCTTTGCATCATCTGAGATGAAGATGACCGGCCGCTTCTCCGCCTTCGCCTTCGCCATCATGTCCTTCCAGATAATCAGATCACCGTACTTGTCGAACTCGCCGGCGTCCTTTTTTGCGTCTTTGTACCCGGGCGGGATCTTCTTCGTGTAGCGATCCTCACCCTCCTTTTTGAGAGCGGCGAGTTGCTCGGGCTTCCATTTGTCACCAATTCGACCATCCAACAGCTGCGTAAGGCGCGCGACGGCCGCCGCGATGTCCTCGGTCGGGTGCGAAGCCTGAGAGGTCGCCATTCGCGCGCGAAAATCCGCCGAGAACATATCCAGGGCTGCCAATTCCTTGGCCACGCTTATCGTGGGATGAGCGCGGAGTTGCCGTAGCCGCTCACGCGCCTTCTCGATCGTCGCTTCTTGATCTCTAACCAAGACGTCGTAGGCATCCTGCGCGCCAAGCTCGACATCCAAGCGATTGCGATGAAACTCAAGCCCAACCTGATACGGAATCCACAGTGACTCTTTTAGCGCGTCGAACAGTCGCAAAAGCTCTTCGCGCACCGCGGCGGGGTGACGGAGGCAGTGCAACAAAACATTGGCATCAGGAACAAATATCGCACTGTCCCACAATGCTGAAGCCTCGGCGGCCGACTTTGGATACCAGCCCGGATATTTATCCTTCATGATCACTCCAGCCAGGCCAGCTTTTCAATGCCAAGCCGTTGCGCCGCCTCCCGAACGAGTCCGCGAGACCTTTCGGCCTCGGTTTTCCCGCTCTCCAACAGAACGACGCCAAATGATGAAAAGGACCGCTGCGCCCGACCGCGCTCGAAGACTGCCATTAAGACTGACTTCCAATCTCGACTGCGGCCCCACCCAATAACCCTGCCGTCCGCAACCCTGCGGCCGTGAGGCTTAACATAGATGTGGACGATGCGATCGCTGCTGGTCAGTCCGAGTAGTCGCCAGACCTCGGCTTCGCTTAGCGAGAGCCGCGCGCGGACGTAAGGTTTCACAAGGGAATCCTTGATATAGACGCGCACCTTTCGGGCATCCATCACATGGGCAAGTTGACCGCCGATTGAGGCATCCCGCGTCCAGAGCTCATAGTAGCGAGCCCGCTCGACGTCCTGGAGCGACATCCAGCCAAGGTCATCGCACTTCCGCCAGAGCTTGTCCCTCAGGTTGTCGCGTAGGGCCGTTGAGATGGAAGTCATTGAATTCCGCCCCTGGTATGAGGCGCCGGGAAATCGAAGGCGGGCAGTTCTAGCGTTGGATCCCCCTCACGGGTGAACAGATCGGCCTGGTCCTTCATCCAATCGAGCATGAATGTACCGGCGCCCTCGTCACGGAACTGTATGACGCCAGGCAGACGCAACCGCTCGACGTCCCCTCGGACAGCCTTCTCAAGCTCGACAACCTCCGCGAGCCGGCGCAGGTCGCTGACGAAATCGAGAACGACGACTTTCTTCTTCCTCGGGCTGATGCGCAGACCCCGACCCAATTGCTGCACAAAGATCCTACGGCTGTGCGTGACACGCATGAAGACGATCATGTCAACGTCCGGTACGTCGACGCCTTCGTTGAACAGGTCGCGAGTTGTGACGACGTCGAGCGCGCCCTTTCGAAAGGCCGCCATTGTCCGATCGCGCTCCCGAGGCGTCATGTCGCCGGTAATCGGCTCAGCGCGAAAGCCGAACAGCCTCAGCATGGCCGCGAAGCTTTTGGCGTGGGTCACGGAGGAACAGAATATTATCGCCGAGCGTCGGACCTCCTTGTCGAAGGTGTCCCGGATCGCCCGGGCCGCCTCCTCATCGCGCGTTGGCAGCAGCAAGAGCTTGTTGAGCTGCGTAATTGAATAGCTGTTGCGCGAGTGCGATCGCACAAACGACCAGTCGATATTGTCCGCTAGCAGCCGGTAATCCGCCTCACAAAGGAACCCTCGTCTCAGCCCCTCAGCGATACCGATCCGAACGACGGGTGGGCCCAGCAAGTGGTCGATATCATAGCCGTCGCCGCGCCACGGGGTCGCTGTGACACCGCCGATCATCGCCTGCGCCATTTTGTCCGTCACCCGGCGGAAGGTATCGGACCCGACATGGTGCGCCTCGTCGATCATCACGACGCCGAAATCGGGTAGATCATCGAGACGAGATACGGCGCTTTGAACGGTCGCGAACGTGATGCCATTCCACTCGCTTGGAAACTCGCCGCCGATCAAACGGTGTGTCGGAACCCATTTTGGAAGCTGGTCCCAAAATGCCCTCTGCAACTGATCGACCAATTCCCTCGTGCCGGCGAGCACCAATGCCCGCCGGCCGGGGATCGCCTCGTCGCGAAAGAGCTGGGCGATGCTCTCCGCCAGCACAACCGTCTTTCCGAGACCGGTCGCGAGAACGACCTGCCCGCGGCCGGTTTCGCGAAGAGTCCCGACAAACCGATCGACGGCATCAGTCTGATAGTCACGAAGATCACGTCTGCTGGGCGGATATTCAGGGCTGCGCCGAGCCATCTCCAGCAAGGTCGCCGGTTCAAGAATACCAATCTCAATGCCTAGCGCGGCCCAACGGCGAACCGACGCCTGCATCGCGGGTCCGGCGCGGCGGCTTGTGGCGACGTAGAGACGATCAGCCTGATAGTAGCGTGCCGCCTCGCCGACCTGATCCACAGCCGCCGGCGACGGATAGCCGCCGGTTGTGAATTTGCACTGGATTACCCACAACTCCGAGTTCTTGACCCCGAGCACGTCGGCGCCAGCGTCGCCCGAACCACCAATGAGCCTGACATCCTCAAACCCGTTGCACACCAGCAGCCGAGCAACATCCCGCTCGAAGGCTTGCCATGGCCCCCTTAGCAGTCGCTGAGTGTGGAGGAAGGGCTCTGCTGTCACACTACGACATCCGGTCTGAGGAGCCGGAGCGAACAAGTCGCTCGGATCACGGTGTCGCGTGAGGCGCGCGCCAGGTCCGCTGGTGTTTGATCGGCGAGCCAAATGGCGTCACCCAGGTACGCGTCAAAGCGCGCCACGGTTGCCGCCTTCGCATCGTTCGTCACCTCGGCGGCTCCGAAGTCAAGGACAGCGTATGCGTCCTCCCAGTACTTTCCATCAAGAAATAGCTCGGGATGCCTGATGAATAATCGGCGGACTGTCCCGCCGTCCGCGTAGTCCCAATATCGGCCTTCCAAGATGAGAGCTCGTGGATCGGCGACGCCGCGACCAGCCATCCGGCGAGCGATTCCTTCCTTTTCGCGGTCAGAGAGCTCGCTATACATAAGCTCGGCAGATTGCCCGTTGATAAGACCGGCAACCGAACGGCAGATATCGCTTAGGATATTGCCGGCGAGCGCGATGATTTCCTGCTCGTCCAACCGAGTATCGCCACAATACTCAGCACGAAAATCCGCGAGTACACTCGCCGGCGTCGCATCCTGGCTATGCCCGCGAAGGAACTCAATCGTGCGATAGGTTAGATCGACGAGCAGAGCGTCTAGGGGAGTCATAGTCGAGGATCGAAATACGTCGTGTGCCGTATCGACGAGATACGAATAGGTGCGTGTCGCGACGTTATCCAAGCGGACCGCCCACGGCTGACCCGCTGGTAGTTGCGGGTCAGTTGGATCGACGGCGAAAGCCTCCACGTCGAACTCCGCGCGGTAGGTGGGATGAATGTACTTGCGAGTGAGTTCGAATATCGGCCGCCGCACGGGGGCCGGCTCGGGCGCTGCCGGAGATGCTACAGGAGGCTGTTCGCCACTGGGTGGAACGCCGCCGTCGCCACTGCCTGGACCTTCCGGAGTGGGGTCGCCCCCAAGGAAGCCCGCAGGAATCGCAGCTCCGTCGCCAGCGCCGGGCGTGTCGCCGAGAATCTTCGCATCCTGCTCCTCGACGAGCTGCCACCAACGCTCGTCCGTCAGATAGTCGGCGTCAGCGTTGGCAAACAAGCCAGCCATGTGTAGGGCGCGATCGTTGTCCTGGACGACCATGATCCGGGACCACAGACCATTCTTGCCTTGGGGGCTGGTGCGACGGAAAGCCTGGAACAGCTTGTAGAGCGGGCTCTGATTGCCATCGAAACCCTTCTGGCGCGCGGTGTTTGGCCGCAACGGGCCCTCGCCGCGGACGACCCGAACCATCTCATTCCACGCCGGATCATCACGCTCGAAGCGGTTCTTGGTGTAACTCACCTGGCAATGGTCGAGGTGGATTTCTCCGATGAAACGGCCTCTGCTTCGTGGATCGTCGATCGGATACTCGACCTCCTGGGTCTCCCCGTCGTTCCAGATAAAGAGGTCCTTGTTTCCAATCTCAATTTTTCGGCCGTTTCTGATGAAGTCGACGCCAAAATCGGTCTTGTCCAAATATCGTTGAATGCCGACCCAGCCTTTGACTCTTCGCGGGGTCTCCACGATGGCGCAGCGCGCGCTTCCGGTAGGGCACTGCTCTTGGTCGCTCGTCAACGTGCGCATGCAGTGCTCGCAATATCGCCGAGGGGCGAGAGCGACATCGAACTGCTCCACCGCGCTAACAGCGGTGCCATCAGGCAGCTCGATCGACCGGCTCCCATCCCAGACGCAGGGTCGGAGCGGCGTCACCCTCGCGCCGCCCAACATCAGTCGGATCGCGCCAGCCTCTGAATTGGACAACAGCGCCGAATACGTCTTGGCTAAATGTTTCTTGATGGTCGTCCGGTTGTTCGCTCGCGCCAGATAGGCGCGCTGCTCCGGCTTAAGCCGGGTCACGACAATCTCCGTGCCGTGATCCTCATGATTGGCTTTGGCACGGGTCTGGCGCGGCACCTTGTAATTTCCGGAGGCCCGAAGCTCCTCCAGATCAATGCGAACACCGACTTGCTCCGGATCGCCCCGCCGGCTTGTCCAGACCTCCGTCACGATACCGAGTCGTGCGGTGGCGATGTTGAAGCCCATTCCAAAAAGCCCAAGCTTTGAGAGCGGGTCGTTGCCTGACCAGCCCGCCCGGAGGGCATTTTCCAAGGTCTCCAGGGACATGCCAGGTCCATTGTCCTTTACGGACACACGCGCGCTCTCCGTGTCGGCCATTGGTATGCTGACCGCGACCTCGGGCTGAGCGATTGCCGCTCCGCTTCTCGCCGCGTCAATGAAGCCGTCGATGGAATTATCGATGAGCTCGGCCAAGCAGCGCCATTGCTCGAGGTTGATTTCGCCGAGCATCTGCAGCACGCGCGGCGCAGGTGTAAGATCCAGTTCCTGAGTCATGTTCCCACCTTCGCCCCGACTCTCGATCGGGATTTTTTCACCGCTGCGATCAGCGGGTTTGTCGTCTGAAGTCTAGCGACCAGCTGCCGCAAATGATCAGGTTTGGTCTGGCACTCCCAAACCTCCACGACGGTCCAACCGCGCTCTTCCAGCGCGGATCGTGTTTTTTCGTCGCGCAACCTGTTACCCTCAAGTTTCGGGCGCCAGAAATCAAGCTTCGACTTCGGCATTCTTGAGAGCTTGCAATTCGGGTCCGGATGCTGGTGCCAGAAGCATCCGTGGACGAAGAGGGCTATCCTGCGGCCCCGAAAGACAAGATCAGGTTTTCCGGGCAGGTCCCTCGCATGCAAACGATATCGCAATCCCGCCGCGTGTAGAGCTTGGCGCACGCGCATCTCCGGCTTGGTGTCGCGCCCTCGTATGCGTGACATCTGAGCACTTCGAGCGGCCTCCGTCTCATGAGTCGTCGACACCACCAGCCTCATCCGGTTCGGGCCCCGCAGCGTCCTCGCCCACCGGCGGAATCTCGGGGGTCACGGAGACGGCATCGTCCTGGCGGAAGCCGGCCAACATCTCCTCCAGCAGCGCGGCGTGATCCTGTCGTGGCGGCACACGCTCGAGCGTCGCGGCGATCCGATTGGCGATATCATCCGGCGTCAGCGAATCCGCCAGCCGCTCATCCAATGCCCAGAGTCGCCCAGGATGAACTACGTCCCATGGGGAGCGCTTATTGGCTCGCGTGGTCGCCGCGTCGCCATGCTTGCTCATTCCCCAGCACGCCTTGGTTTCTGAGTTCCAGATCGGCCAAAACGTCCGAATGAGATGCTTCTCAGCGACTAGTTGGGCATTCGTCGCGCACACAAGGCGGCGGCATACAAAGTCCGCCAATTTTACGGGCGACAGTCGGGGTGGAAGCTTGTCAGCATAGCCCTCCGCTGTTCCGATCGTTCCCGCATGCTCCAACAGACGGGCCGTAAGTTTCGCACCCTGTTCCCGAGTGGTACTCGCGTCATCTTTCGCCGGATCAGCCTTGCCGACATAGATCGGGGTTTCGGACCCAGAGATGCCGCCATAGAGTGGGTGATTGCCACGATAGTAGATCGCGTAGACGCCTGAACCGTAAGCTGGCCGGACATCCGTCAAGGCGATTAGAGGCTGCGCAATGAGCGCGATCGAGACCATTCGGCCGATCGCCTTTGGGTCGGCCGGGTCGAAGGTCGCGCGAGGCATCCGGACTGGATCGGTAGACGAGCGTGCCGCTTCTACCGCGTCGGCATGCGTAGCCAGACCCTCACGAATCCGTCGGACAACCGCCTGAGGGGGATTACTGCCGGCCGCAGAGAGCACCGCCGCGAGCGCGTCCTCAAGTGCCTTAATCGCGGCTCGATCTGGTGCCAACGCCATCCACTAAACCCCGTCGTTAGCCGAAACGAGGTTTAACGGCCGCGACTCGCCCTCCGGCTGAAATAAAAAATCAAACCTACGCTGCGTAACGTGTGGAGGCTAGGCCGCCGCTGGCCTTTCCACCATCGAGCTGCGCGGCCAGCCAACCACCAGCCGCAGCTCCAAGAGCAGCCGGGACCGCATTGCCTAGCTGCCGCATGCTCTCGGTCCACGACCGCGGAAACTCATAGTCATCTGGTAGCCCCACCAGTCGCGCGGCTTCACGCGTGGTGAAGTAGCGAACCGACCCGTCGTCACGAACCATCATATTCTCGCCGCCGGGAACACCGTGATCGCCAGCCTTCAGAGCCTTCGCGGGAAGGTCCAGTGGACTTCCGGTATGCCCCGGATACACCCGCGCGCCGATCTGAAGGACGTGGTTACGCCTTCCGTCGGGTTCGCCGAGCCCATTCAATGCGTCACGAAGGGTGACCCACGGAGCCCCAGCCGGCTCGACACCGGCCTGCGTCACCCGCTCAACGCGCGCGCGATCCTGCTGAATAAGGGGAGTGCGGCGTCTCTTCAGGCCATGTCGTGTCCAATATTCACCAGTGACGTATTGCTCCCAGAGAAGTCGGTCACGGCTATGGATTGGCGTCATGGGCGTTGGAAGAACATCGAGATCGCTTCTGATTCCGAAAATCAGAACGCGGTGCCTGATCTGGGCCGCGCCAAAATCGGCAGCGTTCACAAGCTGCCAGACAACGTTGTATTCCTTACGACTCCTCGACGCCGTGAGTCGCGCGAGATGCTCCGCGTGCGTCTCCTCTGATCTGCGGATCATCCCTGGCCGCTCAAGATGCGAGACGATCCATTCGAGGTAAGGGCGGAAGCGCGGACCCGCCAGGTTCCTTACGTTTTCGAACAGGATCAGCCGAGGTTTTGCCTCTCGCACCGCTCGAATGGCTTCGGGCCACATGTCACGATGATCGTCCTGGCCACGCTTTTTCCCGCCGATGCCAAATGGCTGGCAGGGAGGTCCTCCGGAAACTAAATCGAGTGAAGTCAGCTTCTTCCAATCGATATCTCGCACATCCTGAAGTCCCATCGGCCAATCGCGGACGTACTCCACCCCCTTCGCCTTGTTGTGCAGCACCGTCGCGACAGCGTCCTGGTCGAACTCCGCCATGTGCTGGTGTCGAAATCCAGCGCGGGACATTCCGAGCGCCAGCCCCCCACAGCCGGCGAAGAGTTCAGCGCTTTGCATCTTCGCCCCCATCCAGATCCAGCGGCAGCAAGGGCCCGCCCGCGGATTCTTCCAAATATCTCTCGACCGCTCGCCGGACCAGCCAAGCAACTTTCACGCCTTGTGTCTTCGCAAGGCGATCGAGCTCCGTCTTCTGCCTACGCGTCAGCGTCGTGGTCACCCGCTCCGCGTCACGACCATCTCTACCCGAACCGGCCTCCGCAGCAATCCGCAGCATTCCGCGGCAGTACGACACTGTGAGGCCAAATCTCTAATTATTCAACCTCAAAGCAACGCTCGTACATGCGGTTAGCACAGCTCCTTCGACCATTCCGCATACCATCGCCTCGTCGGTGGCTCAGATCTCGACCCGATTCGTGACGGCTATAGCAAAATAGCGTGAACAAATAAAGAACATAGAGAGCGTGCCAGGACGTCGCTCCTGCAACGCGTTGCGATCGCCCTTGACTCGCCATCTGGAAAATAAAACAAATAGGGAGCATGTTGGTAAACCCGCCCCCGCAGGTCAAGTTGTTGGCCGCGCCGTTTGGCGACGTTCATCGCCCAGGCCTTCAGCCAGGACCATTTCGTCACCCGCGTCAGCAGGGTCTGCGCGGCCTCGTAGAGCAGCGTTCGCATCATGCGATCGCCGCGCAGCGAGATCCGACCGATGCGGCGGCTTTCGCCCGACTCGTTGAGCACCGGCGTCAAGCCCAAAATCGCCCCGACCACCTTGGAGTTGCGGAAGCGGCCCGGCATGTCGATCGTGGCGGTGTAGGCCAGCGCCACGACCGGGCCGACACCGGGAATCGACATCAGCCGGCGGCAATTCTCGTCACCCCGGACGATCGTCAAAACTTGCGGTGCAGGGCGGCAAAATTCTGGCGCAGCTTGGCGCGTGCCTCGAGCAGCGGTTCGATGATCTCGGCCAGATCGGGCATGCCGTCGGTGAGCTCGCGGATGCGCTCCCGTTGAGCTACGCATGCGGCCTTGCGGCGCTGACCCATTTCCAGAGCCGTCGGCACCCGGCCCCGCCGCCCTTTCCGAACGGCTCTTCTGGCACCTGGACTCCCGTCCTTGGAAACAGCCATGACCCCTGGTTATTCTGCCACGATTAATACTCATTTGAAGTAGTGAGCCGCTCCCTATAGATCACTCGCGAAGGGGCAACGAACTGGCTGAGGCCGCGAGACTCCTTCGCGACACAGCAAATGGACAACCGACAAGACGAAGTGAGCAATGTATCGAATGTCATTGATTGAAAACAGCCTCGTGGATCAAGTCGTCATTGTGACAGGCGCAGCCGGTGGGATCGGGAGCGCTATCGCTCGGGTATTTCATCGGCTAGGCGCTCGGATGTTGCTAGCTGACTATGATGTGGAGAGCGTTTCGAAATTGGCGTCGTCCCTGGATCCTACTGGTGAAAGGGTAATGTCGATCGCCTATGATGCGAGCAAACCATCCGATGCTGATGCCGTAGTATCGACTTGCTTAGATCGTTTTCATTGTATCGACCATGTCGTTCCGGCAGCGGGAATCTACGAAGAGATACCGTTGGCGACTATGACAGACGCGCAGTGGCGACGAACAATGTCAATAAATCTCGATGGAGTGTTCTACATCTGTAGGCGGTCGATTGCCCATATTAGGTCAGGGGGTACAATTGTAACCATCGCGTCGGGCGCGGCGCACCAAGGCTGCTCGCCCGGCGTCCACTACGGAGCTTCGAAAGGGGGAGTGTTGGCTTTCAGTCGATCGCTGGCGAAGGAGCTTGCACCGAACATACGGGTAAATACGGTGTCTCCCGGGACCATAGATACTCCGATGATTGAGGAGCTTCTGCGCCAGAAACGGGACAAGTTTCTGTCCGTGACGCCTGCCGGGCGCGTCGGTTCCGCCGAAGAAGTAGCTAATGTGGTGGCGTTCCTTTGCAGCAGTGCCTCGAGCTATATCATGGGTGAAGCTATTCACGTGAATGGCGGGTTCTATATGGGAGGCTAATTTGGCTAGGGCTCACAACCCATCTTGTAGCCTACTTGTCATCTAGCTCAGGCAAGCATGCCTATCGGATTCTCTATATAGCTCTTAAATACCTGCAGCAGCTTGGCTCCGAGCGCGCCGTCCACACAGCGATGGTCGATGGAAAGTGTAGCGCTCATGACCGTCGCAATGGCCATGACACCGCTCTTAATGACTACACGCTGTTCACCCGCACCGACCGCCAGAATCGTCGCGTGCGGGGGTTGACCACGGCAGCGAACTCCTTGACGGCCATCATGCCCATGTTCGAGATCGACGTGGTGCCGCCTTGATATTCTTCAGGCTTTAGCTTGCGATCCTTCGCGCGCTTGACGAGATCCTTCATCTCCTCGGAAATGACTTGGAGCGTCTTCAGATCGGCCTTGCGTAAGATTGGCGTGATCAGACCGCCACCGATCGAGACAGCCACTCCCACGTCGGCATGCCGGTGCCTGACCAAAGCGCTCTCGGTCCAGGAGACGTTCGCGTCCGGAACGTCACGCAGCGCAAGCGCCAGCGCCTTTATGAGCATGTCGTTGACCGACAGCCTACAGGCCGGCAGGCCGTCCGCGGACTTGGGCGCGGCATCGTTGAGTTGGGAGCGCAGCGTCAGAAGCTCGTCGATCTCGCAATCTACGCCGACATAGAAATGCGGGACTGTTTGCTTCGACGTCACCAGACGACGAGCGATCGTCCTACGCATGCCGTTGTGAGGTACGCGCTCGTATGATCCGTCTTCAAACAGCTTGAGAACCGCGTCGTCCGAGGGGCCTTTGCTTGCGGATGATGGAGCTTCGGCGGTGTTCGTCGCTGCGGTTTGAGGCCCGGGTTCTCCACGTTTGTCGGACGCTTGCCGGGGAGCGACGGCAACGGAACCTGATTCGCTCTTGATGGCGAGAACGGCGACGAGGTCCCTGACTTTTATTCCGTCAGCGCCTTCCGGGACGACGATCCTTTCCAGAATACCCCCGGCAGCAGCCTTGATCTGACCTGCATGACCGCCGCTAGAAAGCTCGGCTAGAACGTCGCCAGCTTCTATGTCATCGCCCTCCTTGAACATCCATTTCACAAGGGTGGCTGCTTCCATGTCCAAAGGGAGGGCGGGCATTCTGACGTTGATTGGCATCGGTGCTACTTGTGCTGTTTAAGGTTTCGAGGGAATTATCGGCAGGGCTGCCCGTTCAGGCTGCTCTGCCTATCGCATAAAGAAGATCCTCGAGCGGGGCGCGCGTTGAGTTGGAAAGGGGAGATCACTCGAGGTAATCAATGATTTAACAAACCCTCCTCCATCGATTGCGATCTCCGCTCCGGCCGAGTAAGCGCTCTCGTTTGAGAGAACGACGTCTGCTATCTCATTAACCGTGCCGGCCCGCTTGAGCGGAATGAGCGTGTATCCGCGCTCTCACCGACTTATCCTCAGCGAGTAGCATCTCCGTTTCAAACGATCGGAGTGGATGGAGTTGCGCGGCTTCCGGCAGCGAAAAGAGATTTTAATGCCATGCCGAATGCGTCAGGTTGGGCGGAGCCGGCAAATGACCACTCCCACCTCTGTCGCTGTTCCTTCCGCAACGCAGATCTCCTCGACAACACCGGCCTGTTCAGCCTCAATCTCAATTGTAGTTTTTTCAGATTCAACTTCCGCGAGAACTTGGCCAGGCGCGACGATCGACCCTTCAGAAACGTGCCATTTCGTGAGATCGACTTCTACGGTAGCTGCACCCATTTTGGGGATTTTGATGTCGATCATTTTGAATAACTCCATACAGAGAGGATTGCATGTTCGAGTTGCTTTGGAGAAGGCAAGACTGCCGCCTCAAGTACGGGATTATACGGCAACGGGATGTCAGCACGCGTGACACGTTTGATAGGCGCATTTAGAGACGAAAAGGCGTGTTCGCTCAAAAGTGCGCTGACTTCGGCTGCGTAACCGCAGCTCCGGTTAGTATCATCGTAAATCACCACGCGTCCGGTCTTTCGCACACTCTCAAGCAGGCCGTCTCGGTCAAAAGGTAGCAGACTACGCGGATCCCATACCTCCACGGTTATACCGCGCTGCTCAAACAAGACCTGGGCGACAGTGAGCGCTTCGGGGACAAGATGTCCGACAGCGACAACGGTTACATCTGTCCCGGCCCGTCTGACCTGCCCTTTTCCCAATGGGAGTGCAAAGATTTCCTCTGGAACCTCTCCCTTTTGAGGAAGAGACATCGCAGACGCGATAAACACGACGGGATCCTGCTCTCGAACGGCTTGGATCATCAGTCCCTTCGCATCATAGGCGGTTGACGGGCATACCACCTTGAATCCGGCGTGCACCAGATATGGATAGGGATTGTCGGAGTGCTGGCCCGCGTTGCCGCCCCTCGTCCCGGAAACCATGATGGTATAAGTAATCGGCAGATCTGCTTGGCCGCCCAGCATCAGCCTCATCTTGGCTGCTTGATTGACCAATTGGTCGAACGCAACATAGATAAGTGATGGAACTTGGAATTGAACGATCGGCCGCAGACCCGCCAATGCTGCGCCGGTAGCAAAGCCCGTGAATGCGGCCTCCGAAATCGGCGTGTCTAGAACTCTGTCATCGCCAAATTTGGCATGCAAGCCCTTGGTTTCACCTCTAATACCCCCCCTAATGTCCTCACCAATAATCATCACCGATTTGTCTTCGGCCATGACCTGGTGATAGGCCTCGTTCATGGCCTGCAGAAAACGAAGCTGCCTCACTACTCCGCTCCTTGCGCAGGGGTGTACGGGTAATTGACAGCGTACATGTACGCGAGTGCGTCTGCCGATGACGGCGATGGACACTGACGAGCGAACTCCACCCCATTTGAAATTTCTTCATTGATCTCGCGTTTCATTACTTCGATATCGTCTGCAGAGCAGACCGACTCCCTGATTAGCCGATTGGCCCAGAAATCGAGTGGATCTCTCTGCTTCCATTGTTCAATCTCCTCTTTGGTCCTATAATTTGTCTTCATGTGACGCTCGCCCGAGTAATGACCAAAATATCTGTAGGTATCGCATTGAAGGAAAGTCGGACCTTCTCCAGAACGTGCACGCTCCACAGCCGAAACAGTTGCTTCGAAAACAGCACCCACGTCCATGCCGTCGATTTTCATGCTAGCCATTCCATAAGCTTGAGCACGTACATACAGTTCTAAAACTGTTACGTCGCGGAGCGGAGTAGTCATAGCGTAAAGGTTATTCTCGCAAACAAAAATCACGGGTAACCGCCAAATTGCTGCGAGGTTCATCGCTTCGTGGACGACTCCTTGATTTATGGCCCCATCGCCGAAGAACGATACTGCCACATACCGCTCGCCAGCCGCCTTGAACTTATGTGCAGCGCCGCAGGCGATTGGAGCCCCCGCGCCCACAATTCCATTTGCCCCAAAGATTCCTAAACCAACATCGGCGATGTGCATGGAGCCCCCGCGCCCCTTGTTGTAGCCCGTAGACTTGCCAAAAAGTTCCGCGAACATTTTGCCAGTCTCTCCCCCCTTCGCCAGAATATGTCCATGACCTCTATGAGTGCTAGTTAAGACGTCGCTATCCGTGAGAGCACTACAAACACCCACTGCGACTGCCTCCTGGCCGCAGTATTCGTGACAGCTACCCGGAATGAGATTGTCATCGACGAGTTCTACCACCTTGGTGTCGAATTGGCGGATTCGAACATGTCGGCGTACATTTTGCGAGCCACTTGGGGTGGAAGAATGTTCGACATCAGATACCTCTGCTATGGAATTTCACGCCATTAAACCGCCAATGTGCCGATCCGCCGAGCGCGGAACGCTGAAAAGGCCGATAACGGCTTGTTCGACAATCGCTTGTCGAAGACCTATCAAAGCCCGAACTACAGCGACGTGTATCCACCATCTACCGACAGGATTGTGCCCGTGCAGTAGCTAGACGCGTCGCTGGCGAGAAAAAGCACAGCTGAGGCAATTTCCTCCGCCGTCCCCATCCGCCCCACTGGGGTTTGTTGAATCCAACGATCATGCCATACTGCGTTGTCGGTCTTAAAACTGCCAAGCGTGTCGGTGGCTATATAGCCGGGCGCAACGGCGTTGACGCGGATATTAAACTTCGCCCAAGCACAAGCCAACGACTTGGTCATCATATGAAGTGCACCCTTGCTGGCGATATAGCAGGTATTGTTTTGCGGTTGCGTGACTATCATACCGCACATGGATCCGATATTTACGATATTTCCAGAGCCGCGCACTGTCATATGACGCCCAAAGGCGCGAGAACACCAGAATGGCGCATCGGAGTTGACGCTCATTGTTTTCAGCCAGACCTCGTCGACGGTCTCGAGCGCTTCCGCTCTCGGTCCCACGCCAGCATTGTTAATCAAAATGTCGACTGGGCCTTCTTTGGTTAGGCTGTCGGCGAGGGCGGTAACGTCGGCAGACTTTGTTACATCAATAACTCTATGACTGGCTTCGAGACCTTCACTGGAAAGAGTTGCGGCGGCAGACTGCGCGGCATTCTCATCAAGATCGGCGAGCACAACGGCGGCCCCTGCCTGGCCAATAGCGCGACAGATTTCCAGACCAATACCGCGGGCACCGCCGGTGATAACGGCGCGTCTCCCTACCAAGGAAAACTTCTCTAGGTAGTTCATTCCAATTGCCCTCCGACCAGCATCGCGCCGGCATCGTATTCTTGGCCTCGTCGGTGCCGCTGGCGCGCCGGTTTCAGGGAGTATGTCGATCCTAAGATGTTCATCAAATGCGTTATGTCGTCGGTGATTAATAACAAAGACTTATGTCTCGGTGCTCAAGACGGCGGTTAGTCACGACCCCAATAGGAAGTGCTGGCGAACAACTCAAGCCAGACTGTCTGGTTGGCGGCAGCCTAGCCCAATTCATACACCAAATGACACTGTATAGCAGAGGGCCGGCCGATATAGTCGACCCTCCACTTACAGGATTACTTTGCAGCTTTGGCGTCAGCAATCCATCTGTCCCACTCAGTTTTGTGGGCGGCTATCCAGTCCGTAGCATGCTTTGCGATCTGATCAGGGCTTTTCTCACCGTCGTAGATCATCTTGTTTTCGGCGCTGACATCTAGAACAGGTATCGTCACCTCCTCGAAAAACTTCTTTGCCGAAGGATTGGCTTTGAGCCAAGCGCTGTTCGCTATGATTTTTGTATCGTTGATTGGAAACCCCAAGTTACCGAGACCTTCGATCTCCGTGCTGCCAGTTTGGCCGTCGGGAAGAGAGGTCGACTTGACGTTTAGCCATGTGACATCCTTTCCAGGGATTAGCACGCCCGCAATCCAACCAGGTATCCAAGTATAGTATAGCGTTGGTTTACCCTCTTTGATGCGCTCGATTGCATCTGCCATGATTGCGAAATAACTACCTTGTTTGTGCGCGACAGTGTCGCGCAAACCATAGGCATCGAGATGATGTTCGATCACACGTTCGCAGCCCCAACCCGGGTCGCAACCAAAAAGAGTCGCCTTGCCACTACCATCAGCATCAAAGAGTTTAGCTTTTTCCGGATCCTTTAGGTCCTCAAGGTATTTGATCCCGCTCGCATCCGCTGTCTTTTTATCGATCAAATATCCTTGTATGTCACCATGCACGAGTGTTCCCACTCTCATGAGCTTCTCGTCGCCTCCGGCTCCCTTCCAGAAGGCATCGTGCAGGGGCGTCCAATGCGCCGGATAGAACTGTAGATCTCCGGTCGCTACAGCGGTATGGGCAAGTGGAACTTGGACTTGTTCGGGCTGCTCTTCGACATCGTATCCTAGCTCTCGGAGGCCATCTCTCACCACATACCCCTGGAATAGTTCTTCATTTACGCCGCCAATCCAACCATATTTCACCTGTTCGGCGCGAGCGGATAGCGTACAACAGCCCATTATCGTGAGCGTCACTAAGGCCAATTTAAGCTTCATTTTGTTCTCCCCATGGTCCTCGAGCATCATGCTCGGGTCTCTTAATTGCTTTCCGTCCCAGCGGATACTCCGACAGAGCCTACGCCACATTCCCCGTTCACCGCTTGCGTGGGAATGGCGAGTGTTTGGACAGATTGGCATTTTGAGTTTGTATCCCATGGATGCTGACCGATAACGCTAGCGGATGCAATTTACTTTTTGTTGGCGACGCGATGACTACAGGTCATGGCTAAAGGTTATGGTTTTGCGTCTGTTCGCGGGGCGTTTTTCAGACTGCCATCAGTTGCATGGATGTTAGCGGGCAGCGATCGGCTCTCACCGACAGGGCGCCTAGTAGTTTCATTCGGTGCGCCACGCCCCAGTCGGTCATCACGTCGTCGGTGATCGGGAGCGTGCCGGAGGCGTCGGCCAGAACCCAGGCATACTGAGCCGCACCGGAACCATGTGCGCCCGCCAGCAGGCGTCCATCTCGGATATGCTATGCACTTCGAAAGTCCTGACCGGCGGGGCCTTCCCGCTGGCGGCGACGCTCGCCACCGATGCCATCTTCCAGGCCCATTATTCCGAGGACCGGAAGAAGACGTTTTTCCATTCGAGTTCCTACACCGCCCTTCCGATTGCCTGCGCGGCAGCGCTCGCCAATGTCGAGATCTGGCATGACGAACCGGTGGCCGAGCGGCCCGCGGTCTTAAGTGTAAAACAGGCCGCCGGGCTTCAACGCTTTCGCGACGACCCTCACTTCACCGACAGCCGGGTGACCGGGAAGATGCTGGTGCGTCCGCTCGGCAATGTCTTGTACCTCTTGCGCCTATTGCATCACCCGGCAACGAGCCGGACGGGCTCTACAACGCCAATAGAGGAGGCCAGCGAGCGCTTCGGCGCGAAACCTTGAGCCGGTCCACGCGCATTATCGGGTTTGGCGATCATGCGCCGGCGCGCGAGGTTGAGAATCCGGAGATCAGAGATCGTCTCGGGCTCGAGCCCGGCTGGATCGAGCGGCGCACCGGAATACGGTCGCGCTTCTGAGCCACGCAAGAAGACACGCTGTCTGGCCGCGCGCGCCGGCGACATGGCGCTGGCGAATGCCGGCATCGACCGGGGCGACATCGGCCTGTTGTTGCTTCCCACCTCGACGCCCGATCACCTCCTGCCGCCCAGCGCGCCTCTGGTCGTCCATCAACTGGGACTGAGCCGCGCAGGTGCGATCGACCTCACCGGCGCGTGGGCCGGCTTCATCTATGTGCAAATGCAGCGACCGTAGCTGTTTGCCGATGCCGCCGGCGCCGGGGTGATCAGTCCGTGCGAGGGCCGGATCAGAGCATTCTCGGCGCCTCGGTGGATTCGGACCGCTGGCGCTTCGGGCTGATCCAGAGTCCGGCCGGAGGAAACAACACGCCGGTCCAATGCGACCTCAACCTCGCGCAAACGCGGATGACGATCACTTATGGCCGAGGTATTCGCCCGGGCTGTGGACATGATGACTGCGTGTTCAAAGGACGCGCTCGCCGCAGCCAGAAAGTACCAGCACATCGGTCGGTTCGTACCGCATCAGATTGTCGGACATCGATGGTCGTATTGGCGGAGACATGGCCCGCCGCGCTGCCCAATCCAAGCGAGCCTCAGTTGCCTCATCGGGGATAGGCTCCAGCATTGCTCTCACGATAGAGGATTGTCGCGGCCGTGCTGGCTCCACGGTCGGCGTACAGAGGCCGGCGGCGTTTTCGAGCAGCACAAAACGCTTGCGTCGCCCGGCCGCTCATCGTGCGAGAGCGATGGTCTTATCCAGTGCTGTACATACCGGCATTGCCGACCTGAGCCGAGCCTCGCAACGTCACGGTCGTCGCGTTTTACAGAATGATGCCAAACTTGAATGTTATGAGAAGAAGCAATAAAGCAGCGCACGTAAGGAACGCCTTAACCGCCGCACGAATTCCTTGTCTTAAATGAATCGGCTGGGCCAGATAATCCGCTGATGTGAAAAGAGATTGTGGCATTCTGAAATCGCCCCTCATTTTTCCTACCATGTGGATTTGCACTAGCGGCGCCCGTCTATTGCGTTCGCACTTGGCACGGGTCGCATCTGCAAAATAGCAACACTTACGAGGATGAGGATCATTGCCACATATCCTGTAGGTGCGATTTGTTCGCCGACGAACAGCACGCCAATGATGATTGCGACGACAGGTGGAATGTAGGTCACGCTGGCTGCAACGACCGCGCCGAGGCGCTGGACGATGTAATAGTAAGAGATGTAAGTCAGGCCGGTGCCCAAAAAGCCTAGACCGACAATCACCGCGAGCGCGGCCCTTGTGTCAGTGAACAAAGCGCCGATGCCATCCAGGGGCGTTATCGGCAGCAATGTAAGCATGGCTATGCCGGACTGATAGGCCGTTACAGCCATTGACGGTAATTTAAGCGGGTTCACGAACTTCCGGGCGTAAACGAATGAGCAGCCGAAACTCACGGAACCGGCTACCATCCAAGTCACGCCAGCGGGACTAATAGCTCCTGTCGTCGACCACGGTTGCCCGATCAACAAAACGCCGAGAAAGCCTAGGCCGATCCCCGCGGCTTTGATCACGTTGATCGGCTCGTCGCGAGAAAACAGGAACGAGCACACGAAGGTGAACAGCGGGACTGCTCCAGTCAGCATGCCGGCGACACTTGAGGGCAAGCGCACGGTGCCTTGGACGATGGCGTAGAAGCAAAACGACATCGCCAGCACGGACATAGCGACGAAGTGATGGGCGTGGCGCCAGTGGTTCATTTTTAGTTCGCCGCGAACAAAAGCAAAAATGAGGATAGGGATGAAGCCGAAAACGACGCGCAGAAGCACAATTTGCGCGGGGGGATAGTTTCGGCCGCCCACTTCACAAATATAAAGCCTGCGCCCCAGACCACGCCGATGAATGCGAAAGCTAAGATTGCGGTTTTCTGCATGTTAGATCGATCGTGGTTGCACGGTCGGAACCGGATAGGCTGAAGATGGGATGGGATTCGCGCCCGCCCTACGGAGTTAACCCTCCAGCGAGGCAGGAGCGGCGCCCCAAGTGTGTATGTAAGCGGCTAAACCGCACGTTGTTTACAGCTGATAGCCCTTATTCGCGTCCAGCGCGCCATTCCCTGTAGGCCAGGTTCAATTGCGCACCCAGTACGGTAAGTGGTTGCGGGGGCAAGGTCTGCGGTTTTTCGAATGAGCGGAAAACCTCGCCGAGCTTGGACCCGTGTCCAACAAGGAGTTCGGCCATCGCTATGCCGGCGGCGGTGGACTTGGTGCCACCTATGCCGTTGCACGCGCAGGCAGCGAAGATACCGTCTGCCACCTGACCGAACAGCGGCACTGAGTTCCGCGTGAGCGCCATTGCGCCTGCCCAGCGATACTGCATCTTCAGGTGACGATGCTCAGGAAACCGGTCCGCGAACTTGCGATCATGGAGGTCGCCGGCGCTCTTGATCGAGGCGGCGCCGACTTCGATCTTCGGATGGTAGGTGTAGCGTGAGCGGATAAGGATTCGGTCGCCATCAGGGCCGTCGATACGCCGCACGGTCGTGCCCATAGGCGCGGCTGGCGTGGCCCCCCATTTCCGGGATCCGCCGAGCGCGGAGGGAGCGAACGGCTCGGTAAGCGAGGCGTAAGTGAAAACGTGGAGAAGTTCACCGCGACCGAACCCGAAGCTCTCCGCGTGGCCGTTTGTCGCCAGGATCACCCGCCCTGCGCGGACCTCCCCCTTCGGTGTCTTTACGGTGCATCCGCTTGGCGACGTCTCTATTGACAGGGCGGGCGTCCGCTCAAACAGCTTGATGGGCTCCTGGAATAGATCCGCGATGGCTCTGACCAATGCTGTAGGTTGCACCATGACCGCACCGGGCGTGAACAGCCCGGACTTGAAAGATCGCGTGCCGGTGACGTCCTCTATCTGCGCAGCACTGAGAACCTGGTTTGGTTCGCCCAACGACTTGAGTTTCAAGGAGTATAATGCAAGGTGCTCCGTGCCGGCGTCGGTCATGGCCACGCTGTATTTGCCACTCGGATCGAACACGTCCTTGTCCCAGCCATTCTGCTCCGCCAGTCGGGCGTAATGTTGAATGGCCGTCCGCGCGACCAAGATCTCATTGTGGCTCTTGTTAGCCGCGCCCACCCCGAAATTGCTCGAAGAAATGTCGTGAGGTAAATCAATGAGGAAGCCGGAGTTTCGGCCACTGGCCCCATTTCCGACCACGTCGGCATCGATGACGGCGACGGAAAGCTTGGGGTCGAGATCCATCAATCTCACGGCGGCGGCCAACCCGGCGAAGCCCGCGCCGATGACGACGACATCGACGGTGATGGCCCGATCCAGCTCGGGCGTTGGCGTCCTCGAAGGGAGCAACGCCGCCCAGCCCGACTCCACGCCATGGGCTGGAAGGCGGCGCGCTCGAAAGGTCTTGCTGGCCATTATACCGCTTCTTTTTCAACCAGTACGCCGAGGGCCGCCCGAAGGGCAGCGATGCGGTCCGCCGACAGGGGACGGAACGGCTTTCTCGCGTTGCCACAGCCATATCCAGTGAGCTCGGAGGCCGCATACACGCTTGGCACATAGTCGCCGTCCCAAAGAAGGGACATGATTGGCTCAAGTAACTTCCAAAGCGACTGCACGTCGTCCCATCTCTTTTCTTGGGCGGCCCTGACAATCGAAACGCAGGTGCGCGGCGCAATATTCGCGCCGCCCCAGATCAGGCCAGAGCAACCCGCGAACAGGGAAAACGGAACGAGCGGGTCAGCCCCGTTGATGATGTCCAGCCCGGTACCGATCAGCCTGACCTGTCCGACCAAGTCTCCACTGCTGTCCTTGACGGCGCGGAATTCGGGCAGTTCGCAGAGTCTGCGGAGCAGGTCCGGCGTTATGCGTACGCCGACCGCCTGGGGCACATTGTATCCGATGATGGGCAATCCGACCCTGGCAACTTCGGCGTAGAAGTCGAAGACGCTGTTGTCGTCCGACGGTCCTTCGAAGAAGGGAGGAAGGACCATCACGCCATCCGCGCCGGAATCCTTCGCGAACCGCGTTCTTTCGACGACGTCGGCCGTGAGCAATGCCGACGTCTGGGCGATAACCTTGGCCCGTTGGGCGACGACGCGCGCGCCGCGTTCGATGAGGGACCTCGATTCATCCGGCGACAGATAGACATGCATGCCCGTGCCGGAGCTGAACACAATACCGTCGACTCCCGCGGCCAGATACCGCTCGATGAGTTCCTCGAAGCGCACGAAATCAATACGTCCATTTGTGTCGAACGGCGCCGTGATCGCAAGATTGAGACCGGAGAAAGCAAATGATGACATTTCAGAAACCCTCGTTTGAGCTGCTCAGGTCGATCCAAAGCGTTTTGGTCTGGCAATATTGATCATGTGCGTGGAAAGCCTTGTCCCGGCCGCCGAAGCCCGATTGCTTGTACCCGCCAAACGGAGTGGCGGCGTCCCCCTCCCCGTAGCAGTTCACGGTGACCGTCCCCGCCCGGATCGCCCGTGCGGCCCGAAGCGCCCGTGTGCCGTCGGCCGTAAAGACGGATGCCGCAAGGCCATATTCGGTCTCGTTGGCGAGCGTGACTGCTTCCGCGAGGGAGTCCACCCCAATCACAGACACAATCGGCCCGAAAATCTCTTCCCGGACGTGCTTGCTGTCGTGGCGGTCGAATTCCATGATCGTGGGCTCGATCGTGGTCCCGTTGAAGACCTTTCCGCCAGCCACCACCTTGCCATCGCTTTTCAGATAGCTGCTGACCTTCTCGAAATGCGTGGCTGATATCAGTGGACCGATGCGGGTTTCCGGATCGAGCGGGTCGCCCACGGTCCAGGTCTTGGCGACTTGCGTCAGTTTCTCGAGAAGGCGGTCCTTCACGTCCTTGTGGACCAAGACCCGTGAGATGGCGGAGCAGTTCTGCCCCATGTTCCAGAACGCGCCGTTGCCGATGTGAGAGGCCACGGCGTCAAGATCGGGAACGTCCTCCATCACGATGCAAGGATTCTTGCCGCCCATCTCAAGGACCACTTCCTTCAAATTGCTCTCGGAGGAGTACTTCAGGAAGCGACGGCCAGTGTCGGTGGAGCCCGTGAAGGAAAGCGCGTCGATGTCGGGATGGCGACCGATTGGTTCGCCGACGTCCGGACCATCACCGGTCACGACGTTGAAAACTCCGGGCGGAAGCCCGGCATCGAGAGCGAGCTCTGCTACCCGCAATGTGGTGAGCGACGTCTCTTCAGCGGGTTTGACGACGATCGTGCACCCCGCTGCCAGAGCAGGGCCGATCTTCCACGCAAGCATCAGAAGTGGGAAGTTCCAGGGGAGCACGATGCCGACGACGCCGATGGGCTCGCGCACGATCAGGCCGAGAGAGGCGTCGTTCGCAGCTGACACCTGATCATATATCTTGTCGACGGCTTCGGCATGCCACCTGAGGCTGTTGATAGTCTCGGGCACATCGATGTTGATGCAGTCGCTGATGGTCTTGCCGCTATCCAAGCTCTCCATCAGTGCCAGCTCGAGCGCGTTTTCCTCTATGACAGACGCCAGCCTGAGAAGGACTTTCTTCCGGTTTGCCGGGGCCAGCTTCGACCACCGGCCGTCCTCAAACGCATGCCGGGCGACAGCGACGGCCTTGTCGACATCGGCCGCCAAACCTGCCGGAAGCTCCGCCAGGACCTCGCCCGTCGCCGGGTTAAGGGTTGCAAAGGTTCTGCCCGACAGGGCTGCAACATGCAGCCCGTCCACGATCATCTTGCTCGGCAGTTTGAGTGCACTCGCCTGCGTCTTGTAGTCGACCTTATTGAGCATTTCTGTTCTCCCTGGTGTCCCAGTGACACCGACAACGATTACCCGTCGAGTTCGCCCTGCATGCCGTTGGGCACGGCGTAGAGCGCCACGTCGCTTCGGAAAACTTCGAGATGCGCGCGCACCAGTTCGCCCGCCTTCTCTGCATCCCGGGCTTCGATGGCCTCGATCATCTGATCGTGCTGCCGCGCTGCGGTTTCCTGGTCCTTCTGGATCCGCGGGCCGCCGTTTTGGCGATAGAAAATCTTCCCGATCCGGGCGTGATCGATGAGAAGCTTCTTGAGACTGGGAAGCAGATACAGGTTGCGGGCCATCTTCCCGATGTTCAGATGGAACTGGTGATTGAAGATAACCCTGTTCTCGACGTGGCCGTCGGCAATGGACTGTCGGAAATTTTGCTGGGTCTGCTTGAGGATTTCGAGGTCCCCAGCGTTATGGTTGACAGCCGCGAGCTTTGTCGTTCCGACGTAGATCATCGGAGCGACGATCAGGAAATCGCGAAGCGTCTGGTAGGACATGATGGACACGCGCGCAGCCCGGTTCGTCTCAAGATCGACATAGCCCTCGCCCGCCATCTGTCGCATGAGTTCGCGGACCGGCGGACGGGACAGACCGAATTCCTCGCTCAGAGCGACTTCGTCGAGTACCGCCCCCGGCTCGAGCTGCATTGTCAGGATGCGATGCACCAATGTTTCAGCGAGAATTCCCTTTCGGTCCGTTGAGGCAACAGGTTCATTCGCAATCATTGCGGCTCCTCAATTTGGTGGATAGACATATTGTAGACAAACACTATGAGTCAAGATAGGTAAAAGATATTAAGGGGGTGCAACCATGTTCAGCCAGGCCTCGGTCGTTCCAAAGGTGGAGACGGTGTTTCAATCATCACCACGACGCAGACGGGCGAGTTCGGCCCAACTGAAGGTGGGGTTCGTCCTGGCCCACTCTTTCACGTTGACGGCCTTCGCCATGTTTATCGACACGCTTAGACTCGCTAGCGATGAAACGGACAAATCAGGACGGATCAACGCAGATTGGGAGGTGCTTTCGAACACTAGGCACCCTGTCGCGTCTAGCTGCGGCGTGCAGGTCTCGCCGACGTCGCCATTCCTCGATCCGATTGAATTTGACTACATTGTTGTCGTTGGGGGACGGTTGACCGACGGGGAGGCAGTCGACAAAGAAACCCTTCAGTACCTTCGCGATGCTGCATCGAAAGGGGGGCGATTAATCGGCATTTGCACGGGGACTTTCATTTTGGCAGAAGCGGGTCTTATGGCCGCCCATGAGACCTGTGTAAGCTGGCTCCACTACGTCGATTTTCGCGAGCGCTTTCCCCGCTTGAAGGTTCGAGCCGACAGGATTTACAACCTGGATACAGCCCGCGGTTCATGCGCGGGCGGCAGCAGCACCGCCGATCTAGCTGCAGAATTGGTGCGGCGTCACATTGGTAGTGCCGCCGAGCGAAACGCCCTCGAGGTTCTACAGATCGACAAAGTTCGCAACGCGGAGTGTCTGCAACCGCGTTGGCCTCTCGCTATAGAGACGGATGACCCGAGGCTTCGGGCTGCGTTGTTTTTGATGGAGCAGAACATCGAGCACACCATGTCGGTGTCTAAGTTGGCTACAGCTTTGGGGATTTCCCGACGACAACTCGAACGGCTGTTTTTCAAGGAGGTAAACAGCTCCCCTGCCCTTGTCTACCGTCGGATGCGGCTGGAACGCGCAACACAACTTCTCAAAAAGCGCGACACTCCTTTGATCGAGGTCGCTATCGGGGCTGGTTTCGAAAATGCCTCTCACTTCGCGAGGGTGTTCCGAAGGGCTTACGGTCAGTCACCCTCTGTCTGGAGGCGGTCTGAACTGAGTTCGGTTGAATTCGGCGCGTTCCAGGGCATCACCTCCTTGCGAGCCTGAACTTTGAACCCCCGCCACCGGTCCAAATCGGCACCAGATCAGTGATTCAAAATGCCGAACTGCAATGACATATTGTAAACAAACTTTTTTGCTGGCATCTCCGCGCCCGATGGGCTCGACGAATTGTCCCACTAGCTTTCGCTTTGGCCGCATTTTCTCATGAAATTGGTTTTGCCGAACTGAGGCGACTGCTCGGCTATATGGTTCGGGTGCGCACACGGGGTTCAGGGCGGGAGTAACGGTAATTTATGTCAAACTATCGCCGGCTTCCGCTCAGCGCGTTGCGCGCATTTGAAGCTGCCGCACGGCATTTGAGCTTCACCAAGGCTGCCAATGAACTTTCGGTCACTCAGGCGGCCGTAAGCCGGCACATCCTGACGCTGGAGGACCACCTAGATATCCAGCTGTTCAATCGCGGAAACCAGAAGGTGTCCTTGTCTCCCGCAGGCGAAGAGTTGTTTGAAGCTGCCACCCTGAGCCTTGCCCATATTGCAGCCGCCTTCGATAGTGTGAAGAGGCGGGAAAAGGCGCGACGGTTGACGGTAGGCATGCCGATGTCGTTCGCAACGCTTTTCATGAGCCATCGGATCGGAGAGTTTGTCGCCAACAACCCTGAGGTAGACTTGCACCTAGTATCTCTGGAACGCAGCCCGGCGCCGGCAACGGATGGTTTTGATGTGTCCGTTGTCATGGGGTACCTGGCGCGTCCAGGGTTCACAGCGACCGAGCTCTTCGGGGAGGAGGTTTTCCCGGTCTGCAGCAAATCATATCAGCCCAACTCGCCGCGTATTCTGGGGCCAGAGGATCTGGTCAACGAGGTCCTGCTGGTGATGGACGATCAACATTGGTCCGCTTACCCTTGGTCGCCCTTCGATTGGGTGCACTGGCTGGGACAGTTCGGCATTTCATCCGACTTCAAACGGGTCATTACGTTCAATAACTATCCAACGATGATGCAGTCGGTACTGAGAGGCTACGGCATCGGGCTTGGCTGGCGCCATTTGGTCAGCGACTACCTCAATGAAGGTACGCTGATACGGCCCGTAAGTGAAAGCTATCTAACTGGCCGAAAACACCATTTGGTTATTCCGGATACGGCGATTGAGCGAGACGACGTCCAGATTTTCCGCAATTGGCTGCTGACACAGGTGGCAGATCTCGATCCTGCCCCCCCAATGCCAGCGGCGGAACACGTCGACGCGGAGCCGGTTGCATCCAGCGAGGAGCCAACTGGCGGACCAGGTCTGCTATTGGCCTGATAACATTTAGTCCTGCGGGACATGATTTTTTATACGGTTGTTTTGCAGCCACCCCGCCGCTAGCGTTTCGGAACCAAAATCCGACGCGACAGCCTCTCACGCCTACGGGAGGCGCAGGCAGGCGGAGCTGCCGCGGCAGATGGGCCGTCGTCTTTGATCGGGGATAGTCTACGACATTCTCGGACCAAGGCGCTCCGTATCTGCCGCCCGAAAAGTCCTGGCCGAAAGGAATTTTTGTGAAGCTCGAAGACGTACTGGACCCGTTCAAAAGCTGGCACATACCATTTGGTGGGTGGGTTGATGATGTGTTGGGGTGGATTGTAGAGCAATACCGCCCGTTTTTTCAGACCTTGAAATGGCCCATTGACCAGCTCTTGAGGGCATTTGACAGCGCGCTAAATGGCATCCCGCCTGTCATCATAATTTTGTTCTTCGGGTTGGTAGCTTGGCAAATTGCCGGGTGGCGACTGGCAGCTCAGGTAGCCGGTCTGCTGGTGATTATAGGCTTTCTCGGGATTTGGGGTGAAACGATGACGACGCTCTCTCTCGTCTTCACCGCCGTTCTTTTCTGCACGGTTGTCGGTATCCCGGTGGGAATAATAGCCGCTCGAAGCAACAGGGCGGCTGCCATATGCCGGCCAATACTCGATACAATGCAGACGATCCCGTCATTCGTCTATCTTGTTCCCGTTGTCATGTTGTTCGGTATCGGCAACGTTCCCGGGGTCATTGTAACGATCGTTTTTGCACTTCCGCCTGTTATCCGGCTGACAACACTGGGTATTCAGCAGGTCTCAGAAGAAGTGGTCGAGGCTATGCATGCCTTTGGAGCTACCGAGAGCCAAACCCTCTTCAAAGCCCAGCTGCCGCTGGCCCTTCCAAGCATAGTGGCAGGTATCAACCAGACTTTGATGATGTCGCTGTCGATGGTTGTTGTCGCCTCCATGATTGCGGTCGGTGGACTCGGCCAAATGGTTCTGCGCGGTATCGGCCGCCTCGACATCGGCCTGGCTGCTACCGGCGGAATTGGCATTGTTCTTCTCGCAATCATACTAGATCGCCTGGCTCAATCCGCCATTACTCAACGCAGACGCTACGCCGACATCGTTTGGCACCAGCGCGGCCCAGCTGCACTTTTTACCCGCGTAGCTAAGACCTTCCACACCTCTCCTGGGAGGGTAGGACAGGAAAGTGGCCGTCAACGGACTTCCAACTAACAAACAATGGGGAGCAACCATGAGCTGTGCAGAATGGCGTTTTAACGGACTTGCCGCCCCTGTCACAGTGATTGACACCTTGGCGATGCCTCCTGGTTACGCATGCGCGGAGGGTCTCCCGGGCAAAGGTATGACAATCAGGCCGCTGTACCTTGGCCAGGTGGAAGAACTGTTCGAAGCCGACCTCGTCAAGATGGGTCTCGAGGACCTCAGATATACGGTGAACGAACCTGCCGCTACAATGAAGAGATGCACGTTCACGCTGAGGCTTGGAAGAAAGCCCACCTCGACCAGTGAAACAAATGGATAGCTGTAGCGAAACAGACAGCTGAGTAACGCTGGACTGCGGAAAGCATGCTCGCCCAGCACGATATACGCTGCCGGGCGACACCTCTCAATCGTGGAGCTTACCCTTGGAAGCACATGCCATAGAATTCAAGGATGTCTGGAAGGTCTTTGGCACGAGTCCAAAGCTCGACCTCGCGAGCATCCAGCGCGATGATCTTTCAAAGGAAGCCCTCCTAGAGAAACATGGTTGCGTAGCGGCCGTCGCCGGCGTCTCCTTCAAAGTCAGGGCTGGAGAGATCTTCTGTGTCATGGGACTGTCCGGAAGCGGAAAGTCCACGCTGGTCCGGCATGTCAATCGTTTGATCAAACCCAGCTCAGGGCAGATCATTGTTGGCGGCGAGGATATCAATCTAAAATCAGAAAATGAGATGCGCGAGCTTCGTGCCCGATCGATGGGAATGGTTTTCCAGAATGTGGCACTCCTCCCGCATCGAACGGTGCGCGACAATGTAGCTCTGAGTCTGGAGCTACGCAGGTCAAGTGTCCGACAACGTTATGAGGTTGCGGAAGAGAAATTGGAGCTAGTCCAACTTGCGGGCTGGGGCGACCGTTACCCTGATGAGCTTTCCGGCGGAATGAAGCAGAGAGTGGGGCTTGCCCGCGCCTTGGCGGCCGATCCCGCCATTCTGCTGATGGACGAGCCATTTTCGGCGCTTGATCCGCTCATCCGACGCGAACTGCAGGACCAGTTCAAACAGCTCTCCACGAAGTTGGGCAAAACCACGCTTTTCATCACCCACGACTTGGATGAAGCAGTTCGACTGGGGCACCAGATCGGTGTCATGAAAGACGGAAAGATGCTGCAGATCGGTTCCGCGGATGACATTCTCGGCAATCCCCAAGACCCATACGTTGAAAAATTTGTCCAGGGAAGCAGTCGGTTGAAGCTCCTGAAAGCCGAGTCGGTGATGTTGCCGCTCACCGAATTTGCGAGTGCCGGGGGCTTGGCCTTCGAGGATGCTCCACGGCTCAACCTTAACACCCCAATCAAAGAAATGCTCGAGATATCAAATCGACATGGGAATATGCCGCTAGTGGTAGTCGATGCAAATGGGGTTGATGTTGGTATTTTGACCTCGTCCTTACTTTTACGAGGTATACATGAAAGGATATAGCCAAAGTAGATCATCCTGTATGAATGTCATTCGTAATTTCAACTAATAGCTTTATAGCTATTTGTGCGTTTTGTGCCGTGATATGTTTTTGATGAACCGATTAGAAGAATTTGGGCCGAATTCCCCTAAGTCGGTTTCTTGAAAGATGCTGAACGTGGAAAAGAAAACTGTTGTCGTGACTGGAGCTGCTGGCGGTATGGGCCAGGCGATCTGCGCGAGGTTCGTGGCTGAGGGATACTTTGTAATCGCCGGGGACACCAACGCGGAGCGGTTGATCGACACCGCTGCCGGGCTCAACCGCAGTGGGGAAAACGTTTTAGCCAAGGCTGGAGACCTGAGAAGCAAGGCGTATTGCGAGGAAATCGTTGATACCGCTATCAGTCTTACCGGCCGGCTGGACGCCCTTGTTAACAATGCGGGCGTCATCACGCGCGGTACAATTCTCGAAACCAGTGACGAGGATTGGGAAAGAACCTTCGATATCAATCTGAAAGCAATTTTCTACACCTGCCGGCGGGCGATAGCCTTCATGAAGGAGAATGGAGGGGGATCGATCGTGAACATCTCCTCAACCTGGGGCATCTATCCTGGACCTAGTCACGCAGCTTACTGCGCGAGTAAGGCTGCGGTCGCCACATTTTCAAAGTGTCTTGGCCGTGACCATGCGGCGAACGGGATAAGGGTCAATGCAGTGTGCCCCGGGGAGATCGATACACCTATGCTTCGGTCAGGCTTTATCCATCGTGGGTTCGATCCGGATACGGCGGTAGCCGAGCTCAGCAAATCAAATCCTCTCGGCCGACTTGGCGAACCGGAGAATATTGCTGATGCCGTTTATTTCTTGAGTTCGGACGCGGCTCGATTCATCGCGGGAACTACACTCGAAGTCGCTGGAGCTAAGGCCGTCTATTAAGGATTCGCGCGGCTCGCCCGGCGCACGGTCACCGACAATGTAGACGCTGAGTGTCAAATCGACATGAAAACAGGTCGCTAGTGTGTGTCGACGGCGCGGGGAGCCGACCTTGCCATTGTTGCGCATGCCCCCTCCGCTAACGTCGGGATCGACTTTAGGCTGCAGCGACTCACGGTCATAACCTCAGTTCATAAGTTACATTCCTTTTTATTGTTAGTTGCAGGATTTGATATGCCCTATATTCTCGCCTCAAATCAAGGATTATAAAAATGTCTGCAAGATCTGGAGGCCGAGACGCTCGGCAAAAGTTGCGTTCCGACAGGACGGTAACTTTCTTGCCGCAGTTGGAACGGGGGCTGCCTTATATGGATTTGCTTGCCCCGGTTGACTTGCTTAGACTTCACAACATTTCGATGCAAATACTTGAAGAGATAGGCATCGAATTTCGCGATGACGAGGCCGTCGAAATGTGGCGGGCAGCCGGCGCCAAAGTCACCGATCAGCGTGTTAGGATCGACAGAAACCAGCTGCTGGAGCTGGTGGCGAAGGCTCCTGAATACATTACGGTTCACGCTCGCAATCCCGCCAGGACCGTCACTCTCGGCGGTCGAAAGACCATCTTTACCCCAGCGTACGGTTCACCGAATGTACTTGACCTTGAGGGTAAGCGGCGGAACGCGACAATTGAGGATTTCGTCAACTTTGCGAAACTCGCCTACCAAGCCCCCGCAATGCATATGACAGGTGGGGTTCTTTGCGAGCCGATGGATATTGCCGTCCCGAAGCGACACCTGCACATGAACTACAGTTTGATACGTTACTCCGATAAGCCGTTTATGGGAGCGGTAACGTCGCGCGAGAGGGCGGAAGACACGGTCGCTATGGCCAAGATTGTCTTCGGGGACGAGTTCGTTAACGACAACACTGTGATGGTGTCGCTTGCCAACTGCAATTCGCCCCTTGTCTGGGATGCGACGATGCTGGATGCGGTCAAGGTCTACGCCGCAAACAACCAGGCCATGATCTTCGCCCCTTTTGTCCTTGGTGGCGCCAGCACTCCGGCCAGTACCGTGGCCGCAGTCGCGCAGCTTAATGCCGAAGCACTTGCTGGCGTTGCTTTTGCGCAGCTTGTCCGGCCAGGCGCGCCCTGCATTTATGGGCAGTGGTTGGCGACCGTTTCAATGAAAACCGGCGCGCCAATGGCAGGAACACCCGAGATCTGCCACATGAATATGTTGGTGGGTCAACTAGCCAGACATTACAAACTGCCTTGGCGCTGCAGTGGTAGCAATACAAGTTCAAAGCTCGTCGATGCCCAGGCAGGCTATGAGGCCGCCCGCAATATGTACGGCGCACTTATCGCCGGTGCGAACTTTGTGCTTTCGTCCACCGGTTATCTCGAAGCCGCTCTGACCCAGAGCTACAGCAAGTTCATGCTCGATGCCGAGCAGATGGTGATGTTCTATAAGCTTGGGCAAGGCATAGTGATGAGCGAGATGGATGAAACGCTCGATGCGATCCGCCAAAGTGAGCCAGGCAGTCACTATCTTGGAACCGAACATACACTGAACAATTTCGAGAAGGCCTTCTTCACGCCCGACTTGATGAACCACGACAGCTTCGAGCAATGGTCCTTCGCCGGCGCCAAGGACGCCAACATTCGGGGACGCGATGCAGCTGTGCGTGCCCTGAAGGAGTATGAAGCACCACCCATAGACGAAGCAATTGACGAAGAGCTTCTTGACTTTATGAAACGTCGGGAACTCGTGATCGGTGACGCCGTACTTTAGGCGCCAGGATAACACCAATGGCTGTGTGGGTGAGCGCGTCCATACAGCGAGCATCGAGTACTAGAACCAGCAATTGCCGAAATCGCCCAGGCTTTTCCGGGCTCGACAACAGCTGGGTCAGTGCCTTGCGAAAGGTATGGCCAAATTCTGATGAACGCACCTCCCAATATCAATGCCATGAAGTCATTGTCCACGCCTGACGATCCGGCAATGGGCGGCCGACCAATTGAGCTGGTGGTTTTAGTATTGCCAGGGTTTTCGCATCTGGCGCTCCACGCTTTTATCGAACCGTTCCGCATCGCCAATACGGTATCCAAGCTGACGCTGTTCCGATGGCGCATCGCCGGACCCGACGCCCAATCCGTCAAGGGGGCGAGCGGTATCTCGATCGCAGTTGATGTAACGGTCGAGGAGCTGAATACCTGTATAAGCTTCCGAGGCCCACAGCATCTCGCAATCATCGGTGGCGAGCCGGTGGGCCGGCGGTTGACACCACAATTCGATAATTTCTTGCGCACCATCGCACGCCGTGGGGTGCCGATATCCGCGGTTGGAACAGCGACGTGGCTGCTCGCGCAGACCGGTCTGCTGGCAGGCACACGGTGCACGATTCACTGGTCGCGGCTGGCCGCCTTCTCGGAAGTATTCAGCCAGACACAGATCCGCGACGCTCTCTTTGTCAAGGATGGGCAGTTTTCGACCTGTGGGGGGGAACTATCCGCCTTCGACCTGGCGGTCGATCTGATCGCCAGCCACGTCGGCGGGTTTACCGCACAGGAGGTCTGCCGCTACGCGACCGTAGAAGGTCAGCGATCAGGTTCCAACCGCCAAACCGGACCATCTGGACTCGCCTTCGCCGGTGTAAGCGACAAGCTGCTGATAGCTATGAGGCTCATGGAAGAACATGTGGAGTACCCGCTGACCATGACAGAGGTTGCGCAGCGGACTGGTATTTCGCGGCGCCAATTAGAACGCTTGTTTGCAACACACGTACATGTGCCGCCGGTGCGGCACTACCTCCGGATCCGGGTCGCTCACGCCAAGCGCCTGATCGAAGGCACAAGCATGCCCATTATCGATATCGCAATGGCCTGCGGGTTTTTGTCTCCTTCACACTTCGCAAAGTGCTTCAGAACATTTAACGGCCTTTCGCCGCAACAGTGTCGCTCGACGACCCCCGCATGGGTCGGCCCCGGCCTCGGCTAGTCAATACGAGACCCGAAGATCTTTGCGGCCCAGTTTCGTTGGGCCCGGCCGTCTCCAAGACGGGCCAGCCTCCCCGGCGTCCACCCCAAGACGATCTGCACGACATGCCAAACCGTTTCGGGCGTATCGCGCTGAGAGGTTCGCAGAGGCCACCCTAAAGGCCTAAACCGCAATCCTAGGTCTTCCTGAGGCGACCGCCACGACATGTGCCTCAATGAACATGCGCTGGCTTTCGACGTTGGAAACACGGAACTCTGTGGTGACATCGATCTCGGCGTTGTCGGTGCCGGCGTCCCTGGCACGCTCCGCGACGATGGCGCGCACATCGGCCTCGGCGGAAGCGATCGCCGCCGCCTCTTCGGTGAAATCGCGCACTGTCTCCCCGGACGATACGCGAAACAGCCCTTCCTTGGGCTGGCTGACCTGCGCCTCGGCCGACACTCGCACTTGACCGACAACGGCGCCGAGCGCGTTGGCGACATCTGTATCTTCGGGAACCACGCAGTCATTACCGACCAGCGCGGCCAGGCCCGCATAGTGCAGCGGCGCCGAGGCGCCGAGGCCGATGACCGGCCGGTCGAGCGCGACGCTGAGGCGGGCGATGCCGAGATGCGAATCGACGGCGCGCTGCACCAGCGCGTGCGCCACCGTCGCCGCGCCATCCAGCCCGTCCTCGGCAAAGGCGGTTTCAAGGATATATTCGGCCGACCACCGCGTCAGGGTCACCAGCACCCGTTCAGATAGTGCTTCCGGCGAAGCGGCGATTGGCTGGCCTCGGCCATCACTCTTGCGGGCGAACAGTTCGGCGCCGAGCCGGGCAGCGATCGGATCCCAGTTCGCCTGCTTGCCCAGCACATGGGCGGCATCCGACGGCGTAAAGCCCGCGACATGCACCAGTCCGCGCGACACCAGCCGGTTGAGCGTGGCGTTCTGGGCATTCGAGGTCAGAAGCTTGTCGATGGCGAGCGGCGTGGTGCCGATCATCTCGTAGAGCTTGACTTCGGCGCCGGTCAGGCCGGCGGCGAGCCGATCCGGCACGCCGGTGCGCACCGCGAAGCGGCCATCCATACGGCCGGGATTGGGCGCGCGCAGCTGGCGTTGGAGCTCCGACGTCACCGCCAGGCCATGGCCCATGCCGGCCAGCGCCAGCGGCACCAAGCGGCGCGGCCCGAGCAAAATGTTCGGGATGAGCGAGCTATCCTCGATCGTCACTTCGGAATCGCCGCCAAGGCCAAAGGTGCGCATGGCAACGGCCTCTACCATGGTGCGGAAGCCACCGACGACGGCACCTTCTAGATCAAGCCTCGGCCGGCCTTTGTCGAGCACCGCGACGTCGGTGGTGGTGCCGCCGATGTCGGATACTATCGCGTTGTCGAGGCCAGTCATGTGGCGCGCGCCAATCAGGCTGGCGGCCGGGCCGGACAGGATGGTCTCGATTGGCCGCTGGCGCGCGAAGGCGGCGGAAACCAGAGCGCCGTCGCCACGGACCACCATCAAAGGTGCTGTAATTTTACGCCGCTTCAGAAAGCCTTCAGTCGCCGCCACCAGCCGATCGATCATTGAAATCAACCTAGCGTTCAGCAGGGTTGTTAGCGCCCTACGCGGACCCCCGAGCTTGGACGATAGCTCGTGGCTGGCGGTTACCGGCAGGCCGGTCGTGGCGCGGATCAACTCGCGGGCCGCCATCTCATGCGCCGGATTGCGGGTGGCGAAATAGGCGCAAACCGCGAAACCCGATACTGAGGCTCCCAGCTCAGGCAAGGCAACTTCGAGGCCTGACAGGTCTAGTCCGGCGGTGTTGCCGTGCACATCGTGGCCGCCAGGGCAGAACACCACCGGATCGGCGCCGAGTGCCGACTTCAAGCCGTCGCGGGCTAGGTCGGCCTCGGAAAAACCGATCATCACCAGCGCGACACGGCCACCTTGGCCTTCGACCAGCGCGTTGGTGGCAAGCGTAGTCGACATCGACACCAATTTTACATCGGCTGGATCGGTGCGGGCCTTCTGCAGAACTGCATCGACGGCACCCGATATGCCGACGGCCAGATCATGCCTTGTGGTCAGCGCCTTTGCCTTGGCCAGCACCTTGCCCTTGTTGGGGCCTTGCTGCCCGCCTTCCGTTTCAGACCACAGCACTGCATCGGTATAAGTGCCGCCGGTGTCGATACCGAGGAAGAGCGGCTTCGGCTTGGTCTTTGTTCTCACCGCCGATAGCCGTTCGGCGGGAGTTCGTCAGGCTCGCCTCCCAGCTCGGGCGCGGCAACCCTGCCATCTCGAAAAGCGCACATGTCGTCTGTGGCCGTAACTGTTTTTACCAGCGAGCCGAACAACCCGTCGCAACCTGTTTTAGTCCGCCGGCGCACCGCTATGCCTGGGCTTTCGTCAGCTTGGCCCGATACTCTTCATCCAAGATCGCGGGCAAAGAAATCTTCTTGGTACGCGCGCCATCGACGGAGATCATCTCGCCGCTCACGAAACTGGAATCGTCACTGGCAAGCCAGAGCACCGCATTGGCTATCTCCTTCGGAGCGCCAATCCTTCCGACCGGGTGAAGCTGTCCCAATTCTCGCTCAATCAAGCTTCGATCGGGGTGCATCTCAACGTATGCACGATTAAGATCAGTGTCGATCCAGCCCGGACAAACGGTGTTGCAGCGTATGCCGTCGGGCCCAAGGTCAACGGCTAGCCCGAGCGTAAGTCCGTGCACCCCTGCCTTCGAGGCCGCGTATGCAGTGTGCCATGGGTTGACCATGTACCCTTCGACCGACCCGATGTTGACGATGGTCCCAGCGCCCTGACGTCTCATTTCCGGGACCACATATTTTGCCATCAGGAAAGGGCCGCGAAGATTGACCGCCATGAGCCGGTCCCACTCTTCGGCTGTCTGGTCATCAATGGACTTGTGCATGACCAGACCCGCATTATTGACCAGAATATCGATCCTGCCGAACTTCTGGAGGACTTCATCGACGAATGTGCGGATCGAAACCTCCTTCGTGACATTGAGAGCGAGTGCGGTAATTCCCTCGGCGCCGTTGGAACCGGAAGAACGATCGTCGCGCAAATCGCCGACGACAACGATGGCGCCTTCTTCGGCAAGCTTCTCCGCAATCGCACGCCCTATGCCTTGGTTGCCCCCCGTGACGATGGCAACCTTGCCTGATACCCGATTAACCAAAGTTTCCTCCTATCCTGCTGTGAAGCCGCCATCGATGGGAATAGCAACCCCTGTAATGTGCCGCGCTTCCTCGCTTGCAAGGTAAAGCGTCAAGCCTGCGACCTCTCTGGGAGTAGCCACACGACCCTGGGGTGTAGAATCGATGTTTCTCTGGAGGACCTCGTTGGCAGTAACTGGCTGGCTGTGAGCCGACACCAGCATGGGAGTGTCAACGGCGCCGGGACAGACCGCATTGATGCTGATTTGCTCCTTGGCGTGGTCGAGCGCCATGGCCTTTGTCAACAGAACGACGGCGCCTTTTGACGCACAATAGGCCGCCAGCCCGGGACAGCCAACCAACCCCACATTCGAGGCTATGTTGACAATGCTACCGCCGCCGGTCGTTCGCATAGCCTTCACCGCGGCGCGGCTGAAGTAGAACACGCCGTTGACATTCGCCTCGAATGTCTGCCGCCAATCGTCATCCGTTGTTTCGACGGCGTTTCCACGCCGGATAATCCCAGCACTATTCACGAGGACGTCGACCTTTCCGAACCGCTCTATGCTGAGATTAACCACATGGTCGGCGAAGGCCGAGTCAGCCACGTCGCCTAGCATCAATTGGGCCGTACATCCGAGTCTCTCAACGGATTCCAAGGCCCGTTGACCCCGCCCCCGATCGCGGCCAACCAATACGAGTGACGCCCCTGTCGCGGCGAAGGCCTCTACGACGGCCTCCCCTATCCCCGACGTCGCGCCAGTAACGATAACCACCTTCTTGGAGTGCGTCATAATTTTTCATTGCCCAGTAAAAGTGATGAGGCTTGGCGGGTATCTCCGGCGGCCTACTTAGTGATCTATGCCGGCATACGGCCTGTTCGCAAGCGTCCAAAAAGTCATGCGGCGGACAAGCTGAAGTCATGGGCGCGGCTTTGACATCGACGGCGACCCCGTAGCAGCCCTTGCAGGCCCTTAACAGAGATTAGACATAGATATGGCGTTCGGGTCGGCTCCGACCGAGTTGAAGCTTATCCTTAAACATGGTCATGACCCATGGTTGTCCGGCCCGCCATTAATTACTCATCTGAAGTTCATCAGTCGCTGTCCTAGAGTTCCTGCATCGCTGCTTGACAGCATTGCAAGTACTACGGAATAGGGCTCAGTAAAAGTTAACGCATCCGTTTCATGAGGCCCGGATGGCTTTGGATGCCTTGCGCCCGCGGAGGGCAACGAAGCCACGCCGACTTGGGCGGAATATCGCAGCGGCGTTGAGCGTTTCAGATCTCGCGCGGGTGGCCGTGAGTTAGTTGTTAAGGGTCGGCGCTCTGTCTGGGCCGCTCTTCCGGCGGCCGTGCCTAATGATCTGGCCTTCATACCGCCGTTTGAAAGCGTCCAGGAAGTTATTCGATGGCAAGCTTGAAGTTATGGCGCGCTGGATATGGATAACGGCTTCGCGCAGCCTTTTACGACCCTTGGACATGGTCATGACTCCTGGTTATGCGACCGGCCACTAATACTCATTTGAAGTGCGGTGCGCCGCTGCCTATAGCTCACGACCGTAGCATTTCTGCGTGACTGATCAGCAGCACAGTCGGAACATGTACGAGGGCTCTATGACGGATTCCAAATTGGGTTCACCAGGTCCGGATGGGTTCGTACTCCGTGACAACTGGAGCGACTTGCGGCAGTTTCGACCAATGCCGGATATCGACTTTAAAAGGCTCGATGGATACCGAAAAGAGCGGCTAAGAGCAGCAATGCGCCAAGCAGATGTCGCAATGTGTGTCCTGGTGAGCCCCATTACCATTCGCTATGCGGTGGACTACAATGCATACCCTCTGTTTCAGTCGCATATTCCCGTCACATACCTCTTTTTGCCTATTGATGGGCCAATCACCCTTCATCAGGGTATTGGCAACGCATGTTCTGCAGACCGTGTAAGGCACGGAAGGCCGATTTCGTTTTTTGAAGGAGGCAACGAACTGGCGGACGGCGCGAGGCTCCTCGCCGACGACATCGTTGGTTTCCTAAGCGAAATCGGTACCACTAATCGCAAAGTGGCGGTGGAGTATGTGAACCCGAGCATAACCCAGGCTTTGCTGCAGCGCGGTCTAGAGGTAATTGATGCGGTGGACATCGTGGAAGGGGCGCGGGTCATTAAATCGGATGACGAGATAGCGTGTATTCGCTGGGCATGCGCCGTAGCTGAGCACGGCATTGCGCGTATGCAGGAGAGCATGGGGCCAGGCGTAACGGAAGTGCAGCTTTGGGGACTTCTCAACTATACCAACCTCGCCAACCAGGGCGGCTGGCATGAGGGACGAATGTTAGCTTCCGGGCCGCGAATTAATCCGTGGCTCCAGGAAGCCACCCAACGAGTCATTGAGGAGGGAGACCTGGTGGGATTTGACACCGATATGGTGGGCCCATTTGGGTATTTCTGTGATGTGTCACGGACATTCTACTACGGAAAGAACCCGCCTAGTGCGCGCCAGCGCCAACTTTACCAACTGGCGTATGACGAATTGCAGACCAACGTTAAGCTTATCCGACCAGGCGTCAGCATGAAGGATCTGCAAGCTTCAGCTTGGCCGGTGCCCGAAGAATTTCGGGAGCAAGCTTACTCCTGCGTTTTACACGGAGTTGGCATGTGCGATGAATATCCGCAAGTTAAACCCTCATTCCGTGGTCCCGTGGCGTATGACGCGACACTCGAACCAGGCATGGTAATATGTGTTGAAAGCTATATTGGCGCCGTTGGCGAACGGGATGGAGTGAAGCTTGAGGAGCAATTGCTCGTTACGTCCGACGGCTACGAGTTGCTTTCAAACTATCCTTTTGACGAACGTGTCCTGAATTAGGACCCAGTTCGACTCCCAATCACGTGAATCTACGGCCATGCAGCAAAACTCACGAAGGCAAGGCTACGCCAATGATCTACGACCGCGGCACTACGGACCGACCGAGGAAATGAAGGACAGGATGCGAGCGGTTTGCTCGGGATAGCGTGCCGCTTTTCGAAAACACGGAGATTTAGACTAATCGACTCCTGGACCTCGGAGGAACGAGTGGGGGAACAAGAGCTCATAAACCGCAAAATCTTGATCGCGGGGGATGACGGCAAACTGAGCGACGCTTTTGTCAATGAAGGCGCGAACGTCATGTCCGATCGACACGATCGAGGACGCTCTCGACGTGATCATGAAAGACCGCAATTCGCATCACAGACGGTCAAATCTCGCTTCCACCGGGCCCGGCCTTGGGCTGAGATCGTCGAGGCAATGTTTAACGCCCGCATTCCAGAGTTTGGAGCAACGCTTAGAGAGCGTTGGCAACCATATCAACCTGCTCGGCAGAGAGCAACGAAGGAGCAAGCTATGCCCGTAATCCATATCGAAACGTTCAAGTCTGATGACGACAAAAAAGCACAATTGGTGGCTGAGATCACAAAGCTGTTCTGTGACAAGATGAACTTAAGGCCAGAACAAATCCATGTGGTGTTCGATGAGTATGAGCCTAACAACTGGGCAACCGGCGGCAAGCTTTGGTCCAGGATGTGATATGGCCTGCTATCTCTGCGACCTGCGGGTTAATCTATTTCCGGTGAGGAGATGATGGGGCAAAGCGCGAATTCGTCTTAAAGTGTCCGGGACGCCCGGTAGTGCTAGGAATTCGTTCTGAATGCCTTGCGCCCGCGGAGGGGCCGACGCCAGGCCGACTTGGGCGGAATAAAGTAACGTTCTTGCGCGTGGTGGCCGTGGCTTTACTTAATGGCCGCGGACTCGCCTGTGCCGCGTCTGCCGCGACAACCACCCGAAAGGTTAGACGTAAGACCAGCAGGCTGGCTCAGCGAAACCGGACTGCGACATCGTCTATTAGCACAAGCTGAAGACGTCGGAGCGGGTCTCCGCCGGGCCAATGAAAAATGTCTGAGCCTTCATCAATAACCTTGGAGCGCCTTCAGCACCGCACATCCATGAAAGGAAGAGCCATGATCCTCATCACCGGAGCCTCGGGCCAGTTGGCATCGCAGATCGTGGCCCGGGCGCGGCAGAAGGGCATTACGATTCTCACCGGCAGCAGAGCAGCCACTGCTGACCGGCACATAGACTTCGACAGACCTGAAACGCTTGACTTCACCGGGGTCGAGACCATGTTGCTGACCTCGGCGGGCTCTGCCGAAAACGATTGCGTGATGCGTCGGCATGGTGCCGTTCTGGCTGTTGCCCGGGCTCAGGGGGTGGCGGCACGTCATTTATACGAGCATGGCCCGTGCTAGCGATCATCTCGGCTTTGCCCTGGCCTATCGCTGGACTGAGCGCGAGCTTCGGGCAAGCGGCATGGCCTGGACCATCCTTCGCAACGGTCTCTATGCAGAACTGACCGGAGCTCTCGCCGCGCCGCGCGGCGGGGTGATTGCCACGCCTTTTGGTGAGGGTCGGATTTCGGCCGTCGCAAGAGCAGATCTGGCCGAAGCGGCGCTTGCTGTGCTGGGCGATCCGGCTAGCCATGCTGGCCGCTACTACGAGTTGTCGGGAGCTACCGCATTTTCGATCCCGGATCTCGCGCAGAAGATAGCAGCCAATTATGAGCCGAGCAGCTTTGAGATTCAACACTATACGTCCCACGGCTCGCAACTGCTTCGTTGCCCAGGCCGATAAGGAGGATCTTCATGATTTCAAATAGCGAATTGCTTGCTCATCGCGAGTCTGCACTCGAAGCGACGAGGGGTGGCGCGCCTTCCATCCCATTGAACCCATTCTTTGGCGTGGGACCTATAACTGACGCGACGACCGACGAGGTCGACAGCCGGCTGCGCCGCTACGAGTTTGATCGCTGGATCGAAAGGACCTATCGCAAGTTCGACGACACCGGAAAAGACATCGGAGCGTTCACCACGGCGGAACTGTCGCGAAGCATGCATCGCGGTTATCCGGCAGACAAGATCCTTCTGGACATGATGCGGGCGATCCATCGCTACTTCGAGTTCCCGAAGTCGAACCGCATCGCCGTGGGCCTTGGTGGCGGCCATAGCGGTTATACGGTCTGCGTCCAGCATCTCCTGAACGCGAATGACGCGAACCAGCGCGTCTATGTCGACACGCCGCGCCCCGAAGGCAGCGATGCCGACGCCTCGGGCTTCTTCCGCCAGTCGTGGGCGACCCAGCTCATCGAAATGCACCGCTTTGCCGAGAAGGGCGACGAGAGCCGCATCCATTTCGCTCAGAAGGAAGGCGCGATCCCATTTGCCAAGACTCTTGCCGACCTCGGCATTTCTGTCTTCGTAGGCGTCGGTCACGAGACGACGGGCGCGAACTCCTACACCAACGAGGAAATCCACGAACTCTTGGCCTGGCTGGACGGTGATCCGGAAAACCGGCACGCCGTCTTCGACGCCACCTCCATGCTCGGTGCGATGCCATGGTCGCCCGAGACGGTGCGGGCAGTCATGGCCAAGTGCTGCCTCTTCATGCCGTTCCAGAAGGCGATCGGCGGCGTCTCCGGCTATTTCGTCGCCTCCTTCACGCCAGCGGCCCTCGCCCTCATCGAGCGCAACCAGAGCAATCCATGCTGGGCCATTCCGCGCCAGCTGAAAATCGCGCCGCCGCTCGATCCCAAACAGCCGCTCAGCAGCAAGCGGTCCGTCGATGCCGGCCCGTTCTACGACGCGCAGGAGGATCGGATGCTCGGCGGCGTCATCAACACCTACAGCGCACTCGCCTTTGCCGAAACGACGTTCGGCCTCTTGCAGACCGAGCGGCGTATCGGTTCCGTCATCGAGCTCAACAAGCGGTCGACCGCCAATCGCGAGGTCGTCAACGAATGGGTCGGCCGCAACCCGTTGTTCAGCCTCGTCGTCAGCGAGGAAGAGCGACGCGGTGCCGCCGTCACGCTCCTGAAGGTCAATGACGGTGCCATCTCATCGTCGGACCTGCACGCCCGCATTATCGCGCGCTCGAAGCAGTTGCTCGGCTACGAGGGCATCACCCATCCGAACGGCGAGCACGAGACGGGTCTCGATGCCGCCCGCTATGTCAACGCCTTCCCCGGGATGCCCGGCGATTATCGCGCCTGGGTCGGCGGCATTCGCGAGCCGTCCGACATCACGGCGCTGCTCAAAAACCTGAAATACGCCTATCTCCGCGCCAAGATCGTGGTGCTGGAGGAAGAGCTGGAACGGCAGGGGAGCAAGGTCGACTATGCCCCGTCCGGCACCGATGCCGGCGAAGGCGTGCGTGAAGGGTCTGTCAAGGTGCTGATTGCCGACGCCATCGGCCTGCGCTTCGGTGCTGATGGGCGCCTCGATCATAGCGAGCTTGCCGCCTATATCGGCGAGAAGGGCGGGGTTTTCCACGAGACCTCGATCAAGGCGGCGAATACGGCCCACGACGGCCGGATTCATTTCTTCTACCAGCCGCACCTCAGTACCGCCGATGAAATTCTCGCCGAAGCCGGCGACGGCCGATACGATGCGGTCATCGCCGCCGCCACCTTCATTCCCGCCGGCGCGAAGTTCCGTCTCGGCGGCGTGCGCATCGGCACTGGAACCGGCAACATGGGGTCCGCCTCGTGGGGGGAGCGAACGGAGAGGGCGGAGAAGCACCACTGATGAACACCCCCGGCATCAATAGCCGCGCGACGGCGCAGATGGCAATCAAAGCCCTGCTCAAGGTTATGCCCGACCTTCCGGTCGATACGCTGCATGAAAGGGTCGTGAAAGGCGACTTCGACACGGGCAAGAACCTTGCAGAATATCCGACCGAAAAGCTCGAAGGCAAACGGATAGCTATCCTCGGCTATGGCAACATCGGCCGGGAATTGGCCCGGATCGCCAAGGCCTTCCACATGGAAGTCGTGATTTATGCCCGTCCGGCGCATCGCGATAATATCCTTGCCGAAGGTTACGCCTATGCGGAAACTCCTCTCGCCGCCGCCAGCGGCGCGGATGTGCTCTCCGTGCATCTCGGCCTCGGCCGGCAGGACCTGGCCACGGGCGCCTTCTCGAATGCCGGGCTGGTCGATCGCAGCGTCCTCACCGCGCTGAACGATCGAGCCGTGCTTCTCAACTACGATCGCGGCGAACTCGTCGACATTGCCGGGCTCGACGAAGCGCTGTCGGTCGGCAAGGTTCGGCACGCAGCCATCGACGCAGATATCTTCAAGCGTGCCGAAGGCGTGACCGGCCCGATGAAGCCCTATCTTTCGCTTCTGCCGAAGCATGCCGACAAGCTGGAGCTTCTTCCGCATGCGGCCGCGGACACCGACCACCCGACCCGAGTCGCCGGCGCCAAGCAGGCTGTCGATCAGCTGGTCGATGCTATACGCGATCGTATGGTCACCAACCTCAAGGGTGATCTTCCGGACGGGTACATCTCCAATGGATCTAAGTCGCCGGTGGGAATCGCCCAGGTTACACGCGGCGACGTCGCTCGACTGGCCGAAAATACCGAATTGCTTGCGGAACTTCGGACCGCGAGCGAAGCGATTACCTCTGTGATCGGTGCGCTCAGTGCAATCAATGATGCGGCTCATCGCGAACGTGTTGTCGATCGTTACCGCGCTTTACTGGCCACGAGCATCTTGAAGCAAAAGCAGCTGTTGGATGGTGCCGGGCTCATCGCCCCGCCGGCAAAGCTTTAATCAGCCTACGCAATGGCTGGCTTGAATTTATACCAAGCCAGACTTTTCAACATTGGAAGGGATGCTTTCGGAAAGGGCGATGGCTTGAAAGGCTGACCTCCTGAGCACCGGCGGCCCCAAGGCGGAAGTCAAGGTGAAGAGCGTCGCCAAACTGGTCGACAAGCTCAGGAACGAGGCCGGAGTATTGTAAGCCCGTGCCCCCGAAAGGTGCAGACTTTCGGGATCAAGATCACGGGTACAAGGAATTTGAAGGAAGCGAAGAATGGCAATTCTCCTCATCGCCGAACACGACAACCAGACCCTGTCGGATCAGACCGCCAAGGCGCTGTCGCCGGCATCGAAGTTCGGCGCGGACTTTGACATGTTGGTCGCCGGTAACGGCGCCATGGCCCCCGCGGACGCCGCCGTGCGCAAGGTGTTGCTCGCGGAAGCCGCCGAGCTGGAAAACCGGCTGACCGAACCGCTGGCGGCAACCGTCGTTTCGCTCGCCGGCGGCTACGACACGATCATCGCGCCGGCGACGACCTCCGGTAAGAACGTGATGTCGCGCGTCTCGGCCCTACTCGACGTGATGCAGCTGTCGGAGATCATCGAGGTCACGCCCGACATGTTCAAGCGTCCGATCTATCCCGGCAACGCAATACAGACGGTGCGGGAGAACCGACGCCAAGAGAGTGATTACAATGCGCAGGCCTCGTTCCAGGCAGCACCCCAAGGCGGCTCTGCCCCTATCGAGACGGTCTCATCCGCGGCCAGCCCCCGCTTGTCCTTTGTCGAGAACAAGCTGTCGGGCGGCGAACGTCCAGAGCTTACCTGGCGAAAATCATCATCTCCGGCGCCGCGCGCTGGGCTCCTCGGTGAAATTCCGGGAGGTCATCCTTCCCGTCACCGACAAGCTCGGCGCTGCGGACGGCGCCAGCCGCGCGGCGCTCGACGCCGGCTACGCGCCCAATGACTGGCAGGCCAGACCGGCAAGGTGGTCGCCCCCGACCTCTACATCGCCTGCGGCGTATCCGGCGCCATCCAGCATCTTGCCGGCATGAAGGATTCGAAGGTCATTGTCGCCCTCAGCAGGAACGGAGGCGCCGATCTTCCAGGTCGCCGACTACGTCCTCGTCGGCGACTTCTTCCTCATACTCCCAGAACTCGAGGCAATCTGATCAATGACATCAGGTAGCAAAAGAGCAGACGATTTGAAGGACGGCATTCGCGGTATCATATTTTCTTTGGTAATTTGCATAGCGCTATTAGGAATCATTATGGCGATATTATACTAGGTATTTACATTGACAATGCGAAGTATACCTAATTAGTGCGGGCGCATCCTAAATAACGCCAAGGGAGAAGAAAGTGAGATTTGGCTCAAGCGGTGCGACTGATGCCTCGGATAAACGGTGTCTGCGGCCTCGGCGTAGAGATGCAGATCGCCGATGTTCACCGCGCGCTCTATAGGCGTTGCCGTGCCAGCGGTACCATTTGATGCGGTCGAACGTGCCGGCCATTTCGATACCGGCCTTGCGGTCATGGTGCTGGAGTGCTCGCTGCCGGATCCGATCATTTCGGCAAGGCAGCGGACTTCTTCGCCGCCGTCGGTGATGAAGGTGATATCCTGATTGGCCTGCACACCTTGCTTCTTGAGGTTTGCGACCACCACCCCACGCGACGCAGACGTTCGCGCGGCGCGCGAGATCGACCGCCTCGCCGGGCATCTCCTTCAATCCACGCCCAATCGTGTTCAATCCACGCCTAATCGTGCTGCGCGCCACACCCGTGATGCGCGAAAAAACTAACCCCACCATAGCGAAACCGGATGGTATCGTCGTCAAACACCCTGCATCTCTACAGGCAGCGATTCTCCGAAGGAAACTCCGACACCAAAACGTACTCCAGCCGATTCAACTATTCTTGCGTGAGCCATGAGTTGTTATGCAGCCATACTTCAGCTTGCTTTTCAATCACTGCATGACCTGCTGTCTGGCGCTCTATGGAGCCGGCAGGGTGAAGCCGTCTGCCCTGCGAGCCTCCGTTCGGTGCATGACGCTTGATCGCGTCAATCCTGCCTCCAAGTCCGTGGCGTGGGTCTCAGGTCAAAAAATGGGATTTCACGCCAATATGAGCGACTCTATCACCTCGATCAGATGGGCGATATCAATCGGCTTCTCACACCGATCAACATCTCTGAAACTGTCGGGTATATCAGAAGTATTGTGACCTACCAGGAATACGAACGGTATTTGGCGTCGCACCAGGTGCTCGGCCGCGGCGAACGTCTCCTCGCCTTGTAAGTTCACACTAAGGACAGCACCGTCTATCGGTGACGAGGACATGATTACGTCGAGAGTGTCCTCAATCGTATCGGCCGGATGGATAACGTTTGCGCCTGCTTGGACAAAAGCGTCACGCAATTCGAACGCAAGTGTCAAGTTATCCTCTGAGACTAAAATGCTGCAGTTCCGGAGCTTGTGGCCACCCACTTGATTTCCTCCAACGGGCCGCGGCCTACTTGAAATCCATGCATTTGAACGCGGAGGAACTGTTCTCCAGCACGCTGCGCTTGTTCGGCAGCCGTGCCTGTTGGGTAATCAATGTTCTCTGCGACGATAAACTGAATGTGCCAACTTTTGAACGGATCCAAGACGTCTTCGGACCTCACCCAACTTCCTTTCAGCCAGTCTTAGCGCTACGAATATCGCTACCCCACGTCCACCCATCGGCAATACGTTCGCATAGCTCATCCTAGACAGAATGCTAGTTTTGGCGGCCGACTATAGATCATACCTATTGCTTAAAAAATCGTTCTTATAGCATTGATAGAATGCCTGTCTGACTGGGCCTTCAGTACGGCTTGAGAGGCTGCCGCGTCGGATTGGTCCTGAAACGCTAACGGCGGGGCGGCTGCAAAACAACCGTACAAAAAGTCATGTACCGCAGGACTAAATGTTATCAGGCGGATGGCAGGTCTGGATGGCCAGCTGATATCTCGCTGGGTGCAACCGGTGGGGATCTGTTGCGAACTTTTGATTACCAGCGCTGTGGCAACGAGCTTCGATCGATTCGGAGGGTTGCAATGTTCAAAGGCTGTCAGTTCGACCAATCCGCGATCCTGCTGTGCGTGCCGAAGCGCGGCATTGCGGTCGATCACACGACCATCCACCGCTGGACCATTCGTTTCTCGCCCTTGTTGCTTGAGCGTTTCAACCGGCGCAAGCGTAGCGTGACGGCAAATGGCATGTCGACGAGACCTACATCAAGGTCCGCGGCCAGTGGATGTATCTCTATCGCGCCATCGACACTGTCGGTGACACAGTCGAGTTTTGGTTCAGCGAGCAGCGCGACCTGCCGGCGGCCAAGCGCTGCTTCAAAGGCGCTGGAGCATCATGGCCGACCGGATCGCGTAGTCATCGACGGGAGCCAAACAACCACGAGGCGATCGTTTCCTGCCACCACAAGTCGCTTGCAGGATCGCTCCCGACGCCGGCTGAAGCCGATCCGCATCCGCCGGAGCCAGTATTTGAACAATCGGATCGAGGAGGACCATCGGCGCATCAAGCGCCGGGTCCGGCCGATGCTCGGCTTCAAATCGACGGCCACCGCCTCCACCATCCTGTCCGGCATCGAAATGATCCACATGATGCGCAAGCGACAGGCGAGGTACGCCTTCAATCCGAATCCGTCCCTGGCCGAGCAGTTCGAAATCCTCGCCGCCTGATTGATCTCGCATCAGGCTTCTCTACGCCCCTATTCAGCCGACCGGTCGAGGGCGTCCAAATATTCGGGTACGCTGCGGAAATCGAGCGGGGACGACGATGGGGCTTCTGTTCGGAAGCGTCAGAGCGAGCCCTTCGCTCGCCAGCCTGACCAGCGCTTCGCGTATCGGCGACCTGGAAAGATTGAAATGCTGGCTGAGGCTGACCTCGTCCAACGGGTAGCTCGGCGGCAAAGAACATGTTGAGGATGTTGTGGCGAAGCTCGGAATAAACCCTTGCGCTTCCGGTTTTCTTGCTGATGACCGGTATGCTCACGTTATGCGAACGGCCTTTTTCTTAGTCATCACTTTCCTTTCATACGACATGGAACCCTCGGTTGCCTCCGGATCCTGAACCTCCTCCTCGCCGGGACGGCAACACGCACCCTCATTAGAGCGCGCGTGTTGCTGTCCCAAAATATGGAGCCGCAGCCCCATCACTGCGCTTGGGGCGGAAGACAAAGGCGTAGCCGCAATAGGATCGGCCGCAAGGGCGGCCGCGACCAGCGCAATCAGGCCGTTTATGCCGCAGCGGAAATCGACTGGCTGTGTCGCTACAACGCCCCTCACCTCGAGGCGGCTTCCATCCATCTCAGGCTCGATCCGACCGGGCGATCCCGACGCTTCCGTCTTACCGCCGCCGCTTCGCTCAACCCGCCGCTCCCCGTCGGCAATCGTAATCAGCGACTGAAGAGCTGTCGTCTCGGTCATGAGGTCTGGGTTCACTAGCCCCGCCTGCCGCCGCCAGACAGAAAGCAGGCCGCGGCTGATGCCCCAACACCGTGCGACGGCCGAGATGTTGGCGCATCATCACGACCCTTTCGCCCTCCGCGCTTCTCGCTCCAAGCCGCCCAAACCTAGTCTGTTGTATTGGAATACGTCGCCGACCGAAGGGGTGGAAACAAACTGCCGTCGAAAATTTGATCGAGGTTCCTTGCGACATAATCGGCAGCGCCGTTCTCGTCTTGGCGCAACTCGCCGCAGCTGTTGAGGCCAGTGGTTACGAGAAGTGCGTCGATCCCAGCAGCCTTTGCGCCCTTGATATCGGTATCAACCTGATCGCCAACCATCAAAAGACGGTCGGTACCGGCCCGAGCGATGCACTCTTCGAAAATCGCTCTTCCTGGCTTGCCCATTATTTCTACTGAGATTGGAGGAGCACCGAAGGGCGCTAGTCCAGCTTGAAGCATTGGCCCTATTATGCCTGGTCCAAAGACGAGTGTGCCGTTTTTGCTAGGATAAATGATGTCCGCGTTTGCCGCTATAATACGGGGCATTTCGCCCGTCTCGATCAGTCTGCGTCGAAAAGTGGACAGGATGTGATCGGCCCCTCGTTTAAAATCGAAACCTTCGTCATCGAGCACTACGAGCGTGTCGAATGTCTCGACCGTGTCAGCGCAATGAAGATTTGGATGCTTGCCGAAGATGTCATGCGCGGCCTGTGCACTGCCCACATACGAAACTAACCGCCCGGCCGCCAGCTCTTCGAGTACGCGATGCCGCGCAACACCTCCCGCTGACACGATACGGTCGACCGCCGGAATCGGGAGTCCCACGCCGCGGAGACGTGCTAATATCGTTTCGTCCGATCCACTGCTGATATTCGTCACGATGTAGAATGGCTGACCGGACGTATTAAGTCGGGCCAAGATATCAGCAGCGCCAGGCAGGGCGTCATTTTGGCTGATCAGGACCCCCGTCGCGTCGAAAAGTATCGCGTCATAGCAATCTGCCAGTGTCTGGGGAGGTGGGCTTTCGAGGGCCGCGGTTTGAGGACAAGCCGATTCCGTCCTTGGCTGAACCGCGCGCGCCTTAGAGGGCGGAAAGTAGCCGTGACGCACGACCCTCGCTTCGGGCGGTATGCTGGCCGCGCACGTCTCGCTATACGCCCAGGCCAGCCACTTGCATAAGATCGCCAAGTCATCTGCCTCGACCGTCGGGCCCGCCCATATCCGTAATCCCGGCGGCGCGTCACCGTAGCTCCAAATGTCAAAAGCCGCGCCTTCGGCTTCGAGTAGACGGATCATCTCCGCCACGATTTTGCCGTCGTCCTGTTTCTCGCCGGCAGCGTGCTCTCGCACGAGCCGAAGAGTAATTGAACAGGTGGAGCGTGCTGCCGGATTGGTGCAAGTCCAATCAATCCAGGGGGTAGAGTTCACCCAGTCGTCCATCACAGCATAATTATTGGCAACCCTTTTCAGAAGCGCTGGTAGTCCACCGCACGCTTCGGCCCAGTCGAGCGCAGAGTGGATATCCTCGACGGCGAACATGCTGGGGGTCGAGATCGTGCGGCCGCCAAAGAACGCCTTGTTTACAGATCCGTCGGCGTTGTGCAGTCTCATGAGCCTGGCTACAGGCTTACGTCCGCCGACCTTCAGCCGTGCCTGGGCCCGAGGCGAGAGTGCGATCATGCCATGGCCGCCTTCGCCCCCAAGCGCCTTCTGCCATGACCAGCACAGAACATCGATCCGATCGTAGTCGATGGGCCTCGTAAAAGCTGCCGAGACGGCATCTGCGATCACAAGCCCGGCACGGTCAGGAAGAATCCAGTCAAGATCCGGTGGACAGACGCCGCTGTTGGTGCCGTTTAGCACAAGAACGATGTCGTGATTGGGGTCGATCCTGCTCGTGTTCGGAAAATCTCCGTAAGGACAAATGTGCCGATTTTGGGGGGCAAGCCCTAACGCATCGATCTCATTTGCCCAATACTGCGAGAAGTTGTCTGACAAGAATGTCTCGACTGGAGACGGGCCGAGTAGATTTTGTAAGGCCATGCTGCAGGCCCCAGTGCCTGAGCCCGGCACGATTCCGCACAGCCAGCTATCAGGCAGCGCTAGCAAAGAGGCCATGCGCCTGATTACCTCTCGCAGCCTTCCTGCTCCCTCGGAGCTCCGGTGACTTCGTCCAACATAGCGCAGCATAGTTGGGTGCACGCTCCAACCGGGATGTTTACGGCAAGGGCCTGATGAAAACCGTGGATCGGACGGGAGGACCGATGGTTTCACTACCGCATTTGGCAGGGTCATGGCTTCCTCCAGGTTGGGAAAAGGGCACCTCGACAGAGATATCCGCGATCAGGCGATGTCCTGCGCCATCAGCGCCGACAGCTTTTCATCGGCAAAACTCATCCGTTCATCGGCGCGGAGGTCCGAAAGGCGCCTGATAATCGCGGCGTCAGACAAAGCCCCGCCTTCACGTAGCTTTTGAACATAGGACGGATGGATGAAGTTTGAGCCCGCGAATTGATATGCCGCGCTGCTGCCCCACCCATACCGTTTGCGAAGCGGATTGAAGTAACGCAAGACGTGCTCGAGGAGCGCCCGTTCCTTGGATGTTTCGAGGCGAGTGAGAATCGGTAGGAGCTGCTCACTAGCCGTATTTCCTGCCCCGCGACCCATGCCGCCCATGGTGCAGTCAATCCAGGTCGCTCCCGCCGTCGCGGCGGCCACTGAATTGACCAGCGCATATCCGCGGTTGTCATGGCCGTGGAATCCAATGTCAGGCTGAATCCGACCCGCAAACCGGCCGATTAATTCCTGGACGCGAGTCGGCTTCATAGAGCCAAAGGAATCGGCAATATAAAGCACGTCGATTGTGTCGATCTGCTTTACCTCTTTCAGGCACATTTCAACTTCTGCAGCATTTGCCGCATCGATCTGCATGAGATTCAAAAACACGCGGAAGCCGCTGTGAGACAACTCAGCGCAAATGTTCCGGCAGGCAGCCAAGTTGCTGTAATGGGCCGCCACGCGGATGGTCGTGATATGCCCTGGCACTAGTCCTTCTGTCAGGCGGATCACGGCAAGGGGTATAGGCAGTTCGCTCGCAAGCACATCCTTGGCATCGATCATCACGCATGCCTTGACCAGGAGACCAGCAGCCACCTCTTCGGCCTTGGAGCTCGTCACACTGGCGAAATATCCGTGGCTCTCGGGCTTTCCGGCGAGCCCCAGCTCGACCATCCGCACCGGGAGAGTGTTGATAGTAGCGACATAGTCAGACACCAGTTCCGGCGCGAAATCCCAACCTGTGTAGTAGCCACCGTCGCGCAAGGTGCAGTCTAGAAAGTTCAATTCATCTGGTATTTTGTTTAACATTCCCCAGCCACCTCCAAATACCGCCACAACATCGAAGCATCCTGCATCAGCTCGCGGCGTAGCCCCCGTCGACATAGAGAATCTCGCCTGTTACGAACGATGCAGCTGCGCTCGCGAGGAAAATGTAAGGCCCGAAATATTCGGACAAATTACCGCGGCGTCGCATTGGAGTGAGTTCCATCGCGCGGCGCTGATAAGGCGTATCGAGATTAGGATGCACTCCATCCATGAAGTTGTTGATGAATCCAGGTGCGACGGCGTTTACACGAATACCCTTATTGGCCCATTCTACCGCCATGGTGCGTGTCAGTTGATTGACGCCACCCTTGCTCGCAGCATAGACGGTTAGGCCCGGTATGCCGAGCGAACTGGCGACCGAAGAAGTCATGATGATGCTGCCGCCGCCTTGATCCAGCATTGCTTGGGCGGCAAACTTGGCACAATAGTAGTAGCCACGCAGATTGGTATTGACGATTTCGTCCCATTCCGGCTCTTCATATGAATGCGCTGGCTTAATGATGTCGGTACCTGCGTTGCAGATCATCACATCGATCTGCCCAAACCGGTCGACCGTGCCACAGATCAGTGCCTTACAATCGTCGTGCGACCGCGCATCAGCGCGGATAGCCGTCACGTTGATTCCTTGGCCCGCAAGTTCGGCCTCTGCTTCGGTCAGCTCTTCAATATTGTGCGAGGAAAGGACTATCTTCGCGCCCAATCGTCCAAAGCAGGTGGCGAGCGACTTGCCTAGACCGCGGCTCGAGCCCGAAATGCAGACTACCTTGCCATCAACTCCGAAGAGCTCCCGGTATCCTTCTGCGCCAATTGCAGAATTATGAGTTGTATCAGACATAATATATTACCCAATCCAGCTATGATTCTGGCCTTAGTCAAATCAGGGTCATCGTTCAGCATCGCGCACTGTCAGGCGGGCGCGGCGTTGGCCGGTTGGCGGAGTAATTCTCAAGCGTCATAAGACTAAACGGGTAAGTGAGCTCCTGCTCAGGACGATCGCGGATACACGCATGTGGGATTGAACGGCCGAGATCGATGACCGCTCTGTTTGCGTTGGCTTCGTTCATGCGACGGCTCCTAGTGCGACGAATTGTTCAGACGGTTGCACTCAGCCCACCATCGATGACGATCAGGGCGCCGCTGACATAGGCGGCGCGGGCGCTGGCCAAGAATGCAGCGACTGCTGCGAATTCCGAGGGATCGCCAAGGCGTCGGGCCGGGGTCCTATCCTCGAGCGCACGGATGGCCTCGGCGTGGTCGCCGAGGCGGTTGGCTTGGTGAATCGCGGTGCTGTGTGCTCCAGGAGCGAGCACGTTTACGGTGATGCTCTCCCCCGACAATTCTTGTACGAGCGTGTGGCAGTAGGGCACTAGTCCTGCTCGTGCGACACCCGACAGCGCGAAATGTACTGGGGTCCGTACAATAGCCTCGGAAGCGAGCATCAATATTCGCCCCGCCCGCGAGCGTCGCAGATATGGCAAGGCGGCCGTAACTAGACTTATCGAAGGTAGAAGCACTCGATTAAACGCATCGTCGAAATCCTTAGGGGTCATGGCCGAGGGTGGCCCCGCAGCGACGCCGCCGCAATTCGTCACCAAGATGTCGATACACCGAAAATGCTCTGCCGTTTCGGCAACCCAAGCTGTTGCATCCGCGCAGTCAGTTAAATCAGTCGCGCGCGCCAGCACTTCGGCGCCTGTGCTGCGCAACCGATCCACTGCTCTTTCTAGCCGCCCCGGATCTCGGCCACAGATGGACAGGCGGCAGCCTTCGTTGGCTAACTCCTCAGCTGTGGCCAAACCTAAGCCACTTGAGGCGGCCGCGACCATTGCCACCTTGCCATCAAGCCCTAAATCCATCTCTTACCCCTAATTAACATCACCACACTTCTTGGCACCGTTGCAGGCAGCCATGCATGTACCGTGCCAAACGAAAAAATCGTCTCAAAACAGTAGGATAGCCCTGCTGATAAAACTTCGGTTTTGCTATAGCCGTGCATGATGATGACACAAATGTACGGGATCCGACGTAACTCCGTCGTCCTTCCGATAGGTGACCGGTCGCCTTCCTGTTCGGAGGCCGCCAGCGTTGTCGGGCGGCAACCGGATGGCAGCCCGGCTCTGATTCCGATCTGGATGACCGAAGAGATTGCCATGACATGGAGTCCTGATCGTGAGGCATTGTCTTTGCTTGACTCCCAAGGCAACCGGGCTTTCGTCAAGAGCGTCTCGACGACGGTCGAGGGCTGCTACCAGCAGGTATAGCCGCCATCCACCAACAGTACCGTTCCCGTAATATAGCTTGACGCATCGCTTGCCAGAAAATGGACCGCAGATGCCACCTCATGAGGCTGGCCGAAGCGGTGCATCGGTGTCTGGTCACACCATGCATTGACCACGTCTTCGGGATACTTGCCGGTCATCTCAGACTGTACGAACCCAGGGGCAACTGCGTTCACGCGCACTCCGGATCTTGCCCACTCGCACGCAAATGTCTTGGTCATCATGTTCACTCCGGCCTTGCTCGCATTGTAGGCCGTGACGACGGATTGTTGTCGGGTAACGATCTCCCCGCACATCGAACTGATATTTACAATCACCCCAGAACCGCGCTCCGCCATTAAAGAGCCGAACGTGCGGCTGCAGTAGAAGACGCCGTCCAAATTGACGGAGAGGACGGCCCGCCAATCCTCATCGGTGGTATGATTGGTCGGCGCGGCACGAGACACGCCGGCATTGTTGACAAGGATGTCGGGGCAAACGTCGATTCTACCGGCGAGATCGCGCACCGCCTGCGAATCCGTGACATCGAGCTGATGGACCTGCGGTTTGACGGGGAACTGATCTGCAGCCTCCGCCAAGCGGATCCCGTCAGTGCCAATAAGGATTATACCGGCGCCAGCTTCTTGCAAGGTAAGGGCGATCTGCAAACCGATGCCGCGCCCTCCGCCGGTTATCAACGCAGTTTTCCCGGTTAAATCGAACTTGCTACCGAAAGATGTGCGTCCCGTAAGTCTCATTGCTGCTCTCCCTCGATGCCGCTAGCGAACCGATGATTGCATCGATCACAGAAAAAAGTTCTTGCGCCGAATCACAGTATTCGTCATCCAGCAATTAACGTCGGGATTGTCGACAAACGGAACCGCCTTGATTAGACAATCATTTACAGGTACTTTTTAGTCGGACATACTTCGTTGATCCCTGCCGACCAAAGCGAAGGAGCGTCAACTTCGATGTTGGCCACCAGCAGGAAGTGAGGAATCGTCTGCTTTGCCTGCGTTATCCGAGCGGCTAAGGCTTTCCGCGACGGGGTCAGTGAGACCTCGGTGAACGAGCCGGACATCAGCCTACAAATCGTTCAATGACTGTGTTGATCTCGACGGCCTCACCTTGCGGTGCAACGATTTGTCGTCAAAATACTGCGCGCTGGCGCTTCTACTTCTATAGTGGAGCCGCCAGCTTCGACGATTCGATCGCACAGACCGCATCTCCAACGCGTTTCAGCCAGCGAAACATTGTAGCTTTCCTCATCTGAAGGGTAGGTTGATATCGATTGTCATCTTGCTTTCCATTCTGTCGGAGTCTTTGAGGCTGTCAGAGCAGCCGCCGTACGGCGGCGATGATGTGATCTTTCGTCGGGAAGAAATCCTTCTCGAGGGCCGGACTGAATGGGACGTGAATGTCCGGAGCGCTCAGGCGCAGAATTGGTCGCTCTAATAGATCGAAAGCCTCTTCCGCCATCACCGCAGCGATTTCACTTCCGACATTGCAGACGCGGTGCGAATTCTCGACGATCACAAGCCGTCCGGTCTTGGCGACTGACGTTTTAATGGCCTCATGATCGAGCGGCTTCAACGTACGTGGATCGATCACTTCTACCGAAATGTCTTCCTCGGCGAGCGCGCCGACGGCTTCCATCGTCTGCAGAATGGCGCCGGCAATAGCGACAAGGGTTACGTCTTCTCCTTCGCGCTTCACATCCGCTTTGCCAATCGGGATTATATGGTCCGGATTTGTGGGCACATTGCCCTTGAGCGGCCACAGGCGGGTGTCTTCGAAGACTAGTACAGGATCGCCGTCGCGAATGGCCGATTTCATAAGCCCCTTGATGTCGGCGGCGCTGGTTGGGCTGATGATCTTGAGGCCCGGCACATTCATAAAAAGCGGATAAGGCCGGTCGGCATGCTGCGCCGCCTCGGCCCCCACCGAGAACATACAGCAACGGAACACAATCGGAATGTCGAGCTGGCCTCCAGTCATGTACCGCAATTTCGAGGCCTGGTTGATGATCTGATCCGAGGCGAGATAGACGAAGCTGGCACCTGCGAGGTCTACGATCGGCCGTAATCCGTTGATGGCAGCTCCGATTCCCAGGCCGGCAAAACTGTTTTCTGAAATCGGCATATTCCAAACACGGTTCTTGCCGAACCGCTCAATGAGTTTGGCGCCGCCGTGGACCGAGATGTCCTCTCCCATCAGGACGACGCGCTCATCACGATCCATTTCCTCCATCTGCGCCTGAATGAGCGCTTCATGATAGGTCATCTGAATATGGGGGCCGGGCGTCGCGGCGAGTTTCTGGGCATCAGTTTTCATGTCGACTAATTCCTCTCCGCCACGAAGCAGTAATGGCCTGGAGGGGGTGAGTTGAACATATTGTCGGGCAAAGTTGCGGGCCGAGGCATGGGGCTGGCCAAAGCAAATTGTACAGCCTGCTTAATGGCTTCGGCGACTTCGTTCTCGATTGCTCTCAAACTCATTTCATTTACGCCTTCTTCGAGGAGTACAGTACGATATAGCAAAATCGGATCGCATTCGCGTTTGTGAGCCTCGACTTCTTCAATCGATCGATAAGGCTCTCCCGGGATCACCAAGCCGAAATTGTGCTCATCGAACCGATAGGTGTTGGCTACTATCAGAGTAGGCCCCTCGCCCGCGCGTGCTCGCGTGACGGCCTGTGCCGCAGCTTCATAGACGGCGCCCACACCCTGCCCGTCTACCGTTACCGCTGGCATGCCGTAGCCCGCCGCGCGCAGCGCGATGTCCGGCTGCCCGTGGCTTTGCGCCACCGAGGTGGTCATTGCATAGCCGTTGTTCTCGCAATGATAGATGACTGGAAGCTTCCACAGCGACGCCATGTTGAGACTCTCGTGGAAGGTGCCCTGGTTCACCGCCCCATCGCCGAAGAAGCAAAGCGTAACCTGATCCACGCCGCGCACCTTGGCGCTGAACGCGCATCCTGTAGCAAGAGGAATGCCGCCTCCGACGATCCCCGATTCGCTGACGATCCCGACCGAATTGTCCGCAAAGTGCATTGAACCGCCGCGCCCCTTGCAAATGCCGCCCTCCTTTCCCATCAACTCGGCCATGAGCGTGTCCAAATGCGCACCCTTCCCGATCGGATGGCCGTGCGAACGATGCGTTCCGGTCATTCCGTCATCGTCCCGAAGGGCGAGACATGCCCCTACGATGGCGGCTTCCTGACCCACGCTCGAGTGGAACCAACCAGGGACCATCCTACCTTCAAACTGGCGCATACCCTCTTCTTCGAATCGACGGATGCGAAGCATCCTCCGATATGCCTCTAATCTCCGGTCACCGTTTAACTGCATGATCCGTTGCTCCAATGTCTAAGCTAAGATGCCGCGTGGGATGGCAGAGCGCAGGTCCTGTAAATCGTCTGGCTTATTCATCCATTTTCCTGACTCTCCAATAATCCGGACAAAAGAGCGTGCCGACAAACTATGGGGTTGGGCAATAAATTGAGGCTGTGGGGCTTCACCTCTTGCGATTTCGTTGTAAGGGAGGTCTTGGCTGCTCCTCGTCTTCGCCCTCCAACAACCAGTCGGTATGGTGATTGGGGCGCCTTCGGAAGTCCCGGCTCGCAGAACTGATTCAGCGCATTGTAGAAGGTTGCTGGTGAGACTCTGACCTTGCCCAGGGACCTTTGATGGATTTCTTCGGCGCGCGCATGCGGATGAAGATCGGTCAACGGCAAATCGGCGAGCGCCTCGATGGTGCCTCAGACCAGTCATACGCAATACGGCTATCGAGCACGGACCTCTGGAGTGGACCATGTCCCGATGAATAGCGCCGGTCTTCTCAGGCGCTTGTACGGAGCCTCGCGGTGTCAGCAATGTCCTTGTTCCTATTTTTCTACGCACTTTCTCTGGTGCCTAAAGAGTCTGAAGCAAGCGCCGCGCCATTTAACCTAAGGCTATGCAATCACATTGGTTTTGCAGCGACGAGGCCTTCCCGCACAAATTCGCAAACCTTCTTTTGCTCGAAACAGGACAAGAATGTCGAAGCCCAAACAAAAGAATGCGGCCCGGTCGCGGGTACGGACAAGCAGCTTGACTGCCCTGAAACGTCGTCGGTCTGCTCTTCAGGACATTGCGCAATTACGCCACCCGGTGTGTCTCGATCACCTGCAGCGCAGCCTCGACACCAAGCGGCTGGAGCAGCTTTTTGAGCTTCGCGTCAACGGCAAGATGAACACCCGCAGCGAACGAGCAGCCGTCAGGCCCGCGAAGCCATGCCGATGATCCGCCAATCGCAGGCGACTCTGTCCTCAAAACGGGCGCTTCTAATCCGGTGGGAGAATGGCGTTCCGATTGACATTCGGCACTTGCACAACGGCGACTGAGCCTGCCTCAGACCCCGAGAGCAAGATGGAAGGCGGCTCACGGCGCACTCTTTCATGACATGATGGAGTGTGCGTGATTTCTGAAAATCGGCGTTAGCTATGTGCGGCTCGCGGAAGGCCTCGGCGCGATTGCACCGTTCCCCCGCAGGCGCAAACTCTGCTTGTTTCCCCGCTGGCGCAGAACGGTGGAGAACGCGGTGATCCCACATTTGCGCAGTGCCCGAGGACGCACCAGCCCCGGTCACTTTCGCGCCGATCGCTGTCATCTGCCTTCCCTCGTATAACGATTGGTCAAAGCTCTCTCGCCATGAATGACCGCGCGGAAGTCTGCCCGCTTTCGCGTCAGGCAATGTTTCAGCCCGTATCCCGTCCATTACAGCCGGGCATTCGCTTTTCCGCATTCCTTTACCCACAACGCCAACAGCGTTCCTTATGTCCGCCTGCCGTTACCGGCAGCACTATGGGCTTACCCTGTTCCGCATAAGTCTCCGAGCGGGGCGGACCCTTCCTCTTCGCCGGCGGCTGATCGTCAATGGTGGCCCAGTATTCAGAGACAACGCCTCACCGCGTACCGTTTTTGTTCAAGCCTGTCAGCACATTTGGCTTGTTAAAGATCACAACGTTTATCGGAAGTTCACATACGTTGGTCGTACCCGCTCGTCCCTTGCTCCTCTCCGCCCTCGTGCTGGCAGATTCCGCCTTGCCTCACGGGTCGGCGTACCGGATATCCGGCGGCAACGTTGTCCCAAGAGCTTCACACCAAACTGTTACCGGCTCGGCATGTCCGGGTAGGGAACGGCTGATGGAACAGCCGGTTTCTTCAGGCAATATCTCTTCGTGTGAAGCACAAAATAACGCGACTTGCAGGTCGCACAAACACGTTCTTCGCCAAATCCCTCAATCGTGCTAACTTCCACCGGCGCCCCTATCTTTTCGGTACTTGTCATCCACCATCCTGACAGATCCATGCCAACCGAGGCGCGCGCACATCATCAAACCCGTCTCTCGTGCTCTCAATTGCAAGCAATGTTGGGCGACGATCATCTCTTACCTGGGGCCACCTGCGCTGGTGCGGGGACGCCAGGGGCCGCAGGTTGTTCCCGTTCGACAAGGTTCGAAAATGGTGTGATCGACCAACTGATTAAGTCGATGGCAGGCTGAAGTATCGCCTCGGTCTGAGCCAGATTTGGCGATGCGGCGATGACATATCCAATGCGGTCTCGATAATCTTCTTTCCTGACGATCGGCTTCTTGGTTCGACACACAATTTCACCTCGGCGGCACCTGGGACAGCCTGTCGCCATCGATCCAATCGAGGGTGCCATCGCGATCAGGAAACGAGGAACCGCATGGCCGCGGTTTCCGAATGGCTTTTGCAAATTCCATTCGTCACCGATCACAAGCTTGATGTGCTCGGTGACGAGATCGACACCATAAGCCAGCTGAACCAGTTCAGGAGCGGGCGAACCCGCAAGACGCGGATTGATTTCAATGACGCTGGCCGAGGTTTGTAGCCCTGTCGCGCAGCCTATGATCGTCGCACCTCATCTGCGGCGCCCGAGCGCCCCTTCGGCGATTGCTGTTTCCATGTAGCGACGAAGCGACGGTAGACTTCCTCGGCGTTGCCGATCGCTGTCGCGCACCGACTTGTTCCTGTAGTCGGCAGCAGATCCCTCTGTCTTGCCGCCGCGAAGAGACGGATAGCCGGCGGTCAATTCCAGCTTTCGGAGCTTCCAATCCAGGAGCGCCGAGCGGCTCCAGATGTAGTTTTCGTCCTTGGTCAGCATGTGCCAGACGATGACCGCCAGCTTGCGCGCAGTCGCGACCGCGGCAACGTGCTTACCTCGCTTGTCGCGGATGCGCATGAAGAAGGCCCGCAACGAGCCAGGCACGCCGGAAATGACCCACGCCGCCTCGACCAGCATCGATCGCGCGTGGGCTCGGCCTTGTTTGGTGATGCGGCCGTGATAGGCCGGCTTGTCGCCGGACTGCCGGACCCGCGGGTTGAGCCAAAATAGCTGACAAGCTTTTCAGGTGATGAGAACCGTTCGACATCGCCAATGGCCGCCACGATACTCAGCGCGACCGTGACGTTCACGCCGGTGATCGTCATCAGTCGCTTGACCCGAGGCTCCTGGATGGCCGTCAGCGCGAGACTGTCGTCTACTTGTGCAAGCTCACCACCAAGGCGATCGAGTTCACCGGCGTGCCAGGACGACACGGCGCCGGTCCAACGTTGCCGCCGCATCGCCACAATGCGCCTGTGGCATATGGGCAGGCCGTGAGGAACGGTCGACCATGCCGGCCCGCCCTTCGGCCTTATAGCGCAGCGCGCCACGATCTTGGCCGACACCTCACACCTCATAGACGCGCGCCGCATGGGCTTTGGAAAAAGCGCCTTCTATCACCGCCAGCGCCATCTCCTCTCGATGCAGCGGCGTGAGACGGGCATTCTTCTGGATGTTCATTCAGGCCCACCGATGGATGCTGAAGCCTTGGTAACTCCAGTCTCCTCGGTCCGGTCCGAATGCCACGATGTCGCCGTTCCCGGGCGAGGATGCACAAACCGCGTTGCGATCGGGCAAACAGGTTGGCTGTGGCTTTGCAGCGTCGCCTCAACGCGGTTTTGACCAGCAAGGAACCGAGCTAGGTGTGAGCTTTCGTTGTCAAACGAGGCTGCTGGCGGTTCTCGACGCAGTTTCGGAAGCCGCCGCGCTTAGTTTGAAGGTGCACGACCACCTGGTCTCGAGGGGAAAGATGCTGAGACGTCTAAAGCGGCGGCGCGGCAACTCGAAGCTCCCGCGGCTGACCGATGACGTCGGAGATCTCCGACGCCGGCGGCGAGAAGCGTTCGACGAGTTCATCGACTGTGAACCGGATTTTCGGTGCGAGCGCCCTCGTGGTCGGCCAGATGGCATGGATGGGAGCGGTTTCGACAAGGTTGACTGAGAGCACACGCTCGAGGTCGCCGCTTGCAAGCGCCTTCGCTATGAGCCAGGTTGGCAGGAAGGCAATGCCGCAGCCTTCGAGCACGGCGTCCAGCATCGGCTCGCCATGGCCGAGCACGATGCGTCCCCGCGGCATGTATTTCCGCAGCCGGCCGGAAGCGTCGCCGACCAGCCATGGCGTCACGAATCCATCGCGCCCGTAGACGATTAGCGAATGGCCGTCGAGATCGTCGATCGTCTGTGGTCGGCCGTTGCGCCCGAGATACGCCGGAGCGGCGCAGATCACCGAGCGTTGGACGCAAAGGCGCCGGACGGTCAGCCCGGCGCTGTTGCCAAGTTCGCCCACGCGGATCGCGATGTCGATCCCTTCCTGGACAAGATCGACGCGACGGTCGTTGAAGGAAATGTCCAGCGTCAGATCGGGGAAGCGCGCCGCGATATCGAAAAGGATCGGCGCGGCGCAGCGCCGCCCGAAGGCGAGCGGCAGGTCGACCCTGAGCCGTCCGGAAGGGACTCCCCGATGCGCGGCCAGTTGCGCTTGGCCGGCATCCAGGGCCGCCAGCGCCTCGACGCATGCCCGATAATATGCCTCGCCCTCGACGGTCGGGCCAAGGGTGCGTGTCGTCCGGTTGAGAAGCCGTGCGCCAAGCCGCGCTTCCATCACCGCAACCGCCTTGCCGACGGCGGAAGCTGTCACGCCCAAGCGCCGCGCGGCGCAGGTGAAGCTGCCCGTTTCCACCGTGTGAACAAAAGGGAGCAGGCCTTGCAGGCTGCCGGGTTCTAACATGGGCTCAATGGCTACTGGAAATTCACTCCTGAAACAATGTCCGAGTTTTCGTTATTCCGGAAAGTTGATCTGCAATAGCTTGGGAAGAGTCAGAAACAGTGCGAAGGAGACGGACGTCATGCCAGGACAACACTTCAAGGTCGGCATCGTCGGATTGCAGCCGGGCAGGAGCTGGGCCGCGCGGGCTCATATCCCCGCGCTTCGCGCGCTATCCGACACCTTCGAGATTGTCGGTGTCGCCAACACGAACAGGGCCAGCGCCGAGGCGGCCGCCGCCGCCACCGGACTGCCGAAGGCCTTCGATGACGTCGCCGATCTGATCGCGGCGCCGGAGGTCGACATCGTCACCGTCACGGTGAAGGTGCCCCCGCACCTGGAGATCGTGAAGGCGGCGATCAACGCGGGCAAGCACGTCTATTGCGAATGGCCGCTCGGCAACGGCCTGGCCGAAGCCGAGGAAATGGCGGCGCTCGCCAGTGCCAAAGGGGTGCTGGCCGTGGTTGGAACCCAGGCCCGCGTTGCCCCCGAGTTGGAGCATCTGAGGCAGTTGATTGCCGACGGCTTCGTCGGCGAAGTGCTGTCGACCACTCTGGTCGCGCGGGGCGGCGGCTGGGGCGGCTCCATCGCGGAAAAGAAGGTGAGCGCCTATCTGCTGGACCGCGCCAACGGCGCCACCATGCTGACGATCCCGGTGGGGCATACGCTGGCAGCGCTCAGGGACGTGCTCGGCGAGATTGCTGAAGTGTCCGCGGTGCTGGCCACGCGACGGACCTCGGCGCTCGCCGCCGATACGGGGGAGACGCTCCCTGTATCTGCCCCGGACCAGGTGCTGGTCAGCGGCGTCCTCGCGAGCGGCGCGCCCCTCTCCATTCACTACCGCGGCGGCACGGCGCGGGACGACGACGGCCTCTTCTGGGAGATCAACGGCACGGAGGGCGACATCCGTGTGTCGGGTCCCCGGCCACGCGCAGATGGTACAACTGTCCCTCAAGGGCGCGCGGGGCGATGAGAAGGCATTCCGCCCGCTGGAGGTTCCCGCCACATACCGTTCCGGCTGGCCGGCAGACGTCGAGCCAGGGAATGTCGCCCGAGTCTATGCCAGGATGGCCCAGGATCTCCGCGAGGGCACCCGCACTGCGCCGAGTTTCGACGACGCCGTGGCAGTGCATCGCGTCATCGCCGCAATCGAAAGAGCAGCCGAAAGCGGAAGTCGGACCACGCCGTGATTCTGGCGAGATTCTGGCACGACGAGGTAGGCTGAGGTCGATTCGTAGAGCGGTCCTGCGGCAGTCGTCCTCCTTCGGCGAGCTATGGCTGAAACTGGGTGATGACGGTTTGAGAAGGGCGGCGTATCGAGGCGGGTGATGAAGCCTGCCAGAACCTCTCAAGGAGAGCGATACGCCATGAACGAGACTATCAACATTGTTCGCCTTCGTCAGCCCGACGAAATCGATGATCCCCTGACGGATGTGCTTCGCACCGGCGCGCGCAAATTGCTGGCGCAGGCGATCGAGATGGAGGCCGAAGCGTTTCTTGCCGAGATGCGGGATCTCAAGCTTCCGGACGGACGTGACCGGCTGGTCCGGCACGGTCACGGGCCGGAGCGGAGCATCCAGACGGGGATCGGGGCGGTGCCCGTCAGCCGGGTGAAGGTCCGGGATCGCGGCGCGAACGGTGAAGCGGAGCGCATCCGTTTTTCCTCATCGATCCTGCCGAAATGGGCGCGTCGGACACGAAGTCTGGATGCGCTTCTTCCCGTTCTCTATCTGCGCGGCATTTCGACGGGCGACTTTCAGGAAGCTCTGGCAGCTCTGTTGGGCAAGGAGGCGCCGAACCTCTCACCCTCGGTGATCACGCGACTGACGGCGGAGTGGGGCATCGAATACGATCGTTGGCAAAAGCGCGATCTTTCGGCGCGCCGCTATGTGTATGTGTGGGCGGACGGGGTCTACCTGCAGGCCCGGATGGAAGATCATGCCGAATGCATGCTGGTCCTGATCGGCGCCACGCCCGAGGGCAAGAAAGAGCTGCTCGGCTTCCAGACCGGCATTCGTGAGAGCGCACAGAGCTGGCGCGAGCTGCTGGTCGACGTCAAGCGTCGTGGCCTGCAGATCGCGCCCGATCTTGCCGTCGGCGACGGCGCGCTTGGCTTCTGGAAAGCGCTCGATGAGCTCCTTCCCGGCACCAAGCACCAGCGATGCTGGGTGCACAAGACAGCCAACGTGCTCAACAAGGTGCCGAAATCGGTGCAGGCCGCCATGAAGACGGACTTGCGCGAAATCTTTTCCGCCCCGAACCGAGCCTCAGCCGAGACGGCGATTGCCGTCTTTGTCGAGAAATATGATGCGAAATACGGCAAGGCGGTCGACTGCCTGACCAAAGATCAGAATGCCTTGCTGGCGTTCTACGATTTCCCCGCCGTATAGCGCGACAATCTGGGAGAGAAGCGCGCGACAATCTGGATGAGAATCTGGTATCGCGGCGCTGGTGATGATCGCGGCATTGATTGTCGCGCGCAAGAGGTTTTATCGGTTTGATTGTCGCGGCGCGTCAATCAGGAGCGACGTTCGCGGGCGTCGCATATGACGGCGGCCTGCCTGGCCCTCGCTTTCGCTCCATGGCCTCGCGGCGCCTGTAGCTCTCGACATTCAGTTCGAAGATTGTCGCGTGGTGGACAAGGCGGTCGACCGCGGCGAGCGTCATGGCGGGATCCGGGAAAACGTTCCCCCCATTCGCCGAAGGGCTGGTTGGCGGTGATGAGCATGGAGCGCCGCTCGTAGCGGGCGCTGATGAGCTCGAACAGCACGCTGGTCTCGGCCTGGTCCTTGGTGACATAGGCAAGGTCGTCGAGAATCAGCAGGTGGAAGCGGTCGAGCCGATTGATGGCGGCTTCGAGACCGAGCTCCCGGCGCGCGACCTGAAGCTTCTGAACGAGATCGGTGGTGCGAGTGAACATGACCCGCCACCCGTTCTCGATGAGGGCGAGGCCGATGGCCGAGGCGAGATGACTCTTCCCGCCGCCGGGCGGGCCGAACAGAAGCAGGTTCGCTCCCTTCTCGAGCCAGCTGTCGCCGGCGGTGATCGCCATCACCTGCGCCTTTGAGATCATCGGCACCGCCTCGAACTCGAAAGCATCGAGGGTCTTTCCCGGCAACAGGCGGGCTTCGGCGAGATGCCGCTCGATGCGGCGTCGATCGCGTTCGGCCATCTCGTGCTCGGTGATCGCGGCGAGAAAGCGGGCGGCGGGCCAGCCTTCCTTGTCGGCCTGTTCGGCAAACAGCGGCCACATAACCTTGATGGCCGGCAGGCGCAGTTCGTTGAGGAGCAAGCTCACCCTGGCGGAATCGACAGCGGGGTTCGTCTTCATGCCGCATCTCCTGTCAGGTTGGGGCCAAGCAGGGCTTCATAGGCGTTGAGCGGAGCAAGACGCACGACGACACTCGGCAGCCGGGCGGGATCCGGCGCGAACCGTTCCCGCAAAGCAGCCATGTTGGGCAATCGCCGTGCCTGTAGCGAGGCGGTCAGTTGATCAGCCAGTTCGCTCTCGCAGCCGCGCTCGTGCGCCATTGCGAGAAGCTCGACCATGGTGCGGCAGGCCTGCCGCTCAGGCAGTCGCTCTATGAGCACGTCGAAGGTTCGCCGGTAGGCCTCGCGGGGGAAGAGCTGGTCACGATAGACGAGGTTGAGCAGCGCCATCGGCTTGCGGCGCAGCGAATGGATGACATGCCGATAATTGACGACCTGGTCGTGCTTGCCGTTTGAAGAGGCGCGCCCGCGCGGCAGCGTCATGAGCTGCGTGCCGCCGATGAAGATATCCAGCCGATCATCGAAAAGCCGCACTCTGAGGCGGTGGCCGATCAGGCGTGAGGGCACGGTGTAGAACACCTTGCGCAGCGTGAACCCGCCCGATGACGTGATGCGCACGGTGACCTCCTCGTAGTCGGAAGTGCGCCGGACGGGCAGTTCCTGGAGTTCGGCCCGCTCGACGTCGATGCGCTTGGAGTTGCGAGCATTCACGCGGCTGACGATCTCGTCGACAAAGCGACGATAGGCTGCCAGGTCGTCGAAATCGCTCGATCCCCGCATCAGCAGCGCGTCATTGATCGCCCGCTTGAGATGGCCGTGCGGGCCTTCGACGGAGCCGTTCTCATGCGCGATGCCGCGATTGTTGCGGGAAGGGGTCATGCCGTAGTGGCCGCACAGTTCGTCGTAGCGGCGCGTCAGGTCCTCCCGGGCGTCCTTATCCAGGTTGCGGAACGCCGCCGACAGGCTGTCGCTGCGATGCTCGCGGGGAGCTCCGCCGAGCGACCACAGCGCGTTCTGCAGGCCTTCCGCCAGAGCGACGAAACTCTCGCCGCCGAGCACGACATGCGCATGCTCGAAGCCGGAATAGGCGAGCCGGAAATGGTAGAGCCGGTGATCGAGTGGCTGGCCCACGATCGTGACGCCGGCGGCGGCCATGTCGGTGAAATCCGACAATCCCATGCGCCCGGGTACGTGAACCTGCCGGAAAATGACCTCCTGTTCCTCGCCATGGACGGCGCGCCAGGCTCGGACCCGGCGCTCGATCGTGCGGCGAATGCCGGCTCCAAGCTCGGGATGACGCCGGATCATCTCGTCGAAGATGGCGATCGCCCGAATGCCCGGAGCTGCCCTCAGCATGGGTACGACCTCGGCTTCGAAAATATCGGCGAGAGGGTCGGCACGGCGCCGTTGCCGCGGCGCCTTCTTCTGTGAGGGCAGTCTCGAATCCTTCTCGATGCGATAGGCCGTGGCGATACTGATCGACGCCTTCGCCGCCGCGACTGCCGTCGTATTGGTCTGCCGGAACTTCATGAAAAGCCTCATCTGGTGATCGGTTACATGGCGGCCGGGCACAAAGTGATTCCTCCAAATCGGAAAAACCACCGGCATACCCGGTCGACCGTGATCACCAGACGAACGCCCCCGATAAGGAGCGCGCCGCCGGCGGATTGAAACTCCGGTCGGGCTACGCCCTCCCTGCGTTCCAATCCGCCGGCATTCTCATCCTGATTGACGCTGCGCTCTCACGTTGATTGCCGCGCCGCACCGCCGAACATTGGGATCATCTGCGAACGTCCAATCCCATCGAGAGCGTCTTTGCGACCGTTCGCCATCGCACGGTGCGTACCAAGGGCTCACTCTCCTCGAAAACCGCCAGGCTGATGGTCTTCAAGCTGGTCATGGCCGCGGCCAGGACGTGGCGACGACTGAAAGGACAAAATCAGTTGCCTAAACTCATCGCAGGTGCAACGTTCCAGGATGGAATCGAGGTCATTGAACTGAAGCCGCAGAGCGCCGCTTGATCAGCCTCGTCACCCAAATTGCTGCATAGCTCTCCTTCGGCTGATGTCGCGCCACAGCGCGTTCGATGGGCGGACGGGTCTTCGAACCCTTCAAACCGTAGCGGAAGTTATGGCTTGAGGCAACTTCGACTGAATACCTGGCGCTCGTCCGCCTTAGTGGACAACTGCCTTAAACAACAGCGGACGGATGCTCCAGGTCTCCCTGGACGGCTTTGGGTTAGCCCTGTGTCCCCGAGGATCTGGCCCTCCTTCACCTCGCCGATGGGCTCTTGCACCGTCTGTGCTTAAGAACTAGTGACGGGCTATCCCAGAGTTCCACCTCTACTATCCAAGCCGCCGCCAAGCTTCACCGGCCTTTGGTGGTCGATGGCAATGCGATATCGGCAGGGCTAGCGTCCTGTGTGGCGACTGCGCGCCTTCTGGAGCGGAAGATCCGAAGCTCGTGGAAGACGTTGACCAACTATGGAAGGAGCGATTTTGGATGAAAGTTGAGGGCAGGTGCCATTGCGGCGCGATCACCTATGAAGAAACCGGACACGCTCGCGATTTGCCACTGCCGCGATTGTCAGAGATTGAGTGGCGCGGCGTTTCGCGCGAACGTTCCGGCCCCCGCCAAGCGGATTTTTGTCGCCTTCACACTTCGGGAAGTGCTTCAGAACTTTCAACGGCCTCTGGCCGCAGCAGTGTCGCGCAACGACGCCGGCGGGTCGGACCCGGCCTCGGCTAGACAAGACGAAACTAAAGGATCGTTGCGGTCAGTTCGGTTAGGTCTACCGTTTCGGTGGGATGCCCGACCGAGACCAAAAGCCAGCAGGTTTATCTGCCTCGAATATAGGAAAACGTTCAAATCGCTGAAGCGTTGCAGCGACCGTGGTGGATGCTGGCGACCTGCCTCACGCCAAGGCGATGCGGAAGGGCCCAGGCAGCGCGCATTGGTTCTGCGCCGAACACGTCCGGCCGATCCCGAAGCGACGGCACATTCGCCCCCGGCGCCGGCGCCAAGCGCACAAAAGTCCCTCTGGATCATCACGCGCCTGGCCTCGAATGGCACCACGAACCCGCGCAAAGCGCACAAACTGGTCGCGATGTCTTCGCGCACCTGTTGGCGATGTCTCCGGTCCAAACAGGTCCCTTGTGGGGAGATCGCTCCCAAACCGCAATCCTAGGCCTTCCCGAGGCCACTGCTCATCGCCATAAATGTCGAATTTTCCTCTCGCCGATCGAGGATTTATCAACACCCTATACGAACGTATCCCTCTCGGAATCCAAACGACGTCGTCGTTCTCGACCTGCCCGTCTGCAAGAAGGCGATGGTCGACACCACGGTGCGGCTCAAGAGAGGTCCAGGATGATTTCGACGAGCGGCAGCCCCCCAAGCCATTCGAAGACGCCATCGAACCACTATGGCTGCGGCTTCGTGAGTTTGGCCCGATACTCTTCATCCAAGATGGCGGGCAGGGATATCTTTTTGGTGCGCGCGCCATCGACGGAGATCATTTCGCCACTGACGAAACTGGACTCCTCGCTAGCCAACCATAGGACCGTATTGGCTATCTCCTTTGGAGCGCCAATCCGTCCCACCGGGTGAAGTTGTCCCAATTCCCGCTCGATCAAGCTTCGGTCCGGGTGCATCTCGACGTACGCACGATTCAGGTCGGTATCGATCCAACCGGGGCAAACGGTATTGCAACGTATACCGTCAGGCCCGAGGTCAACGGCCAGTCCTAGCGTAAGACCATGCACGCCGGCCTTCGTGGCGGCGTAGGCAGTATGCCAGGGGTTGACCATATAGCCCTCGACCGACCCGATGTTGACGATCGTGCCCGACCCGATACGTCTCATTTCCGGGACCACATACTTGGCCATTAAAAACGGACCACGGAGGTTGACCGCCATAACCCTGTCCCAGTCCTCGGCAGTCTGTTCGTCAATGGACTCATGCATGACTACGCCGGCATTGTTGATCAGGACATCGATCCTGCCGAATTTCCGCAGGACCTCGTCAACGAATGTGCGTATCGAGACCTCCTTAGTGACGTCAAGAGACATATAGGTGAGCCTCTCGGCGCCGCCGGAATCGGCGGAGCGATCGTCACGGAAATCGCCGACGACAACCATGGCGTCTTCATCAGCGAGCCTCTCAGCAATTGCACGCCCTATGCCTCGGTTGCCACCGGTGACGATGGCAACTTTGCCTGATAGCCGATTACCCAAGAATTCCTCCTATCCTGCCGTGAAGCCGCCATCGATTGGAATAGCAACCCCTGTAATGTGCCTCGCCTCCTCGCTTGCGAGGTAGAGCATGTCGTCTGGTTGGCTGTTCCGGCCTGGTTGCCTATAGCGCGTCGAAGCGCGCCGTCGTTTTGCTGACGCGAGCCATCGCCCTTGACCACGCCAAAAGCAAATCAGCATCAATGCGCCGTGGATACGCCCATGCTTGTGTCGGCCCATAGCAAGCCGGTCAGCCTCGACGAGGTTCTCCAAAGAAATGTTGATTCAATACCCCAGGGCCGCGTGGCTACGCCGAAAGAAATCGCAAGTCTGACGATTGGAGGCAATGTTGACGATGCCGCCGCCGCCATTCGTCCTCATAGACTTCACTGCGGCGCGGCTAAAGTAAAACACACCGTTGACATTGGCGTCGAAAGTCTGGCGCCAATCATCATCCGAGGTTTCGATGGGGCTTCCACGCCGTATGATACCTGCACTGTTGAGCAAGACGCTGATTTTTCGAACCTTTCTACAGTAGAGTCAATCACTTGGTTGGCGAACGCCGAGTCAGTCACATCGCCGAGCATCAATTCGGCCTGACAATTGAGTTTCTGAACCGACTGCAAGGCTCTTTGGCCCCGCCCTCCCGATCGCGGCCAACCAATACGAGTGACGCCCCTGTACTTTCGTGGTGCCATGCTCAGAACCGAACTCCTGGCAGGGCATGCGCAGGCGCTCCTCGTGTCGCCTTGCATCTGCCAGTTGTCGTCAGCGTGATTTGCGGTATCGAGGTCATGGCCGCTCGTCCGCCGGTGCGCTGACCTTCTCGGGCACCCGGAAGACCCAATAGTGCGCGTCCTCCTCGGCGACGTATCTGCCGTTGCTTAGACACTGTGCCGGTATGAGGACGCCCTCATCCTGCAGACGCCGCACTTGGTCTTCAAAGGATGTCGTCTCCGCATAGCTCTTGCGGGTGCTTGCAATGACGAAGCCGTTCGGGCGGGTGACGCGCGCCAGCTCGCGCAATCCATCCGGTCGGACGTGTCCGAGCGTGAGGACGCCGCAGCAGACGGTTAGGTCATAGCTCGCGCTGGAGTAGTCGGAGAGCCGCCCGTTAAGGTCGACATCGCCTTGGGCATGGCGGTAGACGCCGGTTTGCCGGGCCTTTTCGGCCATCTCTTCGGAGAGATCGAACCCGTCAATCAACCGGAAGCCGAGGCGTTCCAGTTCCACGCCGACGAGCCCTGTTCCGCAGCCAGCGTCCAGGATTGCGATGGCATTTCGCTGCCCGGCCAAATAGGCCGTCTGCACGGCGCCTGCCAGTTCCGCCACGATCATGGGCCCGCAGTACCCGACGCGGGCCTGATCCAGATCGAAGGCACTCGCCCATCCGCGATATAAGTGGGCCAAGCGAACGGCATCGCCATCGAGGTCATGGGATGCCTTCATGCGCTCTCGTGCGGCTTGCTCCGGTGCTGTCTGCTGATCCAAGGTGTTCATAACAATTCCTCCGTGTAAGGGGCATATGGGGTGCGGCGCTGCATTCATGGGCGCGCAATGGCCGCGGCTGAAACCACGTACTATTCTTTGCCGCTACTCGGAGCATGGTTGTTTGACCATGCGAAGGCGTCTAGACACAAGGTAATCACGTCGACGTCCTCTAGCGGAAACATATGTCCACCCTCTCGGCTTGACCCGTCCGGCGGGATTGGTCAGCAATTCCTGACCTGGCTGCTGCCGGTCCTGCACCGACGCTCTCCGCGATAAGTCATCGACACTCCCAAGATGGGTGTCGGAAAAAAACGATTGGGTACTCTCAAGAGCGACTGTATCAGCGGCACGCAGGAGCAAAAAGGTGATTTTTGAGAATTTTATATAACACTAGGTTACAATTGTGAGACTTACGTCGTATTTCTACTTAATTTTCCAAAAATACACACCGACATACGCGTCGGTAACAACACTACTATAAGCCTTCCGCGTTGACGACGTTGCATTGGAAGCAATCCGCAGGGGAGCCGGGCAGGAGACTAGAGCATTTTCCGTGAACGCCGAGTCAGATTTGGGATTCACGCGGTGGCGGAAGTCTGTTTCATTTTCCCTGTGATTCGCAGGGAGATGACGATGACACGCAGCTTGAGTGCGGACCTTCGCGGTCGGGTGATTTTGGCGATATCGGAGGGTGTTTCGACGCGAGAGGCAGCACGCCGGTTCCGGATCGGGATTGCTACGGCGGGGAACTGGTATCGCCGCTATCGCGAGACAGGCGAGATGGCGGCCCGCAAGCAGGGCCAACCGTCGTGCTCGAAGCTTGATCCTCACGAAGCCTTCATCCTCGGCCTGATCGAGGAGACGCCCGACATCACTCTGGCGGAGATTGCCGAGAGGCTGGCGGCCGGGCATGGCGTGGGCGTGGTTCCTTCGACGATCTGGATGTTTCTCGACAGGCGCTGCGTCACGTTTAAAAAAAGACGGCGCATGCCAGCGAACAACAGCGCCCCGACGTCAAGGCGCGCCGTCGCGCCTGGTTCGACGGCCAGCTCGATCTCGACCCCGAGAAGCTGATCTTCATTGATGAGACTGCCGCCTCCACCAAGATGGCGCGGCTGCGCGGGCGGGCCAAACGTGGCGAACGCTGCCGTGCGCCGGTTCCTCATGGTCATTGGAAGACCACGACCTTCACCGCTGGACTGCGGCTGAACGGCCTGACCGCACCGATGCTGCTCGACGGGCCGATGAACGGCGCCGCCTTCCTGGCCTATGCCGAACAGGTGCTCGCACCTGAACTTTCTCCCGGCGACATCGTCGTCATGGACAACCTGCCGGCTCACAAGATCACCGGCGTTCGCGAGGCCATCCAAAGGACCGGCGCACGGCTTCTGTTGCTGCCGCCCTATTCGCCCGACTTCAATCCGATCGAGATGGCGTTCTCGAAGCTCAAGGCCCTACTCAGAAAAGCAGCTGCCCGCTCCATCGATCAACTCTGGTCCGTCATCGCCGACTGCCTCGACGCCTTCAAACCGGCCGAATGCCGAAACTACTTCGAGGCAGCCGGATATGACCCGGTGTAAGTCGAATCTGCTCTAGCCTCGATGCCGGGCCGGTACGCATTGGGGGGGCGTAAGTCGGTATCCTTGCGCGTCATTCTCAGATGCTCTTTTCGAGCTCTGGGGAAAACTGGAAGAGATGTCCCGTGATGCCACTGCGGCGACCTGAAGGACATTGCCACATCGCGATGCCTTCGGGACGGGCATCCACTCGAACAAATTTTGCCGCCGATCAGGGTTCCAACAGCAAGTTCTGTCATGACCATCTTTTGCGCAGAACCCGCCCAGCCGCTCAATCACCCGACCAGCGAGATTGCGGCCGCACATATAGGCTAGGCGTCGTCATTGATCATCTAATCTCCGTGTCCGGCACGCGCGTCGCCAGGAACGCCTGACGCAACTTCGATCGCCCGACGCGGAATGCGCTGAGGCGGTCATTGCAGATCTGGGTGGTGCAGCCGTTCTGGTTGGGTTGGCATTGCGCACCACCTCGGCCGACACCACAAGCTCGCGCACCAGGATTCGTCTCATAGCCTTGAAGTGGGAGCCCGCAACGCGTTCGCGGCCACTGTCACCTCGCGTCCCACGTGGTGGCGCTTGGCGCCGCGCCGACGGCACTTGCCTTGCCACACCTCGGCTGCGTCGCCTCCTCTGTGCCCGACGGCCTCGGTGGCTCGATCGGCGGACGCGGCGGCAGGTTCTTCAGCCACTTAGTCTCGTCCTTCAGCGTCTGGTTCTCCATCTCCAGGCTCTCGACCCGGCCTCGTCGATCAGCGGGTCAGTAGACGCGGTGTTGCAACCCTACCGCCCGAAATTTGTCCCGGTTACGATGGGCAGCAGCGTTTGCTTGCGAAAGGCGACGATGGCGCTTCCTCGACCGACAGCACTGTCGACCGCAGGTTGCTGGGGCTAGTCGGAAACCGGCCTGGAACCGCTGCGGCATTCCGACCGAAAGCGCTGCTGGCGCAGATCGCGGTGTGGAAATACGGTAAGCGCTCATTTCCATGCGCGTTGACGCGGCCCGTTTGACGGGGTCGCTGTCAGACGGCTGCATCGGATCATGCAGCGGCGGTTTTGGCGAAGTTGAAGGGCAGCAGGTCGGTGATGTCGGCGTCTGTGGCGCGCTGCGGCAATTCGCTGAGGACGTGGCGCAAGTAGGCCAAGGGCTCGACGCCACAGGCGCGGCAGGTCAGCATCAGGCTGTATATGACGGCGCTGGCCCTGGCTCCATCCACGGTATCGCTGAACAGCCAGGATTTTCTGCCGGTGGCCATCGCAGGGTCATTCTGCCCATGTCGGGCAGATGGTAGAGTTTCATTATCGCTGGCATCCATATTACGGCGGTCGTTTTCGGCATGAAGGTCGCGAGGACCGGGCCAATGGCGCGATCATCCGGGTAGAGATCAGGCCGGGTGAGATCATCCAGGTGGCGGAGTGGATGCTGGATCGGGCGTTTTGCGCCGACATGGAGATGGGCGAACCGCGCGTTGCGGTGGTTGGGCTTGCAGAGCTTCATAGACTGCTTACCGAGCGCGGTTTCAGGCAGACTTCGACGGATGGACTCACGGCCATCCAGGAGGCGCGCCATGAAGGCACTACCACGACCCTCGTCGCTACCGCTGCTGACCCAGCAGCTGAGCATGCCGCTCGATACGCCGCAGATGCGAGGCCTGAGCGACGCGGAACGAAGCGTTGTTGTCGCCAGGCTGGCGACCCTCCTGATGGCCGCGGCCGGCGTCGCGACGAAGGAGACGAGCGATGATGGGCAATGATCTCCTTCCAGCCACGGTGCTGAAGCGCAAAGCTGTGGTCTACGTTCGACAGTCGACCCCCGGTCAGGTCCAGAACAACCTGGAGAGTCAGCGGCGACAATATGAACTTGTCGATGTCGCGCGCCGCTGGGGTTTCCGTGACGTCGATGTGATCGACGATGACCTTGGTCGTACCGCCAGCGGTGCTGTAGACCGCCCTGGTTTCGAACGACTGGTCAGCGGCCTGTGCACGGGCAAAATTGGCGCAGTGCTCTGTCTCGACGCATCGCGCCTTTCTCGCAATGGTCGGGATTGGCACCATCTCCTGGAACTGTGCGGCCTGGTTGAAGCGCGCGTCATAGATCTCGACGGGGTGTACGATCCCTGTCGGCCGAACGATCGATTGTTGTTGGGCATGAAGGGCAGTATCAGCGAGTTTGAGCTCGGCATTTTGCGAACGCGCATGCTTGACGCGGCTCGCGCCAAAGCGCGGCGGGGGGAACTGCGCCTCAGTGTTCCGATCGGCTATATCTGGCATCGTGAATACGGTCTGGGGCTTGATCCTGATCTTCGGGTACAGCAGGCGATCCGCCTCATCTTTTCGCGCTTCCGCGAGCTTGGCAGCGCCCGTCAGGTGCTGATTTCGCTGACGGCTGATAATTTCCATTTTCCCCGTCCTTCTGACGGGCGCAAAACGGTGTCCTTCGACTGGGTGCCGGTTCGCTATCGAAGTGTTATTTCGATCCTGAAGAACCCATTCTACGCCGGGGTCTACGTCTATGGTAAAAGCGAGAAGCGAACGGAGATTGTCGATGGCAGGGCTCGCAAAAGCTACGGCCACGACAAGCCCTTTGGAACGTGGGAAGTGCTGCTCCAGGATCATCATGAAGGCTATATCGATTGGAGTGAGTTTGAGAGGAACCAGAGCCATATCGCCGTCAATGCCTTTGGACAGAAAGGCGGCATCAAGTCGGGTCGTGGCGGCCGGGCGCTGCTTGCGGGCCTGCTCACGTGCGGCCGATGTGGAAGGCGGTTGGGCGTTGTCTATTCGGGCCGGCCTCCGGGTCATCCCTATTACCGCTGCGAACGTATCAACCAGATGCTGGCCAAGCCACGATGCATGACTTTTGGCGCATCTCGCATCGACCCTGCCATCGGCAAAGAGATATTGAGGGCCGTGACGCCAATGGCGATCGAGGCCGCAATGGAAGCTGACCGTGCGCATCGGGATAATCTGGAAGAACGACACCGTATGGTGGAGCTGGACTTGCAGCAAGCCCGATACGAGGCATCTCTCGCTGAACGTCGCTATGCCGCTTGCGACCCCGACAACCGGCTGATCGCTGCCCAACTTGAGAAGAGCTGGGAGGCAACGCTCAGGCGCGTGGAAGCCTGTGAAGCGGGTTTGGCCCAAGCGCGACAAATCGATCTTGTCACCCCAGTTCCCGATTTTGCTGGCATTGCCACCGACCTGGAGGCTGCCTGGCGCGCACCTGACGTCGATATGCGTTGTCGTCAGCAGCTCCTTCGCACCCTCGTGTCTGATATCATCGCTGACGTCGATGAAGAACAACGTGAAGTCATTTTGACGATCCACTGGAGGGGTGGGCAACACTCCCAGCTGCGTATTCGCAAACCCAAAGCGGGCGAACATGGCCAGAGTACTCCGGAGGCAGCCCTTGCCGTCATGCGGTCTATGGCTACCCGCTGGTCCGACGCAAACATTGCCGCCACTCTCAACCGGATGGGAATGCAGACCGGACAAGGCAAAACCTGGACGGCGCGCCGTGTCGGGGCACTGCGCACGGTCCATAAAATCCACGGCTACCGATCCGCCGAAAAGAATGGCGAATGGCTCACGCTGACCGAAGCTGCCAAAAAGCTTGGAGTTACAGCCCATCGTGTCCGTCGACTGATCAAGGAGGGCGTGCTCCCTACCGAGCAGGTTGTTCCGGATGCGCCGCACCAAATACGAGCCACTGACCTGGAAAAGGATCAAGTAACCCAGTTTCCGCGTCACAGGGGCCCGTGTCGCATCAAAATGGAAAACCAAAAGTCCCTGTTTCCAGACGTTTGAGGAGGAGGTGCAGTATGAATCGGTCGTTGTAAAGATTCTGATATCGCGTTCGAGGAGGTTGTTGTCGATCGGCATGCTGCCGTCTTCTGTGTATCGCGTCAGGTACTCCCACTGGTTCAGAGTGTAGGACACGGCGTCGCCGATCTTGCTATCGGGCAAGACCTTCGGCGCGATGTCGTCGAGCCATATCTTGAGAGCATTGAGGATGGGAACGCTGTGTTGCTGGCGAAAGCGGCGAATGCAATCGGCTTGTGTTTCGCCCTTGTCCGGCTTTTCGTTCCGCGCTTGGCCTTCAACCCGGTAGAGCTGCTCGAAGAACTTGAGCGCCTGCTCCGGCGGACCGCCCCCCTTCTTTCTTGCCTTGAGGGCATCGACGAAGCGACGTCTGGAATGGGCCATGCATCCCACATGGGTGGCCCCTGCCAGCGTGCGCCATGCGGTATAGCCTGCGGGTTTCACAAAGTTCGGGACACAGATTTCAGTAAGTCGCGGCCAAGGATTTCAGTAAGTACGGGACATCCGTTTCAGTAAGTCGCGGACAAGCTGATGACGGGTTTAGAGATCGATTTTCGTAAGCGCCAATCTGGCATTTTGCCCTCGCATTTTAAGCGAGGACATAATGCCGAGACGGAAGCAAGCGAGACATACGAGCGTGAAGGACATCCGATCGATATTGCGGCTGACGTTTGAGCAGGAGCTTCCTGTGCGCGCCGTTTCGGACCGTTTGAAGATCAGCAAGACATCGGTTTCAACGTATCTGCTGCGAGCGCGGGAAGCTGGCCTTGCGGTTTGGCCGCTGCCCGCTGGGCTGGATGATGATGAGATACTGGAACAGCGGCTATTTCGTCGGATGGGACGGCCGCCGCGCGAGACCGCTGAGCCGGACTGGCCGAAGATGGCGAGCGAGCTGAAGCGCAAGGGGGTGACACTCAATCTGTTGTGGCAGGAATACCGTGAGACCCATCCGGACGGCTATGGTTACACTTGGTTTTGTGGCCGATTCGCTGAATTCGAGAGCCGCGTCAAGCCAACCTATCGCAGTCGTCACGTTGCTGGTGTTGCGATGGAATGCGACTATGCCGGGCACACGATCCCCGTCATCGATCCGTCGACAGGAGAGATCCGCGCGGCGCAGATTTACGTTGCGGTGCTGAGCGCGTCGCAATTGACGTTCTCTTATGCGAGCTTCAGCCAGAAGCTGCCGGATTGGATTGAAGCCAACCAACGGGCTTTCAGCTACTTCGGCGGGGTAACGAAGACAACGATCTGCGATAATCTCAGGTCGGCCGTCGCCAAGGCTCTGTGGTTCGAGCCGACGATCAACGCGACATTTGCCGCTTTTGCCGAGCATTACGACACAACAGTGCTTCCAGCACGGCCGAAACGTCCGCGGGATAAACCCTCCGCCGAAGGCTCGGTTTTAATCGTGGAGAGGTGGGTCCTGGCCAGGCTGAGAAACGAACGCTTCTTCAGCCTTGCCGATCTCAATGCTCGGATCAGCACTTTGATCGAAGACCTGAACGGCCGCATCATGCGCCGCTACGGCAAGTCCCGGCGCGATTTGTTTGATGAGATCGAGCGTGCGCAACTCAAACCACTGCCGGCAACACCGTTTGAATATGCCGAGTGGAAAGCGGCCAAGGTCCATCCTGACTATCATGTCGAGGTCGACAAAAGCTTCTATTCCGTGCCGCACGGCCTGATCGGCAAACGGGTCGATGTGAGGCTGACGTATCGGGTGGTCGAGATCTTCCACGACCATAAACGTGTTGCCAGTCACATCCGAAGCTCGCAGCGCTCAGGCCACATCACCGTCAATGAGCATATGCCGAAGTCGCACCAGCGCTATGCCAACACGACGCCTCACACATTGAGGATGGAAGCGGCAAAAGTCGGCAGCAACACAGCGATCTTTATCGAGCGTCTGCTGAGTGATCGCCCACATCCGGAACAAGGGTATCGGTCCGCACAGGGCATCCTTTCCCTGGCGCGACGCTACAAATCCGACCGCCTGGAAATGGCGTGTGAGCGGGCGCTGATCATCAATGCTCTCAGCTATTCGTCCGTCGCCAACATTCTCAAATCGGGTCTCGACCAAGCCCCGCCTATGAGTGAGGCCGTCAAGCCGGCACCGCCGCACGGCAACATCCGCGGCAAAACCTACTATCAATGAGAAAGGATACCAGATGCTGACCCATCCAATGCTTGATCAAATGCACACGCTCGGTCTTGCCGGAATGGCTGCCGCCTATCGCCAGCTTGGCGAGCAGAGCCATGGAAGCGACCTCAGCTTCGACGAACGGCTCGGCCTGATGCTCGATCGCGAGATCGCACTGAGAACAGACAAGCGGCTGACCAATCGATTGGCAACGGCAAAGCTGCGGTTTGCCAATGCTTCGATCGAAGACATCGACTTCAGCACCCACCGCGGTCTTGATCGCCGCAACGTCTTATCCCTAGCGCAAGGAGCATGGCTGAAGGCAAACGAGAACTTGATTCTGACAGGCCAAACGGGCACCGGAAAGACTTGGATCGCCTGCGCCTTCGCTCGACAGGCGGCCCGTCTCGACTATTCCGTGCTCTACGTCAGAATGCCACGCCTGTTCGAAGACCTGGCACTGGCGAGGCTAGACGGGCGCTTCCCGCGCCTCATCGACAAGCTGGCCCGTGTTCAGTTGCTGGTGCTCGACGATTGGGGAACGCATACGCTGAGTGACAGACAAAGGCTCGATCTTCTGGAAATCTTCGAGGAGCGTTACCGGCGCAAATCGACCCTGATTACCGCTCAAATTCCCGTGGCCGCATGGCATGAAATGATCGGAGAGGCCACTTTAGCCGATGCGATCCTGGACCGTATCGTTCACAACGCCCACCGCATAACCCTCGAGGGCGATAGCATGCGAAAGCAGAAAACAGCGACGCTCTTGACCGGCGACGAAATAACCGAAATCAATCGCTCCTGACAGAAACAAGGCAACCGGAATCGATCCCCTTCCCTTGTCCGCGACTTTGCGAAACGCTTGGCCGCGACATACCGAAATCGCTGTCCCAATTTAGTGAAATCCGCAGTATAGCCATCGCTCATCAGTATGCCGCGGTAATCGCCGAGGAAGGCCTGCGGATAAATCTGGCCGCGACCCGGTTGATAATCGAGCAGCACGATCGGCTCGTTACTCTCTTCGCCGCTCCGGTATGCCCACATAAATGATGTGCTGGTGGCCTCCCTGTCCTTTTCCTTCAGGACCTGGACGGTGGTCTCGTCGCCATGGATGAGTGCTTGAGACCTGAGCCGCAGCTTCAGTGCGTCATAAATGCGGGAGAGATGCTTCTCGCTCGATCCGATCACCCAATGCCCCAGAGCGCCGCGGCTGACGGGCACGCCGGCTCGCTCGAATGCCTGGCTCAAGCGGTAGAGCGGCGTGCCGTCGACGTACTTGTGAACAAGAGCAAATGCCAGTGTCGAGGCCGTGGCGATGCTGCCCGGCAAGGGCTGCGCGGGCATCGGCGCGATCACGACCGGCGTATTGATGCCGGTGCGGTCGCAATGGCGGCAGGCATACTTGAAGCGCACATTCTGCAGGACCTTCGCCTTCACCTCGATATGAAGCTGCTCGGTAATGGCCTCGCCCATGTGGTGCATCCGGTGACGACAGCAAGGACAGGCCTTCTGATCTTCGGGAAGGTCATACTCGACGCGCTCGCGCGGCAGGTGTTCCGGCAGGGCCTTGCGGCCACGCTTCTTTCCCTCCGGCTTTTCGGTGGACGGAAAGCCGGTGTCGGGCAGGTCGATGACATTGCCATCTTCGCTTCCCGCGTCGTCTTCATCGGCAACCTGTTCGGCTTCATTGAAGAGGCGATCAACGTGCTTTTCGCTCTTGGGCGCAAAACGATGTGAGCGCGCCAGCGCCAACTCTTCCTCGAGCTTAACCACGCGTTCTGCGAGCTGACGGTTCTCCGCCTGCAGCACAGCAATGCGCGCCATCAACTCCTCAACAGTCGGTTCGCCAGGTCGATTCATCGTAGTTTTGAATCTGAACCGCACCGACGCGTCAACCGCACAATTCGGGAGCCGTCAGCCCGCAACCTGATATTGCCGCACCGGATGGCGCACCATTGCATCGATGTCGATGCCGTCGAGAATCCAATGGAGCTGCTCGGTCGTCAGCGTAACCACCGCCGTCTCCCGGCGTGGCCATCGGAACCTGTCTTCGGTCAGCCGCTTCAGAACCAGCACGAAGCCGGACCGGTCGAAGAACAAGAGTTTCATCCGGTCGCGGCGGCGATTGCAAAATGCAAAGACCGCAGGCGCAAATGGGTCAAGCTCCATCACCTCCTGAACCAGGACCGCAAGGCTGTTGATGCCGGCCCTAAAATCGATCGGCTCGCGGTGCAGGTAGACGTTGAGATCAGCGCCCAGTCTGAACATGGCCCAGAGCTCCAATGATCGCCGTCAACGCGTCTACATCACCGCATTCCAGCACCAGCTTCACGCCGTTCGGTAAAGACGCGCTCACCTTGGCTGCGAGTGGCGATGAGCCCATGCTTTCCGACTTCGACAGCCGCTCTTCACCACGCGCAGCAGGCCTGTCCACCGAATTGCTCTGCATAGGCAGGCTGTGGTCCGCAGCGGTGACTTGAACTGGAATGAACACAGACGGTGCAGGTGGCGGCAAAGCACCGGCGTCTTTGGTCGTCTTTATCCATTTCCGAAGAAGGTTGGCATTGATCCCATGTTCAAGCGCAAGTCGCGATACCGACACGCCAGGCTCAAGGCAGGCCGCAACTAGCCGCTCTTTCGACGCCGGGTCGTACCGCCTGCGGCCGTTGCGCAAAATCCGCCTCACCAGCAGTTTCTGTTCATCGTCCTCAATCACTTGGTATCCACCTCCGTTAAGTGGACACTTCATGCCAAAACACGCTCAATGGAAAAAGGTGCGGATAAATTCGCGCTTACGAAATACGCCGATGACCTGCCGCTCTAACGCCAGTAAGCGATCTACGCCCGCAACCAATTGAGATCGACAGGTCACAGATGGCGCAGTGGATGGGCAAGGTCGGCTTCGAGCTCAAGCCGTTGGCCGATCACGCACTGGCCCGCATCAAGCAGGGCGAGCGGGTCTTTGCCGATCAGACCAACCCCCAGCGCGGCGATAGTCGCGCGAACTTTTCGGAAATCATATGGTCGACTGTATTATCATCATGCTGTGCCCCAAAGCGCGACATGCGCGCCATCAGCCAGATCGACGCGAACGCACCGGCGGGGGTAATCGTGACATCCGGGAACGACCGCCGCGTTTTATGGTCGTGACGACATCGGACGACTTGGAAAAAATGCTTGCCAGCTCGGTGTAGAGGTCATTGCCAACGCTGGTAAGCACCACGCCGGTTCCTGGCCTTACAAACAGCGGAACACCAAGCTCGTCCTCGATGACTTTGATCTGCCGAGCGATCTCTCCCGATGTCACGTTCAGCTCGGAAGCTGCAAGCTCGAGCGAAAGATGGCGTGCCGATGCCTCGAATACCTCGAGGGCAGTAAGGACAGTGAGGGACGGGAAATCATAATAGGGATGGGCCATTGCACACTCCAATCAGATCGGCGGTCGCGAACCGAACGACCGGGTATCCAGGTCGTCCTCTGGCCCATAAACGACTGCCGCCAGTCTACATGCGTTTAAATTGAGAGACTGAATAGTCACCACCGGGCCCCGTGACGTAACTGCGGCCGTCCGCCGTGACCTACGCAAGTTGCGTGCCAGTTGGTGCACCGTTGTTTGCACCACTCGTCCAACCGACAGGCTCGCCCTCCCGCCCGTTTCGTCGGCTTTCCGACATTGTGTCCAACTTCGGACAAAAGAGGGTTTTCGGAATTGTTCCGGCGTGGCTGCCAAAGCAATGTGATTGCATAGCCTTAATTCGAGTTGGCGCGGCGCTTGCTCCACATTCTAGTAACCCCCCGATATGGTAGGCCCATTTGGTATCTCTGTGAGGTTTCCCGGACATTCTGCTGCGGGAAGGATCAGCCTAGCGCTCGGCAGCGCCAGTTGTACCGGCTTGCCTATGACGAATTGCAGACGAACATGAAGCTTATACGTCCGGGACTCAGCATGAAGGATCTACAGGCGTCAGCTTGGCTGGTGCCTGAAGAATTCCGAGAGCAGGCTTACCCTTGCGTTATACACGGTGTCGGAATGTGCGAAGAATATCCGCAAGTTAAACCATCATTTCGGGGACCGGTCGCGTATGACGCGAAGCTCGAAGCAGGCATGGTCATATGCGTTGAAAGCTACATTGGTGTCTTCGGGCGAAAGAAACGTGGTAAAGCTGTGGGAGCATACTTGTGACCTGAGACGGGTATGAATTACGTCGAATTACCATCTCGGGGAGCGTCGCTTAGAATAAGTCATAAAATACTAGCTGGATGCGCGGCAAAACAACATAATTCAACAAGGCCAGGAGTGACCTAATGATCTATGAACTGCGGCATTACGTACCAATCGAGGGAATGAAGGACAAGATGCGAGAGCGGTTTGCTCGCGATAGTTTGCCGCTTTTCAAGAAGACGGGAATTAAACTAATCGATTTTTGGGAAACTCCGGACACCGGCGAGATCTGGTATGTCGTTGAGTGGCCAAGTGCGGAAGCTGTGAAAAAGGGCTGGGAAGATTTCATTCAGACGCCGGAATGGAAAGAGATCGCGGCACGCACCGAGCAGGATGGACCGCTGTCGACGAGCCGAGGGATCGTGTTGAAGCGGCCCGATTTCCTCAAATCTGAGTGGCTTACGCCTCTCCAAGTACCAGATCATCAGTGTTAGGCGCGCGCTGGAACGCCATGGCCGGCCCGATCGCGTAGTCATCGACGGCAGCCCGACCAGCCGGGAGGGCATTCATCTCCTGCGCCACGACGAACCGCTTGCAGAACCGCTCCCGGCGAACATTGAAACCGATACGCATTCGCCAGAGCCAGTATCTCAACAATCGCATCGAACAGGACCACCGCCGGATCAAGCGCCGTGTCGGGCCGATGCTCGGCTTCAAGTCACAGGAGTCAGCCTCCATCACTCTTCAGGCGGCGAGGATTTCGAACTGCTCGGCCAGGGACGGGTTCGGATTGAAGGCATACCTCGCCTTTCGTTTGCGCATCATGTGGACCATTTCGAGACCGGACAAGCTCACGATGGCTTCCCCTGTTTTTAGAACTGAGCCCTAGCTTCCGGCGCGGACGCATTAGGCTCAGTTGACGATCGTTGCTTCAGTGGCCCGGCGGAGTTCGGTGTCGGTCACGCCTTCGGCGAGTTCCACCATCTTGAGCCCTCCCTCAACGACGTCGAGCACGCCAAGGTTAGTGATGATCCGATCGACCACGCCTCGCCCTGTCAGCGGCAGGGTGCAGGCCTTCAGCACCTTGGATTCCCCAGCCTTGTTGGAGTGATCCATGACCACGACCACCCGCTTCACGCCGGCGACAAGGTCCATCGCACCGCCCATGCCTTTGACGAGCTTGCCTGGTACCATCCAATTTGCCAGGTCGCCGTTTTCGGCAACCTCCATCGCGCCGAGGATCGCCATGGCGATCTTGCCGCCGCGGATCATTGCGAAGCTCTGCGCCGAGTCAAAGAAGGCCGAATGCGGTAGTGCGGTCACCGTCTGCTTGCCGGCATTGATGAGATCGGCATCGACTTCATCGTCAGTCGGAAACGGCCCGATACCCAACAGCCCGTTCTCTGATTGCAGCGTCACCCGAACCCCCTCGGGAATGTGATTGGCGACAAGGGTCGGGATTCCGATGCCAAGATTGACATACATGCCGTCCTGAAGTTCGCGCGCGGCGCGCGCCGCCATCTGGTTCCGATCCCAGCCCATGGAACTTTCCCCTACTCAAGCTGCCGCGCGCGTTGTGCGCTGTTCAATTCGCTTCTCGTGCACACCTTGGATCAGGCGATGCACATAGATGCCTGGCAGGTGAACATGGTCAGGGTCGAGGCTGCCGACGGGTACGATCTCCTCGACCTCGGCGACGCAGATCCTGCCGCAGGTTGCGGCCGGCGGGTTGAAGTTGCGCGCCGTCTTGCGGAAGACGAGGTTACCGGAGGTGTCCGCCTTCCACGCCTTCACAATCGACAGGTCCGCGACAATCCCGGTCTCGAGCACATAGGTCTCGCCGTTGAAGGTCTTGTGCTCTTTATACTCGGCGACCAGGGTGCCCACGCCCGTCTTCGTGTAGAAGCCTGCGATGCCGGCCCCGCCAGCGCGCATGCGCTCGGCCAGAGTCCCCTGAGGATTGAATTCGAGTTCCAGTTCACCGCTCAGGTACTGGCGCATGAACTCGGCGTTCTCGCCGACATAGGACGAGATCATCTTCTTGATCTGCTTCGTCTTCAGCAGCACGCCGAGCCCGAAATCGTCGACGCCGCAATTGTTCGATGCAATCGTCAGCCCCGTCGTGCCGGCGTCCCGGATCGCCCCGATCAAAAGCTCCGGGATCCCGCAAAGCCCAAACCCGCCCGCAGCGATTACCATCCCGTCAAACAATAGACCTTCCAGCGCAGAACCGGCTTCCATATAGATCTTGTTCACGAAGCTCTCCAATGGCGGTTGACGTTGTTTCCGCGGTAGTCCCTTACCAATGCGGCAGATAGCTCCTCGATTTCGGCCTTAGTTGCTACGGGCGGCGCGGGCCAAGCCGGGAATGTCCCTTGCGGCATTGCGCAAGCGACAAGATCGCGATCGCGGCCGCGTTGGAATCCGCTCACCAATCTCGAGTGTCCGATCATATGGCTTCCGATTGCGCCGGTCGCCACGAACTCGATCTCGCCCCAGGTCGCACCCCGCGCACTTCGCCGGCGATCGGCACCTGCGCGAGCTTTTTCCTTCAGCGGCCCCATCAAGCGTGCGGTGCCTGGGTCGATTGCATTGGCCTTCGGCCGGTCCAGAATGATTTTCAAAGATCGGCCCATTTCGCTCAATCTTTGAAGGCCCCTGCATCCTTCTCCAGAGGTCGCTGGGTCAGACGCTCGTTGTCGTGAGGGATTGATCGCAATCTCTGCACGACGAGCAAAGGTTTTGTCTCTGTCGGCCGAAATCCGGCGCCGGAAGACAAGCCATACCGTCCCCGCATCAAGGGTGTAATCACTTCCTCTGTCCAACCGATCGTCCCGCGGCATCGGGTGCTGGCAGGACTGCGTGGGCCTCGATGAGGGGCTTGAGCTTCCTCATCACCTCAGGCAGTGGGGGAACGGAGCGCCTCTCCTTCGACGAAACATGGAGCATTAGGTGCTCGTAAGTCGACAGCAGGGTGTCGTCGGAAGCTCGATACAACGACATAAAGGTATGGATCTTTTTGCCGTCCGACGGCAGGAGTTGAGCCGTGACATATAGTGCGTCCCCAAGCCTCGCCTCAGCAAGGAGCCGAACATGGCTCTCCACCGTGTAGTAGCTGTGGCCGGACCTCACATAGTTCGTGTTGACGCCAATCATTTGAAGGAGCGCCTCGCAAGCATCGGCGAAGCACTGAGTGTATCGGTATTCGGTCATGTGACCATTATAGTCGATCCAAACAGCAGGAACGTTCAGTTCGAGAAGCTTTAATGCCTCGTTACTGGGATTGGTCTGATGTTTCGGCGCCGTCTTCCAGAGATGAGCCTCGAACTCAGCCAGCAGCTTCCCAGCACCCCAGCCACGCCCCTCATCGCCGGCTTTTAGCGCCTGCATGATACCGACGAGATTCTGATCGCGGATCCGTTCGAGCTCCAGAATGCCACGCTGCCCCGACTGGGCGTCAGACTGGACGGCGATCTTTTCAACAAGGTCAGCATCCAGATCGACCACATCGGTTAGCTTGGTCCAAGGCCAGGAAAGGCTGGGACCATACTTGGAAAGAAAGTCGCGCATGCCGGCTCCGCCGCCAGCCATGCGGTATGTCTCGAAGAGGCCCATTTGCGCCCAGCGAAGACCGAAAGAGTAGCGAACCACATTATCAAGCGTTTCGGTATCGCAGATGTCGTCCTTGATCAGCCAGAGGGCTTCACGCCAGAAGGCTTCCAAAAGGCGGTCGCCGACAAAAGCTTCAATTTCCTTGTTGATGATCATCCCCGTCATGCCGATCGTCGCAAGCTTGACCTTGGCGTCTTCGAGCACCGCTCTCGTGGTATTCTTGCCACCAACGAGTTCGGCCAGCGGGAGCAAATAGACAGGGTTGTAGGGATGAGCGACGAACATGCGCTCTGGGTGCCTCATGTCGCGCTGGAGATCGGTCGGCATCAGGCCGGAAGTCGAAGAGCCGATCAGCGCCTTGGGTTCGGCGGCAGCGTCTATCTGGGCGAGCACGCTGCGCTTAAGGTCGAGCTTCTCCGGCACACTCTCCTGAATCCAGTCTGCGCCTCGCACGGCCTCCTCGAGCGTCTCGCTGAAACTTAAAGTGCCCTTGACGGGAAGGGGCGCGCTCGTGAGCATCTCATACGCGCGCTCGGCATTTGCCATGACTTCGGACATGAGCCGCTGAGCTTCCGGATGCGGATCGAAGATTCTGGTATCGATGCCGGCCAGGACGAAGCGTGCCGCCCAAGCTCCACCTATAACGCCACCCCCGATACAAGCCGCCTTGCTGATTTTAGCCATCTTTGATCTAGGTTCCGAATTGCTTCTTCATCGAGTCCGAGGCGAGCATTCCAAGGACCGCGGGTCGCGATGACCCGCTTCCTGTAGGAAGCATGGCACTTACCGCTTTGTGAGTTTAAGCTTCCGCCGTACCTCATCGGGACCGATAATCCTGCCGCCCATGTTTTCGACGACATTGACGGCCTTCTCGACCAACTGACCGTTGGTTGCAAGCTGACCTTTGGCAACGTAAAGATTGTCTTCGAGACCAACGCGCACGTTACCACCAGCTAGCACAGCCGCCGCCGGATATGCCATCGCGTCGCGTCCTAGCGCAAAGACTGAAAAGGTCCAGTTCGAGGGAACGCTGTTCACCATCGCCATGAAAGTGTTGAGGTCATTGGGAGCCCCCCATGGAACACCCATGCAGAGCTGAACCAAGACAGGGTCTTCAATCAGACCCTCTTCGACAAGTTGCTTTGCGAACCACAAATGTCCCGTATCAAAGACCTCCATCTCCGGGCGAACGCCAAAATCGGTCATCATCTTCGCCAACGCGCGAAGTGTCGATGGCGTATGCACCATCACATAATCGCCAAGCTTGAAATTCATCGTGCCGCAATCAAGTGTACAGATCTCCGGGGCGCACTCGAGAATGTGGCTGAATCTTTCGGATACACCGACAAGATCAGTAGTGGGGTCGAGTGGAAAGGGCTGTTCGACACTGCCGAAAATCATGTCACCGCCCATACCTGCGGTGATGTTTAGCACAACGTCGGTATCCGCCTGTCGGATGCGGTCAGTGACTTCCTTATATAGTTCATGCTTTCGAGACGGTGCCCCGGTTTCAGGGTCACGAACATGAATGTGCACGACTGCGGCTCCCGCCTTTGCAGCCTCGACGGCAGCGGCTGCAATTTCTTTCGGCGAACGAGGAACGTGGCGTGAAGTGGATGCAGTATCTGCTGCGCCGGTCAAGGCACATGTGATAAAGACTTCGCGGTTCATAGATAGAGGCATCAATTTTCTCCTTAGGTGAGCACAGGTAGCAGCGGCGGTGCGTTTTGCCGCGCAGCCGCGCTGGTCGAAACTTTTTGCTCTCTTAGTATTCAGAGGATATTGTTTGACCGTCGATCGCGATCGACTGTCCTGAAATAATTCTGCCATGAGGACTGCAAAGGTACAGAATCATACTCGCGATTTCTTGGACACTCACCAGCCTTCGCATCGAAAACAGTTTGAGCTCTGCCTGCCTGATTTGCTCGATTGGCACTCCACGTGATTGCGCAGCCATAAGCTGTACCCGTTCCAATCTGGGTGTATCAACAGCACCGGGGCAAATCGCGTTCACATTGATGTTGTGCTGGCCCAACTCCATTGCCATCACGTCTGTAAGTCCGATAACGCCATATTTAGCGACGCAGTAAGGGGAGCGCAGTGAATACGGCAGGAAGCCGGCGGTTGAAGACATGTTTATGACGGATCCTCCTCCGGCCGCCTTGATTAATGGCGCCGCAGATCTCGCACAATAAAACGCGCCATCCAGATTTACGGCGAGGGTGGCTCTCCATTCTTCGTCACTCACAGCTTCCACCGGCTTCGACGGACCCGAGGTGCCAGCGTTGTTTATCAAGATATCCAGTCCGCCCAGGCGGCGATCAACTTCCTCAAAGAGTTTAGCCACCGCTTCGGACTTTGAAACGTCAGCGGCGACTGCAACTATGCCTGTGCTTGGCTGAACACTTTGAATAGCCTCGGGGTCGACATCGCAGACGAGCACTTTTGCTCCCTCGGCAGAAAAGCGTTCTGCCACCGCCCTTCCAATACCGGCAGCACCCGCTGTAACCAGAACACGCTTATTCTCTAACTCCAGATCCATTTAGCCTATCCCTTTACATCAAGAATTCTGTTCGCGAACCCAAACTTTGTGAGTGATTGGTTGCGAAAGGACAACGAGTTTGACTCTCTACGCGCATTGCATGGTTGGTCTAATCGCAGGAAGTCTCCCTCGGAGATAGAATGGACGTTATATATTAAATTGCGGCTCGTCAAGCTCGGCTAAGTCCATCGCGGCTTCGCTTCTTTGGCCAGTCCCAAATGGAGGGTGGGGCATTGGAGGCAAATGGAGTTGTCTCAGTAAGGCCCCTTACGCGACTGTTTTTGTTGACACTTTCGCAAATGTGAAGCGCCCTGAAATGGGCCAGCTTGCGCAGGCCGCGGAGCAGTCGTGGGAAGTGACCGGCCTAGATCACCGCGTCAACTTGATGAGTGAGAAATCATCAGCGTGACAAACGTTTTGCGTAATGCTTGTTATTTCCAACGGGCTTCCCAAATTGACCGGATTGCGTAAGCCACAAATTTCTCCGTGATCGTAGCCCCACCTTCTTCCTGTCCGCCTCCTGTTGAGCCTGCTTGAAGCAGGGCTTCGTCCTATGGGGCCAATAGGGTGGCGGTTAGGCACGCCGTACGGGAGCGGTCAATCACTTTAAGAGTGCATGACACTTCGCCGAGCTTCACCGCGACCACGTTGCGTCTGTAGCAGGTCTGCAGGTCTGTCGCTGGTAGCTGGCCGTCAGCTGGGCGCTAATGGCCCACAGCCGTGCGCCGCACCCGCCGGCTCGGATACGGCTCAGTATCTCTTAGGAGGTGGTTGGTCTGAAGCGTTCTGTAAGATGCACCCGCTGTGGCGCAATACGCACCGACAATGGGCCGGTCTGCCCTCCAGTTCGCGCGCCTTTTATCGCTGGATGACGTTTGCGCCCTTGTCCGAAGGCGAACCATCGCAAACTGGCGAAATCCCAAGTGGCATCCCGCCTTTTGCGGTTCGTCAATGCTAGGCGCCCGACGGCAAGAGAGGCGCTATCCGGTCGACGTGGTGCAAGCGCGGCCGGAAGGCTTTCTCTTCGGAACGTCGCCGGTCAGGTCACAGGTGCAGAGCCCAGGTCGGTCTGCGACTTTGGCCCTATCCAGGTTTCCTGTGTCGTGCGGCGGGTAATCCGGGGCTTGTCAACCATCTCAGCGCCAGTGCTGATTGCCTATCCTTTTACATTCCTGACTCTATTCTGATCATCGCAAATCATAAGCGCTTGTTGTTGTGCCCAATAGCGAACCATGCGCAAATGTAGCTCCAATTGTGAGCGCAGGACGGAAGTTGTCCAGACGGCACGATTTGTCACGCCTCCCGCGCTCAGCCCGAACAAAAAGGTAACAATCGACCGCAGTGCAGTCTCGAAGACGTCCGCAGGCCACTTTTCACTCTCCGGCCAAGCCGCCCGGATGACTCGGTCATAAATGTTCTTTCCCTCGCGATGCAGCGTGGCATTGAGCTTATGAAATTCAGGATCGGCGGCAATAACTCCCCAGAAATTCACCCAGATTACACTATCCTCGACATGAGATTTAGACGCTGGTATCGCCGCGTCAAGAAGGGTGGCAAGATCTGTTTCCCCTTGTTCCAGCAGATGTGCGATCTTGCGTTCCATGTTAAGAAAAGGGATGCGCAAGGCAGCTGCGATAATGTCCGCCTTGCCTTCGTAGTAATGGGTAATCATTCCCGTCGTTACGCCAGCGGCGTTGGCGATATCGATCATCGTAACTGCGGAAATGCCCTTCCCCGCTATCGCCTTACCTGCTGCCTTAGCGATACGAAGCCGGGTCAGCTCAACATCAATAATTTTTGGCATAGCCCTCCAGCCGGTTTCCTACCTGAGCAGCAAATTTCAAATGTCGTAGCCGCGCCCATTCGGCGGAGGCCATGGACGGCCACGAAGCGCCAGCTCCTAGCACGTTTGTGGTCGTGCCTGAATGCTCTATCATCTGCTTTGACGAGCTAATGCAATATCGTCAACCCAACATCAACTGGGTTTCCGCGAGCTTCGTCTTCAGTCTCCAGGGCAAGTCGCTGGGAAGTGTGAGCTATGCTGCAATTTGGGTGACGAGGCTGATCAAGCGGCGCTCTGCGGCTTCAGTTCAATGACCTCGATTCCATCCTGGAACGTTGCACCTGCGATGAGTTTAGGCAACTGATTTTGTCCTTTCAGTCGTCGCCACGTCCTGGCCGCGGCCATGACCAGCTTGAAGACCATCAGCCTGGCGGTTTTCGAGGAGAGTGAGCCCTTGGTACGCACCGTGCGATGGCGAACGGTCGCAAAGACGCTCTCGATGGGATTGGACGTTCGCAGATGATCCCAATGTTCGGCGGGGAAATCGTAGAACGCCAGCAAGGCATTCTGATCTTTGGTCAGGCAGTCGACCGCCTTGCCGTATTTCGCATCATATTTCTCGACAAAGACGGCAATCGCCGTCTCGGCTGAGGCTCGGTTCGGGGCGGAAAAGATTTCGCGCAAGTCCGTCTTCATGGCGGCCTGCACCGATTTCGGCACCTTGTTGAGCACGTTGGCTGTCTTGTGCACCCAGCATCGCTGGTGCTTGGTGCCGGGAAGGAGCTCATCGAGCGCTTTCCAGAAGCCAAGCGCGCCGTCGCCGACGGCAAGATCGGGCGCGATCTGCAGGCCACGACGCTTGACGTCGACCAGCAGCTCGCGCCAGCTCTGTGCGCTCTCACGAATGCCGGTCTGGAAGCCGAGCAGCTCTTTCTTGCCCTCGGGCGTGGCGCCGATCAGGACCAGCATGCATTCGGCATGATCTTCCATCCGGGCCTGCAGGTAGACCCCGTCCGCCCACACATACACATAGCGGCGCGCCGAAAGATCGCGCTTTTGCCAACGATCGTATTCGATGCCCCACTCCGCCGTCAGTCGCGTGATCACCGAGGGTGAGAGGTTCGGCGCCTCCTTGCCCAACAGAGCTGCCAGAGCTTCCTGAAAGTCGCCCGTCGAAATGCCGCGCAGATAGAGAACGGGAAGAAGCGCATCCAGACTTCGTGTCCGACGCGCCCATTTCGGCAGGATCGATGAGGAAAAACGGATGCGCTCCGCTTCACCGTTCGCGCCGCGATCCCGGACCTTCACCCGGCTGACGGGCACCGCCCCGATCCCCGTCTGGATGCTCCGCTCCGGCCCGTGACCGTGCCGGACCAGCCGGTCACGTCCGTCCGGAAGCTTGAGATCCCGCATCGGCAAGAAACGCTTCGGCCTCCATCTCGATCGCCTGCGCCAGCAATTTGCGCGCGCCGGTGCGAAGCACATCCGTCAGGGGATCATCGATTTCGTCGGGCTGACGAAGGCGAACAATGTTGATAGTCTCGTTCATGGCGTATCGCTCTCCTTGAGAGGTTCTGGCAGGCTTCATCACCCGCCTCGATACGCCGCCCTTCTCAAACCGTCATCACCCAGTTTCAGCCATAGCTCGGAAGTGTCTGATTCAAAGCAGAACCGGTAAGCGCTCTTATGAAGCGAGAAGGCGGCTACGCGGGCGCCTTACGCCGCAACCGGTTTGGCGTATCCTACGGCCATGGCCGCATTGGCTACGGTCTCGGAAAAGTCCTGCGGCGGGTTTTGGGCGGAGCGTCCCGGTAGTCCTGCGCTCGTCAACGATTAACCGAAGATTGTCGATGCCGTATTGGGTGAAAGGCGACAATTGTATCGTGCAACGCCGTAAACACTGTCAGCCTCCAAACCCGCTGCGATAAGGCGCTCCTTCTTTTCGCGAGACCAGGCCGGCGCCGCTCAACCGACGTGATCACGTCGATCTGTTGCTTCGTCACGCCCGACTTGAACAGTTGGAGGTGAACGGATGGCGAACGCTGTCCGTTAAGCTATTGAATTCACTCGCCTTGAGTTTTCGGCCCGAAAATGTGTGGTAACAACATTTGATCTGCTAGCCGTATGTTGTATGGATTTGATGGCATTTATTCACTAACAACGCTGGCATGTTTGTCGTTGAGAGAGTCGCGCGCGGCCACCGCTATCTCTACCTCGTGGAAAGTGTCCGCGACGGCAAAACCGTTCGCCAGCGCACGATAAAGGCGCTGGGCCGCAAGGATGCGCTGGTTGCCAGCGGCGAACTTGACAGATTGGCGGCCTCGATTGCGCGCCATGGCGAACGCAGCCTCATCCTGTCCGACATTGACGCGGGGCGAATTGCCTCTCGCCGCATCGGCGGTCCGCTGTTGTTCGGGCGGCTGTGGGAGCGGCTCGGGATCGGCGAGGTGCTGGAAGAGGTGCTGGAAGAGGTGCTGGAAGGGCGCCAGTTCGGCTTTGCGGTGGAACGGGCGGTGTTCGTTGGCACGCTGCATCGGCTGTTCGTCTCGGGCTCGGACCGCGACTGCGCGAACTGGATGGCCGATTATGGTATCGAGGGCGCCGAGGGTCTGGCGCTCCATCACTTTTACCGGGCAATGGCGTGGCTGGGCGAGGAACTCGGCGAAAAGGCGCAAGGCGCGCTGGTGGCGCGCTGCGTGAAGGACGCGATCGAGGAAAAGCTCTTCGCGCGCCGGCAGGACCTGTTCACCGACCTCAGCCTTGTGTTCATGGACACCACCTCGTTGTCCTTCTACGGCGCGGGCGGCGAGACGCTGGGCAAGCGCGGGCATTCCAAGGACTTCCGCCCCGATCTGGCGCAAATGATCCTGGCGCTGGTCGTTGATGCCGAGGGCCGGCCGATCTGCACCGAGATGGTGCCCGGCAACACCGCTGACGTGACCGTCCTGTTGCCGGTGGTCGATCGGCTGCGAACGCGCTTCGGCGTCACACGCGCCTGCGTTGTCGCCGATCGCGGCATGATCAGCGCCGATACCATCGCCGCGCTCGAAAAGCTGGGCATGGAATACATTCGGGGGGCCCGCGAACGCTCGAGCAGCGTGATCCACAACGTCGTGCTCAATGACGCGGCACCGATGGTTCCGCTCGTTCTCGAGCGCCAGCGCGGTGAAACTCAGTTGTGGGTCAAAGAGGTCAAGGTCGGTAAAGACCGCTACATCGTCAGCCGCAATGACGCCGAGGCCGAGAAGGACAAGGCCGACCGCCAGGCGATCATCGCCGGCCTCGAGGCGCAGCTCAAGAAGGGCGACAAGGCACTGGTCGGCAACTCGGCCTACCGGCGTTACCTCAAGGCCAGCGGCAAGAACTTCAAGATCGATGTCGGCAAGCTTGCCGAGGAAGCCCGGTACGACGGCATCACCGTGGTGCGGACCAACGCGAAGGTGACCCCGCTCCAGGCCGTGCTGCGGTATCGCGATTTGCTCGAGGTCGAGAGCCTGTTCCGCGCCGCCAAGGCAACCTTCAATACCCGGCCGATCTTCCACCAATCCGATGCCGCCATCCGCGGGCATGTGTTCTGCTCGTTCCTGGGGCTCGTACTCAGCAAGGAACTGCGCCGCCTCTGCCGGGCCAAAGGCCTGACGCCCGAATGGCAGCCGCTCCTACGCGATCTCGATCGCCTCCAGGAAGCCACCATCGAAAAGGATGGTCGCATCGTCACCACCAGAACCCACGTTACGGGCCAAGTGGGCAACGTCTTCAAGGCAGCTGGCATCGCTCTGCCACACAACCTCGACGAACAACTCGCCTGAGATCATCCCCAAAATGTAGTGGTAACACGCGCCGGCGCGCGCCTAACGTGCTGATATAATAACATATTCTTACAGGCGGTGTTTAAGTGGGGTCACAGGGAACTCCTAATAGTGCTTGCACTAGGACTGGCAGCGACTACATATTTGCCTGAATCTAAGTCGGTGTGCCATACGAAGGGCGACAGAGTGCGGCTAGTTCCCGCCGCTCTCCATGCGTCGGGAACCGATTGCCTTATCTAGCCAGCCGACCTCCATTTCCGGAACGGATGACAGGAGAAGATCGGTATAGGGATCGAACGGTGGGGCGAGAACCTGACCCTTTGGGCCATAGCGTACCACTCGTCCGCGATGCATCACCGCGATCGAATCGGCAATTGACTTCACCGTTGCAAGGTCGTGGGTAATGAAGAGGTAAGCTACCCCCTCGTCCTTCTGCAATTGCAGCAACAACTTCAAGATACCGTTGGCGACCAAGGGGTCGAGGGCCGAAGTCACCTCGTCGCAAATGATCAGATTCGGCTTTGCCGCAAGCGCTCGGGCGATACAAACACGCTGCTTTTGGCCACCCGACAGTTCTGCCGGATATCGGTCCGCAAAGCTCCTGCCCATCTCGATTTTGTCAAGCAGCTCGGCCACGCGTTGGTCACGCTCGGCGCCGCTGATCCCGGAATAGAATTCGAGCGGTCGCCCGATGATCGTCGCCACGGTCTGGCGCGGGTTCATCGCAACATCCGCCATCTGATAGATCATCTGAAGTTGCCGAAGGTCCTCCTTCGAGCGCTCGGCCAACTTCCGGGGAAGGTCACGCCCGTCAAACTGGATGTTGCCTGCCGAAGGCGGCAACAACCCAGTGATCACCCGCGCCAGCGTCGATTTTCCAGAGCCCGATTCCCCGACCACAGCGAGCGTCTGTCCAGTGCGAAGTTCCAGGGAAACATCGCGTAAGACCTTGATTGCTCCGTCGCGGTAACCTGCTGTCACGCCTTTGACTGACAGCAAAGGCGCAGTGCCGCCGTCCTTCTCCTCGTGATCTATGTGATGCACTGAAACGAGGGCTCGCGTGTATTGCTCGTGCGGTTGGTTGATGATCTGCTGCGTCATTCCCCGCTCTACGAGTTTGCCGTGGCGCAGCACCATTATCTCGTCCGCGACCTGCGCCACCACCGCCAAGTCGTGGGTAATGTAGAGTGCCGCAACGCCCGTCTCACGGATGGCGTCCCGGATCGCCGCCAGCACGTCAATTTGGGTGGTGACGTCGAGCGCTGTGGTTGGCTCGTCGAAGACAATGAGGTCAGGCTCCGAGCAAAGCGCCATGGCCGTCATGACGCGCTGCAATTGACCGCCTGAGACCTGATGGGGGAAACGTTTGCCAATGTTCTCGGGATCAGGGAGGCCCAGCTTCTTGAACAGAGCAATCGCCCGCTTCGCGGCCTCGGTCCGCGTTACCACGCCGTGAAGAAGTGCCGCCTCCACCACCTGGTCCATTAGCCGGTGGGCGGGATTGAATGCGGCGGCCGCCGACTGCGCAACATAGCAGATCTCGCGGCCCCGGAGTTTGCGCATGCTACTTGCGCCGACCTTCAGAATGTCACGGTCGTTAAGGATGACCTCGCCGCCAGTTATTTTGACCCCGCCGCGACCATAACCCATGCTGGCCAAACCTATGGTGGACTTGCCAGCGCCCGATTCGCCAATCAGTCCCAAAACCTTGCCCCGTTTCAGCGTTAGCGAAACGTCGTGGACGAGAACCATATTCTTTGGGCTCTCGCCCGGTGGGTAGACCGTCGCCTCGATCCGGAGGTTGCGTATGTTGAGCAACGTGTCGGGCTCTCCAGGCCGGCTGGCTTGCGCGGCCGTGGAGAGCGTCACGTTACCCGGCTTGTCCGACACTGAGAGTCCATTTGACATTTGCAGGGTCCGCTTTGTTGATGCCCGTCGCCGGCTATTAATTGTGGGCGCTACGAAGGGCCCGGCACCACACTGAATGCGACATTCGTCGCACAATCACATCAAACGACTGAACCGAGGCAGCGGCGTCGCGCTTGAGCTCACCCGGGAGACTAGGCCAACGCCTAGCGAGTGACCTCATTCCTCTTTGAGCCCACTTGCTGAGTGGAGGAACCAGTCCACAACTAAATTCACTGCCACCGCCAGTAGAGCAATCGCACCGGCTGGAAGAAGCGGAGTGATGTCACCATAAGAAATCAATCCCGCGGTATCACGGACCATCGAACCCCAATCGGCTATAGGCGGCTGCATCCCAAGTCCGAGGAATGACAAAGCGCTAATTAGCAGGAACACGAAGCAAAACCGGAGGCCGAACTCGGCGATAAGGGTAGGCGCTATGTTTGGCAGTATCTCGCGTGTCATGATCCAGGTGGATCCTTCACCGCGGAGCCTTGCTGCTTCGACATAGTCCAAAACCGCGACGTTGATCGCTACGGCCCGGGTGAGCCGAAACACGCGCGTCGAGTCCAGGACAGCAATGACGAGCACCATCGCGGTAACGGAGGTGCCGAAAATAGAGAGCAGCAGCAGCGCAAAGATCAGCTGTGGTATGGACATCAGAACATCCACGAGGCGTGACAAGATTTGGTCCGGCCATCCGGCCATGGTGGCAGCTGCCAAGCCCGCGGTGGCGCCAATAGAAAACGCGAAACAGGTCGTTAGAAACGCGATGCCGATTGTGTTTCGAGCACCGAATACCAGTCGTGTTAACATATCCCGCCCAAGGTTGTCGGTGCCGAGCCAAAACTTGGAACTCCACGGTTCGAATTGCGTGCCAATAATCTCGGCTTCACCGTAAGGAGTCATATGCGGGGCCAACAGGGCCGTAAGTATGTATATCGCGATGACTACCATCCCGAATTTTGCGCTTAGCGGCGCCGAGGCAAACTTCCTGGCTCTTGAAATAAGAATTGCTCGCGGGTCAATGATTACCATCTGTTTCGCTCATCGGCTGTTCATAGGGACCGACCATCATTTTGGATGCATAAGGCGCGGATTGCTTATGATCGACACGACGTCGGCCGTGAGATTGAGCAGGATGTAAGTTGCCGCGAAAATCAGACTGCAGGCCTGCACGACGGGAATGTCTCTTTCTGTACCGAGTCGACAATGAGTTGCCCAAGGCCCGGATAGACGAAGACAACCTCGACGACCACTACGCCCGTGATTAGATATGCCAAATTCAATACGATAATGTTGACGATCGGCGCCCAAGCGTTCGGCAACGCATGTCGAACAAGCACCCGCCATTCTGACAAACCTTTGAGCCGCGCTGTCTCAATATATTGATTTGCAAGAAGATTGACAATCGATGTTCTGGTCATTCTCGTCATATGAGCCAGTACCGCAAGCGTAAGCGTAAGTGCAGGAAGGGCGACAGCATTCAGCCGGCCGGCAAGACCGGCCGCAGAATCAACATCGGAGAGACTTGGGAAAATGCCAGCGTTCGCCGCTAAGACTATGATGAGGATATAGGCGATAAAAAATTCAGGAAACGAAATTGAGGTGAGCGTAAGCACATTGATCATGCGATCAAAGAATGTGTTGCGATGGAGCGCCGCAAGGAGGCCGGCTAGCAGCGCTAGAGGCACCGCCAACGTCGCGGCGGTTAGCGCCAGAAACAGAGTGTTGAATAGCCTTGGTCGGATCAGTTCGCCGATATCTCGGCCGTTGGAGAGCGCCGTTCCCAAATCTCCTCGGAGTACGTCACCCAGCCAATGGAGGTACCGCAGATAAAGGGGTAAGTCCAGGCCGAGACTTTTGCGGAATGCCGCGACTGTCTCGGGGGTTGCTGCCCGCCCGAGCATTTCGGTAGCGATATCACCGGGCAGAAATTGCACTCCGGCGAATACCACCAGAGAAACAATCCATAAGGTCAGCACGCCCAAAGCGACGCGCTGACCGATAATCTTAGAGATCGAAGCCATTTCAACGCTGCATCAAGTCACGCATCAGGCGAACCACCAGCGCTCTACGCAACGGAAACCGTCCAAATCCCAGTTGGGCGCGATCTTCTTGTGGCCGATGTTCTTCGACAGCGCATTGACGTTATTCGCGAAGACCGGGATAACTTCACCACCATCGTCTCTGCAAATGCTTTGCATTTCTATGTACATCTGTTGCCGCTTCTGGTCATCAAGCTCGGACCGCGCAGCCAGCAGCAGTTCATTGAAACGGGCGTTCTTCCAACGAGTGTTGTTCCACGCGGCATCAGCGGCATAACCTATGGAGAATATCCAATCGGCGGTAGGCCGGCCTAGCCAGTAGCTCGCGGAAAACGGCTTCTTCAGGTTAACAGTGTCCCAATAGCCATCATTCGCCTCGCGGACTACATCGATACTGATGCCGGCTTTGGCTGCGTCCTGCTGGTAAAGCACTGCAGCGTCGACTGCGCCTACAAAAGCCGCATCTGCGGCAGACAAACTGACTTTCAACTCCGAAAGGCCAGCCTTCTTCAGATGGAACCTCGCCTTCTCTGGATCAAATTCGCGTTGTGGCAGATCCTTGGCGAAATAGCGATAGGTAGGCCCGATCGGATTATCGTTGCCAAGTTTCCCGTGTCCGTGAAGCAAGGTGTCTAGCAGCTGCTGCCGATTGATCGCGTATTTGAGAGCAAGTCGCACGTCTGGGTTGTCGAACGGGGCGGCATCACATAGCATGACCATGGAGTAGAATTGGGTTCCGGCGAGAGATGTAATCTCCAGACCTTTATTCCTCTCCAATAGATGGACCGTTTTCAGGTCGCATCGGTCCATCGCGTGGATCTGGCCTGTCGTCAACGCATTTGTGCGCGCTGTGACATCATGGACGGCAAGAGCCTCGAAGGAATCAAACCAGGCCGCATCCGATTTCCAATAGTTGGCGAAGCGTTTGCCCGTGCCCTTGACGCCATAGTCGATTTGATCGAGCACATAGCCTCCGGCCCCAACTCCGGAGACGTCGGCCTTTCCATCCTTCACCGGCATAATGGCCAAGTGGAAGTCTTCAAGAAGGTACGCAAAGTCCGCGTTCCCTTCTTTCAAGACAAAGACCACCGTCCCTTTGCCGTCCGCACGGATTTCGTCGATCGCCTCAACGAGGGATTTCCCTGTTGACTTGGATTGCTCCCCACGATGGTGATTAATAGAAGCAATGACATCTTCGACTTCCAAGCTCTTGCCATTGTGGAACTCGACACCTTTCCGCAGCTTGAAGCTCCACGTCTTGGCATCTTTCGACACATCCCAGGATTCGGCGAGCTCACCGCTAAGACTTCCGTCGGCGTCTATCTGTGTTAGATAGCCATGCAGGGTTTTGGCGAACAGTTGTATGTGGGAGTTCCAGTAAGTTGCAGGATCGAGGGAATCGGAAGGCGAACCTGCTCCAATCCCAATTTTGAAGTGGCCGCCCTTATTGGGGGCGGGATCTTGAGCGAAGGCTGGAAGAATTCCGCTCGACGACGTAACAGCCAGAGCGCCGAAGGCGGCGGCGGATTTGAGGATTTCCCTTCGGCTAGCGGTGATAGGCGGGCTCGATTTTTTACCCCATTTGCTCATTGCGGTTCTCCTCTTGTTCTTCTAGTTGCTGAGTCAATGCGAGACATAGTCAGCGACTCGCTTTCACTGGACAGCCAAGCGCTTTGCCAAGCCTTGCAACGAAGCTCGAGCATGGACGGGCTCTCGCCCTGCATTTCGCTAGCACGTTTGTAAACGTTGGGAACCGCATAAAAATGTAATGCGTCCAATGACTTTATGTGATGGAGAGCGCTCGATCCGCCAGCGAGCGAAACGCGAGTCTCTATCGCAGAAGACGGTGAGCCCGACCGGCCCTGCGCGACGCCCCGGTTCGCCGGAGGACGGCAATCGCCTCTCTACTGCGGGTCAATATTTACCTCTTTAACATATGAGTCCGGGTTGGGAGTCCCTTTCGCGCGCATGCCGGTCTAAGTTTAGCTGCAAGGCTTCGGCAGCAGTCCAAGATGGCTGCCGGCATCGACAACAATGTTCTGACCGGTAATGTTTGACGCTTCCGTCAGGAAGAACAGCGCAGCCTCGGACATCTGTTCCGGGGTGCCTGCCTGGCGTAGAGGCGTTCGCTGTTCCTCGTCTTCTTTCATCTTGTTGTATTCAACTTCGCCGACGCCATTCAGCATCCAACGGGTCTGGATAAGGCCGGGGGAAATGGCATTCACCCGGACGGCGGGGCTGAGCCAGCGTGCCAGCATCAGGGTAAGAGTATTTAGGGCGCCCTTAGACAGGATATAGGGCAGTGAGCTGCCGTTGCCGATAAAGGTGCCATTGGTGGACACATTCACGATCGCGCCGCGTTCTTTGCATTCCTCCCATTGTTTTCTCATGGCCGGAAACACAGCACGGCCCATCATGAAAGCGCCTGTGGTGTTCACGCGAAATATGCGGTCGAAATCCTCCGGTGTGACGCCTTCAAGGTCGCCGACTTTTTGGAATTGTGTGGTGGCAGCGTTGTTAATAAGGCCGTCGATGCGCCCCCATTCGCTCAGGGTCTCGGCGGCCAGTTTGCGGCAATCGGCATCCTGTCCCACGTCGGCCTGCACGACGAGGGCTTCAACACCTTGCGCTTTGACTTTGGCATAAGTCTCGTCGGCTTCCTTCTTGCTTCGACTATAGTTGATCGTGACGTTCCAGCCACGCGCCGCGAGCTCGATGGCGCAAGTCGCACCCATGCCCGTTGCCGATCCTGTCACAATTGCTACCTTGGCCATGGTGCCCTCGAATTGGGTGTCTCCTGCGCCACCCTCTCAGGGCGCGCGTAACAGGTTCATTCGTCTTGGCTTCCTCTCAGGGGAGGCTTTGGCCGAAGCCGTTGACTTGTGTCGGATCTTGGAGCAAGCCTAACATTGTGAGTCCTTCCCGCATTTAATGGGCAGTTGTAATATCTCCTTGCCGGAAGTCAACGGATGAAACACGATGTACTGATAAAACCTCACATAAAAACGTTAAGGTATCTTTTCATTCACAACTTGTTTATTTAATTCGATCGGTGAATATCGTGTTATATTGCAATATGATGTTGCAAACGATTTACATCTAACATGATTAGCTCATCTAACACGATGACATTGTGGCATGAGCACATCCGACTCGTTTTCAATCCCTGTATCGCAGCATGAGAAGCTGGTCCGCCTCTCGAAGCGAGAGCAGCGGCCGTGCGGAGATTTTGCACGGGTATCGGCCGTGCCGGTCTCCCGGCCGAAAGCATGATTCGTGCTCTCAAAGATCGGTCAGCCGCCAAAACCGGACAAGCCTGCTCCACGTCGGCAATCCCGACAGATGATGTATGCCAATCTTGCGGCTGCACGTGATCGCTTCGGGCAACATCTTGTTGAAACCGATTTGCGGCAGTCCTGTCGTGAAGCCCATGCCTTCATAGCCAACCGCATGCAGACTGAACATGTTGACAATGCAAACGCCCCTCTTGTTCCATGCGACTTTGGGCAATGCGCGGCACTCACATAATATATAAACATTTCGTTATGCGCGATTGGCAAAGGCGCGAACTGCTGTGATCGTCTGAGTGTCGTGGTCTTCGCACGGCGCGGCCGCAGCGGGAGCTAAGCGGGAGCCAGTGCAAAGCCGGCGCTGCCCCGCAACGATTAGCGGCGACCAAAGGCGGAACTCGCCGATATCACGCATTCGCCCTCTCGTCGACGAAACCGGTCGAGGGGGCGGAGTATTCGTGCATATTATCGCCGTCGAACGCTCAGGTTTCCCGTGCGCTGCCGCCTCTACACGGCTTCACCGGCAGGGTCCGATAAGGTGACCTACGCGGTGGGCGACGAAGAGCGACTGCGCGTGTGGACCTAAATTCGTCGCGGGCTGAGGACAGGGGCTTTCTGACTGCACTGAAAGGATATCTGGGCCGGATGAGCGCCTGGAACAGCAAGAGTCCTGCCAGCGGCGTGAGAGGGTGATGGCGACCGCACCAACCGCAGCTGAGGATTTCAGGATGGTCCTTTGGCTTACGGTCATAGCTGAGTTCGAATGTTCACCCTAGGCCCCTTGCAGTTCTCGTCCTCTGTCGTACGGGGAGATCTGGTGCGAGGTCAGCGACTCCGTAGACCTAGCAGCCATATGTCCCTGCACGCTGTCAGGGGCCCGACCGCGCTTAGCAAATCCCTCCCCAACACATTGCGCAGTTTACATTTTTGCGAACTCCCACAGCAATTACTCTGTCAGGCTTGAAGCTTCGATAGCACAATTCCGGATTTTCTAATTCTCATTATCGCAAACGATAAGCGTCTGTTGTCGTGCCCAATAGCGAACCATGCGCAAATGTAGCTCCAATTGTGAGCGCAGGACGGAAGTTGTCCAGACGGCACGATTTGTCACCCCGCCGGCGTTCAGCCCGAAGAGGAATGTAACAATCGACCGCAGCGCGGTCTCGAAGACGTCCGTTGACCACTCTTCACTCTCCGGCCAAGCCGCCCGGATGACTCGGTCATAAACTTTCTTTCCCTCGCGATGCAGCGAGGCGTTTAGCTTACGAAATTCAGGATCGGTGGCAATAACTCCCCAGAAATTCACCCAGATTACACTATCCTCGACATGAGATTTAGACGCTGGTATCGCCGCGTCAAGAAGGGTGGCAAGATCTGTTTCCCCTTGTTCCAGCAGATGTGCGATCTTGCGTTCCATGTTAAGAAAAGGGATGCGCAAGGCAGCTGCGATAATGTCCGCCTTGCCTTCGTAGTAATGGGTAATCATTCCCGTCGTTACGCCAGCGGCGTTGGCGATATCGATCATCGTAACTGCGGAAATGCCCTTCCCCGCTATCGCCTTACCCGCTGCCTTAGCGATACGAAGCCGGGTCAGCTCAACATCAATAATTTTTGGCATAGCCCTCCAGCCGGTTTCCTACCTGAGGTGCAAATTTCAGATGGCGTAGCCGCCCATTTTCGACTGAGGTCATGGACGACACGCAGCTTCAGCTCCTAGGGCATGGGTAGATTGCCGATATTTTCATTTTCAGGAGATCGGCAGCGGCAGCTTCTTGGTGCGGCCACCGTCCGTGACGGAGACCTGACCGGTCACGAAAGCGCTCTCGTCCGAGGCCAGCCAGACCGCAAGATTTCCGACGTCCCTTGGCTCGCCCAGGCGCGCCCGACCGGATGCATCGCGAGCAGTTCCTTGCGGACGCGGGCGCTGTCGGCCATGCTGTCGATATAAACCTCGCTGAGATCAAAGTTGATCCAGCCCGGCGCAATGGCATTGCAGCGGATACCCTCATGCCCATGGCTCACGGCGACCGCCGCCGTGAAGCCGTGGATGCCCGCTTTCGAAGCGGAATAGGCGGGATGCCCGGGATTGGACGCCAGCCCTTCGATCGAACCGATGTTGACGATGCTTCCCCGCCCCACTTCCGGAGGTGTGGCATTGCCGCCTTGGTCAGCAGGAACGGGATGTCGAACGTTCACTCCCAATGCTCGTCGGTCGTCTCGAGGATGTTTCGGCGGGTGATGATGCCGGCGTTGTTGACGAGCACGTCCAGTCGTCCCGTGGCCCGGATGGAGTAGGCGATCAGCTCCTCGCAATAGGCCTTGTTCCTGAGGTCGCCGGCCCTGCTCCAGACGGTCTGCCCGGTTCGGTTGAGCTCGGCCTCGATCCTGTCCAGGAGGCCAGCCTGGTCGGCGTCGCCCGCAACGACACGATAGCCGTTCGCGACGAACTGCCTGGAGATCGCTTGCCCGATACCCTCCGGCCGCGCCTGTTATCACGGCGGTTCTCTTCTCTATGTCAGTCATAATCTCAAGCCATTTTTTGAGGGCAAAGCTCGACCCCATTTTCGCTAAACAGGTTCGGCCTGTGGTGGGGGGCGGTGCCGCGCTGCAGCCTGCATTTGGCAAACTCCCTACCCGTCTTCAATGACCGTGGTCGCCAGTGCGCTGGCGCAGTTCCTTGCTCGGGCCATGATGTCTGAGTTCTCTCGTCCGCTCAGCTCGAAAAGGTGCGATCTCTAAGGCGGGGACAACCTTTTCGATGAAGAAGATCATGAGACGACCCCTTTCTTAATGCGATCGTAAACCACGAAGCATGAAACGTGCCAGAGAAGGAACCTTCATTGAATCACCGGTTGGCGGATCTTCGCCCTGTCAGACACGCGACAATTGTCGGATGACAGGCGTGCCTAACTGTGGAACCCGAACCAAAGCCGATCATCGGTATTCCCGTTAACGCCCGGTCGAACTGCCGCCCGGCTAATTGTCTCGAAGCAGGTGCTGCCGTGCTTCACGTTGACGTGCGCCATGGACGTGCTCGGCACGTTCTCTACGTCGATGCATACCGGGCGACCATGTTCCCCATGCGCCCGGCGGTGGAGGACCGAACGTTTGTGTAGATCACCAATCCTTGGCTTCTGCGAACTCAAGGCGCAATGGAGGGTGCCGCAATACCCAGTCGAAGCGGCCGAGCAGGCCGAACCGGCTTTCGCCGATTTCAGAACTCCCCGCAAATGTCGATCGCCGCGCCGGAATATGGCCGTCATAATCGACTTCTCCCGATTGGTAGGTTGGAGCGAGCGAATCCTGGTGCAAATCATCCTTCATAAATCGCAAGAGGTGCGCCGCTTGGCCGGGATGATGACGGCGGAACCATCCAGAGACCGTCGGCTGCCCAGGAGAATGCCCTCGCGGGACTTCAGCTCAAGCCCCCGGACCCCACGCAGTTAGTCCGAGAGGAGACCGAACGCTGGTTGTCGAGCTATGAGCCTGGAGCGTCGGTGTCGTTGGTGGCGCGGCGGCACGACATCAATGCGAACCTGTTGTTCACGTGGCGCCGGCAGATGCGTGCGTCGGCGTTGGCGGCTTCGCCGCTGGAAATGATCCTGATCGAGGTCACTAGCGGTGCGCCGGTTGCGGCCCCACCGCGGCGGCCGAGATGGAGCGGCGCGGTGTGATTGAGATCGTCTTGACCGGCGGCGTGCGCGTGCGCGGACGAGGTCAGCGAGGCGGCGCTGCGGCGGGTGCTAGGGCTGCTACGAAGGCGGCGGCATGATTGCGCCGGCTCTGGGGTGCGCGTCTAACTGGCGACGCAGCCGTGCGACATGCGCAAAGGGATGGATGGCCTGGCCGCGCCGGTCCAGAACGTGCTGGCCGCCGACGGGCTCCTACAGATTCGCGCGAGATGATCATGAGCCAGGGGGCTATCTTCAAGAATGTGCCCAAACTGTTGGCTCTTTCTCAATCACCCGACCGCAGTTTTGCAGACCACAACCACCCCTCGCCTCATTTCGAAGGACAGGTCCGAAAATCCCCTTTGGCATTTGCCTCGGTCCGCCAGCAAGCCGCGATAAATCAGCGTGTGATGGTTCGCGGGCGATCGGGGCCTTTTTTGTTCGCGTGTTCCCAGTTTGGAGAAACTTGGGGTATGGAGATACGCTCTGGCGAGCTTCGGTGAAGTTCGTCTCTAAGAGCAAAGACCAGATACTGGGGCGAAATTTTCCAGTTCTTTCAGCTGTGGCGGATCATGCGCCAGCGTCTCAAAAGTGGTAATGCGCGGCCACTATAGAAATGCGAGACTTAGAATCTTGCGCCAGCGGCGGGCTTTACTAAAATGATCCCCAACTTATCTTTGACCAGATCCCTTTTGATAGGCCAAGCCAATAATGTTTTTAGAGTTGTAGAGCTCAATGGAAAAAGTACAATTGGTCTTTTTCACGTATCCCGTGTTGGAGTTGATGTCAATCTCGACGTCCTGAAACTCAAGGATTTCGTTGCATAGTGGGAAATAGGCCTTATAGACGGCCTCCTTCAGAACGAACAGGTCTCGCCGCTGGAGCAGACGTAAGTCGTACATGCCTTGCTCTCTGGAAGTTGCAATCAAGTCAATCAAGCCATCCGGAAGAGGTTCATTAGGTTCAATGTCGATACCCAGCGCCCCGATGGCTTCCTTCTCTGCAATAGCGGAGGCTGCTACTGTATCGTGATGGGCCAAAGAGCCAACAATGCCGGCTGGCCAGGTCGGAACACCCGATTGCGTCTTTAAGATAGGCATCGGTGGAAATCCTAGTTTACCTAGGAGTGTTCGGGCGATAATTCTTGCCGCACCGCTTTGGCGGCGGACTTTGGCAACAGCCCGCCCCAGCGCAGCAACTTCGGAAGCGAACAAGGCGGCTTCGTCGACGTGTTCTATCGGACGAATGCCGACGAGGATGTTCGGTTGATCAAACCTTATAATATCCACCTATTGGCCCCCCTTGAGCGGATGGGAATTTCACACCAGCCCGCGTTCCTGTCGCAGATAGTCGCTGGCCCGGCAAATACCTGGTCCTCCGGGACGAACGGCGGCAGCGACGTAGGTGCAGCCTGCCCGCGTCGCGCAGCACCGTCAGCAGCCGCTTCAGCGCCGCCCGGTCGCCCCGCTGGATGCATTTTCCCCGCCCCGTGCTTAAGGTACCGTTCGACCACACTCTCATCGTGTCGGTCTGCTTCAAACGCTTCTTTCAATCCAACTCAAGAGATCGCCAACCACGTTCAAGCATCGCCACGTATGATGCTCCCGATCTTTCCGCTGTGGTTATTGCGCCGGGTGGTGGTTGCGTCGGCATATTCGCTCATACAGGTCGCCGAACGTCGCCGCCTCAATTATCTCATCCAATTGCGGCGACCGCCAGCGGTCGCTTTTCTTCAAATGAGCCTGAAGTTCTGCGGCGAGAAGGCTGTCTCCACCAACATCGAAGAAGTTGTCGTCCAATCCTATTTCCTTGGCGCCGAGAAGAGTCTTGACTTCATCAAGGAACAGGCTCCTCGGATCGCCGTGCCCCAACATGTTGTCCTTGCTCGTTTCGACTTCTTCGGGCGGAGATCTTTTCTCTTCGTCTGGCTGTTCGTCGGGCGTGATTGTCCGGACCTGGTCGACCCATTGCCTCACGCGTGGAGGAAAGAGTCGCGTCGCAACAATAACCTGGCCGTTGTCAACGGTTGCCAGTATGCGCTTGATGACGTCGATCCCCTCGTCGGAACTGAGCGCCAAATCGTTCGCCTGACATGTCCGGTACGCGGCAGTCACCTGCTCATCGTAGGAGTAATCCCAGTCATCCCAGTTGGAATTGATCCACCGGACACCGAGTTTGCCCTGCACCTGGCGTGCAAAGGCGTCTATGAACCTGTTGGCGGCTGCGTGGGCGGCCATCGCTGGTCCGCCGAGGATGGACGCAAGGGACGAGAAAAGGAACACGAACTCAGGTGATTGCGCGTGAGTGGACTGTATCCGCTGGATCGCACCGTAAAGATTGCGTGTCCCCACGAGTTTGGAGGCGACCTCACTGGCGGATGTCGTGTCCTTCATCTCTGAAAGGAACTTCACATCGGGCAGTCCCGCGGCGTGAAAGATCCCGTCGATCCGCCCGAATTCCCGAACCGTTGTGTCGAGCGCGCCCGACAGGCTGTCCAAATCGGCTACGTCGGCCTGACGAAGAATCACCTGACCTTTTGCGTCGTCAAGCGCGGCCAGTCGGCGTGTCCAGTCATCCTCATCGAGATCCACGCGCCCTGAACTCAAATGGTCGGGTACGGCAAGGCGAGTAATCGCGACAACCGTGGCCCCAAGGCTTACGAGATGTTCCGTCAAGGACAGGCCGATCTGCCCGAGAGCTCCGGTGATCAGATATACGCCCTTTGGTCGCAGGGTTTCCCGTCTGGAAACCTGTGAAGCGAGGGCCACCTCGGAAAAATGCGGCACCCACCGTCGGTTTTCGCGGAGCGCGACTATCGCTTCGCGACCAGGCACGTCACGCCCGATTTCAGCCCCTAGCTGATACCCTATGTTCGGGTCGTCGATATTCAGATCAACAACCCGGCAATCGACCATTGGGTTTTCCTGCGGTAGCACGATGGCGGGACCTAAGACGCACGCTTTTTCGGGATCTACAGGTTCCTCACCTACCTGAACGATCCGGTCCCCAACGATCCAGAGGTCGACCGGAGTCTGGAGCGCCAGAGTGGAAAGAACTCGCGCCAAATCGAGTATGGCATCATAGCTCCGCAAAAGATGGGTCTGCGCCGTGCCCGGATCCCCGCACGCCTCCGCTGTGCCGCTCAGGTGCCAGAGGCAGACAATGCGGTCAGCGGGACGCGCCGAGGCAATCTCGGCATCGAAGAGCGCCTTCAGGCCCTCTCGGGTGGGATCAATGAAGATTGTGGACCCCTTGGTTTTCAGGGGCGAATTTGAGGGTTTGGCTCGTCGGCAAACGCGGACAACTACATGACCCGCATCCTCCAACTGCCGTGTGATGCTGTTTGCCAGCACGTCTCCCGTGCGCTCCGCCTCACCAAAGGGCCGATCCGCGAGCACCAACCAACGTAGCGCCTTTGTGCTTCCGCCACCGGGAACCGCGCGGGGAAGCATTTTCTCTGTCCAGGTCTGCGCATAGGTGAACACTTCCGCCCTGTGCCGTTCTCGCTCCGCAGGCTGCCGCGGAAGCGTCGGGCCCGCAGGCTGATCGTCCGGCCAACAACGGTGACCGTCAAACGAGTACGTTGGGAGGGGAAGGCGTCGGCGAGTACCGAACGGTTCCAATTGATCACTGGCCCGCTTCCAATCCACCGCAACACCCGCGGCCGAAAGTGCCCCAAGGCATTCCAGAAGGACATGGCGGTCAGTGGATCCGTCGTCGTTCTCGTCGCGCGCGGCTGGGACAATCGATGGGATGCTGGTTTTGCGATCCTTTGGGTTGGTCACCCCATGTGCGAAACGCGCCAGATTGCTCGAAGGGCCAAGGTCAATGAGTGCGGTTGCACCAGCCGCGACCACGGTCTGGATAGAGCGATCGAATCGGATAGCCCCAGTTGCTTGCCCACTCCAGTGGCTCTCCGGTAAGGGCACTTTCACCCCATGCAGGGATCCTGAATTCAGAGCAATGGCCACATCCGGCAACCGCTTTTCAACGATGCGAACCTGCGCATCGATGATCTCAGCCGCTGGTTTCATCAGCGGAGAATGACTGGGGACGCCAGCTGTATTAATGACTTCGTTGGGGATCTGTAGCTGTTCGAGCCTCCCCTGAAGCTTTTGGATAAGTTCTCGCTTGCCGGTGAACACGACATCGGTATTTGAGTTCACTGCACCAACGCTGATCTCGCCAGCTTCAGCTCGGTCATGCCAAGCGTCTTCCATGAGGATACGCTCAGCCTCGTCGGGGCCGCATCTGGCCGCAAGCATAGCACCGTCGATACCAAGGTTCGCCATCGCGCGGCTACGAACCACCGTCAGCCGAATAGCATCTTCAAGTTTCAGTATGCCCGCTAGGGTGGCAACGACGTATTCGCTCATGCTGTGTCCGACCAGATAATCGGGACGCATTCCACACAGTTCTAGCAAACGCGCCATGGCGTATTGCACGGAGAAAATCATGACACTGATTTCTTCGAAGGAAGCGGTCGCGTATCCGTCGTCTTCCCCAAACATGACCGTCTCCAGGTCGCGATCCAGAACAGGGCGACTAGTGGTCGCACAGGCCAGGAAAGCATTGCGAAAGTCCGGCACGTGATCAAACAGATCCTTGAACATTCGCGTGTGCTGCACTCCGCAGCCCGGCACCATGAACCCGATCGACGGTGAGGAAATGGTCCGATCCGCCGCACGATCCCCCTCTTCTTCTAACTTCGCGATGGCCATGTCCAGGTTGCGCGCCACAACGACTGTTCGATGATCGAATTCGCATCTCGCCACCCTTAGCGTGTGGGCGACGTCACCGAGATTGATATCGCGGTTGCGCCGCAGGAACACGGCTAGATTCCGGCAGGCCCGGCTTAGCGCCGAGGGGGTCTTTGCAGAGAGGCAAAGGGCGTGAGATCCCCGCGTGACCGATCCGGGCCAAGCCCTTTCGTTGTCGCTGTTCCATTCCTGCAGGACGACATGGC